>NZ_JBLZIE010000001.1:1312249-1388986 GCF_048553575.1 Demequina ureilytica | reverse complement strand
AGCCTTCCCCCCCCCCCCCGACCAGTGAGATCAGTTGACGGTGAATCCCTGAGTCTCGGCGTACTGGACGAGCGTCGCCTGCAGATCGTCCAGCGCTTGGTCCGAGTTCTTCTCCCCCTCGACCACCGCGAAGAGCTCCTCGGTCAGCTGGTCGTATGCGTAGTTCTGGAAAGGACTGAAGGTAAAGCCCTCGTACCCGGCAGCTGCTTCAAGGAAGACGTCCTTGTTGATCTGCTGCCCGTCGAAGAACGGGTACTCCAACTCGGCGAAGTACTCCGACTCCAGCATCGGCCTCCAGAGCGGGAACAGTGCAGCTTCTTGGATGCCGATCTCCCACGCCTCTTCGGTGCCGAAGATCTCCTTGGCGACGAGCGCCGCGGCTTCCGGGTCATCCGCCTGCGAGGTGACAGCGAAGGTCGAGCCGCCCCAGTTGATCTGCACCGGGTTGGCTGGGTCCCACTGCGGAACCGGAGCCGCGCGCCACTCGGCGCCCTCGTCAGCGTCCGACAGGCCCGCCAGATAGCCGGGTCCCCAGGCTGCCGCGATGTACACGGCGTAGGTGCCGTCGACGAGCTTGGTGTTGTAGTCGGCAGCGAAGGCGTCGTCCGTCGCGACCAGACCGCGCTCGACGAGGTCCGCCCAGTACGCGAGGACTTCCTTGGAGCCCTCGTCGTTGACGTCGATCCCGATGGTCTGCGGGTTCTCGCTGTCATAGACGAACGGCGTCGAACCTGCCTGGGCAAACAGAGCCTGGTTGAAGGCGCGGCCGTTGGTCGGGAAGTCGGCGAGCACGCCGGGCGCACCCGCATCGCTGAGCGCCTGAGCGGCCTCTGAGAACTCTTCCCACGTCTCCGGCACCTCAAGGCCGTACTCGTCGAAGATGTCCTTGCGGTACAGCATGCCCATCGGGCCGCCATCAACCGGCACCGCATACACGGCCTCGCCGCTCTTGACGTCGGACCATGCGCCCTCGGTGTAGTCGTCCTCGATGTCGTTGACGCCGTACTCAGTCAGGTCGACGAGCGCGTCCCTGATCGTGAAGCTCGACAGCACCTCGGCCTCGAGCATGATCACGTCAGGAGCACCCGATCCGGCTTCGATGGCAGTCGAGAACTTCGAGTATTCGTCGTTGCCCTGTCCAGCATTGGTCCAGCACACCTGGACGTCGTCATGCGTCTGATTGAACAGATCGACGACCGGCTCGAAGGACGGGTACCACGCCCACACGAGCACTTGCGTGGCGTCTTCGTTGACGATCTCGTTGGTGCACGCCTGGTCGGAACCGCCGTTCCCGCCAGCCTCGCCGGTTCCGCCGTTCTCGCCGTCGTCTCCCGACGAGCACGCGGCCAGCGTCGCTATGCCGAGCGCGGCAAGCCCCGTGGCTGCCATGAGTCTCGTGTTCATGTGGTGCTTCCTCTCGCGGTGTTCGACACCCTTGTCTGAATGCGATGGGGCCAGCCCGCTGGAAGCCACGTGAGTGACTCGGCGGTGAGCCCTAACTTGCTTGTACAACGTTGGAAAGTAAACGTTGTAAAGACATAGTGGGGCTGACGTGGGCGCGTGTCAACCGTTGAGCCGTGACTTTATGATTCTGTGACCTGCGCGTCGCAGAACGCCACACGTCAGCCGCGTGGAGCGGACTCGCGCTCGACGATCGAGAAGTCAGCGAGCCGCGTAACTGGCGTCGGCCGTTGACCTCGACCATGCGAGGCCAAGCGCGCGATGAGCGTCTCCACTGCCGTCCGCGCGATCCAATCCTGACCTGGGTGCACGCTCGTGAGGGAAGGCACTGAATAACGCACCTCCTCGATGTCGTCGAAGCCGACCACCGCCACGTCGTCGGGAATCCGCAGCCCGGCCTCGAGGAGCACCCGGACTGCTCCGAGAGCGAGCGTGTCATTGAGCCCGAAAACCGCGTCGAAGTCCACCCCTGACCGAAGTAGCGCCCGCATCGTCTCCGCGCCGTTCGCGCGGTGCCATTGCCCGGTGTAGCCCACCAGAGCGGGGTCAACTTGTAGGCCCGCCCCCTCAAGGGCGGCACGGTAGCCCGCGAACCGCAGCCCCGCCGAGCCGATGACCTCACCCTCGTGGGCGCCGATGATCGCGATCCGACGGCGACCGGATGCGAGCAGGTACTCCGTCGCGGCGCGAGCGGCGTCCTGATTGCGCATGGTCACGTGGTCGGCCGGGCCGTCGAAGATTCGCTCGCCGAGCAGCACCAGCGGGTATGGGACATCGAGCGCGGGAGCATCGTCCTGACTCATGCCGAGAGGGCTGAAGATCAGGCCGTCGCTCGACTGGCGACGGGGACTACGGAGCAGTTCGAGCTCACGATCGCGATCCCCGCCCGTGTGCTCCAGCTGGACGATGAGCCCTGCTGCCTCGGCGGCCTCGATGACCTGCGCCGCGAGTTCGGCGAAGTACGCCAGGCCCATGTCGGGAAGGGCCAAAGTGATGGCGCCGGAACGTCCGGCGCGCAGATTGCGCGCGGTGAGATTGGGCGTGTATCCGAGCTCCGCGACGGCAGCCTCGACGCGCTCGCGCGTCGCGGGACGGATGTGCGGGTAGCCGTTGATCACGTTGGAGACGGTCTTGATGGACACGCCTGCGAGCTGTGCCACTTCCCGCAGCGTCGGCGTCATAGTCCCTGCCCCTCAGTTCGTGGCATTCAGGCTACAACGTTGCAGGCTGCAACTAGCGCCCCGGCACGGTGATGAAGAAGTTGAACAAGTCCGGATGATGAGCGTGCACGAGCACCGCGAACACCACCGCGTCGAACAGCAGATGCACCGTGATGACGTACGGCAGCGACTTGTAGCGCGAGAAGATCCACGCCTGGATGAGCGCGAACGGGATAGTCAGCAGCGGCCCCCACTCGCGGTAGCCGAGCTCCCACAAGAAGGACACGAACACCAGCGACTGAAGGATGTTCGCGAGCCACATCGGGAAGTGCCGCCTGAGCAGGGCGAACACGGTGCAGATGAAGAACAGCTCGTCCCAGATCCCGACGGCGTTCACGCCCATGAACAGTCGTGCGATCTCGTTGCCGCCGGTGATCTCCGGCCAGTTCATGTACGCGCCCGAGCCGATGAAGTAGAACGGCAGGATCAGGTAGCCCGCGACGATCACGAACACGAGGTACCACCACTGGGCCTTGGTCCACCTCACCCCCGTATTCACGGGGAACTTCACCGCGTCGTGCTTCAGCCAGTAGCGCGCGAGCGCCCATGGCACCAGCACGGCCAGCGACAGCACGACGGCGAACCGCGTGATCCCGGCGTCGGACAGGTCGGCCTCGAGCGAGATCGTCGAGATGATCAGTTGGCCGATCGCGATCAGGCTGAGGTCCTTGGCGAGGCTGCGGTCGATGAGGAAGGCCAGCAGCACGCCCGCGATCAGCGGGACGTAGCCCAGCGGACGCTCGTGAATCGCGAACAGCAGCACCGCGGCGCCGCACACCATCGCGGCAGCCGCGACGCGCCCCACCGTTCTTGCGTCGGCGCGCAGGGATGCAGTCTCAACCGGGACTTGAGAAGTCATGGTGTAGAGCATCCCATGCCCGCCTGGGTGGGCCCACTCTTGCCCCCGCACCCGCGCGTCCGCACTGTTTGCGCACCCTTCCTCGCGGCCGTCCCCGAACTAGGCAAGCCATGCTCACGTTCGACGGAGTTCGTCGACCTGGAGGCAAGCCATGCTCAAACGCCCACGCTGACTGACGGCTGGCGTCGCGACAGACGTCACGTGACCGTCACTTGCCTCGTGAGCGCCCACACGCGGATGCGCATGGGCGCCACTTGCCTAGTTCGGAGCGGGCGAGCGGCCGATGCGGTCACTGGCTCGGCGCGTAGTCGCACCGACTCTTCCTACAGCACGCACCCTGAGGACGAACCGTGTACAGAACCTTCCTACAGGCGAAGGAACTGTCAGGCGTCGACCGCGCGGGCTGCCTCCACGTGGAAGTCCGGCTCCGTCTTGGCAGGCAGCGTCTTGGGGCGCCACGAGCCGCGGGTCTTCTCGAAGGCCGTGATGTCCTCTTCGTGCTTGAGGGTCAGGCTGATGTCGTCGAGCCCCTCGAGCAGGCGCCAGCGCACGTAGTCGTCGATCTCGAAGGGAACGGTGAGCTCGCCGCACGTGACGGTGCGGTCCTCGAGGGACACGGTGATCTGCTTGCCGGGCTCGGCCTCGAGCAGCTTCCAGATCAGCTCGATGTTCTCTTGCGTCACGATGCCGGTGACGAGGCCCTGCTTGCCCGAGTTGCCGCGGAAGATGTCCGCGAAGCGCGGGGCGAGCACGACCTTGAAGCCGTAGTCCTTGAGCGCCCAAACGGCGTGCTCGCGGGACGAGCCGGTGCCAAAGTCGGGGCCCGTGACCAGCACGGAGCCCTGCTTGTAGGCCTCCTGGTTAAGGACGAACGAATCATCCCCACGCCAGGCCGCGAACAGCGCGTCCTCGAAGCCCGTGCGCGTCACTCGCTTGAGGTAGACGGCGGGGATGATCTGGTCGGTGTCGACGTTGGAACGGCGCAGCGGGACGCCGATGCCGGTGTGGGTGGTGATCTTCTCCATCATGGCTGGCTCCTTAGGCCGGGGTGCCGACGAGCACGTCGGCATCCTCGAGGTCGGCGGGGCTGGACAGGGTGCCGCGGACGGCGGTAGCGGCGGCGATGAGCGGGCTCACCAGGTGGGTGCGGCCGCCCTTGCCCTGGCGCCCCTCGAAGTTGCGGTTCGAGGTGGACGCGGCACGTTCCTTGGGCTTCAGCTGGTCCGGGTTCATGCCGAGGCACATGGAGCAGCCGGCGTTGCGCCACTCGGCGCCGAAGTCGAGGAACACCTGATCCAGGCCCTCCTGCTCGGCCTGCAGGCGCACGCGCGCCGAGCCGGGAACGACGAGCATGCGAGTGTTCGGCGCCTTGGTGCGGCCCTGGATGATCGCGGCGGCGGCGCGCAGGTCCTCGATCCGGCCGTTGGTGCACGAGCCCAGGAACACGGTGTCGATCGCCAGCTCGCGCAGCGGCTGACCGGGCTCGAGCCCCATGTAGACCAGCGCGTTCTCGGCGGCCTCGCGCTCGTCTGCGTCCGCGATCTCCTCGGGGTTGGGGATCGAGGCGCTGAGCGGCAGCCCTTGACCGGGGTTGGTGCCCCAGGTGACGAAGGGCTCCAGCTCGCTCGCGTCGAGGTTCACCTCGGTGTCGAAGACGGCGTCGTCGTCCGTGACGAGTGTGCGCCAGTACTCGACGGCCTCGTCCCAGTCCGCTCCCTCGGGGGCGTGCGGGCGGCCCTTGACGTACTCGAAGGTCGTCTCGTCCGGGGCGATGAGTCCCGCGCGGGCCCCTGCCTCGATGGACATGTTGCAGATGGTCATCCGCGCCTCCATCGACAGGGACCGGATCGCCTCGCCGCGGTACTCAAGCACGTAGCCCTGCCCGCCGCCGGTGCCGATCTTCGCGATCACGGCGAGGATGATGTCCTTCGCGGTGCTGCCCTCGGGCAGAGCGCCGTCGACGTTGATCGCCATCGTCTTGAACTCCTTGAGCGGCAGCGTCTGCGTGGCGAGCACGTGCTCGACCTCGGAGGTGCCGATGCCGAACGCAAGCGCACCGAACGCGCCGTGCGTCGAGGTGTGCGAGTCGCCGCACACGACCGTCATGCCGGGCATGGTCAGCCCCAGCTGCGGTCCCACGACGTGGACGATCCCCTGGTCGGCGTCGCCCAGCGAGTGGATGCGCACGCCGAACTCCTTCGCGTTATTGCGAAGCGTGTCGACCTGCGTGCGGCTAGTGAGGTCCGCGATCGGCTTGTCGATGTCGAGCGTGGGGGTGTTGTGGTCCTCGGTCGCGATGGTGAGGTCCGGCCTGCGAACCTCGCGCCCGGCGAGCCGCAGTCCCTCGAAGGCCTGCGGGCTCGTGACCTCGTGACACATGTGGAGGTCGATGTAGATGAGGTCCGGCGCGCCGTCCTCTCCCTTGCGGACCAGGTGATCGGCCCACAGCTTCTCTGCCAGGGTGTTGCCCATTTCAACCTCCGTGCTCGACATCTCACATTTTGAGACGCTAGTATCGCTCTATGGACAATCATAGCGGCGTCGGCGTCGTTGACAAGACGGCAGCGATACTTGGTGCACTCGAGCAGGGGCCCGCTACCCTCGCCGAGCTGGTGACGACCACCCACCTCGCCCGTCCGACCGTGCACAGGCTCGCCCTCGCGCTCGAGCACCACCACCTCGTCGGCCGCGATCCGAGCGGCGCCTTCATCCTGGGGCGTCGGTTCTCCGAGCTCGCCGCAACGGTGGGCGAGGATCGCCTGGTCTCGGCCGCACTGCCGGTGCTGACCACGCTGCGCGACCGCACAGGCGAGTCGAGCCAGCTCTACCGCCCGCACGGTGACCAACGCATCTGCATCGCGGCGGTCGACCGTCCCGTCGGACTGCGGGACTCGATCCCCGTCGGCACCACCATGACCATGGGTGCCGGTTCTGCCGCCAAGGTGCTGCTCGCGTGGGACGAGTCTCCCCGCGTTCATCACGCCCTCGCGCACGCGAACTTCACGGCCGCAGACCTCGCCGCGGTCCGCGAGGCCGGGCACGCCGAGAGTGCAGGCGAGCGCGAGGCAGGTGTCTCATCCGTCTCCGCGCCCGTGTGGGGAACGGCCGGCACCGTGATCGCCGCCGTGTCGATCTCCGGCCCCATCGAGAGGCTCACGGGCCACCCCGCGGCGGCCCACGCATCGGCCGTCATGGACGCGGCGCGCCAGCTGAGCGACGTGCTGCGGCGCACTGACCACTAGCGCCCTCCTCTCCATGCGGCCGATGCGCAGGTGAGCGAGCGCTCGCCGTCGCCGTCGCCGTCGGGTGTATACCAGTGAAGCGCCTGACAGATGGCGTATTTCCGGATGTTAACGCTCAGTCTCGTGCGCATCGAAACGTTTCTTGCTAGATTCCGGTTACCCGACTCGGATCGTTTCGATTGGGTACTCGTCGAGAGCTCAAAGGAGAGCACTGTGAACAGAGCCGCGCCAAGACGCGCCACTATCGCCGCGGCAGGTGCCGCCGTCCTCGTCGCCGTCGGACTCGCGCCAGCGAGCGCAGATGTCCTCAACGGCGACTTCGAGACCACCATTGACCCATGGTGGACCACCCCCAACCTCACCGACAGCGCGACCATCGACTCGGGCGCGCTGTGCGTCGATGTCCCGGGAGGCACTACCAACCCGTGGGACGCAATCGTCGGCCAAGACGCGCTCGACCTCTCCCCTGGCGACTATGTGTTCGGCTTCGACGCGTCGTCGTCGACAGGCGCCGGCACCGCAGTAGGGCTCGTGCAGTTCCCCGATGAGCCGTACACACAGCTCGCCAACGCGACGGAGCCGCTGACCACCGAGATGGTGCGCTACGAGACGGCCTTCACCGTCGACGAGGACCTCACGGGCCTGCAGACGGCCTTCCAGGTCGGCGGCGCGAGTGAGTCCTGGACCTTCTGCGTGGACAACGTCTCCGTGGCCCCACCTGGCATCGAGCAGGTCCTCAACGGCACCTTCGACGACGACCTCACCGGCTGGACGCACTACGGGTTCGTCGAGGACACCGCTCGCGTCGAGGACGGCGTGTTCTGTGCGACGGTGCCCGCAGGCACCACGAACCCGTGGGACGTGGCGATCCACCAGGACCTCGAGCTGATCGCGAGTGACTACCTGTTCAGCTTCGACGCCGCTGCTGCTGGGCCCGTGCGGGCGATCGTTCAGCAAGAGGGCGGGGCTTACGCGTCGTATGGAGAGATCGCGGCCGGCAACGATGCCGAGTGGACTCGCTACGAGACATCGCACCAGGCGAACGACGATCCGGTTGATCCGCGACTCGGCTTCCAGCTCGGCGGTTCCGACTCCGAGTGGGAGTTCTGCCTCGACAACGTCTCCTACCTGGGCGGCGTGTCGGTTGAGCCCTACGAGCCGGAGACTGGTCCGCGCGTACGAGTGAACCAGGTGGGCTATCTCGCTCATGGCCCCAAGGGGGCCACTCTCGTCACCGACGAGACCGCGCCCGTCGCATGGGAGCTGCGCGACAGCGCCGATGCGGTGGTCGCCTCAGGCTCGACGTCACCGCTCGGGGTCGACGAGTCCGCAGGGATGAACGTGCACGCCGTCGACTTCTCCGATGTCACCGAGTCGGGCGAGTACACGCTGACCGCTGACGGCGAGACGTCGTACGCGTTCGAGATCGGCACGGACGCCTACCAGCAGCTGCGCTACGACTCCCTCAACTACTTTTACCTCGCGCGCTCCGGCATCGAGATCGATGGAGCGATCGTGGGTGAGGACTACGCGCGAGCCGCAGGCCACGTGTCGTCTCCTGCTGACGGCAACGTGAACCAAGGCGACCTCGACGTCCCCTGCCAGAACGCGACGGATGTCGCTGCGGTCTACACCGATTCCTACGGGTGGGACGGGTGCGACTACACGCTCGACGTGGTGGGCGGCTGGTACGACGCTGGCGATCACGGCAAGTACGTGGTGAACGGCGGCATCTCGACTGCACAGCTGCTGGGCACATACGAGCGCTCCACCATCGCCGATGCGGCCGCCCCTGGCGCGCTTGGGGACGACACCCTCAACCTGCCGGAGACGGGCAACGACGTTCCTGACGTGCTCGACGAGGCGCGCTGGCAGCTCGAGTTCATGCTCGCCATGCAGGTGCCCCAGGGCGCGCAGTTCGAGGGAATGGTCCACCACAAGATCCACGACGACGGCTGGACCGGACTGCCGCTCATGCCGGCGAACGATGCTCAGGTGCGCGAGCTGCACCGGCCGTCGACGGCAGCGACCCTCAACGTGGCGGCTACCGCTGCTCAAGGCGCACGGCTGTACGCCGATTACGACCAGGCCTTCGCGGACGAGCTTCTCGCTGCGGCGGAGTCGACGTGGCAGGCGGCGCTCGGCACCCCGGATCTGTACGCCCCCGCGGCAGACGGCGCTGATGGCGGCGGACCCTACGATGACGACGACGTCACCGACGAGTTCTACTGGGCGGCGGCCGAGCTGTTCCTCACCACGGGCGAGAGCCAGTACGAGGATTTCTTGCTCGACTCCCCAATCCACGAGGCGGACTCGTTCCCGACCGACGCATTTAGTTGGGACGCGCTCGACGCCATCGCCAAGATGAACCTCGCCACCGTGGACAGCGACTTCTCCGAGCGGAACGAGATCACCGCTCAGGTGGTGGCGGGTGCCGACGGGATCCTCGCGGTGCAGCAGGGCCAGGAGTTTGGCCTAGCACTGCCCGATGACGGCTTCGTGTGGGGATCCAACTCCCAGGTGCTGAACAACCAGGTGGTGCTCGGCACCGCGTTCGACATCACGGGCCACAGGCCCTACGCGGACGCCGCGATCGAGTCGATGGACTACCTGCTGGGCCGCAATGCGCTCAACTGGTCCTACATCACGGGCTACGGCGAGGTCAGCAGCCAGAACCAGCACTCGCGCTGGTTCGCCAACCAGCTGAACGCCGAACTCCCCAACCCGCCCGCGGGTTCGGTAGCGGGCGGGCCCAACACCCAGACGGGCACGTGGGACCCCACGTTCTCGGCGCTCTACCCCAATCAGGACTGTGCCCCGCAGCGGTGCTACGTGGACCACATCCAGTCCTGGGCGACCAACGAGATCACCGTCAACTGGAACTCGGCGCTCAGCTGGGTGGCATCGTGGATGGCGGACGTCGAGCAGGCCGACAGGATCGGCAACCCGCCGTTCCCCGACGTGTCCGTCGGACTCGAGCACTACGAGGCAATCGAGTGGATGTGGCGCAACGGGTACGCGAGGGGATTCAACGACGGCACGTTCCGGCCGTTCGCCCCCATCACTCGCGACGCGGTTGCGGCATTCATGTTCCGACTCGCCGACCCCGAGGGCTACGTGGCGCCCGAGACATCGCACTTCACGGACGTCACCGAGGACAACACGGAGTTCTACACCGAGATCAACTGGATGTACGACGCCGGCCTCTCCACGGGTTGGTCGGACGGCACGTTCCGACCTGAGGACGAAACCACGCGCGACGCGATGGCGGCGTTCCTCTTCAGGCACCTCGACCCCGAGGGCTACGTCGCGCCCGAGACATCGCACTTCACGGACGTCACCGAGGACAACACGGAGTTCTACACCGAGATCAACTGGATGTACGACGCCGGCCTCTCCACGGGTTGGTCGGACGGCACGTTCCGACCTGAGGAAGAGACCACGCGGGACGCGTACTCCGCGTTCCTCTACCGGATGATGACCTCCGTGGCCTGACCTTCTGCACGACCGCGCGGCGCGTCGCTCCTTTTGGCGCGGCGTGCCGCGCGGCGTTGTGGCTGCCTTTCCGAGCGGTGGGACCTAGGTCCATGGCAGAACCTCCCCAAAAGGCGTATACCGGGAACATGGACACCGTCGTCGTATACGAGTCGCTTTGGGGCAACACCGCCGCCATCGCGCAAGCCATCGCGCGAGGTCTCGGAAACGGTGCCGTCGCGCTCACCACGGACCGGGCCACGCCATCAGTCGTCGAACGCGCGCGGCTCATCGTCGTCGGTTCCCCGGTCCATGCGATGAACCTCCCTACGGACGCCTCGCGCGCCTCTGCGACCGCCAAGGTGTACGGACGCCCGGGGCTCCACGCCGACGTGAGCCACCCCTCGATTCGGGAGTGGCTCGACAACGTGCCTCCAGGCGAGCGGTACTGCGCGGCGTTCGAGACCGGCATCCGCGGACCGCTAGGGCACGGTGCCGCCCGCGCCGTCATCGGCCGCCTCACGGACCTCGGCTGCGTGCCTCTCGACGAGCCTCACACGTTCACCGTTGCGCTCGTCACTGGCTCCGCAGAACCCGGCGCCCTGCTCCTCGGCGGCCAGGAGGAGAAGGCGATGCACTGGGGCGAACATCTCGCCGCCGCCCTGGCAGCCCAGGGGCCCGAGGGCGTACACGCACCCTAGTTCTCTAGCGAGCATCTCCCGCGACGGCGGGCGCGCGACATCGTCCCTTGAGCGCCCCTTCGCAAGCCTGTGCCTGCGGCTCTCCCGCTCACTTCTCGCACGCCACGTTTGGTGAGCGGATGCTCGGGTACGAGTTCTCCATGACGCCCTATGTCCGTTTTGTGCGCGGAATACTCTTCGACCGCGATGACACGCTGGTCGTGGATGTGCCCTGGAACGGCGATCCGGACGCCGTCGACCCGATGCCGACCGCCGCGCAGGCGGTGTCGCTCGCACGCTCGCGGGGGCTCAAGGTAGGAGTCGCCACCAACCAGTCCGGCATCGGCCGGGGCCTGCTGACACCCGCTCAGGTCGACGCCGTCAACGCCCGCGTCGAGGCGCTGCTGGGACCGTTCGACGGATGGTTCGTCTGCCCGCACGCACCCGGAGATGGCTGTGACTGTCGCAAGCCCGCGCCGGGGCTGATCTTGAGCGCTGCCAGGTCTTGGCGCATGGATGCGAATGACATCGCGATGATCGGCGACATCGGTGCCGACGTGGAAGCGGCGGGTGCCGCCGGTGCCGCCGGCGTGCTCGTGCCGACGCCGAGCACGCGCGCACAGGAGGTTGACGCTGCCCGCACGGTTGCGACGAGTGTCCTCGCAGCGGTCCAGCAACTGATCGATGGCATCGACGACACACAGGAGACAGAGAAGGGGAACCCATGCGCATTGCGATGATCTCGGAGCACGCCAGTCCACTCGCGGCGCTTGGCGGCGCCGATGCGGGCGGCCAGAACGTCCACGTGGCGGCCCTCTCGGCGGCCCTCGCGCGGCGAGGCCACGACGTCACGGTGTACACCCGGCGTGACGACCCGGCGCTGCCCGCCCGCGTGGGGGCGAGCCCAGGTGTCGAGGTGGTGCACGTCGACGCCGGTCCCGCCCACCACATCCCGCGCGACGAGCTCCACCCGCACATGGACGAGTTCGGGGACCGGGTCGCTCGCCACTGGCACAAGGACCGTCCCGACGTAGTTCACGCTCACTTCTGGATGTCAGGCATCGCAGCCCGGCGAGCGGTTGAACGTCACGGCGCCCCCATCCCCGTGATTCAGACGTTTCACGCGCTCGGTGTCGTCAAGCGCCGCCACCAGGGCCGTGACGACACCAGTCCGCCGGAGCGGATCGACCGGGAGCGCGAGTTGGGGCTCGCCGCTGACGGCGTCATCGCCACATGCTCCGACGAGGTCTTCGAGTTGCGCGCCATGGGAGTCGCGGGGGAACACGTCTCCGTCGCACCGTGCGGCGTCGACATCGACCTCTTCGCGGTTGACGATGTCGTCAAGCCGCGCCCAGGCGCCGCCATTCGAGTCGCCAGCGTAGGTCGGCTGGTGCCTCGTAAGGGCGTCGAGACCGTGATCCAGGCACTCGCGTGGCTCCACGGCCACTACCGCCGCAACGTCGAACTGCACATCCTCGGCGGAGCTGGCGACGCGGAACAGACCAAGCGCGACGCCGAATGCGCCCGACTACTGGACCTCGCCGCCTCACTCGGAGTCGCCGATCGGGTCATCGTGCACGGTCAGGTGCCCCACCACCGCCTCCCCGACGCGCTGCGTTCGATGGACATGGTCGCGTGCATGCCCTGGTACGAGCCCTTCGGCATCGTTCCGTTGGAGGCGATGGCCTGCCGTGTCCCAGTCGTGGCAGCCGCGACCGGGGGGCTCACCGACACGGTCGTGGACGGCCGGACGGGCCTACTGGTGCCACCGGGCAGCGTCGCAAGCTTGGCGACCGCCATCGCACGCCTCGCAGACAACCCAGCCCTGCGTGCGGAGTTGGGGCGTCGCGGCCGTGAGCGCGTGGAGCAGAAGTTCACCTGGGAGCGGGTCGCCGAGCTGACGGAGAAGGCCTACGCCGGCGCAAGCGCTCGGAAGAGAGCGAGCGCCAGCAGCGTCGGTGCCCTTGAGGCGACAGGGTCGGTGCGGTCATGACCGCGGCCGTGCCGGTCTCCCGCATCGCACCCCAGCGGAGCCGCGCCGAGGCCTTGGTCGCCGACCATCTCCACGCGATCGATACCCCACTCGCAAGCCTGC
The DNA here is from genome assembly GCF_048553575.1 of Demequina ureilytica. NCBI lineage: Bacteria > Bacillati > Actinomycetota > Actinomycetes > Micrococcales > Demequinaceae > Demequina > Demequina ureilytica. Next base: position 1,375,955 of record NZ_JBLZIE010000001.1, on the reverse strand, counting down.
GCAACGCAAGCGGCCAGATCGCCCGGTGGGGCGTGACACTCGCGCAGCGGCTGTCCGCGGGAGGGCGGCTGCTCGTCGCCGGCAATGGGGGCTCGGCGGCCGAGGCCCAGCATCTGACGGCAGAGCTGGTGGGCCGCTTTGACGGCAACCGGCCGGCCTATTCTGCGATCGCGCTCACGTCCGAGACCTCGTCGCTGACCGCCATCGGCAACGACTACGGTTTCGAGGACGTATTCGCGCGCCAGGTTGAGGCGCATGGACGGCGAGGTGACATCCTGCTGCTGCTGTCCACCAGCGGGCGCAGTCCGAACCTGCTGACGGCCGCCCATGCGGCCCGGCGGTCGCACCTGACGTCATGGGCGATCACCGGTGCCGCCCCGAACCCGCTCGCACGAGCGGTGGACGACGCCTTGGTACTTGAAGGAGCGTCGCCCTCGATACAAGAGGTGGAGCTCGTGGCGATCCATGCACTGTGCCGCGCCTTCGACGACGCCGTTGGCTTTGGGGGTGGCGCATGCGAATCGTAGTGGTGGGGGACGCACTGCTGGACGTTGACATCCAGGGCTCAAGCTCGCGCCTTATGCCGGACGCACCCGTGCCGGTTGTCGACGTGGAGGGCCGCGACGTGCGCGCCGGAGGCGCCGGGCTTGCCGCTCGCCTTCTCGCAGACGATGGCCATGAGGTCACGCTGGTGAGCCGCATGGGCATGGACCGCGCGGCGGACGATCTGCGCGCGGCGCTGAAAGGCGTGCGTCTCATCTCGGACACGGGTCCTGCCAGCACACCCGTCAAGACACGTGTGCGGGCTGAGGGGCACGCGATCGCTCGCCTGGACGTCGGCAACGGTCGGGAGGCTCCTCCCTTCACGTGCACGCCCGAGATGACGAGTGCTGTCGCCACGGCGGATGCGGTGCTTGTCTCGGACTACGGCCGCGGCGTCGCGAACTGTCACGAGCTGAGGCAGGTGATCGAGCAGGCGACGAGGACCGTGCCGGTGGTGTGGGACCCCCACCCGAAAGGGCCCGCCCCGGTGGCGGGCGTAGCAGTCGCGGTACCGAATGCCAGCGAGGCTGCTGGTGCCTCGGGGCGTAGCACTGCCTCGCTCGGTGAGGCGATCGAGAGCGCGCGGCGGCTCCGTCGGCTGTGGAGGGCGAAGGCAGTTGCCGTCACTCGTGGAGCTCAAGGAGCCGTGCTCTGTGACGCGGATGGCAGGGGAACCGCTCTCGCCGTCCCCGGAACTCCGCTCGCCGTAGCCGACCCTTGCGGAGCAGGCGACCGGCTTGCGTCTGCCCTTGTCGCACAACTAGCCGTCGGCGCGACTGCAGCCGATGGCCTGACCACCGCTGTGACGGTGGCGCGGGACTTCCTCGCAGCCGGCGGCGTCAATGCGCGCCACCCCGCCCCCGCGGCCATCGTCGAGGACTGCGCGACCGTCGTTCAGCGTGTTCGGGCTGCGGGAGGCACGGTGGTCGCCACCGGCGGTTGCTTCGACATTCTTCACGCGGGCCACGCGCGCACGTTGGAGGCGGCCCGCTCCCTCGGCGACTGCCTGATCGTGTGCATGAACTCAGACGATTCGGTGAAGCGCCTCAAGGGCCCGTCTCGCCCACTGATGGCGCAGCACGATCGGGCGGCGTTGTTGCATGCGCTCGCGTGCGTGGACGGCGTATGGATCTTCGACGACGATTCTCCGGAGTCCTCGCTTGAGTACCTGCGTCCCGACGTGTGGGTCAAGGGAGGCGACTACGTCGGACAAGAGCTTCCTGAGGCCCGCACCATGGCCCGCTGGGGTGGCACCGTGGCGGCGGTGCCGTTCGTGGCCGGGCTCTCCACCACCCACTACGCCGATGCCCTCGCGCGCGGCGACTGACGAGAGGAGCGATTCGTGAGCGAACACCGACAAGTGGGGCGCGTGCTGGTCAGCGGCGGTGCCAGCGGCCTGGGCGCCGCAGTGGTGGCGGCCGTGGCCGACGCGGGCGGGACGCCCGTCGTGCTCGACCGCTCGACGACCTCGGGTCACCTGGCATTCGAAGTCGACGTCACCGATGGGCCGGCCGTGGAGACTGCCGTGAACGAGGCGGCTTCCCAACTCGGGGGTCTTGACGCTGTGGTCACGGCGGCGGGAATCGACAAGCCCGGCTCGTTCGACACAGTGCCAGCCGAGACGTGGGACTCAGTGGTGAGCGTCAACCTGACTGGTACGGCCAACGTGGCCCGGGCCGCCATGCCGCACGTGCTTGCGAGCCGCGGCCGGATCGTCACGGTCGCCTCGTCGCTCGGCCTGAGAGCACTGCCCGATGCGACCGCGTACTGCGCGTCGAAGTTCGGCGTCATCGGGTTCTCGCGTGCTCTGGCAGCGGAGACCCGGGGCCGCCTGGGTGTCACCACGCTCATCCCGGGAGGTATGAAGACGGCGTTCTTTGACGGACGGGACGAGCAGTATCGGCCACCGGACGACGCTTCGTTGAATGACCCCACAGCGGTGGCGGACGCCGTCCTCTTCGCCCTGACTCAGCCCGCGGGCTCCCAGGTGCGCGAGCTGCTGGTGTGCCACGACGAGGAGCCCAGCTGGCCCTAGAGCGCCGAGCAATGGCGGAAACACAGGTGAAAGGACAGCAACATGGCAAAATGCGACATGTGCGGCAATGAATACGACAAAGCATTCGATATTGTGCGCGGCGATCATCGAGCAACGTACGACAGCTTTGAATGTGCCATCCATGGAGAAGCGCCCTCGTGCGCCCATTGCGGCTGCAAGGTGCTCGGTCATGGCGTGGAGACACCGACGGCGATGTACTGCTGCGCGCATTGCGCGCGCGTCACGGAAGGCGCGGAGGAGCTCCGGGACCGCCTGTAGAGGATTCGAGAGCAAGGTATCTGCCCAATAGCAGGTACCTTGCTCTGCGTTTGACGAGTCAGGAGGACGGTGCTTCTCTGAGTACTAGCGGAATGTGTAGGGCCTTTGAGGGGTGGCACGCTCATCGATTGGAGAGTGTTTCACCATGCCTCACCCCAATGCAATTCCCGCAGATCCGACGCGCTCCGCGCACAGTCCTCGCGATATAGAACATCGCATACTCGACCACATGGAACTTGCCGAGTCCATCGCGTGGCGCCATTGCCGAGGGCACAATGAATACGCCGACATGCGCCAGGTTGCCTATGCTGGCTTAGTCAAGGCGGCGCATCGCTTTGATCCCGACGTCCGCGCCGAGTTCGTCGGGTACGCCTCCGCCACGATCTCGGGAGAGTGCAAACACTACCTCCGCGATCACTCATGGTCCATGCGCCCACCGCGCTCACTTCAGGACCTCGACTATCAGATCGCCGCCGAGATCGAGCCCCTGCGGCAGCGACTGCGCCGCGAACCGAGCACTCACGAGATCGCGGACGCCATCGGCGTTCCCGCCGGCGCGGTGCGCGCGGCGCAGGGAGCCCATCAGGCCCGGCGTGCGACCTCGCTCGACAGCTTCGACCCCCTCTCCGAACACGTGGCCATCACCACGAACATCACCGGCGACGATTTGGCGCTGGACTGGGTGGAGACCGTCGACGAGCTCGACCGCGCCTGCTCGCAGCTGTCGGAGCGCGACCAGTGGATCGTCCGCCTGAGATTCTGCGAGGAGCGCACCCAGTCGGAGATCGCCGCCAGCCTCGGGGTCACCCAGATGCAGGTATCCAGGCTGCTCCAGAGAATCATCGAGCAGTTGCGCGCTGCGCTCGCTGTCGAGACTCCGCAACTGTCCGCGTAGGTGCGCCCTCCTACTGCGGCCGCAAGGGTCATGACCGGCGCAGCGCAAGCGCTCGGGTGAGGACCTCGTCCGCCTGCACCGCAAGCAGCGCAGGGTCGGGCTCATCGGCGAACGGGTCGCCACGGCGGACTTCAGCCCGTGTGAGCGCGAGGTGCGGACCAGGTGGCGGCCCCCAGCGCTCGGGCCCCACCGGCCCGAACATCACCACCGACGGCGTACCGAATGCGCTCGCCAGATGTGCGGCGCCGGTGTCCACCGACACCAGGATCCGTGCCCGCGCAATGAGGCCTGCGAACTCGCCAAGATCCCAGCGACCGGCCGTGTTGATCACCCGCGGATCCCCTGCGGCGGCCGCTACTGCGGCCGCCCGTTCTCGCTCCGCGGCTCCGCCGGTCACAAGGACCCGTTCCCCAGCACGAGCCAGGCCCTTCGCCACATGCGCGAACCGCTCGATGGGCCAGCGCCGCGAGCCGAAAGCGGCCCCCACGTGAACGATGGCGACACCGGGCGCCGCAGACTCCGGCCGCTCCAGGAGCAGATCGTGAGGGTCGCCTGGCATGCCGAAGGCATCGACCAGGCGCACCCACCGGTCGCGTTCGTGAAGGTCGGCGCGCCATGCCGGGCCAGTCCATCCGTGCCCCTGATGCCCCACGCGCAGGCGCGGCGAGAGCGCGTCCAGCAGAGCGGCGCTCTGCGGGCCGTTGCCGTGCAGGTTGATCGCGATATCGACGTGCCCCTGGGATACGGCGAGAGGCTCGTCGAGGCCGTCTTGGGGGACGAACACATCCGCCTCCGGAATCAGTGGGGCCAGCGGCGCCAGCCATCCCGCAGTCGCAAGTGCCACGCGGTGATGGGGTAACGCCCGGCGGATCGCACGGAGGGCCGGCACCGCGACCAATAGGTCTCCGAGCTTCAGTGCCCGCAGCACCACTGCGAGCGGGAGGTCCTCATCGCCGTCGACCGCCGACGTTTGGCGGTCTGCGGGGCCGGGAACAGTCCAAGCATGCGTTCCCGTCATCGCTCCCGCCCCCGCGTGCTGGTGGCCCGCCTCGACTCGCTGGGGGACGTGCTCGTCACCGGTCCCGCCATCCGCGCGATCGCCGCGCATGCCGACGTCACCCTGTTGTGCAGCGGCCAAGGCGCGCGTGTCGCCCCCCTGCTGCCCGGAGTGAGCCGCTTCATCGCCTGGGACTGCCCGTGGATCACCTCACCATCGCCCGCCCTTGATCCCGCCGAGATCCAGCAGATGGTCGACGACATCGGTGCGCTCAACATCGACGAGGCTGTGGTGCTCACGTCGTTCCACCAGAGTCCCCTACCCCTTGCCCTGATGCTCCGCATGGCGGGCGTCTCGCGGATCACCGGCGCGTCGGTGGACCATGCTGGCGCGCTGCTCGACAACCGGCTGCGGCCGGGCGAAACCCTGCCCGAGGACGTTCCTGAGCCCGAGAGAGCGCTGGCCATCGCATCGGCCGCAGGCTTCACCCTGCCCGCAGACGACGACGGTCGGCTACAGGTGCAGGGATGGGAGGGCGCGGACGTCGACCTGCCCGCGCGGCCATATGCAGTGCTGCACCCGGGTGCATCGGCCCCCGCACGCACGTGGCCCGCGACGCGCTTCCGCGATACCGCGGTTCGCCTCGCTGAACAGGGCATCGTTCCGGTGGTCACCGGGTCGGCCCACGAGCGCGCGTTGACGGCGCAGGTGGCGGGCAACCACGGCGTCGACTTGGGAGGAGCGCTGGATATCAAGCAACTCGCCCATGTGATCGCCGGCGCGCGGGCGATCGTCGTTGCCAACACGGGACCTGCACACCTGGCGGCGGCGGTCGGGACGCCCGTGGTCAGCCTGTTCGCGCCCGTCGTGCCCTCGGTGCGCTGGGCGCCGTACGGGGTTCCCCATGTCCTCCTTGGCGACCAGCACGCCCCCTGCGCAGGATCCCGGTGGCGGGAGTGTGCCATCCCCGGCCACCCGTGCTTGAGCGACGTGACGGCGGACGATGTCTGGGAGGCACTCGAGTCTGTGTGGGAGACCAGGAAGGAGACGCTCGCATGAGGGTGCTCGTGTGGAATGCACATGGAGGCTGGGCCGATGCTTTCGTGAGGGGAGATCACCGCTACCTGCTCCCGGTGGCGCTGGACGGCTCGGGCGGCCGCGCTTGGCGGGACTGGCCAGAGTCCGCATCCGACGTTCCAGAGCGCGACGTGGCCGCAGCGGAGCCGGACGTGGTGGTGCTGCAGCGGCTCGAGGAGATCGCGTGGGTCGAGGAGCTCACGGGCAGGCGCCCTGGGAGGGACATACCCGCGGTCTTCGTTGAGCACAACACTCCCCGGGTGGACGTGCCCTCGACGGTCCACCCCTTGGCCGACCAGGCGCGCATCCCCATCGTCCACGTTACCCATTTCAATGCGCTCATGTGGGACTGCGGGCGTGCGCCCACGCGCGTGATCGAGCACGGGATCGTCGATCCGGGGCATCTGTACTCGGGATCTTTGGCGCGCGCAGCCGTGGTGATCAATGAGCCGCGCCGCCGCTGGCGCGTGACCGGAACGGACCTGCTGCCAGCCCTGTGCCGGGCCGCCCCGCTCGACGTATACGGCATGGGCATCCCCGGACTGGTCGACCATCTCGGAGCGGTGGAGGGCGAGATCGTCGAGGTCGGCGAGCTGCATACCGACGAACTGCACCGGGAGGTCGCCGACCGCCGCGTCTACGTGCATCCGAACCGGTGGACGTCCCTCGGGCTCGCCCTCCTCGAGGCGATGCACCTGGGCCTTCCCGTCGTGGGCGTCGACACCACCGAGATACGCCGCGCCGTTCCTCCTGAGGCCGGAGTCCTCTCGAACGACGTCGAGGAGCTGCGACGGGGCCTCGAGAGGCTGGTGTCCGACCCCGTTGAAGCGTCGCGTCGCGGTGCGGCCGCACGCGAGCATGTGCTCGCCCATTACTCGCTCTCGCGATTTCTTGAGGAGTGGAACACCGCACTTGAGGACGCCACTAGCGCCTCGAGCTCGCCATAGAGCTCATCGACGCTCACGTCTGAGACAAACGAATCGTCATGCGGGCAACGGGCCTGGTCGGCGCGGGCCTGGGGAACTCCACACGTGGGACAGCGGGTCGTCCAGCCGACGCTGACTCGATGGCGGTGCCGCGTGATCGGCGCCGCGTTGATGACGTTTCCACACCAGTACACGGAGGCGGTGGCAGTGCCGACTGCGTGAGCGAGATGACGCGGACCGCTGTCGTTGCCCACCAGCGCATCGGCCCTGTCCAACAGTCCCAGAAGCGAACCGAGATCGAGAGCTCCCGCGAGACTGAGCACACGCGGGCTTTCTGACTGAGCAAGCCGGCCCCGTGCCGACATCACGACCTCGTGGGCGAGCGGAGCCTCGTCCACCGACCCGACCACCACAGCACAGCCGCCGGTCTCCACTATCCGGGCTGCGACCTCTCCGAACCGTTCAGCTGGCCATCGCCTGCGCGGATCCAGCGCACCGGGGTGCACGACCACCAGCGGACCCTGCGCTCCAACCATCAGCTCCTCGCGCAGACGCTCAGCTTGCTGCCGCTCCTCGTCCTTGACCACCAGATGCGGTTCGAGGTCGCACGGTGCAGCACCAAGAAGAGTGACGGTCTCGAGCCATCGCAGCGCCTCGTGATGCCAATAGGCGAACGGGATGTCGCGGTCAAGAGACAGCGCGTCGGGAGTGCGTTGACCAACCGTGACGCGTGCCTGCAAGCTGCGCACCACGGGGTTGGAGTGGCGTCCGCCGCCGTGCATCTGCACCGCGACGTCGACCCCTCGTGCGGCGATCTCCTCGCACACGCGGGACCGGTCCGGATCGTCCTCGGGCATGACCACGACCTCATCCACGGGCCCCGCCCGGCCGGCGAGGAGCTCGCGGTGCACGGCAGTACCTAGGAGAATGATCTCGGCCTGCGGGTATGCCCGCCTGAGCGCGGCAAGAGCAGGCATGGCGAACATGAGATCGCCCAGCCCGCCGCCGCGCAGGACCGCGATCCGGGCGACATTCGGCTCGATGGGGCGCTCGGGCTCGGCCGTGTCCTCCACGTGACCTCCTTCGCGATCCGGGTCGTCAAGGCTTCCCTCGGTTCGCCCATCCCGTTCCCCGGCGCGGCCTGCGGCAAACGGATGCCAGGGAGGCGGCCTCGGCATGTGTGGAGGCGGCAGCGGCCGGGTAAGGGACTGGCATGACAACTCTCACAACGGACAACCCGGACCACGGCACCGAGCACACGATTCTCGATCCGCGCGACGGCAGCGTCGTAGGAACCGTGCACGACGACGACGAGTCGCTTGTTCCTCACGTGATCGAGCAGTCACGCAGCGCTCAGCGCGACTGGGCCCGCGTCGAGCCAGCCGAGCGGGGAAACGCCTTAATCGAGCTCGCGCGGATCCTCGAGGCGCACTCCGAGGAGCTCGCCGATCTGAATACCGCAGAAACAGGTCGCAGCCCCATGCTTGCCCGCGCGGGAGTCGACGCCGCCGTCGCGACGCTACGGCAGTACGCCGAGATAGGCCCTCTGCATGCAGGCGGTCGGCTGCGAGGCGACCCGGCTCACATCGACACACAAACGCCAGAGCCGCGCGGCGTGGTGGTAGCGCTCACGCCGTGGAACGACCCCATTGCGATCGCGGCGGGACTCGTGGGCGCCGCGCTCGTCACCGGCAACACCGTGATCCACAAGCCCTCCGAGCGGTGTCCACATCTGGGCCGGCGGTGGGGCGAGCTCGTGTCTCAGGTGCTCCCTCCGCACGTATGCCAGACAGTCACCGGCGGGCCAGTGCTGGGCGACGCCCTCACCCGGGCACCGGGTGCGGACGTGATCGCGCACGTCGGCTCATCGCTCACCGGAGAACGCATCGCTCGTGCTGCGGCTCTCACGGGAGTGCACGTGGTCCGCGAGAACGGGGGCAACGACCCGCTGCTCATCGATGAGGACGTGGACCCCCGCTGGGCCGCTGCTCAGACGGCGCTCGGCGCGCTGATCAACGGCGGCCAACTCTGCACCGCCGTCGAGCGCGTGTTCGTCCATCAGGCCATCGAGGAGCCCTACCTCGACGCGCTCGCTGACGAGGCCGAGGCCTTCGCGCGCGGCGAGATGTGGGGGCCACTGGTCGATGAGCGCTTGCGTGACACGGTCCATGAGCATGTCGCTGATGCTCTCGCAGCCGGGGCGCGCGCACTCACAGGCGCAGAGGTGCCCGAGGGTGCGGGCACGTACTATCCGCCCACGGTCCTCGCCAACTGCGAGCCGAGCATGCGCGTCATGACCGAGGAGACATTTGGGCCCGTCGTTCCGGTCATGGCGGTGCACGACCTCGATCATGCCGTGGCGTTGGCCAATGACGACGAGTACGGCCTGGCGGCGACCATACTCAGCGGCTCCCTTCAGCGGACGCTGACCGCCGCGCATGCACTCGAGTTCGGCACGGTGAAGGTGAACGACGTGTTCGGCGGGGCGCCCGGCGGCTCCGCAGAGCCCCGACGGCGCAGCGGCACCGGGCTTGGATACGGCCCAGGCCTGCTCGAGGAGTTCACTGCCCAGAAGGTGCTGCACGTCGAGCCGCTGCCAGCCACCGGCACGCCCGGCCCGCGCGACACGAGCGGAGCGTGAGGATCATGACTCATACGCCCGCGCGCCCCGTATGGCCCACGGCGGGCAACGACCTTGCAGGAAGGATTCGCCGCCGCGCGCCGCTGGTCACCGTGATCGGCGACCCGATGATGGACGGTTGGGTGACCGGCACCAGCGACAGACTCGCGCGCGAGGCCCCGGCTCCCGTGGTCCGCGTGGGCGCTGAGCAGCGTTCCCCCGGCGGTGCGGCCAACACCGCGCTGAACCTTCGGGCTCTCGGCGCGCGGGTGAGGTTCGTGGGCGTCGCGGGCGACGACGACGCCGGTGCCGCGCTGCGCGCAGCTCTCGAGGACGCGGACATTGACGTCTCCGGCCTCATCCTTGACGCCGGCTCCACCACGGTCGTCAAGGACCGGGTAGTCGCAGGAGGGCAGATCCTGGTCCGACTTGACCGCGGAACCACGCAGGCCAGCGAGTCCATGGCGCGCCGTGTCCGCGAGGCAGCGGCCCGGGCGATCGAAGGCGCCGATGCGATGGTGGTGTGCGACTACGGTGGCGCAGCCATGGGCCCCGTGCGTGCCGGGCTGAAGCGGGCAGGCGCGCGCCCACCGCTCACGGTGGTCGATGCGCATCGACCTGAATCGTGGCGGGCTCTCCGGCCCGACATGGTCACGCCCAACCTTCGCGAAGCCGCGGCGCTGGTGCCCGAACTGGACCGTGAAGGCACGGATCCTGCTGAAGCCGTCAGCCGTGCTGCGCCTCGCCTGCTCGCCGCGATGGGTGCGAGGGCTGCAGTCGTCACGCTCGCCACCCGTGGGGCCATCCTCATCGAATCCGGTCGCCCCGTGCACCGCACTTTCGCGCATGCCGCGCCCGAACAGCACGCCTCGGGCGCAGGAGACACGTTCACCGCGGCCCTCACCGCCGCGCGCGCGACCGGCGTGCCGTGGGTCACCGCCATGGAGGCGGCGCAGTGTGCGGCCGAGGTGGCGGTGTCGCGGCCCGGGACCGCCATCTGCACCTCTGCTGAGCTGAGCGCTCGGATGGCCGGCACGGCTGCGCTATGCGTCACCCCGGAGGAACTCGCTGCGCGACTCCGGGACGAGCGGGCGGCCGGCCGGCGGATCGTGTTCACCAACGGCTGCTTCGACGTGCTCCACCCCGGGCACGCACGCTGCCTCCAACAGGCCTCCGCCCATGGAGATGTGCTGGTCGTCGCCCTCAACGGTGACGAGTCTGTGCGTCGTCTCAAGGGCGACGGCCGACCGGTGAACCCGCTGGCCGACCGCATCGGCGTCGTGGGGGCGCTGCACTACGTCGACTACGTCACGTCCTTCGAAGGCGACACTCCCCTGCCAATGATCGAGAGCCTGCAGCCCGATGTGTTTGTCCGGGGCACCCGGCTCGACGCCCGAGCCCGGATCGAAGCCCGCGCGGTTGAAGGCTTTGGCGGGGAGGTCGTGGTGCTTGACGAGGCTCCTCAGCACTCGACGACCGCAGTGGTCGAACGGATCCGCTCCTCGCCCGCGCCCGCCTCGGAGGCCTGATGCGGGGATCGCGACGGGAGAGCGCCGAGTGGGCGACTTCCCACCCACCGTCCGTCGCGGCAGTCGACGTCCTGATTCCCACCGCAGGACGACGAGCCGAGCTCGCCGCCACGCTCGCGGGGCTCGCGGCGCAGGACGATCCCGGCTTTCGCGTAGTGATCTCGGACCAGTCGCTCGCAGACAGCATCGAGGAGTGCGCTGCCGTGAACCAGATGGTGCGGCTGCTGCGAGCCCAGGGGCGCGAGGTGATCGTGGACCGTCACCTCCCGCGCCGCGGCCTCGCCGAACAGCGCCAGCACCTGCTCAGCATGGCGGTATCCCCGCGTGCGCTGTTCTTGGACGACGACGTTTGGCTCGAGCCTGGGTGCATCGCCCGGATGGCCGATGCGCTCGACACCTTGGGCTGTGGGTTCGTGGGTTCCGCGGTACAGGGTTTGTCATATCTCGACGACGAACGACCGGAACAGCGGCACGCATTCGAGCCGTGGGGCGACGCCGTGGAACCCGAGCGCCTGGGGCCCGACCACCCGGCAATGGCGCGCGTGCATCTGCATTCGGCGGCGAACGTGACTCACCTGGCGGCCGAAGTGACCGTCCCGTCGCGGGGATGGCTCGCCTACAAGGTCGCTTGGGTCGGGGCGTGCGTGATGTTCCGACGAGAGATGCTCGTCACGTGCGGCGGCTTCGACTTCTGGTCCGACCTGCCGCCGGTCCACAGCGGCGAGGATGTCGCCGCCCAGTGGCGCGTCATGGAGCGATACGGCGGAGCGGGCATCCTTCCCAGTGGTGCCGTGCACCTGGAATCCCCCACCACCGTGCCGGTACGCGACGTCGACGTGGCCACCCGCCTCAGAGGCGCCGAGCAGCGCGGGGAGCCGACGACCTAGACTCGCAGCATGTCCCGTCCGATCGTGGTCTTCGATGGCGATTGTGGCCTGTGCAACGGGTTCATCGCGTGGTTGATCCGGCACGACCGCGACCGCCGGTTCCTGATCACCGGTAGCGACGGACCTGTGGGACGCGCGGCGCTCGGGGCCATGGGGCTGCCGCCCGAGATCGCGGCATCGACTCTGGTGGTCGCCACCTGCGATGGAGCTCGGCTTCGGTCCGATGCGGTCGCTGAGGTGGCAGCCGGGCTCGGGTGGCCGTGGCGTGCCGCCGCGTCGATGCGGATCGTTCCGCGCGGACTGCGAGACGGCGTCTACCGCGCCATCGCGTCGCGCCGTCCCCGGCGCCCCGCCATCGACCCCTCGTGCGGCACTCCGCCGCCAGGACTGGTCGGGGAATGGCGTGCCCGTCTTGCCACTCGTGAGGACGTGGCGGCTCTCGTTGCAGCCTGACTAGGGCTTGCCGGCACTCTCCGGCTTGCCACCCTGGCCCGAAGCGCCCGGGGCCTCGGGCGTGCCCTTATCCGCAGGGGGCCCAGCGTTCTCGGGCGTGCCCTCTTCCCCAGGCTCGCCAGTGTCAGCTGGCTTGCCATCATCGGCGGGCTTGTCAGCATCGGCCGGCTGGCCCGCATCTGCCGGCTTGCCAGCGTCGGCCGGCTTGCCAGCGTCGGCCGGCTTGCCAGCGTCCGCCGGCTTGCCACCATCCGCGGGCCTCCCCGCATCGGCGGGCTTGTCAGCATCGGCCGGCTGGCCCGCCTCCGCAGGCTTGCCAGCATCGGCCGGCTTGCCTGCGCCGGCAGGCGGGCCGGTCAGGTCCGTCGCACGGACCTGACCGGTCGCGCCGTCGTGCCCCTCGCTGATCGCACGTGCACGTTCCGCAACACCCTGCCCAAACTCCCTACCTTCGAGCTCGGTCTGTGCCATCCAGGTCAGCATCGCGGCGACCCTCTCGCGCACCTCCACTGATTCCTGAGACCCGGCTGAGGCCACGGCCTCTGCAGCGCTTCTCAGGACATCCGTCGACTCGGGATCCAGCTCGTCCGTCGCCTCCTCGGCATGGGTGAGCGCCCCATCAACATCACCGCGGTCCAGCAGCGCGCTCACCTCATGCAAGCGCTCCCGAGCACCGCCATCGTTGACGCCCACCGCCTCGAGTGCTCGGTCGAGCCCGTAGAACGCGTCGCCAGGAGCGGAGTCGTCCGCCGCTGCGGCCCCGGCGAAGCCCACACCCAGGAGTCCAGCGCCAGCCACAATCGCGGCCAGTCGGCGCGTAAGCACCGCCGTGCGCGCCGGAACGGCCCGCGCTCCGGCGACGCCACCATCGGCCGTCGTCGGAACTGCGCGAGACATGGCGAGAGCCATCCCGGTCACCCGCTCATCTGATGGTGCCGCGTTGGCTGTTGCACGCAACGCCGCAAGCGCTGGGGCGAGCTCGGCCAGGCGGTCATCACGTACCGCACGGCCAGAGAACAGCGCGTCAAGGTCGCGGTCGGAGAACTTGTGTTCGGTAGTCATCTCACCCTGGTCATCGCTCCGCGAGCCCCACACGTTACGCACCATCGCGAGATTCTTCTGCGGGTCTTTCCGAGTGTTGCTGGCCAAGCGCTACTCGGAGGGCGCGAACGGCCCGGTTCTGGAGCACTCGGATGGCGCCCTCGGACTTGTGGAGGACCTGCGCAGTGTCCTTCACCGACATGTCGGCAACCACGCGAAGCATGAGTACTTCGCGCTGGTTTGCCGACAGGCCCCGGATCACCGCACGCAGCTCCATCATCGATAGATCGCTGAGCGCCTCGGACTCGACATCGCCAAGAAAGCGTTCGTCCGCGACAGTGGAGGGGTCGGCACCGTCAGCAATAGCCACGGTGCGGCCGCGAGCCCGCCATGCGTCCTGGATCCGTCGACGCGCAATGGTGAACGCCCACGCGCGGAACCTGTCCTCATCGCCTTCGAAGCGGTGGATGTCGCGGGCGATGTTCAGAAAGGTCTCCGACAGCAGGTCCTCGAGGTCGTCGCCGAGTCCAAATCCCCGTGCATAGCCGTGGAGGGGGCCGTAGAGGTCGCGATAGATCGACTCCCATGCCCAGGTGACTCCTTGGCGCGCCGCGGCGAGAGTCGCGGGGAAGTACTCTCCCAAGGTCATCGCCCCACCACCTCCCTGCACGTTGACTGATCACACGCGGGGGGACGCGGCATGCACTTCAGTGTGCACCCGCTGCACAACAAGAAAAACTCCCCACAACGTGTGTGAGGAGTATTCAGAGTAGCCCCGACGGGATTCGAACCCGCGCTACCGCCGTGAGAGGGCGGCGTGCTAGGCCGCTACACAACGGGGCCCTAGCGGTCCGCCGAACCTGCGGCGAACACGAGACACGATGATAGCGGATGATTCGGCGGTTGTGCTAATCGACGCCAGCCGCCATCTCTCGGTGCGGTGATCACGCCACCGGCGGGCCTGCGGGACTCGTGCGTCGCAGTTGTTCATCCCCTCGCCGCGCGCCAGGCCACCACGAGACATAGCCTGATCGATGAGGGGACAAATGGACGTGAAAGCCGCAATTCGAACGGAGCACGTGACGCATGTACTTTCACCGCCAAGAACTCCAGCATGACTCCACTCCCGAACGGCCCGATGCCGTATACGCCCGCAAGCTGCAGGAGGTGCTGGGGGGCCAGTACGGCGAGATCACCATCGCGATGCAGTACAACTTCCAGGCGTGGAACGCCCACATCCCCGGCAAGTATCGCGACCTCCTCTTTGGCATCGCTGCGGAGGAGTTCGGCCACGTCGAGATGCTCGCCACGATGATCTCGCAGCTGCTCGAGAAGCAGCCGCTCGGCATCACCGATGATGACGTCCAGAGCGACCCCACTATCGCCGCTGTCGTCGGCGGAACCGACGTGCAGGCCGCGATCGTCGCCGGCGCGGGTGCGCGCCCTGTCGACAGCATGGGCAACCCCTGGAGCGGCAGCTACATCACGGCCAGCGGCAACCTGCTTGCCGACTTCACCGCCAATGCTCACGCGGAGATGCAGGGTCGCCTGCAGGCAGCCCGGCTGTTCCACATGACCGACGACTCGGGAGTGCGCGATCTGCTCGGCTTCCTCATCGCGCGCGACACCATGCACCAGAACCAGTGGATCGCCGCCGCCAGAGAGCTGCAGGAGGAGGGACTCGAGGAGATGCCCGTGCCCAGCAACTTCCCGCAGCGCAAGGAGGATCAAGAGGTCTCGTACGAGTACATGAACTTCTCAGACGGAGCTCATGCGTCGGCGGGCAGCTGGGCCAGCGGGCCCGCCCCCGATGGCAACGGCGAGTTCAGCTACCGGAACGCGCCCGCCCCCGGGGATGGAGTGCCGATGCCCTCCCCCACTCGGCCGGATCCTCGCCTGTACGGCACCACCGACCTTCCGAACGCCGTGGAGAAGGCAGAGGGAACGGTGAAGGACAAGTTCAACAAGGAGTAGCCATTACGTAGCTTCCTGAGCGGTCGGGTGGCGGGTGACCTGCGTTTGCCGCAGGCGCCTGCCGCCCCTCCCGCGTCGCGCTGCCCACTTGTCCTTCTCGGAGTCATTATGTAAACTTGAGCGCAGGCGGCTCAACTCTGAGCCACAGCGACAAGACCGGGAGGTTTGCCATGACCGCCACGCCACACACCGAGCAGCACGAGCAGCAACCGAGCGCCCTCGAGCAGTTCGGCCAGGACTTCACCGCGCTCGCGGAATCGGGGGCACTTGACCCCGTCATCGGGCGCGACGAGGAGATTCGCCGCGTCATGCAGGTGCTGACGCGCCGCACCAAGAACAACGCCGTGCTCATCGGCGAGCCCGGAGTGGGCAAGACGGCGATCGTCGAGGGACTTGCCCAGCGCATCGTCGCCGGAGACGTCCCCTCCTCCCTCAAGGATCGACGCGTCATCGAGATCGCTATGAGCTCGGTGGTCGCGGGCGCGGCCTACCGCGGCCAGTTCGAGGAGCGCCTGAAGGCGATCCTCACCGAGGTCGAGCAAGCCGAGGGGCGCATCCTGCTGTTCGTCGACGAGTTGCACACGATCGTGGGGGCAGGCAAGGCGGACGGCAGCGTGGACGCCGGCAACATCCTCAAGCCGATGCTCGCTCGCGGCAAGCTGCGCATGATCGGTGCGACCACGCTGGGCGAGTACCGGGAGCACATCGAGACCGACTCGGCGCTCGAACGGCGCTTCCAGCCCGTCTACGTGGGCGAGCCGTCCATCGAGGACACCGTCGCGATCCTGCGCGGACTGCAGGAGAAGTACGAGGTGCACCACGGCGTGAAGATTACCGACGAGGCGATCGTGGCCTCGGCGCGGTTGTCCGATCGCTATATCTCGGACCGGTTCCTGCCGGACAAGGCTGTCGACCTGATCGACGAGGCGACCAGCGCGCTCAAGATGCAGCTCGACTCGATGCCCATCGAGCTCGACCGTGCGCGACGGCGCATCATGCAGCTCGAGATCGAGCGCACCCAGGTCGCCAAGGACAAGTCACCTGCCGCCCGCGCGCGCCGCGACGAGATCGACGCGGACATCGCGCGACTCAAGGCAGAGTCGGACGAGCTGAACATGCGCTGGGCGCGCGAGAAGGACCTCATCGTCCGCGTCTCCTCCGCGACCGAACGGCTCGAGTCGCTGCGCGGGGATCTGGATCGCGCGGAGCGCTACGGCGAGCTCGAACGGGCGGGCCGCATCCGCTACGGCGAGATCCCGGCGGCGGACAAGGAGATGGCCGATGCGCGGGCTGAGTTGGAGGCGATTCCCACCGAGGAGCGCATGCTCCGTGAGGAGGTGACCGGCGAGGACATCGCCGGCGTCGTCGCGAAGTGGACGGGCGTGCCCGTCGAGAAGCTGCTGACCGACGAGTCTGCCAAGCTCGGCCAGCTCGAGGACCGCTTGCACGAGCGGGTCGTCGGTCAGCACCGCGCCATTGCGAGCGTGGCCGATGCGATTCGACGCGCCCGCGCGGGCCTCGCCGACGAGCACCGACCCATCGGCTCGTTCCTGTTCCTGGGTCCCACCGGCGTGGGTAAGACCGAGCTGGCCCGGGCGCTCGCCGAGCAGCTGTTCGACGACGAGCGGGCGATGATCCGCATCGACATGTCGGAGTACATGGAGAGCCACGCGGTGTCGCGCCTGATCGGCGCTCCCCCCGGCTACGTGGGCTACGACCAGGGCGGACAGCTCACCGAGACCGTGAGGCGCCGCCCGTACAGCATCGTGCTGTTCGACGAGGTGGAGAAGGCGCACCCCGACGTGTGGAACGTGCTGCTCCAGGTGCTCGACGACGGACGCCTCACCGATGGTCGCGGCCGCACGGTCAACTTCACCAACACGATCTTGATCATGACGTCGAACCTCGGCTCCGACATCGTGCTCGGCTGGGATGGTGTTCACCGCGAGGCGCTCGAATCAGACCTGCAGACGGTGCTCCGCGCGGCCTTCCGGCCGGAGTTCCTGAACCGGCTCGACGACGTGGTGATCTTCGACCGGATCGACCCATCAGCGATGGGCGACATCGTCGAGTCCGAGCTCGCGAAGGCGGTCGCGCGAATCGCGACGCAGAAGGACATCGCGCTGACGGTCACGGACGCGCTGCGCGAGTCGCTGGCGCGGGACGGATTCGACCCTGCGTTCGGTGCCCGCCCCTTGCGCCGGCTCATTCAGACCCGCGTGCTGAATGCCCTCGCCAAGGAGATCGTCGACGGCACAGTCGGCGAGGGTGATCAGGTGAGCGCCGATTGGGACGGCGAGCAGGTGGTACTCGAGACGGCCTGATGTGGGGACTCGCCGCCCCGCCGGGCGAGCGCGCGGCGGCGGGCATAGGCTGAAAGAGGTCCCCCTGACACGAGGAGGCGCGCCATGACGAGGTCGTACGTGGTGACGGGATCGGCATCGGGCATTGGAGCATCCACCGCCCAGCTGTTGACGGAACGCGGGCACACGGTGATCGGTGTGGACCTGCACGATGCGGACATCACCGCAGACCTCACGCGGGCCGAGGATCGCGACGGCCTTGCCGATGCGGTCCGGGACAGGGCGAGCGACGGCATCGACGGGATCATCGCGGTAGCGGGCCTCGCCGAGCCAGTTCCCGCCACGGTTGGCGTGAACTACTTCGGCATGATCGCCACGCTCGAGAATCTCCGGCCGCTGCTGACCGGTTCTCCCGCGCCTCGGGCGGTCGGCGTGGGTTCGATGGCGAGCCTCATGGATCACGACGACGAGCTCGTGGATCACTTGCTCGCCTGGGACGAGGAGGCGGCGCTGCACAGGGCCCAGACGCTCGCGGCGGATGAGCAGACCGGGCAGCTCATCTACCCCTCCACGAAGGTGGCGTTCGCTCGGTGGATCCGGCGGCATGCCGCCACAGAGGAGTGGGCCGGGGCATCGATCCCGCTCAACGCGGTGGCACCGGGTGTGATCCTCACGCCGATGGTCGAGCCCTTCCTCGCGACAGAGCAGGGACGCGAGCAGATCGCCAAGGGCGTGCCCATGCCGCTCAATGGCTTCGCCGAGCCCATCGCGGTCGCGACCTTGCTCGCCTGGATGGCGGGCGAGGAGAACACGCACCTCTGCGGCCAGGTCGTGTTCGTCGACGGCGGCTCGGACGTGGTCATCCGCGGCGACTCGACGTTCTGACGGCGCCGGACATGAGAAAAGCCCGCCGTAGCGGGCCTTTTTCTCTGGCTGGGGTACCAGGACTCGAACCTAGACTAAATGAACCAGAATCACTCGTGCTGCCAATTACACCATACCCCAACGGCCTCGACCGGAGCCGAGACAAAGCCGAGCAAGAAGCCCGGCCGACGAACCACTCTACCGTGCCCCGGCCGCCGGGCAAAACCCGCTCTCGCATCGGCCCCACGCGGCCCCGTCAGTCAAAGTAGACGTCCGCGAGGCTCTCTCCGTCGACGATTCTCTCCCGGATCAACGCGTTGCACGCCGGACCCAGGGCGGCCATGATGTCCGCGAGCTCCTCGGCACTCCCCCACGGCTCCTTGACGCCCGCGCTAATCGTGACCGTACCGCATTGGATGGCGGCGGTGCGCGTCAGGTACGTGCCGCGGTTGAGCGCAGCCGATTCGTCGCCCACGCGCACGGCTACCGCACCCCCACTGTCGGTCAGCCCCACCTCCTGCGAGAACAGTTCCTGAGACTCGGTCACGACTGGCACCCACACGACGCCATCCTGCGCCGTCTCGACGACCACCTCTGCGGCGTCGCTCCATGACGGCGCGTCGTCGGCGCTCGCTTCGGCAGAGCGGTCGTGGCGCAGCAACGAGATCGCGTGCGTGACCTGCGCAGGATGCTGGTCCACCCATACCTGCTCGGCAACGGTCGCGAGGAATAGATCGTCGGCTCGCGCAGCCGCCACCATGCCCGCGACTGCCTCCTCGTCGCGCACCGGTACAGAGGTGCGCGGCATCGTGCATGCCGAGCCGCCGCGGGTGCGCTCGGCCATCGCCTCCCCGCCCCGCCCAAGGTAGAGGTCCGGCTGGCGCAGGAGCGGCACGGGGGCCTCGGAATCGACCGCCACGGGTTCGAGCTCGAGGAACTGCGCCACCGTCTCGAGGGACTCGGCGTGTTCCACGATCCGCACCTCGTAAGGGAAGCCGCGCTCAGTCATGCATTCCACGAGGACGGTGCGGTCGAGCCACTCCTGGTACACCGCAGCAGTCGTCCGCGCTGCGGTGGCCGGCAGGTCGTCCAGTTCGGGGGCAGGCTCGGGATCATCGTCTGGCCAAGCGAGCAACGCTGCGGCGCCCATGCAGGCCAACGCGGCGGCGACCACCGCGGTGCGGCGCAGGCGGGACCCGGCCGACGGCGGGCCGTGCTCCCCGCGCTCATGAGAGGCATGGGGGTCCTCGACGACGATGTATTCGTGGGTCACGGTTCACCTCGCCTCACTGCGCCCTCAGTTCGACGATACGCCTGGGAGGTGAGCACCGCTGGCGATCAAGGCTGGCAGCAGAGCCGGCCTCTCCCGCGCCTCAGTGGGACGGACTACTCCATCTGCGCGGCACTGCATGCGGCGGGCAGCGCGGAGGCATCGAAGGGGCCGTCTGCGCCGACGCTCACGGCGATCTCGCCGCACGACTGGTCCCAGTTGCGTCCCCAGGAGTTGGCGAGGTCCTCGCCTGGACCCGAGACTCGCACGATGATGACGCCGCCCCCAACTCCGAGCCCGGCTGCCTGCGCATATTGATCCGTCGTGGTGCTGGCCACGACCACCATCTGGTCCTCAAACGCGGCGGTCACCCGAGCGAGCCTGTCGGCCCATCGCTGTTGGCCGTCCGCATCGGTCGCAGTCACCTCGAAAGGGTCCTGCACCTCGGCCACCGCGAGCGCGACCGGAGCGGGGTTCTCTGCCACCCAGGCGTACTCCGCCAACGTGTCGAGGAACGCATCGTCGGTCCGGGCCTCGGCCACGAGGTCGCCCGCTGCCGAGCCGCCTGGCAGCTGCAGCGCGGGAGCATCCGGCAGGCAGCTGTCGGGCGAGCCAGGCTCGGTGAGCCGCCGGGCGGGCGGGGATTCGGGGCCCCCGGGTCCATGCTCGTCAGCCCATCGCAGGTCGGGGCTGGGCAGCGAGGGATCCTCGACGGCGGCCTCGACACCGAGGAAGGCCGCCACGCGCGGCACCCGTGCGAGCTCGTATCGCAGGAACGGCTCGCGGGGGAATCCGGCTGCGGTGAAGCACTCCGCGACGTGGCGCCATCGCAGCCAGTCGTAGTAGACCAAAGCCGTCTCCTGAGCGGCGGTGGGACCGGTGTCCTCGGAGACCGTTGGTGTGGGCGAAGGATCGGGTTCCTGATCGTCGTGCGGCGAGGCCCACCACGCGAATGCCACGATCGCCGTAAGGCCGACCGCGGCAATCACCACGATCGCCGTCGCACGCCCACGCCTGGACTGGCGCGGCGGCCCGACGTCGATACTCATAAGTTCACCGTAACGAGGCGAGCGTGCGGCTCAGGGCAGGAGTGCGATGTCCGCCGTCTCGACCAGCAGGAAATCCTTCGCTTCCGCAAACACGCTGATCATCGCGACCTTCTCGGCGTCCGGCGCGCCCGCCTCCTGAATTGCCAGCACCGCCTCGTAGCACGCGTGTGCCGTCGCGGAACCTAGATGCGTCTCGGGTCGGGAGATGATCGCCTGCACGGCCTCGTCGACTGTCATGCCGCCAACGTTAACGGCGCACTCCGACATCACCGCCGGGCTCAAACCCATACGTTCGGACCGCAGTCGATCTCCGTGCCCAGTACTCAACGCAGCGACGCGAGCACCTCGTCGAGCCCCGCGACGCTCACCACGTGCGGGTATGAGACCGAGCGCTCAGACTCAAGACCCCGCCGCGCACCAGGGCGGTCGAGCCATACCCCGGTGAGGCCCGCATCGGCCGCCGCTACCGCGTCGATGTCCGGCTCGTCGCCCACGTAGGCGACCTCGCCGGCCGCGAGGCCAAGGCGACGCACGCCCTCGTCAAAGACCCGGTGGTCCGGCTTGCCGATGCCAAAAAGATCGACTCCGACGAAGACCTCGACCCGCTCAAGACCGCAGGCCTCGAGCTTGAGCCGCTGGTACTCCGACTGGGCGTTGGTCACGGCGCCGTAGGGGATGCCGGCCTCGTCGAGCGCATCGAGGAAGGGCACAGCGTCGTCGAACGCCCGCCAACCCTCGCGGAAGTACCTCTCGAAGCCCGCGTCCCAGATGTCGTATGCCTCGTCATCCATGGGGTCGCCGCCGAACTCGGCATGCAGCTCGTTCGCGCGCCTCATGCGTTGCTCGCGATGAGTCATCTCGCCGCGCGTGTGAGCGCGGTACCAGCCTGAGCCGTCCGCACGCCAGAACTGCACGAGCACCTCGGGATCGATTCCTTCGCGCAGGTACTCCTGCGCGACGGCGATCAGCGCGTGCCGGAACGCTCCGCGCGTGTCGACCAGAGTGTCGTCGACGTCGAGCAGCAGGCCTCGGATTGGGCCGTCCGTCACAGCGTGGAGCGCAGGCGGCGCAGGCGTGCCAGCGCGTGGTCCTTGCCGAGTATCTCCATCGACTCGAACAGCGGAGGGGACACGAGCCGGCCAGTGATCGCGACGCGGAGCGGTCCATACGCAAAGCGCGGCTTGATCCCCATCTGCTCGACGAGCACCGCCTGCAGCGCCTCTTGCTGCTTCTCGGCGCTGAAGTCCTCAAGGCCCTCGAGAACGCCCATCGCGGCGTCGAGCACCTCGGCGGCGTTCTCCGGAAGCTTGGCCAGCGCGCCCTCGTCGTACGGCAGCTCGTCGTCGCCCACGAAGAGGAACCCGAGCATCCCGGGCGCCTCCCCGAGCAGCGTCATGCGAGTCTGCACCAGTGGCGCGGCCTCGGCGAGGATCTGCTCCTCGTGGGGCTGCAGCTCGCGTGTGTCCGCCGTGGACACGTGGCCGCTGGCGTGCAGGTACGGGACCATGCGCGCCACGAACTCGCCGACGGGGAGCATGCGGATGTGCTCCGCGTTGATCGCCTCCGCCTTCTTGAGGTCGAACCGCGCGGGGTTGGGGTTGACGTCGCGGATGTCGAACGCCTCCACCAGCTCGTCAGGTGTGAACACGTCACGGTCGGGCGCGATGCTCCAGCCCAGCAGCGACAGGTAGTTCAAGAGACCTTCGCGCGTGAAGCCGCGGTCGCGGTGCAGGAACAGGTTGGACTCGGGAGCGCGCTTGGACAGCTTCTTGTTGCCCTCGCCCGTCACCATGGGCATGTGGCCGTACTCGGGCACGCGCTCGGCGAGCCCCAGCGACACCATTGCGCGGAACAGCGCGATCTGGCGCGGGGTGGAGGACATGAGGTCCTCACCGCGCAACACGTGAGTGATGCGCATCAGGGCGTCGTCCACCGGGTTGACCAGCGTGTACAGCGGCTGGCCGTTGCCTCGCACGATCACGAAGTCGGGGATGCTCCCTGCCGGGAACGTCACGTCGCCGCGGATCAGGTCCGTGAAGGTGATGTCCTCGTCCGGCATGCGCACGCGGATCACGGGCTGACGGCCCTCGGCGCGGTACGCGGCCTTCTGCTCCTCGGTGAGGTCGCGGTCGAAGTTGTCGTAGCCGCGCTTGGGATCGCGGCCGGCCTCGCGGTGGCGCGCCTCCACCTCCTCGGGCGTCGAGAACGACTCGTACGCGAAGCCGCCCTCGAGCAGCTGGCGCGCGACGTCCATGTGCATGGCGTGCCGCTCCGACTGCCGGTACGGCGCGTACGGCCCACCGACGTCGGGGCCCTCGTCCCACGTCAGGCCCAGCCAGGTCAGCGCCTCGAGGAGCTGCTCGTAGGACTCCTGCGAGTCGCGCTCGGCATCCGTGTCCTCGATGCGGAACACGAACGTGCCGCCGTGGCGGCGCGCGTGCGCCCAGTTGAACAGCGCCGTGCGGATCAGGCCCACGTGAGGCGTACCCGTAGGCGACGGGCAGAACCGCACTCTGACCGCATCGGCCGTCGTGGCGCCTGTCGGCTGGAGAGTCGTGTCGGTCATCGGCGGATCACCGGGTTGCGCAGCACCCCGAGCCCTTCGATCTCGACCTCCACGATGTCCGCGTGGTTCAGCTTGGTCACTCCCGAGGGCGTGCCGGTGAGGATCACGTCGCCGGGCAGCAGAGTCGTCACCTCGGAGACCATCGCCACCGCCTGTGCGATGTTGCGGATCATGTCGCGGGTGTTGCCGTGCTGCGCGGTCTCGCCGTTGATGCGCGAGGTGATCTCCGCGCTATCCGTCGCGAGATCGGTCTCGATCCACGGGCCGAGCGGCAGCGAGGTGTCGAACGCCTTCGCGCGGAACCACTGGTCCTCCGCGCGCTGCAGGTCACGGGCAGTGACGTCGTTGGCGCACGTGTAGCCGTAGATGAAGTCCTCGGCGCGCTCCGCGGTCACGTCCTTGCAGACGCGCCCGATGACGACCGCGAGCTCTGCCTCGAGTTGCACGTCGTCGCTGTAGTGCGGCAGCACGATGGGATCGTCCGGGCCGATCACGGCGGTGTTGGGCTTGAGGAACAGGATCGGCACCTCGGAGGCGGGCCCGCGGTGCGGGATCTCCTTCGCATGGGCCTCGTAGTTCTTCCCTAGGCAGATCGCCTTCGAGCGCGGGATCACCGGGGCGAGCAGTCGTACGTCGTCGGTGAGCGGGATCCGCTCGTTGGTCACCTCCCCCGGCGTGTACATCGGGTCGCCGGTGAGGACGATCAGTTCTTCCTTGCCTGCCTCGCCATCGACGATCGCGTAACGCGGCTCGCCTCCGGTCGTAAATCTTGCAATACGCATGCGATCCAGCCTAGCCGGGCGTCACCGCGCCGCACGCGAGGCGCGGGGGCTTTGGCCGATGCGCTCTCTGGCCTGCGTACGATGCCAGGTATGCATCCGAGCACGGCCGATGCGATGGGCTCGGCAGACGCGGGCGAGCCACGCCGGCGCATCGACGGCCTCGACGTGGCGCGCGCCGTCGCGATCCTCGGAATGGTCGGCTCGCACACGGGCGACGAGGGCATCCGGGGTGCCGATAGTGACGGCTGGGGTTGGCTGGCGGTGACGCATGGTCACCCTTCGGCCCTGTTCGCGGTGCTGGCGGGCGTCTCCATGACACTCATGGTCACGCGCCGCGGCACTCTCCCCGTCACCGCACTCCCCCGCGACGACCTGTCGGGGGCGCGCGTGCGCATCGCCGTGCGCGCCGCCATCCTGATCATCCTCGGCTTCTTCATGTCAGCCCTCGGGACCCCGGTGGCGGTGATCCTTGGGAACTTGGGGCTCATGTTCCTGCTGGCGCTGCCCATGTTGCGATGGCGATCAGGAGTGCTGCTCGCGGGTGCCGGAGCATTCGCCGTCGGGGGCCGCTGGCTCGCCCGCATCGCCTCAGAGTGGGCGGGCGATTCCGGGATGGAGCTCGTTCCCGTGGTGGGAGCGCTGTGGTCAGAGCACTATCCGGCGCTGGCCTGGATGGCCTACATCATGGTGGGACTGGCGCTGGGACGGATGGACCTGAGGGCGACTGGTACTGCGGTGGGGCTGCTCGTCGGCGGCGGGGCCACCGCCGCTGCGGCGTGGACGGTCGGATGGGCACTCCGGATGGAGCTCAGCGGCGCGTCCGATAGCACCATCGAGAACTGGCTCACCGACGAGGACCACTCGTACACCCCGGTCGAGATGGTCCTGAACATTGGCGTCGCATGCGCCGTGATCGGACTCGCGCTGCTGCTCGCGGCGCGGTGGCCGCGAGCGCTGTGGCCTCTTGCCTCCGCCGGGTCGATGGCGCTCACTCTCTATGTGGCGCACCTGATCGTCATCGCGATCGTCGGCGCCGAGATGGTGTGGGAGCCCTCCAACGTCTCTTTCGTGGCGCTCGCGCTGGGTCTGGTGGCGTTTGCGTGCGTGTGGCGCGCCGCCGTGGGACAGGGTCCGCTCGAGCGCGTGCTGACGTCCACGTCCACTGCGCTGGCTGCGCCGCGTCCGTAGAGCCTCGACGCGCGCGTGCCTGGCGCGCCGCCTACGCTCGGCACATGAACTCATCGCGGGACGACGTCGTCACGTGGTTGCTCGACAGCGACCCGGCCATTCGCTGGCAGGTCATGCGCGACCTTGCCGGAGCCGATGCTGCGGCCGTCGCCTCCGAGCGCGCCCGCGTTGCGCACGAGGGCTGGGGCGCACGGCTGCTCGATCTCCAGTGGGAGGACGGCAGTTGGGATGGCGGCGCGTGCTTCCCCAATCCGGTCTCCGAGACCCCCTACGAGCGGGAGGGCCAGCCGTGGACGGCCACCTACCCCACCCTTTCGCTGCTGATCGAGCTCGGCGCGGACCCGGCCGACCCCAAGGTTGCGCAGGCATTCGCGCGGGCCGGTGAGGGCGTGCGTTGGGAGGAGGGCGGCCAGGCGTTCTTCGATGGCGAGGTCGAGCCGTGCATCAACGGCCGCACGCTCGCGATCGCCACCTACGCCGGGCACGACGCGTCCCCCATCGCCGAGCGCCTGCTCACTGAGCGCCTGACCGACGGGGGGTGGAACTGTGAGGCTCCGCACGCATCGGCCGTCTCCAGCTTCGACACCACCGTCAACGTGCTCGAGGGCCTCGCCGCGTATGCCGCGGCCGGCGGACACGTGCCGGTCGATGCCGCGCTGCGCGGGGGCGAGGAGTATCTGCTCGAGCGGCGGATGTTCCGGCGGCGCACCACCGGAGAGGTGGCCAATCCCGGCTACGTCCGGCTCGCGTTCCCTTTTCAATGGCACTACGACATCCTGCGCGGCCTCGACCACCTGCGCGTGGCCGGCAGGGCGCCCGATGCCCGTGCGGCCGAGGCGATCGACCTGCTGCGCTCCAAGCAACGCGAGGACGGACGCTGGAACCTGGACCGCGCGCACGCCGGCCGCGTGCACTTCTCGCTCGAGGAGGTGGGCGAGCCGAGCCGGTGGATTACTCTCCGGGCGTTGCGCGTTCTTGATTGGTGGGACTCGTCAACGAGGAGGCAGGGATGAACAGCACCGACAGTTCTGCGCTGGCAACCGAGTGGACCGATCCGCGCGACGAGATCGAAATCGGCGTGCTCATGGCGAACGGGCGCCTGGCGCCGCGCCGCTTCTCCTCTCATGCCGAGGCGCAGGCCTGGGCTCACGAGGACGAGGGTGAGCGCGTGGTCGAGATGAACGCCGTGTGCAGCTGCGACTCCTGAGCAGCATGCGGGGCTGAGACAATGGCTGTCATGCCCGCCGCCCTCGCCCACGACGCTGTTCGCGGCGACGCTGTTCAGAACACGGTGCTCGCTGCCGCGGATTGGCGTGAGCGTGCCGCGGCGCACCAAGAGCGGGCCGATGCGCTGACGGCGGACCACCGCGCTCGCCGCGCTCGGAACGAGCGGCATGCGATCGAGGACTTCCTGTTCGAGTACTACTCGACCAAGCCGGGGCGGTTGCGCCGATGGCACCCCGGCATCGGCGTGGCTCTTGCGGACGCCGACGAGCACGCGGGCTGGCGCTGGTACGGGACCGACGGCGCTGTGACAGCGCTCGACCTCGGTGCCTTCCGTAGCGAGCGAGGCGAGGCGGCCGGTCACATCCGGCGGCTGTTGGCCGCGACGGCCGGCCGCTCCGCAGTCCTGGGCTGCTTTGGGATGCACGAGTGGGCCATGGTCTACCGCGCCTCCGATGCCGGGCGTCGCCACGGACTGCCGCTGCGCCTGGGCGGCGACGGCACGGACGCCGTGGTCGAATCCCACCCGCTTCAATGCACACACTTCGACGCGTTCCGGTTCTTCACCGCCGAGGCGGCGCCGCGCAATGCGCACGCGCTGACCCGCGCGGGGCAGGTCGACTCGGAGCAGCCCGGTTGCCTCCACGCAACCATGGACCTGTACAAGTGGAGCCTCAAACTGGAGCCGGCCGTGCCCGGCGAGTTGGTGCTCGACTGCTTCGAGCTCGCGCGCGACGTGAGGCGTGTGGACATGCAGGCGTCCCCGTATGACGTCAGCTCATACGGGCTGGCGGCGATCCCCGTCGAGACTGCGGCCGGGAAGTCTGAGTACGCCCGCCGTCAGCGCGATTTCGCGGCGCGAGTGGCGCCGCTGCGCCAGCGGCTGATCGACATCTGCGACCAGATCCTCGCCGCCTGACCCCTACCCGCGCCCTTCTAGGAAGGTCATGCACACGCTTTGCGGTGGGCGAGCGCCCCGTAGGCAAGCCATGACTGACCGCGCGACATCGCGTGACAGAGACAGGAACGTCGAATGGCTACGTCTTCACCGATGTGTTGGGCGCGTCGCGACGAGACCGGCGGCCGGGCCCCCGGGTCCGATCCGCCGGTCTCGTCCGGTGGCGAAGAGCTCGACTACGAGCAGAAGAGCGCTTTGGCCGCCGAGTTCTTGCCCTGGCCACCCAAGGCCTTGACGAGATCCCCGACATTGGAGATTCCGTCTGCCGCCAAGGCTCCGCTGTTGACGGCCTTGTGGACCTGGCCAAAGCAGGCGGCATCCGCAGGCGCGGCATTCGCAGTCCCCGTGAGGCCGACCATGGCGATGGCGGTGATGAATCCTGTGGCGATGATGCGCTTCATTGAGCTTCCCTTCCACGGGCGGGCGCCCGATGCGACCGCTTCAACGACTACTTCCGGCGAAAGAGGTCGCGCGGATGCTGCGTCACGCGAATTTCGCTGTCAGCGAACAGGAGTCGCTCAGGAAGTGCGCTGCGACGCACGTGCCTCAACTCGCTCCTTGAAGACAAGGGGGCCGTTGCGACGCCGTCTTCGGCACCTCCCAATGAGCCCCTTTGTAGGAACGTCAGGACTCGTTGCGCGGGCTCACTCGGCCAGGATGTGCCACGCGACCAATTCGATGAGATAGCGGTCGGCGGAGGCGCTGTAGCCCACGAGAAGCAAAGTGGCGTCGTCACCAATCGGAATGCTCAATTGCATCGACGGTGTCCGCGCGCTTCCCGGTTCGGCGATCTCGGTGAGCGTCGCCCCTGTGATGGGCAGTTGCGTTTTGACCTGCACAGCGTCTGGCGACAGTGCCGCAGTCTCATCGCCGGGCACGATCCTCGCCGAGATCGACGGCAGGTCCTCGCCGATGGGATAGTCGGCAGGCACGAACACCAACGGGTCCGCGAGGTCGGCATCGGTCCCTATGACCGACGCCGAGGGGTCGATCTGAAAGCCATCCGGGGCGTCCGCTTCACTCGCCACCGCTGCGAACCGATCCTCCAGTGCAGCCGTGTCGCTGAGGAGCCGGTCGGAGATCGCCGTCGCACCTTCTTCGGCGGTGCCAAACGTCTCGGGGACCTCGTGAACCGAAAGGACCTCGCCCGAGCGCGCGTCGATCAGCACCAGGACGTTCTCAGGCCAGTCCGGGTCAGGATCCGGCACCTTGAAGTCCGGCCCCAGGTCTGAGTAGGGACCGAGCGCGTCGATGCTGGTGCGGTAGTACGCCTCGACCATCGTGTTGTCGCCCGTGTAGATGAGCACGGTGTCGGGATGATCGAGGATCTGCTGGTCCCACTCGCTGCACGGGGCAACCGGCGTTCCGTTGAACCACCCCTCCAGCCCTCCGAGGTTGCCCACCGGCTTGCCGGCGACGACCACCGCGTCCGAGCACCCGGCGAGGTCCGTCCCTTGCGAGACCCCCGCATCGGGCGTGGGTGTCGCCGTCGCGGTCACAGGGGCCTCGAGAGAGCTCGCCGGCAACGGCTCCGCCGCGCGCGTTGCGTTCGCCCCAACTGCCACGGCCGCCACCACCGCGATGCTCGCTGCGGACGTGACCGCCATGCGCACGCCGCGCCATCTGGCGACGCGCCGCTCCACTCGATCGGGACCGTGGGCGATCTCAGAGGCATCGAAGCCTCCCCCGGCGAGACCGTGGAGATCGTGGAACGCCTGCCGTGCATCGCTCATCGCGTCCCCCTCTCATGGGCATCGACGGGTACGGTTCCGGGCTCGCCGAAGTTCATCTCGGGCATTGCGATCCGGAGCCGCGCTAAACCGTCAGACACGTACCGCTTGACGGATCCCACCGCGATCCCGAGCGTCGCGGCGACATCTGCCGTGGGCATGTCCTCGAGGTACCGCAGCACCACGCATGCCCGCTCCCGCGGAGACAAGGTGAGCAAGGCTGCCCGCAGGTCGAGCGCATCGTCCATGCGAGCGGTGAGATCCGCCGAGCTTGGGTGCTGGCGGGCCCACGTCTCGAAGGCGTCGCCGCGCGGATCGTTCACCGGTCGCGCGGCCGCTCGCCGGCCGGAATCAACGAACGATGTCGCGATGGACCGCTTCACATAGACATGTGCCGCATCGAGCGATCGAGCGTGACGGCCACTGCGGAACGCCTTCACGAGGGCGTCTTGCAGCAGATCCTCGGCGGCTACAGCGTCGCCGGTCAGCATGTAGGCGTATCCGAACAGCGCGCGGCCGCGCAGGCGCACGAGCTCGTCGAGCGTCTCGCGCCAACCGCTCACTCGGTGGTCCCCCTGCCTCTCATGCCAGCAAGAACGTACCGCGCGCTGATCCGGTTGGGGGCGCGCTCTGTAGGAACGTCAGGACTCATCGGACGCCGCGCGAGACGCAGTGATGACGGCGGACACCCCCGACTGGGGCACCCGCCGCCATCTCTGGTGGCAGTCGTCAGGCCAGTTGCATGGTGGTGATGCAGGTGGCGTCCTCGGCGTCCGAGGTGGACAGCGTGGTGGTCGCGCTGAGCCCGTCCTGCTCGATGGTCACCTCGGCGTCGATGTCCCGCGGCAACCACACACCGACGAAGCCGTTGTCGAAGGTCGTCATCTCCTCGTCGACAATCACGTCACCGGTGGCAGCGTCAGTGATGCTCACCTGAATCTGCTCACCCTGCATCTCACCCACGCACGTGGTGAGCGAGTGGAAGTAGCACTCGTGAGTCGTCTCGATGAACGGCGCGAACGACACGTAGAACGCGTCATCGGGCATCGGCAGTGAGGCCTCGGTGCCGTCTGCATCGGTGAGCAGCAGCTCATCGGGGCGGACGGACGCCACGAAGGCATCGGTTCGGTCGCCGAGCGCCGTCGCATCGAGCGTGTCGACGACGGTGCGAGCGTCGACTCCGTCGAGGCCTTCAGGCGCGAGCATGGCGTCCGCCGTGGCGTTGGCGGGCGACGCGGAGGACGTGGCAGCGGGGGTCTCGGCCTGGGGAGTCGGCGCTTCCTCCGGTGTCGTAGAGCAGGCTGCGACGCCAAGAGAGATGGCCGCTGTCGCGGCGATGATTGCGACGGTGCGTCGCGCGGTGCGGGAAAGCGTGCGGTTCATGATGAGTCCTTCTGTCGTGATGAGAGTGAGAGAGGTGCGCGGCCCGAACCGTGACGAGCCACAGCGGTTGAGACGCGAGCGCGACTGCGGGTGACTTCCCGGCCTGCTCGCACACCCCTCACGTCCGACAGATACAGAGCACCTCAAGCCGCGGTGTGGAGGGTCGCTCAAGCAACCTCGGTGCCCATTGGTAGACGCGCGGAGGGACCCTGGTCTGCCACGAGGTGGGGGCGCTGCGGCGCACCGCCATCATCACGGCCACCACGAGCACCATGAGGCAGGCGGCTATCGCGCCCTCTTCGTGCCCCGCACAGGAGGGGCAACCCGCCTCGGAATGCGACGCATCCGCCACTGCGTGAACGCCTACGACCGCTATGGAGGCCTCCAGCGCGGAGGTGCCGGGGGCGGTGGTGTGCTGGGCCCCAAACCCGAGCGCGGCGGCAATCGCGAGGAGGCTGATGAGCGCGATCACCCGCGCCGTGACCGCGCTGTGGCGGCGGCGTGTGGAAGGCAGTCGTGGCATCATCACCACCAAGATTACGCCGCCTGCTGAGCGTGCTCTCCAGGACGATGGGCCTCTCGCTCCGCAGCCCTGCACGAAGGTTGTGTACACACTTCGCGTTGGGCACACGCCCTGGAGGAACGTCAGCGCGCGGGCCGGTCGACGATCGCCGTCTCCCCCACGGTCGTCACGATGCCTCCGCCGGTGAGCGCCGCGAGCTCCGCCCCCAGCACCGGCACGAGTTCGGGCGCTACGTGCACGGAGAGACTCACGGCCCTGCCGTAGCGGGGCTCGTCAAGCACCGCGCCATGTGTCTCGGACCACTGATGAAGGAACGCGACGATACGGCCCGCCTCAGCCTGGGGCGCATCGGCCGTGATCTGGGTGAGGCGCACGCGCTCGACCAACCGAGCGTGGTCCAGTGCCCCCGTCACCGCTCCGCTGTAAGCGCGGACCAGCCCCCCGGCTCCCAACAGCGTGCCGCCGAACCACCGCGTCACGACCGCGACGACATCCGTAACGCCGCGGTGCCGCAGCACCTCGAGCATCGGTGCGCCTGCGGTGCCAGCGGGCTCACCGTCATCATTCGAGCGCTGGCGATCCGCGTGTGGCCCGATCACCAGCGCAGTGCAATGGTGACGCGCATCCCAGTGGTCCTTGCGCACTTGGGCGACGACCGCATCGGCCGCCTCGATGGACTGTGCGGGTTCGAGCCGGGCGAGAAAGACGGACTTCTTGACCTCGATTCTGTGCTCGACCGGTGCCGCGATGGTCGACGGGAGCGGGTGGGTGGTCACTCGGGCAGGGTATCGGCGCGCCATGAGTCCTGGCGTTCCTACAGGAGACGGGCGGGGCCGAAAAGGAGTCCTGAGCTTCCTAGTTCGAGGGGGCGCGGCTGGTGCCCGGCGGGGGTGACGCGAGGCACTTGGACATGAGTTGCCTCCACAGCGCTTGTTGCGGCTCACCGTGAGCATGAGTTGCCTAGTTCGCGGGCGCGGGGCGGGAGTGCGCGAGGGCGGGGGGGCGGGAGTGTGTCAGGGGTCAGGCGCGGCGGGCCACTTCGACGCCCTTGTTCGCCAGCATGTCGGCGCGTTCGTTGCCCACGTCGCCCGTGTGGCCCCTGACCCATACCCACTTGATCTCGTGCCGCGCGACCTGCTCGTCGAGCGCGATCCACAGCTCCTTGTTCTTGACCGGCTTCTTGTCACCGGTCTTCCAGCCGTTGCGCTTCCAGCCGTGGATCCACTTGGTGACGCCGTTCATGACGTACTGCGAGTCGACGTGCAGCGTGACCACGCACGGGCGGTTGAGAGCCTTCAGGCCCTCGATCACCGCGGTGAGCTCCATGCGGTTGTTGGTGGTCTGCGCCTCGCCGCCGAACAGCTCGCGCTCCTTGCCGCCGGCGCGCATCCACGCACCCCAGCCGCCTACGCCCGGGTTGCCCTTGCAGGCGCCGTCGGTCCACATGTCCACGAGGGTCGGGCTGTCGCTGGTCACCCCGAGAGCGTAGGCCATCCGCGGCACTCGACACATGCGGCACACTGGTGCCCATGGCCAGCCAGGACAGCGCGAGCACGCCCGCCGTCGCCGCTCTCATCGCCGCAGATGTTCCGTACACGCTCCACCCCTACGAGCACGATCCGTCCTCGGAGCTCTCGTACGGCGAGGAGGCCGCAGCGGCTCTGCGCGCGGCTCCGGAGCGCGTCTTCAAGACGCTGTGCGTCAAAGCGGGCGATGAGCTGCTCATGGCGATCGTGCCCGTCGCCGGGTCGCTGGACCTGAAGGCGGTGGCCCGCACGATCGGCGTCAAGAGGGTCATCATGGCTGACCCCGAGGAGGCCGAGCGCGTCACCGGCTACGTGCTGGGCGGGATCTCGCCCGTGGGTGGCCGCAAGAAGCTGCGGGCGATCCTCGATGCGACCGCCTTCGACCATGATCAGATCTACATCTCGGGCGGGCAGCGCGGCCTCGACATCGAACTCGCGCCCGCCGACCTGGTGAGCGTCACCGACGCCACCACCGCGCCGATCGCCAAGCCCGCATGAGCGCGCTCACCGCGGCCCTCGAAGGCTGGGACTATGCCGGGCGTATCGCCGAGATCAAGGCACGCATGCACATCGCGCAGGCTCAGTGCGGCCGCGCGGGCGCAGGCGTCCAGCTGCTCGTGGCGACCAAGACCTGGGATGCCGATGCGGCGGTGGCGGTGGTCTCCGCCGGCGGCAGGCTCGTGGGCGAGTCGCGCATGCAGGAGCTCGCCGAGAAGGGCGACGCGCTGCGGAAGGCGGGGGCGCGCGTGCACGTGATCGGCCAACTGCAGCGCAACAAGGCCGCGATCGCGGTGGAGCATGCGACCTCCGTCCAGACTGTCGATTCGATGAAGCTTGCCGAGCGGCTGTCGCGACTGTGCGTCGAGGCGGAACGCGAGCTGGACGTGATGATCCAGGTCAACGTCTCGGGTGAGGAGTCCAAGGCGGGCGTCGACCCCGACCAGGCGCTGACGCTCGCGAGCAACGTGCAGGCCCTCCCGGCGCTCACGGTCACGGGGTTCATGACCATCGGCCTCAACTCTCGCGATGAAGAAAGAGTGCGTGCGGGCTACCGGCGCCTGCGCGAGATTCGCGACGCGGCGCTGATCCATTCGGAGAGTGGCTCGCTGCCGCTGACCGACGCTTGGCATCTGTCCATGGGCATGTCTCGGGATCTCGAGTGGGCCATCGCCGAGGGCTCCACGATGGTGCGAGTGGGCTCGGCAGTCATGGGCTCACGCCCCGGCCCATGAAGTAGGAACGTCGGGACTCGTTTCCCGGCTCCGCTGCATCCTGGAGGAACGCCAGGACTCATGTCGGCCACAATGGTCACGATGACCTCCTCCGACGCCCCGCTGCTGACCCGCCTGCCAGAGACCGCGCCTGGCGCTGAGCCCGACCCGGATGCCCTCTACGAAGCGTTCAGCGAGTGGGCCGTCGATCAGCACCTGCCGCTGTACCCGCACCAGGACGAGGCGCTGATCGAGATCGTCTCCGGCGCGCACGTGATCCTCGCGACGCCCACGGGATCCGGCAAGACGCTCGTGGCCGCCGGGGCGCACTTCGCCGCGCTCGCCGCGCACCGCGCCGGGACAGGTGGCCGGACGTACTACACGGCGCCGCTCAAGGCCCTGGTGAGCGAGAAGTTCTTCTCCCTGATCGAGATGTTCGGCACCGAGAATGTGGGAATGATGACCGGCGACTCGGCGGTCAACCCAGACGCGCCGATCATCTGCTGCACCGCCGAGATCCTGGCGAACCTCGCCCTCCGAGATGGCGCGGCCACCGATGCGTCGCTGGTGGTGATGGATGAGTTCCACTTCTACTCCGACCCGCAGCGCGGGTGGGCATGGCAAGTCCCGCTGATCGAACTGCCGGACACCCAGTTCGTGCTCATGTCCGCGACGCTCGGGGACACCACCTGGCTGGTCGAGGCGCTGAATGAACGCAGCGACCGCTCCGTGGCCGAAGTGACGACCCTCGAGCGCCCGGTTCCGCTCGCGTTCGACTACAGCGTGGAGCCGCTACCCGAGGTGGTCGAGCGGCTCGTGCAGACCGGCCGCGCGCCCGTCTACATCGTGCACTTCACGCAGAAGGACGCTGTCGACCGCGCGCAGGCGCTGCTGAGCACGCAGGTCGCGACCAAGACGGAGCGCCAGGCCATCGCCGATGCGCTTGGGGACACGCGCTTCTCCACCGGCTTTGGCAAGACGCTGAGCAAGTTCCTGCGCGCCGGGATCGGCGTGCACCACGCGGGCATGCTGCCCAAGTACCGGCGCACCGTCGAGCGGCTCACGCAACAGGGCCTACTCAAGGTCGTGTGCGGCACGGACACGCTCGGGGTGGGCATCAACGTGCCGATCCGCACGGTGCTGCTCACCTCGCTCGTGAAGTACGACGGCGAGCGCATGCGTCACCTCTCCGCGCGCGAGTTCCATCAGATCGCGGGGCGCGCGGGCCGTGCCGGGTTCGACACCGAGGGCGAGGTCCTCGTGATGGCTCCCGAGCACGTGATCGAGAACCGCAAGTCGCTGGCCAAGGCCGGC
Source organism: Demequina ureilytica (assembly GCF_048553575.1). Lineage (NCBI taxonomy): Bacteria > Bacillati > Actinomycetota > Actinomycetes > Micrococcales > Demequinaceae > Demequina > Demequina ureilytica. Next base: position 1,340,808 of record NZ_JBLZIE010000001.1, on the reverse strand, counting down.
GACGATCCCAAGAAGCTCAAGAAGATCGTCCGCAAGGGCGCTCCCGCTGGGTCCGTGAACTGGACCGATGCGACCTTCGAGCGCCTGCGCGACGCACCTCCCGAGCCCCTCACCAGCCGCTTCGCGGTGACGCACGCGATGGTCCTCAACGTGCTGTCGCGCGGCGTGGCCAATCCCTCCCTGGGCCGTGACTCCGAAGATCCGGTGCTCGCGATGCGCAACCTGCTCGAGGCCGTCCATGACACCCCGGCGCAGCGCTCCGCTCATATGCGCCAGGCGCTCAGGATCTACCGCTCGCTCAGGATCGCCGGCGTGGTCGAGCACCTGCGCGTGCCAGACCCGACTCATCCCCGTGGAGAGCGCCCCACGGTGCGCCTGACAGTGGATGTGCCGCGCAACTTCGCGCTCAACCAGCCGCTGTCGCCTTTCGCCCTCGCCGCGATGGACCTCCTGAACGTCGACGCGCGGGACCACGCCTTGGACGTCGTGTCTGTCATCGAAGCGACGCTGTCCGACCCGCGCCAGATCCTCATGGCGCAGCAGCACGAGGCCAGGGGTGTCGCCGTCGCGGCAATGAAGGCCGACGGCATCGAGTACGACGAGCGCATGGAGCTGCTCGAGGAGGTCACGTGGCCCAAGCCCCTGGCTGACTTGCTCGAGCCCGCCTTCATCGCCTACCGCCGTACCAACCCGTGGATCCTCGGCGCCGAGCTCTCGCCCAAGTCCGTGGTGCGGGACATGCTCGAGAAGGCCATGTCGTTCGGAGACCTGGTGTCCGTCTATGGCCTCGAGCGCACCGAGGGCGTGGTACTGCGCTACTTGGCGGAGGGCTACCGGGCGCTGCGACAGACCGTTCCCGAGGAACACCGCACCGAAGAGGTCGAGGCGATCACCCGGTGGCTCGGCGAGATCGTCCGCAGCACGGACTCCTCGCTACTGGACGAGTGGGAGCGCCTGCTGAACCCCGAGGTCGTGCTCGGCGACGACGTGGACCCGGCCTCAGTTGCCACGTCGAGCACCGTCGCGGGACCGGCACGCCCAATGTCCGGCAACCCCCGCGTGCTGCGCCGCCTGGTGCGCAACGCGATGTTCCGCCGGGTGGAGCTCGCTGCGCGCGAGGACTACGCGGCACTCGGCGCGCTCGACGCGCCCGCAGGCTGGAACGCGCAAGCATGGCGGGACGCCCTGGACCCGTTGTTCGAGGCGCAGGGCAACGGTGCGATCGGCATCGGCCCGGATGCGCGGTCGGCAGCCCTGATCACGTTCGTCGAGCCCAGTGGCGACCACGACGAGGGCCATGCACGAGCGGCGCTTGCTGCGATCCCGGACGGGGCGCTCCCGGAAGGCTCCTGGGTGGTGCGGCAGGTGATCGACGACCCGGCGGGAGATCACGACTGGGCGATCACGGCGGCGGTGAACCTGGAGGCGTCCGACGAGGCGGGCTCGCCGGTGATCGAGCTGCTCGACGTCGGCGCGCAGCACTCGAGCCTGTAGCAAAGCCGCACCGAAAGGGCGACTTAACCGCACCCCTACCAGGGGTTTCGGTGCTCCCAAGTCAGGTTCACCTTGCTAGCGCTCTCCCGCATCGGCGCCTAATCTGGCCGCATGAGCACGCGCGCGGAGCCTGACGAGAATCGCATCACCGGTCGGTTGAACGGACTGCGCGCCGGCGTGCTCGGCGCCAACGACGGCATCGTGTCGATCGCCGCGCTCGTGGTGGGCGTCGCCGCCGCGACACCTGACAACCACGCAGCCATCCTCGCTGCCGGCGCGGCAGGCCTCGCGGCGGGTGCGTTGTCGATGGGGGTCGGCGAGTTCGTGTCCGTGTCCTCGCAAAAGGACGCCGAGAAGGCTCAGCTCGCGCGCGAGCAGCGCTGGCACGACGAGCGACCCGAGTGGGAGCTCGAACAGCTCGCGCGCCTCAACATGCGCACGGGCATGTCCGAGCCGACCGCCCACGTCGCGGCGAAGGAGCAGACGGCGCACGATGCGCTCGCCATTCACGCGCTCATGCACCTCGGCATCGACCCCAAGCAGCTGGTGAGCCCCATGCAGGCAGGGATCGCCTCTCTCGCCGCGTTCACGCTCGGCGGCATCATCCCGTTGCTCACCATCCTGCTCGCCTCGCCGCCTCTGCAGGTCCCCCTCACCTTCGCCGCGGTGATCATGGCGCTCGCGCTCACGGGCACCATGTCCGCGTGGATCGCCCACTCGCCGTACCCGCGCGCCATCCTGCGCAACGTCATCGGCGGCACGCTCGCCATGGCGATCACCTACGGCATCGGCCACTTGGTGGGCGTCGCCGTGTAGGCACCCGACCAGCAACTGCTCTCGCCGAGCCATTTCCACAGGTCGATCGAGTGTTGGTATGGTCCACCATGGCGACGATGCAGAAATCGATACCGCCACGGGTGCTCGCATTGGCTGCCGCAATCGCGGCGGTCACCGCAGGAATCGTGGCCGTGATCGCAATGACGACCGGCCAGCCGAGTGTAATTGCGGTTCTCGCGGCCGTCGCGATGATCGTCGCGCTGGTCATTGCCGCAGTATCGGCGCGTTCCGGCCGCGCGACCGCCGCCCTCTCCCCCGCTAGCGATACCGGAGCCTTTGGGGCTGTCGACACCGCAAACCCGTTGAGCAGAATCGGCACCTGGTCCTACGCGTACGACGACGGTCACATCGTTTGGTCGGATGAGGTCGCCGCGATCCACGGACGGCCTGCAGGACACCGCCCCCGGCTCGAAGAGGTTCTTTCCGACTTCGTCGGTGGGGACCGCCAGAGGTTGGATGACGCCATCGCGCACGCGGTCACTCTCGGTGAGCCATTCTTCGAGGAGTGCCAGATCGATGCTCCTGACGGGGTGCGACGATCGATCCTTATCATCGGCGAGCCACAGGTGGACGACGAGGGTCACCCGGTGCGCTTACACGGCACCATTCAGGACCTCACACCGTGGCGCGAAGCGGAACGGTCCGCCGAGGCACAACGGCGCAGGTTCACGCAGCTCACGAGTGCACTTCCCCTCGCTGTCTGGAGCGCGAACGCCGACGGCCAGATCGACTACATCAGCGAGGCGCTCGCAGAGTACTCAGGGAGAGAACTCGACGACCTCATGGGCGAAGGCTGGCTGACTCTCCTCCACCCCGACGATGTACCGATGATGACGGAGCGTTGGACGGCGGCGCTCGCGGGAGGCCTGCCGTACGAAGCGACCTTCCGTATAGGCCACCATTCTGGCGAGTACCGCTGGCACCGCGTGGGCGCGAAACCTGAGTACGACGACCAAGGCCACGCCACGCGTTGGTGGGGAAGTGCCATCGACGTCCACCACGCGCACACCGTAGAGGAGCGGGCCAAGCAGCTCGCCCACGATCGCGACGTGATTCTCGATAGCATCTCCGATGGTGTGCTCGCCATCGGTCGAGACTGGCGCATCGCCTACATGAACGACCGTGTCCAAGAAATGTCGGGGCGCCCCCGGGAGTCCCTGGTTGGCAAGGAGTGGTGGGCCGAGTACCCCGATGTTCTCGGCACGCCAGTACAGGAGGCCTATGAGACCGCGATGGCGAGCGGTGTATCGCAGTTCCTGACGTTCTACGACCAGGCACGTTCGCGATGGCTTGAGATCACCGCCACGCCCAGCTCGCTGGGCATCACGGTGTTCTTCCGCGACATCACAGACGCGCGAGAGCTGGGCGAACGGCTTGAGCAAGCGCAGCGGCTGGAATCCGTGGGGCGGCTCACCGGCGGGATCGCGCACGACTTCAACAACCTCCTCACGGTGGTAATCGGCGGCGCAGACGCGGTGTCGCGCGACGACGGAATCTCTGCCGGTTCTCGCGACATGATCGGGCTCGTCCGCCAGGCCGCCGGGCGGGGCGCGGAACTCACGGGCCGGTTGCTCGCCTTCGCACGGCGCCAGCCCCTCGCTCCCCAGCACACGGACGTCAACCGCCTGATCGAAGGCTTCGAGTCGCTACTTCATCGCACGCTCGGCGACGACATCACCGTCGAAACCGTGCTCACGCCGGACCTTCCTGCGGCCCATGTGGACCCGAGCCAGTTCGAGAGTGCCGTGCTGAACCTGGCGATCAACGCCCGGGACGCGATGCCCGATGGCGGCACGCTGACGGTGGAGACCGAGCTCAAGCACCTGGACGAGTCCTATGTGACGTCGCATGCAGAAGTGAAACCCGGATCTTACGTGGTCGTGACCGTCACCGATTCGGGTATGGGGATCGCACCCGAGGTGCTCGATCAACTCTTCGATCCCTTCTTCACTACCAAAGATGTAGGACACGGCTTCGGAATGGGCCTCGCGATGGTGTGGGGCTTCGCACGCCAGACCGGCGGGCATGTCACGGTGTACTCGGAGGTAGGCCACGGGTCCTCGTTCCGCCTGTACCTACCTTTGGCGCCTGATGGAGCGCGCCCGCAAGAAGCGAAGCCGTCGTCGGACTCCTTGCCCACCCAGGGATCTGGAGTGATTCTTCTCGCTGAGGACGATGCACTGGTGAGGGCTTTCGCGACGAAGCACCTGCGGTCGCTGGGCTACGACGTCACGCCCGCCGCGACCGGGCCGCAGGCCCTCGAGCAGCTTGCGCAGATGGACACCGTCGACCTCCTCTTCACCGACGTGATCATGCCCGGCGGAATGACTGGCAGGGACCTCGCTGAGCGCGTGGTGGCCTCCCGGCCGGGCACACCGGTCCTGTACGCTTCGGGCTACACCGAGAACGTGATCATGCACAACGGCAAGCTCGACGAAGGAGTCGCATTGCTCGCCAAGCCGTACTCCGCCAAAGAGTTGGCCATTCGCGTGCACGAGAAGATCTCCGAGTCGGTCCGCGCGGACACATGACCGAGTCGCCTGGCACCGGACGCGTGCTCATCATCGACGACGATCCTTTGGTCGGTCAGATGCTGCGAGCCCATGTCCAAGCCGCGGGATTCGCATGCGAGTTGACCGATGACCCGGACACGTTCTTCCAGACCGAACGCCAGTGGCGCCCCACACACGTGTTCGTCGACCTCGTCATGGACCAGATGGACGGTCTCGCCGTAGTCGCGCACCTGGCCGAGGTGGGGTCCGAGGCGGCCGTCGTGATCTCGAGCGGCATGGGTGCACGCGTCATCGACGCCGCGCACGAGGTCACCGCCGCGCACGGGCTCACCTATGCAGGGGCGCTTGCCAAGCCGTGCACCGCCGCGGACGTCGAGGCAGTGCTGCGAGGTCGAACGGGGGCTCGCCCTCAGCCCCCTCAGCCGGGCGACTACGAGCCCCTCTCCGAGTGGGACGACCAGGAGTTCGCGCAGCGCTTTCGCGAAGCGCTGGACAGCAACGCGGTGAGGTTCGCGCTCCAGCCGAAGGTATCGTGCCGCACCCGCGCCGTCGTCGGCTACGAGGTGCTCTCTCGCTGGCAGGTCGACGGAGTCGCGGTTCCGCCATCGACGTTCGTCACCCGCGCCGAGGACACCGGCTTGGCGGCCGCGCTGACTGATCGGGTGCTCTCGAACGCGCTCGAATGGTTCACGGACGTGGTGGGCCCGGGCGACGTGCACCTGTCGCTCAACATCTCCGCGAGCGAGTTCAGCACCCCCGGCCTGGACCAACGCCTGGTGAGTGCCTGCAAGGAGCGCGGCGTCGACCCAGGGCGCATCATCCTGGAGCTGACGGAGACGAGCCGGATCGAGGACGCTCGCCTGTCGCTGCAGCTCCTCACACGACTCCGGCTCCAGGGGTTCCGGTTGTCGATCGACGACTTTGGCGTGGGCTACTCATCGATGCGCCAATTGGCGGCGCTGCCGTTCAGCGAGGTCAAGATCGATCAGTCGTTCGTGATGGAGATCGCCGAGGCACGGGAAGCGGAGATCTTCGTCCGCTCGATGCTCGACCTCGCCAAGGCTCTCGGTCTCGAATGCACCGCCGAGGGGGTCGAGTGCTCCGGCGTGCTGGACCTGCTCACGGAGTTCGGGTGCGACTACGCGCAGGGGTATCACATCGCGCGGCCGATGTTCCCCGAGGACCTCGCCTCGTGGTCCCCCGCCACGCATAAGCCGTAGCCCGACCGCCGGTCAGCGCCGCTCGACGCCCGCCTTGAGAAGCCCGTAGACCAGCGAGTCGGCGAGCGCCTCCCACGAAGCCTCGATGACGTTCGGGCCCACTCCGACGGTGCGCCACATGGCGCCCGTCTCGCGATGCACCGTCGTGATCAGCACACGCGTCACCGCGTCCGTGCCGTGCGAGGCCTCCATGATGCGCACCTTGAAGTCCGTGAGCTCGAACTCCTCGATCTCCGGGTACACGCCGCACAGCGCGTCGCGCAGTGCGTGGTCGAGTGCGTTCACGGGTCCATTGCCCTCGCCCAGCGCGACGATCCGCTCCGACCCTGCGTGCAACTTCACCACGGCCTCGGCGTCCGCGTCCGTCGGGTCGCCTAGCTTGGAAGAGACCCGCACGCGCCATGTCTCGACGTCCCAGAAGGCCGGCGTCTCGCCCAGCTCGTTGCGCAGCAGCAGCTCGAAGGACGCATCGGCCGCATCGAACGTGTAGCCGGCGGCCTCCGCGTGCTTGACACGGTCCGTGACGCGGCCCAGCAGTTCATTCTGGCCGGCGAGGTCGAAGCCCAGTTCTTTGCCCTTGAGCTCGATCGAGGCGCGGCCCGCCATCTCCGACACCAGCATGCGCATGTCGTTGCCCACGAGCGCGGGGTCCAGGTGCTGGTACAGGTCGGGGTCCACGCGGATGGCCGATGCGTGCAGGCCGGCTTTGTGCGCGAAGGCCGAGGCACCGACGTAGGGCTGGCGCGCGAACGGTGCGATGTTGGTGATCTCCGCGACCGCGTGGGCAATCCTCGTGGCCTCGGCGAGCCCGTCGCGCTTGAGTGCGGTGATGCCGCGCTTGAGCTCGAGGTTCGCGACCACGGCGACGATGTCGGCATTGCCGGTGCGCTCGCCGTAGCCGTTGACGCAGCCCTGCACGTGAGTGGCGCCCGCGGCGACCGCGGCCATCGAGTTTGCGACCGCGCACCCCGAGTCGTTGTGCGCGTGCATGCCGAGCACGGCGTCCACGCGAGCGCCGACCGCAGCGACGATCTCGCTCACGTCGTCGGGCAGCATGCCGCCGTTGGTGTCGCACAGGCACAGCACATCCGCCCCGCCCGCGACCCCGGCCTGTAGCGCACGGATCGCGTACTCCGCGTCGTAGCGGTAGCCGTCGAAGAAGTGCTCGGCGTCGAGGATCACGCGGCGCCCCTCATCCGCCAGGAACGCGACGGTCTCCTCGATCATGCGCAAGTTCTCGTCCGGCTCGACGCGCAGCGCGCGCTCGGCGTGGCGGATGTCCGACTTCGCGACCAGCGTCACGATGGGCGCCTCGGAGTCCAGCAGCGCGCGCACCTGGGGGTCGCCTGCGGCGGTGGTGCCGGCCTTGCGCGTCATCCCGAATGCCGCGAGCTGGGCGTTCGTGAACGTCAGCTCCTTGGCCGCGAGCGCGAAGAACTCGGTGTCCTTGGGAACCGCACCGGGCCAGCCGCCTTCGATGACGCCCACGCCCAGTTCGTCGAGCAGCGGCGCGATTGCCATCTTGTCGCCGACCGACAGGTTCATGCCCTCCTGCTGCGCACCATCGCGCAGAGTGGTGTCGTAGACCTCGACGGTGAGATCCGTCATGGTGTTCTCCTCGGGTCGTGCCATCATGCCGCACCGGTGTGCGACCGCTCATCCAACAAAAAAGCCCCCCAGGGTTCGGGAGGCTGCGCGCTGGGAGGGTGGTCGCCGGCGCGCTACGGAATGATGATCGCGGTATACATCGGCATCAGTATGGCATAGGGGCCGCTCAGCGCGCCTCGGTACGCAAGCGCGCCGCGATGTCGCCCACCTCGCGCAGGTCGCCGCTCGCGACGGCCATGGTCAGGTCGAACAGCTCATCATTCGTCAGCACAAGCTCTCGCCCGTTGACGTAGAGGAACATCGCGGCCATGAGCGCGGCGAGGCGCTTGTTGCCGTCGACCAATGGGTGATTCAGGCACAGCGAGTGCAGGAGTGCGGCCGCCTTCAGTTCCAGACTCGGGTAGGCGTCGCGTCCCATGACTGTCGTGCTGGGGCGCGTGAGCGCTGAGTCCAGCAGGCCGTCGTCGCGTATGGGGCCGATTCTCTCCCGCTGAACCACCTTCACGGCGATGGCGAACGTGGGATAGACGAACGGCTCCGGCATCACACGCTGCCGAGGCGGTCAAGCGCGTCGCGGTACTTACCGCTCACGTGCTCGTAGGCGTCGGTGAAGGCGGCGTCAGTGCGGTCGTTGCTCGCCGATTCCTCGACCGCGCGCAGTATCGCCTCGTTCTTCGACACGCCCCACCGCTTCGCAAGCGCCGTCACCATCGCGTCCTGCTCCGCCGTCATTCGCACTGTCATCGCCATCCCCCGATGGTATCAAAGTGGTATCACGCAGCGCTGGAGACGCCGGCGACGCCGGAGGTCAGAGCGGACCGAGCCGCCTCCTGCGTTCGCGCCAGTCGGGCAGGTGATGATCCATGAGGGCGTAGAACCGCGGACCGTGGTTCAGCTCGAACAGGTGGCACAGCTCGTGCACGAGCACGTACTCCGCCAAGTCGTAGCCGCGCCGAGCGAGCTCGATGTTCAGCGTGATGCGGCGCGTCATCGCCCGGCAGCTCCCCCACTGCGACTTCATGATGCGCAACGAGACGTGCGGTGGCACGATGTCGAACCGCTCGCACCAGGCCGGCATGAGCTCGTCAAGCCACTCGTCGAGATCCATGCGGCACAGCTCGGCCTCGTACCCATGCTCAAGGCGGGGCGGGCGCCTTGCGATCTCGGCTCGACGCTTGGCGATCCAGTCGCGTTTGGAGGCCACGAAGGCGTCGATGCGCCACACGGGCGTGGAATGCGGTGCGCTCACCCGCAGCTCGCCGCTCGGTACGTCGACGCGGAGCCGGATGTTCCTCATCTTCTTGCGGATCAGCGTATAGACGGGCCGCGTCTCGGGGCGGTACTCGGCTTGGTCTCGTGACATGACGCTCACAGTATGCGCGACCTCTGTCGCGCGGCCGTTCACGGGCAGCCGTCAGTGGACGGCGCAGTCGCACCCAACCTGGGGACGCGCCGCTGCGTACTACCCACTATGAACCACGTCAGGATGGCCCTATGAGCGCCTGGTCACGCACGCTGGACGAGCTCATGCGCGAGCGTGCCGGGGCGCTGTTCGGCTACGCCTACGTCCTCACCGGCGACGCTGACGAAGCCGAGGACCTGCTACAGGACGCACTCGTGCGCACCTTCCGTTCCGGCCGGCGCATCGGCACCCTCGACTCCGCCCACGCCTACGTCAAGCGCGCGATCTCGACCGCGTTCATCGACCGGCACCGGCGCGCGTCCGCCCGGCCATCGCGAGACCGAGGCGACAACGGGGACTACTCCCTGGCCCGCGCATCGGCCGCCGGACCGGACCACTCAGGTCGCGTGGACTCCCAACTCGACCTGCACGCCGCCATCCTCACCCTCCCGCCACGCGAGCGCGCGTGCGTAGTCCTGCGCTATCTCGACGACCTGCCGGTGGCCGGTGTGGCGAGCGAGCTGGGCCTCGCGGTGGGCACGGTCAAGCGCTACCTGTCCGATGCGGTCGCACGATTGCGCGAGATCTGCGCCGACGTCGACTTCGACGATTCCGAATCCGTACCCGTGAACTCTCACGTTCCAGGAGGCCAATGATGAGCACCGCACACGAGCAGCTCGCCGCCATCCAGCACCGCGGCGCACACGTCTACGCCGGCACCGCACTGGCGGGCGATCACGGCACCGTCACCCGGCGCGTGCGGCGCGACCGCACGGTGCGCGCGGGTGTCGCAACCCTCGCCGGCGTCGGCCTTGCGGGAGCCGGCACCTTCGGCGCCTTGCAACTGCGCGGGGCCGATGCGCTCGGGCCTGCGGGCACCCCGTCGCCTTCCCCTTCTGGCTCAGTCAGTCCCACACCGGCGCCGAGCGACTCTCCTGCCGACGGGACGGTTATCGAAGTGGAGGAGGGCGAGCGTGCCGATGCGATCATCGAGCGACTGGCCGAGGCATACGACACAGATGTCGAGACGGCGCGAGAATTCGTCGTCCTCAAGCTGCCACCGGAGGCGGACGGCAACCCCGAGGGCTGGCTTGCAGCAGGCGAGCACGCCACTTGGACCGAGGACGGCTCCGCCTCAGTGGGCACCCTCACCGATCAGGCATCGTCGATGTTGGTCGGCACCGAAGTGGCGCTGCACGACGTGCCGCGCGAGCAGTGGCAGGAAGTTCTGACCATTGCGTCGCTCGTCGAGCGCGAGACCGCGCGCCCTGAGGACATGCCCCAGGTTGCCCGCGTGATCCGCAACCGCGTCGATGCGGACATGAGGCTCGAGCTCGACTCGACTGTGCAGTACGCCCTCGGCCAGGACGGAGCCGATTCGCCCTTCACCACTAGCGAGGACCGGGCGCTGGACTCGCCTTACAACAGCTACGCGAACCCCGGGCTGCCCCCGACGCCCATCGCGACGCCGTCGCGTGCCGCGATCGAGGCCGCGATCACTCCCGCGGACGGCCCATGGCTGTTCTTCGTGATGGTGAACCCGGACACGGGCGAGATGCGGTTCGCCGAGGACTTCGAGGAGCACCAGGAGAACGTGATGCTGCTCCAGGACTGGGCGCAGGACAACGGCAGCGAGGCTACGAGCTAGCCGACGCGAGAATCCCGGCCCGCGCCAGGATCCGCACATCGAGCGGCTGGGTGTCAGGTATCGATCAAGCCCTGACGTAGAGCGCTGGCCAACGTGGGAGACAACGGGAGCCGCGGCACCAGAGTGGCCTGAAGGGCGTGATAGATGTCGGGCTTGCCTTCCCACACGGTGGTCGCCGGGCGGTTCTGGGAATCGAGTTCGTGCACCCAGGAGCCGGTCCCATCGATGAAGTATGTCGCGGCGTGATCCCACCACTGGGCGTATCGCTGGGCGTAGCGCTCCTCGGACGTGGCATGCCACAGCGCGGCGGCGGCGCCGATCGCCTCAGTCACAACCCAGTGCATGCGTTCACGAACCACCGGGACGCCATCGAAGCCGACCGTGTACACAAAGCCGTCCGCACCGTCGACCGCCCAACTGTCGGTGACCGCCCTATCGAAGAGGGCGCGCGCCGCCTCCACCAGCCAGGCGACATGAGCCGGCGGCACTCCTGCCTCCACCTCCGCTGTGTGTGCGTGGAGGGCCAGTCTGGCCCACTCGAACGAGTGTCCCGCAGTGGCACCGAAGGGGCGGAACGGGTGCGCCTTGTCATCCTCGTTGTAGCGGGGCAGCGGTTCCCACTGCTCGGAGAAGTGCTCCGGAATCCTCCAATGCCACTTTGCCGCGTAGCCAAACACCCGCTCGAGGACCCTCAACGCGCGCGCACGCCACGCAGGGTCACCGGTCGCGTCGGACACCGCAAGATAGGCCTCTACCGTGTGCATGTTCGCGTTGACGCCGCGGTACGGCTCTGCCTCGGCCCAGGACTCGTCCCAGCCCTCCATCACCATGCCCTCGCCCTCGCGCCAGAAGCGTTCGAGATGCACCGCCATCGCACTATCCAGCAACTCGGCTGCGTCCGGACGTCCCGCGACGGCCGCAGACGACGCCGCGAGCAGCACGAAGGCATGCGCGTACGCCTGTTTGGTGCGATCCACCGGGCCGTCGACGTTGACGGAGCTGAACCATCCGCCATGAACCTTGTCCGCGAAGGCCCCGTGCAGACTCGCGAGGCCGTGGTCCGCCAGCGGCGCGCAGCCCGGACGACCCTGAAGCGCACCGAGGCTGAACGAGTGAGTCATCCGGCACGTCACATAGAGGTCGGAGTAGCCGTCGGGACTGGACGGCGAGACCTGCCCGTGCGCATCAAGATTTCCGAAACCGGTGCTGATGGCGCTGCCTGCGCCGAACCGCAACAGCTCGTCAAAGTGCTCGTCGAGCCACCGTGCATGGGCAGGATTCCCGAGCCATACCTTTGGCGTCATCTCCCGCAACGTTGACTCCTAGGCTCGTCTCCTCGCCTTTTCACAAGGGTCCTATGCCGGTCGCGGGCGATCCCGCCGTCAGTAGCGCGGTCAAAGCAGAGCGCACTCCGTGTTCGCGGATGCGGGTGCGGTGTTCCCAGTACGCCTCGCGAGCTTCGCTGTCGTGGCCGAGAGTTCCGAAGATGGACTCGATCTCCAGGAGAGCACCGGCCTCGCCGGACTCCTCTCGCGCGGCACCAGCGAGCAACACGTCGAGGCGGGCATCTGTGATGCCCACGCCCTTGGTTGGCAGGGCCTGTGCGAGCCAGACGCTCCACGCGGCCACGGCGAACAGCCCGTGGTGACTCAGCGCACCCGTGCGACGTCCGGCCAATACCGGCACTACAAACTTGGGAAGGCGATCGGAGGAGAAGGCGACCTGCCTCTCCAGGGTGTCGCGGACGGCCTCGGAGCCAAAACGCTCGATGAGGGTGGTGCAGTAGTCGTTCAAGTCAATCCCGGGCACCGGCGAGAGAGTGGCGCGCGCCTCGCGCATCCACCCATGCAGCAACGCCACGATCTGGGGGTCATGACATGCCTCGTCCACCCACGTGGAACCGGCAAGGAGCGCCGGATAGCTCATGACCTGGTGCGACGCGTTGAGCAGCCTGAGCTTCATTAGCTCGTACGGCTGTACGTCCTCGACGAGCTGAACTCCTGCGGCCTCCCAGTCGGGCCGGCCGGACCGGAAGTCGTCCTCGAGCACCCACTGCAGAAACGACTCGGCGCGAACCGGCCAACGGTCCTCCACGCCGAGGTCACGGGCAACGGCACGACGAGTGTCGTCCGTAGTACCCGGAGTGATCCGGTCCACCATCGAGTTGGGAAACGACACTTCACGCGCGATCCACCGTGCGAGTTCCGGGTCCCGGGCCTGCGCCACGGCGAGCAGCGCCGTCTTTGCCACGTTGCCGTTGTGCTGCACGTTGTCGCAGGACAAGACCGTGAACGGGACCGTGCCGTTGTCGCGCCTGCGCCGCAGAGCCTCGGCAATCAGCCCGAAAGCGCTCGTGGGCACGCTTGACCCTGCCATGTCCGCACGCGTGGCGTCGTCTGCCGGCGAGAACTCCCCCGTCACGTCGTCAATCCCGTAGCCCCCTTCAGTGATGGTGAGCGAGACGATACGTACCGCGGGGTCCTCCATCTGCGCGAGCACGGCCTCCGGATCGTCCGGCGCGTGAAGATGCCGCACAAGGCTGCCAATCACTCGCGCCTCCTCCGCTCCCGCTGGATCGACGGTCGTCAGCGTATAGAGCCCATCCTGGGCAACGAGCGCGTCACGGATGCCGGAATCGGCATCACGCACGCCCACACCGCAGATCCCCCATCGCGGGTCTGAGGCCAACAGGCGGTCCACGTACAGCGCCTCGTGAGACCGGTGGAATGCGCCAACTCCGATGTGGACGATGCCGACAGTCACCTTGCCTCGGTCATAGTCCGGGAGCAGCACGTGTGGTGCCAGGTAAGCAAGAGCGTGGGGTCCGAGCCTCGTCATCAGTTCTCCTTCAAAAGGTCATGCCTGGTGGTACCGGTATCCCCGGACGGAGTGGGAGCGAGGCGAATGATGAGGTCAGCACGTTCGCGCTGCTCGACGACGAAACGAGCGTTCGGTAGGTCGACCGACTCCACCCATTCCCGCGCGGCGCCGAGCGGGTGGCCATGGCCTATCCGGCGCTCCACGAGGCGGCGCCTCAACTCGTCGACGTCGACGTCGACGTACCAGACCTCGTCGAGCAACTGCCCTACCTCGGGCCATCCGTCAGTGGTCGACAGCAAGTAGTTCCCCTCGGTGACTACGAGCGGAACCGTTGAAGGCACCACTTGGGCGCTGCCGATGGACTGCTCGATCTCACGGTCGAATCGTGGCGCGTACACGTTCTCTTCGCGGCCACGAATACGGCGGAGCAACGAGACATAGCCCGCGACGTCGAACGTGTCCGGCGCCCCCTTGCGCTCCCTGCGCGACAAGGCCGTGAGAACTTCGTTCGAAAGGTGGAAGCCGTCCATCGGGACCACGACCGCCTCGGCACCCAAGGCAGCATCGACCAACTGGGTGATCGTCGACTTTCCCGCGCCGGGTGGTCCCGTGACCCCTAGCAAGGTACGGCCGGGCCTGTTCAGGAGTCCTCGCGCGCGCGAAATCAGGTCCTCGGCGGTGAGTTGAACCACGTGACCGCTCTGAAGTTCGGGCATCCTCGCCTCCGTTCAACAGTCGTAGCCTCCGTGGCGACGAGTGCTACGCTACGCATGGATGACACCGGTGTCAATCTTGGCGGAGCTGCCTGGCTGGCGGCACCGAGATCAACCGACAAATCGGTGCTCTCCCCCGCCCCGCACGCCAAGCGGACGTACCTACGAAAGGACCGAACATGACCGACTTCGAACAGCGACCCATCTTGGTGACAGGAGCCGCGGGCGGCATCGGCAGCGCTATCGTGCGCCACCTGGTCGCCGCGAACGCTGACGTGATTGCGAGCAGCCGCACCGCTGAGAGTCTCGAGGAGATCAGCGCCAGCACAGGCTGTCGGACGCTCCCATTCGACCTGACGTCGGAGGAAGAGATCGCGTCCGCACTTGAAGACGTCGACGTATGGGGAGTGGTGAACTGCGGCGGTTTCGGAGGTGAGATCGCGACACCAATGGAGACTGACATCGACGTCTTCGACAAGGTGATGGCGGTGAATGCGCGCGGCACGCTGTTGGTGACGAAGTACGCGGCGCGCACGATGATCCGGCGAAACCAAGGTGGATCAATTGTGAATATCTCTAGCCAGGCCTCGCTGGTCGCATTGGCAAATCACGTTTCCTACGGCTCTTCGAAGGCTGCGGTCGACAACATCACTCGGGTAAGTGCTCTTGAGCTCGGAAAGCACGGGATTCGCGTCAATAGCGTCCATCCCACCGTGGTCATGACCGAGATGTCTGAGTTCTATTGGGGACGTCCCGAGATTGGCGAGCCGTTTCTCGCACAGATGCCACTGGGACGCTGGGCAACCCAGGATGAGATCGCCGCACCGGTAGTATTCCTCCTTAGCGATGGAGCTTCAATGATCTCGGGTGCCCACCTGCCTATTGATGGCGGTTTCACAGCCACCTAAGTTCAGGCGCGTGGCTTTGGCCCATGTTGAATCTCTACCGTGGATCAGGGCCCAGTGCAGTTGAGGAGACGATCGTCGATGGTGAGCATGCGAGACGTCGCGCGCGCGGCACAGGTCTCCGTCAAGACCGTGTCGCGCGTCTACACGGGAGACCCGCACGTCGCTCCAAAGACCCGAGAACGAGTCGAGCGCGCCATCCAGGACCTCGGCTACGTTGCGAACGGACTTGCGTCGACCTTCCGCAAGGGCCGCTCGCCAGTGATCGGGATCGCGGTGCCGGACATCAGCGACCCGTTCTTCGCCTCGCTGGTGCAGGGCGTGGACTCGGTCGCAGCCGACAACAGCCTCATCACCGTCGTCGCGTCAGTCGCCGATGAGGAGTTCGAGAGGGAGCGGGTCGAGGCATTGCTCAGTCGACGGCTACAGGGGTTCGTGCTCGCTCCCACCAGCCACGATCACTCGTACCTGGAGGCATGGACCGCAGAGCTGCCGATCGTCTTCGTGGACCGACATCCCGTGCATCTCTCCGCAGACTGGATCGAATCCGACGATGACCGCGGCGCCCACGAAGCGGTCCGACACCTGATCGAACTCGGGCACCGCAGGGTGGCATTCCTCGGCGATGACATGGGCGTCTCCACTACCACCAGCCGCCTCGATGGATACCGCAGAGCACTGAGAGACGCAGGCCTGGCTCTCGACCCTTCGCTGGAACTATTCGTCGAGGCGAGCCCTCCTGCGGTGACGCCCGCTGTGAGCCGCCTGCTCGCGCTTCCCAAGCCACCCACGGCCATCTTCTCGTCAAACTCCCGGTCGACCATGGCACTGGTGCGGGTGCTGCGCGACCAACCCATGGCCATCGTCTCGTTTGGCGACTTCCCTCTCGCTGACGCGCTCCGGCCCACAATCTCCGCCATGGAGCAGAACCCGCGCCGCATCGGCATGCTCGCGGCGCAGCGCCTGCTAGACCGCATCGAGGACCCCGAGCGCGACTTCCCACGCCGGCTCGAGGTCCCCACGCGCCTGATCGTGCGCGAATCCAGTACGAGGGCTTCGCAGACCACGATTGAGGCCAGTTAGACCCGGTCGACTGCCTTCTCAAGTTCCCGAAGGCGCGGCAGCGCGCGGCTCGTCAGCAGGTCCTTGCGCACATCGTGGTCCACAGACAGGCTGTCCTTCCACAGCGAACGGCCAGCCATCGCACCGCTTGCACCGTTCGCGACTGCAGTGCGTACCTGCTCGATGAAGGTGGTGTGGTCGACGCCCGCAGACAGCACGGCCCACGGGACTCCTTGAGCGGCTTCGGTGACCGCAGCGCACGCCTCGGCCGATCCCGGGTACTGAAGCTTCAGCACCTTCGCGCCGCACTCGACGCTGATGCGTGCTGCCTCGGCGACGAGCGTCGGCAACTTCGCCTTGAACTCGTCCTCGCTCTCGTCTTCGAGACGGTAAGTGAGGATCTCGACGATCAGCAGGAGTCCGGCGCTCTCGCACGCGGCGACCAGTTCTCTGATCTCGCGAGCCACCCGCGAATCCGCATCCTGCCTATCAGCACGCATGTACCACAGCATCTTGGCCGCGTCGCCCCCGAGGTCCAGCACGGTCTGAGCCGTCACGCCGTCGGAGAACCGCGTGAACCGCAGCCCGTCGACCTCATCGAACCCAGAGGCATCCATGCCGACGACGAGCGCCGTGTCGCGCGTGAGTACCCCGTTGTCGGGGATCGCGGGCAGGGCCACCTCAGGATCCAGGAGGATCGCCGACGCCTCGTTGCCGAGGTAGCGAACGAGGTCGGCCTTCGCTTCGGCGAGCTCCTCCATCGTCACCGCACCATCAGGCCCGTCGGTCATGACGGCCTTCATCCCATTGCGCTGGTCGGCCGCGACAATCAGCATGTTTCCCGCGGCGGTGGAGATCGCCGCCATCGCGCGCTTCTCCCGGGTGTTGAGTTCATTTCTTGACATGTCTCTCTCCATTTTCTGTAGTGGTCGCTTGCTGGTGCTGTGCAACGACCGCACGGCCCGACTCGCGTGTGGTCGCATTTGCGAGCAGGCTCGCTGCCATCGCTGCCCCAAAGGCGGTGTCCTGCGTCTTGGTCGACGTACGTATGTTGGGAAGCACGCGAGAACGTGCCTGCCGAACGCTCTCCATCGCGGTCCAACCGCCCGAGAGCAGCGTTGAAGTCGCGGGGGGAACCTCTCTGCTCATGGCCTCGAGCAGGATCGCGATCTCGTCGTTCCCGTGGTGCAGAACCGCATGGAACGCCTCCGCGGGCGTCACGCCGTCTGCGGGAATGGTCAGTGACAGCACACCGTCGTCGTTGCGGGCGCCTCGGACGACGATGGCGCCCTCCGGGAGCCGCCCGCCAACGGGCAATGCGCAAACCGAGCGGTCGAGCCGCTCCCGGCCATCACGGTCCTCAATGCCAAAGAGCTGCAGGCTGCGGCGCATCAGGAGGCCGGACTTCACGCCTGCGACGAGCACATATTGTCCGTCCACAACGTGGCGCACGCAGTTGATCAAGTGCGCGGCGAGGCGTTCGCGCGCGGCTCGCGTCGGAGGCTGGTCGAGAACCCTGAGGATGACCTCCGCGGTGCCCATCGATACTTGATATTGCGACCCCGGGATCGTGCCGCCAGATACTGCGGCAACAAGGTGATCGTGACCCGCGACCGTGACTGCGGCTCCACGAACCGCGCTTGGCATCCATTCCTGCTCAGCGGTCCCGCGCATGGTGCCGGCTGCCACTAGGGGCGGCATGAACTCCTCGCCCACGCCGATGTACGCGAGCATCTCGGGCCACGCCTTGCCCGTATCTTGGTCCAGCATCCCCGTGCGCGAAGCAAGCGACAGATCCGCAGCTGGCGCGGTGCCGAGCGAGACTGCGACGAACTCCGGAAGGTTGAGCCACCGGAGCCCCGTGAGGTCGAGCCCGTGGTCGCGTAGATACAGAATCTTCGCCACGGACACCTGTGCACCGAGCGGCAGGCCAGTCCGGCCGGCGAACTCTGTTCGCAGGGCGCCTGGCATGGCGTTCACCTGTTCCACGCCACGCGGATCGAACCACGCGAATGCCCTCGCAACCGCTGAGCCGGAACGGTCGATCAGGTATCCCGTTTCGCCCATGCCAGCCACCGCGATGGAGGCGATGCGCGCATCGGGATCTCCGGTGCGCTGGACCACCCCTCGAGCTGCGGCCTCCAGCAACGAACGAACAACGTTCATCAGGTCGGAAGCCTCGAGTTCGGTGGTGCCCCCCGGGCCCGTGATCCATGGAGTCGGCCGCTGTTCGACGAGTAGCTCTCCGCCGTCCTGATCCAGTACCAGGATCTTGACGCCGGTGCTGCCCAGATCGATCCCGGCAACGAATTCTGTGGACACAGTGAGCCCTTTCCTGATGAGTGCGGGGTCGGGAATGGCCGGCATCATTCGCCGGCCAGACCGGTGGTTCTCCCGGCCTGGGCCGGGAGAACCACCGAGAGTGGCAAGGAGTTAGCAGGAGGACGCGTACAGCGCCGCCTGGCCTTCCTTGGTGTCGAGGGTCTCCGGGGTGATGATCGAGAATCCGGTCTGGATGCTCGCCTCTGTGGCCTCGCCGTTGATCGCGGCGACCGCCTGCTCCACTCCCTGATAGCCGATCTGGTACGGCTGCTGGGCGATGATTGCCTGAACCGTGCCGTCCTGGAGCGCCTCAACCTGTGCGGGGCCGGCGTCGAAGCCCACGACCTGCACCTCACCGGCGACGCCGGCCTGCTCGATGCCGGTGGCGGCACCTTCGGCGCTGTAGATGTTCGTCGCGAAGATCGCGGCGAGGTCGGGGTGGGCCTGGATCGTCGAGGTGACGATCTCGGCTGCGGTGCGGGGCTCGTTCTGTGCGTACTCCACACCGATGTACTCGTACGAGTCGTCTTCCGCGACGGCCTCTTCGAATCCCTGGACGCGATCGTCGGAGGTCGAGATTCCGGGCTGGTTGTCGATCACCAGCACCTTGCCGCCATCCGGCACCAGCTCCTTGATCGCATCGAACGCCGCGGCGCCGCCGCCGACGTTGTCTGAAGCGATGTGCGAAGCCGCGAACGACGGGTCCTCGACAGTCGTGTCGACCAGGACGACCTCGCTGTTCTCCGCAACCTGCTCAAGCGGACGCTGGAGCGCGGAAACGTCGTTGGGTGCGATGAGCATCGCGTCTGGCTCGCTGGCCATCACCGAGGACACGATGGGCTGCTGCAGGGCGGGGTCCCACCTCTGGGGGCCCTGCACGCTCACCTCGATGTTGCCCAGCTCCTCGGCTGCAGCGCGGACGCCGCACTCCATCGAGATGTAGAAGTTGTCTCCGATGACGCCCTGGACGAACGCGATGTTCAATGCTTCTTCCGCGTTGCCCGTCCCATCTGCCGTGGCGCCGTCGTTGGCGTCGGGCTCCTCACTTGCACTCGAGCACGCAGCGAGCGTCAGCGCCATTGCTGCGGCCACCGAGCCGGCCTTGAATGTGGTGATTCGACTCATTTCTTACTCTCCTTTTCTTGGGTCTTGCGTTTGCGGTGAAAGATGCGTCCCAGGAACGACTGTCCGGACGAACCGCCAGCGTTGGCAGCCCGCCGCGTCTGATCGACGTACACCGCCGCGACGAGGAACGCACCGACAACGACCTGCTGCCAGTACGGCTCGACGCCGAGGATCACGAACCCGTTGCGCAGCGTCGCCGGGATGGCGAGGCCGATGAGGGTGCCGAACACGGTGCCGATGCCGCCGAACAGGCTGGTGCCGCCGATCACGACTCCGGCGATCACGTCGAGGTTCGTGAGGCTGTGCCCCGCGATGGTGGTTGAACGGAAGAACGACAGGTTCAGGACTCCGGCAAGGCCGGCCAAGAGACCGGCGAATGCGTACACCTTGATGAGCTGGCGGTCCACGTTGATGCCCACACGGCGGCAGGCCTCCGCGTTCGAGCCCACTGCCGAGGTCCGGAGCCCGAACCGGGTGTAGTTCATCAGCACGATCCCGAAGAGCACCACGGCACCCGCGATGATGACGAGACTCGGCACCCCGAACACGTCTCCGAAGCCGACGGAATCGACGAGAACGTCGGGCGCCGCGCGCATGTCGATGCCTCCGGTCAGCACCTGAGCCAGCCCGAGCGCGGCCACGAAGGTGCCCAGGGTCACGATCATCGGGGGGACCTTGGCCTTAGCGACGAGGAACCCGTTGATCAGACCCCACGTCAGGCCCGAGAGCAGTGCGGCAAGAATGCCGGCGATCGCCGCCCCCCAGCCTTGGCCGTCGCCCATGGCCTCGACGACGATCGAAGCCATGACGCCGCTGAACACCAGCACCGACCCCATGGAGAGGTCAATGCCGCCTGTGACGATGATGAACGTCGTGCCGACACCCAGGATCGCGAGAATCGACATGCTGATTGCGGTGTTGCGGAAGTTCGCGATGTCGAGGAAGGCCCCCGGGCTCATGACCGAGAACACCACGACTATGCCTAGCCACACGAGCACAATCTGCATGGCCTGCGACTTCATGGTGTCGTTCAGACGTGCGACGAAGGGTCGACGTATGACGGCATCTTCTGCCGTGCGAGAGTTGACGCCGTCTTCAGTGGTGAGAGTCATGCCGCTTCCTTCCCGTCAAGGGCACCGGTCATGGCACCCACCAGCTCCTCGACGTTGGTCTTGCTGGATTCCATGACGGCGACTCGCTGTCCGTGGCGCAGAACATGGACGCGATCCGCGACGTCAAGCACCTGAGGCATCGAGTGACTGATGAGAACCACGGCGACGCCCTTGTCTCGAATTCTGCGGATGAGGTCCATCACGCCCTTGGTCTGTACGACGCCGAGCGCGGCCGTCGGCTCGTCGAAGAAGATCACTTCGCTGGCCCAAGCCGCAGCCCGTGCGACGGCGATCGCCTGCCGCTGTCCTCCAGACATGGCGGTCACTGGTCCCGTGAAATTGCGAACGGTCGCGCCCAGGTCCGTGAAGGCCGCCTTGCCTTGCTCCCTCATCAGCGAGCGCTCCATGAACCCGAGCTTTCCCAGGAGGCCCGGCTTCATCACCTCACGCCCGAGATACATGTTCTGAATCGGGTTGAGGTGGTTCGCCAGCGCGAGGTCCTGGAACACGGTCTCGATTCCACGGCGCCGAGCGTCGGTAGGGGTGCTGAGGTGAATGGGCTCCCCGTTGTAGAAGATCTGCCCCTCGTTGGGCTGATCCGCACCAGCGAGAATCCTTACCAGCGTCGACTTGCCGGCTCCGTTATCCCCAACGAGAGCGGAGATCTCGCCGGGATACACGTCGAAGTTGGCGCCCCTGAGCGCGTGAACCGCACCGAAGGACCGCACGATCCCACGGGCTTCGTAGATTGGTGTTGTCATCGTTGACTCCTTTCCAAGACACCTGCAGCACTAGCCATTTCCACCACTCCCCTACTTGATCGATTCGCGTGCACCCTCAGGCCGTGTCGACTGGCACAGCCACGCGTTTGTTGTCCGCCGTCGTGCACGGCGGAAGCTCTCCGGATCCTCGCGCGATCAGATCTGCAGGTACGACGATGGGATCTGTCTCCATGTGCGACCCGTCCCCCCGGAGGCGTTCCAACAGCGTGTCTGCCGCGATCTGGCCAAGCCGATGCGGCGAGTGGTCGATGACCGTCACTGCCGGGGTCAGGCTCTCCGCCATGGGAAAGTCACCAAAGGCCAGAAGCGCTGTTTCGGTCCGTCGAACGAGATGAAGGGCAGGCACCGCACCCAAGGACAGGCGGGTATTGGTTGCGATCAGCGCCGTTGGGGGCGTCTGCAGTGCGAACAACTCGCTCACGGCATTGCGCACGAAGCTCTCATCCAGGCACTCATCCCGCACGAGCGCCCTGTCGACGTCGTGCCCCGCGTCCGCCATCGCGCTTCGGAAACCCAAGTGACGATCGCGCGTGGTCGGGACCTTCTGGGAGTCGGAGAGGATGGCGATGCGCTGGTGCCCGTGATCGATGAGGTGCTGAGTACCGAGCCGCGCGAGGGCGAAGTCGTCAGAGACCACGGAACGAGACCCGGGGAACTCGCCCACCCGGTCCACGAAGACCACGGGCATGGTGCCAAGGCGCAGGCCTACGAGGCTTGTCTCCGTGCTCGGCATCACGATGACGCCTGCGCACCGCCGCTGCTGGAGGTCCTGCACGATCGCGCGCTCACGGATCGGATCGCGGTGGCTCGAGGTGATCAGCACTTGATACCCCGCGTCAGAGAGCCGCGCCTCGATTCGCGCGACGAGGGAGGCGACGAACACATCGCCGATGTCCTCGACGACGACACCCACGCTGAGATCTCTTCCCACTCGCAGTGAACGCGCGGCCGGATCGGGCCGATAACCAAGCTCGAGCATTGCGGCTCGCACGTTCTCGCGAGTCTTGGGAGCGACACTCGGATCGTCGTTGAGGACGCGGGAGGCGGTCTTGATCGAGACGGACGCCATGGCGGCGACGTCTCTCAGGATCGGCTCCTTGGCGGCCGTCACGATGCTGCTCCACAGAGGCACGCGACTGGGGCCATGCGGGCCGTTTCATCCAGCCGAATGTTCGGGGCAAGCATCCGTGCAGTCCTCCTCGTTGAGGCATGTCATCGTTGTCATGGGTGGTGCGGGTTCCATAGTGGGACGCCCATGACACCGTTGTCAAGCCGTAGTTGACATCGGTGTCATGTTTGTTGCACGACTGTGACATTCGGAACGGAGGACGTCCGCGAGGGTC
The DNA here is from genome assembly GCF_048553575.1 of Demequina ureilytica. Classification (NCBI taxonomy): domain Bacteria; kingdom Bacillati; phylum Actinomycetota; class Actinomycetes; order Micrococcales; family Demequinaceae; genus Demequina; species Demequina ureilytica. The sequence goes on along the minus strand of NZ_JBLZIE010000001.1, from coordinate 1,317,902 downwards.
ACCTCAATGCGGCCAACGGCAGCGTGGAGAGAAGCGGACGTGTCACGCCGCTGGTCCGGCCGGGTATGGCTACTCGGCGCGCACCGAGAGCGACTCGAGTATTCGCGTGGCCTGATCGTTCGCACTCAGCGAGCCATCGACCTCGATATGCGGCGCGCGGGGCGGATCGAGATCGAGGGACGCGACGTAGCGAGGCAGGTCGTCGATCTTGCCCTGATCGCGCGGCGCTGCTCGCGCCACCAATCGGTCCACAAGTAATGCTGACTCGATACGGATCCACACAAGCCCCACGCGGCCGCCCGCCTCCGCGAGCTGGCTCGCGAGTCGATCCCATGCGTCAGGATCGTGGCGCTCGGTAGTGAAAGGCGCGATCATGATCACCGGCACTCCTGAGCGCAGACAGTCCGACGCGACACGCAACAGGCACGCGTACCGCGCCTCACGCGTCAGTGCGGCGAGCTGCGGATCGCCGTAGTCCGAAGTTCCCAATACCCCCGCGACGACATCCACGAGCGGGTTCGTCATCGAGTCCTGGTCGAGAAGCGCCGCGCCCATGCGCCGTGCGAGCTCAGCCGCAGTGGTCGATTTTCCGGACGCGGGCGCGCCCGTCATCACCAGGGCGAAAGGCTTGGGACTCACACGCGTACCCTAGCGGCACCGTCTGAGGCACGCGCCGCAAGGAACTCGCTAACGGCGAGGCAAACAGCGCCGCTCGGCGTCCTCGCGCGAGCTAGCCCACGCGGCGCATCCAGCCCATGAGGTCGTCTGCTCGCCCGTACTGGATGTCGGTCAGGCGCTGCCGCAGCGCCATCGTCACGACGCCGGGACCGCCGTCGCCCACCACCACGTCGTGGTCGGGCGACACAAGTCGAGCGATCGGCGTCACCACCGCGGCCGTGCCGCACGCGAAGGCCTCGACCACGGAGCCGTCAGCGATGCCCTCGCGCAGCTCCGTCAGGGAGATGTCGCGCTCGTTGACCTCACGGCCCTCGGCGCGCAGCAGCTCGATCACCGAGGAGCGCGTCACGCCCTCGAGGATCGTGCCGGTCACTCTCGGAGTCCAGATGGTGCCGTCGCGGCGCACGGCGAACACGTTCATGCCGCCAAGCTCCTCGATGTAGGTGTCGCGTGCGGCATCCAGGAACAGCACCTGGTCACAGCCGTGCTCCACGGCCTGCTGCTGCGGGAGCAGCGACGCCGCGTAGTTGCCGGCAGTCTTGGCCTGGCCGGTGCCTCCGTTCCCTGCACGGTGGAAACCTTGCGCGACCCAGATCGACACCGGCTTCACACCGAGGGGAAAGTACGCGCCGACGGGCGAGGCCATCAGCACGTACTCGACTGTCTGCGACGGCCGCACGCCCAGGCAGGGCTCGGTGCCGATCAGCATGGGCCGCAGGTACAGGCTGGTCTCCTCGGCGGACGGCACCCACTGTTCGTCGACAGCCAGCAGCGCCTCGACGGAGGCCATGAAGTCCGCCTCCGGCAGCGGCGCGAGCGCCATGCGATGCGCGGACGTCGCGAGCCTGGCCGCGTTAGCCTCGGGACGGAACAGCCGGATCGAGCCGTCCGCCCACCGGTAGGCCTTCAGCCCCTCAAACACCTGCTGTCCGTAATGCAGCACCGTCGCGCCGGGGTGCAGCACCAGGTCGCCGAACGGTTCCACCCGGTGGTGGTGCCATCCCTGCTCGGCCGTCCAGGAGGCCTTCGCGAGGTGGTCGGTGAAGACGGTGCCGAACGGCTGCGAGTCCATGCGGCGGGCGCGCTCACCGGCCGATGCGGGCGCCGGGTTGGGCGTCACCGCGAAGGTGGGCGAGGTGGCGGGCGTCGAGTCGTTCATGCGGTCACTTTAACCGCGCTTGGGGAAGGCGACGCGCCCGCCTCGCCGCGCACCGGAGCTTGCCGAGGGCTACCGTCGAAGGAGCGGGCCGACCGCGCCCGCGGACGGGAGGAAATCATGGCAGTCACACATCTCAACCCCGAGTCGATGCACAGCTCCCCCGCGTTCTCTGAGGGGGCGGTCGCCACGGGTTCGCGCACGGTCTACGTGGGCGGACAGAACGGCAACGACGCCTCGGGCGTCATCACCGGTGGCCTGATCCCGCAGACCGAGCAGGCGCTCCGCAACGTGCTCACCGTGCTCACCGATGCCGGCGCCTCTCAGGACAACGTGGTCAAACTCACCATCTACCTGCACGCCGACACGGACCCGCAAGAGGCGTTCGCCGCCTCCGAGGAGGTGTGGGGCGATCACCCGGTGCCGGTCACGGTGATGATGGTCGCGGGCTTCGCCCGACCCGAGGCCCTTGTCGAGATCGACGCGATCGCGGTGCTGGATTGAACGCGGTCGTGACATGACCGTGGGTGAGTCTCAGCCGCACCAGTCGCACACGCCGGTCGCGGGCAGGTTCGTGTAACAGGACGGACAGGTCGACACAGCGGTCACGCGAGTCGGCTCGGCTGCGGACCTGCGCCGCGGCGAGGCGCGACGAATGCCGGAGCCTGCCCGCGCATCGGCCGGCGGGGCCTGCACAGACTCCGGCTCCGCGATCTGGACCCAGTCGCTGGGGCCGTCCGGCGGGTGGATCGCCACGAACGTGCGGGTGATGTACGCGACAGGCGCGGTCTCGCCGGCCCTCTCAAGGGCGACGTGCTCGCGCGAGTGCGGGATGAACACGTGCTCGTACTCGAGGAACCGGAGGGCGGCACGTGCCTTGTCGACGGCGCCGAGCGGCAGTTCAAAGTCTGCCAGCGCGCCGTCGAGGGTGGAGAAGTAGGTGCGGGATTCGAGGTCGGTCGTCAAGCTCACCGAAGTATCATTCCTCATCTCGAGACCGACGATGTCGCCGTGCTCAAATAATTGCGATGTATCCAACTGACTACTTATGCGCAGTAGCCGCACTCGCCCGTCGCCGGAAGGTTGGTGTAGCAGGAGGGACACGTTGCGAGGACACGGTCTCGTCGCTCCTGCGCGATCTTGCGCGCGGACAGCGCTGCGCGCTTGGCCGTCGCCGCTGCCGCCTCTGAGTCGACCCCCATGGCGTCTGTCGATGCGTTCGCGTTCGCTGGGTTCTTGATCATGGCACTCTCGGTTTCTATGCTCTCGGGTTCCGCTTGGACCCAGTCACTGGGCTGATGAGGCGGGTAAAGAGCAACCACCGCGCGCAATGTACGTGTCGGGGTTCTTCTTGCCTGCTCGCTTGAACGCCACATGCTCGCCCGAATGTGGGACGAACACATGCTCGAAATCGAGCCTCCGCACCGCTACACCGGCCTCGTCGGCCGCCCCGAGGGGAAGCGAGAAGTTCGCGAGATCGGCGTCGACGGTGGAGAAGGAGTCGCAGAATTCGAGCTCAGCGCTGTTTGTTACACCCTCATCTTCCCGCACTCCGAGGGGTGGTGGTCACACCTATCGGGGATCGCGGTACTTCCACATCGTCAGCGCGCCGAATACCGCTACCAGAGCAGCCGACCATCCGAGCGTGAGCACCAGCTCGGAACCAGGGGTGACGCCGCCCATGACGTCCCGCACCGCGGTGACGAGGTGCGACACGGGGTTGACGTTCACCCATGCCTGCAGCCAGCCCGGCATGGTCGAGGGGTCCACGAAGATGTTGGAGCCGAACGTGAGCGGCATGATCACCATCATCGCGGCGCCCATGATGGCATTGGCGGAGCGCAGGATCAGGCTGAGGAACGTCCAGATCCATCCGAGCGAGAAGGCGAAGACCAGGATCAGCGCGATGCCGATGACCACTCCGACCAGGCCGCCCTCGGGCCGCCACCCCAGCAGGAACCCCACGGTGCCCGTGACGATCGCGGCGATGGTGAAACGCACCATGTCGCCGAGCAGCATTCCCACCAGGGGCGAGGGCCGCCACACCGGCAGCGACCGGAACCGGTCGAACACGCCCTTCTCGATGTCGCCCCGGAGCGTGTAGCCGGTGTACATGGTGATCATGATCAGCGACTGCACCATGATGCCGGGCAGCAGGAACTGGATGTAGGCCTCGGTGCTGCCCGCCAGTGCGCCGCCGAACAGGAACGTGAACAGCAGCGTGAAGATGATCGGGAACAGCGTCACGTCGAACAACTGCTCGGGCACGTGCTTGATCTTGAGCAGCGCGCGCCAGCCGAAGGTGAGCGAAGTGCTGATGCCTCCAGGACGGTCGGGACGGGTCCCGCCGGTGAGGGCATCGGCGATCGCGCCTGCGCTGGGCGCGGCCCCGGCCGGGCTCGTCGCGGACGGTGCCGGAGCGTCGGTGGCCTGGGTGCCGGTGCTCGGGTTGGCGTTGGTCGGTGCGGTCATGCCGCCTCCTCCTGGGTGTCGTCCTCAGCTGTGGCGACGTGCCCGGTCAGGGCGAGGAACACCTCGTCAAGCGAGGGCTGCCCCAGCGAGAACTGGGCGAGGTCGATGTCGGCTTCGCCCAGGGCGGCGAGCGCCCGGGTCACGCGCCGCGAGTCGTTGATGGTGGCGGTGAGGCCTTGCGGGTCGTTGGGCTCGATGACCTCGACGCCGAGCTCGCGCACCAGGATCGCCTTGGCGTCGGCACGGTCGCCGCGGTCCATGACTCGCACGTGCAGCGACCCCTCCCCCACGGAGGCCTTGAGCTCGCTCGAGGTGCCCTCGGCGATGACCTTGCCTTGGTCGATGACGCCGATGCGGTCGGCCAGTTGGTCGGCCTCGTCCAGGTACTGCGTGGTGAGCATGACGGTGGTGCCGTGCGCGACCATCGCGCGGATGATGTCCCACACCTCGTTGCGGCTGCGGGGATCCAGTCCGGTCGTGGGCTCGTCGAGGAACAGCAGTTCGGGAGTGACGACGATGGACGCGGCGATGTCGAGCCGGCGGCGCATGCCGCCCGAGTACTTCTTCACCTGCCGGTCGCGCGCATCGGCCAGGCCGAAGGCCTCGAGCAGTTCGGTGGAACGCTTGGTCGCGGCGGCGGGCCGGTAGCCGAACAGCTTGGCGATGAGCCGCAGGTTCTCGCCGCCCGTGAGGTCCTCGTCGACCGAGGCGAACTGACCGGTGAGACTCACCCGCGAGCGCACCTCGTCCGCGTGGCGTGCGACGTCGTGGCCCAGCACCGTGGCGGTGCCCTCGTCGGGGGCGATCAGCGTGGCGAGCATGCGGATCGTGGTGGTCTTGCCCGCGCCGTTGGGCCCCAGGAAGCCGTACACGCCCCCGCGTTCGATGGCGAGGTCCACGCCGTCGACGGCGCGCGTGTCCCCGTAGATCTTGGTGAGGCCGTGAGTCTCGATGGCGAGGTCGGTCATGGGTGGGTTCTCCCGGGGTGGAGTAACATGTTCACACTGTCCACATCGGACCAAAAATACGTTACACACCGATCCCCTAAGGTGCAAGAGATGGCGATCAAGGATGAGGCCTATCATCACGGCGACCTGCGCCCGGCGCTGATTCACGCCGTGCTCGACATCGCGCGCGACGGCGGACCCGAGCACCTGTCGCTGCGCGCCGTCACCCGCCTGGTGGGCGTAGCCCCCAATGCGGCCTATCGGCACTTCGAGGACTTTCGTGCCCTCACGGTCGCGGCCGCTCTCGTGGCACAGGAGCGGCTCGCGGCGGCCATGCGCGAGCAGGCCGATGCTCTGCTCACCGGGGCGGAAGGCGAGGGCGAGCTCTCCCCTGCTGGCG
>NZ_JBLZIE010000001.1:1136962-1312173 GCF_048553575.1 Demequina ureilytica | reverse complement strand
GGCGCATCGGCCGATCCCCGGGCAGGTGCGCGCGCAGTCGCCCGCCTGCGCGGCGTGGGCCTGGGCTACATCCACTTCGCCATCGCCGAGCCGGGATGGTTCGAGCTCGCGCTGCTCACCTTCGACCCGAACGTGGGCGACGAGCCCGGCGTGACCGTAGCCGAACAGGTGCCGGCGCCGTTCCAGCTGCTGCTGAACGCGCTGGACGGCATGGTCGAGGCCGGAGCTCTCTCCCCCGCGGAGCGCGAGCATGCGGAGTGGCCGTGCTGGTCGGCGGTGCACGGCTTCGCGGACATCGCCACGCGCGGCCCGCTCAAGCACCAGGACCGGGATGTGCTCTCGGTACTCGGCGCGCACGTCGTCGACAGAACTATTGCCGGACTGTATCGGGGGCAGGATTCGCGGCAGCACGGCCTGGCGTGAGCTCGTCGAGCAGTGCGGTGGCAGCGCTGAGCATGCCGTCCATTCCGCACCGCGCCGACAGTTGGTAGAGCTCCTCGACCTGCTGCAGCGCCTTTGCGCGGTCGCCCCGGGCCATCGCCATCCGAGCGTGCGTGAGCGCCACGTCCGCGCGTACCCACACATGCGCATCGGTCTCGCGGGCACACGCTCGCGCCGCCGTGACAAGCCACTGCTCCGCGCCCGCACGGTCAAGCGCTGCGTCGCAGGCGAGGGCGATCGCCTTGGCGGCGAGCCCTTGCCAGCACGCGTCGCTGAGCTCGCACGCCATCGCGAACGTCGCCTCGAGCTCGTCACGCACCTGCTGCGGGTCGGATCCGAGCGCGAGCCTCACGTGCGCTCTCCAGGACTCGGCACACGGCCGGAAGGCGTTCCAATGCTCGGCGTCGACGATCGCCAGAGACTGATCGAGCCACTCCTGCGCACCTGCGAGGTCACCGAGCCCATACAGCGTGCGCGCGCCCACTCCCAGCGACCAGCACTCGCGACGCACCCTTCCCGCCGCCCGCGCATGGTCGATCGCCGCGCGAAAGCCCTCCGCCGCCTCGGCCAGCATCCCGCGGTCGTGCAAGTCCGTCGCCTCGATCGATGCGACCGTCGCCAGGAGCGCCCGATCGCCGCCGGCGATCTCCCGTGCCCACTCCAGATGCATCCCCGCCGTGACGCGCCGTCCCGACAGCACGTCCACGTAGCCGAGCTCCGCGAGCGCACGCGAGGCGACCGCATCGTGCCCCGCCTCCATCGCCACGGCGACGGCGCTCGCCAGCACCACCGCGCCCTCGTCGTCATGACAATGCACGGCGTGCACCAGCGCCGTTCCCAGCTCGAGCAGGCACTCGGCGAGCACCCGCGGATCGTCCGCCTCCTCCGCCGCCGCGGCCGCGCCGCGCAGACGGTCGATTCCCGTGACCGCCACGCCTGCGGACAGCGCCGCGAGGCCCGAGGTGCGCAGCGCCACCGAGGTCGCGCGCGGCGATACGCCCTCCGGCAGCGGCTTCGGAGGCGGCCGGGCGGCGTCGCGCAACGCGGCGCTGGGCGCCACTCCGAGCTCGCGCCGCAGCATGGCGGTAGCGAGCTCCGCCTGCTGCGAGGCCGCGGCGTGGCTGCCTGCTGCGGACAGGGCGGAGATCAGCAGCACGTGCGGGCCCTCGTCCAAGGGGTCACGCGCCACCAGTGCGCGGGCGAGGTCGATGCCGCGCACGGTGTCGCCTTCGGCGAGGGCGCGAATGATGGACTCGCGAATGCCGCCGCACAGCTCGGCGTCCACACGCTCGCGCTCGACCAGCAGCCAGGTCTCGAACGACGCGCTGTCTCGCACCTCGACTCCCTCGAGAAACCGTCCCTCGGGCGGTGGTCCCGCGAAGCGGCCGTGCGCCGCAACCGTGACATCGACCTCGATTCCCGGTCCCAGTTCTCCGGTGAGGGGGTTGCCGTGGAACGCCTCAGGTGCGCCGAGCCGCCGCCTGAGCTCAGCGAGGCTCCACCGCAGCGCGCCCATCGGATCGTCCGCCTGGCTGAACAGCTCGTCGACGAGGCTCTGGCGCGACACCGGGTGGGGGGTGCGGACCAGTCGCGCCAGCAACGCCCACGACTTGTGGCCGCGCGGGCCCGCGATGGGCACGCCGTCGCGTTCGAGCCGCGGGCGTCCCAACAGTCGGACTGTGAGCATGGGGCCGGGCCTCCCCTCACCCGCGAAGCGGGCTCATGCCGCCAACGCTACTCCGCGGAGCGCGAGGAGGCTCGACGCGAGTTCGTGACGCTGTACCGCATCGGCATACGCGGCCTCCCTGCGGAGAATCGCGAACGCCCGCTCCCGCGCGATCTCCGCGCCTTGCCAGTCGGTGAGTGCCGCCGCGGCGCCCGGGTGGTCGGCCTCTGCGCTGCGGGCGAGCACGCCGAGCTCGTCGCGCACGGCGGCGGTGCCACGCGCCATGATCACGTCGGCGAGCCGGTCGAGGATGGTCTTGAGTTCCATGATGGTGTCCCTTTCTGTGGTGACACAGTCATGGTGGAACGCGTGCGTGTGACGGCGCGTGTGACCGGAGAATTCGCATGAAACGGGCAACGCCGGCTCTCGCTCGTCACGGAGATCGCCGGGGAGATCGGGGCCAACTCGCGCGTGACCGGCACCCTCGGCTGCTGGCAGGATCGAACTGTGCCCTCCCTATCCCCGCTGACACGCACCGTGCAATGGCGCGGTCGCACCGTCGCCTGGGATCGGCTCGGCGAGGGGCCGCCGGTGGTGCTCCTACACGGGACGCCGTGGTCCTCGGCGCTGTGGCGACCGATCGCCGAGTCCCTCTCGGCCCAGTACACGGTGTACCTGTGGGACATGGCCGGCTACGGAGCATCGTCGAAGGATCCCGATCACGCGGTCGACCTCGGGGTGCAGGGCGAGCTGTTCGCGCACCTGCTCGACGAGTGGGGACTCGAGCGGCCCCACGTGGTCGCCCACGACTTCGGAGGTGCCGTAGCGCTGCGCGCGCGGCTCCTCCATGGGGCGCGATACGCGTCGCTGTGCCTGGTGGACGTGGTGGCGCTGTCGCCGTGGGGCTCGCCGTTCTTCACGTTGGTGAAGGAGCACGCGGACGTGTTCGCCCAACTGCCCCCGGCGATCCATCGCGCCGCCGTCGAGGCCTACATCCGTGGCGCGAGCCACCGCGGGCTGCGCGACGAGGACCTCGCCATGCTGGTCGAACCGTGGGGGGGACCGGAGGGGAAGTCCGCTTTCTATCGCCAGATCGCGCAGGCGGACGAGCACTTCACGGATGAGGTCGAACCCCTATATCGAACGCTCCACGAGCCCACGCACATCGTGTGGGGCACCGAAGATGCGTGGATCCCGGTGGACCGCGCGCACCGGCTGCGCGACTCCATCCCTGGTGCGACCCTCGCACTCGTCGAGGACGCGGGGCACCTCATCCAACTCGACGCGACCGGAGAGCTCTCTACGGAGTTGGCCCGGTGGCTCGCCGCGCAGACGCGCTGACGAGCCTCCGGACTACCTCAGCGCGTCTGGTCGCCTTGACCGTCCGGTGCCGCCAGCAGCTCCCGGACGCGAGGCACCACGTCCAGGCCGAACCGCTCGATGGCCTCGACCTTGTCCGCGTGCGGCATGCGGCTCGCGGCGGCGACGAAGTCGAACCGGGAAGCGCCTGAGCGCCTCATCACATCGGCGACGCGCTGCGCGACGGTCTCAGCCGAGCCGACCACCAAGGTGCCCGCGTCGACCTCCGCATCGAAGCGTTCGCGCTGTATGGACCAGCCGCGTCGAGAACCTTCGCCATTGATCATGTCCGACCACACCGGCCAGAACTTCTCGCGGGCCTCATCATCGCTGTCGGCGATCAAGCCGTGGATGTGGAGTCCCACGGGCTGTTCCACCTGTTCAAAGCTTGCGAGAGCCCGGCGGTAGAGGTCGGCCAACTGCGCAAACCGATCGATCGTCCCGCCGATGATGCCGAACATGAGCGGCAGGCCGAACCGCGCGGCCCGAATGGCGGACTGCGGGCTGCCGCCCACGCCCACCCACACGGGAAGCGAGCCCGGTGCGACCGGCGGTTCCAGGACCTGGTCCTCGAGAGCCGGACGGAACCGCCCTGACCACGTCACCGGCTGCTCCCGCAGCAAACGCATCAACAGGTCGAGCTTCTCCTCAAAGAGCTCTTCGTAGTCCTCCAGATTGAAGCCGAACAGCGGGAAGGAGTCGATCGCGGATCCCCTGCCGACGATCATCTGCGCGCGGCCGCCGGAGACGGCATCGAGAGTGGCGAACTCGTTGTAGACGCGGACGGGGTCCTGCGTGCTGAGGACCGTGACCGCCGTGCCGAGCTTGAGCGTCGAGGTGCGTCCGGCGATGGTCCCCAGGATGACCGGGGCTGCGCTGTCCATCATTCCGGGGCGGTAGTGCTCCGCGATGCCGAACGAGTCGAGCCCGGCGCGCTCGGCCGCCACCGCCTCCTCGACGACGTCGCGCAGCACCTGCTGTCCCGAGACCTGCTCGCCCCCCTGCGGGGGCGGCTGGAAGGCGAAGGTCCCGATGCCAAAGTGGAGAGCGCCGGGAGCGGGGTCGGAGATCCGCAGCTCCTTGCGCACGGGCGCGGTCCCGTTGTCTGTATCGTTTAAGTTACTCATAGTGACCGGTGTAACACGCAGTAACCGGTCACTTCAACGTGACTGAGTAACACCCATGAAACCGGGAGGACCACGTGGCGAGTGACATCGACAAGGGCCAGATGCTATCGATCTGCACCGAAGACGATCCGGCCATCTTCCGCTCGGTGCTCGATCGCCTGGCGGACAAGTGGACGCTCATCATCGTCGGGCTGCTCGAGGTGAGGGCGCTGCGTTTCACCGAGCTGCTCGATTCAATCCCCGGGATCTCGCGCAGGATGCTCACGCGCACCCTGCGGTCGCTCGAGCGCGACGGGCTGGTCCACCGAAAGATCTACGCGGAGATTCCACCGCGGGTGGAGTACCGCGCCACCGAGCTAGGGCTCTCCCTCAGCGAACCTGTGCTCGCACTCGCGACGTGGGTCGACGCCCATAAGCAGGTCATCCTCAGCAACCGCGAGACGTACGACGTCGCGCTCGATGGGCCCGACTCTTCGGACTCCCCCTAGACGCAGAACGACGGCTCGCCGCTGCGCGGGAGCCGTCGTTCTCAGGCCTTGCGGCCGGCGGGGCCTGCTACTCCGTAATCTCGATCGAGCGGTCGAACGCGACGTATCCGGAGAAGTCCTTGCCCACCCGGTCCGCCGCCCCCGGCAGCAGGTCGTTGTACGACCAGGCCGCATCGGCCTTGTCGCCGCCGTCAGTCGTGGCGTTGTAGTACTGCGCGTCGCCCTTCCAGGGGCAGTGGTACTGCGTGGGGCTGGTGGGTGTGACGTTCTCGGTCAGGCTCGACGGCGGGAAGTACCAGTTGCCCTCGATCTTGACCAGGTCATCTTTGCTTGCCTCGGCCAGAACGGTGCCGTTGTGAATCGCCTTCATGTCTACCTCCGTGAGTGATGGCGCACTTCGATAGAAGCTGCCGTGTGGGGGTGGTGCGTGGGTGTCAGACCTGCTGAACGCGCTCGACGTCGCGGGTGAGCTCTTTGAGCTCCTCGAGCGTGGCGCGCTTGCCGTAGGCGGGAGTGTCGCGCTCCACGCGCCAGCTCCCGCTGAGGTGGCCGAGGTCGAGCACGTCGAAGCCCAGGTCGTCGAGGAACCCCGCGACGGCCGCCTTCGCGTGAGGGACGTCTCCCGCGATGGGCAGGGCGCGGCGGTTCTGATCACCCTTGGGCAGCCCGTCGGTGGGGATCTGCTTGGCGTAAATGTTGTTGAACGCCTTCACCACGTGGCTGTAGGGCAGGCGTGCCTGCAACAGCTCGGAGGTGGTGGACTCGTTGTGGTCGAGCGCCTCGATGCGCCCGTCGCGCTCCGGGTAGTAGTTGTTGGCATCCATCACGACCTTGTCCTCGAACGGCTCCACGGGCAGATCGTCGATCGCCTTGAGCGGGATGGCCACCAGCACCATGTCGCTCTTGCGGATCACCTCTTCCACAGTGGCGGCGGACGCGCTCTTGCCAAGGTCGCGCACCAGGTCCTGGAGGGTCTCAGGCCCACGCGAGTTCGCGATCAGCACCTCGTACTCATGCTCGACGGCAGCGCGGGCAACGTTGGAGCCGATGTTCCCGGAGCCGATGATTCCAATGGTTGTCATGGTGCGAAGAACGTCGTGCCGGGCCTGGCCATTCCTCGTGAGAGAGCCGACGGCGATCCTTGCCCCCGAGAGAGCGACCTGCCAAGCTGCGGTCATGATCACGGACGGACCTGAGCTGAGGCAGGCCGCGTTCCAGTACGTGTCCGACGTCGCACAGACTCACGGTGGAGTCATCTCGCGGGCGGAACTTGAGGCATTCGCTTACCAAGGGACGCCGATCAAGCTCATCGCCCCTATGCAAGGCATCAACAACCCCAAGGTGCTGGACGCGACCATCTCCGTGGTCTCTTCGCCCACCGGTCCGTATGCGGATGGGTCTCCCACCGAGGGCGTCTGGGACTACGCGTATGAAGGCACCACGCCCGGTCGCACGAACATCAAGCTTCGGCGGGCCTACGAACTTGGCCTGCCAATCCTCTACCTCGAGAAGATCCATGACGGTATCTATATCCCTTACGCACCCGTTCTATTGATCGGCGACCGGCCAGCAGACTTGCGCTTCGATATGGCGATCGAGGCGATTGCGCCGCTCGGAGACCCGTCCGCGGACTCCCCCGTGGAAAAGGCGTACCGGGACTCGATGGTGCGTCAGCGCCTCCACCAGCCGAAGTTCCGCGCCCGAGTCCTTACCGCCTACGCCACCCAGTGCACGGTGTGCCACTTCAAACATGCGGAGTTGCTCGACGCTGCTCACATCGCCGCCGACCACCTCGACGACAAGACAGCAGATGTCACTAACGGCATGGCGATGTGCAAAATTCATCACGCCGCCTATGACCGCAACTTCCTGGGCGTCACTCCGGACTACACGATCAAGATCAATGCCGAGCTCTTAGCTGAGGTCGACGGGCCGATGCTCAAGCATGGGCTGCAGGAGATGCACGATCTTCAGATCCACCTGCCCGTCCGACGCAATGATCGCCCCAACAAGGACCGGCTCGCCGCGCGTTACGCGGAGTTCGACGCCAGGTAGTCCGCGCCGCAGTGCCCACTGACGCTCCGTTGGCGTTGCCCCTTCACCCGGTGCACGCGTCCCGCGGCCGTCCCGAGTTATCTGGCTAGAACAGCTCAAGGGCTTGGCGGCACGACCCCGTAGACAAAATAGACCCTGTCGTCGTACCCGGTGTGCCGGTGATACTTACTTTCAGCCGTCAAGGTGATGTCCGGCTGGAAACGGTCTCCGACGTCTTCCTCGCTGACCGTCCACTCGAGCGACGCCGTTTCACCAATGGCCTGTATCGGACGACGGCCGTGATGCGCAACCCGCCATGTGAGCTCGCGGCCCTGCGGGTCGCGTCCGGCGCACTCCCAACGCAGCACATCGCCGACTTGAAGCCACTTGTTTGTCGGCACGATGTGCATGTTTTCGAGCCCGGTCGGGCCTGTAGCGTGGCCGAAATTGTCGTGAACGGACTCAATCACGGGGTAGTAGTCGCCCGTAACGTCTTGGGAACTTCTATGGATTGTCACTAGATTCCTGATCTCGCCCGCGATACCTGCGAGCAGCATCTTCTCGTGTGCCATGAGCGGCCGCGAATGTGCCGAGGGATTGCGAAACGAAGCGAGCCGTGACATGTAGGTGTCTATGTGCTTCTTGTCGCCAAGTATGGGCTTGAATTCGGCCCAGTGCTTGCTGATGATCGTTGCAAGGTCGGTCACTTCGAGAAAGTCGAGGGGGTCAATGGACGTCACTACGCTCTTGCGGCGCTTGGCTTCCTCGGACATGCGTTCGGGGATGCGCTCGAGCCGCTGTTCCGAGAGTCCGGACTTGGCGAGCCAATTGGGCCCAAGCTCTTGCTCGAGAACAGATCGAACGAGTCTCCGAAGGTCCGTCTCGGCAATTCGTACAGAGTCGGCGGGGTCCACACTGATCACACGACCACCCTAGTGCGGGTGGTTTCGCGAGTTGCTCCCTTCGGCGGCGGTGTTGAGCCGTGGGCACTCTTGCGAGTTGCGTGAGGCGCGTCATGGCTCCGGCAACGTCTCCAGGTGCATACTTTGCGCATTCCACGCCGCATCATGTTCATTCAGCTGAAGACGGGCTACGCGCTGGATCACGGCCCATCATGGATCGGCTGGGTCGACTTCAACCGATCTTTCAAGACTGCGCGATATCGCGGTAGGACGCTGCGCCGCTGGACAGGCGGTCTGGATGCGAATATCTTCGACATCGAGACCGACGAGGAGTACTGGCTCTCAGGCCCTAAGCGCGACCGTACTGATACGCGCTACGGGCCCGCGAAGACCGCAGTTGATGACGACGCACGCGATGCTTACGAGTCATTTCTCAGCGGCTCTGCGTTGCCCGGCCGCGAGAGCGGATAAGTCGCGAACGGCTCGGCCTATGGGGGCATTGACGAGTTGCTCCATTACTCGACTGTCTGCGCGCCGCGCAACTGCTCAACGAATTGCTGCCCCTCTTCGGTCAGGCCCCACTTTGCCGGGCCAAAGTGTGATTCGAGATTCGTGGTCGCCTCATCTGGACCTGGACCGCCAGCCACTTGGAAGAACACCGCGCCGTCGGCGCTGCCTCGATACTCGAGGATTCCGTCATCGATCAGGTAGTCCAAAGCTAACTTCTGCGCCACGTCGACGACCACCGTTTCCAGTTCTGGATCCGCAGTAAACCGCGACAGAACACGTCGCTCTAGGTCGCCGTAGCGACTGTTCAGCAGTGCGAGATTCGCCTTGTAGGCCTTTACCGACGTCCGGTCAATCTCGCCCCGCGTGACTCGCGCGTGGCAGACAGCGCACAACAGGATCAGGTTCTGAAACTCGTCCGGACCGCCCCTCGCGTGCTCGCGGATGTGGTGGATTTCGAGGCCCGAGGTGGCGCGACACGTTGGAACCGCACACCTGTGACCAGCCTCTACCTTCACCTGACGTTGCACCGCACGGGGGATCGACTTGCGCTTCTTCATATTGTCACAGTAGCGAGCGGCACCAGACCGCGCTCGTGCGCGCGAACGCTAGGGGCCGACGGCAGGTGACGAATGCCCGGCGCCAAGGGCTTATCGACGAGCTTCTCCCTCGGGCGGCCGAGTCAGTCCTCTAGGTACCTGCGCACCGTCTCGCGTATTGCGTCCGCGTGAAGGTAGATGTCATCGACATTGTCGATGGGCAATCGCGTCTCGTCCTTGCTGGCGTCGAGCAATCCGAGGTACTTCTGCTTCGAGTTGAACCACAGGCGCGCGATGGGCTTGCGGTTATTGTCGTCCAGCAGGATCGCGAAGTAGGACTTGGCGTCGCGTTGCGAGACCCGATTGGGCTTGACCTCGGAACAGGCGATGGCCTTGACGATGTGGTATCCCTCGAGTTCCTCGAGCGTGGTCTCGACGCCAGTGTCGCGGTCAAGATCCTCCTCGACCGCAGACTCGCTCGACACAGCATCAGTTGAATCACCGTCCGATGACTTGAGTGTCAACTCGGGCGTACCGAGAGCAGTCTTGAGCCGGGCGTTGACCTGCTCGTTGATGAACTGGCGCTGAGCCTTCGAGTGCAAAGCAGTGAACTTCTCGAGTGCGGCCTGGGTGAAGCGACCCTCATAGACCTCGCCCGCATAGTGTCGGACCAACTTCTCGCTTGGCGACTTGAACTCAGCGGTAATCGCGCGCTTGAGGGCACCGACGTATTTCAGCTCCTCGGCGGCATTCACGACGGAGTCGATGTCGAACACTTCTTTGGAGAGCTTCTTGAGTTCGGGAATGAGCGTCGGGTCGATATCGAGCAAGTCGAGTACCAGGAACGGCCTCTCGTCCATGCGATTCGCGTTGTCAAGGTCGGTGTAGAAGTTGTACACCTGGCCGTTCGTCAGCACTGCGATCCTTGCGTTCGTGACCGCGAAATATCGGAACAGTTGCGACGCGTGCTCGATCTTTAGCCCACCGGAAGAGCGCTTGCACTCGACGAGAATCTGCACCTCGCCCTCACGCATAATCGCATAGTCGACTTTTTCATTCTTCTTCAGTCCAACGTCGGCCGTGAACTCGGGCACGACCTCAAGCGGGTTGAACACGTCGTAGCCGAGGATCGCCTGAATGAACGGCATGATGAACGCGTTCTTCGTCGCCTCCTCAGTCTGAATCGCGCCTTTCTGATCCCTTACCTTGGTCGCAAGTGCTTCGAGCTTCTCTTCAAATTCCATGTCTCAGACACTATCGTCGCGCTACGACATCGTGGGGACGGCACGGTCGAAAGCCGTTGGCGGTGGTGCCCGCATGCAACCACAGCAGTAACTTGTCGATCTGCTGATGGGGATCATGGGTGTATTGACGATTTGCTCCATTGGGAGCCTGTCTGTTCACCTACTGGATCTGGTGCGCTGCGTGGCCGACCGTCCTAACCTGGCTCCATGGGACGCATCATCGTGGAGCAGCACGTCACCGCCGACGGGTTCGCGGCGGGGCCGAACGGCGAATTGGACTGGGTCGACGGATCGGTCTCGGAGCCTGGACCGATGGTCGACCTCGCGCTCGGTGAACTCGAGGAGACGGACGCCATCCTCCTCGGTGCCACCACGTACAGGATGTTCATCGGCTACTGGCCGTTGCATGTGGCCCGCAACGATCCACTCGCGGAGCCCATCAACCGCCTCCCCAAGCACGTGCTCTCCTCCACGCTCAGCGAGGCGCCCTGGGGCCACCACGCACCCGCGACCGTCGAGACCGGCGGGCCTGCCGAGATCGCTGACCGCCTCAAGGACAAGTACGAGCGCGACATCATCCTGTGGGGAAGCCTGCAGCTCGCCTCGGCCCTGCTGGAGGCCGGCCGAGTGGACCAGTTACGCCTGCGCATCGCGCCCGTCGCGATCGGTCGCGGCACTCCCCTGTGGGACGCCCCGATCCTGCCGCGCCCGCTGTCGCTGGTCGCGACCAGTCAATTGGAGACTGGACAGATTCAGCTCACCTACGACGTGACCTGACCCGCGCATCGGCCGCTAGCAAGCGCCGAGTGCGCGCTGTGCGCGCCTCAGCCGCGCGAGGGCGGCATCGCCTTCGAGTAGATCTCGTCGACGACCTTCGCGTAGTGCGCCATGATGACGGCGCGCCGCGTCTTGAGCGAGGCGGTGAGCTCCTCCCGCGCCTCGGAGAACGAGCTGGGCAGGATCCGGAATTCCCGAATGGACTCGGCGCGCGACACCTGGGCGTTCGCGAGCGCGATGGCCCGCGAAATCAGGTCGCGCACTCGGGAGTCGTTCGCCGCCTCCTCGACCGTCATGTCGGGCAGCTCGTGCGACTTCAGCCACGCGGGCAGCATCGCCTCGTCCAGCGCCACGAGCGCGGACACGAAGTGCTTGCCCTCGCCCACCACCACCGAGTCCTGAATCGCGGGGTGAGAGCGCATCGAGTTCTCCAGCACCGCGGGCTGCACGTTCTTGCCCGAGGACAACACCAGAATCTCCTTCTTGCGGCCCACAATGTTCAGCGCGCCGTCGACCATCTCGCCCATGTCGCCGGAGGCGAACCAGCCGTCGCGCATGACCTCGGCCGTGGCCTCGGGCGCGTTCCAGTAGCCCTGGAACAGGCTCGCGCCGCGCAGCAGAATCTCGCCGTCCTCGGCCAGCTTCATCTCGTTGCCCGCGATGGGGCGGCCCACGGTGCCCACGATGTTGGCGTCCTCGGGAGTGCCCATCGCCGCCGCGGTGGTCTCCGTGAGGCCGTAGCCCTGGAGCACCGTCACGCCGAGTCCCTGGAAGAAGTGGCCCACGTCCTCGTTCAGACGGGCGCCGCCCGCGAGTGCGTACTTGAGGTTGCCGCCCAGCTTGGCGCGAACCGTCGACAGCACCAGCTTGTCCGCGACGGCGTACTTGGCCTTCAGCGCCGGCCCCGGGGTTCCGGTCTGCTGCGCCTGAGAGTACTGGCGAGTGACCTTGGCGGACCAGCGGAAGATGCGCTTCTTGACACCCGACTGCGCAGCATCGGCCCTGTTGTAGACGGTCTCGAGCACCCGGGGCACGAGCACGAGGAAGGTGGGCTTGAAGCTGCCCAGGTCCGCCGCGAGGGTCTTGTGGCTGGGCGCGAAGCCGATGACCGTGCCGGCGGACAGCGCCAGAATCATGGCGATGCGGCCGAACACGTGGGCCAGCGGCAGGAACAGCAGCAGCCGGGCGTCGTCGCCCTTGACGAAACCGCCGTATCCCGGGTCGCGCTCGATGTTCAGCACCTGCTCGACGAAGTTGGCGTGCGACAGCATGGCGCCCTTGGGGCGGCCCGTGGTGCCGGACGTATAGATGATCGTGGCGATGTCGTCGCCCACCAGGTCCGCAGTGCGCGCATCGAGGTCGGCGTCCGAGATCGACTCCCCCGCGGCGGCGAGCTCGTCCAGGCCGTCGTCGTCAAGCATGACCATGGCGACGGAGGCCTCGGACACCAGCTCGGCCCGCTCCGTGGTGTCGACGCCGACCAGCTTGACCCCCGCATCGGCCACCATCCATTCCACCTGCGCGGCGGACGAGGACGGGTAGATCGGGACGCTCACGGCACCCGCGGCCATGATCGCGAAGTCCATCACCGACCACTCGTAGCGCGTGTCGCCCATGATGCCCACGCGGTCTCCGGCCTTGACGCCGCGGGCGATCAGGCCCTTCGCGACCGCGCGCACGCGCGAGTGGTACTCGGACAACGTGATCTGGCGCCAGGTGTCCTCCGTGGCCTTGACCTCGGCGAAAACAGAACGGGGCGCAGCGTGGGCTCGCGCGGCGAGCATGGCGGTCAGGTGCGTGATCTCGTCACGCGCAACCAGCGTTGGCGTCGACATTTCCGTAGTCATGCTCTTATCGTAAGTTACGGTTGCGTAGGTTACCTAGCGGAAGGGTCCCGAGTTTCGCTACGGATGAACTGCTATGGCGCTCAGGCCCCGCCCACTCAGTCCGTGACCACGTCGCCGAGCATCAGCCACGCGCCGCCCACCGCGCACGCGACGGTGACCAGCCAGAAAACGCCCACCCAGACCAGGCCCGGCACGCGCGTGGAGCGAGCCAGCGCATCGGCGTCCGAGGTGCGGCCGCCGCCGGAGCGCCGCGATCCGTGCAGCTCCACCACGGCGCGCACCGCGCCGAGCAGCAGCAGCCACGTGACCGCATAGGCGACGCCCACGCGCCACGGATCCGGTGCGGACCACGCCAGCCACCCGAAGCCGCCAATCGCCACCACCATCACCAGGAAGCCGTACACGTTGCGGATCTGCACGAGCACCAGGACCAGCACCACCAGCAGCAGCCACAGCAGCCCGAACGCGTACCCCGCTCCCAGCAGCGCCGCGGCCCCCACGCCCAGCACCGCCGGCGCCGGGTAGCCGGCGAAGGCGGTGAGCGCGAGCGGCAGCCGCTTGGTGGAACCCGAGTGCGTGGTGAGCCCTGAGGTGTCCGAGTGCAGACGAATCCCCCGCACCTGCCGGCCCAGCAGCGTCGCGATGCTCGCGTGACCCGCCTCGTGAGCAATCGTCACGACGTGGCGGACCAGGTGCCACGCCTGAGGAATCACCAGGCACACGAACACCGCGGCCAGCGGCCACAGCGCGCCAGGCGTCGACGCAACCACCTGCGCAGTCGCGTCCGCCCAGACCGCGTCCCACACGTCAAGCAAGTTCATTGGGGCTCCTCAGCGACTGCGCGCGGGCGTTCACGCGGCACGGGCGCCGATGCTCGCCCACCAGTCCTCGAGCACACGCGCGTGCGCGGCCGGCCGGTCGATCCACGGCTGGTGGCCCGAGCCCTCCATGACCACATACGTCGAGTCGGCGGCGTGCGAGGACCACTCGCGGATCCGGTCCGGCGTGGCGAACGGGTCGTTGTCGCCCGCCACCCACAGCGACGGCATCGTGAGCGACTCGATCTCGGAAGTGGTCGCCACCCAGCCTGGGCGCGGACCGCGCCAGGTCGCGGCCTGACGCATCATCTGCATGTCATGCGCGTAGGTGTCGGTGTCGCGGGACAGCGCGTAGCGCCACTCGAGGTCCGCCTGGGAGATGCCGCCCTGCGCCACCAGGTCGCCGTGGCCCATGGACCGGAACGACCGGCGCAGGTCGCCCTCGTTGACGTCGTGGCGAGCGACAGCGTTCGCGATGGGCCCGAACGTCGCCAGCCGCATCCACACCGGCAGGTTCATACCCTCCACGGCGGGCGCGCCGAGCAGTGCGACCGTGCGCACCAGTTCCGGCCGGCGCGCCGCGAGCACCAGCGCCACGAACGCTCCCGCCGAACTCGCCACAAGATCGACCGGCTCGTCGGACACCGTCTCCACGAGCCGCGACATCCAGATCTCAATGACCTCGCGCGCACGGTCGGGGGTCATGCCCGAGTAGTCCAGGGGCTCGCTGAGCGCGCAGCCGGGGCGGTCGACGACGATCGCGCGCACGCCGGTCAACTGACCCACGAGCGGCACGAACACCCCGCCCGCGGTGGGCGTGCCATGAATGAAGATCGCCGACATTCCCTCACCAGACTCGTTCGCATGCACGCGGATGCCCAGTTCGGGCGCCTCCGCCCACCGTTCCGTGGGCTCCATGCCGTGGTGCGCCCACATGGCCGCCTCGGCCTCGCGGTAGCGCTGTTCGCTGGGCTGTCTGCTCGCCGCTGCTCGAGAGGTCATGGTGACATTGTCCCTTAAGGCCCGCCCGGGCATCGGCCGCTGCTAATCGACGGAGTACGTGCCCACCAGGCGCGCCTGCTCGACCACCTCGCCGCGGTACTCGCGCAGGAAGTCTTCGCGCGCCGGAGCGCCGGCGACCGGCGTCTTCAGCGCGTAGATCCAGAAGTAGTAGCGGTGCTCGCCGTGACCGGCGGGTGGGAACGGGCCCACGTAGCCGGTACCCCCGTCGTCATTGGGGCCCGCCCTGCCGGAGTCAGGGTCGATGTCGCCATCCCGTGGGGGCAGCCCGTACAACGTCCAGTGCGTGAAGCCCCCCGGCATCGGTGCGTCCGGATCGTGGCAGACGACAGCGAGCTCGACAGCCTCGGACGGCACGCCCGCGACGTGCAGGCGCGGGGTCTCGGCGCCCTCCTGGCCAGTGAAGCGATCGTCGATCCGCTCGTTGCTGGCGATGTCGGGACTGGTCAGCCTGAGGTCCTTGATGGCCATGCGTACCTCCTCGAATCGGGTGCGTCACCTTCCATCATGCGCGCCCGATGCGCGGGTTGCGAGCGCGGCCGCGCTATGGTCGGTCGGCACGACGGCCGCGCAAGGACAGCGCGGTGCCGACGATCGCGAGCACCGCCTGCGCGATCGCGAGAATCGGCATCCCTACGGCCCATAAGGCCGCAGCGCCAAGGAGAAGCAGGCCAATGCGCACGGCGAGTTGCGCGGGCTCGGGCGGCGGCATGGGCGCGCGCGGGGACAGGAACACCGCCCAGATGGCCATGATGGCGACAGGCAGGCCGATGCCGACGATCCACGACATCGCGCCCTGGTAAGCGGCCAGCCCCCACCACGCGAACCCGACGTACATGCCGAGCTCCGCCAAGAATACGGTCGCGCCGCCAGCCCTGTTCATGGGGCTAGCGTGCCATGTTCTCGGCACGCACCAGGCCTCACACGAGGCTTGCGGAACGCTCCCACAGCTTGCGGGCCAACTCGGCGTCGCCGAGCTCCGGCGCAACCTTCGTCGCGACCTTGTAGGACTCGTAGTAGCGCCCCGGCTCAAAGTCGAGGCCCGGCTCGCCCGTCGCCAGCCACACCAACTGACCGGCGCCCTCGTCCGCGCTGATGGTGAACAGGCGCTTGAAGGGCCCGTGATAAAACCAGCGCATGAAATGGGTGGTGTCGTGCGCGAAGCCGGTGGCGACCAGACCAGGGTGGAACGACACCGCGGAGATGCCGCGGTCGCCGTACCGGCGCTGCAACTCTTCGGTGAACAGGATGTTGGCAAGCTTGCCGTTGCCGTAGGCCTTCTGGGGCGCGTAGCCCTGCTCGCCTTGCAGATCATCGATGTCGAACTCGGCGAACCTCAGCGCCGCTGCGCTCGAGGTCTGGATTACGGTGGCGTTCCCGGCTTCGAGGGCCGGCATCAGATCCATAGTGAGCACGAACGGCGCGAGGTGATTGACCTGGTGCGTCTTCTCGTGGCCGTCGACGGTCAGTTCGCGGTGCCCCATGATGCCGCCGGCGTTGTTCGCGAGGACGTGGATCTCGGGGTAGGACTCGAGCAGGGTCGCGGCGAGATCGCGAACCTGCGACAGGTCCGCGAAATCCGCAACGCGATGGATGATGCCGAGCTCGGACGCGACCGCGGCCGTCTTCTCGGGGTTGCGCCCGACGATGACGACCTCGTGGCCGTCCGCTGCCAGCCTGCGTGCGGCCGCCGCTCCTATGCCATCACTACCTCCGGTGATGACGATGGTCTTGCGGGGCATGCGAGTCCTCTCGTGCGAATGCTTCATGGTTGAGGCAAGTATGAGTGCCTGTGCACCTGGGAACCCAGCCCCTGCATCGGCCGGTGTTAGTGGGCTCGCGGAGCCTTAGGCGACGCGGCGCATCCAGCCGTAGGTGTCCTCGTCGCGGCCGTACTGAATGTCGGTGAGGCGCTGGCGGATCCCCATTGTGACGGGTCCTGCCTCGCCGCCGTTGATCTGCACGTCGAAGCCCGGCGACGCGAGCCGGCCCACCGGGGTCACGACGGCGGCGGTGCCGCACGCAAAGAGCTCAGCGATGTCGCCGCTCTCGACGCCTTCGCGCACCTCATCCAGCGTGATGTCCTTCTCGATGACCTTGCGGCCGTCATCCTCGAGCTGGCGGATCACACTCGAGCGGGTGATGCCCTCAAGGATGGTGCCGGTCAGGCGCGGCGTCTCGATGGTGCCGTCGCGGCGCACCACGAAGACGTTCATGCCACCGAGCTCCTCGAGGTAGCGATCGTCCTTGGCGTCGAGGAACAACACCTGCTGGCAGCCGTGCTCGGCCGCCTGCTGCTGAGGGAGCAGCGACGCGGCGTAGTTGCCGCCACACTTGGCGTCGCCCGTGCCCCCGGGGCCAGCGCGATGGAATCCCTGCGCGACCCAGATGGACACCGGCTTGACGCCGCCCGGGAAGTACGGGCCCACGGGAGAGGCGATGAGCAGGTAGTCGATGATGTGTGCGGGCCGCACGCCCAGGAACGCCTCGGAGGCGAACATGTAGGGGCGCAGGTAGAGGCTGGACTCTTCGACGCCAGGCACCCAGGCGGCGTCGACCGCGACGAGCGCCTCGATGGAGCCGATGAAGTCCTCGACCGGCAGCTGCGGCAGCGCGAGGCGGTGCGCGGACCGGTTGAACCGCTCCGCGTTGGCCTCCGGGCGGAACAGGTGGACGCTGCCGTCGGCCCACTTGTACGCCTTGAGGCCCTCGAAGATCTCCTGCGCGTAGTGCAGCACCGCGGCGGCGGGGTCGAGCTGAAGGGGCCCGTAGGCCTCGACGCGGCGGTCGCCCCAGCCCTCGTCGAGGCGCCACTGCATGCGCGCCATGTGGTCCGTGAACTGGGTGCCGAACTTGAGATTCGCAAGCGCGGCGTCGCGGTCGGCGACGGGCAGCGGGTTGGCGCTGGGCCGCACGTCGAAGGCTGCTGAGTTGGACAGCACTGCGTGTGAGCTGGTGTCAGTCATCTCAGCTTCCCTTCGTGGTGCGTTCTGGAGGGACATGAGTGCAAGAATCCCGCGGGATCCTGCACCCATGTCCCTCCAGCGCGCGTCAGCATGGTGCTACCCGCGGATCCGCGCGGCGAGGGCGTCGCCCACCTGCACCGTGGTGCGGGAAGAGCCGTCCTTCGCCGCCGCATCGGCCGCCACCGCGTGCTCCACGCGCTCAGCGAGCTCCGGGTAGCCCAGGAAGTCGAGCATCAGGGCCACCGAGAGCACCGTCGCGGACGGATCCGCGATGCCCTTGCCCGCGATGTCCGGAGCGGAACCGTGCACCGGCTCGAACATCGAGGGGAAGGTGCGGTCCGGGTTGAGGTTTCCGGACGCGGCGAGGCCGATGCCGCCCGAGATCGCCGCCGCCTGGTCGGTGAGGATGTCGCCGAACAGGTTGTCGGTGACGATCACGTCGAACTTGCCGGGGTTCGTGGTCATCACGATGGTCGCGGCGTCGATGTGCAGGTAGTCCCACGTGACGTCCGGGAACTCGGGAGCGACGGCCTCGACCGTGCGCAGCCAGAGGTGACCGGCGTGCACCAGCACGTTGTGCTTGTGCACCAGCGTGAGCCGCTTGCGGTCGCGCTTGGACGCCGTCTCGAAGGCGTAGCGGACCACGCGCTCCACGCCGTGGCGGGTGTTGATGGACACCTCGGTCGCGATCTCGTGAGGAGTGTCGACGCGCAGCGCGCCGCCGTTGCCCACGTACGGACCCTCGGTGCCCTCGCGCACCACCACGAAGTCCACGGCCTCGACATCGCGCAGCGGCGACACCTCGCCCGGGTACAGCCGCGAGGGGCGCAGGTTGACGTACTGGTCGAGCGCAAACCGCAGCGGCAACAGCACGCCGCGCTCGAGCACACCGGACGGCACCGAAGGGTCACCGATGGCACCGAGCAGGATGACGTCGTGCTCCTTGATGGCTTCGAGGTCGTCCGCGGCGAGGGTGTCGCCGGTGGCGTGCCAGCGCTTAGCACCCAGATTGAACTTGGTGGTGTCGAACGAGATGCCGGTCCCCTCGGTCGCGGCGTCCAGGCACTTGAGCCCTTCCGCCACGACCTCCGGTCCGATGCCATCGCCCGCGACCACCGCGAGGCGGTAGGCCTGTGGCTGAGTCTGCGCGGTCATCGAGCGGTCTGGCCGTCCACGTAGTCGGCGTCCACATCGTCCTTCCATGCGAACAGCTTGCGCAGCTCGCGGCCGGTCTCCTCGATGGGGTGGCCCTCGCCCTTCGCGCGCAGCTCAGAGAACTCCTTGCCGCCGTTGTCCTGGTCGCCGATGAACCGCTCGGCGAACGCGCCGGACTGGATGTCTGCGAGCACGGCCTTCATGTTCTCCTTGACCTCCGGGGTGATCACGCGGGGGCCGGACACGTAGTCGCCGTACTCGGCGGTGTCGGACACGGACCAACGCTGCTTGGTGATGCCGCCCTCGTGCATGAGGTCCACGATGAGCTTGAGCTCGTGCAGCACCTCGAAGTAGGCGATCTCGGGCTGGTAGCCGGCCTCGGTCAGGACCTCGAAGCCGTACTGGACCAGCTGGCTGGTGCCGCCGCACAGCACCGACTGCTCGCCGAACAGGTCGGTCTCAGTCTCCTCGGTGAAGGTGGTCTTGATGACGCCGGCGCGGGTGCCACCGATGGCCTTCGCGTACGACAGCGCGAGGTCCCAGGCGCCGCCCGTGGCGTCGGCCTCGACCGCGACGATGTCCGGGATGCCGCGGCCCGCGACGTACTCGCGCCGCACGGTGTGGCCGGGAGCCTTGGGGGCGATCAGCAGCACGTCGATGCCCTCGGGCACCTCGATGTAGCCGAACCGGATGTTGAAGCCGTGCGCGAACGCCAGCGCCTTGCCCTCGGTGAGGTGCGGCTTGATGTCGTCGTTGTAGATGGTGCGCTGGTGCTGGTCCGGCGCGAGGATCATGATGAGGTCCGCCCACTGCGAGGCCTCGGCCACCGACAGCACCGTGAAGCCGTCGTTCTCGGCCTTCACGGTCGAGCGCGACCCCTCGCGGAGCGCGACGCGCACCTCGACGCCTGAGTCGCGCAGGTTCTGCGAGTGAGCGTGGCCCTGCGAGCCATAGCCGACGACGGCCACCTTCTTGCCCTGGATGATCGACAGGTCCGCGTCCTGCTCGTAGAACATTTCAGCCATGGTGGGTTCTCTCCTTAGAGTGTTCGGAATTCGATGAAAGTGACGGGAATTGCGGGCGGCCGATGCTCGGGCCGGGTCGCGCGCTCTCGCTCAGTTGCTCAGTTGCTCAGCCGCTCAGCCGCTCAGGCGCTCACGCGTTCGAAGGCGCGCTCGGTGATCGACTTGTGCCCGCGGCCGATGGCGACGGTGCCGGACTGGACGATCTCCCGGATGTCGTGCGGCTGGAGCGCGGCGAGCAGCGCCTCGAGCTTGTCGGGCGAGCCGACCGCCTCGATGACGAGCGAGTCCGTGGACACATCGACCACGTGGGCGCGGAACAGGTCCACGACCTGCAGTACGTCCGCGCGCTGACGGGCGTCCGCGCGCACCTTGATGAGCAGCAGGTCGCGCTGGACCGACTTGTCCCGGTCGAGTTCGACGATCTTGAGCACGTGCACCAGTTTGTTGAGCTGCTTGGTGACCTGCTCGAGCGGCAACGCATCCACGTCGACGACGACGGTGATGCGCGAGATGCCCGCGTGCTCGGTCTGACCCACCGCGAGCGAGTGGATGTTGAAGGCGCGGCGGGAGAACAGTCCGGAGACGCGCGCGAGCACGCCTGGCTTGTTCTCGACGAGCACCGAGAGCGTGTGCTTGGTCATGAGGTCACTCCTCCTCGCCGCGGTCCCACTCGGGGGCGATGCCGCGGGCATACTGAATCTCGTCATTGCTCGTGCCGGAGGCCACCATCGGCCACACCATCGCGTCACGCGACACGGTGAAGTCCACGACGACGGGCTGGTCGTTGATCTCCATGGCGCGCTTGATGGTCGCGTCCACGTCCGCATCGGTCTCGCAGCGCAGCCCCACGCAGCCCATGGCCTCCGCGAGCTTCACGAAGTCGGGGATGCGGCGGGTGCCGTGGCCGGTGTGCAGGTCCGTGTTCGAGTACCGCGAGTCATAGAAGAGCGTCTGCCACTGGCGCACCATGCCCAGCGACGAGTTGTTGATGATCGCAACCTTGATGGGGATGTTGTTGATCGCGCAGGTGACTAGCTCCTGATTGGTCATCTGGAAGCAGCCGTCGCCGTCGATCGCCCACACAGTGCGGTCCGGCTCGCCCACCTTGGCGCCCATCGCGGCCGGCACGGAGAAGCCCATGGTGCCGAGGCCCCCGGAGTTGATCCAGGTGTTGGGGCGCTCGTACTTGATGAACTGGCTGGCCCACATCTGGTGCTGGCCCACGCCGGACGTGAAGATCGTGTCCGATCCCGCGATCTCGCCCAGGCGCTGGATCACGTACTGCGGAGAGCCATGGCCGTCGTCGGTGGGCGTGTAGCCCAGCGAGTAGGTGGTGCGCCAGTCGTCGAGCTGGGCCCACCATGCCTCGAGGTCGGGCTTGCCGTGGCGCTCGTGCTCGGCCTCGAGTGCTGGCACCAGCGCAGCGAAGACCTCCTTGAGGTCGCCCACGATCGGCACGTCGACGGCGCGGTTCTTGCCGATCTCCGCCGGGTCGATATCCGCGTGGACGATGGTCGCGTTCGGTGCGAAGCTGTCGAGCTTGCCGGTCACGCGGTCGTCGAAGCGGGCACCGAGGGCCACCACCAGGTCCGCCTTCTGCAGCGCCGCGACCGCAGCCACGGTGCCGTGCATACCGGGCATGCCCAGGTTCTGAGGGTGCGAATCGGGCAGCGCGCCGCGGGCCATCAGCGTGGTGACCGCTGCGGCCCCGGACAGGTCGGTGAGGCGGCGCAGGCCGGCCGATGCGCCGGAGCGGATCACGCCGCCGCCCACGTACAGCACGGGACGGCGCGCCGTGGCGAGCAGTCGGGCCGCCTCCTGGACGGTCTTGGCGTGCGGACGCGCGCCGGCGTTGAAGCCGGGCAGCTCGATGCGCTCGGGCCAGTTGAAGGTCATGGACTCTTGCTGCGCGGACTTCGCCACGTCCACCAGCACGGGGCCGGGGCGGCCGTGGGTCGCGATGTAGAACGCCTCCGCGATCGCGCGCGGGATGTCGTTCGCGTCCGTCACCAGCACGTTGTGCTTGGTGATGGGCTGCGTGATGCCCACGATGTCCGCCTCTTGGAAGGCGTCCGTGCCGATGTTCGCCGCAGCGACCTGGCCCGTGATCGCGACCAGCGGGATCGAGTCCATGTTCGCGTCCGCGATGGGGGTGACAAGGTTGGTCGCGCCGGGGCCAGACGTCGCAAT
Organism: Demequina ureilytica; assembly: GCF_048553575.1. Taxonomy (NCBI): domain Bacteria; kingdom Bacillati; phylum Actinomycetota; class Actinomycetes; order Micrococcales; family Demequinaceae; genus Demequina; species Demequina ureilytica. The sequence continues at coordinate 1,290,068 of NZ_JBLZIE010000001.1, read as the reverse complement.
GCACACGCCGGGGCGGCCCGTCGCGTGGGCGTAGCCCTCGGCGGCGTGGCCGGCACCCTGCTCGTGGCGCACCAGGATGTGACGAAGCTGCGTCGAGTCCATCAGCGGGTCGTAGGTCGGGAGGATGGTGCCGCCCGGCAGCCCGAAGATGTCGGTGACGCCTGCGGCCTCGAGCGAACGAACAATCGCCTGCGCGCCCGTCATCCGCTCTCCCGCTGACGCTGCCGCGGCCGCTGTGGCCGCGGGCCGCGCGCTGGCGGGCGCGGGGCTCATCAGCGCAGAAGGCTTGGGTGCCTTGACCTGTGCCATCTTCTCTCCCGTTGAGTCGAAATGATGAGGCGGTTCTCGCATCCGCCTCGCATGAAAAAACCCCTCAGGCTTGGGGAGCCTGTCGGGGTATGCGCGCGGACGATGCCTGGGCTTGGACTAGCGGTCCGCGCGCCCGGTAACTACGAGAATCGTCTGCATAGGCACGACTGTACGCCTACGAGGGCGCGATTGTCGCCTTTTCGGTGAGGAATCTCACATCCTGGTTCACCGTCTCGCATAGCGAGACACCAAAGCCCCCTCCCTCCCCATCCCCGCCTTAGCGTCGCAGTGGGCGCTCAGCGTCGCATCTCGAGAGTCCGCGTCTCCTGCAGGTCGCTGGGTGTCGTTCCGGCCCGCCCCGCGCTCTGCTCAGCGAGCGCATAGGTCCCACCCAACCCCCGCATCGGCCGCGAGGACAAAGGTCCCGGGCACCCCACCTGGGGTGGGCCTAGCGTCAATCAACAACGCTATTGGGAAGTGAGGCGATCGACCATGATGTGGTTCCCGTACGGAGGCGCGATGGGCGGCGGCATGTGGTTCTTGTTGGCTCTGACGTGGGTCGCAATCGCGGTGATCGGATACTTCGTCGCCCGCCGCAGCACTCCCCCAGCCCAGCCGCAGGATCCGGTGGCGGTTCTCGACATGCAATTGGCGCGCGGCGAGATCGGCCTTGACGATTACAAGGCGCGCCGCGAGGCACTGAAGGACACCAAGTGAAGGCCGACACGCGCAAGACCGGGTTCCGGCTGCGCACCGCTCGCGGCCACCTCGACGCCGTGGTGCGCATGGTCGACGACGACCGATACTGCATAGACGTGCTTCATCAGCTCTCCGCGGTGCAGGGCTCGCTCGAGGGAGTCAAGCGCGACATCATCGAGGCCCACCTTCAGAGCTGCTTGCCAGAGGCGGTCGCCAGTGGCCGCATGGACGACATCGTCGAGGAACTGATGGCCGCCGTGTTCGGCGCCGCACCGGGCCGCAAGGCAAAGGCGAAGGCCCACGCGTGCCACACGGACACCCAGAAGATCTCCGCCGCCCCGACTGCGGACACGCAGCTCTACTTCGGTGCAGGGATCTGACATGAGCTCCCCCGTCGACATCACCCTGGTGACTGCGGCCTCGTGCCACTTCTGCGCCGACGCGCAGACCATTCTCGACACGCTCTCCGGGACGTACCCGATGCGCGTGCGCCTGGTCGACATGATGTCCGACGACGGCCGCGAGCTGGTCGTCAAGCATCGGATGCCCTTCCCGCCACTGCTGATCGTCGACGGCACGGTCTTCGGCTACGGACGAATCTCTGAGCGCAAGCTCACCAAACACCTGGCGGCCCTCGCCAACACCGTGGAGGTGAAGTAGCCATGGAAGGCCTCTTCTTGGGCGGGTCGCTGCTGGCGGCTTTCGTCGCCGGCTCGGTCGCACTCTTTGCGCCCTGCTGCATCGTGGTCATGTTCCCCGCGTTCCTGGCGGCGTCGGTGCGCAACAACCGTTGGCGGCTCGTGCCGCTCACCTTCCTCTTCACCGCGGGCCTCGCGACGGTGCTGCTGCCGATCACCCTCGGCCTCAGCCTGCTCACCGAGAGCCTGCTGCGCTTCCACGAAGTCGTGTACGCGCTTGGCGCGGTGCTGCTCCTGGCCCTCGCCGTGATCTCTCTCACCGGCGCGAGCTGGTCCCTGCCGTTCCTCCGCGGCGCGCCCGACGTGTCGCGGACGGACTCCGCGGGCGTGTTCGCGCTTGGGGTGTTCTCGGGTGCGGCCAGCGCGTGCTGCGCCCCCGTGCTCGCGGGCGCCCTCACGCTCTCCGCCCTCTCCCCCAGCCTGCTGGGCAGCGCCGGCGTGGGAATGGCCTACATCTTCGGCATGGTCTTCCCGCTGGTGCTCATGACGCTGGCGTGGGACCGTCTGCGCCCGTCGCAGAAGGCCATCGGCACCAGCCAGGTCTCGCTCAAGCTCGGGCCGCTGAACGTCCGGACCACCCGCGCCGGCATCGCCGCCTCGATCATGTTCTTCGTCATGGCGATCGTGCTGGTGTGGATCACCGTCACCGGCGCCTCGCTGACGACCTCCGCGACGGAGGGCATGTCGCAGCAGATCGAGAGCGTGCTCGCCCCCATCCTCGACGGACTCGCATGGATCCCCGACCTGGCGGCCGGCGCGATCTTGCTCCTCATCGCCGTGGGAGCCATCTGGCTCTCCGCCCGCCGACCGCGGGCCACCGAAGAAGACGAGTCACCTCACACCACCGAAGGGTCCTGCCATGGGCACGAAGCCGAAGTCAAGTAGCAAGAAGCAGACCGCAGCGGACAAGCGGGCGGAAGATCGCCGCACCGCGATGATCACGTGGGCGTCGTTCCTCGCGGTGCCGGCCGTGATCGCCGTCCTCGTGGGGATCACGATCACCTCCGAGGAGGACGAGACCACCCTCACGGCGGCTCCGGACTTCACCCTCACCACGACCGCGGGCGAGCAGGTGTCGTTGGACGAGTCGCTCGCCGACGGCGACACCCTGCTCTACTTCTCGATGGGCCTCGGCTGCGACGGCTGCTTTGCCCAGATCCCCGAACTCGACGACGTGCTCGCCGAGCGCGACATCGAGATGCTCTCGATCATGGTCGACCCACCCGAGCCGGTGGCGGCCGAGGAGGAGCGGTTCGGCGTGACCCAACCCATCCTTATCGACCCCGACGCTCAGGTGTCAGCCGATTACGGGATGATCGGGATCTACGGGCACGGCGATCGCCCCAGCCACAGCTTCGCCCTGGTCAACCAGGAAGGCGAGGTCGAGTGGGTCCGCCACTACGCCGAGATGTTCGTCGAGGCGGACGCGTTCGTGGAGGAACTGGACGCCGCCGTCAAGGGCTGACCTCGGACTGATGCCGGGCCCGTCACGCCGCCTTCCGACAACTTCCGGCCGATTCGCGCAGCAGGCGATTCTCCACGCGCAACTTTGGCGGTCCCAACCCTCAGTCAGACAGGCAGTCCCGCAACGCCGGTTCGGTGTAATCGGGCACCGCGCGTGCCTCGGCCTCCGCCGCGGTGCTCGCAATGCCGTTCTCGGCGATGTCCTCGATGAGCCAGTCCATCTCGAAGATCTCGCGGCGCTGGGCCTCGCTGATCTCGACTGCCAACTCGCACACCCTGACGTCGTCCAGGTTCGCGCGCTCCGACCGCGTGATCGCCAGCGAGTGGTGCGGGATCATTGCGCTCATGTAGGACGTGTCGTCGACAGTGGCCTGACTGCGGTCGAGAGCGATGCCACCCGCAAGCACCAGGGCGCTGATGGCCACGACGGCGATGTTGGCCTTCGCGTTCTTGTACATGTTGAGCATCCAGGCGATCATCACCAGCCCCATGGACCCGCCCATCGTCAGAGCCATGAAGAGCCGGCTCTCGCTCCAGCGGACGTGGCCCCACTCCCAGGAACCCACGTACATCACGCCGTACATCACCACCATGCCTGTCAGGATCATGGCGGCGAACCTCAGGTACATCATCTTCTCGTGGCGAGCCATGCCGTCGTCGCCGTCGCTGTGCTGCTGATCGGGGTTGTCCTGCGCGTTCATGACCGGTTCCCTTTCGCTCGCGTGCGTGGACCTCGAATGCGCGGTCGACGAGCTGCAACTGGGCACCGGCCCGGCCGCCGCCGTCGCACTGCGCTCCGGCGAACTCGCGTGGGCTCGCCGGCACTGTCGTAACGCCTCGAACCGAGCGCTTTATGCCAACGAGGCTGCGGCGACGCGAACGGCCGTCGAAGTGACCACGTTGGGGAGGCGCGGCGGATTACTCGAGAATGGCGCCGCGAGAAGCTGACTGGACCAGCTTCGCGTACTTCGCGAGCACGCCCCGGGTGTACACGGGAGGCAGCGGCGCCCAGCCCTCGCGGCGAGAGATCATCTCCGCCTCGGAGACGTCGAGATTAAGCAGGCCGTTCTCGACGTCCAAGGTGATCTGGTCACCGTCGCGCACGAACGCGATGGGGCCGCCGTCGACGGCCTCGGGCGCCATGTGGCCCACGCACAGTCCGGTGGTGCCACCAGAGAAGCGCCCGTCGGTCACCAGCAGCACGTCCTTGCCCAGTCCCGCACCCTTGATGGCAGCGGTGATGGCGAGCATCTCGCGCATGCCGGGTCCGCCCTTGGGACCCTCGTAGCGGATCACCACGACGTCGCCGGCCATGATGGTGCCATCGTTCAGGGCGTCGAGCGCGGCCCGCTCTCGATCGAACACGCGGGCGGTGCCGGTGAACACCGAGTCGTCGAAGCCGGCGGACTTCACGACGGCGCCCTCGGGCGCGAGCGATCCCTTGAGGATCGTGATCCCGCCGGTCTTGTGGATCGGGTTGTTCAGCGCCCGCACCACGCGGCCGTCGATCTTCTCCGGCTTCAGCTCCTCCATGTTCTCGGCAAGCGTCTTGCCGGTCACGGTCATCACGTCGCCGTGCATCAGCCCTGCCTGCAGCAGCGTGTTCATCACTGCGGGCACCCCGCCCACGCGGTCCACGTCGTTCATCACGAACTGTCCGAAGGGCTTGAGGTCGCCCAGGTGCGGCACCTTGGCCGCGACGCGGGAGAAGTCGTCAAGGGTCAGGTCAACCTCGGCCTCGTGCGCGATCGCGAGCAGGTGCAGCACCGCGTTGGTCGAGCCGCCGAAGGCCATGACCACGGCGATCGCGTTCTCGAACGCCTCCTTGGTCATGATGTCGCGCGCGGTGATCCCCTGGCGAAGCATCTGCACGACGGCCTCGCCGGACTTGCGCGCGTACATGTCGCGGCGGCGGTCGGCGCTGGGCGGGGATGCGGAACCGGGAACGGACATGCCGAGCGCCTCGCCAACGGACGCCATGGTGTTGGCGGTGAACATGCCGCCGCAGGCACCCTCGCCCGGGCAGATCGCCTTCTCGATCGCGAGCCGGTCCTCCTCGGACATCAGGCCGCGAGCGCACGCGCCCACCGCCTCGAACGCGTCGATGACCGTGACGTCCTTCTCCGTGCCGTCGGAGAGCTTGACGTGACCGGGCATGATCGAGCCCGCGTAGAGGAAGACCGATGCAAGGTCCAGTCGCGCGGCCGCCATCAGCATTCCGGGCAGCGATTTGTCGCAGCCGGCCAACAAGACAGAGCCGTCCAGGCGCTCGGCGCTCATCACGACCTCGACCGAATCCGCAATGACGTCGCGCGACACGAGAGAGAAGTGCATGCCCTCGTGGCCCATCGAGATGCCGTCGGAGACGGAGATGGTGCCGAACTCGAGCGGGTACCCGCCGCCGGCATGCACGCCCTCCTTCGAGGCCTGCGCGAGACGCTGCAGCGACAGGTTGCACGGCGTGATCTCGTTCCACGAGCTCGCGATGCCGATCTGCGGCTTGACCCAGTCGTCATCGCCCATGCCGACGGCGCGGAGCATGCCGCGCGACGCGGTGGCCTCCAGTCCGTCGGTGACCTGGCGGGAGCGGGGCTTCATGTCTGGCGTCTGCGTCATAGACGCGAGTCTAGGACCGGCCGATGCGCGGGCGCGGCACGAGCGCGAAAACGCGCCTTGAGATTGACGCAGCGTCAACTTCAGGAGGCGTGCTGCGGCGAGTGAGCCTCCGTCACCAGACGTTCACCCAGCCGTCATCGTTCCGTGGCGCACCAGTCCCGTTCGCGTCGATACGTTGACCACAGCCCACCTCCTCCCCGCGATCCGGGGTGCGAGCCGGGCCCCTGTTCGACTCAGCCGTTCCCGGCGCGAGTGACGCCGTCGGGAGCACCCGAAACTCGGAGGAAACTCGTGCCCCTCAGCACCGCATCATCCCCGCGCGCCCGCCTCGTGGCGTCCTGCGCAGCCGCCGGCGCCACCGTCGCCCTCGGCGCCGTGCTCGCCGTCCCCGCCACCGCCGCTGTGATCGACGAGCCGCTCGTCGCCACTGGCGACAGCACCGTGACCCTGACGCCCATCGGCAGCCACGACACCGGCGTCTTCGACGAGTCCGCGGCGGAGATCGTCGCCTTCCACGCCGGCACCGAGCGCTTGTTCACTGTCGACGCGAACGCGGGCGACATCCGCGTGCTCGACGCGTCGGACGCGACTGCTCCCGCCCAGCTGTTCACCCTGTCCGCAGCCGGCATCGCATCCGCGGACGGCTCGACCATTCCCGCCGGCGCGGTCGCCAACTCCGTCGACGTGCGCTCGGACGGCCTCGTCGCCGTCGCCATCGAGGCGCCCGTCAAGACTGACGACGGCTGGCTCGCGTTCTTCGACGCAGACGGTGCCGCGCTCGGCGCGGTGCGCGCCGGCGCGTTGCCGGACATGGTGACGATCACTCCGAACGGCAAGCGTGCCGTGGTCGCGAACGAGGGCGAGCCCTCAGACGACTACGACGTGGACCCCGAGGGCTCGATCAGCGTTGTCGACCTGCCCAAGAAGTTGGGCGCACCGTCGCAGCAGGACGTCGCCACCGCAGACTTCCACGAGTTCGAGGACGCGTTACCGGCCGGTGTGCGCATCTTCGCCGGGGTCGACGGCGCTGACATGCCCGTCTCCCGTGGTCTCGAGCCCGAGTACGCCACGGTGGACCCCAGGTCCCGCACCGCGTACGTGACACTGCAGGAGAACAACGCGGTCGCCGTCGTGGACCTGGCTTCTGCGACCGTCACCGACATCCTTCCGCTAGGCGCCAAGGACCACTCGATCGAGGGCAACGGGATAGACGCGTCGGACGAGGACGGCCCGAGCGCCTACGACTACGAGGGCGCCATCTCGATCGGCACCGTTCCGGTGATGGGCCTCTACATGCCCGATGCGATCGCCTCCTACTCCTCGCGTGGCCGGACGTACCTCGTCACCGCGAACGAGGGCGACGCCCGCGAGTTCGGGGACTACGAGGAGCCCGTCCGTATCAAGGACCTGGGCGACGACGGCATCCCGCCGGTGTGCGACGGCGTGCTGACCGAGTCGCAGCTTGAGGACTCGGTGCTCGGACGCCTCGACGTCAGCACCGCATCTGGTCTGAGCGACGACGGCTCGTGCTACGAGACGCTCTACAGCTTCGGCGCGCGGTCCTTCTCGATCTGGTCCACGGACGGCGAGCGCGTGTTCGACTCGGGCGACGACTTCGAGACCATCACCGCACAGGTGGCACCCGCGCACTTCAACTCCGACAACGACGAGTCGACGTTCGACAGCCGTTCTGACGCCAAGGGCCCTGAGCCGGAGGCCGTCACCACCGGACGCATCGGCTCACGCACTTACGCGTTCATTGGACTCGAGCGTGTGGGCGGCATCATGGTCTACGACATCACGGTGCCGACCAGGTCCACCTTCGTGACCTATGTCAACAACCGCGACTTCGCCGCAGACCCCGAGTCGCCCGAGGCCGGCGACCTTGGCCCGGAGGGGCTGGCGTTCATCGACGCCAAGGACTCCCCCACGGGCGAGCCCATGCTCGCTGTCGCGAGCGAGGTCTCGGGGACCATGACCCTGTTCGCCATCGACGTCGCCCCCGGCGGCAAGGGCCAGGGCAAGGGCAAGGATCGTCGCTGAGCCTGCGCGCTCATCCAGTAGCGAGGGCCCGGGGGCCGGTCACACGACCGGCCCCCGGGCCCTCGGGCGTCTGCCCCTACGGTGCGGGTACTGCGCCGGCCAGCCTCCGCGCGCATCGGCCGCATGTGCACCTTGACATTGATGCAGCGTCAACTTCTAGAGTCGAACCATGAACACGACAGACATCACCGAGGACGACCTCGACATCGCCCAGGTCGCTCGCCTCACCGGCGTCACCAGCCGCACGCTGCGCCACTACGACCGCATCGGCCTGCTCACTCCGGCCTGGACGGGCGCGGACGGCCGCCGTCACTATGCCCGCCCCGAGCTGCTCCGCCTGCAGCACATCCTCGTGCTGCGAGAGCTGGGGACGAGCCTTGAGCGCATCGGCCGGATCGTCGATGCGGAGGACCCGACCGAGACGGTGGCTCAGCTGCGCGGCCACCTCGCCGGCCTCACCGCCGAGCGCGACCGCTACACGCGACTGGCCGCCACGGTCGCTCGCACCATCGAATCACTGGAGAAAGGCAAGACCATGACCACCGATCAGCTCTTCGACGGGTTCGACCACACCCGCTACGAGCCCGAGGCACGCCAGCGCTGGGGCGACGGCGCGGTCGACCGCTCTCATGCCAAGTGGGAGGGCCTCGGCGAAGAGGGCAAGCGCCAGCACATGCAGAGCGACCGCGAGATCGTCGAGGCCCTCGGCGCCGCGGTCCGCGTGGGCCTCGCCCCCGATAGCCCCGAGGTTCAGGAGGTCGTCGCCCGCCATCACGCCTGGGTGAGCGTCATCTGGACGCCGGATGCGGACGCCTATCGCGGCCTGACCCAGATGTACGTGGACGACGAGCGGTTCCGCTCTCACTACGACGAGATCGCGCCCGGTGCGGCCCAGCTGCTGCGCGACGGCGCCGAGGTGTACGCCGACACGCGCCTCTAGCGCCTGCTCGCTCCATGCGGCCGATGCGGTCGTCGCCAAGCCGACGACCGCATCGGCCGGTCTGGGGCCGGGCAAAGAACTTCGCTGGATGGGAATAGTTGAAAGATCATCTATTGTTGTACAGGTGTCGCCATCGCTGCCGACAGCCATGACCACCTGCACTCAACGATCAAGGACATCCCATGACTCGCATCGGTATCATCGTCGGCTCCGTCGCCGAAGGCTCCATCAACAAGAAGGTCGCGACCGTTCTTCCCACGCTCGCGGATGACCAGAGCGTCGAGTTCGTGCACCTCGACCTCACCGCTCTCCCCATCTACAACTACGAGCTCGACGGCAACTGGCCCGAGGTTGCCACCGAGTGGAAGCAGTCCATCGAGGACGTCGACGGCATCATCATCGTCACCCCCGAGTACTCCCGCTCGATCCCCGGCGCACTCAAGAACGCCCTCGACTGGGCCTCGCGCCCCTGGGGTCAGAACTCCTTCACCGGCAAGCCCGTCGCCATCATGGGCGCCTCGATCGGGACCACCGGCACCGCGATGGCGCAGCAGCACCTGCGCAACATCCTCGCGCACTTCTCGTCGCCCACGCTGGGTCAGCCGGAGACGTTCTTCCACTTCAACCCGGCCGCGTTCGGCCAGGACGGCTCGCTGCAGGACGACGCACAGGCGGCCGTGCTCGGTGGCTTCGTCAACGCCGCAGTGGACCACATCCAGTCGCACGCGCGCCTGAACGCGAACGTCTAATTGGGCGTGGCGCCTACGGAGGAAGCCGGACCGCCCCATCAGTGGTCATGAGCACTACGTAGGACGCAACGACGTCGCAGGACAGAACGGCCGCCGGGACTTCCCGGCGGCCGTTCTGCGTTGTGCCTCGCATGACACACGTGTGGTGGGCCCGCCGAGACCTGCGCCTGGATGACAATCCCGCATTGCTCTCGGCTCAGGAGGACGGCCCGGCGGTCGCGGTGTTCGCGTGGACTCCGGCCCTGCACTTCTGGTCGGGACGCCGGCGCGCCCACCTCGCTCGAGTGCTGTGGTCGCTGCGGGAGGAAACCGGCGGCGCGCTCGCCGTGCGCCGCGCACCTGCGGCCCACGCGGTGCTCGCCGCGGCCCGGCAGGCCGATGCGACGGTGGTGTGGGCAGCGCAGGAGTACACCCCTGCTGGCGTGCGCGAGCAGGCCGAAGTTGCCGAGGCGCTCGAGGCCGATGGCCGCGAGTTGCGCATGATCGGCTCGCCTTACGCCGTGGCCCCCGGCCGCGTGAGGAAGGCCGACGGCACGCCGTACCGAGTGTTCACACCCTTCAGAGGCGCGTGGCGTGAGCACGGTTGGCGCTCCCCCGCCGGTCCCGCCGACCCGGAGGGCTTCGCACACCTCGCACCGGACGCGTCCGACGTCGACATCGACCAGATCGCCGCGCACGGAGACAGCGAAGATCCGCTCGAGCGTCCCCACGAGTTCCGCGAGGCCCGCGTGCGCGAGGCGCTCGAAGACTTCGTCGGCGGCGACCTGGAGCACTACAGCGAAGAGCGCGACCGCCCCGACCTGGACTCGACGTCTCACCTGTCGAGCGCGCTGGCATTCGGGCTGGTGCACCCGCGCACCGTGCTCGCGCTCACCGGCACCGTCGACCATTCGGCGGCCCGCACGTTCGAGTCCGAGATCTCGTGGCGTGAGTTCCACGCCGACACCCTGTGGCACGAACCGCGGGCTCTGCGCGAGTCGCTGAGCACCGTCGTCCTCGAGGAGGACTGGACGAGCGGGCCCGATGCTGACCGCGCCTTCATGGCGTGGCGCGACGGACGCACCGGCTTCCCGCTGGTGGACGCCGGCATGCGGCAGCTGGCCTCCACGGGGTGGATGCACAACCGAGTGCGGATGGTCGTCGCGAGCTTCTTGGTCAAGGACCTGCACCTGCCGTGGCAACGCGGGGCCGACCACTTCAGGCGAGCACTCGTGGACTATGACCACTCCCAGAACCAGCTCAACTGGCAGTGGGTCGCGGGCACCGGCCGCGATGCCTCACCGTACTTCCGCATCTTCAACCCGGACACGCAAGCGGCCAAGTTCGACCCGAACCGAAGGTATGTCGAGCGCTGGGTTCCCGAGCTGGACACCCCCGCCTACCCGGCGCCCATGGTCGACCACAAGGCGGAGCGAGAGACGGCGCTCGCGCTCAATCAACGCGCGAAAGGCACACAAGGGCGGTAGCGTCGAAATCATGAGGGGCGATGAGGTGGACCGCTGGATGAGCCACTACGACAATCCGATGAGGGACGTCGTACAGCGAATCCGCCAGGTGATCCTGTCCAGCGACGACCGCGTGACCGAGTGCCTCAAGTGGGACACCCCCACCTTCACGTACAAGGGCAACATCGCGAGCTTCTTCCCCAAGTCGACCCAGCACGCGACGCTGATGTTTCACCAGGGCGGGCTCATCCCCGGCACCTTTCCCCACCTCATCGGTCAGGGAACGGTCGCGCGCGCGATGAAGATCGTGTCCATCGCCGAGGCCGAGGAGCGCCGCGACGAGATCAACTCCCTCGTCCAGGCTTGGATCGAGTGGAAGGACCTGGACCCCGCCCTGAACTGATGGGCGCCGCGCTCAGGCCGGGAAGGCACCCATCGCGACGAAGTTCACGGGATCGTCGCCGTGACGCATCGCCTCCACCTGCCGCCGCACCAGTGCCGTGTAGCGCTTGTCGGTCAGCAGCGCGAATCCCGCGACGTGCGGCACCACGATGCACCCGGGGGCGGAGAACAGCGGGTGGCCATCCGGCAGCGGCTCGGGATCCGTCACGTCCAGCGCCGCGCGCAAGCGGCCCGCCTCGAGCTCGGCGAGCAGCGCGTCCGTGTCCACCACCTTGCCGCGACCGACGTTGACCACCAGGGCATCGTCCGGAAGGGCTGCCAGGAAGCCCGCGTCCACCAGGCCCTCCGTCTGCTCGGTGAGCGGCGTCACCAGGAACACGACCTCCGCATCGGGCAGCAGAGCGGGAAGGTCCTCGATGGCGCGCACGTCGGTGCCGTCGGGCGCGGTGCGGGCCGATCGCGCGACGCCGGTGACGCGCGCCTCGCACGCGCGCAGCCGCTCCCCGAGAGCGGCACCAATGCTTCCGTAGCCGATGACGAGGCAGCGACGGTCCGCGAGCGACGGGGCGTAGAAGTCCGCCTCCCAGGTCTCGCGCGACTGCGCGTCCCAGAACTTGGGGAGCCGGCGCTGGCTGGCGAGAGCGAGCGCGAGCGCCATCTCCGCAGTGCGGGAGTCGTGCACGCCCCTGGCGTTCGCGAGCTTCTTTCCCGCGGGGATGAACGGCATGGCGTGCTCGTAGCCCGCGGACGGGATCTGGATCACGCGCAGGTCGGGGCACTCCGCCAGGCGGCCGTAGACCGCCTTGCCGCCGGAGAGGTGCGGAATGCACGCGATCGTGATGCGTTCGCGCTCCGCCTCCGGGACGGGATCCGCGCTGGGGTCCCACACGATGACCCGGGCGTCGTCGCCCAGCTCACCCAGGGCATCGGCAATCTTCTGGTGGGGAACGGCGACGGTGATCATGCCGCCAGTGTCCCACCCCTGGGACCCGCTCCGCCTGCCATCCGGACCGTCACCAACATCTGCGGCGATGGCTCGCCGGCATCGCGACTGTTGGGGTGCGGGGGCCGGCGTGTTGCGCCGGCGGATGTTCGGGAGGACCCGGTGCAGGGTCAGGGAATGGACGCGGCCCGCACCTTCTGGGGCGGCGGCGCCGTGCTGCCTCGCACGATGAGCTCGGTCGACATGCGCACGTGTGTCTCGCGCTCCACGCCGTTGATGATGTCCAGCAGCATCTCCATCGCCGCACGACCCATTGCCTGCATGGGCTGACGAACGGTCGTGAGCTGCGGCACCGCCAGCGACGCCTCAGGGATGTCGTCGAAGCCCACGACGGACAGGTCCTCCGGGATGTTGAGGCCGTACTCGTGGGCGACCTCCATGGCGCGGATGGCCGTGACGTCGTTGGCGGCGAAGATCGCGGTGGGGCGGTCCGGCAGCTCGAGCAGGTCGCGCGTGATCTCGGCCGCACGGTCCGGGGCGTAGCGGGACTCTCGCACGAGCGACGGGTCGACCGGCACGCCGGCGTCCTCCATCGTGCGCCGGTAGCCTGCCTCGCGCAGGTGCGCCGAGTCCAGCTCGGAACGCCCACCCAGGAACGCGATGCGGCGGTGCCCGAGCGAGATCAGGTGCGCGGTCGCCTGTTTGGCACCCGCGTACGAGTCCGCGTCGATCGTAGGCATCGACGACGGACCGAAGTGCGGGTCGACGGCGACCGCGGGGACGATCGTGCGGGCGTCGAGGACGGTCGGGGTGACGAGCACGGCGCCATCGATAAGCGAACCTCCCAGGCGCGATAGCGAACGTCGCTCCCAGCCATGCTGATCCCCACCAGAGTGCGACAGCAGCTCATAGCCGCTGCCGCGCGCGCCGATGGCGGCACCCTTGAGGAGCTCGGCGCTGAACGGCTCGAAGTCGGGCACGAGGATGCCCAGCACGTTGGTGCGCTGGTTGCGCATCGAGGCGGCGATAAGATTTGCCTCGTAGCCGAGTTCGGCAATCACCCCTTGAACGAGCTCCACCGTGTCCTTGGCAACGCCGTAGCGGCCGTTGACGACTTTGGACACTGTGGCGACGGAGACTCCCGCCTTCGCAGCGACATCCGCCATCTTGACGCGAGGGGCAGTTTCCATGGCCCGATGCTACCGCGCCGAGTCTCCGCAATGCGCTTGTGACTAAAACGTTATCCATAACGATTGACACGGTGCGTTGCCGCCTGCCATAGTTCCCGTGTTCAGCTGGTCAACGAAGATCGAAAGGACGGACATGGCGAACATGCGACGCGCGACTGCCATCACGGCATTCGCAACATCAGCCGCTCTCTTGCTGGCTGCGTGCAGCAGCGGAGAAAGCGACGACGACACCACGGAGCCCACTGACGCTGCCACCAATGGGCAGGCAGAGGAAAGCGCGGAACCGGTCACCCTCACCTGGTGGCACAACGCGGTTGCCGGCGACAACGGCGAGAATGCCCTAGGCGACTACTGGCAGACCGTGGCTGACGACTACACGGCGGAGAACCCGCACGTGACCATCGAGATCGAGCAGATCCAGAACGAGGACCTTCAGCGCACGCGCATCCCGCTCGCGCTGCAGTCCGGCGACGCTCCTGATCTCTTCCAGGCGTGGGGCGGTGGCGAGCTGGTGAGCCAGGTCGAGTCCGGCTACGTCATGGACCTGTCGGAGACGCTTGCGGAGGATGTCGACCGCCTGGGCGGCGGTGTCTCTCCGTGGCAGCACGAGGGCTCGACCTACGGTCTTCCCTTCACGTTCGGCGTCGAGGGCATCTGGTACCGCGAGTCCTTGTTCGAGGAGGCCGGCATCACCGAAGAGCCCGCCACCATGGACGAGCTCAACGATGCGGTCCAGGCTCTCAAGGACGCGGACATCACGCCCATCGCGGTGGGTGCTGCCGACGGTTGGCCCGCTGCACACTGGTGGTACAACTTCGCGCTGCGCTCGTGCTCGCAGGAGGTCATGGCGGCCGCAGGCGTTGACCGCGACTTCTCGGACCCGTGCTGGATCGAGGCTGGAGAGCAGCTCGAGGAGTTCATTGGCACCGAGCCGTTCCAGGACCAGTTCATCTCCACCGTCGCACAGACGGGAGCGACGTCCTCCGCTGGACTCGTCGCCTCCGGTGACGCGGCCATGGAGCTCATGGGCCAGTGGAACGTCTTCGTGTACGAGGGCTTCACGGACGGCACCGACGAGGGGATCGCTGCGCTGCAGGACGACCTCGGCTGGTTCCCGATGCCCGCGACCGACGGTGGCGAGGGTGACCCCTCAGCCGCTCTGGGTGGCGGCGACGGGTTCTCCTGCTACGTCGACGCTCCGCCGGAGTGCGCTGACTTCCTGTCGTTCATCGTGAGCGACGAGAACCAGATGGCCTTCACCGAGGCCACGGGCGCACTGCCCGTCGCACCGGCTGCGGCAGACGCCGTGACCAACCCTGTGCTGGTCGAGCTGGCCCAGGTGGCCGGTAGCGCTGAGTACGTCCAGCTCTGGCTGGACACCTCCTTCGGCACCAACGTCGGTGGCGCGATGAATGACGGAATCGTCAGCATCTTCGCCGGCACTGGTGAGGCTCAGGACGTGGTGGATCTCATGACCGCCGCCGCCCTGACCGAGTAGGACTCATCCACCCGACCCCCTGATCCCAAGAAAGCGAGGCTCCCTGGTGACTGCACTAGAGGCCTCGGGTACGGGAACGGGCCCCGCCGCCGATGCCAAGGCATCGGTGGCGGGGTCCGACCCTGTCACACCCGCCGCATACGACCCCCGCCGCGACCGCCGCCGCAAGTGGCTCGAGATCGCCATCTTCGTCGGCCCCGCGCTGCTGATCTTCCTGGTCTTCGTGATCTTCCCGATGATCATGGCCGCGCGCTACAGCCTTTACAAGTGGGACTCCCGCCAGCCCTTCGAGCTCGCGGAGTTCATCGGATTCGACAACTACACCCGCGCTCTCATGGGCGGGACCGACCCCGAGACCAAGGACATCTTCTGGAAGGCGTACGCCCAGCCGTTCTGGAACGCCGTGGGCAACAACGCGCAGATCATCGCGCTGTCGATGCTCATCCAGTTGCCGATCGCGATGATCATCGCGCTGGTGCTGAACCGCAAGTTCCCGGGCCGTTCGAGCGTGCGACTCATCATCTTCGCGCCGTACGTCCTCAGCGAGGTCGTCGCGGGTCTGATGTGGCTGATGCTGCTCGACCCCCGCGGCCCGGTGACCGAGATGCTGGCGGCGATAGGAATCTCCGATCCGGCGGGTGGCTGGCTCGAGGACCCCGTAGCGGGCTTCTGGACCTTCTTCTTCATCGTGTCCTGGAAGTACATCGGCCTGGCGATCATCCTGTTCCTTGCGGGCCTCTCTGGGGTCCCGCCCGAGCTTCAAGAGGCGGCGTCGATCGACGGCGCGAGCTGGTGGCAGGTCCAATGGCGCATCAACATCCCCTTGATCGGACCCACGGTCCGGGTGTGGGCGTTCCTGTCGATCATCGGCTCGATTCAGCTGTTCGACATGGCCTGGGTGCTCAACAAGGGCGGTTCGACCGGCCAGTACTCCACCATCGCCACGCTCATGGTCGACATCGGCACGCAGCGCAACGACGGTGGCTACGCCTCCGCACTCGCCATCATCATGTTCATCTTCTCCATGGTTGCCGCGCTCACCTACATGGCCGTGGTCATGCGGCGTGACAATAGCGCCCGTGCTGGAAAGGGGGCCTAGCCATGGCCACCGCAGTCAAGGACGACACGACGCGCAAGTCGCACTCGTCACGTCAATCACGTACCCGCACAAGGCTCGGCGGGGACTCTTCGATCTACGTGACGATCTTCGTCGCCCTGATCGCCGTCGGGCTCACGCTCGGCCCCATCCTCTTCCTCGCGATCGGGGGCTTCCGTACGAACGGCCAGATCGCCGCCGACCCGACCGGACTCCCGGACCCATGGGTGTGGGAGAACTACTGGGCGATCCTCACCGGCTCCAGCTTCTGGGAGTTCACCCTCAACTCGGCGATCATCGCGGTGGCCACCACGGCCGGAGTAGTGCTGTTCGGCACGATGGCCGCATACCCGCTAGCGCGGTACTCGTTCCGCGGTCGCGAGGGCGTGTTCCTGATGTTCACGGCCGGGCTGATGTTCCCGCTCACCGTCGCGATCTTCCCGCTCTTCCTGTTGCTGCAGGATCTGGGACTGGGCGGCATGTGGGGACTGATCGTGCCGCAGGTGGCCTTCGCGCTGCCCGTGACGGTGATCATCATGCGTCCGTTCCTCGCGGCACTCCCCGACGAGCTCGAGGAGGCGTCATTCATGGACGGCCTGACCCGTGTGGGGTTCTTCTTCCGCATGGTCCTTCCGCTGGCGCGACCGGGCATGGTCACCGTGGGCGTGCTCGCCTTCCTGGGCTCGTGGAACGCGTACCTGCTGCCCCTCGTGATGCTGACGGGCCGCGACGCTCCCACGACGCTGCCGCTTGGCGTGACCCAGTTCCAGGGCCAGAATGCCGCGGACTTCGCGGGCATCATGGCGTACACGTTCCTCGCCATGATCCCGGCCCTCGTGTTCTTCCTGATGATGGAGAAGCGCATTGTCGATGGACTGTCGGGAGCGGTGAAAGGCTGATGACGATGAGCACCGATTCCCTCAGCGCGCCCTCGCGCGCCGAGATCCGACGCAACGGCGTCAGTCCCAGAGTGCGTGCGCTCGTGGCGGAGCTGTCTCTCGACGAGAAGCTCGCACAGATCGTGGGCTTCTGGGAGGGAGAGGAGGGCGACTCTGTCGCGCCGCTCCAGGGCGAGCTCGCCGCGACCGGGAAGCTGGACGATGCCATGCAGCACGGCCTCGGCCACCTCACGCGGGTCTACGGCACCAATCCCGTCGAGCCGGACGAGCGGGCGGCGTACCTGTGGCAGCGGCAGCGCTCGCTCGTCAGGGACACCAGGCCCGGCATCCCCGCACTCGTTCACGAGGAGTGCCTGACCGGACTCGCGGCGTGGAAGGCAGCCACCTTCCCCACCCCCCTCGCGTGGGGCGCAGCCTTCGACCACGAGCTCGTGGAACGCATGGGCGCCCTCATCGGCAGCTCGATGCGTTCGCTCGGAATCCACCAGGGCCTCGCCCCCGTGCTCGACGTCATCCGCGACGTGCGCTGGGGACGAGTCGAGGAGTGCATCTCCGAGGACCCCTATCTCGTAGGCACCGTCGGCACGTCCTACGTGCGCGGCATCCAGTCGGAGGGCGTCGACGCGACCCTCAAGCACTTCGTCGGCTACTCGGCGTCGCGCGCCGGCCGCAACTTCGCGCCGGTCCACGCGGGCAGGCGGGAGCTGCAGGACACCCTGCTCATCCCGTTCGAGATGGCCGTGCTCGACGGCGGCGTGCACTCCATCATGCACTCGTACGCGGAGATCGACGGGCTGCCCGTGGCCGCGGACCCCGAGCTGCTCACCGTCAAGCTGCGCGACGAGTGGGGCTTCGAGGGCGTGGTCGTGGCGGACTACTTCGGTGTCGCGTTCCTCCACCTGCTGCACGCAGTGGCGGCGGACCTGGGAGAGGCCGCCGCCCAGGCGCTGGCCGCCGGCGTCGACATCGAGCTGCCCACGGGAGACGCGTACCTGGCGCCGCTGAAGGCCGCCATCGAGGCGGGCACCGTCGACGTCGCGCTCGTGGACCGCGCCGTCGAGCGTGCGCTCGCGCAGAAGGAGCGTCACGGGCTGCTGGACGCCACGTTCGACGAGGAGCCGCCCACCGGCGTCGATCTCGACTCCCCCGCGCACCGCGCGGTGGCGCGCGAGCTCGCCGAGAAGTCGGTGGTGCTGGTCTCGAACGACGGCACCCTGCCGCTGGAGGCCAGCAACGAGAGTCAGGTGCTGGGCGTGATCGGTCCGAACGCGGACCGCTTCGCGGCACTCTTCGGCTGCTACTCGTTCGCCAACCACGTGCTGTCCCAGCGCCCGGGCGTCGATCTCGGCTTCGAGGCGCCGTCGGTGCTCGAAGGGATCCGCGAGGAGTTCGCGGGCACCATCCTGGCCGCGCCGGGCTGCGGTATCGACGATGACGATCGCTCGGGCTTCGACAAGGCGCTCGAGGTCGCACTCGAGGCGGACACCGCCATCGTCGTCGTCGGCGACGAGGCCGGTCTGTTCGGCCGCGGCACCGTCGGCGAGGGCTGTGACCGCGATGACCTAGAACTGCCGGGAGTGCAGCGCGAGCTCGTCGAGGCCATCCTCGACACCGGCACCCCCGTGGTGCTCGTGATGCTGACGGGACGCCCCTACGCGGTGGCGTGGGCGATCGACCGTTGCGCAGCCGTCGTCCAGGCATTCTTCCCCGGCGAGGAGGGCGCGGGCGCGGTCGCTCGCGTGCTGTCCGGACGAGTCAACCCGTCGGGCCGGCTCCCGGTCACCCTTCCCCGCTCGGTGGGAGCGCAGCCCTACTCCTATCTGCACCCCAAGCTGGGCGGCGACGGCGAGGTCACCAACCTGTCCACCGCCCCGGCGGCGTGCTTTGGCCACGGGCTGTCGTTCACGTCCTTCACTCACGAGGAGCTCCAGACCGCCGATGCGCCCACGGACGGCTCGATCGTCGCATCGGTCCTGGTGACAAACACAGGCGACCGCGAAGGCGACGAGGTCGTGCAGCTTTATGCGCACGACGTCGTCGGCTCGATCACCCGCCCGGTCGCCCAGCTTGTCGGGTACCACCGCGTGAGCCTCGCACCCGGCGAGAGCAAGCGCGTCGAGTTCACGGTGCCCACCACCAGGCTGGCATTCTCGGACCGCTCCTTCGCGCGGATCGTCGAGCCTGGCGCGATCGAGCTGTGGACCGGTACGAGCCACAATCGGCTGACCCAGGCGAGCCTGAACCTGGTGGGCGAGGCGCACCCGGTGACTTTCCGCTCGGCCCGCTGGACCACGACGAGGATCGCGTGACCACCGAGCGCGGCACCGACCACCGCATGGGCGAGGCGTCGGTGACCGTCACCGACGCCTCCGGACGGCCCGTGGCCGAACAGAAAGTCACCATCGAGCAGACCCGGCACGACTTCTCGTTCGGCAACATCGGGTTCGACCTGGTCGAGTGGATAGGCGGCGAGGGCGACGCAGGCACTCACCTGTTCGGCGGCGCCTCCGTCGCCTCCGCGCCGGAGCTCGCCGACAGATATCTCGAGCTCTACAACGCCACCACCCTGCCGTTCTACTGGCGCGGCTTCGAGCCCAGCCGTGGGGAGCCGGACACGCAGCGCCTGCTGCGGGCCGCCCGGTGGTTCGCGGATCGCGGGGTATCCGTCAAGGGGCACCCGCTGCTGTGGCACACTCTCGCGCCCCAGTGGCTCATGGAGCTCGACGACGCGGAGGCGGAATCCGTCATGCGCGCACGGATCGTGCGAGAGACGCACGATTTCGCCGGAGTGGTCGATCTCTGGGACGCCATCAACGAGGCGGTCATCCTGCCCGTCTTCACGGCCGATCCGAACGCCGTCACGCGTCTTGCACAGACCAAGGGCCGCGTCGAGATGGTGCGCATGGCGTTCGATTCTGCGCGCGAGGGCAACCCGAACGCGCGGCTCGTGCTCAACGACTTCGACCTGTCCGCCGACTACGAGCGGCTGATCGAGGAGTGTCTGGACGCGGGCATCCAAATCGACGCGATCGGCCTGCAGACCCACATGCACCAGGGGTACCGCGGGGAGGATGCCGTCTGGGAGATCCTCGAGAGGTTCGCGCGGTTCGGCCTGCCGCTGCAGATGACCGAGACCACGCTCGTCTCGGGCGACCTCATGCCGCCCCACATCGTGGACCTGAACGACTACGTGGTGGACGACTGGCCTTCCACGCCGGAAGGCGAAGAACGTCAGGCCGAGGAGATCGTGCGTCACTACCGCACGCTCGTCTCGCACCGCTCGGTCGAGTCGATCACGTACTGGGGCCTCACCGACGAGGGCGCGTGGCTGGGCGCTCCGGCCGGGCTACTCCGTCGCGACGGCAGTCCCAAGCCCGCCTTCGACGCCCTGCTCGGCCTGATCAAGGACGAGTGGTGGGTGGCACCGACTCAGATGCGCACCAACGGCGAGGGCAGGGTGGACGTGCGGGGCTTCGCGGGCGACTACCGCATCTCGCACGGCAACAGCAGCGCCGACTTCCACATCGACCGCGGCGCCCCGGCGCGCGCTAGCGCCACGCTGGAGTAGGGAAAGCGATGACCTCCGACCGACAACGAAGTCGATCGCCCAGGGTCACGATCGGAGACATCGCGGCGCACGCGGGCGTGTCCATGCCCACCGTCTCGCGCGTCCTCAATGGGCGCGCGGGAGTGTCCGACGAGACCAGGGCGGCGGTGCAGCGCCTGCTCGACGAGCACGGCTACGAGCGCCGCGGGACCGCATCCCGTCAGCGCGTGGGTCTCATCGACTTCGTGCTGCGCGACCTCGACGCCATCTGGGCGATGCCGCTCATCCAGGGCGCCGAGACCGAGGCCATGCGGGTGGGAGCGAGCATCGTGCTCACCTCCACTCACGGCAGATCTGCGGGCAACCGGCGGTGGATCCAGCACCTCGCGAGTCGGCGCACCGATGCGGTGGTGATCGTCGTGTCCGAGCTGTCGGCCGGCGCGGCTGAGGAGCTGAGCCGTCTCCACACACCCGTGGTCCTCGTGGACCCAGTCGGATCCGCCCCGGGCGACATGCCCGCCGTCACGGCCGCGAACCGCGCTGGCGGCCGCATTGCAACCGAGCATCTCCTGCGGCTCGGCCACCGGCGCATTGGCGTCATCACCGGCCCGGCGGGGGTGAGCTGCTCCGAGGACCGGCTTGCGGGGTATCGGGACGCGCACCTGCGCCACGGCATCCCGCTCGACCCCGAGCTGCAGGCCTACGGGGACTTCATGCCCGCCTCGGGCCTCGTAGCGGCACGCCGCATGCTGGGCATGGCCCGCCGCCCCACCGCCATCTTCGCGGGCACCGACCAAACCGCATCGGGCGTGTATGCCGCCGCGCGCGAGCGAGGGATGCGCATACCCGAGGACCTGTCGGTCGTGGGGTTTGACGACGTCATCCTGTCGGAGTGGCTGCAGCCGCCGCTCACGACCGTGCGCCAGCCGCTCGAGCAGATGGCGCGGGCCGCGATCCGCGTGGCCGCCCAGATCGCCTACGAGGGCAGGCGCCCTACCGGGCGGCTGGAGCTGCCGACCTCGCTCACGCTACGCTCATCCACCTCGGCGCCCGCGCGCGCGGCGGCCTAGGAGCGGGCCCGGGTGCGTCGCTGAGCGGACCGCGGGGCCGATGCGTTCCCCCGCCAGCCGTCAGCCCGTCGCCTGGTCTGGGCGCAGGTTCACGCGGCGCAGCAGCTGCGCATTGGCCGCCACGACGATGGTCGACAGGCTCATCGCGATGGCCGCGACGGCCGGCGGCATCGTGACTCCTGCCCAGGCAAGTGCGCCAGCCGCGACCGGGATCGCGATGACGTTGTACCCCGTGGCCCACACCAGGTTCTGGCGCATCTTGCGGTACGACGCGCGCGACAGATCGATGACCGACAGCACTCCGCGCGGATCGGAGCTCGCGAGCACCACACCCGCCGCCTCCATCGCCACATCGGTACCGGCGCCGATCGCCAAGCCCACATCCGCGCGGGCGAGCGCGGGGGCGTCGTTCACCCCGTCGCCGACCATCGCGACCCTCGCGCCCTGACTCTGGAGCCGGGCCACCGCATCGTCCTTGTCTCCGGGAAGCACCTCGGCAAACACCTCGTCGATTCCCAAGTCGTGGGCGACCGCATCGGCGACCGCCTGCGAGTCGCCCGTGACGAGCGCGACTGCGATTCCCCTCTGGTGGAGCGCATCGACGGTCGCACGGGACTCCTCACGAATCGGGTCCGCGGTGGTGAAAGCCCCCACGACCTCCCCGTCGACCACCACATGGAGCACGGCACCACCGCGCTCGCGCCACCGAGCCGCCGCGTCGGTCAGCGCCTCGGGCTCGGCCACGCCCAGCTCCGCCAGCAACGCGGGGCCGCCTACCGCCACCTCGTGGCCCTCCACGTGGGCGCGCACACCCTTGCCCGGCACGGTGTCGTTCGTCTCCGCGGAGGGAATCTCCATATGCCGTTCGCGCGCTGCGACTACGACGGCGCGTCCCACGGGGTGCTCGGAGTCGCTTTCGGCCGCCGCCGCGAGAGCGAGGACCCGGTCGGCCTCCCAGCCGTCAACCACTGCGGTGTCGGTCACGTCGTGGGAGCCCTCGGTCAGGGTGCCGGTCTTGTCGAACAGCACCGTGTCCACCGTGCGCATCGCCTCGAGAGCCTGGGTGTCCTTGATCAAGATGCCCTGCCGCGCGCTCGACGAGGTGCCGATGGCGATCACCAGCGGGATGGCCAGGCCCAGCGCGTGCGGGCAGGCGATCACCAGCACGGCCACGGCCCGAGTGAGACCCGTAGCGGGGTCGTCGACGATCGAGCTCACGGCGAGGGTCAGCGCGGCGGCACCGAGCGCGATCCAGAACAGCCACGCAGCCGCGCGATCGGCCAGGCGGCGTGTGCCCGAGTGCGACTCCTGCGCCGACTGCACCATGCGTTGGACGCCCGCCAGCGCGGTGCCTTCTCCCGTGGCAGTGACCCGGATCCTGAGCGAGCCGTCGGTCGCGACAGTGCCGGCCACGACCGCATCGTCCGTGCGCTTGGAGACAGGTGCCGACTCGCCGGTGATCAGCGACTCGTCCACCGCCGCATCACCGCGCACGATCGTCCCGTCCGCGGGGATGCGCCCGCCGGGACGGACCACCACCACGTCGTCCTCGGCGAGCTCCGAGATCGGCACGGTCTCAGTAGTGTCGCCGTCCGTGACCCGCTCGGCATCGTCCGGCAGCAGCTCGGCGAGCGCCTCCAGAGCGCCCCGCGCCTGACCCACCGCCTTCATCTCCTGCCAGTGGCCGAGGAGCATGACCACGATGAGCGCGGCAAGCTCCCACCAGAAGTCGAAGTCTCCGAGGCCCAGCGTCGCGGCTGACGACGCCAGGAAGGCCACGGTGATCGCGAGCGAGATCAGCGTCATCATGCCCGGGCGCCGCCGAGTGATCTCGTCCCGCCACGCCATCGACAGGAAAGGCCAGCCACCCCACGCGAAGATCGCCGTGCCGAGCAGCGGAGGGACCCACGCCGTGCCGGGCAGGTCGTAGTTGAACCAGTCCTCGACCATCTGGCTCGTCGCGATCACCGGGACCGCGAGGACCAGGTTCCACCAGAACAGCCGGCGGAACATGTCCGCGTGGCCCGAGTGGTCAGTGCCGTGCTGCTGATGATCCATGGATACCTCCTGATAGGAGAACGTCCCTGCACCGTAAACCTTCCACTTCAGTGGAAGGTCAAGCCGTGGCTCGTGCGCGGCGGCGCAGGCCCAGCGCTACTCGCTGACCCCTGCGCGCTGAAGAATGATCTCCCGCACTCGGCCAGCATCGGCCTGACCGCGGGTTGCCTTCATGACCGCACCCACGATCGCGCCCGCCGCCTGCACCTTTCCCCCCTGGATCTTCTCCAGGACGTCGGGCTGAGCCGCGAGCGCATCGTCCACGGCCTTCTCGAGCGCGGAGTCGTCCGAGACGACCTCGAGGCCGCGGGCCGCGACCACGTCGGCCGGCGACCCCTCCCCCGCAAGCACGCCTTCGAGCGCCTGGCGGGCCAGCTTGTCGTTGATGCGCCCCTCATCGACCAGCCCCTGGAGCTGCGCGATGTGCTCCGGGGTGACCGGCAGGTCACGCATAGCAACGTCGCGATCGTTCGCGGTGCGGGCCAGCTCGCCCATCCACCACTTGCGCGCTGCCTGCGGCGACGCCCCGGCGGCGACGGTCGAGGTGATCAGGTCCAGGGCATCGGCGTTGACCGCGTCCCGCATCTCCAGGTCGCTGAAACCCCAGTCGACCTTGAGGCGGGCACGCATTTTGGCGGGGTGCTCCGGCAGAGTGCCGCGCAGCTCCTCGACCCACTCGCGGCTGGGCTCGACAGGCAGCAGGTCCGGCTCCGGGAAGTAGCGGTAATCCTCCGCCTGCTCCTTGGAGCGTCCAGGCGTGGTCGAGCCCGTACCTTCCTGCCAGTGGCGAGTCTCCTGCACCACGGGCTCGCCCGCCAGCAGCAGCCCGGCCTGTCGCGAGGCCTCGTGATGGATCGCGCGCTCGATCGCGCGCAACGAGTTGACGTTCTTGGTCTCGCTTCTCTTACCGAACGGCACCAGGTTCTGGTCCTCGCCGGGCGCGGCCTTGGCACGCAGCGACAGGTTCACGTCGGCTCGCACCGACCCCTGCTCCATACGGCCGTCCGAGATGTCGAGAGCCTTGACGATGTCGCGGATGGTCGCCACGTACGCACGGGCGACCTCGGCTGTGCGGGCACCCGCGCCCGTAATGGGGTGTGTCACGATCTCCACGAGCGGCACGCCGCCGCGGTTGTAGTCGACCAGCGAATGCGAGGCGCCCTGGATGCCGCCGGTGCCACCCACGTGGGTGTTCTTGCCGGCGTCCTCCTCCATGTGCGCGCGCTCAATGCCGATGGTGAAGACCTCGCCGTCATCGAGCACCACGTCGAGGCTGCCCTCGAAGCATGTGGGTTCGTCGTACTGCGAAATCTGATAGTCCTTCGCGAGGTCCGGGTAGAAGTAGTTCTTACGCGCGAACCGGCTCGACTCCCGGATCTGGCAGCCCAGCGAGAGCCCCAAGCGGATCGCGGACTCGACGGCCTTCTGGTTGGTCACCGGCATGGAGCCAGGCAGTCCCAAGCACACCGGGCACACTTGCGTGTTGGGCTCGTTGCCGAACTGGTTGGCGCAGCCGCAGAACATCTTGGTCGCGGTGTTGAGCTCAACGTGGACCTCGATCCCGAACACCGGGTCGAACTGCTCCATGGCCTGCTCGTACGTCAGGGCGGTCACTTATGCCACCTCCAGCTCGGGGGCCTGGGCGGCCAAGGGGCCGCCCCACTCGTCGGTCAGCGCCTTTTCGAGCGCCGCGCCGATGCGGTAGAGACGGGCGTCCTCGTGCGCGGGGGCGAGGATCTGGAATCCCGTGGGAAGCCCGTCCTCGGGCGCGATGCCGGACGGCAGCGACATGCCGGGGATGCCGGCCAGGTTGGCGGGGATCGTCGCCACGTCGTTGAGATACATCGCGAGCGGATCGTCGATGCGCTCGCCGATCTTGAACGGCGTCGTCGGTGTGGTGGGGCTCACCAGCACGTCGGCCTGCTCGAATGCCGCGGCGAAGTCGCGCTGGATCAGGGTGCGCACCTTCTGGGCGGACCCGTAGTACGCGTCGTAGTACCCCGCGCTCAGCGCGTACGTGCCCAGCATGATGCGGCGCTTGACCTCGTCTCCGAGCCCTGCGGCACGGGTCGCGGCCATGGTGCGCTCGATCGTGCCCTTCTCGACTCGCATTCCGAACCTCACCGAGTCGAACTTCGCCAGGTTGGACGACGCCTCTGCGGGGAGGATCAGGTAGTACGCCGCGAGGGCGTACTCGAAGCTCGGGCAGGAGACCTCCACCACCTCGGCGCCCAGGGCGCGGAGCTTGTCGAGCCCCTCCTCGAAGCGCTGTTCGACACCGGCCTGGTAACCCTCGCCCGAGAGCTCCTTGATGACGCCCACCCGCACGCCGCTCAGGTCGCCGTCGCGGCCCTGACGTGCCGCCTCGACACAACCAGGAATCGGCTCGTCAAGGCTGGTGGCATCCATGGGGTCGTGACCGCCCATGACCTCGTGCAGGAGCGCGGCGTCCTCGACGCTGCGTGCGCACGGGCCCAGCTGGTCCAGCGAACTCGCAAGCGCGATCGCGCCGTAGCGGGAGACACCGCCGTACGTGGGCTTCACCCCCACGGTGCCGGTCACGGAGGCTGGCTGACGGATCGAGCCGCCCGTGTCGGAGCCGATCGCGAGTGGGGCCTCCCATGCCGCGATCGAGGCCGCGGAGCCGCCGCCCGAACCACCAGGGATGCGGTCGAGCGACCACGGGTTGTGGGTGGGGCCGTAGCCCGAGTGCTCGGTGGATGAGCCCATCGCGAACTCGTCCATGTTGGTCTTGCCGAGGATAGGCATGCGCGCCTCGCGCACCTTGCGGGTGACCGTCGCGTCGTACGGCGGCTCCCACCCCTCGAGGATCCGCGAGCCCGCCGTCGTGGGCATGCCCTGCGTCACGAGGATGTCCTTGATGGCGATGGGGACGCCGGCGAGGGCAGGCAGCTCCTCCCCTGCGGCACGCGCCTCATCAACCTCGCGCGCAGTGGCGAGCGCACCCTCGGCATTCACGTGCAGGAACGCGTGGACGTCGCCGTCCACGGCCGCGATGCGGTCGAGGTGGGCCTGAGTGAGCTCTACCGACGTGATCTCGCCTGCACGGAGAGCGGCCGCCATCTGCGCGGCGCTCAAACGGGTCAAGTCCCGGGGGGCCGTCATGCCTCCTCCCCCAGGATCTGAGGCACGCGGAACCGGCCGTCCTCGGCCTCGGGCGCACCTGACAGCGCGGCCTCTTGCGTGAGCGAGGGACGGACCACGTCCTCGCGGTGCACGTTGGACATCGGGATCGGGTGGCTCGTGGCGGGAACGTCGTCACCGGCGACCTCAGCGACCTTGGCCACCGAGTCGACGATCGCGTTCAGCTGGCCGCCCAGCCGGTCGAGATCCTCGTCGGTCATATCGATCCGGGCGAGCGCCGCGAGGCGCGCCACGTCTGCGCGTTCAAGTGACATGCCCACGAGTCTAGTGGCGACGCAAACGTCGATTCCCCCGGCGCTTGCGTCGACGCGGCAACCGGTCAATCGGCGGGTCTGGGCTCCCAGGAGTAGCCGATGAGCCGAATCCCACCCTCGGCCTCCGACACCTTCGAGACGGTGCCGTCCTCGTTGTCGATGACGGTCCAGTCGAGGTCCTCACGCCGCTCGAAGCCCATGCGCTCGTACAGTCGGTGCGCGACGTGCATGGACTCCATGGTCGACAGCACGATCCGCGACGCGCCCCATTCGACCGCGAGGTCCATCGCGGCCCGCGTGAGCTTCGCGCCGATGCCACGGCCGCGCTCGATCGGCGACACCGCGAGCATGCGCAGTTCAAATTCATCGCCTTGAGCGAGCTCCACGAAGCTCGAACCCGGCGGCACCACCGTGATGGTTCCCACGACGGGGCCCTCGCCCGATTCGCCGTCCACCATCATCAGCAGCATCGCCTCCTCGGCACGCGCATGGGCGTCCTTGAGCTGCGGGATGTAGGGGTGCGCCTGGTCGACGAGGCCGTCCGCCAGGTAGGCCAGGGCGGTGAGTTGGCCGATCTCGGTGAGCCGGCTCGACTCGCTCGGATCGACGATGCGAATGGTCTCGGCCATGACTCTCCTTCGACGACCTGCAGGCGGGCTGGAATCCAATGTAGCCCACCTCACGCGCCCGCGAGCGGGGCGGTGATCAGCCCTCAGCGTCTGCTGGCGGCCCCTCGGCGAGCAGCCGTTCGAACCCGGCCTCGTCGAGCGTGGACACGCCGAGCTCCTCGGCCTTGGCGGCCTTGGAGCCCGCGTTCGCGCCCACCACCACGTAATCGGTCTTCTTGGATACGGACGATGCGGCCTTGCCTCCGCGCGTGATGATCGCCTCTTTCACGGAGTCGCGCGTGAAGTTCTCGAGCGAGCCTGTGGCGACGATGGTGAGCCCCTCGAGGGTGCGGGCGATCGACTCGTCGCGCTCGTCGGCCATGCGCACTCCGGCCGCGGCCCACCGCTCCACGATGTCGACGTGCCAGTCGACCTCGAACCAGCGCTGCACGGACTCGGCGATCACCGGACCCACGCCCTCCACTGCCGCGAGCTCCTCCTCGGAGGCGGAGCGGATTGCGTCCATCGACTCGAACGCCGTCGCCAGGGCCCGCGACGCCGTGGGCCCCACATGCCGGATCGACAGCGCCACCAGCACCCGCCACAGCGGCTGCTCCTTGGCGGCCTCGAGGTTGTCCAACAGCCGCTGGCCGTTCGTCGACAAATCGCCTGCTGAGCGGACCACACCGTCCTTCTTGGAATCCGCGTCGAGCGTGAACAGCGGCACGCGCCGCAGATCGTCTGCGGTGAGGCCGAAGAGGCCCGCCTCGTTCACGAGCACCTTGGACTCCACCATCGCCGCGGCGGCCTTCTCGCCGAGGACCTCGACGTCGAAGGCGCCCCGCGAGCCGATGAACGCGATCCGGTCGATGATCTGTGCCGGGCAACTCCTCGAGTTAGGGCAACGCATGTCCTTGTCACCTTCGCGCTGCTCCGCGAGGGCGGTGCCGCACGACGGGCAGTGCGTAGGCATCGACCACTCGCGCTCGGCGCCGGTGCGCGCAGCCGCGACGGGGCCGACGATCTCCGGAATCACGTCACCGGCCTTGCGCAGCACGACGGTGTCACCGATGAGCACGCCCTTGCGCTTCACCTCGTGCTGGTTGTGCAGGGTCGCGTACGTGACGGTCGAGCCAGCGACCGTCACCGGGGTCATCACTCCGTACGGCGTCACCCGGCCCGTGCGGCCAACGTCGACGCGGATGTCCTCCAGGGTCGTGTGCACCTCCTCGGGCGGGAACTTGTAGGCGATCGCCCAGCGCGGCGCCCTGGACGTGGAGCCGAGCTCGGACTGCACCGCCCTGTCGTCCACCTTGAGGACGGCGCCGTCGATCTCGTGCACCATGTCGTGGCGGCGCTTCTCGAGGTCGACCAGGTACGACTCGATGCGACCGATCCCCTCGAGCACCTTTGCGAACTCGCTCACGGGCATGCCCCACTCGGCGAGGACCTCGTAGATGCCCGACTGCGTGCCGATGCTCGGGTGCGGCTGCGCATCTCCCCAGTCGAGAGCGCCAAGCGCATACGTCGTGACGGCGAGCGGCCGGGTCGCGGTGACGGCAGAGTCCTTCTGCCGGAGCGAACCGGCGGCAGTGTTGCGCGGATTCGCGTAGGGATCCTTGCCCTCTTCGCGCAGTCGCTCGTTGAGCCGCTCGAAGGCCTCGACGGGCAGATACACCTCGCCCCGCACTTCGACAAGCGCGGGCACGTGGTCGCCTGACAGGCGGTCGGGCAGCCCCTCGATGGTGCGCACATTCGCGGTGACGTCCTCGCCGGTGGTCCCGTCCCCGCGCGTCACGCCCTGGACGAGCTCACCGTTCTCGTACGTCAGCGAGATAGACAGCCCGTCGATCTTCGGCTCGCACACGATCCGACGCGCGCCGGCCTCCTTGCCGATGCGCGCGAGCCACGCCTCGATCTCGTCGAGCGAGAAGGCGTTGTCGAGACTCATCATGCGCTCGCGGTGACGGACCGAGGCGAAGCCCGAGTCCCCTCGCGCGGCGCCGACCACCTGCGTAGGTGAATCGGGCTCAGCGAGCTCCGGGTGCTCCGCCTCGAGGTCCTTCAGCTCCTGCTCGAGGGCGTCGTATTGAGCGTCGGAGATGATGGGGGCGTCATCGCCGTAGTACCTGGCCCGGTGCTCCTCGACCTGCTGCACGAGGTCGCGGTGGCGGGCGCGTGGGTCGCCCTGGGCGGCGCGGGTCTCCGTCTTCTTGCTCACCCCCCTATCTCACCACGCAGGTGCGACACGTGCGATGCCCGCGACCACGACGCGCGCGGTGCACGCCGGCTGCCAAGGCGACCCCCGCATCGGCCCTGGCCACGCCGTACGCTCGCCGCCTATCCTGAGGCGGTGTCCCTCCGTCTCACCCTCCTGACCGTCGCTGCGGCCGTCACGCTCGGCGGTTGCTCCGCGCTGTCGCCGTCACCCACGCCGACGATGACCGTCGAGGCCGTCACCACGGCGACCGCAACTCCGTCCCCGGAGCCCGCACCCACCGTGACCCTGAACGCCGATCAGCAAGACCACGACGCGATGTACGACCGGCCCCAATGGCTGGGCACCATTCCACTCGAGGTCCAACCCGACAACCTGGGCGAGCGCAAGCCGACTCCAGAGGAGCTGCGCGACCGTCAGCTCGCCCCCCGGCCGTGGCTGCCCGAGCCCGAGACGGACGAGTTCGTGTCCACCATCAGCGAGGTCCCAGACGACGTCGCGGAGCGGTCCTCGTGGCGGCCCGAGTGCCCCGTGGGTCTCGACGAGCTGAGCTACCTCACCATGACGTATTGGGGATTCGACCAGCAGCCCCACCTGGGCGAGATGATCGTCCACCGCGACCATGCCGAGGACGTGGTGGGCGCATTCGAGACCATCTACGAGGGCCGCTTCCCCATCGAGGAGATGCGGGTGATCTCCCTGGAGGAGCACCTGTCGCCGCCCACCGGCGACCAGAACATTACGAGTGCGTTCTGGTGCCGCCGGGTCGTGGGCGCCGCGACGGTGTGGTCGGAGCACTCCAAGGGGCTCGCGATCGACATCAACCCGTTCCACAACCCGTACTACAAGGGCGAGGAACTGTTCCCCGAGCTGTCCGAGGCCTACCTCGACCGCAGCTGGGAGCGCGACGGCATGATCTACGACCCCAGCATCGTCTACGACGCCTTCGAGGAGATGGGCTGGACGTGGGGCGGCCACTGGGACGGCCGCGAGGACTGGATGCACTTCTCGGCCGAAGGTGGATGAGAAGTCCCAGCAGTCCATGAGTGCCGGACAGGACGGTCCGACCTCGTCACGGCGACAATGAGTGCCGGACAGGGGTGGGGCGCGGGGCCCGGGCATTCGGCCGCGCGGCACGGCAGACTGGTCCCGTGAGCAACATCCCCACGCCAGACGACATCGCGAACGCCAGCCGGGCCATCGCGGCCCACGTGCGCCGCACGCCGAACATCGAGATCCCCGGCCAGACGCTCGGCATCGACGCGACCTTGGTGTTCAAACTGGAGTTCCTGCAGGTGACGGGCGCCTTCAAAGCCCGCGGCGCCACTCACTACGTGGCCACTCAGCCCATCGGACCGACCGGGATCGTCGCCGCCTCCGGCGGGAACCACGGTGCGGCCGTCGCGTACGCCGCCCGCGAGTTCGGGCACGAGGCGCACATCTTCGTCCCCACCACGGCGAATCCGTCCAAGGTGGAGCGGCTGCTCAGCCTGGATGCGCAGGTCCATTCGATAGGCGTCACCTACGGCGACGCCCGCGACGCGGCGGACGAGTACCTCGCCACCCACGACGCGACCAGCATCGAGGCCTTCGACGATCCGATCGTCATGGCTGGCGCAGGCACCGTAGCGATGGAGCTCGACCAGGACGACCGCGCCGCGTCCGGCCGCGAGCTCGACGCGATGATGCTGGCGGTGGGCGGGGGCGGCCTCGCCGGCGGCGCGGCAGCATGGTGCGGAGATCGCATGCGCATCATCGGCTGCGAGACCGCAGGCACCGCGTCGTATGCCGCCGCTGTCGAGGCGGGACGCCCCGTGACGGTGCCCGTCTCCGGGGTGGCCGCGGACCACCTGGGTGCCCGCCGCATCGGCGATGTGCCGTGGGCAGCACTGTCCCGTGCCGCGGCGGAATCCGTGGTGGTGACGGACGACGAGGTGCTCGATGCCCAGGCACGGTTGTGGCGCTTGCTGCGCGTGGTCGTCGAACCCGGCGTCGCCGCCCCCTTCGCCGCACTGCTGACCGGGCGCTGGACGCCCGAGCCTGGTTCGCGCATCGGCGTCGTGCTGTGCGGAGCGAACGTGGTAATGCCAGCCGTGGGGCGTGCCGCAGCGGCTTCCTAGGAACCGCACCGCCCCTGCGGGGAGAGCGTTGCGCGGCACCGCGGCCGTCGAACCACGGGTGTTTCGCGGAAGTAAATTTCGCCCGAAATGGCGCGGGACTGCCTCACATTCGTGGCAGATTCATGGGATGACGGCCCGCGAGGCGGCCGTACCAAGGCCGCAGAGCGAAGGTGGAGACGTGGATCTGACGGCGGTTCAGGCAGTGCGGATCGCGCGCTCGCGCGCTGACCTCACGCTGGGCCCGGGCGAGCGGTACCTCGCGGGCGGCACCTGGATGTTCTCGGACGACCAGCCCGGCGTCACGGGTCTCGTGGACCTGTCCGGACTGCGCTGGGACGAGCTGGACGTGACCACGGCAGGCGACCTGCGCATCGGCGCCATGACCACGATCGGAGGCCTGGAGCGCTGGGCCACGACGGCCCCCTATCCGGCGGCCCCGCTCTTCACGCAATCCGCGGAGTCGCTGCTGGCGAGCTTCAAGGTGCGCGCAGCCGCGACCGTCGGAGGCAACATCGTGCGCTCATACGCTGCCTCGTCGATGGTGGCGCTCGCCGCGACCCTGGACGCCACCGCGACCATCTGGCACGCGGACGGCACCGATTCCGTGGTGCCGGTCGCGAGTCTGCCCACCGGCAACGGCACCACCTCTCTCGCCCCCACTGACGTGCTGCGCGACGTCGTGGTGCCCGGGGCCGCCCTCGGTGCGCTCACCGCCAGCCGCCGCATCGCTCTCGCCCAGCACGGCCGGTCCGGCGCGCTGCTGACGGGCCGACGGGACCTGGAAGGCGCCTGCACCTTCGTCATCACCGCCGCAACGCTCATCCCGACTGTCCTGCGATACCCGTCGCTTCCAGAGGCCAAGCGTCTGGAGGCTGATGTGCGAGGCGCGACTGGCTACTACACCGACCCCCTCGGCTCGGCCGACTGGCGGCGCCAGGTCAGCGCGGTGCTGCTGGCCGAGGTGCGCGAGGAGCTGGCGCAGTGAGGGTCGACGGCGAGGACGTCGCAGTTACACCCGCGCCCGGTCAGTGTCTGCGCACTTTCCTGCGCGACGCCGGCCACACCGCCGTCAAGAAGGGTTGCGACACGGGCGACTGCGGAGCCTGCACCGTCCTCGTCGACGGCACGGCGGTGCACTCGTGCATCACCCCCGCCTTTCGCGCGGCAGAAGCCGAGATCACCACCGCCGCCGGTCTCGCGCCGGGCGACGAGCTGAGCCCGCTGCAGGAGTCCTTCGTCGACCACTTCGGGTTTCAGTGCGGATTCTGCACGCCCGGCATGGTCGTCGCGGCATCTACCCTCCCCAAGGGGCAGGCGGATGACCTCGCTCGCCAGATGCGCGGCAGCCTGTGCCGGTGCACCGGATACCGCGCCATCGAGGAGTCGATCCAGCACTGCGGTGACGCCCGCGAGGGGTGCGGCGGTTGCGCTCGGGGCCACGACCGCGCGACCAGGAACGCTCGTGCGGACGATGCGGGGGCTGGCATCGAGGGGGTCGGCGCCGCGGCTTCCCCGCCGGCCGCGCGGCGCGTGGTCCAGGGGCGCGAGCCCTTCACGTTCGACGAGGTGCCCGCCGGCACCGCACACCTTGCGGTCGTGGGGTCCCCGCACGCTCACGCGCGGATCCTCGGGATCGACTCGTCGCGCGCGCTCGCCATGGAAGGCGTGCTGGCGGTCCTCACCCACGAGGACGTGCCCTCGGCTCGCTACTCCACCGGACGCCACGAGCACCGTACGGACGATGCGGACGACACCCGGGTGCTTGACGACACTGCGCGGTTCATCGGGCAGCGCGTGGCCGCGGTAGTCGCCGAGAGCGCGGGCATTGCCAAGGAGGCGGCGCGCCTGGTCGACGTCGACTACGAGGTTCTGCCGTCCGTGCTCGACCCCGAGGCCGCGCGCGCCCCCGGGGCACCACTGCTTCACGGCACGCTCGGCCCGGACGATCGCGTCGTGGACGCCGGTCGCAACGTCGTCGCTGCCGCGCACAGCGAAGTGGGCGATGTCGACAAGGTGCTGGCCGCATCGGCCGTGACCACAGAGGGCACCTGGACGACCTCGCGCGTGACGCACGCCCAGCTGGAGACGCACGGATCCATCGCGTGGGTCGACGAGGACGGGCGACTCACGGTGCGCACCAGCTCGCAGGTCCCGTTCCTCGTGCGGGACGAGCTCGCGCGCCTGCTCGGGCGCGATCCCGCCACCGTGCGCGTGTTTACCGCGCGAGTGGGCGGCGGGTTCGGCGGCAAGCAGGAGATGTTCACGGAGGACATCGCCGCGGTGGCGACTCTCGCCGTGGGGCGACCGGTGGCGTACGAGATGACGCGGGAGGAGGCGTTCATCCGCACCTCCGTGCGTCACCCGTTCCGCGTTAAGGTGAGGGTGGGCGCCGACTTCACTGGACGGCTCACGGCTTTGGCCGTCGACGCGCTGAGCGACACGGGCGCCTACGGCAACCACGCGACGGGCGTGCTGTTCCACGGCTGCCACGAGTCGATCGCCCTCTACCGCGCGCCCGCCAAGCGCCTAGACGCTGAGGCGGTCTACACGAACAATGTGCCGTCCGGGGCGTTCCGTGGTTACGGCCTGGGACAGGTGATCTTCGCGATCGAATCCGCTCTCGACGAGCTCGCGATCAGGCTCGACATGGACCCATACGAGCTGCGTCGCCTCAACGCCGCGCGGCCGGGGGATCCGTTCGTCGTCGCCGGCGCACCGGACCAGGACCTCATCTTCGGCTCGTACGGGCTCGACGAGTGCCTCGAGCTGGCGCGAGCCGGGCTCGACGCGCCGGACGACGTCCAGGCGCCCGCGGGCGACGCCTGGGTCACCGGCGAGGGGATGGCCGCATCGATGATCGCGACGCTGCCGCCACGTGGCCACCGGGCCGTCGCCTCGGTGAGCGTGGGCGTGGACGGCGTCTTCCATGTGGGGGTCGGCACCGCAGAGTTCGGCAACGGCACCGTCACCGTGCACTCGCAGATCGTCTCGGAAGTGATGGGCGTTCCCCGCGCGCGGGTCGAGATCACGCACTCGGACACGGACGCGGTCTCGTACGACACCGGCGCGTTTGGCTCGGCCGGAATCACCGTCGCGGGCAAGGCACTCCACGTGGCATGCCTCGAGCTGCGCAAAGCGCTAGTGGTTGCCGGCGCTCGGGTGCTCGGGGTGGAGACCAGCGAGTGCTCTCTCGTGGCGGAAGGGGTGCGGTCCGCCGATACCACCGTGGTGTTCGCCGACCTCGTGGCGGCCGTGGACGCGGAGCATGAGCGCGACGGCTTCGCGTACGCAGAGGCGTCCCTCAACCAGCTCGTGCGCTCCGTGTCCTACAACGTGCAGGCATTTCGCGTTGCCGTGAACCGCGACACCGGGGAGGTGCAGATCCTGCGATCCGTGCAGTCCGCGGACGCCGGGACCGTCATGAATCCCGAGCAGTGCCGTGGGCAGATCGAGGGCGGCGTCGCGCAGGGCATCGGTTCCTCCCTGTACGAGGAGGTCCTCGTTGATGCGGAGGGCGCGGTCGCGAACCCGGTTTTCCGCCAGTACCGGGTGCCGCAGATGGCGGACGTGCCGCGCACCGAGGTGCTGTTCGCGACCACCTCCGACGAGCTGGGTCCCTATGGGGCGAAGGCCATGTCGGAGTCGCCCTACAACCCTGTGGCGCCGGCACTGGCGAACGCGATCCGCCGGGCACTGGGGGTCAGGCCGCAGGAGCTGCCGATGTCGCGCGATCGGGTGTGGCGGCTCGCGGCGGGCTGACCACCCTGGGGATGAGGGTCAGGCGCGGGCGTGGATCGGTCCCGATGTCTCGCTGAGGCGTGGCGCCCGGGACTTGCCCGCGACGATCTCGGCCACGATCGAGACGGCGGTCTCCGCGGGCGTCACGGCACCGAGGTCGAGGCCGATGGGGCTCCGCAGGCGCGACAACGCGGCCTCTTGGACACCAGCCTGGCGCAACAGCTCCCGGCGCCGACCATCCGTGCGGCGCGAGCCCATGGCCCCCACATAGGCAGCCTCGGTGGCGAGCGCCGACACCAGCGCAGGGATGTCGAACCGCTCCTCGTGAGTGAGAATGCAGATCGCATCTCGCGGGCGGACCTCGGTACCGGCCAGGTACTCTCCCGGCCACGCGCGGATCACCTCGTGCGCGTCCGGATGGCGGGCGGTGGTCGCGAAGGCCGGCCGGGCATCGACCACCGTGATGCGGTAGCCGAGCGGCCGCGCCGCCGTCGCGAGCGCCGAGGAGAAGTCGACCGCACCCACGATGATCAGCCGCGGCGCGGGTGGACGCGCGAGGTGGAGGATGCCGGCGTCGAGCCACGGGTGCGATGCGGTCGCGGCTGGCGTCACCGCACCATCGTCGAGGGCGACGTCGAGTGCCGCAGCCTCGCCGCACGATGCCGCACGCAGTTGCTCCCGCACGCCCGCATCGGCCGGTGACAGCACGCTCACCACCACGGTGAGGTGACCGCCGCACGCGAGGCCGGCCGCGAGCGCATCCCCGTCGGAAAGCCCGAGCGTGCTCGATGGCGCGGCACGGCCGTCGAGGGCAGCACGGGCGAGCTCGTGCGCCTCCGACTCCACACAGCCGCCCGAGATCGCGCCGATCACGTCGCCGGTCGAGGTCACAGCCATCGCGGACCCCACGGTGCGCGGCGCCGAGCCGTGCACCGCCGCAACGGTCACGACGCCCACCCTGTGGCCGGCGTCGAGAGCACGCTCGAGCTCGGCGGCAATCTCCAACATGAGCCCAATCTAGGCCGATGAGGTTTCGCGTGCGTTGCGCCCCCGCGTCACTCTTTCGACACGCACGCGCAACATCGACGCCGTACTCTCGCGCCATGACGGACTTCGACCTCGTAGTGCGCGCCGACCGGGTGCTGATCGACGGAAAGTGGAAACGCGCCGCGGTGGGAGTCAGCAGGGGCGTGATCGCACGCATCGGCCCGCGTCACGCGGAATGGTCCGCGACGCAGACGGTCGCGTTACCCACCGACGAGGTGCTGATCCCCGGCGTCGTCGACACCCACGTCCACGTCAACGAGCCGGGGCGCACCCACTGGGAGGGCTTCGCTACCGCGACCCGCGCCGCGGCCGCCGGCGGTGTGACCACCATCATCGACATGCCACTCAACTCGATCCCGCCCACCACAACCGTGACCGCCCTTGAGTCCAAGCGCGCCGCCGCGGCCGACAATGCTGCGGTGGACATCGGGTTCTGGGGCGGTGCGGTCCCCGATTCCCTGGGTGCACTTGAGCCATTGCATGAGGCCGGGGTGTTCGGCTTTAAGGCCTTCCTGTCCCCCTCGGGAGTCGACGAGTTCCCTCACCTCAGCACGACGCAGCTGAGGGAAGCACTGGCGGAGACGGCCCGGTTCGGTGGGCTCGTGATCGTCCACGCCGAGGACCCGGACCGCCTCGAGCAGTACGCGGGCAGCCGCTACTACGAGGACTTCGTCGCGTCGCGACCGGTGGCGTCCGAGACGAGCGCGATCGCCACCGTCATATCTGCGCTGCGAGCCACCGGCGGCCGCGCCCACATCCTTCACCTGAGCTCCGCGGCGGCGCTGAATCAGATCCGCGGCGCCAAGGCCGAGGGACTGCAGCTGACCGTGGAGACCTGCCCGCATTACCTGACCTTCGATGCCGACCACATTCCCGACGGCGCCACCGAATTCAAGTGCTGCCCGCCTGTGCGTGACGAGGACAATCGCGAGGCGCTGTGGGCCGCTCTGGCCGACGGCACCATCGACTTCGTGGCCTCCGACCACTCGCCCGCGACCGCCGAGCTCAAGGTGGGCGCCGACGGCGACTTCGCCCGCGCATGGGGAGGCATCTCGGGGCTGCAGGTGATGCTCTCGGCCGTCACCTCGGGTGCGGCGACGCGCGGGATCGCACTCGAGACCGCCGTGTCGTGGCTCACCTCGAAGCCCGCGACCTTCGCCGGCCTGGAGGACAAGGGCGTGATTCGTGAGGGTGCGCGAGCCGACCTCGTGGCGTTCGCTCCGGGACGCACGTGGACCGTCGAGGCAGGCGGCCTCGAGCATCGCAACAAGGTCTCCGCCTTCCACGGACGCTCGCTCGCCGGCCAGGCCACGCGCACCTGGGTGGGCGGCGCTCAGGCACATCCGCTCGTGCCCGATGCGCCCCTCGCCGGCCGCTTGATCGAGCGGCCCGGGGTCGGAGCAATGAGCGCTGGCTGAGGGGCTCGGCCGGTCTCGGCGCCGCGTTGAGCGTGAGAAGTGCCGCCGCGAAACGCCGCCGAAACCAAGCATGTATAGCGTGAGGTCATTGATGGGTGCGCAACTAGGCGCGCAAAGGTGAAAGGCAGGGCCATGGCGATCGTCCTCGGGGACCACCAGTACGGCAAGGCGGAGAACCGCATCGTCAGGATCGTGCGCGACACCGCGCGGCACGAGATCGCGGACGTCAACGTGTCGACGTGCCTGCGTGGCGACTTCGATGCGGCGCACCTGAACGGCGACCAGGGCACGGTGCTCCCTACGGACAGCCAGAAGCAAACCGCGTACGCCTACGCCAAGACCGTGGGGCTCGAGTCGATCGAGGAGTATGCGCTCGCCCTCGCCACGCACTTTGTCGACGATGTCGCGCCGGTGCGCGAGGCCCGGATCGAGGTCGAGCAGTACGACTGGACGCGGGTGGACGCCGACGGCAGCGGCGCCGGCCACGACCACACCTGGGTGCGCTCGGGCCAGGAGGTGCGGACGGCGTCGGTCACGGTGACGGGCACGGCCGAT
The DNA here is from genome assembly GCF_048553575.1 of Demequina ureilytica. Classification (NCBI taxonomy): domain Bacteria; kingdom Bacillati; phylum Actinomycetota; class Actinomycetes; order Micrococcales; family Demequinaceae; genus Demequina; species Demequina ureilytica. Next base: position 1,251,279 of record NZ_JBLZIE010000001.1, on the reverse strand, counting down.
GCGCGGCGCACCTGGGTGACGGGCGGCCTCAAGGACCTGGTGATCCTGAAGTCCACGGGCAGCGAGTTCCACGGCTTCCTAGAGGACGAGTTCACCGTGCTCGAGCCCACGACGGACCGCATCATGGCGACCGCACTGAACGCCAAGTGGCGGTTCGACGGCACGGAGGTCGATTGGAACGCGGCATACGCGACCATCAAGCGCGCGATGACGAGCACGTTCGCGGAGCTCCATTCGCTTGCGCTGCAGCAGACGCTGTACGCCATGGGCACCGCGGCGCTCGAGGCCGTGCCCGAGCTCGTCGAGGTGCGCATGTCCGCGCCCAACAAGCATCACTTCGAGTACGACCTGGGGCGGTTCGGCATCGACGCCCAGGGCGAGGTCTTCCACGCCGACGACCGCCCTTACGGCCTCATCCACGCCAGCGCCATCAGGGACGATGCTCCCGATGCGGGCCCCGCGTGGTCCCAGTACTCCGGCCTCGTCTGAGCGGCGCCGGAATGACACAGACCCCGGGGGTGCGCGTGTTCCGCGCGCACATCTTCCACATCGCCGGCTCCCCGAGCCAGCAGGGCGTGACGGAGGCGCTCGTGTCGATTCCGGACGGCGCCCTGGTCGTGAGCGGCGAGCACGGTGAGATCGGCTGGATCGGCCCATACGCGCAGCTGCCCGCCGAATACGCGAGCGCCCCGGTCACCCGCGCCGACTACCTGATCCCCGGATTCGTCGACTCTCACGTGCACTTCCCGCAGTCCTACGCCACGGCGGCCCATGGCGGCGGCCAGCTGCTCGAGTGGCTCGACCACTGCATCTTCCCCACCGAGACTCAGTACGCCGACCCGGAGTTCGCGGGCCGCGCGGCGCGATACTTCACGCGTCGGCGGATCGCGGCGGGCACCACGGCGGCGATGGTGTTCGGCAGCGCCTTCCCGGTGGCGCAGGACGCTCTGTACCGCGAAACTCTCGCCTCGGGCCTGCGCATCGTTTCCGGCCGCGGAATACAGACGGTGGGACCGGATACCGCATCGGCCCTCATCACCGACGAGAAGACCGCGCTGGACCTGGTCGCCAAGGAAATCAACCACTGGCACGCTGTCGACACCGGGGACCCGCGCACCGCGCGCGTGCAGGTGGCGATCGTGCCGCGCTTCTCGCTGTCGGTCACGGCCCAGACCCTTGGGGCGCTCGGCGAGCTTTATGACGAGGCGCGCATGCGCGGCGTGTACTTCCACAGCCACCTCAACGAGAACAACCGCAAGGGCGACGGCGAGATTGCAGCGGTGCTCGGGACCTACGGCGTCGAGACCTACCTCGACACGTACGACGGCAAGTTCTTGAGCGGGTCCAGGGAGGGCGGGCGCACGCTGCTGGGCCGGCGCTCGTCGCTCGCGCACGCCGTCCACTCGCAGCCGCGCGAACTCGCCCGCATGGCGGAGACCGGCACCTCGATCGCGCACTGCCCCACCTCCCAGTTGTTCTTGGGCTCGGGGACCATGCCGTGGCAGGCCACCATGGACGCGGGCGTGAACGTCGCGCTCGGCACCGACATCGGCGCGGGCGACGAGTGGCTGATCTCCCGCGTGGCGGGCGACTGCTACAAGGTCCACATCTCGGAGGACGGCGACGCCGGCACCGCGCTGCACCCTGCCGAGCTGCTGTTCGCCGCGACCCTGGCCGGCGCCCGCGCGCTCGACATGGAGCACGCCTTCGGCAATCTCGACGTGGGCAAGGAGGCGGACTTCCTGCTGATCGACAAGTCCCGCTGGGAGCCGCTGGACGGCATGCTCACCATGGGCATCCGCTCGGACGACGAGGCCGAGGCGACGCTCGAGGAGCTGTTCACGCTGCTGATGGGGCTTCGTCAGCCCGCGATCGCCGGCGTGTACGTCCAAGGCCAGGAGGTCGTCACCCCAAACCTGGACCCCGACTAACCCCTGTCCGGCACTGGTTGTCGCCTACACGAGGTCGCGGCCCCCTGTCCGGCACTGAGTGTCGCTTGGTACGGTGTCGCCCATGCACCCGGTCGCCAAGCGCTGCCTCATCTGGGCCGCCGTGCTCGTGGTGGTCGGTTCCCTCCTGTTTCAGTATGGGGCCGACCTCACGTGGTGGTTCCAAGACTTGGTGGGGGCGAATGCCGAAATCGCACTCCACGTGCATGCCTTCATCACCAATTTGCTGCACAACTTCGCGCTCCCTCTCGCGGCGGGCCTGGTGACGGCAGGAATTGTGATTCAGACCCTCGCGCCCCGACCCAAAGCGGAAGCCGGCGAGGACTGACCGCCCAGCCCGCGCATCGGCCGCGCCGCAAGTCCCCGTGACGCCGCCACGCAAGCCCACTAGCCTGGGAGGCGTGAACTCACCCATTGATGCCACCGCCACCTCCGCCTGGGCCGAGCTCGAGGCCCACCACCGCGACTTCGCACCCGACCTGCGCGGCTGGTTCGCCGCCGATGCCGGCCGCGTCAAGCGCATGAGCCTGCCCCTGGGCGACCTCTACGTCGACTTGTCGAAGAACCTCGTCACCGACGAGATCCTCGCCAGCCTGGTCAAGCTCGCAGACGAGACCGGAGTCCTCGACCGCTACCAGGCCATGCTCGCGGGCGAGCACATCAACACCACCGAGGACCGCGCCGTGCTGCACACCGCGCTGCGCCGGCCGGCCGACGCGTCCCCCGAGCTGGTCGTCGACGGCCAGAACATTGACGAGGACGTGCAGGAAGTCCTCGGCCGGGTGAACGAGTTCGCGGACCGCGTGCGCTCCGGCGAGTGGACCGGCGTCACCGGCAAAAAGGTCGAGACGATCGTGAACATCGGGATCGGCGGCTCCGACCTCGGTCCCGTCATGGTCTACGAGGCACTCGAGCCCTACGCGAACGCCGGCATCACCGCGCGATTCGTCTCGAACATCGACCCCACCGACATGGGCCAGAAGGTCAAGGGCCTCGACCCCGAGACCACGCTGTTCATCGTCGCCTCCAAGACCTTCACCACGCTCGAGACCCTCACCAACGCGCGCCTGGCCCGCGCCTGGCTCTGGGAGCAGCTCGACGCCGCGGGCGTCGACGTCTCCGACGACGCCAAGCGGGCCGATGCGGTCGCGCACCACTTCGTCGCCGTCTCCACCGCGCTCGACAAGGTGGCGGATTTTGGCATCAACACCGACAACGCGTTCGGATTCTGGGACTGGGTGGGCGGCCGCTACAGCGTCGACTCCGCCATCGGCCTCTCGCTCGCGATCGCGCTCGGCCCGGACGTGTTCGGCGAACTGCTCGACGGCTTCCACACTGTGGACACGCACGTGGCCGAGACCCCGCTCGAGGAGAACGTCCCCGTCCTCATGGGGCTGCTCAACATCTGGTACGTCAACTTCTTGGGCGCCCAGTCGCACGCCGTGCTCCCGTACGCGCAGCAGCTTCACCGATTCGCGGCGTATCTGCAGCAACTCACCATGGAGTCCAACGGCAAGTCGGTGCGCTGGGACGGCTCGCCGGTGACCACCGAGACCGGCGAGATCTTCTGGGGAGAGCCCGGCACCAACGGTCAACATGCCTTCTACCAGCTGATTCACCAGGGCACGAAGCTGATCCCCGCGGACTTCATCTCCGTGGTCAACCCGGCGTACGACCTCAAGGACGGCGACCAAGACGTCCACAGCCTGTTCCTCGCCAACTTCCTGGCGCAGACCAAGGCGCTGGCCTTCGGCAAGACCTCAGAAGAGGTCGAGGCGGAAGGCACCACCGGCGCCCTCGTCGCGGCCCGCACGTTCAGCGGCAACAAGCCCACGACGTCGATCTTCGCGCCGTCGCTCACGCCCGCCGTGCTCGGCCAGCTCATCGCGCTGTACGAGCACATCACTTTCACTCAAGGCGTGATCTGGGGCATCAACAGCTTTGACCAGTGGGGCGTCGAACTCGGCAAGCAACTGGCCGTGCAGATTGCCCCGGCGGTCCAAGGCGACGAGGACGCTTTCGCCTCTCAGGACGCCTCGACCCAGTCGCTCATCGAGTACTACAAGGCGCACCGCTCCTAGGTTCGTGCGGCAGGGGTCCGAGCCGAGCACGCGGGAATGCGGGGCCGCCAACCATCGTTGGCGTAGACTGTAGGCACAGTCTCGATCTAGCACCGTCGCAATGACACCAGCTATATCGAGACTTTTTCTGTCCCAGCGTGGGGCTCCGGAAGCCCGGACCCACGTCTTGGCTCCCGGATCAGAACTCGATCCCCAAGGAGAGCCCATGATGCTCAAGTTTTTGTCGTCCTTCTCGCGCAAGCGCAACGCCGACCCGTACTCACACCTGCCGGAGCCTATCCGAAATGGAATCCGCGCCGACATGGAAGCCACGTCACGGTACGACCTCCGGTAACTCGCGCGTAGCGCCCGGACCACTAGCCCCGTCGAGGAACAACTCCTTGGCGGGGCTTCGTCTGTCCACGCCAAGCATGCGAAAGGGACCCAGCCACGCGGTGGGGTCCGCTTGGTGTGTCAACCAGAGGACGCATCGGGCCGACGAGCGGTTTGTGACGGTGATCGCGCCCCAGTCATACTGGCTGCTCACAGCGCGCCGGGCGCCACCGGCACGCAGACCCACGAGTGTGAAGCGCCACGGAGATTCCTCTTGCGGGGCATTCGACGGACACGGGAGAGCAGCCGATGATCGCAGCCACGATCGGCGGAGTCCTGGTCCTCGCAGCGACCGGGCTGGACCTGGCACTGACGCTGCTGCATCCAACTCGTAGTGGATACCTGAGCCGCGTTGCCACCAGCGTCACCTGGCGGCTTGCCCGGACCACGGCGACTCGACTGCGCCGCAACGCCATCATCGGGTACGCGGGCCCGGCCATGATGCTGGCCCAACTGTCGAGTTGGGTCCTGGGTCTTTGGCTCGGATTCGCTCTCATCTACACCGGTCAACTCGATCAACTGGGGTACATGCCTCCTCACGACGACGCGAGCATCACCTTCGTCGACGCCATCTATTTCAGCGGTGTCTCGCTGTCCACCGTGGGCTTTGGGGAACTGGTGGCCGAGAACGATGCGCTTCGCCTGACCAGCGCGGTGCAGGCGGCGTGTGGACTGGCGGTGTTCGGCGCATCGATCTCCTACCTGCTCACCGTGTATCCATTGGTCTCCGAGACGCGCATCATCGCGCGGCTGCTGACCAGCGCCCAGAACCACCGTGGAGCGGCCGAGCTGGTGGTGCACGGCGGGCAGTCGCGGCTGCAGTCGCTGCAGCGCGACCTCATTCAGCTCGACGAGAGCACGCAACGTTTCCCGATCCTGTACTACTTCCACGCCAATGACGCCAGCGCGTCGCTCGGCAGCGCGATTCGCGGAGCCAGCCTGGTCACCATGCAGCTCCAGTTCGGGCTGGCGGGTCACGCCGTGCCGTATGGGCATTGGTACGGGCAGGTCCTCGGCAGGACCCTCACGCGCGTGACCGAGCACTTCAGTGAGCGCTTTCACCCCGGCGCCGATGCCTCCGCAACTCCCCAGCACACCTCCGAGCAGGTGGACCAGCAGTTGGCGCGCATTCGCGCGGCTGCCGCCGAAGTCACCGGAGTGCACGCCGAGGAAGAGGCGGACCGTGACGCTCTCGCGCACCTCCTGGATCACACCAACACGTTCCTCGCCGAGCTCGAACGCCAGCACCTCCACTCGCACGAGCGCATCTGACTTCCTGGCCCCACTGGACCTAGGGCGCGGTGTCCCCACGCCGCGCACGTGCAGCCGCCTGGACCCGTGCCGCGCAATATGAGTACGATGCAAGGGCAAACGCGGGGAGCTCGGGGCAGCCGAGCTGAGAGTACGGCCACCAGCGCGCCGTAGACCCGAGAACTTGACCTGGGTAATGCCAGCGTAAGGACGTGTCTTCGGCACGGGCGTGAGCACGATGGGGCCTGCCGTGGCCCTGCACCGCACACGCTCATAGAAGCCGACGACGGCTGCCTGTGCGCCGTGCGGACCCCCGGGTCCGACGCCAAGGAGTCACCAGTGATCGCCGAGATCCAAGTCCTGCCCCGCCCCGTGGGCACTCCCGATGACCGTTACGCACACGTCGATGCCGCCATCGCCACCATCGAGGCCTCTGGCCTGTCCTACGAGGTAGGCGCGATGGGCACCACCCTCGAGGGCTCTCCCGACGAGGTCTGGGCCCTGCTCCGGCAGGTGCACGAGTCCACGCTCGCGGCCGGTGCGGAGGGCTGCATGTCCATGATCAAGGTGTCCGGCGGCGTCGGCGACGCCGGACCCAGCGTCCAGGACCTGGTGGGCAAGCACCGCCGATGATGCGCGGCACCCGTGGGCGCGCCGCGCTCATCGGCACCGGCACCGTCGTCGCGCTGCTCGCGGCGTGGGAGGCGGCAGTGCGCCTGGGCGACCTGCCTGAGTTCGTGCTGCCCAGCCCCACCCAGGTGGTGACAGCCGGGGTCAGCCAGGCCCCCGCGCTCGGCCAGCACATCAGCACCACCGCCACCGAGGCGGTGCTCGGGCTCGCGCTCGGCACCGCCCTCGGGTGGCTGCTGGCCGTGCTGACCTCGGCCGTCGCGTCCATCGGCCACATCGCCCAACCCGTGGTGCTACTCAGCCAGACTATCCCCACTGTGGTACTCGCGCCGCTGATGATTCTGTGGGCGGGGTTCGGGCTCGCCTCCAAGGTGGTGCTGGTCGCGCTCACCGTGTTCTTCCCGGTGCTCGTGGCCGCGACCGCCGCCATTCGGGAGGTCGATGGCGAGTACGCCGACACCGTCGCAGGGCTGGGCGGAACCCGGGCGCATCAGATGTGGCTCGTGCGCCTGCCGGCCTCCGTGCCGGGGGCTCTCGCCGGCCTGCGTATCGCCGCTACCTACGCCGTAGGTGCCGCAGTGGTGTCCGAGTACCTCGCCGGCGAGTCCGGCATCGGCGTGTTCATCCAACGCTCTCGCAAGGCGTACGCCGTGGACCAGATCTTTGTCGGGATCGCGCTCATCGCGCTTCTGACGGCCGTGCTGGTCGCGGCGATCACGCTGCTGCGCCGCGTCGCGACGCCATGGCAGCACCACCTTCCTCAGCACTGACCGAACCTTCCCCACCCCCCTTCCAAGGAGAGAAATCATGAATCGTGACCACCGCATCGTCGCGCTCGCCGCAGGCGCCGCACTCACCCTGACCGCCTGCTCCGGCTCCGCGTCCACTGACAGCGCTGCCGCCGTCGCGCCGTCCGAGGAACCCGCGGAGCTCACCCCCGTCTCCGTGGTCCTCGACTGGACGCCCAACACCAACCACTCCGGCCTCTACCTCGCGCTCGAGCGCGGCTGGTACGAGGACGCGGGTCTCGATGTGACCGTGATCGAGCCCGGCGAGACCTCGGGGCTGCAGCTGCTCGCCGCGGGCCAGGCCGATTTCGCCTACTCGGTGGCCGAGGGGCTGCTGCCGGCCCGCGCCGCCGGCGCCGACGTGGTGTCGATCGCCACCGTGATCGAACACAACACGTCCTCGCTGCTGTCCCTCACGGAGGAGGGCATCGAGCGTCCCCGTGATCTGGAGGGCAAGCGGTACGGCTCATACGGTTCGGACCTGGAGGAGGCCATCATCTCGAGCCTCGTCGCATGCGATGGAGGCGACCCGGCGCTGGTGGAGCACACCCCTCTCGTGAGCGACGACTTCCGCATTGGGCTCACCCAGGACCAGTTCGACGTGGCGTGGGTGTTCGACGCGTGGGACACGGTACGGCTGGGAGAGGTGGACGACCTCGAGGTGTCCACGATCGCCTTCCGCGACTGGTTCGACTGCATCCCGGACTGGTACACGCCGCTGCTAGCGACCAGCGGCGAGCTCATCGAGGAGTCGCCCGAGACCGTCAGCGCCTTCCTGGACGCCACGGCGCGCGGGTACGCGGCCGCGATGGATGACCCGCAGGCCGCGAGCGACGCGCTGATGGTCGCCGCGCCCGAGCTCGACGAGGAGCTGGTCACCGCGAGCGCGCGGTGGCTCGCGGACCAGTACGCACAGGCCCCGGAGGCATGGGGCGTGCAGCAGGAGTCCACCTGGACCGAGTTCTCGCAGTGGCTCACCGATGGCGACATGCTCGACGGAGACCCCGAGGTGGATGGCGCGTGGACGAACGATTTCCTCACCGCGCAGCAATGACGTCCACCACGGCCGATGCGCGGGCCAGCCACGCAACAGCGCCCGTCCTGTCCGTGGCCGACTTGAGCATCGCGTTCCCGCCGATGCGCGGGCGGAGCGGGCTGCTGGTGCTCGACCAGGTGAGCCTCGCGCTGGGCGACGGCGAGTTCGTCGCCGTACTCGGGCCTTCCGGGTGCGGGAAGTCCACGCTGCTGCGAGCGCTCGGCGGGCTGCTCGATCCACGCGCGACCGTCGCGGGTGAGATCACCGTCCCTCGGGACGGCGCCGGCCGCCAAGCCACCGCGTGGATGCCGCAACGCGACGGGCTCCTGCCATGGCGGCGAGCGCTGCCCAATGCCATGGTGGGCGCGATCGCGGCCGGAGTGCCACGTGAGCGTGCCCTGCCCCGCGCGCGGGCGCTCTTCGAGGAGTTCGGGCTCGGCGGTTTCGAGCGGGCCTGGCCGCACGAACTGTCTGGCGGCATGCGGCAGCGGCTCGCGCTGCTGCGCACGTGTCTCGCGGAGCGTCCGGTCCTCCTCCTGGACGAACCGTTCGGCGGGCTCGACCCAGTCACCAGGCGGCGCATGAATGCCTGGCTCGCGTCGGTGCGCCTCACGGAGCGTGCGCAGGCCAACGGTGCCGCACACGTGGCCAGCGCCCCGGGTTCCGGGGTGGTGCTGGTCACTCACGACATCGACGAGGCGATGATGCTGGCCGACCGCATCGTGGTGCTGTCGGATAGACCCGGTCGGATCGTGCACGAGGTGGCGAGACAAGGGGGTCAAAACGAGGCCTACGACCGCGCGGAACTGCTAAACGCCCTCGACTGCTGAGCGGCGCAGTGGCCGGGGACGCCCGCCGAGGAACAGAATGGATCGGTTCGACGACGAACTCCGAGGGGACATCATGGACACCAGGTTCGCCAAGCTCCGCCCGTTCAATCTGATAGCAGGGCTGCTACACCTGGCATCGTTCGTGGCCATCCTGGTCCTCGCGAACGATGCCACCCTGCCCGTGCGCGCGACGTACCTGAACGGTCCGCCGGGGTCCGACGCGTTCGGCGACCCTGTGACCCTGCTGGACATCAACATCGCGTATGCCGTGGCGGGGTTCCTGCTGCTATCGGCCGTGTTCCACTTCCTGGTGATCTCGCCGGTGTTCTTCCCGCGCTACCTCGCCGGGCTGCGTGAGAACCGCAACACGTTCCGCTGGGTCGAGTACTCGCTGTCGTCGTCCATCATGATCGTGCTCATCCTGCAGCTCAACGGAATCTCCGAGTTCGCGGCGCTCGCGGGCCTGTTCACCGTGAACGCCAGCATGATCCTGTTCGGCTGGCTGCAGGAGCGCTACACGACACCAGGCGACGGTGACATGCTGCCGTTCATCTTCGGCAGCATGGTCGGGATCGTCCCGTGGCTCATCATCGCCATCAACCTCATCGGCCCCGGGAACACGAGCGAGGAGACCGTGCCCGGCTTCGTGTGGGGCATCATCGTGTCCCTCTTCGTGTTCTTCAACGCCTTCGCCATGGTGCAGTGGCTGCAGTACCGCGCCAAGCGCAAGTGGGCGGACTACCTGCGTGGCGAGCGCGCCTACATCGTGCTCAGCCTCGTCGCCAAGACGGCGCTGGCGTGGCAGGTGTTCTCGGGGGCGCTCGCAGCCTGACCAGCCGGACCTATGCGACGTCCGCGGTTGAGCTCCCGCGCGCGGGCTCAGTGCTCTGCACGCGGCCGGCCTTCCGAGTGGCGTCGCGGGAGTACATCACAGCTCGGTTGCGGCCCTCGGCCTTGGCACGGTAGAGCGCGAGATCGGCCCGCTCGTGGATCTCGGACAAGGAGTCGCCGTCGTTGAGTCCCGCGAGCCCGTGACTCACGCTGGGCAGCGCGAAGTCGAAGCCGTTCGAGCGCGCGGAGTACGCCTTGCTCATGGCCTCCAGACGGGCCAGGGCGCCGTCACGGTCGACCCCGAGGAGCACGAATCCGAACTCGTCCCCTCCCTGTCGCCCCACCGGCTCACCACTGCCAAGGAATGCCCGCAGGACGGATGCGAACGTGACGAGCGCCGCATCCCCCGCCGGGTGGCCGTGTGCATCGTTGAGCTCCTTGAAGTGGTCGAGGTCGGCCACCACGAGCAACGCGGGCACGCCACCGGACCGCGCTCGGGAGAGCGCCCGCTCTGCTTGCAAGCGGAACTCCGTTCGCCCCAGCAGGCCCGTGAGATCGTCCCGCATCGCGCGATCACGGAGCTCCTGTGTCTGCTGGTCCCAGCCCACGGCAGACACGCTGAAGGTGACTGCCACCACGCAGACCAGCAGGATGATGCTCTCGGACCCGGAGAAGCCGGCCAGCGCTGCACTGTCCGTGCCCGGACTCACGACCACCTGCGTGACTGTGCGCACTGCGTAGAAAGCCGCGAGGACGCTGCCTGCGATGGCGGTCACCAGGAGAGCGACCACGGGCTCACCGTTGGGCGTGGGACCGGGAGCCGCGCGCCGTGCCCGCAGCGCCAGCCACGTCTCGACGGACCCCAGCACGAACATCGCCGTCATGTAGATGAAGAGCGGACGGTTGCCCGCCAGGATGCCTCCAGCGCCGAGCTCGAGGATCCGCGGCGCGAGGATGGCGACAGGCGCAACCACCAGTAGCCACAGCGGCAGCCGCTCGCGTCGCAGCGACCGGGTGGCGAACCATACGCAGGTGACGCCGATCGCGGCGGTCACAATCGACGCCGGGTTGGTGATCACCTGAAGATCGGAGCCGTTGAACAGCAGCAGCAGGCGCCCAAGGCCCGCACACAGCAGCACCAGCGCCCACCAGCCCGAGAAGCTGGACCGGGTGGGGCGGTAGACACCCAGGTAGAACAGCAAGAAGACCGTCAGCGAGACGCCGCCGAGAACGATCCGCATCGTCTGGTCATCTAGCATTCGTTCAACCTAGCGGGCCCGGGGCGGCAGCCGGACCCTTGGTGACTAATCCCATGCGTCGGCGTGGTCCGGCATGACGCCGCGCGCGCAGCGACTCGGCCCGCCGCCAGCAACGAGGTCGCGCTCACACCGTGTCGAGGTTGTCCGGGGCCGATACGGCCCGGGTTCGGGACTCGCGAAGCTCAACGGATGGCGCTCGATCGCTCGTGGACCCGGTGCGCGCGCGTCCCCTGCGCCATCCGAGATCGTTGGAGTACTTGACGGATCGGTCACGTCCGTCGGCCTTGGCTCGGTAGAGCGCGAGATCTGCCCGCTCGTAGAGGTCCCCCAGGGAGTCGCCGTCGCCAGGACCTGCGAGACCGTAGCTCACGGTGGGCAGTGTGAACCCGACGTCGCTCGACCGTTCAGCGAAGGTCTCGCTGATGACGTTCAGCCGCGCCACCGCATCGGCATCGTCGACGCCGAGGAGCACGAGGCCGAACTCCTCTCCCCCCATTCTCCCCGCAAGCTCTCCGGGCCGGAGGGTATGCGTGACGACGCCAGCGAACTCCACCAGTGCGCCGTCTCCGGCAGCGTGGCCGTGGGTGTCGTTGACGTCCTTGAAGTGATCGAGGTCGGCCACCACCAGCAGCGCCCGATCGCCCTTCGACTGGGCTTGAGCAAACGCGCGTTGAGCCTGTGCGCGGAACTCGGATCGCCCCAGAAGTCCGGTGAGGTCGTCCTGCATCGCCCTGCGCCGCAGCGCTCGCGTCTGCTGATCCCAGCCCACTGCGGAGACACTGAAGGTGACGGCCACCGTACAGACCAGCAGGACCACGTCTTCGGGGCCCGACCCGGCCATGCGCTCGAACGCGCCGCTGTCGGGGCCGGCCGCCACGAACATCACGAGCCGGAACGCGTAGAACGTGCTGAGCGCGGACGCCGCAAGCGCGATCACTAGCAACGCCACCAGCGCCTCCCCGTTGGGCTCGGGCGCATCATTTGCACGCCTCGCCGCCCACGCTCGCCACGCCTCGACCGCTCCCGCGACGAACATGAGGGCCATGTACAGGGACACCGGGCCAGTGGTCGTCATCGCGCTGTTGTCGGGAACCTCCAACGCAGCGGGCACAAGCATCACGCCGGGACCGAAGACGAGCACCCACAGCGGCAGCCGCACGCGCCGCAGCGACCTCATCGCGAACCACACACACGTCGACCCAGCCGCAGCCAGCGCGGTCGAGAAGGGATAGGACACGAATCCCACGCGGCTGTCATTGAAGGCCACCAGGAAGATCGCCAGCCCGGCCAGCAGCAGCGAGACGCACCACCAGGCGGAGAAGGTCGACCGGGTGGGTCGGTAGACGCCCAGGTAGAACAGCACGAGCACGGTCAACGACACGGCGCCGAGCGCGAATCGCATGGTCTGAACGTCGAGCACGCGCCCAACCTACGCTGGCGCGGCCGACACGGCGACCAGGACGTGACTCATGTCACCGACCCTACCGGCGGGAGTCGTCCTCCCAGTGCGCGGGGCGCACCACCGGGTGCCGGCCGCTCGACGACATGGGCCCTGGCTGCCGGACCGCTCAGACCACATCGTAAGTGTCCGCGTCCGGCCTTACTCCATGCTCGAGCTCGTGGGACGCCACGGCTGCGCCGCGGTCGGACGCCAGTCCGGTCCGCACGCGCCCGCTGCGCCGCCCAAGGCCGCTGGAGTACGTCACCGACCGGTTGCGGCCGTCGGCCTTGGCGCGATACAGCGCCAGATCCGCGTGTTCATAGATCTCCGCCACCGACCCTCCGGTGTTCACGCCAGCGATTCCGTAGCTCACCGAGGGCAGCGCGAAGTCGACGTTGCTGGAACGCGCGGCAAACGCGTCGCTGATCGCGGTCAGGCGCGCGTGCGGACCGGACTCATCGACGTCCAGGAGCACAATGCCGAACTCCTCGCCTCCCAATCGTCCCGCCAATTCGCCGGGCCGGAGCGACTCCTTCAGGACGGATGAGAACTCCAGGAGCGCCCTGTCGCCGGCAGCGTGACCGTGGACATCGTTGATCGCCTTGAAGTGATCGAGATCGGCGACCACCAGCAGCGCCTCGGTGCCACTGATTCGGGCGCGCGCGAAGGCACTCTCGGCCTGCAGGCGGAACTCGGTCCGTCCCAGCAGGCCAGTGAGATCGTCGTGCATGGCCCGGCGACGCAACTCTTGCGTACGCTGATCCCAGCCCACTGCCGAGACACTGAACGTGATGGCAACAAGACAGACAAGCACGATGGCGCTCTCGGGCCCGGACCCCGCCGTGGTCCTGAAGGATTCGCTGTCCGGCCCTACCGCGAGGTGCATCGCGGTGCGCATCACGTAGAATGCGCTGACCACGCTCCCTGCCAGGGCAATTACTAGGATGCCCACCGCTGCCTTGCCGTCCAACGCAGGGCTCGCCAACGCGCGCCGTGCCACCCACGCGCGCCACGCCTCGACCGTCGCGGCCACCAGCATCACGGCCATGTAGAGGAACAGCGCGCCGTTGTCCGGCGTCAAATTCCCGGTGGGGTCTTCCAGAGCCCTGGGCACCATGACCGCGACGGGGGCGACGGCGAGCAGCCACCGCGGCAATGGCTTGCTACGGAGCGAGCGCATCGCGAACCAGATACAGGTCACGCCCAGCGCCGCCACCATGTTCGACACGGGGTTCGTCACTACCTGCATGTTGCCGTCGTCGAACGTGAGCAACGAGGTCCAGACACCCACCAACAGCAAGGACAGCGTCCACCAGCCGGAGAAACTCGAACGTGTGGGCCCATAGACACCGAAGTAGAACAGGACGAAGACGGTGAGCGACATGCCAGCCAACACGATGCGCATGGTGTCGTCGTCTATCACTGCATCAACTTACGCCTGCTCCTGCCCCCGCGAGAAGGCGCGGTGACGCAGGTCACGTGACATAGCAACGGGACCCCGCCCGCGGCTGCGTCCCGTTGCTGCGTCACCGGGCGAGCGCATCGGCCCTTCGCACGCTCACGCGATGCCAACTCACACCCTGTCGAACGTGTCCGGATCGGGGCCTACGCGGCCCTCGGGACCGCGGTCGAGCGCGTCGATCTGCTCCATCTGCTCCGGCGTCAGCTCGAAGTCGAAGATCTGGAGGTTCTCCTCCATGCGTTCACGGTGCATCGACTTGGGGAAGATGATGTCGCCACGCTGGATGTGCCAGCGGAGGATGACCTGCGAGGGTGCGCGCTCGAGCCCTGAGGCGATTCTGCCGATCACGTCGTCGTCAAGCACTGCGCCCTGGCCCAGCGGGCCCCACGCCTCGACGGCTATCGCGTGCTCGTGCGATGCGCGCCGAGCCTCATCGTTGCGGAAGTATGGGTGTGCCTCGATCTGGTTGACCACGGGGGCGAAGCCGGTCTCGCCAACGATCCGGTCGAGGTGATCGGGCTGGAAGTTCGATACCCCGGCCGAGGCCAGGCGGCCACCCTCGACCAACTCCACCATCGCCTTCCAGGTCGACACGAAGTCGCCGTCATAGCGGGTGGGCAGCGGCCAGTGGATGAGGAACAGGTCGAGCTTGTCGACCCGCAGCTTTTCGAGCGTCTCGTCGAAGGTCCGCAGCACGTCGTCGCGCTCATGGTTGGGGTTGTTGAGCTTGCTGGTGATGTAGACCTCGTCGCGCGCGAGTCCAGAGTTCGCGATCGCCTCGCCCACCTCGGCCTCGTTGCTGTACCCCTGAGCGGTGTCGATGTGCCGGTAGCCCACCTCGAGCGCCGTGCCGACGGTGGCGGCGGTCTCCTCAGGCGGCACAAGGTACGTGCCGAATCCGAGTTGCGGGATGGTCGTGCCGTCGTTCAGTGTCGTGGAGGGAATCATGTGGGGGCCAACCCCGATGGACGGTTCAAGATTCCCTTATCGGTGCGCGGGCTCAGTCCCGAGAGCCGGCTTCCTCCCAGCGCAGGACGTCCCCGGGCTGGCAGTCGAGCACCTCGCAGATCCGCTCCAGCGTGGTGAACCGGATCGCCTTGGCGCGGCCGTTCTTCAGCACGGCGACGTTGGCTGGGGTGATCCCCACAGCCTCGGCGAAGTCCCCCACGGACATCTTGCGCCTCGCGAGCATCACGTCGATGTCGACCACGATCGCCATCAGATCACCTCCGTGAGCTCGGTGCGATCCGCGATCGCGGTCGACAGGAGGCCACGCATCACCAGCATCAGGAGAACGAAGGCCGTACCTCCCACGAGCGATCCGATCCACAAGAAGGCGGCGGGTGGTCCGCCGATGCTCTCGACAAACATCATGTGCGACGAGACTGCGAGGCACATGACGGCCGCCACTGCCCCGCACCAAGCGATGGCGTCGACCCATCGCAGCGCCCTGGCAGTGAACACTTGGCCCGTCGCCCCCAGGCTCAGCAGTCGCCACACCACGGCGAGTGCCACTTGGAAGCATGCGATGGCTGCGATTCCCGCGGCCGAGTACGGCGCCTCGAGATGCGCCGCGTCGGGGTAGGTCGCCCCCATGTCAGCCGCGGTCGTAGGCACCAGCGCTTGGAAGCCGAGCGCACCGAGGAACAGAAGGACGAGGAGCAGGCGCAGCGCGCCAATCACTAGCGGGTTCATGTATTGATAATCGATAGATTTCTATCGATTGTCAAGTGTCAGCGCGGTCGATGCGACAGTGAGTGCCGGATAGCGCGCCGCGAAGCGCAGCAGGCGACAGTGAGTGCCGGACGGGGTCAGGAGCCCCGGTACGTCGAGTAGGCGAACGGGCTCAGCAGCAGGGGGACGTGATAGTGCTCGGCGCCGTCGACCTCGAACGTGATGACCACCTCGGGATAGAACGTCTCGACGTCCAGTTGCGAGAAGTACATGCCGGTGTCGAACCGCACTTGGTAGACGCCGTTCTCGAGGTGCTCGGGGCCGAAGTCGCTCACGCGTCCGTCGTCATCGGTCACGGCGGACGCTACTGGCTCCCACCCCTCTCCCCCGCGCTCGGACAGGGTCACGGAGACGCCGGATGCGGGAGTGCCGCGAACGGCGTCCAGCACATGCGTGGTGACCTGGCTCATGCGTCCTCCCATATCTTCTTGAGGCGCAGCGCGGCGATCTGCCGCAACTGCTCGGCGACCTCGTCGGTCTCGACGCCCGGGTCGTTCATGAGGCGCCGGTCCAGCTCTTCGAGAATGGTGCGGCGGTCGCGACCCGCCGCGCGGATGAGGAACACGCGCCCGAACTGCGCCTCGTACTTCTCGTTGCCCAGTCGCAGCGCAGCCTCGAGCTGCTCGTCCGGGTCCTCGCTGGATGCCTGCTCCGCACGCGAGAAAGCGGCTTCCGCCCCTTCCCCTTCGGCCTTATCGCCGATGCGCGGGTGGGCTGCCAGCGCCTCGTCCACCTCGGCCTCGGAAAGCGGGGTGGCGGCGTCCAGCCCCGCCGCCACCAGCTCATCGGCCGTCTCGAAGTCACGCCCCGCGAGTTCGTCGGCCCAGCGCTCGACGCGCAGGGCTTCCAGCAGGCGGTCTCGTTCGAACTTCATCCACCCATCGTAGGGTGAGGTCATGGATGTCACGGGAGTGGTACTCGCCGCGGGAGCGGGAAGCCGCGCGGGCGGTCCGAAGGCCCTGCGCAGAACCGAGGACGGCACGCCGTGGCTCGAGATCGCGTGCACGGCCCTGCGCGAGGCAGGTTGCCGCGAGGTCATCGTCGTCCTCGGGGCGCAGGCCGATGCGGCACTCACCTTGGTGCCCCAGGGTGCGTTGCCCGTGGTCGCCACGGACTGGGAGGACGGCCAGTCGGCGTCCCTGCGTGTGGGGCTAGCCGCCGCCGCGACGTCGAGCACCGACGCCGTGCTGCTCACCCTGGTCGACTTGCCCGAACAGACCGCCGCTGCGGGCCGTCGCGTGCTCGACGCGGCCCTCGACGACCCGCGCGGCACTCTGGCCCGCGCCCACTACGACGGCGAGCCCGGCCACCCGGTGCTGATGGGCCGCGACCACTGGGGAGACATTGGTGACACCGTGGTGGGCGACATGGGCGCCAAGGACTATCTGGTGCGCCACCTCACGGTCGCGGTGGACTGCTCGGATCTGGGCGGCGGGGCGGACGTCGACGCCTGACCACTGATCAGGCCTGAGGCGAACGCACGCTGACGGCGGCCGGCTGGACGCTGAAGTTCACACGCTTGCACTCCCCGACCTCGTCGCCGTCCAACTCCAGGACTCGCGGCTTGCCGAGTCTGAGCGTCGCCGACGTGAACTGTCGATTGGTGACGGCGCCGCTGCTCTCCGCCTTGCGCTTGCGGCCGAACAGGCGCTTGATCCCGTTGTCCCACAGCATGGTGCGCAGCGTCTGCAACCAGCCGCTCACACCGTCGGCTCGGAGCACGAGCATGTCGAGCGTGCCGTCCGCGGGGTCCGCGTCGGGCAGGAGCGTCACCCCGCCCTGCAGCATCCCGCAGTTGCCGACGATCAGCGTGTGTGCTCGCTCCCGTGAGGCCTTCCCGCCATCGACTTTGAGGTCCATGTTGATGACCTCGCTCGCGGACAGCGCGCGGCCCAGCGACTCGATGTAGGCCAGCCAGCCCACCTTGTCCTTGAGCCCCTCGGCCGTTTCGATGATCATGTGGGCGTCGATCCCGACGCCCGCCATCACCGTGAACGCGAGCTTCTCGCTGCCGTCCGACCTCGTGATGTCCGCCCAGCCCAGGTCGATGGAGCGGGCCTCGCAGTTCAGGGCTGTCTCCATGGCCTTCGCCGCGTCGTTCAGCGGGATCTCGAGGTTGCGTGCGAGGAGGTTGCCGGTGCCCATGGGGATGATCCCGAGGTCCGCAGATGACTCGACTTCCGCGAGGTACTCCGCGACGGCGCGGACGGTGCCGTCGCCGCCAGCGGCGATCACCAGGTCGACGCCGGCCTCGAGCGCATCCTTGGCCATGCCCCGGCCCGGGTCCTCCACGGTCGTCTCGAACCAGGACACCTGCATCTCCGGGTGCTCAGCGATCGCCGGTGCCAGCTCTTCTTCAAGCTCGGACCGGCTGGTCTTCGACGGGTTCAGGACGATTCCGACGTGCGTTGCACTCACCGCGGGGGCTCCCTTTGTGGATGTGGACTCGGAGCAAAGGTTGCCTTGTCCGTGATCTGCCTCAGAATACGGCACCCCTGGCGCACATCACCGAAGGCCGGACTCGGCATTGGCGAGTGGGGCCCGGGGGCGGACCAGCGCTCTCAAGAGAGCGTCAGTGTGGCCGAGTACCGCTCAACACCATGAGTTCGGCCCAAGGTCATAAACACCGCATCCAGAGTTATGACTTACGAGTTGTACCCCGCCAGTTCCAGCACGGCCCACTCGAACGCGTCCAGCGCGACCTCGACATCGTCCGCGCGCACCGCCTCGTCGCGGTGATGCGAGATGCCGTCCTTGCAGCGGATGAACAACATGGCGTAATCGCACAAGTCCGCGATCGCCATCGCGTCGTGTCCCGCCTTGGACAGCAGGTACATCGGTTCGGCGTCACCGGTGGCGCGGATCCCCGCCTCGACCGCGAGCGCCAGCGACTTCCCCACTTGGGTGGCCCGCGCCGCGTGCATCTCTGACACCTCGAAGGCAAGGTTCCGAGCCGCGGCGGCCTTGCGCGCCGTCTCCTCGATCTCGCGCCACACGTCGTCACGGACAGCATCCGACTCGGCGCGAAGATCCAGAGAGAACTCCACCCGGCCGGGGATGACGTTCATGGCGCCGGGGAAGGCCCGCAGCTTGCCCACGGTGCCCACCGCACCGGCATCGCGCGCGAGCACCTCGACTGCGGACACCACCTCGGAGGCGCCCAGCAGCGCGTCACGGCGACGTCCGTACGGCATGCCGCCCGCGTGCCCGGCCTCACCGATCATCTCGAGCTCGAACCGGCGCGCGCCCATGATGCCGCGCACCACGCCCAGAGCGCGGTCCGCGTCCTGCAGCAGCGGGCCTTGTTCGATGTGCGCCTCGAGGTAGCCGATCACCCGGGAGGGCTCGAGCGCAGCCTCGCCCACACGCGAAGGGTCGAGCCCGAAGGCCCGGAACGCATCCCACATCGTCACGCCGTGAGCGTCCTGCAGGCCCCACCATGAGTCATCCCATGTTCCGGCGACGGCGCACGAGCCCAGCAGAGTGCGCCCAAAGCGCGTGCCCTCCTCGTCCGCGAAGCCCAGCACCTCGACGCCAAAGGGCAGCTCGATGCGGCGCGCACGCAGCCGCCCCACCACCGCGATGGCCATGATCGTCCCCAGCACGCCGTCGTACTTGCCCGCACCCGGCACCGTGTCCAGGTGAGACCCCAGCAAAAGCACTGGCGCATCGGCCGTCGGACCTGCCAAGCTCCCCCGCTGATTGCCGGCAGCGTCCTGCCAAGCCGCGAGGCCCGCATCGGCCATCCACTCGCCCACGGTCCAATTGGTGCGCGCGTGCTCGGGGGTCAGGTAGCTGCGCTCGATGCCGTCGACTGCGGCGGAGATCCCAGCAAGGACGTCGCAACGCGCGAGCACCTCCGCCGCATCATGCGTTGACGCGGGTTCAGCGCTCACGCGGACGCCCCGTAGACCTCGTACGCGGCGTCCACACCAGCACCCGCGGGGGCACGATGCCCGGCCCGGCGGAGCACGGCCTCGAGTGAGGCGAGCGTCTGCAGCACGGCGTCCGCCCGGGCGTTGTAGCCCATGGTGCCCAGGCGCCAGATCTTCCCGTGCAGGGGACCGAACGAGGTGCCGATCTCGATGCCGAAGTCCTCGAGCATTGCGCGGCGCACCTCATCGCCGTTCACCCCGTCGGGGATCTTGACGCCGACGACGTTGGACATCTTGTAGGCGAGCTCTCCGAACGGTTTGAGCCCGAGAGCGGTGGTGCCGTCGAGCATCGCGCGACCGTGGAGCTGATGCCGGGCCCAGGACTCGGGGAGCCCCTCCTGCAGCAGGACCCGAGCGCACTCGCGCGCGCCGAACAGCATGGTCGTCGCCTCGGTGTGGTGGTTGAGCCGGCGCTCGGACCAGTAGTCGAAGATCTGCGCCATGTCCAAGTAGTTGGAGCGGATGGGGTGAGCCGAGACGGGGTCGCCCTCGTCGCGGATGCCCTCCTCGATGGACTTGCGCCCCTCGACCACTGCGGCGGCGCGCTCGGAGAACGTCACGGGCGCGGAGCCCGACGGACCTCCCAGGCACTTCTGTAGACCGGCGGTCGCGACGTCGATGCCCCACTCGTCGACCCGGAACTCGTTGCCGCCCAGGGTCGCCGTGCAGTCCGTGTAGAGCAGCGCGCCGTGCTTCTCGCACAGTTCGCCCAGCCCTTCGAGCGGCTGTGCGACCGTGGTCGAGGTGTCGCCATGGACGATGGCCAGCACCTTGGGGTTCACGTCGGACAGGGCCGCCTCAAGAGACTCCTCCGTGAACACACGGCCCCACTCCGTCTCGATGGTGTGGACCTCGGCGCCCGCCCGGCGGCAGATCTCCGCGAGCAGGTGACCGAACCTCCCGAAGATTGGCACGAGTACGCGGTCCCCGGGCTCGAGCAGCGACACGAGCGCCGCCTCGATGCCGGCGCGCGACGTGCCATCCACCACCATCGTGTGCGGGTTGTCCGTGATGAACACCTGCCGGTAGAGGTCCATGACCTCGTTCATGGTGTCCGTCATCCAGGGGTCGTACTGCCCCACCAACTGAGCCGACATGGCGCGCAGCACGCGCGGATCCGCGTTGATGGGGCCGGGGCCCATGAGGAGCCGCTGCGGCGGATTGATCGACTTAGGGATGATCACCCTGCCATCATGCCAAGTTCGAGGTTACCGGTGGGTTACGTGAATGCGGCCGATGCGCGCATGGGGCTGCGCAGTCACCTCACCTTGCGCTCGATTCAGCCCGCGATACCTCTACCGCAGTGCGTCGACCCATCCCAGCGCGACGTCGATGAGCGCCAGGTCGCTGCCGTGCGGTCCCACGAGGCTGAGTCCCACCGGGCCGCCGTCGAGCTCGAGCAGCGGCACGGACAGCGCGGGCCGTCCAGTGATGCCCGCCACCGCGGTGATCCCGAGCGTCGCCTCGCGCACCTTCTGCAGTCGCTCGGGCGACGCGTCGAGGGGCGGGGCGGCCGAGCTGGTCGACGGCAGCAGCAGGATGGCGTCGCCGAGAGCGGCGTCGATCTTCTCCCGCGCCGCCTGCTTGGCCTCCAGCGCCTCCTCCTCTTCAGCCTCGGTCACCGATGCGGCCCAGGCGAACCTTTCAGCGACGTCGGGCGCGAGCGCGTCCGGGTGCGCCTCGACCCACCCCTGCCACGACCGAGCGGCCTCCGCAGACTGCGTGTAGCGGAAGATGCGGAACAGCTCGGCCGGCCCGGGCATGCTCACCGGCTCGAGCGAGGCGAACACGCCGTGGGCCGCAAGACCATCGATGACGTCTGCAAGCCCTCCGCGCACATCGGCATCGGCGGCCTCAAACAGCGCCGCGGCGACCACCGCGCGGTCGCTGGCGAGCATCCGTTGCGTCCCCGGCGCAAGGGACGCGGCAGCCGCGGCGCGCAGCGTCGCGCCGTCGCGGGCGAGCCATCCCGGGGTGTCGTAGGACGGGGCGAGCGGCAGTGCTCCGGCCAACGAGACGGCGTCATGCGTGGGGCGAAGGCCCCACAGCCCCTGGTAGGAGGCGGGCACCCGGATCGAACCCGCAGTGTCCGTGCCAAGGCCCAGGCTCGCGTGGCCGCTCGCCACCGCCGTGGCGGGGCCAGACGAGGAGCCTCCGGGGATCGTGCCCGGCGCGGCCGGGTTGGGCGGCGTCCCGTACGCGCCGTTCTTGCCCGCGATCGAGTACGCGAACTGATCGGTCTGCGCGATGCCCCGCACCGAGGCGCCGGCGCTGAGCAACGCCGCAACCGCATCCGCCGGCTCGTGCTCGACTGGCGACTCGGCAAGGTAGGCGGGAACTCCGGCACCGACCCGGTAGCCAGGAACCGCAAAGACGTCCTTGACGGCGACCGTCGCTCCGGACAGGGGCCCGTCCGCGGTCGCGGGCACGAGCGGTGACCCGAGCACGCGCCAAATACGAGTGTCCAGGGCTGGCGCAGGCGCGCTCACGTGTGCTGCGGTGATGACCCAGCCGCCGGGCGTCTCACGCTCGTCACCACTGCGCTCCCACAGCTGGGTGACCAGACCACGCCCTCCCGCGTCAGCGACGTTGACGGAAGTCACGTAGGCGTGGGTCTCGGTGATGGGGCGCACCTGGATCTCCGTCACGGTGCGCGCGGGCGCTCCCCCGCGGCCCGTGCGGAATCGGTCGATGTTGGCGCGCCCCACCAGCAGGCCGCCGGAGTCGCCGCGCATCACGTCCGGCCCGTCGGCGAAGTAGGCGCCCAGCCGCTCGACGTCGTCCGCCATCAGCGCTGCCTCGTAGCCCCAGAAGGCGTCCAGCAGCTGCGGCGGCGGCTCGACGCCTTTGGGAAGCTGCAGGATCGCCTGCAGGTCGCGGGCGGCGTCCTGTGCCGGGTGCTCGCTGCGCTCAGTCATCTCGCACCGCCGCGAAGTCGCTCACTCTGATCATGGCGTGTACCCCCTGGACGAGGTCTACCACCTGCGAGATGCGGAAGTCAGTGGCAGCGCTCAGGTACGCGTAGGCCAGGTGCGCCTCCATTCCGTAGCGCGCGCTGAGGATGGCGACCGCCTGCCGCACGCACGCCCGCATTGCCTCGTCGAGATCCGCGTCGAGGCCGGTGGGAATCAAGTAGTCAGCGGACTCACCGAGAGGCCCCGCCAACGCACCGAAGGCCCGCGCCGCCTCGCGCTCCGGCACCACGTCGAACCGGACGGTCGCGCGCAGCGACGCCTCAAGCGCCGTGAGCGCCACTTCGCCATCGCCTTGAGCGAAGTGCGGGTCGCCCAGATATGCCAGAGCACCGGGGACCTGCACGGGCAGGTACAGCCGCGTGCCGGCCACGAGCTCCTTGATGTCGAGATTGCCGCCGTGCGCGCCCGGGGGCACCGAGTGCGCGCGCTCATCCGTGTCGGTCGCGACCCCGATGATCCCCATGAAGGGTGCGAGCGGGAAGCCGGCCACCGGGGGCCCGCCCTCGCGGCCTAGGAGCCATCCCCGCCACTGCCCCGCGGTGTCGCGCCCGAGCTCTGAGAACACGCTGACGCCGTCCGGTCCCACTGGCATCTCGCCAGCCAGGGCACCGCGCCCGTGGCGATTCGAGATCACGCCGTACGGCACGCGCGGAGTGAACTCGAGCAGGTCGACCACGAGCAGGTCGCCCGGCCGCGCTCCGCGCACCTCGATGGGCCCCGTGACCACGTGCGGGCCGTCGTCCGCCGAGCGAGCCCCCGACTCGGCGAACTCGGACGCCTCGGCGAGCACCGCATCGGCGCTCACCCCGTGACCCGCGAAAAACCGAACGGGATCCGATCCTTGATCAGGGAGCAGGCCCTCGTGGGAGAGGGTGTCCACCACCACCGTCGCACCGGGGTCGACCGTGAGCGCCGGAGCATCGCCCCTGGCGGGAAGCCGCCCCCACAGCGCGGTGTCGGTGGAGACAGGCAGATAGGTCGCGCCCTCGGGCACGCCCTCGCCCCTGCGCAGCACGCCGGCGTATTCGCCCATTCTCACGTCTCCTGCCTGGTCGGTGCCCTACTCTTGTTCGAGACTACCGGCGCCCTGGCCAAGGATGGCTCCACCGCGAACTCGGTGCGGGGCTATTCGACACAAGGAGGCCTCCATGCGCGACGCCCTGCGACGAGACGTCGCCCGCACCCACCTCGGGCTCATGCTCGCCCTGACGTTCTCCACCGGAGTCATCGACGCAGTGGGCTACTTGGGGCTCGACCGTGTCTTCACCGGCAACATGACGGGTAACGTCGTGATCCTCGGCATGGCCCTCACTGGCGTCGACGACCTGCCCGTGCTCGGTCCGGTGCTTGCGCTCGTGGGCTTCCTGCTGGGCGCTGCGATAGGCGGGCGCACGCTGCGCACCTTTGACGCCGGGTGGTCGAACAAGACCACCCTGCTGTTCTCCTTCGTTGCCATCGCGCTGATCGCCTCCGCCATCGTCGCGACCATCGAATCCGAGCCGCCGCACCCTCTCGCGTTCTCGATCACTGCCGCGCTCGGGGCAGCCATGGGTCTTCAGGCTGCTGTCGCGCGCCACATCGCCGTCAAGGACATCACCACCGTGGTCGTCACGTCGACCATCACGGGCCTGGCCGCAGACTCGTTCGCGGGCGGAGAGGGCCTGAACTTCTGGAAGCGGCGCATGGGCGCGATCCTGCTCATCGGCGCCGGCGCCTGCGCGGGGGCGCTGCTATTGAACATCCACATCGCCGCCGGCATGCTCGCGAGCGCGCTCATCACCATCGTGGTGACCATCATCGGACACGTGTCCAAGCCGCGGCCGGGCGATCTGGCCGGAGCCACGGGCCTGTAGCGCGCCCGCATCTCGGGGTGCCCGCCACGCGCCACCCCGCCCATACGCCCTTGCCGACAGTGTGAACCAATCGGGGGCCGACACGCGGCGCTACCCCGCATTACCCTCTCTGCGCCTGGCGTGTCTCGACGCTTCTGGTTCTAACTTTCGGGACGGCGGGGCGGCCGCGATCTCCCTCAGCGAACATGCCTTTCCCAGAGTTGCGCGCCCTCGACTCAAGTCTTAACATGAGTGTCATCGGCTCAACTTTGACGCCGACGCCGCCACAGGGGCGGTGACACGACACTTTCAGGAGGTTCACCATGGCACGAGAGGTCACTCGTCAGACGGTCCCGGCGACGGCTCAGTCGCTGTGGCAGGACGACTTCAACCGGATGGTCCGCCAGTTCTTCGGCGACTCCGACGCGTCGCTCGCGGGCGCCTTCAGCCCCGCCCTCGACGTAGAGGAGACCGAGGACGGCTTCACCCTTCACGTCGAGCTGCCGGGCGTGACGCCCGACCAGGTCGACGTCTCGATCGAGGAGAACGTGCTGACCGTTGCGGGCCAGCGCGACTTCTACTCGGACACCAACGCCGACGGCTTCAAGCGCATCGAGCGCCGGTTCGGCCGCTTCCACCGCGCGGTGAGGCTGCCCGACCGCGTGGACCCCGACGGGATCCAGGCGGCGTACCGGGACGGCCTGCTCACCATCACGGTGCCCAAGGCCGAGTCCGCCAAGCCCCGACGGATTCAGGTCGCCACGGCGTAAGCGCGGCGACGCACCAAGGGCCGGGTCCGCCTCCACGGCGGTCCCGGCCCCTTGCTGCGCATCGACGGCCCCTACACCGCCGACCACCCGCCGTCCGAGGGCAGGATCGCGCCGTTGATGTTGTGGGCGTCGTCGGAGAGCAGGAAGGCGATCGAGGCCGCGAGCGACTCCGGCCCCACGGGCGTGGGCATGGCGGCCATGGCCGTGTGAATGCGCGCCCTCCCAAGGGCCGAGTCGAAGCCCGCCTCGATTCCGGTGATGACCGGCCCGGGCGCGACGGCATTGACGCGGATGCCTTGGGGTCCGTACATGAACGCGCTCGACTTGGTGATACCGACGACGGCGTGCTTGGACGCGGTGTACGCGAGCCCCGCCGCGGAGCCTCGCAGCCCCGCCTCCGATGTGACGTTGACGATCGCTCCCGCGTGGGCCTCCAGCATCGCCGGGATCACGGCGCGCGAGAGCTTGAACAGACCGGTCGCGTTGACCGCCATCACGCGATCCCACACCTCGTCGCTGACCTCGTGCAGCGGGGTCATGTTGTCCATGATCCCCGCCACGTTCGCGAGTCCGTCGATCCGGTCTCCGGCCGTGTCCACGATGGCGTCGACGCCCGCCTGCTGGGTGATGTCCGCGAAGACTTTGACGATCTCGGCGTCCGGGTTCTCGGCGATGAGCTCGTCGAGGCCCGGCTCCTTGACGTCCGCCGCGATCACACGACCACCCTCGCGCGCAATGCGGGAGGCGGTCGCGCGGCCAATGCCGGACCCCGCGCCCGTGACAATCACCGTTTTACCCGCAAAGCGGCCCGGCGTGACGACTTCCACGAACTCGGGCAGGTCGATCTCCTCGACTCCGTCGCCGCCCTCGGGGGCCGATGCGCGGGCCGGCTCGGTCACTGCAGGCTCGGCGGACGGGTCGTAGCCCTCCGCCTTCACCACCAGCTGTGCGATCGTCTCCTCGGTGAACTGCCCCTTGCTCATGGGGATCAGACGCTTCATGGCGAAGCCGCGCACGGGCTTCAGCTGCGACTCGTCAGAGCCCGCCTCCGCGAGCATCGCCCGCAGCACGGGCCCGCCCCGGGGGTGGTCCAGCCAGTCCTTGATCTTGGTGTCGCCGCTGAGCCCCGTCGAGCCGGGAGCAGAGGTGACGCCCGGCTCCGTCGCCGGAGCCGGGTCCTTGTCCTGCTTCTTGTCCTGCTTCTTGCCGAACATGTTGCCCTCCTTGTCCGTCAGGCCTTCGTCGACACCCTCGTAGCGGCGTGCCGTGCGCCCAGGTACCCGAAGACGGTAGCTGGGCCGATGGTCGAACCCGCGCCCGGATACGTGCGCCCCATGACCGCTGCGCTGGCGTTGCCTGCCGCATAGAGGCCCTCGATGGGGGCGCCATCGGTGTCGAGCACGCGCGCGTGCTCGTCGGTGAGGAGCCCGCCCTTGGTGCCGAGGTCTCCCGGCACCACCATGAATGCGCGGAACGGACCCTTCTCGATGGGTCCGAGGTTGGGGTTCTTGAGTGACGGATCGCCGTAGTAGTTGTCGTACTTGGTGCGACCGCGCTCGAAGTCCTCGTCCACCCCGTTGCGAGCGAACTTGTTAAAGCGCTGGATGGTCGCCTTGAACGTCGCCTTGTCGAGACCCAGCTTCTCAGCGAGTTCCTCGAGAGTGTCCGCCTCCACCACGCTGCCGGCTTCGCGAAGCTTCTTGAGCCCCTGCAACGCCGTGTTGTTGAGATACCGCTTCTGGTGGCGACGGTCCGTGACCATCCAACTGTGGATCGCGGGCACCGTCTTGTGGCGTTCCAGTATCGCGTGGCCGACATCGATGTAGCTCGCGGACTCGTTGACGAAGCGCTCACCCGTCTGGTCGACGATGATCGAGTAAGGGTTGGAGCGCTCGTTCACGCTGAAGCCCACGTTGCCGTCGGTGGTCACGAGAGAGGCGCCCCACCAGGCGTCGTCCATGAGCGCCACGTCGCCGCCGGCGTCGATTCCCACCTGAATGCCGGTGCCCATGTCGCCCTCGGGAGCCGAGGTGAAGCCCTCGATGCCATGGTGCTTGAGGCGCCATTCCTTGTTGGCCGCGAAGCCGCCGGTGCCGAGCATGATGCCGGCGCGTGCCTTGATGCGCACCGTGCCACCCGGCGAGGCGACCTCAGCGCCCACGGCGACGCCCGCATCGTCCTTGATGACTCGGGTGATCGGCGTGTTGAGCCGCACCTCGACGCCCGCCTTCTGCACGGCCACCATGAGGTGACCGACGTACGCTCCGCCGAGGCCGTACAGCCGTTTGCCCGTGATCAAGCCCTTGAGAGTGCGGCCCACGAACTGCGCGCCGCGCCAGAAGCCACTGGCGGAGGACCAGGCACGGGACAGCAGCCACACGTCGTCCGTCTTGACCGGGATCGGAACCATCGCGCGCGACTTGGCGTACCAGTCGCCCAGACGCTTGGAGTCGAAGGGCTCTGTCTCGATCGCGCGCCCGCCATCCATGCCGCCGGGCTTGTCGGGGTAGTAATCGGGATAGTCGGCGCTCAACGCCCACTTGACGCCCAGGCGCTTCCACTCGTTGTAGACGACCGGCACGGTGTCCACATACGCTTCGCGGCGTGCCTTCGAGCTTGCCGGCCCCACGTCACCGATGACGGTGTCCATGTAGGTGAGCACCTTCTCGCGGGAGTCTTCCTTGCCGAGCTTGCCCATGTCAGGGTGATTGGGCATCCACAGCCCGCCGCCGCTGATCGCAGTGGTGCCGCCCCACTTCTCGGTGCTCTCGACGATCAGTACCGTCAATCCCGCGTCCGCTCCGGCGATCGCAGCGCTCATCGCAGCAGCCCCGGATCCCGCCACTAGGAGATCGACTTCTTCATCCCACGTCTGCTCTGCCATCGGTGTGCCTCCCATGCACTCGCGTCCGGACAACGTTGTCCGGTGCCTATTCTAAGCCTATGACTGACGACCGCCGGGCGAACCGGGGACCGAGCGCCGGGCCGGAGAACCGCGCCGCACTCATCGCCGCTGCCCGAACGGTGTTCGACGAGCGCGGGGTCGACGCGCCTTTGTCCGCCGTCGCCAAACTCGCCGGCGTGGGCCAAGGCAGCCTCTACCGCCATTTCCCGGACCGCATTTCCCTGACCGTGGCGGTATTCGAGGAGAACGTCGAGGAGATCGAGCGGCTGGGTGAACGGCCGGACTCGACGATGCGCGACGTCCTCGACCTCGTCACGCATCAAGCGGAGGCGGCCTCCGCATTCATCGAGACCATCGCGGTCGCGAGGGCCGATGCGCGCGTCGCGGACTTCGACACGCGGCTTCGCGCGGTGCTCGCGAGCAAATGGTCTGAGGAGGCCCGGTCCCCGGATCGTGCTGACCTCCGCGCATCGGTGGACGACCTCATGCTCGCCGTCGGCATGGTCGCGATGGTGGTCAGCCACGCAGAGCGCGAGGACCGACATGCAGTGTCGGAACGCGCGTGGCGCCTGCTGGCGCCCGGGCTCCGCGGCGACGTCCCCGCGTCGCCTGATTCCTAGAGCGTGCCTTTGCGGGCATCGGCCCAAATGTCGACTCCGGCATCCGTCGCATGCTCGTCGATCGCCGCCAGCTCCGTCTCGGTGAAGTCGAGCCGTTCCAGTGCGCCCACGTTGTCCTCGAGCTGGCGCACCGAGCTCGCACCCATGACGATCGAGGTCACTCGTGGGTCGCGCAGCGTCCATGCGAGCGCCATCTGCGCCAGCGACTGCCCACGAGATCTCGCGATCTCGTTGAGTGCCCGCAAGCGGCGCACCACGTCGTCCGTCAGCCATGAGCTGTCAAGAGAGGACCCCTCGGACGCGCGCGAGCCCTCCGGGATGCCGTCCAGGTACTTGTCCGTGAGCATGCCCTGCGCGAGCGCCGTGAAGGCAATCACTCCGGCACCGGCCTCGTCGGTCGCGTCGAGCAGCCCTTCGTTCTCGACCCACCGGTTGAGCATGTTGTAGCTGGGCTGATGGATCAGCAGGGGCGTGCCGAGGTCCCGCAGCAGGGCGGCCATCTCGCGGGTGTGCTCCGCGTCGTAAGAGGAGATGCCGACGTACAGCGCGCGGCCCGAGCGCACGGCGGCGTCGAGCGCAGCCGCGGTCTCCTCGAGTGGGGTGGTCGGGTCGTACCGGTGCGAGTAGAAGATATCCACGTAGTCCAGCCCCATGCGCGCGAGCGACTGGTCGAGGCTCGCCAGCATGTACTTGCGCCCTCCCCCGCCTTGTCCGTAGGGGCCGGGCCACATGTCCCAACCGGCCTTGGTGGAGATCACGAGCTCGTCGCGATAGGGCGCCAGATCGCTGGCCATGACCTGGCCGAAGTTGCGCTCCGCAGATCCATACGGCGGTCCGTAGTTGTTGGCCAGGTCCATGTGGGTGACGCCCATGTCGAATGCGCTCGTGATGATGTCGCGCTGCGTCTCCAGAGGCCGATCATCGCCGAAGTTGTGCCACAGCCCGAGCGACAGCACCGGCAGGTCGAGGCCGGACCGGCCAGTCCGGCGGTACTTCATGGTGCCGTCGTAGCGGCCATGGTCGGCGACATACGTCATCGTGCGTCTCCTCAGTCGTGGGGCAGTGGTTCCACAGTCATCAACTGCGCGACAGGAGCGCGCATTCCGGCTGCCCACGTTGCAAGGAATGGGGGCACCGCACAGGGACGTTGTCCTCGCCATGAGAGCCATCACCTACGACCAATTCGGCTCAGCCGATGTCCTTGAGATGAGCGAGGCGCCCGAGCCGCACATCGGGCCGGACGCCATGGTGGTGGAGGTCCACGCTGTGGGGCTCAACCCCGTGGATTACAAGATCCGAGAGGGTTACCTCGAAGGCCTCATCGACACCCACCTTCCTGCCATCCCCGGTTGGGATGTGTCTGGGGTCGTAGTGCAGCCAGGGCTCGACACTCCTGAGTTCGCCGTGGGCGACGAGGTGTTCGCGTACGCGCGTGCCGACGTGGTCTCGGGAGGCACGCTCGCGGAAAGGGTCGCAGTTCCAGTGCGGACGGCGGCGCACAAGCCGAAGTCGATCTCGCACGCACAGGCCGCTGCTGTCCCGCTTGCGGGATTGACCGCCCTCCAGACCCTGCGGCGCGCCGGCGTCACGCGCGGGACAACCGTGCTGATCCACGGAGCCAGCGGCGGGGTTGGGACATTCGGCGTGCAGATCGCCCATCACCTCGGAGCCGACGTCGTGGGAACGGCCTCGCACGGCAACCACGACTACGTGTGCAACCTAGGTGCCAGTCACCTGCAATATGGCGACGGGCTGCTCGAGCGAGCGATCGAGGCGCGTCCGCACGGCTACGACGCCATCGTGGACTTCGCCGGCGGAGAGTCGCTGGACGACACATTGTCGCTGCTGGCGCCCGATGGGGTGGTGGCGTCCATCGCCGATCCCCGTGCCGCCACCGAGTTCGGAGGCCACTACATCTGGGTGAGGCCGGACGCGGCGGATCTTGCCGAGCTGGGCCGGCTGATCGACGAGGGTCACGTGCGCGTGGAGCTGGCTGGCCGCTATCCCCTCGCGGAGGCCGGCGAGGCCTATCGCGAACTGGAGCGCGGCCACGTCCGGGGCAAGATCGTCGTGACCGTCTAGGCGGATTCCCTCACCACGAGGGTCGTCGGCATGATCGTCGTGCGCGGCCTGTCGGTCTGACCGGCCAGCACCCCGAGCAGGATGTCGGCCATCTCACGGCCCATCTCCTCGGACGGTTGCCGCACAGTGGTCAGCGGAATCTCGCACGCCTCGACAGCCGGGCTGTCGTCGTAGCCCACGAGCGCCACGTCGTCGGGGATACGCAGGCCTCGGTCGAGAGCGACCGGCATCGCCCCGCTCGTCATGAGGTCCGAGGCGACGAAGATGCCGTCGACCTCTGGATATGTCGCCAGCACCTCGCGCATCGCACGCGCGCCGCCCAGCATCGTGTAGTCGCCATCGACGACGGGACCCGGCTGGAGTCCGGCATCGTGCAAAGCGCGCCGCCATCCTTCGACTCGGTCCAGTGAGCTGTGCATTGACAGCGGTCCCGAGATGGTCGCAATGCGCGTGCAGCCCCTGTCGATGAGTCGCTGGGTGGCCTTCACGGCACCGTCGACGTTGTTGACGTCGACCACGTAGGCGTCCACGCCCGGAATGGCCGACCGGCCGCCGAACACCACAGGCATCAGCTCGCCGATCTGGCGCAACGAATGGTCGCTCGTGTGATGCGAGACCACCACCACGCCGTCGACGGCACCACCCGCGAGGTAGCGCAGCATCTTGCCCTCGGGCGCTTGGCTCGCCACCATCAGGCTCAGCACGTAGTCGGACTGCTCGAGTCGACTGGTGATGCCCGCCACGATCGAAGCGAAGTAAACATCGCCAAGGAACCGCGTGATGTCCTCGGGGACCACCAGCGCGATCGCGTGCGACTGTTGGCTCGCGAGTGAGCGCGCGGCGCGATTCGGTACGTAGCCGAGCTCCGCAATGGCCTGTTCCACCGCCGCCGCACTGTCCGGATGCACCTTGGGAGAGCCGTTCACGACGCGCGACACCGTCGCGCGTGAGACGCCCGCCCGGGCCGCCACCGCTTCAAGAGTGGGGGCGGCGGCCCGGACGTAAGCTCGGTCCTTGCCCGTGGAGTACATTCTGCGAGCACTCGCGGGCTGCTCGCGCCGGCCGGAGACCGGCCCGGCGCTTGGGACCTGTGTCATTGCCTAACCCTTCAAGGCGCCCTGCATGATGCCCGTCACGAGCTGGCGACCGGTGAAGACGAACAGGATGAGCAGCGGCACCGTGGCCAGCAG
Source organism: Demequina ureilytica (assembly GCF_048553575.1). Classification (NCBI taxonomy): domain Bacteria; kingdom Bacillati; phylum Actinomycetota; class Actinomycetes; order Micrococcales; family Demequinaceae; genus Demequina; species Demequina ureilytica. The sequence goes on along the minus strand of NZ_JBLZIE010000001.1, from coordinate 1,219,306 downwards.
CACTCCCGTGAGGACCAGCGAGTAGTCCACGAAGTAGTTCGCCTGCAGCATCGACAGGGCAACGGGCAATGTCGGGTTCGACTGGTCGAGAATGATCAACGGCCAGAAGAAGTTGTTCCATGCTGTCACAAACGTGAACAGGAACAACATCGCCGCAGCCGGACGCGCAGCAGGAACTGCCACGTGCCAGAACGTGCGGATCATGTTGCAGCCATCCACCCGCGCCGCCTCGATGAGCTCGTACGGCAACGACTGCTGCAGGTACTGCGTCATCCAGAAAACGCCGAAGGCCGTCACCAGCGCCGGCACGATCACCGCTCCCAGAGATCCCGTCCAGCCATACTCGGCCATCAGGATGTACAGCGGCACCACGCCCAACTGGACAGGAACCGCCATGGTCGCGATGACCGCGACGTAGAGCACGCCGTTGCCCTTGAAGCGCAAGCGGGCGAAGGCGAACCCCGCGAGAGTCGAGAGCACCACCGTGCTCACGGCGACCGTCGTCGAGACGATGATCGAGTTTCCCAGCGCCTTCCAGAAGTTGACGGCAGGGTTCTGGATCACAGAAACGGCGTTGTCCAGGAAGTTCCCGCCCGGTATCCACGACATGTTCGGATCCCTGACGGTGCTGGCGTCACCGGAACCTACGAGCAAAGACCAGTAGAACGGGAACAGTGCGGCGACGACCACCGCAGCCAGGGCGGCGTAGACGAACCACCCCGGACGCAGAATGTCGGCAGAGCCGCGCTTCAGTGTGCGGGCCATCATTTGCCCCCTGAGTTGTCGGAAGAGACCAATCGACGCGTGATCCAGAAGTTGAGCAGACCGATCACGATGATGATCAAGAAGAGTAGCCATGCGATGGCCGAAGCGCGGCCGAAGTTCAACTCGCCCCAACCGGTGTTGTACAGGTACATCACGATCGTCAGCCACTGCTGGTCGGCGCCACCATTGCCCGCGGTGTCGAACATGCGCACCTCGTCGAAGATCTGCAGACCGCCGATGGTCGACGTGATGATCACGAAGATCGCGGTAGGACGGATCTGCGGCAGCGTGATCGAGAAGAATCTCCGGAGCTTTCCAGCGCCGTCGATGGCTGAGGCCTCATACAGTTCTCTCGGCACCGCCTGCATGGCGGCGAGCAGGATCAGCGCGTTGTATCCGGTCCACCGGAAGTTGACCATGGTGGCGATGGCCCAGTGCGAGGCCAACGGGTCCTTGTGCCACTGGATGGCGTCGATGCCGATCATGCCCAGCCAGTGGTTGAAGATGCCGTACTCGTCGGCGAACAGCTGAGAGAAGATCAGTGCGACGGCGACCGGCATGACGATGTAAGGCAGCAGTACCGCCATGCGCCAGAAGGTCTTGGCCTTGAGGTGGTGGTCCAGCATCGCCGCGATAAACGTCGCCATGATGAGCTGGGGAATCGTGGAGAGCGCGAAGATCGAGAAGGTGTTGCGCAGCGCGATCCAGAACTTGCGGTCGTTGAGCACGAACTCGAAGTTGCCAAACCCGATGAACTCGCCGGAGTTGCGAATGGTGTCCCAGTCCATCAGGGAGATGACCGCCGTGTAGGCGATCGGGAACAGGCCAAAGATGCCGAACACGATGAAGAACGGCGCGACGTAGAGGTAGGGCGATACCTTGACGTCCAAGCGGCCCAGGCGCTGGCGCCTGGAGTACTTCGCACGCGGGGGCTCGATGTTTGTGCTGCTGTGCGGCGGCGCGTCGAGATCTGTCGATGCCATGAGGTTCCTTTGCAGGGTCAGGAGCTAAGGATGGATGAGTCCGGACCGCCCCCGTGAGGAGGCGGCCCGGACCTCATGCATCGGTGTTAGCCGATCGCCTCAATGTCGGCGACGGCCTTCTCCCACGAGGCGGCCGGGTCGTCCGTGCCCTCCTCGACGCGAGTCAGCGCGTTGTTGATCGCGTCATTCACCTGGAAGTAGAACTCTCCCTTGTACGGCGAAGGCACGACGGCCTGGGCCCGCGCGGCGAAGATCTCGCCGATCGGAGCGTCATTGAAGTACGCGTTCGTGGCGCCCGTCACGGCCGGGTCCTCATATGCGGCGACCTGGCTGGGGTAGGTTCCAGCGTTCTGGAATGCCTTGGCCTGCTGCTCGGGAGCAGTGAGCCACGCGGCCAGCTTGGTGGCCTCTTCGATGTTCTCGCCAGAGGCGGGAACGGTCAGCCATGATCCACCCCAGTTGCCGCCGCCGTTCGGGTAGACGTCGGCGATGTTCCAGTCGGTGGTGTCGGGGGCGTTGCCCTCGATGACGCCGAGCATCCACGGCGGGCACAGCATGGTCGCGAATGCACCGTTCGAGATGCCGGCGGTCCAGTCCTCGCCCCACTGGCCGAAGTGCGACGACTGCGTCTCGGACGCAGCCGTGACCTGGTCGTAGAGAGCCTTGACCTCGGGGTTGTCGAGAACAATAACCTCGCCCGAGTCCGGGTCCTCGTACGCGACGTCGAGCTGGTTGACCATGCCCTGCCACACGCCGGCGGCAGAGTCGTAGAACGCGGAGCCGGTGGCCTCGACGTAGTCGTCGCCGACTGCGAAGAAGTTGTCCCAGTCACCGTCGAGAAGGTCAGCGACCTCTTCGGGGTCGGACGGCAGGCCTGCCTCTTCGAACAGGTCGGCGCGGTAGCACACGCCCTGCGGGCCCGTGTCCGTGCCGTAGCCGATCAGGCGTCCGTCGGCGTCGGTGGCGCCGGCCTCAACGTAGTCGACCCAACGTCCCTCGACGTCAGGCGAGGACAGGTCCGTCAGGAGGTCGGAGTACTGCATGACCTCGGGCATCCAGTCGACCTCGACGAGCTCGATGTCGGCGAGACCGCCCGGGCCGAGCTTGGTGAAGAAGTTCTCGCGAGCGTCACCCGACTCCGCGGCACGGTTGTACGTGATGGTCACGTGGTCGTTGAGCTCCATGTACTCCTCGATGAGGTCGTACTGGTAGTCAGCGTCGGTCTCGGAGTCCGAGAGGCCCGGAGTGTTGAAGGTCGCAATCGTGAGCGATACGGGCTCGCTGTTGGTCTCTTCACCGGCCTCGGCGGTGTTCTCCGTCGTCGTGCCCTCTTCGGGCTCGTCGCCACTGGCACAGCCAGCGAGGGTCAATGCGAAGATCGCGGCACCTGCGGTCAGGGCCAGCGTCTTCTTGCGTCGCGTGAAACTCACGTCCACTCCTTTGTGATTCGGATTGATATCGGACTCCTGAGAGCGCTCTCCCCTGCGTGAGAGCGCTCCCACGAATCGCGTTCACGGTATGCCCAGGGGGGCCCAGTGTCAAACCACGAACACGCTTGCAAAACGTTTCGATACCGATTCGTTACCCGCGTGGGTCAAAACGTTACGATATGGCTCCGAAAGACACTCCCTCGGACTGGGCTGCGCACTGAGAACGGCTCCCGCGGCGCCCGAGCAGGCCGGGTCCGACCGGTGGCGCGAGGCGTTGACAGCGCGGCACCGCTGCGCGAAGGTGAGCCATGACCACCGCTGCTCCACCGCGGGCCGCCACCCACGCATCGGCCGCTTGCGCGGCGATCGCCTCAATCGTGATCGCCGGCTGCGCCGCGTCAGTTCCCCCACTCCCCGAGGGCGCGCCGGTGGCGACGTGGGAGTGGAATGCCGAGGGCGCAGATCAGGCCCTCCTCGAGGGCGAGCTCGCGCTCGAGGACGGCTGCGTCTACGTCGTCTCTTCCGACGGCCTCCGTACCCTTCCAGTGTTTCCCGTCGACCGCGTGGGTTGGGATGCGGACGCAGAGACTCTCACGTATGGCGGCGCCGAGTTCGAGATGGGCGACGCCATCGCGGCGGGCGGAGGCTGGACCGCGCCGCCCGAATCGGCCATCATCCCCGACGGTTGCGAGCCGGACGAGTGGGGCGACGTGATGCTCGTCCAGGACGAGTCGCTCGCGCCGATGACGGAACGGGGCTACTAGGCGAGCTTCATCGTCGTGAGGCAGGTGGGGTCTTCGGGCCCGGTCGCGATGGGCGTCTCGGCCACACCGGCCGCTCCCTCAATGCGCAGCGTGGCATCGATGTCGCGAGGCAGCCAGACACCCGCGAAGCCGTTGTCGAACGTCGTCATGGCCTCGTCGACCAGCACCTCGCCCGTTGCCTCGTCGGTGACAGTCACCCTGAACTCCTCGTTCCCCAGCTCGCCCACGCACGTGGTGAGGCTGTGGAAGTAGCACTCGTGGGTGGTGTCGACATAAGGGGCGAAGGACAAGTAGAACTCATCGCCGTCCAACTCGACCGGTGCGGGCTCGGGCCAGTCGGCGGCGGAGACGAGCACCTCGTCGTAGCGCACCGACGCCATCAGCCCCTCGGGCCGGTCCGCGAGCGCGGTCTCGTCAAGAGCATCCACCAGCTCTTCGCCCTCGAGGCCGTCGAGACCGTGAGCGGCGAGCAGCTCCTCGACCTCTCCGGACGCACTGACAGCGGGCCCTGGGGTGGAGTCGGTGGCGGACTCCTCTGGGGCGGTGCACCCAGCGAGGACGAGGGCAGCGACAGCGGCGAGGACGAGTGAAGTACGCATGTGACTACGGTAAGCGACCCGGCGGCGCGCCTGATCAGGACCTGGGACGCACGGGTCCATGCGGTCATCGAGTCCGGCGAGCGACGGCTCAGACGTCCCGCTTCATCAGCGTCGCCTGCCCGAGCACCCGCGAGCCGTCGTAGACCACCAGCGACTGGCCCGCGGCGACACCGCGCATCGGCTCGTCGAGCTCGACCGTCAAACGGTCGCCGTCGCGCGTGACCGTGCCCGGCACCGGTGCGCCGTGTGCTCGCACCTGAGCCTCGCATCGCGTAGGCGCGCTAGCAGGGACGTCGGGAGCGAGCCAGACGGTCTCGTCAGCTTCCAGCGTCGACACCGACAGTAAGGTCTCGGGACCCACCGTCACGACGTTGCGCGCAGTGTCGACGCCGGTGACGTAGCGGGGCGCGCCGTCCGGCGTCGGTCGGCCGATGCCAAGCCCCTTGCGCTGGCCCACAGTGTAGGAGTACGCACCCTCGTGCTCGCCGACGACCGAGCCGGTCTCATCGTGAATCTCGCCCGGGCTCTCCCCGAGCGCCCGCTGCAGGAAGCCCTTGGTGTCGCCGTCGGCCACGAAGCAGATGTCGTAGGAGTCGGGCTTGTTGGACACGCCCAGACCGCGCGCAGCCGCCTCGGCCCGCACGTCCGACTTCGACTCCGCGGTGCCGAGCGGGAACATCGATCGTGCCAGCTTGTCCGGGCCCATCACGGCGAGCACATACGACTGGTCCTTCGCCGCATCGGCGGCTCGGTGCAGTTCACGCACGCCGTCGGCGCGAATGTCGATGCGCGCGTAATGGCCCGTGCAGACCGCATCGAATCCCAGCGCCTTGGCACGCTCGAGGAGGGTGTCGAACTTGATGTGCTCGTTGCAGCGCACGCACGGATTGGGAGTGCGGCCCGCGGCGTACTCCGACAAGAAGTCCTGCACCACGGTGTCGTGGAACTCATCGGACAGGTCCCACACGTAGTACGGGATGCCCAGCTTGTCGGCGGCCCGGCGGGCATCGTGGGAGTCCTCGATCGAGCAGCATCCGCGTGATCCAGACCTGAACTCGTCACGATTGCGGCTGAGCGCCATGTGGACGCCCACCACGTCGTGACCGGCCTCGAGAGCGCGCGCGGCAGCGACGGCGGAGTCGACTCCTCCTGAAAGGGCAGCAAGAACGCGCATGGGGTACCTCCGTGGGGGACCCCACCATGCTACGCGGCTCGTCCCTCCCCAAAGTTGGTCACCTGCAAGAGGTCGTCAACCACCGGGTTAGGCGCGAAGGCGGCGGCGCAGCTCGGCGAGCGTCTCCGCGTCACCTCCGTGAGCGAGGTACCACCCCTCGACCCCGCCCCGATACGCGTCCCATTCGTCGAGGACCGTCTCGATCGCGCTCATGGGCGCACTCAGGACCTCCTTCGGCACCGCTACCAAAGGGGTGTCGCCGACCGAGGTCCGGCTGCTCGCCAGCATGCGGGCGAGCACTCCCGGCATGTGGTCCTGGGTGAGCGTGTAGTCGGCGACCACGCGGGAGCGCTCCACCTCGAGCAGGCGCAGGACCAGCGCCACCGACACTCCGGTACGGTCCTTGCCTGCAGTGCAGTGCACCAGCACGGGCGCTGGGCCACGTGCCACCTCGCGCACGACGGATGTCAGGGTGGCCGCCGCCACGGGGGCGATCATCACCGCATACAGGTCAGCGAGCGATCGCAGCGGCCCGCGTGCCTCGCCATCGGTGAAGGCCGCCGCCGCCAACAGGTCGAGCTCCACCACCGTCGCCCCGTCCTCGAGCGGGTGGGCGTCGCCCTTCTCCGCCGGCCCCCGCAGGTCGATGACGGTTGCCGGTGGCCATGTCACCACGCCCTCGGGCGGCGAATCGCCCGGCATCGGCGCGTCGGAGCGATACACGACGTCCCGGACCAGACCCGGCGAGGCATCGGCGAGGTCCCGCACGTTGGCCAGGCGGTGCGACGCGTGACCCATGAACCGGTGCCTCCAGTACACCCTGGCCCAAGCGAGCAGGCCCTGCGCGCGCCTCATCGTCGTCTGCGTGGCGCCATGCGTCAGCCGAAGACGCTCGAGTCGAACGTGCCCGCAACCTTGCGCGCTCGATCAACAGCCTCGGGCAGCACCGCGACCAGGGCGTCGATGTCCTCCTGCGTGGAGGTGTGGCCAAGCGAGAAGCGCATCGTGGACGCGGCGTCGCCCTCCGTGCGCCCCATCGCGATGAGCACGTGGCTCGCCTGGGCCACTCCCGCCGAGCACGCGGAGCCGTTGGAAGCCTCGACCCCGTGGGAGTCGAGCACGAACATCATCGCCTCGGCGGCGCAGCCCGGGAAGACGAAGTGCACGTTGCCGGGCAGCCGTTCGGGGCCGGGCGCTGGCCCGGACAGGCGAGCATCCGGCACCGCAGCGCCGATGCGGTCGATCAGTTGGCGCTGCAGCGCACCCAGGCGCTCGGCTTCGACCTCGATCGCCTTCACCGCCTGCTCGGCGGCGACGGCGGCCGCGCGAAAGCCCGCGGCGTTGAGCGTGCCAGAGCGAACCTTGCGCTCCTGACCGCCGCCGTGTGTGAGCGGGGTGATGGCGAGATCGCGTCGCGCCACGAGCGCGCCCACTCCCACCGGTCCGCCAAACTTGTGGGCGCTGACCGCCATGGTCGCGAGGCCCGAGGCTCGGAAGCTGACGGGGATGTGCCCCACCGCCTGGACGGCGTCCGCGTGCACCGGGATGTCGTGCTCCGTGGCAATGTTCACGATCTCGCGCACCGGCTGGACGGTGCCCACCTCGTTGTTCGCCCACATCACGGAGATGAGCGCTATCTCATCGAAGTGCTCGGCCACCTCGGCACGCAGCGCGTCGAGATCGACGCGGCCTTCGCGGTCCACCGGCAGCGCCACGGTAGTCGCGCCGTGCTCGGCCTCGAGCCAGTGGACCGGGTCGATGCCCGCGTGATGCTCGATAGAGGTTGTGACGATCCGCGTGCGGCGCGGGTCAGCCTGGTGACGTGCCCAATAGAGGCCCTTGATCGCGAGGTTGTCCGCCTCCGTGCCGCCGGAGGTCCAGATCACCTCGGTGGGATGGGCGCCCAGGGCTGCTGCCATGCGCTCGCGCGCATCCTCGACCACGGACCGCGCGAGCCGGCCGGATTTGTGCAGTGCCGAGGGGTTACCGACCCGAGCGAGCTCCTCGACGAGCGCCAGCCGCGCCGCATCAAGCATCGGCGTCGTGGCTGCGTGGTCGAGGTAGTGCGGGGACATGTCGGGAAGTCTATCGACGCAGCAAGACGCCCGCCCCCGGAAGGATCCGGGGACGGGCGTCATGCCTGATCGGTGTCAGCGAGCCGAGGCGCGGCTCAGGAACGCGGCGATCGCGTCACGGGTCACAGGCTCGAACGGACGGAAGGTGCCGTCGTCCCAGCCCTCGACGATCCCGGCGTCAGCGGCCCACTCGATCGCGAGGTAGTGCTCCGAGCTGTCCGCAGTCACGTCCGAGAACGTCGGCTCCTGCGGGGCGGTGAACTCGGGCTCGCCGGCGATCCGGTAGAGGAACGCCGCCATCGCGTCGCGAGTGACGGAATCGAACGGACGGAACGTGCCGTCCTCCCACCCCTCGGCGTAGCCCGACTCGAGCAGCCAGATGATGTCCTCATAGTGCTCGAGAGACTCATCCACGTCGCTCGGGACGTCGTCACCGGCCTGGACCGGAGCGGCGTCCTGCCAACGGAACAGGAACGCCGCGATGGCGTCGCGCGTGGCGTGGTCGAACGGACGGAACGTGCCGTCGTCCCAACCGGTCGAAATGCCCTGTTCCGCCATCCACAGGATGTCCTCGTAGTGCTCGAGGGACTCGTCCACGTCGGAGAAGGTGGGCGTGGTGTCACCGAGAGCAAGACCCACCAGCAGCGGGTCGTGGTCCGAGGTGCGGTACCAGTTCGGTGCGTAGAGGTCCTGGATCTGGGCTTCCGACTTGAAGTCGGTGTTGTAGTCCAGGACCGGGACCTCGTCAGCGTTGATGTTCACGTGAGCCGCACCGGTGACCTGCACGGCAAGGCTCTGCGAGGCGAACACGTAGTCCAGCGCGCCCCACTGCCCGTCGAAGACGTATCCGTACCCGTCCTCGCCCTGGTCGACGTAGCCCGCCTCGCGGAGGACATCGATCGGGTCCTCCTGTGCGTACGAGTTGAGGTCTCCCAGGATGAACACGTCGTCGTCCTCAACCCCGGTGGGTGAGGTCTCCAGCCAGTCGACCATCGCCTCTGCCGCGAGGGTGCGGGTCTCGTTCCAGCAGGCCGCCCCGTCGCCAAGGTCGGAGTTGGGTCCGCTGCTCGCGCAGCTGCCCTTCGACTTCCAGTGGTTCGCGACCACCGTGAAGGTCTCTCCGGTGGCGGTCTCCTCGAACGCCTGCGCAAGCGCTGGGCGGTTGTTGCTGTCGTCAAAACGCTCATCGACGTCGGAGTCGAGCACCGCGATCGAGCCGGCCTCCGTTACCGCCGTCGTGTCGTAGAGAATGCCCACCCGGATCACGTCGGAACCGATCACGCCGGAATCGACGTACGAGTAGGTGCCTTCGCCCACCTCGGCGTTGATCTGCTCGGCGAGGTACGCCAGCGGCTCGACGCCGGCGGTGTTCTCCATCTCCATGATGCCGATCACGTCGGCGTCGAGCTTGACCATGGCGTCGACCAACTTCTCGGTCTGACGGTCGAGCTCCAACTGTGAGTCCGCGCCGCGGCAGTACTGCTCGTTGCCGACGGGACCACAGATGGGCCCGTCGCCGTCGATGGTCGTGAAGTAGTTGAGCACGTTGAAGCTTGCGACCTTCAGCGAACCGCCGACCTCGGGAGCTGCCGTCGGACGGGGGTTCTTGGACTCGAACACCGGGGCGTCCGACTCGGCAGAGGCCGGGCGCACGCGCCACGCGTTGCCCGAGGCCGAGTTGCCTGCCCAGGTGTAGGTCATGACGCCAGTGAGACCGGTCACGGAGTCGCCACCGCGCAGCGGGTTGTCCGCCGTCAGAGGCTCGCCGCCGCCACCGTAGATGATGGTCTCGGGGTTCTGGTTGTTGAAGGCGTCGTCGAGCTTGATCCGGCCCAGGTCGTTCGCGGCCTGAAGCGCATTCGCCTCGTTGCCCGGCTCGACCACCGCGGTCGGCTGGTCCTGGCGGCCGCCGCTCGAGACGGTGACCTCTCCAAAGCGTCCGAGCTGGTAGAACTCGGTCAAAAACAGCTCCTGGTCGAACTCGACGGCCATGCCCTCGTAGCGCTCGGCCTCGTCATCGTCTGCGAAGGGCAGCGTGACCGATGCGGGGGTCGCGGTCGCGGTCTCGCCCTCGAGAACCTCGACGACGTCCGGGAAGGCGATCTGCGTCTGGCCCTGGAATTCGTCGACCTCACCGGTCACCGAGACGACGTCGCCCAGCGACACTAGGTCGGTCTCTTCCTCGTAGTAGACGTAGATGCCCTCGGAGGTCGCCGGGTTGTCATCGGCGTCCTCGTCACGTGACTGGAGATAGAAGCCGCCGAGGATCGCACCGGTGCCCTCGTAGTCGCCCACGACGACACCCTCGACGGTCACCGTCTGGCCGTTGTAGGGGGACTCGTCGGTCTCGCCCTGCACGGTGCCGATCGTCACCACGCCCTCGCTCACGGTGAAGGTCGAGGCGTAGTCCTCCTGCATGGGGTTCTGCGTCTCCCCATCGAGGTCGGCGACGGTTGAGGCATCCACGGTGAGCTCGCACTCGGCGGCCTCCGTGAGGGACTGGTCGGGCGTCACCGTGTACGTGTCCGCATCTCCGGTGACCGCGATGGTGAGCCCCGCGTTGTCGCACTGGAGCGAGAACGTGCCGTCCTCGACGGACACGGGCTCGGAGAACGTGACGACGGGCGCGACCTCAGTGGGGACGCCCACGGCGCCGTCAGCGGGGTCGACCTCAGCAACGGTGGGCGCGACGTCCGGGGCGGGGCCGCCGTCGCAGTTCACCGTGTGCGTGCCGAGACCGTCGAACGTGTCCTGGTCGAAGGTCTCCCACTCGACCGAGGCGTCGAACGCGTCGGAGGGGTCGGTGTCACCGGCGCACACGGTCGCGCTGCGGCGCAGCGTGTCGTTCTGGCCGCCGCCGGTCCACTCGGAGCCGGGGTCGACTTCCAGTTGGCCGAACGAGTCGATCACCACGTCGCCGTTGTTGAGCACGAGGGAATCGTCGCCGTTGAAGTTCGCGACGTTGTTCTCCTCGTCTGCCAGCGCGAGCAAAGCGGCCTCGGACTGTGTGTTGACGATCACGTGGGTTTCGCCGGCGGGCAACGCGCCCGCGAGATCGAGCGTGGTCTGCGCGGGAATATTGCCATTCGAGTAGAGCTCAAGGGAGTAGCCGCTCAGGTCGACGGTCGCGCCGGTGGGGTTGTAGATCTCGACGGCCTTATTGAAGCTCGAGCCCTCGACGTACTCCGACAGGATCAGATCCGAGGCGGGTTCGGCCGCGGCGGCCGGCACCGCGACGAGTAGAGAGGCGCCTAGCGCGCCAAGTGCAGAAGCAGCGCCGAATCGGCGCGTGAGTGATGTTGGGGAAGTCACGATCTTCACTCTACGAAGCGAGAACGCCTGTCCCGTTGCTCCCAGGAAAAGCCTGCGTAACTCTTGTGTGAACGACGTGTGACACCCCGTCTGGCTCGGTGAGGTCCGGGTGGAACTCGCCGCCGACCGGACGGATCACCCGAGTGCGACCCGCCACGGTGACCGCGGCGCGCGACGGAGGCGCACAGTTGGCCCGGCCCGCTGGCCGATGCGCACACGGGGCGCGCATCGGCCATCGCGGTGAGACGAGCTGGAGCGAGCTACGGCGCCAAGGCAACTAAGGCAGCACAGTGCAACTCGACCCGTTCAGCACGAACTCCTCGATGTCGAGCGGCCCGTCGACGCTGGCGCCAACGAACCCGAAGGTGGTGCGCTTGCCCGGCCTGATGGTCCCGTTCCACGGCATGGACTCGACACTGACATCGGCGCCCTGCTGCGTGGCCTGCCCGCTCCACAGGTTGGTCACCTGCTCATCGCCTGCGAAGGTCCACTCGACCTCCCACCCGGTGATCGGCTCGTCGGAGGTGTTCGTGACCCACAGCTGAGAGATGAAGCCTCCGGGCCGCTGGCCGTGAATCGTGTAACTGATCTCGCAGATCGGGGTCGGTGCCGGTCCGGAGTCGAGGTCCAGCCCGACCAACACGGGGTCGTGGTCCGACGTGCGGTACCAGTCGGGCGAGTAGAGGTAGTCGATCTGCGCCTCGGACTTGAAATCGGTGTTGTAATCCAAGACCGACGGCTCGTCCGCGTTGATGTTCACGTGCGCCGAGCCCGTCACCTGCTCCGCGAGGCTCGACGAGGCGAACACGTAGTCGAGCGATCCCCACTGACCGTCGAACACGTACCCGTACCCATCTGCGGCCATGTCGACGTAGCCCGCGTCGCGCAGCACGTCGATGGGGTCCTCCTGCGCGTACGAGTTGAGGTCTCCAAGGATGAAGACATCGGGGTCCTCGACGCCGGTGGGCGAAGTCGCGACCCAGTCCACGATCGCCTCCGCTGCCAGCGTGCGGGTCTCGTTCCAGCACGCCGCGCCATCGCCCTGGTCAGCGTTGGCGCCGCTGGAGGGGCAGCTGCCCTTGGACTTCCAGTGGTTCGCGACAGCGGTGAAGGTCTCTCCGGTGGCGGTCTCCTCGAAGGTCTGCGCGAGCGCAGGCCGGTTGTTGCTGTCGTCGAACCTGGGGTCGACGCTCGAGTCCAGCACCGCGAAGTCGCCAGCCTCACTGACCGTCGTGGTGTTGTACAGGAACCCGACCCGGATCACGTCTGTGCCGATGGCACCCGAGTCCACGTAGGAGTACGTCCCCGCGCCGGCGACTCCGTTGATCGCTTCCGCGAGGTACGCGAGCGGCTCGACACCCGGGGTGTTCTCCATCTCCATGATGCCGATCACGTCGGCGTCCAGCTCGAGCATCGCCGCGACCAGCTTCTCGGTCTGACGCTCCAACTCGAGTTCGGAGTCCGCGCCTCGGCAGAACTGCTCGCTGCCCACGGGGCCACAGATGGGGCCGTCGCCGTCGATCGTCGTGAAGTAGTTGAGCACGTTGAAGCTCGCGACCTGAACGGAGCCACCGACCTCGGGGGCACTCACCGGACGCGGGTTGTTCGACTCGAACACCGGCGCATCCGCATCTGGCGAAGCGGGCCGAACGCGCCAGGCGTTGCCCGAGGCAGAGTTGCCGGCCCAGGTGTACGTCATCACACCGGTCAGTCCAGTAACCGAGTCGCCGCCGCGCAGCGTGTTGTCCGCCGTCAACGGGTCCCCGCCACCGCCGTAGATGATGGGGTCGGGGTTCTGGTTGTTGAGGGCGTCGTCGAGCTTGATCCTATTGAGGTCGTTCGCGGCCTGGACCGCGTTCGCCTCGGGACCGGGCTCGGCGACCGTGGTGGGCTGGTCGAGCCGGTCACCGCTTGAGACAGTGATCTCGCCGAACCTGCCCAACTGGTAGAACTCGGTGACGTACAGCCCCTGGCCGAACTCGACGGCCATGCCCTCGTAGCGCTCGGCCTCGTCCGCATCGGCGAAGGGCAGCGACACCGAAGCCGGCGTCACGGACGCACCGGTGTCGAGCACCGCGAGGTCGTCGGGGAACCCGATCTGCGTCTGGCCCTGGTACTCGGCCACCTCGCCGGTGACGGAGACGACGTCGCCGAGCGACACCTCGTCCTCGTTGCCGTGGAACACGAAGATGCCCTCCGACGTCGCCGGGTCGCCGTCCGCATCCTCGTCGCGGGACTGGAGGTAGAAGCCGCGCAGGTTGGGGCTCGCGCCCTCGTAGTCGCCCACGACCACCCCCTCGACGGTGACCGTCTGGCCCACGAGCGGCGACTCCTCGCCATCGCCCTGAACCGTGCTGATGAGCAGCGGGCCGTCCGAGACGGTGAACGTCGCGGTGAGGTCGCCCTCCATCGCATCCGGCGGATCGTTCGTGTCCACGTCCGTGACGGCCGATGCGGTCACGGTCAGCGTGCATTCCTCGCCTTCCGCGAGCTCGGCATCCGGCGTGAGAGTGAAGGTGGTGGGGCCAGCGTCGACAGCGAGCGACAGCGCACCGGACTCGGTGCACTCCACCGCGAAGGCGCCGTCGGCGACCACCGGCTCGGTGAACTCCACCTCGAGCGATGCGGCGGGGCTCACGCCCAGCGCACCGTCCGCGGGGGTTGTCGAGGCGACTGCGGGGGCCTCGTCCTCGACCGGGCCGCCGTCACACTCAGTCGCGTGAGACCCCAGGCCGTCGAACGTGTTGGTGGGGAACACCTCCCACTCGTCTGCGACGTCGAACTCGTCGAATGGGTCGGTGTCTCCGGCGCATACCGTGGCGAGGCGGCGCAGCGTGTCATCAGCGCCTCCGCCCGGCCACTGCGAACCCGGGTCGACGCCCACCTGGCCGAACGCGTCGACCACGGCCTCATCCCGGTACAGCACCAGTGCATCGTCACCGTTGAACAGGCCCGCGCCGCTGGTGAGATCCGCCTGGGCGAGAATCGCCGGGTCCGCGCTGGAGTGCGCCACGACGAATACATCGCCGGCCGCCAGCGTCCCGGTCAGGTCGAGATTCACCGACGCCGAGGTGTTGCCATTCGAATATTGGGTGAGGACGTAGGGCTCGAGGTCCACTGCCTCGCCGGTGCCGTTGTAGATCTCGACTGCCTTGTTGAAGCTCGACCCCTCGACGTACTCCGAGACGAGCAGTTCCGTCGGGGTGTCTGCGGCCGAGGGAAGCGCCGATGCGGCGGTCACCCCCAGCGCGAGAAGTACTGCAGAGGCGGTGGCGCGTCGTTGCATGGTAGCTCCCTGTATGTCCGGTTGATCCCACGCTAGGGCTGCTCTCCGCACCAAGCGCGGCGAGCGGGGAAACACTGGGTGAAAACTGTGTGTCCACCACGTTGCGTTGGCCGAAAGGGCGGCCCGCGGTCCTGATCCATCTCAGTACGCCCGCGGTAGCGTGTCCGAAGGATCACATGAGGAGCACACATGGCTACTTGGTTCATCACCGGCTGTTCGACAGGGATTGGCCGCGCCACCGCACAGGCCGCTGCCGACGCGGGCCATACCGTGGTCGCCACCGCCCGTCGCCGCGAGACGCTCGACGATCTCGTGGCCGGCTATCCCGAGCAGATCATCGCCCTCGCGCTGGACGTGACCGACGAGAACGCCGTCACCTCGGCCGTCGAGGAAGCCGAACGCCGTGCCGGCGGCGTCGACGTGGTCGTGAACAATGCAGGGATCGGCGCCTTCGCGACCATCGAGGAGACGCCGCCCGCGGATGCCAGGGCGGTGATGGAGGCGAACTTCTGGGGCGCCGCCGCAGTCACCACGGCGTTCCTCCCCCACTTGCGCGAGCGGCGCGCGGGCCACATCATCACCATCTCGTCGATCGCGGGCGTGCGCGGCTCCGCAGGACTGGGCTACTACAGCGCCTCTAAGTGGGCCGTATCCGGGTTCATGGAGTCACTGTGCAAGGAGGTGTCGCACTTAGGTGTCAAGGTGAGCATCGTCGAGCCCGGCCCGGTGCAGTCGCAGTGGATCCCCTCGGGCACCAAGGTGCACGATGGGCTCGACGACTACGCCGAGGTGATGGACCCGTACTGGCAGCGCATCGACGCGCTGCCGGGCAACCAGCCCGGTGCCCGCATGCCCTTGCACGCGTGCTGCTGCAGATCGCCCAGATGGACGATCCTCCCCTCCACCTGCTCGCCGGCCGGCACGCCATCACGCAGGGGCGCGGGAAGGCCGAGGGCCTCGCCGCCGAGATCGACGCGTGGGAGGAACTGGGACTGTCGATCGACACCCGCGGCTAGCACCCGCGCCGCGCGCTCCCCTGTACATAGGTTCTGTGCGCCGAACGCCGTCGGCGTGCGCATGGGAGGCGGGTTCTGGTCAGCGATCGCCGTGCGCTCGCTGCCCCCAAGCAGCAACAGGCGCCCGCCCCAGGGGGGCGGGCGCCTGCCGACCGGTCAGGACTGCTGCGGGAGAGCGTCGTAGCGGAACAGCATGGCCGCGATGGCGTCACGGGTGATCGGCTCGAACGGACGGAAGGTGCCGTCGTCCCAGCCCTCGGTCACACCCACCTCGGCGGCCCACGCGATCGCGTCGGCGTGCTCCATCTCCGAGTTCACATCGGGGAAGCCCGCCTCTGCACTGACGGCAGGCTCGCCCTCCAGACGGTAGAGGTAGGCGACGAAGGCGTCACGGGTGATGTTTCCGAACGGGCGGAAGGTGCCGTCCGAGTATCCCTGGGTGATGCCCTCACTGGCGAGCCACTCGACCGAGGCGTAGTGCTCGAGCGAGGACGGCACGTCCGGGAACGTCTGTCCCGTGGGCGTGAACTCGGGCGAGCCCTCGATGCGGTAGAGGAACGTGGCCACAGCATCGCGCGTCGCGTTGTGGAAAGGACGGAAGGTTCCGTCCGGCCATCCCTGCGTGATGCCCTCGCTGGCGAGCCACTCGATCGCCGCGGCGTGCTCGTTGCCGTTGACATCCGAGAATCCGTCACCCATGACCGTGATCGCGATCGGAAAGCGGGTGCCGGTGGTGTCGCCCTCGACCCAGAGCACCACGTCGCCGGAGACCCCGGCCGGAATCGTGACAGTCACGGACGCGGTGCCGTGCTCATCCAGGATGTCGGTCGGCAGTTCGTTGGTCACTGGGAAGGTGCCCAACTCGCCACGGCCCAGGCTGACGGTCACGGTCTCGTCGACCAGATCGGTCGGCGCGGTGAACATCAGCGACGTCAGGTCGAACGAGATCTCGTCGCCTGCCGCGACCTCAAGGGTGTCGGCCTGCAGGCCGATCGCGCGCTGGCCGTAGTCGGTGCCCAAGGCATCGTTCGCCTCCATGTAGCTGACCATGATGTCCCGGTCCACGCGTGCGGTGTCCTGGACGTCGGCACCCTCGGTGAAGGTGGAGAAGTTGTCACCACCCGATGCGAGGAACGAGTTCGTCGCCACCGTGTAAACCTCGTCGAGATCGATCGGCTCGTCGTTCAGCCACATCTGGACGATGCGGTCGCCCGGCTCCGCGGTCGCGTCATAGGTGTACTCGAAGCCCTCTGACACGCCCAGCCGCAGGAACGGACGGGATGAGCCGGCAGGCTGCCACTGCTCCTCGAGGAGCTCGGCAATCTGTGAGCCGGTGAGATCCATGGTCGACAGCGTGTTCCCAAAGGGCTGCACGTCGTAGGCCTGCCGGAATGACACGTCGGTCGGGTAGTCCCCAGTGCCGCCGGCCGTGCCGAGCAGGTCAGCGCGCAGACCACCCGGGTTCATGAACGCGATCTCGGCACCATTCGCCTCGGTGGCCCACAGGTGAACATCGGCAATCGCGTTACCCAGAGTGGACTCCGCGCCGCGCGTGCTGCCGAACGATCCACCCTCGGTCCGAGCCCGGTAGAGCGGATCGGTGAGCTCGCCAATGGTGCGGGCGCCCAACTCCTCAGAAGCCTCCTCGGCAGCGTCGACGAGCGCCTGGACCTCAGCGTCCGCAGGGAAGACAGGAGTCGTCTCGCACGGCTCCTCTTCGGTTCCCGTGCACCCGGGGTCTACCTGCTCGGTCTCAGCGATGTCGATCACGGAGGAGTCGATGCCGATGAGTTCGTCGGTGACGTTGTCGAACTCGAACACGAGTTCGTTGAGATTCATGCCGTACTGGCCGGAGGAGACCACCGGGCGACCGAAGTCCCGACCCGCCCACGTGGCGACAGGGACCTCGTGGTTGTACTCCAGGTGGGTGTGGCCGGACATGACGGCATCGATCGAATCGTCCAACTCAGAGATCATCTCCCCGAAGTCGTTGCTGGGGTCGACCGCGTCTGCGTAGTCGGTGGTCGGGGCGCCTTCGTGCACCAGCAGCACGATGGCGTCCGCGCCCTCGTCTTCGAGCATCGCCGCGGAGCGGTTAGCGGCCACGGCCTCTTTCTCGAACTCGAGGCCCTCAATGCCGGCAGGCGAGACGAGGGAAGGTGTGGAGTCGGTCACGACACCGACGAAGCCGATGCTGACATCGTCGGCCGTGTCGTCGGGCGTGGCGTTGTCGAACGTCGCCAGCCAGGTCTCGGGAAGGGCGGCCGAACCGTCCTCCTCGATCCTCACGTTGGCACCCAGGTACTCCCAGGTGGCACCGCCGTCGGTGGCGTCTTCGTTCATGACCCGGTTCACCAGGTCGTCGTAACCCTGGTCGAACTCGTGGTTGCCCACAGCCGAGACGTCGAGGCCCATGGAGTTCAGGACGTCGATCGTGGGCTTGTCGCCCGCCACCGAGCTCTCGAACGACGAGGCACCGATGAGGTCGCCTGCCGCCCCGAACACCGTGTTCGTGTACGGGCCCTGCAGTTGCTTGACCGCACCGGCCATCACCGCAGCCCCGGCCTCACCCGAGTCGAAGTCCGGAAGGATCCGGCCGTGGAAGTCGTTGGTGCCGAGGAATTGAACGGAAGTCGTCGTGGCGAGTTCCGGCTCAGGATCGATCGGCACGCCCGCGCTGGCGGGGAAGGCGATCATGAGTGATCCGCTCATTGCGGTGACGATGGTGGCGGCGGCGACTCTGCGCTTCGGTGATGAGAGAGGTTTCACCCTTCACACAGTAGGCACACAACCCTTCTCGCGCGCGACGAGAAACGTAACAGCAGGTGTCCGTTCTATGACGGGGCTGCGTATTCGCCCGATGCGCGGGAAAGAGCACCTACACCGATGAGGCCCGGTGCTCCTTGATGGTCTCGATTGCCTGAGGGATCACGTCGAACATGCTGCCTACGACGCCGAAATCGCTGATTTCGAAGATGGGTGCGTCGGGATCCATGTTGATCGCCACGATGGTGCCGGAGGCCTGCATGCCGCCGCGGTGGTGCACCGCGCCCGAGATGCCGCACGCCACGTACAGCGCGGGCGTGACGGTGGTACCGGTCTGCCCCACCATGTGCTCGTGACTGATCCAGCCCTCGTCGGTCGCGTCTCGCGAGGCGCCGACGGCGCCCCCTAGCAGCTCGGCGAACTCCGCCACCAGCGTGTAGTCACCATTCGTTCCGCGCCCGCCCGAGACCACGACAGGAGCCTCGGCCAACGGCACTCCCTCACCCTGCTCCACCATCTCCACGGAGACGATGCGCTCGCGGGTCTGCGGCAGCGTCACCTCGACCCGGCTCACGGTCGCGGCAGCCGGCTTCTCGGCCGGCGTCGCCTGAGTCGTGTTGGGCCGCACCCCGACGATCGCGCGGTCGGCATCGATGCGAGTGCGCACATTCCAGGTGGCGGCGAAGACAGTCTGGAAGGTCTCGACACGACCGTCGACCATCGAAGCGCCCGCGGCGTCAACCACGACGCCGGCGCCGTTCAGCACAGCGAGCCGGGTCGCGATCTCCTTGGTAACGAACGTCGAGATCACCACCAGCACGGGGACGTCCTGCGTCGCGGCCGCGATTGCGGCGGCCGCCTTGGCGGGCAAGCGCGACTCCGCACCGATATCCACCACGCGCACCTCGGAGGCGCCGTATTCGCCCAGCTGGGCGACAGCATCGGCCGCAGGGGCATCGCCCAGCCACACCGCGACGGGCGTGCCCAGCGAACGCGCCAGCGTGAGCGCCTCGAGCGACGGGTGCGTGACGGCCCCGTCTCGATGCTCGATCAGAACTGCGACGGTGGCGGTGCTCATGCGAGTCCCTTCTCGATGAGGAACTCGGCCAACTCGCGGCCGCCCTCCCCCTTGTCGGTGACCTGCGTACGGTTCGCGCGGGGAGGCCGCTCGGAGGCGTCCACCACCGTGGCGCGCGCGGCATCGCCGCCCACGAGCGCAGGGTCGATCCCCAGATCGGCGAGGGTCCACACGGGCACCTCGGCCTTGCGGGCGGCCATGATCAGCTTGAAGTTCGGGTAGCGGGGCTTGTTGGCCTCGTCGGTCACGGAAACGACCGCGGGCAGGGGCGCCGTGACGGTCTCGTGCGCGTCGGGCAGGTGGCGCTCGATGGTCGCCTCCCCGTCAGCCACGGAGACGGCCGATGCGAGGGTCAGCTGGGACCAGTCCAGCTCGGCCGCGAGCGCGGTGGGCAGCATCGAGGTGAGGCCATCGAGGGCCGCCATGCCGGTGATGACCATGTCGAGCGGAGCCTCCGCGTGCACCTTGCGCACGGCGGCGCCGATGATCATCGCGGTGCCGAACACATCCGATCCGGCGATGCCCTCATCGCTGACGTGGATCGCGTGGTGGGCTCCGAGCTGGAGTGCCTTGCGCACAGCCGAGACAGCATCGGGCCCGCCCACAGTGAGCGCGTAGACCTCTCCCTCGCCGGCCTCCTCGACCAGCTGAAGGGCGGCCTCGACCGCGTGCTCGTCGAGCTCGTTCATGGAGCCGTCCTCTGCGGTCCGCGTGACCGTGCCGTCGGTGAACGACCGGTTGGACTGAAGGTCCGGGACGTGCTTGACCGTGACGAGGATTCGCATGCGCCAAGCCTAGCGGTGGCAAGGCGGTGCACCGTCGGCGCTTCACGGCTCTCGAGCCCGGGCGGCTCTGGAGGCTGTGCCGCGCTCGTAGGAGGGGGCCGCCTCCACCCTCGAACGAGCCTGCTGAGGAGATTGGGCATCGCTACGTACCACCCGGCCGCGTCGCCACAGGCACAATAGGGGCATGTCCCGAGAAGGTGTCACCCCATCCCCCACGCCCCACCGCCTGGGCGTCCACCTCGTCGAGGGCGGCGCGGTGGTCGGCGTCTACGCCGGCCACGCCACCGCTGTCGACCTCTGCCTGTTCGATGCGGACGGCGTCGAGGAGCGCATTGCGCTGCACGGGCCATCCGCCGGCGTCTGGCACGCGTACGTGCCCGAGATCGCCGAAGGACAGCTCTACGGATTCCGAGCCGCGGGTCCGTGGCAGCCCAACAAGGGCCACCGGTACAACCCCGCGAAGCTGCTGCTCGACCCGTACGGTCGCGGCATCGAGGGCGACTTCACCCCCATGAACGCCGAGGGCGCCCAGACGCTGCTGTCCAACCGCGACGCGACCGACACGGCTCCGCTGATGCCGCGCTCCGTGGTCACCGTCGAGCCGGGCGGCTCGTGGCAGACCCCGCACCCGTGGGTGCCGTGGGAAGACACCGTCATCTACGAGCTGCACGTCAAGGGCTTCACCAAGCAGATGGAGGCCGTGCCCGAGGAGTTGCGCGGCACCTACGCCGGGCTGGCGCACCCCGCCTCTGTCGAGTACCTCAAGTCGCTGGGCGTCACGACCATCGAGCTGCTGCCCGTTCACGCGTTCGCGTCCGAGCCCCACCTTGACCACACCGGACTGAGCAACTACTGGGGCTACTCCACAGCGGGCTTCTTCGCGCCCCACGCGCCGTACGCGACCGCCGAGGCGCGGGCCAAGGGTGCGCAGGGCGTGCTCGACGAGTTCGTGGGCATGGTCGACCTGCTGCACCAGGCCGGACTCGAAGTCATCCTCGACGTGGTCTACAACCACACGGCTGAGGCCGGCTGGGGCGATCGCGTGCTCAGCTGGCGCGGCCTCGACAATCACGACTACTACAAGCACCAGCCGCACTCCCCGGGCCACTACGACGACATGACCGGCACCGGAAACACGCTGGACTTCACGCACCCCCGCGTGGTGCAGATGGCCATCGACTCGCTCAAGTTCTGGGTCGAGGAGGTGGGGGTCGACGGCTTCCGTTTCGACCTCGCGGTGACGCTGGGCCGCACCGGCCACGGCTTCTCGACTCGTCACCCGTTCCTCGTGGGACTCACCATGGACAGCGTGCTGGGCGGCGTCAAGCTCATCGCCGAGCCGTGGGACACGGGGCTGGGTGGCTGGCAGGTGGGCAATTTCCCGGCGCCCATGACCGAGTGGAACGACAGGTTCCGCGACCGGATCCGCTCGTTCTGGCTGACCGACACCGCCAAGGGCGCCCGCCACCACCCCACGGCACCCGAGCTCGCCACCCGGCTGGCCGGTTCGTCGGATCTTTTCGGCCACACCGAGCCGCCACTCGCACGCGGTCCGCTCGCGTCGATCAACTTCGTCACGTGTCACGACGGCTTCACGGCGCACGACCTCACCGCCTACAACGGCAAGCACAACGAGGCCAACGGCGAGGACAACCGCGACGGCACCGACAACAACAGGTCCTGGAACCACGGCATCGAGGGCGCCACAGACAACGAGGACATCCTCGCGTTGCGTCGCCGGTCGGTCCGCAACCTGCTCGGCACCACGTTGCTGTCAGCCGGCACACCCATGCTGCTGTCCGGGGACGAGTTCGGCAACAGCCAAGGCGGCAACAACAACGCCTACTGCCAGGACAACGAGATCTCGTGGCTGAACTGGTCGCACGAGCCCTGGCAGAAGGATCTGCGCGCGAGCGTCGCCCACCTCGTGAACCTGCGCCTGCTGCACCGGGTGCTACGGCCCGCGACGTTCTACGAGGGTCGCGACCCGCGTCCCAACGACACCAATCCTCGCGCTGATTCGGCCTGGTTCACCGCTACCGGTGAGCCCGAGACCGAGGACTGGTGGGAGGACCCCAGCACGCGCGTGGTCCAGTTCATGCGGTCGCTGTCCGACATCGGCGAGCCCGATGCGCTGCTCGTCATCAACGGCTGGCGGGAACCGGTGGACGTCACGATCCCGTTCGATGACGGCAACCCCTGGCGCCTCATGTGGGACTCCGCATGGGAGACGCCGGAGGGCGTCGACATCGAGGTGGTCACCCCTGGGCAGACAGAGACACTCGAGGCGCAGACCGTGCGCCTGTACCTGTCCGAGGTCTAGTCAGGCCAAGTCTCCTCACGCGACTGTGGCGCGGCGCCCGAAGGTGCCGCGCCACAGTCATGTGAGGGACGCGGCGGCAGGTAGGAGCGAGTAGTCGCGGCGGTCGTCCGGTGGCTCGCGGGCGCCGTCGCGACCGTGAGGAAGTCCGGGCGCTAGGTATCCCCCGACGCCGCCGGCGAGGGCCTTGCTGTGTCCGCGAGAGTGCCTATCGAACTCAGCGTGCGCTAGACCGCCTGAGGCGCAGCAGCCGGCCCCAGCATCGGCCCTCATCCACGCGAACCGAGCGGCGTGCGCTATCGAACACCGTCGAGAGCGGGTAGGTTCGGAACATGCCGTTCCCTGGAGAACTGTCCGTCGGACGCATCCCGATTGTCGGGGTAGGTCCCTCCCTCGAAGAAGGCCGCTGGCCGGCCCGCGCAGTCGTCGGGGAGGCGGTGCCCATCTGGGCCACCATCTTCCGCGAAGGCCACGACGCGGAGGGCGCCACCGTGGTCGTCACCCGTCCTGACGGCAAACGCGACGTCCTCCCGATGCCATGCACGGACTGGGGCAACGCCCTGTACGAGGCGGCGTGGATTCCCAAGCTCGAGGGGCACCACACCTTCCATGTCGAGGCATGGTCCGATCCGTACGCGACCTGGGCGCATGCGGCCGAGGTGAAGGTCAAGGCGGGCGTCGACGTCCAGCTCATGCTCGACGACGGGGTCACGGTCCTCTCACGTGCCCTCAAGGAGGTGCGCCGCACCGCCGCCGGCAAGGCGCGGCTCACCGCGGCGATCGAGACGCTGGGCGACCAATCGCTGGCTCCCGAGGCACGGCTCGCCCCCGCGATCAGCGACGAGATGGCCGCCGAGATGACGGCGCGCCCGCTACGCGAATGGGTGAGCCCCTCCGCGGTCTACCCATTGCTCATCCAACGGGAGAAGGCGCTGGTCTCTGCCTGGTACGAGATCTTCCCGCGCTCCGAGGGCGCCCGCTACGTGAAGTCTGCCGGCGAGTGGCGCTCGGGCACGTTCGCGACTGCGGCGAAGAGGCTGCCTGGAATCGCCGACATGGGCTTCGACGTGGTCTACCTCACGCCGATCCATCCCATCGGAGACACCCACCGCAAGGGCCGCAACAACTCGCTGCGCGCGGAACCAGGAGACCCGGGCAGCCCGTACGCGATCGGCTCTGCCGAAGGCGGGCACGATGCGATCCATAAGGACCTGGGCACGATGCGCTCCTTCCGCACCTTCGTCGGCCGGGCGAATGAACTCGGTCTCGAGGTGGCACTCGACCTCGCACTCCAGTGCTCGCCGGACCACCCGTGGGTGACCGAGCACCCCGAGTGGTTCACGACGCGGACCGACGGCACGATCGCCTACGCGGAGAACCCGCCCAAGAAGTACCAGGACATCTACCCGCTCAACTTCGACAACGACCCCGAAGGGATCTACCAGGCCGTGCGCGGCGTCGTACAGGTGTGGATCGACGCGGGCGTGACCCTGTTCCGCGTCGACAACCCCCACACCAAGCCGCTCACCTTCTGGGAGCGACTGCTGCGGGACATCGCACGCGAGCACCCCGAGGTGATCTTCCTGTCCGAGGCGTTCACTCGCCCGGCGATGATGCACACACTCGCGCGCATCGGCTTCCACCAGTCGTACACATACTTCACGTGGCGCCAGAGCGCCGCGGAGATGGGCGAGTACCTGACGGAGGTGTCGAGCAGGGAATCCTCGTTCTACATGCGCCCGAACTTCTGGCCGACCACGCACGACATCCTCACGCCCGACATGCAGGCGGGCGGCGCCCCCCTGTTCAAGGCTCGTGCCGTGCTCGCCGCCGCAGGATCGCCCAGCTACGGCATCTACACCGGCTACGAGTTCGTTGAGAATGTCCCGCGCCCCGGGGTCGAGGAGCAGATCGACAACGAGAAGTACGAGTTCAAGCCGCGAGACTGGGCTGCAGCCGATCGTTACGGCGTGAAGGACGTGCTGGTGCGGCTGAACGCCGCCCGCAAGCGCCACGTCGCCCTGCGCCGCCTGCGAGGGCTCACGCTGCACAAGAGCTCCAACGAGGACATCTTGTGCTTCTCGCGACACGTGCCCGCGGCCGAATCCCCCACCGGCAAAGCCGACACCGTGATCGTCGCGGTGAGCCTCGACCCCCACGTGGTGCGCGACGCGATCATCACCCTCGACATGGCGGCACTTGGCCTCACGGACGACGCCCGCATGGTCGTCGACGACGCCCTCACCGATGCGACGTACACCTGGGGCAAGGAGTTCTACGTGAAGTTCGACCCGGCGGAGACGATGGCGCACGTCGCCGGGGTGCGCGGACTGTGAGGGCTATCCACGGTCCGGGCGCTCGGCATGGCGCTAGGGTGAGAAGGATGAACGCGAACTCGTCCATGCGAGGCAAGAGGCCGGCGCCTCACCGGCGCCGTACCTCGAACGACGGACAGGCTGGTGATGCGCAATGACGGCCAAGGACATTGACACGAGCGCGCTCCGAGAGATCGCGGCGGGCACCCACCACGAGCCGCATGCCGTGCTCGGTCCCCACGTCGACAGCGACGGTGTCACGGTGAGGGTGCTGCGGCCCCTTGCGAGCAAGGTGAGCATCGAGACGCTCGACGGGTCATTCGAGGCGGTCCACGAACACGAGGGAGTATGGCGCGCCGAACTCCCCGGCGAAGATGCACCCGACTATCGCGTGCATGTCACCTACGACGGCGAACCGCTCGTGCAGGACGATCCCTACCGGTTCCTGCCCGGCCCCGGCGAGCTCGACCAGCACCTGTTCCGCGAGGGGCGGCACGAGCGCCTGTGGGACGTGCTGGGCGCGAACGTGCGCCGGTTCCCCTCCGTGCTCGGAGACGTCACCGGCACCTCCTTCGTGGTGTGGGCTCCCAACGCCCGCGCCGTGCGCGTGGTCGGCGATTTCAACAGCTGGAACGGCGTCACGCACGCCATGCGCTCGCTCGGATCCTCCGGACTGTGGGAGCTGTTCGTTCCCGGCGTCGGCGACGGCACCAATTACAAATACGAGATTCTTGGCAGGGATGGCCACTGGAAGCAGAAGGCCGACCCCATGGCCCGGTGCATCGAGTTGCCGCCCCTGACCGCATCGGTCGTCACCGAATCCTCGTACGAGTGGCGCGACGACGACTGGATGGCCAAGCGCACGAACTCAGAGCCGCACCGCTCGCCCATGAGCGTCTACGAGGTCCACCTCGGATCGTGGCGCCAGGGGCTCGGCTACCGGGAATTGGCGCGCGAGCTCGTCGACTACGTGTCCGAGATGGGCTTCACTCACGTGGAGCTCATGCCGGTGATGGGGCACCCGTTCGGCGGGTCCTGGGGATACCAGGTGACCTCGTACTACGCCCCCGACTCCAGGTTCGGCTCTCCTGACGAGCTGCGCTATCTGATCGACGAGCTGCACCAGGCCGGCGTGGGCGTGCTGCTCGACTGGGTCCCCGGACACTTCCCCAAGGATGAGTGGGCGCTCGGCCGCTTCGACGGCACCCCGTTGTATGAGCACCCCGACCCGCTGCGCGGCGAGCAGCCCGACTGGGGCACCTTCATCTTCGACTTCGGCCGGCGCGAGGTTCGCAACTTCCTCGTCGCAAACGCGCTGTATTGGCTCCAGGAGTTCCACGCCGACGGCCTGCGCGTCGACGCCGTCGCATCCATGCTCTACCTGGACTACTCCCGCAGCGCGGGACAATGGCGCCCGAACATCCACGGTGGCCGCGAGAACCTCGACGCGATCGCCTTCCTGCAGGAGACCAACGCCACCGCGTATCGGGTGTGCCCGGGCATCGTGATGGTGGCCGAGGAGTCCACCGCATGGCCGGGCGTCACGGCACCCACGTCCGGTGGCGGGCTCGGTTTCGGGCTCAAATGGAACATGGGCTGGATGAACGACACCCTGCGCTATCTGCGCGAGGACACGATCAACCGTTCATACCACCACCACACGATCACGTTCTCCCTGATGTATGCGTTCTCGGAGCACTTCATGCTGCCCCTCAGCCATGACGAGGTCGTGCATGGCAAGGGATCGCTGCTGACGCGCATGCCGGGGGATCATTGGCAGAAGGTCGCTGGTCTGAGAGCCCTCTACGCGTACCAGTGGACCCACCCGGGCAAGCAGCTCATCTTCATGGGCGACGAGATCGGGCAGGAGGCGGAGTGGTCCGAGGGCCGGTCGATCGACTGGTGGCACCTCGACGATCAGCTTCACTCCGGACTCAAGGATCTCGTGCGGGATCTCAACGGTCTCTACCGAGACATGCCGGCATTGTGGGAGCGCGACGCCGATTCACAGGGCTTCACCTGGGTCGACGCGGACTCGTCTGATCGCAACCTGATCGCATACCTGCGGTGGGACAGCCGCGGCGAGCCCGTGGCGGTGGTGGTCAACTTCGCCGGTGTACCCCACGAGCGCTATCGGCTGGGGCTGCCGTCGGGAGGCGAGTGGGAAGAGGTGCTCAACACCGACGCTGAGGCCTACGGCGGCTCAGGCGTGGGCAATCTCGGGAAGGTCGAGGCGACCGCGCGCGGCATCGGCGAATGGCAATGGAGCGCCGAGGTGCGCATTCCGCCACTCGGCGCGGTCATCCTGCGCCCCGCTCGGTAGGACCGGCGTCGCCGAACATATCGGCTACGACAGACGAGGGCCCCCGCACCTTCTCGGTGCGGGGGCCCTCGTCTGTGCTGAGCTGTTAGCCCTGCAGGTTGTCGTAGCGGTTGAGGAACGCCGCCATCGCGTCACGGGTGGTCGAACGGAACGGGAGGTACTTCGTTCCCTGGTCCGTCTGCCACCCGGTCGTGATGCCGGTGTCCTCGAGCCAGGTGATCTCGGTGTAGAACTCCGTGTTGGTGGACGTGATGTCCACGAACGGCGGGTTCACCGGGTCCACTCAGGCCGGCTCGTCCGCTAGGCGATATAGGAACGCCGCCATCGCATCACGAGTGATCGCGTTGCACGGACGGAACTCCGTACCGTTCTCCGTCTCCCACCCCTGCGTGATGCCCTGGCTCGCAAGCCACATGATCTCGTCATAGAACTCCGACGAGTGCTCCGTGACGTCGACGAACTCCACGTCCGGCCCCTCCCCCACAATCACCTGAGCGGTCACGACGCGGTTCTCGGGGAGCACGTGACGATCCGGGGTCATGTCCAACACGAGGTTGCCGAAGGCACCCCAGTGAGCCACGCGTACGGTCGCATTGCGGCCGGAGCCGTTGCGAGCGTGAATGGCGGTGAGCAGTTGCCCATGCTCGTCCGTCAGGTACGCGTTGTGACCGGGTCCGGCCTGTCCAGCGATGTTGGCCGAGTTCAGGAGCGGCGCGTTCGTGCGAGACCAGGATGCGGGGTCCAGCAAGTCTGCATCCAGGTCCGCCTCGAGTTGACCGACCGCGTAGGTGGTGTCCACGCCATTGCCGGAGAAGCTCACGACGATCTTGCCGTCGCGAATCAGCGCATAGGGCCCCTCGACGACCTCGGTCGAGTAGCGTTCCCAGCTGTAGTGGGGACGGATGACCGTGACAGGGTCAGACGTCAACCGCGTGGGGTCTGCCGGGTCGATCGTGGCGATCTTCATGTCCGCGGTCCCTGTCACCGGTGTGATCGGGCGGTCCGACCACATCGTGTACCAGGTGCCTCCGACCTCGAAGTAGGTCATGTCGAGAGTGATGCCGTCCGGCTGAATCGAGCTGCCGTCCGACCGCACGACCTCCTCGGCATTCGCCCAGTCCCAGTCGGCCTGGACAGCCGGGTCCCCGCCTTCGTTCAGCTTGACCACGGTCGCCTTGACTTGGTTCCACGCGCCGCCACGCGCCCAGTTGAGATACCAGTCGCCGTCGATCTGGTGTACCTCAGGCGCCCACGCGAGATTGGTGGTGTCCGTGAGAATCCAGTTGCGGGGTGCAGTCGCCAGACCCTCGATCGTGTCCGCCTTGCGGATAAACAGACCCGCCTGGCCGCGACCACTTCCGCCTGGGGGCGCGATCCCCTGCTCGTTCGTGGCGATGAGGTAGTACGAGCCCTCGAACAGGAACACCTGAGGATCGGCGAGTTGCTCCCCGGTCATGGGGAACGGGTAGTCCGCCGCCCGGACGTCACCGGTCACCTCGTAAGTGCCCGGTTGGGTGGTGTCGATCGCGTCGATCTCGGCCTGGTCCCAATCCACTGGCACCGGCGCGGATGAACCGTCGGTGTAGTGAGCGGTCACGTCACCAAGATCGTTCGGCACCTCGTCCCCGTAAGCCACCGCGGTGGCGCCGGGCTCGTCGACAGTGGTGTTAACCACGCGAGAGAAGCGACGGTCGAGCACGTCGGCCTCGGAGGCCGTGAGTACCACTGCCTCGCCCGCCTGCGCGCCGGAGGCCGCCGGAGCCGTCGCCGCTCGGGTCGGGATGACGCCCGGCTCAGCGGCGGACACGGTCTCGAAGTCTGCGGTCGCACTCACGTACGACCCGCCGTCGGAGCCTTCCCAGCCGATGAGGTACTCGCCCTCGGCGCCGTCGAAGACCACAGCGGGGTCGGACACGGTCAACTCGGTACCCAGATCCACCAGTCCCACCTCGGTGAAGGAGACCAGGTCGTCAGAGGTGAACAGCAGCACGCTCGAATCGGCGAGTGCATCGGCCGCACCGTTTTCATTGGTGCGGGTGGCCACGACGCCGAACGAACCATCTTCCATGCGGAAGATGGAGGGGTCCGCGAGCTCCTTCGCCACGCCGTTCACCGGCTCAGCGTCGAAGTCAGCGCCGGCGAACAGCACGCCCTGGTTGAGGTTCAGCGCCTCGTAGGACAATCCGTCGTAGGACAGTGACAGGTGCATCGACGAGTTCAGCGGCCCACCCGGGTTACGCGCGTAGCCCGAAGCGTAGGCAGGATCCATCTCGGCGACCATGAGTGAGAACTCGCGAGTCGCGGTCGAGGAGTCGAGAGCGACCGTCGCCGTGAGCGTGACTGGCTCAAGGCCGGAGACCGAGCCGACAACGTCGCCCGCATTCGTCACCAGAGCGGTGTCCGAGCTCGCCCAAGTAATGTCGGCGCCGAGCCGCGCCGTGGGCAGTGTGTCGCCTCCAGCGAGCACAAACGGCAGCAGCAACGACGCCGCGACCTCGGCGGCGTCCGCAGGCTGGGCCGGCAGGTTGAGCACGAAGTCGCGCGTCGCGGTGGCGCCCCCTGCGGCCGTCACGGTGGCGGTGAGGGTGACGGTCTCGGGGCTGGCGCCGAGCGTGACCTCACCGGTGTTCGAGACCACGGCTTCGTTCGAGGAACTCCACGCGATGGTGGTCTCGAACTCCCCGGCGGTGGGCAGCGTCAGATCGTCAGTCACGTTGCCGGTGTTCCCCAAGTCAAGAGCAGCGGCGCCCTCGGCGGCCACCACTGCCTGGGTGGGGGCGTCCTGCGCATCGGCAAACACATCCGCGACCGTCGCGTCGTCCAGGGCGGAGCCGTAGACGCGCAGGTCGAG
The DNA here is from genome assembly GCF_048553575.1 of Demequina ureilytica. NCBI lineage: Bacteria > Bacillati > Actinomycetota > Actinomycetes > Micrococcales > Demequinaceae > Demequina > Demequina ureilytica. Next base: position 1,189,464 of record NZ_JBLZIE010000001.1, on the reverse strand, counting down.
CAGGCTACCGGCCCACGTCTGATCCGCAAGGTAGTTCGAGCGCCCCAGGTAGGCGTCGAGCTCGGTACCGAAGCTGGAGAAGGCGATGCTGCGACTCGCGCTGCCGATGTTCTCCCCATTGACGTAGCCGGTGATCGCGTCGTCCGAGATCACCGTCGTGTACTGCGTCCACACGCCGTTGTGCGACACGCTAGACGGCCCAGCGGGGCCGACCTCGGTGCCCCATGGCGCCGTGGTGCTGGAGCCGTCGGTCACGACGGTCTTGAAGTTGCCGCTGGGGTTGCGGGGGTTGAGCAGCCAGTAGTTGACCGGGATGTTGTCTGTCCCCTGGGGCTCGGTGCCGACGAACATCGCCGAGTAGTTGCCAGATCCGGTCGAAGCCTTGACCCAGATCGACACGGTGAACTCGTCGCGGCCCTCGAACGTGTCGCCGGGCAGCTCCACGTAGTCGGTGGTCGACGCGGAGCCGCCGGGCAGGGTTGCGCCCTCGGTACCGAAGGTCACTGCGCCGACGGCGGTGCCGTCCGCGGTACCGACGGAGTCGGAGGCGTCCGTCGTGAGCGGGTACGCCGCGACGGGGTCAGGGAGGTCGGCGATCGCGGCAGTCGCACCGCTGGGCACGGCGACGGCTGCCGCAATGCCGACCAGGCCGGCCAGGGCGGCCAGGGCGGCCAGTGGTGCTCGGGAGCGTCGCGCTCGCGCCGGAATTACGTCCGGCCTGAGCATGGGAGGGGTGGTGCGCATCATTGCGTCCTCTCGGATGGGGGTGAAGGCGCCTGTGCCGAAGCACGGGGCCAGGGATTCAGGCGGCAGGCGGGCTCGAAGGCAGGCGGCATCCGCGCATGGCGGGTGGGGTGGCGAGCGCACGCAAGAGGCCGCGGCAATCGGCACCACAGGTCGGCACGACCGTGGGGCTGGGGCCTACCTGCGTCATGGGCTCTCCTTCGAGCGTCGTGCACGGCGAACGTAATGTTAGCGTTCACTCTGACCCCGATGCTAAGCGTTCGATCAGTTCAGGTCAACACCGCGCTCGACGACCAGAGTGACCGTGGAGCGACCGCGCACACGTTGCTCGATCCGGGCGCCGCCGCGCAGCCCGATGCATCGCGATCCACCCCGGTGCACTCCAGGGCGGCGAGGACGTGCACGGTCTCCGCCCTTGGGCGTGCCGCGGAGGGCGCGAGCGGTCTAGAAGAGAGCGGCCGCGAGCGCCTGGCGGGCCTGCACCACTCGCGGGTCGTCCGCGCCCACGACATCGAACAGCTCGAGCAGCCGCACGCGGAGCTTCTCCTTCTCCGGCCCCGCGCTGGTACGCACGGTGTCGATCAGACGGGCGAAGGCGTCCTCCACCTGCCCTCCCATGACGTCGAGGTCGGCCACAGCCATCTGCGCATCGATGTCGCCGGGGGCGTTGGCGGCGGCGGCCCGCACCGCATCCAGGTCTGCGAGCCGGCTGCGCTCCATGAGCGCCACCTGGGCACGCCCAGCACGGGCGTCGGCGTCCTTGGGGTTCTCCCGTAGCGCGCGATCGTAGGCATTGATCGCCGCCGGGTAGTCCTCGCGCTCGATCGCGTCGTACGCCTCCTGGTGCAGCGGAGGCAGCGGCTCGGGCTCTGGCTCGCCCTGAGGCTGTACGGGTGCCCCGCCCACGCGGCCGGTGACGCCGTTCTGCTGTGCGATCTCCAGCACCTGGTCGAGCACGCTGCGGATCTGCTCGTCCTCCGCGTTGCCCTGGAACAGGGGCGCTGGCCGGGCTGCAATGAGCGCCATGACGGTCGGGACGGACTGGACCTGGAAGGCCCCAGCAACGGACATCTGCGTGTCGATGTCGCACGTCGCCAGCACGAACGCGCCGTCATAGCGAGCCACCGCCGTACGCATTCGCTCGACCAGCTCCTTGGAGGCTGGAGAGGCATTCGAGAGGAACACGATCACCACGGGAACCTGCGCCGACGTCTGCGCCAGCTCCTGGAGGCTCTGCTCCGTCACCACGATGGGCGCGGGCGAGGCGCCCGCCGCGTCAGGCGCAGGCGCCGGCGGCTCGTCCTTCTTGAGGAGCTGGGACAGGTCGACGGAGCCGCGCAGCGGCACCTCGGGGTGGTCAGCAGTCATGCTCGCCTAACTATCGGAGACTTGGATCAGGGTGTGCTCGGCCGCGACGACCGCAGGCGGCTCGTCGACGTCCGGACCGGGAATGTACAGCACGATCAGGTCGAGATACTCATGGGTCACGGTGTCCTCGAGCTCACCGTCAAGGAGTGGCTCGTCGTCCTCGGGGATCGACACGGTGGCGTCCTCGACCGTGAACGACGATTGGATACGCACCGGCGCGAACACGAGCGCACCGCCATCCGCAGTCTCCATCGCGTAGGAGCGATCCACGTTGGTGTCGATGGTCTCGGAGTACTCGCCATCGGAATCCTCGGCGGCCTCAGTGAGCGTCTCGCGCGCCGCGAACAGGCGCTCGCGATACGAGTCCGCGGCGTACACATCCTCGAGGTCCGAGCCCTCTCCCTCGCGAAGCAGCTCGACGTAGTCGGTGAGGGCCGTCTCTGGCGTCGGGTCAACGGCGTCGCTGGTCATCTCGAGCTGCTCCGCTCCGGATGACGTCCCGGGCATCGCGGGCAACGTAGCGCCTGGCACCATGTGGGCCCACCCGCGCAACTGGTACTCGCTGTCGATCGAGTCCTGCACCCACAGGAGCACCACCGGCGTGACGTCCTCGGAGGCCTGCTCGGTCACTGCGACAAGCGTGCGTGGCCACTCCTCGTCTCCGGAGACATAGGCGGCCTGAATCTCCGACGGAATCTCCGTCAGGTCGGGCCCGTCCTCCGCCTCCGCGAGCGTGTACTCGACGCCACGCAGCAGCTCGGCATCGCCACCCACGCGCTCGTTCAGCAGCTCCGTGTCACGGGCCTCGTCCGCCGCAGACAGCTCTGCGAGGGTCTCCTCGACGATTCGTGTGCTCTGGTCTTCGAGGAGTGCTGCGGCCTCGGTCATCGGCGGAGCGGATGTCACGGGGGCCGGAACCTCTGCGACGCAACCCGAGAGCGCGAGCGTCCCGGCTGCCGTGGCGGCGCCGGCGATCATGAGCCGATTCATCGGTGCTCCTCTCCCGGACGCTGGTCGTCGTCGCTGTGTTCATCATCTGCGTGGGCACGCGGCTCGGGATCATCCGAGCTCGGGGACGCGGGCGAGCTGGCCGATGCGGGCTGCTCGTCCTCGTCCAGGCTCGCCTCCGGTAGGTGCTCACCGTTGGCACGTCGCGCTCGGCGGCTGCGGGGCCGAGGCTCGTCGCCGTCGCCGCCCGCGCGCTGGCGCTTGGCCATCCACTCCTCGCCGCGCGCCTGCGCAGGTCGAAGGTCCACGAATCGCAGCACAAGGGCGATCACGCCGACCGCGAGCAGGAAGGCGCCCCACCAGATCAGAGGTGCGATCCACCCGTCGTCGACGTCGCGGGTGAGCGCAAGATCGGTCACCGTGAGGTCTGTTCCGTCTGAGCTGACGATAACCAAGGTCTCGCCCGGGGGCACATCCGATCCGCGGATCGACAGCCGGTCCTCGCCCCGCCATTCGGCGCGCCAGTGATCCTGGGAGGTCTGGGCCAGGATGTCGACTGGCTCGGACTCCGCATCCTCGCCCGCAGAGGGCGAGGCGCTCGGACTCGGGCTCGGACTCGACTCCTCCGCCGGCTCCTCGGAGGCCGAGGGAGACGCCGACGGGGAGGGGGAGGCCGTCGCGGCCTCGAAGGCCTCGGTCGACAGCGTCTCCCAGGTGGGCAGCCCGGTCACGAGCGTCGCCTCGTGATCCGCCAGCCACGCCTCAGCGTCAGCTGGCCTGGCCGTACGCGCGACGATCGGGCCCTCACCCGAGACCGCGATGCGGGAATCGCCAGCGAAGGCGACCATTTCCGCCTCATAGACCACGATGGCAGTGTCGACGCTTGCGGACGCGGTCACGTGGCGCGGCGGCCGCTGCGACTCGGCGACCAGACCTGCTGCGAGCAGCAGCGCGCCGATCACGCCCGCTACGAGCGCGGTTGACCTCAGACTCACTCAAACCTCCAGGTGTACACGTCCACTCTAGGACAAGGGGGTAACGCCTCACATTCCCGCTTTGTCTCACCTCAGGCCGCGCACTACCCTGGGGAGCGGACCGCGCGGCCCGTTCGGGCCGCGCGAGAGGAGACAAGCATGCCCGATGAGAGCCTTCCGTTTCCAGTCGCGATGCGAGGCTACGACCGCGAGGCCGTAGCCGCACACATCGCCCGACTGGAGGACTCGGTCAAGGAAGCCAAGTCAGCCGCGGAGCAGGCGCAGCACGACGCCGCGCAGATCCGCGCGCAGTTCGACGAGGCTCAGCGCTCCCTCAGAGAGTCCGAGCAGCCCACCTACAAGGGACTGGGCGCACGCGTCGAGCAGCTCTTGCGGTCAGCGGAGGAACAGTCCTCGGACGTCGTGCAGCGCGCCAACACGCACGCGCAGGACACGGTGGCGCGCGCCAACGTCGCCGCGCAGCAACTGCGGGCACGGGCCGACAACGAGGTAGCCGAGATACTCGCGCAGAGCCGGCGGGAAGCCGAGGAGATCCGCACGGCCGCAGAGACGGACGCGACCAACGCCCGCGACGCGGCCGGGCGCCAGGCGGCCGAGATCATCGAGAAGGCGCGCCGCGAGGCCGAGCGCACCTCATCGGCGATGGAGGCAGAGGCCGCAGAACGCCGGGCTACGGCGGACCGAGACGCTCACACGCTGCGAGCCACCGCCGAACGAGAGGCGACCGAGCTGCGCGTCAACGCGCAGCGCGAGGCGACCGAGCTGGTCGACGGGGCCCGCGCAGAGGCGGACGAGCTCGTTCAGTCGGCGCAGGCGGACGCCGAGAACACCCACGCTGAGGCCGACGCCGCTCTCGCGGCGGCCCGGGACCAGGCGAAGGGGATCAACGCCGAGGCGGCCGACGCCCTCGCTGCCGCCGAAGCAGAGGCGTCCGACGTGCGCGCCACCGCCGAGTCGCAGGCGGCGAGCATGCGAAACGAGGCGCAGACGTTCCTCACCCAGGCCAACCGAGACGCCGAGGCCCTTCGAGCGGACGCCGAGGCCGAAGCCAGAGACCTCCGCCAGCAGGCCCAGCGCGAGGCCGACTCGCTGCACGCCGAAGCCGACGAGTACGACGACCTCACTCGTGCGGACGCCGAGGACTATGCGACCGCGAGCAGGCGCGAGGCTGATGCCTACGACGCTGACACCCGTGCCCAAGCGGACGCCTATCGCGAGAGTACTGTCGCCGACGCGGATCGCGACGCCAAGGAGATCCGCGCCCAGGCGGAGGCGGACGCCGCCGAGCTGCGCGACGGTGCCGACGAGTACAACGACCGGACCCGCACCGCGGCGGACGAGTACTCCGACACCACCCGCGCATCCGCCGACGACGACGCAGCCGCAACACGCAACGCCGCCGACCAGTACGCGGACACCACCCGCGCGGAAGCCGACACCTACGGCCAGGACACCCGCGCATCGGCCGACGAGGACGCACACAAGGTCCGTGCGGACGCGGACCAGTACGGCCAGGACACCCGCACCGCGGCAGACCAGTACTCCGACACCACCCGCGCATCCGCCGACGACGACGCAGCCGCAACACGCAACGCCGCCGACCAATACGCGGACACCACCCGCGCGGAAGCCGACACCTACGGCCAGGACACCCGCGCATCGGCCGACGAGGACGCACACAAGGTCCGTGCGGACGCTGACCAGTACGACCAGGACACCCGCACCGCGGCAGACCAGTACTCCGACACCACCCGCGCATCCGCCGACGACGACGCAGCCGCAACACGCAACGCCGCCGACCAATACGCGGACACCACCCGCGCGGAAGCCGACACCTACGGCCAGGACACCCGCGCATCGGCCGACGAGGACGCACACAAGGTCCGTGCGGACGCTGACCAGTACGACCAGGACACCCGCACTGCGGCAGACCAGTACTCCGCCACCACCCGCGCATCCGCCGACGACGACGCAGCCGCAACACGCAACGCCGCCGACCAATACGCGGACACCACCCGCGCCGAAGCCGACACCTACGGCCAGGACACCCGCGCCTCCGCCGACCAGTACTCCGCCACCCCCCGCGCATCCGCCGACGACGACGCAGCCGCAACACGCAACGCCGCCGACCAATACGCGGACACCACCCGCGCCGAAGCCGACACCTACGGCCAGGACACCCGCGCATCCGCCGACCAGTACGCCGACGAGACTCGTGCCGAGGCCGACCGCTACGACGCCGACACCCGCCACGGCGCAGACGCGTACGCGCTGTCCACTAGGGAGGCCGGCGAGACGTACGCGCGCGGCGTGCGCAAGGACGCGGACGGCTACGACGTCACGACTCGCAAGGCTGCGGACGACTACTCGGGGACGACCCGCGGAGAGGCCGACGACCACGCCGCTCGTGTGCGACGGGAGGCCGAGAACTACGACGCCCACCTGCGCAACGAGACCGATGCCTACGCCGAGACCACGCGGCGCGAGGCCGACGCCTACGCACTGCAGACGCGCGAAGGCGCGGACCGCGAGGCCGCGAAGGCGATCGCCGCGGGCCAGGCCACGGCGGAGCAGCGCGTGGCGGACGGGGAGGCCGAGACCAAGCTGATCCTCACGAGGGCACGCAAGGACGCCGAGGAGGAGCGCGCCGCCGCGCACGCCGACGCCGAAGCCGCCCAGGAGGAGGCTCGCCGCACCCGTGAGGACCTGCTCGTCGAGATCGCGCAGCGTCGCGAGAAGGCCGAGCAGGATCTCAGCCGTCGCCTCGCCGAAGCCCAGGCCGAGGGCGCCGCGATGGTCGAGGACGCCCGAGTGCGGGCGGACGAGGCCGAGGAGCGGCTCAGCGCCGCTCTCGAACGCGCCGAAACGGTGCGACGCGAGGCCGAGGTCCACTCCCAGACCCTGCTCACCAACGCGCGCAACAACGCGGACGAGATCGTCTCCGGCGCGCGCGAGCACGCCGAGTCGATCATCTCCGAGGCCGTTTCGGACGCGGAGCGCGAGCGCAACAATGCCTCGCGTGAGGTCGACGAGCTCAACCGTCAGCGCGAGTCCATCACCGGGTACCTCGACGACTTGCGTGGACTGCTCGGATCCGACCCGGTCGCAAGCCTCAAGAAGGCTGCGGGGGTCTCGTCATCGAATTCCGCGCCCTCGGCGCAGTCTCCCGACGACGAGGGCGACGAGGACTCTGCCGAGTCCGAGCCGGCCGCGAACCGCAACAGCTGACCGATGGTCGACGACTCCCCGACCTCGCCGCATCTGCGACGGGCCGAGGCTCTCGACCGGCAGCGGGATGGACAGACACGTCGCGCCGCCGAGCTGGTGCGCAAGTTCGCTGAGGAGGCGCACGCGGCGGGGCTCGTCCCTGTCCCCCTGACGGCGCGGACGTACGACGGTCGCTCGCGTCTGCGCACGCACCTCCTCGGGTGGTACCTCAAGCGCGACCTGAGCGTCGCCGTGGGCACGGACGGCGAGTTCTACGTGATGTCCGCCCCACGCAGCCTGCGCGGGATGGTGAAGGGCGTCACTCTCGAGCCGGGCGAGCCGCCTCTTGAGCTCGGTCGGGGCGCGCGGGATGGTGAGTCAATGCCGCTGGCGGACGCGCTGGCGAAGCGTCTGGCTGCGGGCAACGACTGGGGTTCCTGAACCCCGCTGACCCGCTCCCCCACCTCAGGTGGGTGACTTTCACGGCCCTCAACGCGATCTGAGCCGACGGTCGGTCACTTCTGACGTGCGTCAGGACTCGAGAAGCGTCGCGAGCGCATCGGCTGTGGCCGCCGGGGCCTCGAGGGCGACCAGGTGCCCCGCGTCCTCCACCACGATGGGCTCCACGCCTGCCGCCTCAGCCATGTGATCGCCATCCGCCCGGCTCACGATCCCGTCCTTCTCACCGAGTACGACCACGACGGGAGCGCCGACGGCGCGCAGCACCTCGGTGCGGTCCGGGCGGGCCGCCATGGCCCGCTGACCCCACGCGATGCCGTCCCCGCGCTGACGGCCCACGTTGTCCGCCACCCACTCCACGAGCTCGTCGCGTCCCCGTCCCTCGGTGCCGACCATGCCCTCGGCTGCGGCGCTCGGGTCGGGGTGGCCGCCGGATTCCTCCGCGGCATCGGCCTGCCCGTAGCGCTTGTCGCGCGCCGCGTCATCGTCGGCCGTTGACTTGGTGCACACCAGGCCCAGCCCAGCGACCGCATCGGGCCACCGCTCGGCCACCGCGAGCGCCACATACCCGCCCATCGAGCAGCCGATCCACACCGCTGCCTGCGCCCCGGTCGCCTCGCGCATCGCGAGCACGGCGGCGTCCGCGATGAGGTCCAGCCCGGGATCCTCGTCAGTCAGCGGCATCTCGCCGATGCCGGGCATGTCGAACGTGATGAGATCGCCGCGCACACGATCGCCCAGGACGGCGATGAGGGGCTCCCACTGCTGGCGATCCAGCGGGAACGCGTTGAGGAGGACCACGGGGGCGGCGTCGGGGATCAGGCTCATGGAGTCTCCCTGGTGACGGGCGGCGGGCTGTCCCCCCTATTGCACCACGTCTGCCTGCACCTCGGTGGGAAGGGGCCCGCGCTCCGGTGCGACTGCCGCGACGATCGCGTCGAGCACGATCCGCACATACGTTTCGCCTACCCAGAGGTGCTTGGCGTCGTCGACGGCGATCAGCTCGACCTGCGTCAGCGGCGCGAACCGCTCGCGCGCCTCGGCTGGCTGCAGGAAGTCGTCGTGCTCGGGCACCAGCGCGGTGACCGGCTTGCCCGACTCCGCCCAGCGCTCGAGATCCTCGGAGCCCGCGCGGCGCAGCGGCGGCGATAGCAGGACGGCACCCTCGACATCGAGCTCCGACCCGTGCATGAGCGCGAGTTCAGTGCCAAAGCTCCAGCCCACCAGCCACCGATGGGGCAGACCCCTCGCGATCGCGAAGTCGACGGCGGCCCGGACATCAGCAGCCTCGCCGTCGCCTTCCTCGAACTCTCCCTCGCTGGTGCCCCTCGGCGAGGATGTGCCGCGCGTGTTGAAGCGGACCACCGCCAGCCCCGCAAGGTGCGGCAGACGCCACGCGGCCTTGCGCAGCACGTGCGAGTCCATGAATCCGCCATGGGTCGGCAGGGGGTGCAGCGTGATGAGCGTCGCGCGCACCTCGCCGTTGGCGGGAAGCGCCAGCTCCCCCACCAGCTCCAGCCCGTCCTCGGTACGCAGCACGATGTCCTCGCGGATCGCCGGCAGCACCGTCATCGCGCGGATGTCTTCGTTCTCAGCGTTCTCGTCGGCCTCAGCCACGGTTCCTCCCAAAGGTGTTCCAGCAGTGGGTGTGCCAGTGTCGCCGCTGAGCGGCCGCCTGCTCGGCCCCGAACAGGCCGTCCGCGGCCCAGGCCACCAAGTGCGGCGTGCGCGGCGGGATGTCCTGCCGGCACGCGGGACACACGTAGGTCTTGTCGGTGGGCCGGGGCGTCACGACGATGTACTCCTCGCCGCCCGGACCTGGCTCGCGTCGCCCGCCCGTGGCATTTGCCGCGCGGTCGACGTCGAGCTCGGGGTGCGGCTCTCCATACGGGCGCTTGGANACTCCCTCGAGCGCCGCTGGAAGGACTCGGCCTACTGGTACCAGGAGGTGCTGCGCCAGCGCGCCGTCGTTTCCGTCGAGCAGGCCGATGCGCTTGCGGTCACTCCGCCGCGTACCTTCTGAACGCCTCACGTGAGTAGAGCGCCCGGCCGATGCGCGCATCGGCCGGGCGCTCTACTCACGTGAGGCGTTCAGAAGGTACGCGGCGGAGTGACCGCAAGCGCATCGGCCTGCTCGACGGAAACGACGGCGCGCTGGCGCAGCACCTCCTGGTACCAGTAGGCCGAGTCCTTCCAGCGGCGCTCGAGGGAGTCGTAGTCGACGTGCACGATGCCGAACCGCTTGGCGTAGCCCTGCGCCCACTCGAAGTTGTCCATGAGCGACCACGCCAGGTAGCCGCGCACATCCGCGCCCTCGCCGATGGCCTTCAGCACGGCGCCGATGTGGCCGTGGAAGTACTCGACGCGGTCGATGTCGCGCACGCGGCCGTCCTCGTCGATCTGGTCGTCCCACGCCGAGCCGTTCTCCGTCACATAGATGGGCTTGCCCGTCTCGCGGTGGATCTTCATGAGGTGCGCGTGGAAGGCGGAGGGGTCGACGTTCCAGCCCATCGCCGTCACCTTGCCCGTGGGGGGCATGAACTCGATCTCCTCGTCCCCAGGCCACGGGGAGTTCGTGCCCGCCTTGTGACCGTCCGCGAGGGTCGCGAGCTTGGTGCTCTCCTTGCCCTTGTTCGGGTTGTGGCGGACCACGTGGGACGCGTAGTAGTTGACTCCGAACCAGTCCACCTGGCCCAGCATCTCCTCAAGATCGCCGTCGTGCAGGAACGACCAGTCGGTCAGATGCGCGGTGTTCGGCAGCAGCACCGCGGGGTACTGACCCGTGATGAACGGGTCGTGGAACATCGTGTTGGCCAGCGCGTCGATATGGTCCGCCGCCGCGCGGTCTGCGTCGCTCGACGGGTCCCACGGGCGAGGGGTGTGGCAGTTGTTCACGAGGCCGATGTCAAGGTCGCCCCGCACCTGCTTCATGGCGCGGTACGCCCGCGCGTGAGCAAGGTTGAGGTGGTGGGCCACCTGCAGCGCCTCCGCGTCGTCGGCATGCCCGGGGGCGTGTGCGCCGGCACCGTATCCGACGAACGCGGCCACCCAGGGCTCGTTCAGCGTCGCCCACCTATCGACGTCGGCGCCGAACTCCTCTGCCATGCGCCGCGCGTACACCGCGAAGGCATCCACGGTGTCGCGGGACAGCCAGCCGCCCTGATCGTCCAGGGCCTGCGGGAGGTCCCAGTGATAGAGCGTGACCATGGGGGTGATGCCCTTGGACTTGAGGCGGTCGATGATGCCGCGGTAGAACGCGATTCCCTCCTCGTTGAACTCCCCCGTGCCGAGCGGCTGGACCCGGGGCCACGCGATGGAGAAGCGATACGCCTGCAGGCCGAGCTCGGCCATCATGTCGATGTCCTCTTCCCAGCGATGGAAGTGGTCGCACGCCACGTCACCGTTGTCGCCGCCCACCACCTTGCCGGGGGTCGCGCAGAAGGTGTCCCAGATCGATGGCCCGCGGCCACCTTCGTGGGCACCGCCTTCGATCTGGTACGAGGCGGTCGCGGCTCCGAACAGGAAGTCGTCGGGGAAGGTCTCAGGCGTCGTTGTCATGTCCCTGAGTCTAACGAAACGTTGCGAACATTTCTACCGACTGGTAGGTGCATCTCTCTCCCCATTCCCAATGGACGATGGGACCCGAGTGACTCGAGTGTCTGGTGGGACAGCGCCCTCATCACTGGGCTCCCACCCGTCACATGGGCCATTGGGAGTGGCAGTGGGTGGTGGCGGCTTCAGAAGAGGCGCGTGCTCGAATCGTCCACGCCGCGCATCGCGTCGTAGTCGAGGAGCAGGCACCGGATGCCGCGGTCCTGGGCGAGCACTCGCGCCTGCGGCTTGATCTCCTGGGCCGCGAACACCCCCTCGACGGGGCTGAGGAGCGGGTCCCGGTTCAGCAGCTCGAGATAGCGCGTGAGCTGCTCGACGCCGTCGATGTCACCACGGCGCTTGATCTCCACCGCGACCGCCGCGCCCTCAGACGTGCGCGCGAGGATGTCCACCGGCCCGATGGCCGTCGGGTACTCGCGGCGCACGAGGGTGTGACCGTCGCCGAGCACGGATATCTGGGCGGCGAGCAGCTCCTGCAAGTGCGCCTCGACGCCGTCCTTGACGAGGCCCGGATCCACGCCGAGCTCGTGCTCGGTATCCGCGAGCACCTCGTGGATCTCGATCTCCAGCCGATCGTCCGTCTTGTCGTGCTGGACAGTCCACACCGCGGTCACACCGGCCGATGCTTGGGGCTCGTCCGGCACCACCTCACGGGTGGTGCATGGTGGGCTCATCCAGTTGAGCGGCTTGTACGAGCCGCCGTCCGAATGCAGCAGCACCGAGCCGTCAGCCTTCAGCATGATCGCTCTCGTGGCGAGAGGCAGATGCGCGCTGAGCCGTCCGCTGTAGCGAGCGGCGCAACGCGCGATCACTACCCGCATGGGTGAGTTCGCACGGGTCAGTCCTCTTGCGACTCCGCCGGCTCCGCGACGATGTTGACGATGTTGTGGTCGAACGAGATGAAGCCGCGCTTGATCGCGAACTCGCTCCAGTCGCCCTTCTCGCTGCGCACGCGCACGGAACCCGCACGGAGCAGCGACAGGACGGGCTCGTGGTTCGCGAGCAGGCCGATCTCGCCCTCGACGGAGGGGGCGATCACGCGCTCCGCCGTCCCGGACCACAGCGTGCGGTCCGGGGCGACGATGTCGACGGTCAGGGCGCCGGCCATGGTCAGCCGATCTCCTTCTGAATGCGGGCCCAGTTCTTGTCCAGGTCCTCAAGACCACCGATGTTGAAGAAGGCCTGCTCCGCGATGCTGTCGTACTTGCCGTTGACCAGGCCGTCGAAGGCCTCGATGGTCTCGCTCAGCGGCACCGTCGAGCCGTCCACGCCGGTGAACTGCTTCGCCATGTAGGTGTTCTGCGACAGGAACTGCTGGATCTTGCGTGCGCGGGCGACGATGATCTTGTCCTCTTCGGAAAGCTCATCGACACCGAGGATCGCGATGATGTCCTGCAGCTCCTTGTTGCGCTGGAGGATCGACTTCACCGCGTTCGCCGTCTCGTAGTGCTTCTGGCCCACGTAGCGCGGGTCGAGGATGCGCGAGGTGGAGGTCAGCGGGTCGATCGCGGGGTACAGACCGCGCGAGGCGATCTCACGTGACAGCTCCGTGGTCGCGTCCAGGTGGGCGAACGTCGTCGCCGGTGCCGGGTCGGTGTAGTCGTCAGCGGGCACATAGATCGCCTGCAGCGAGGTGATCGAGTGGCCGCGGGTCGAGGTGATGCGCTCCTGCAGCTGACCCATCTCGTCCGCGAGGGTGGGCTGGTAGCCCACGGCGGACGGCATGCGGCCCAGCAGGGTCGACACCTCGGAGCCGGCCTGGGTGAAGCGGAAGATGTTGTCGATGAACAGCAGCACGTCCTGCGACTGCACGTCGCGGAAGTACTCCGCCATCGTCAGTGCCGATAGCGCCACGCGCAGGCGCGTGCCCGGCGGCTCATCCATCTGGCCGAACACCAGGGCGGTCTGCTCGATGACGCCGGACTCGGTCATCTCCTCGATCAGGTCGTTGCCCTCACGGGTGCGCTCGCCCACTCCGGCGAATACCGAGACACCGTTGTGGTTGTTAGCGACGCGGTAGATCATCTCTTGGATGAGCACCGTCTTGCCGACGCCCGCTCCGCCGAACAGGCCGATCTTTCCACCCTGCACGTACGGGGTGAGAAGGTCGATCGACTTGATGCCGGTCTCGAACATCTCCGTCTTGGACTCGAGCTGATCGAAGGCCGGGGGCTTGCGGTGGATGGGCCACCGCTCGGTCACCTCGATGACCTCCCCCTCCTTGGCGTTCAGCACCTCACCGGTCACGTTGAAGACGTGTCCCTTGGTGATGTCGCCCACGGGAACCGAGATGGGCTCGCCGGTGTCGACCACTGTGGCGCCGCGCACCAGGCCGTCGGTGGGCTTCAGCGCGATCGCGCGCACCATGTTGTCGCCCAGGTGCTGTGCCACCTCGAGCGTCATGTGCAGCGTGCCGCCCTCTTCGCCCTCTCCCTGCGCCGACAGATCGATCTCCGTCGTGAGCGCGTGGTACATGTCGGGGATGGCGTCAGCCGGGAACTCGATGTCGACCACGGGGCCGATCACCCGGGCAACGCGACCGGTCACGGCCTGCGCCGGGGCGTCCTTCGTCTCGGCGGGCTTGTCGCCTGCCGGCTTCTTCGCGGTCTTCGCGGTGGGGGTCATGGGTGTCTCGCTTCCGATCACGAGGCCGCGAGCGCATCGGCGCCCGAGACGATCTCGCTGATTTCCTGGGTGATCTCGGACTGGCGCGCCGAGTTGGCGAGCCGGGTGTACTGACGAATGATGTCCTCGGCATTGGACACGGCGGTGTTCATCGCGCGCTGGCGGCTCGCCAGCTCGGACGCCGAGGACTGCAGCAGGCAGCTGTACAGGCGCGCTTCGATGTAGCGCGGCAACAGTGCGTCCAGCACCTCTTCAGGCGAGGGTTCGAACTCGTACAGCGGCTCGACCTCGTCCCCGGGCTCGGCCACTCCCTCGACGATCTCCAGCGGCAGCAGGCGAATGACCCGCGGCTCCTGAGCAACCATCGAGGTGAAGTGCGTGTAGACGATGTGGATCTCGGAGACGCCGCCGTCCTCTGGCGCTGCTGTGAACGCCTTGTAGAGCGCATCGGCCATCTCGGTGGCGGTCTCCACGTCCGGTGAGTCCGAGCCGCCCGTCCACTTCCCCGCCAGCTCACGCTGACGGAAGTTGTAGTAGGACACGGCCCGACGACCCGCCGCGAACTGCACGACCTCCCGGCCGTCGCGCTCGAGATTCTGGCGAAGCCTCTCCGCCGCGCGGATCGCGCTCGCCGAGTAGGCGCCCGCCATGCCGCGGTCGGCACTCACCACGAGCATCGCCACCTTGTTGGTGTCGGTGCGCTTGCTCGTGAGCGGGTGCTCGACGTCGGAGTGGATCGACACAGCGCTGATGGCCCGTGTGATCGCCTGCGAATAAGGGGTCGCGGCGGCCACGCGGGCGCGTGCCTTACCGATGCGAGAGGCCGCAATCAGCTCCATCGCACGGAAGATCTTCTTGAGCGACTGAGTCGACCGGATCTTCTGCCGGTAGACGCGCTGCTGTCCGCCCATCGGTCCCTACTTCTTCTTCTTCGCGACGATCTGCTCCTGCTCAACTTCAACATCCTCGCCGCTGGCGGTGGACGAATCGGTGGTGAGCTCGGTGCCCTCTGAGGCGAGGAACGTCGAGAGGTAGTCGTCGATGGCGGTTTCGAGCTCCGCCTCGTTGTCATCCGACATCTTGCCGGACTCGGCGATGTCGGTGAGCACCGAGGTGTTCCGACGCAGGTGGTCGATCAGTTCGCGCTCGAAGCGCAGCACGTCAGCAACCGGAACCTTGTCGAGCTTGCCCTTGGTGCCGGCCCAGATCGACACGACCTGGTCCTCGACCGGGTACGGCGTGTACTGGGGCTGCTTGAGCAGCTCCATGAGGCGCGCACCGCGGGTCAGCTGCTGACGCGAGGCCGGGTCCAGGTCGGACGCGAACATCGCGAACGCCTCGAGAGACCGGTACTGCGCGAGGTCGATCTTCAGCGTTCCCGAGACCTTCTTCATGGCCTTGATCTGCGCCGAGCCGCCGACTCGCGACACCGAGACACCGACGTCGATGGCGGGGCGCTGGTTGGCGTTGAAGAGATCGGACTGCAGGAAGATCTGGCCATCCGTGATGGAGATCACGTTGGTCGGGATGTAGGCCGACACATCGTTCGCCTTGGTCTCGATCATCGGCAGGCCGGTCATCGAGCCCCCCCCCATCTCGTCGGACAGCTTCGCGCAACGCTCGAGCAGGCGAGAGTGCAGGTAGAACACGTCGCCGGGGTAGGCCTCACGGCCCGGGGGGCGGCGCAGCAGCAGAGACACGGCACGGTACGCCTCGGCCTGCTTGGACAGGTCGTCGAAGACGATCAGAACGTGCTTGCCCTGGTACATCCAGTGCTGGCCGATGGCCGAGCCGGTGTACGGGGCGAGGTACTTGAAGCCTGCAGGGTCAGATGCCGGAGAGGCGACGATCGTCGTGTACTCGAGAGCGCCGGCCTCCTCGAGCGCGCCGCGCACTGCGGCGATGGTCGAACCCTTCTGACCGATCGCGACGTAGATGCAGCGCACCTGCTTGGTCGGGTCGCCCGTCTCCCAGTTCTGCTTCTGGTTGATGATCGTGTCGATCGCGATCGCCGTCTTGCCGGTCTGGCGGTCACCGATGATCAGCTGGCGCTGCCCGCGGCCGATCGGGATCATGGCGTCGATGGCCTTCAGGCCCGTCTGCAGGGGCTCGTGCACCGACTTGCGTGCCATGACGCCGGGCGCCTGGAGCTCCAGGGCGCGGCGTCCGTCGGTCTCGATGTCGCCAAGTCCGTCGATCGGGGTGCCCAGCGGGTCCACCACGCGGCCGAGGTAGCCGTCGCCCACGGCGACGGAGAGGACCTCGCCGGTGCGGTGCACCTCCTGGCCCTCCTCGATGCCCGTGAACTCGCCCAGGACCACGACGCCGATCTCGCGGACGTCCAGGTTGAGCGCGAGGCCGAGAGTGCCGTCCTCGAAGCGCAGCAGCTCGTTCGCCATGCACCCGGGAAGTCCCTCGACTCGGGCGATACCGTCGCCGGCGAGGGTCACGTGACCCACCTCTTCACGTACGAAGCCGGACGGCTCGTACGACTTCACGTAGCTGTCGAGCGCGTCCCGGATCTCGTCGGGACTGATCGTCAACTCAGCCATGTCTCATCTCTCCTGTCACTACCGCGTTCGCGGCTGTAGTCTTCGCTAGCCGACGAGTCGTCGTCGTGCCTCGTCGAGGCGGCTAAGGACGGTTCCGTCCACCACCTCGGAACCAACCTGAACTCGGATGCCGCCCAGGACCTCGGGGTCCACGGCGACGTTGATCTGCATGTCGCGACCGTACGCCTGCTTAAGGATCTCGCCCAGCCGGGTGCGTTGCGCAGCGCTGAGCTCGACGGCGGCAGTGACGTTCGCCACCGACCGGCCGCGCCGCGCAGCCGCGGTCTCCAGCAGCGCGTTGATGGCGGGAATCAGCCGCCGCCCGCGCGGCATCCCGACCACTCGGGTCAGCAGCGCCTGCGTCGTGGGACGCAGCTTGCCGCCGAGCGTGCCCTCGAGCAGTGCGAGCCGCTGCGCCTTGGTCGCGGACCGGTTGCTCATCGCCACCAGTAGGTCGCGCTCTGCAGTCAGCACCCGCTCCACTCGGAACAGTTCTTCCTCGACAGCCTCGAGCGTCCCCTGGTGCTCCGCGTACGAGAACACCGCGACCTCGCCGGCGTCGTCAATGGACTCCGCGAGGTCCTGCTCCCCCGACCAGCGGGCGTTGGCGAAATCGGCGACGACGTTCACGGCGCGCTCGTCCAGCGAGCCGAACAGCCGCTTCACCAGCGTGGCCTTGTCGGCACCGGGTCGTGCTGGATCCGTCAGGGCTCGCCTCAGCGAGCCCGACTTGTCCAACGTGTCGACCACCGCGAAGAGCTGCTCCGCGATCACAATGCCCTCGTCACCTGCCGCGGTCGCCACGGGCTCGAAGTCCCGAAGCACCGCCGCACGCGAGGCCTGACTGGTTCCGCGCATCGGCGCTATCCCTTCGCCTTGCTGCTGTCCGACACCTGAGTCTCGAGGTCGTCGAGGAAGGAGTCGATGATCCGCTGCTGACGAGCGTCGTCCGCGAGCGACTCACCCACGATGCGGGATGCGAGCTCGGACGCGAGAGCGCCCACCTCGCCGCGCAGCGACACGATGGCCTGCTGACGCTCCGCATCGATCTGCTTGTGAGCCGTCTGCACCAGACGCTGAGCGTCCTCGGCGGCGTGCTCGCGCGTCTCCGCGACGATCTGCCCCGCCTCGGCACGAGCATCCTCACGGATGCGCGCCGCCTCAGCACGTGCCTCGGTCAGCTGCGCGGTGTACTCCTCGAGCGCCGCGGCGGCCTCGGCCTGAGCCTGCTCCGCCTTGAGGATGCCGCCTTCGATCTTCTCCGCGCGCTCGTCGAGCACATTCTGAAGCTTCGGCAGCAGCACCTTCATGAAGACGCCGACGACGATCAGGAAGACCACCGACGACCACAGGATGTCGTAGGCGGCAGGAATCAGCGGGTTGGGGTACTCGCCCTCTCCCGCTGCCACAACGATCACGTTGGCCGGTGTCATTACGTGAAGAGGAATCCGGCGACGAAGCCCAGCAGGGCGAGCACCTCGACGAACGCGACACCGATGAACATGGTGGCGCGCAGCTGGCCGGCGACCTCGGGCTGGCGAGCCATGCCCTCAACCGTCTTGCCGATCAGGATGCCCAGACCGATGCCGGGGCCGAGCGTCGCGAGGCCGTAACCGACCGTGGCGATGTTGCCGGAGACCTCAGCGAGAGTGGTGGTGTCCACTGTGTTTCCTTCCGTTGGAGCGACGCCGTTCCGGCGCCGCAGGTCGTGATGGGTTAGTGCTCTTCCTCGACAGCCATGGTGAGGTACACCGAGGACAGCATGACGAAGACGTAGGCCTGGAGGGCCGACACGAATACTTCGAACAGTGTGAAGGCGAGTCCCGCGATCAGCGTGACCGAGCCCACGGCCTTCAGCGCGAGAGCCGCTTCGAAGAACAGGTACTGGGTCGCGGCGAAGCACAGCACCAGCAGCAGGTGGCCGGCCATCATGTTCGCCGCGAGTCGCAGCGCGAGAGTCGCCGGGCGCAGGATGAACACCTGCAGGAACTCGATGGGAGTTAGCAGGATGTAGATGGGCTTGGGCACACCCGCGGGGAACAGGCTGGTCTTCAGGTAGCCGCCGAAGCCGTGCTGCTTGATGCCCACCGTGAGGTACAGCACGTACACCCACAGCGCCATGATGATCGGCAGGCCGATGAGCGCCGTGCCTGGCATGTTGATGAACGGGATCACGCCGGTGATGTTGAACGTGAAGACCGCGAGGAACAGCGTTGTGAGGAAGGGCACGAAGCGCCGCGCGTGCTCCTTGCTCATCACCTGCTCGACGATCTGCACGCGCACGAAGTCGAGGAGCATCTCCACCAGGGACTGGCCACGGGTGGGGATCAGGGTGGCGCGGCGGGCCACGAGCCAGAAGATCAGGATCAGCACGGCTGCAGCGATGACGCGCGCCAGCATGATCCGGTTGAACTCGAAGAAGGTCCCGTCCCCGAACAGCGCCGGGGGGAAGAACTCGCCGACGGTCGGGGCGTGGAAGCCGTCCGAATAGAACAGCCACCCGAAGAAGCCGCTGGCAGAGCCGGACTCGTCGGCAGCGAGCTCGGAAGCGACCTCCGTGGTCGCATCCAGGGCTAGATTCGCCACAGAATTATCTCCTGATGTCGTGAGGCAAGCGCGGGCTGGCCGCCGAGCACGCCGGGACCGTGATGCCCCAGAATCCTAACGCATACCTACCGGTCATTCGAACTCGGATCGACATAAGGAATGCGTCCCGCCCGCATCGCCCACATGTCGATCGCGAGCGTCGCGAACACGCCAGCCAGCGCGAAGCCCGCCAGCAGCCCCCGGTGGAAGCCCTCGATGCTGCCCAGCGCCACCAGCGCGACCACGATGATCAGCATCTTGAGCAGCCACGAGCCGCCGATGTATGCCGCGAGCATGTGCGGTGCCTGCCGGTGGCCGATGAGCATCGCGACCTGCGTGGTGATGCCCGACAGCGCGGCGACTGCGACTCCCGCCTCCGCCGCCAGCACGCCTGCTCCCCCGGCCACGATTAGCCCCACGGGGACGGCGATGATGGCAAGCGCGGCGATGGCGATGACGGTCGCGCGCAGCGCGCGCCGATAGGTAGCGGTCTCTTCGTTCACTGACGTCTCCCTGGTCGGGGCGGAGGGGTGGGGTGGTCGTTGGTCTGGCGGCCGGGGGTACCAGCGGCCGATGCGCGGGCCGGGAGATCTGTGCCGTCGCCTGAGGTCCGCGCTGGCTCGTCCTCGCCGGTGCTGGCGTGCTCGTCGTGCAGGCGCTCGTGGCCCTCGGGGGTGAGCCGCTGAAGCGGCTTCACCCGTTGACCCGCCGCTCGCCAGCCGCGCGACAGCGTGCGTCGCAGCGGCGGGGAGAACGTGAGCAGGCACGAGACGATCACCGCGGTGCCAATCAGCACCAACGCACCACGCAAGGGCAGGAACACCAGCGACACCGTTCCGAAGGACAGCACCGCGGTCCACAGGTACAGCACGCTCACCGCCCACCGATGCGAGTGCCCGGTGCGCAGCAGCACGTGGTGGAGGTGGTGAGCGTCCGGCATGAACGGCGACTGTCCCTTGAGGGTGCGCCTGACCACGGCGAGGGTCATGTCCACGAGCGGCACCGCGATCACCATCAGCGGCAGCACGATGGGGATGAAGGCGGGGATGGTCTCCCGCTCGGACACCACCTCGGGGTCGATCTGCCCCGTCACCACGATGGCGGCGGCTGCGATGGTGAGGCCCAGCACCATCGACCCCGAGTCACCCATGAAGATGCGCGCAGGGTTGAGGTTGTGAGGCAGGAATCCCAGGCAGGCGCCCACGAGCACGGCGAGGATGAGGGTGGCGAGCGACGAGTAGTCGCCTGGCGACGCGGACCGCGCAAGCACGTACGTGTAGGTCAGGAACGCGGCACCGCCGATCGCCACCATCCCGGCAGCCAGGCCGTCCAGACCGTCCACGAAGTTCACGGCGTTCATCGCCACCACCACCACGATGACGGTCGCCGCGAGCGACAGGTACGAGCTGCCGATGGTGAGGCCCGCGATCGGCACGGTCACGAGCTGCACGCCGCTCCAGGCCATCACCAGTGCCGCCAGCACCTGTCCCGCGAGCTTCGCCATCCAGTCGAGGTCCCAGATGTCATCGGCCATCCCCAACGCGCACACCAGGCCCGCACCGGCGAGCACACCCCAGGCCGCGCCCGACGCGTCGAAGACGGGCTGCAGGAACGGGATGTTCTGCGCGATGACGATGCCGGCCGCGAGCCCGAGGAAGATCGCCAGACCGCCGAGCCTGGCAGTGGGCGTGGCGTGGACGTCGCGCTCGCGCACGGCGGTGACCGCTCCCACCCGGAAGGCCAGGTGCCGCATCGCCGGAGTGGCCGCATACGCAACGAGCGCGGCGATCACCATGAGGGTGAGATAGACCTTCACCCGTGGGGCCCGCCTTCGGGTTCCGGTCCGGGTGCGAACGCGTCCTCGCCGACGATCTCGACCAGCCGCTCCCGGGGCACTCCCCCGTCACGCACCACCCGCAGTCCCGCCGGGTCGGTGGCGTCGACGATGGTGGAGGCGGTGCCGAGCGGGCTGTCGCCGCCGTCGAGGTAGACCGCAACGGCTTGTCCCAGCTGCTCCCGTGCCCCCTCGGCGGTCGTGGCCGCAGGCTGGCCGGTGAGGTTGGCGCTCGTGACCGCGAGGGGCCCGGTGCGCGCCAGCAGCGCGAGGGCCGCGCCGTGGTCAGGCTGCCGCAGCGCGACGGTCCCGTGGGTGTCACCCAGATCCCAGGCGAGGGACGGCTGCGCGTGGACGATGACCGTCAGTGCGCCGGGCCACAGCTCCTCCATGAGGGCGCGAGCGGACGCCGGCACGTCACGGGCGAGGCCGTCGACCGTGCGCACATGGGGGATGAGAACCGGCGGGGGCATCTGACGTCCGCGTCCCTTCGCGGCGAGGACCGCAGCCACCGCCGCCGGCTGGAACGCATCCGCCCCGACGCCATAGACCGTGTCCGTCGGCAACACGACGACCGCTCCACGCTGCACGGCGTCCACGGCTGCGTCCAGGCTCGGACCCCACGTCGCGGGGTCGAAGCAGGGGTAGATCACGTGGACCAGTGTCTCAGACGCCCACACGGGTGGCGATGAGCATGCGGTCGCGTCCGTTCAAGTCTTGCGCGGTGCGCGCGTCGGCCCAGAACTCCGAGCGCTCGACGAAGGCGCGCAGTCGGGGGCCCTGCTCATCGCCGTGCTCCATGATGAGAGTCCCGCCCACTCGCAGCAGCCGCGCGGCCTCGTCGATGATCGCCCGGGGCAGGTCGAGTCCGTCCGTGCCCATTCCGTACAAGGCCTCGGGCGGGTCGTAGTCGCGCACCTCGGGGTCTCGCGGCACGCCGTCGGGCGGGATGTACGGCGGGTTGGCGACCACGACGTCGGCGCAGCCGTCGAACAGGTGCAGGCAGCGCCGCGCGTCGCCCAGCACGGTGCGCACCCGAGGGCGCACGTCGGACGGCATGAACCGGGCGTTCAGCCTCAGATAGACCAGAGCGCCCTCGCTGGCCTCAAGCATCGTCACCTCGGCGTGCTCGACCTCGCTCGCGACCGACAGACCGATCGCCCCGGATCCCGCGCACAGGTCCGTCACGCGCACGCGCCCGTCGCGACCCGGCTTGGCCGCGCGCGCCGCATCGATCGCGGCCTGCGCGACGGTCTCGGTCTCAGGTCGCGGGATGAACACTCCGTCGCCCACCTGGAGCTCGAGGTCACGAAAGTACGCCACGCCAGTGATGTGCTGCAGCGGCTCGCGGCTCGCCCTGCGTTCGACCCGTGCCTCGAGCAGCTCGAAGTCGAGCGGGTCCTCGGGCCAGTGATCGTCGCGAGCGGCCGCAGTGCGCACCTGGCTCAGCGACCACCCGAACGTATGCGCGATCAGCGCGACCGCATCGGCCTCAGGAGAGGGCACGCCGGCCGCGGCCAAGCGTGCTGCGATGCCGCGCAACCGTGCGCCGACGCTGGGCATCAGGCCCCGTGGGCTTCGAGTCGGGCGGCCTCGTCGGCGTCGATCGCGGACTGCACCACGGGTCCGAGGTCGCCGGAGAGCACGTGGTCGAGGTTATAGGCCTTGTACCCCGTGCGGTGATCCGCGATGCGGTTCTCCGGGTAGTTGTAGGTGCGAATGCGCTCCGACCGGTCCACCGTGCGCACCTGTGACTTGCGGATGTCCTGAGCCTCCGCATCGGCCGCCTCCTTCTGCGCCGCAAGAATGCGCGCGCGCAGGATCCGCATCGCGGACTCCTTGTTCTGGAGCTGGCTTTTCTCGTTCTGGCAACTCACCACGATGCCCGTCGGCTCGTGCGTGAGGCGGACGGCGGAGTCGGTGGTGTTGACCGACTGGCCGCCGGGACCGGAGGAGCGGTAGACGTCGACACGGACATCGTTCATGTCGATCTCCACCTCCTCGACGGTCTCGACCTCCGGGTAGACCAGCACGCCCGCAGCGGAAGTGTGGATGCGGCCCTGAGACTCGGTCGCCGGCACACGCTGCACGCGGTGGACGCCGCCCTCGTACTTGAGGTGCGCCCATACGCCGTTCTCCGGATCGACCGCGCCCTTGGTCTTGATCGCCACGGAGATGTCCTTGAAGCCGCCCATGTCGGTAGGCGTGGCCTCGAGGACCTCGGCCTGCCAGCCGCGGGTCTCCGCGAACTTGAGATACATCTTCAGCAGGTCGCCCGCGAACAGTGCCGACTCCTCGCCGCCCTCCCCGGACTTGATCTCGAGGATCACGTCGCGGGAGTCGTCGGGGTCGCGCGGGATCAGGATCCGGCGCAGCTTCTCCGTCGTCTCCTCCGCGGCCCGCTCGAGAGCGGGGACCTCGGCGGCGAACTCAGGGTCCGCATCGGCCATGCCGCGCGCTGCCTCGAGGTCCTCCTGCGCAGCCTCCCAGGCCCGGTGCGCGGCAACGACGCGGCCGAGCTCCGCAAAGCGCCGTCCGAGTTTGCGCGCGCGCCCGGCGTCCGCATGGACGTCGGGTTGCGAGAGCTGATGCTCGATGTCGGCGTACTCGTCCAGCAGAGGCAGGACGGCAGCGAAGGCTTCGGCCACGTCGTGTGGAGGCTTGTCGGACTACTTGTTCCCGTAGCGCTTCTCGAAGCGGGCCACGCGGCCGCCGGTGTCGAGAATCTTCTGCTTGCCGGTGTAGAACGGGTGGCACGCCGAGCAGACCTCGACGCTGATCGCGCCGGACTTCACGGTGGACTTGGTCTCGAACGTGGAACCGCAGGTGCACGTGACAGTGGTGGTCACGTACTCGGGGTGAATATCCTTCTTCATGGTGCTCCCTTTGAGTTGCCTCCGGGTCCTCGCGCGTACTTCGCGGTCGGTGAACCGGACGGCCAGCGGTCTATTCTGCCACGTCCGTGCACGCGGGGCTACCCGCCGGGTGTCCGCCCAGCGCGTAGCCGGCCCGCGCATCGGCCGCTTGCTCGCTCCCTCCCCCGCCCTCTCCCGCGCTGGAGGGACATGAGTGCAGCATGCCGCCAAGATCCGGCGTCCATGTCCCTCCAGGGCGCATCAACTATCCACAGAAGCGCCGTCACCGGCCTTCGTCAGCGCCGAGAGGCCGGTCAAATGCCTTCATGCGACCCATTCCGGGCCTCGTCCAATTAGGCGACGGCCTCCAAGCGTTCCTTGCCGCGAATGCCCATGCGTTCAGCCGGGCGGACATTCTCGAGCACTGGACCCGGACGTCACTCGAACACGAGGTGGCGGACGGCAACGCGAGCCGCATCCTGCCCGGGGTGTACTGCGGCGCGGTTCATCAAGCGTCTGCGCTGGTGCGCGGCGAGGCTTTGAACCTCTGGCATCCCGCCGGGCTCGTGACCGGGCCACTCGCTTTGCGGCTGTACTCAGATGCGCTCCCCACGCCGCGGCTGGCCGATATCCGTGTCATCGATGGCTTTCGTCCGCGCGTTCCGGCATGGGTCCGCTGTCGCCAAGGAAGGCCGATGCGGGCGCACAGCCTTCCGCACGGCGTCGCCTGCACTGCTCCTGAGCGCGCACTGCTCGACGCGTGGCGGTTCTCGCCTTCTGGCGACCGGCGCAACTTGCTCTACGAGGCACTATGGGCGCGAGTCTGCACGTGGCAAGGCCTCGCGCGCGAGCTGGATCGCTCCCCGCGTGTATCCGGCCGCCGCGACCTGGAGCGTGTACTCGGATGGTTCGCCGAGGGAGCGACCACTCCCCTCGAGGTGCGCGCCAAGCACGAGACCTTCGCCGATGCGCGCTTTCGCGAGTTCGAATGGCAAGTCGAACTCCGGCTGGGCCCGCGCCGTCCGGCCGTCGATATGCTCCACCGAGCGGCGATGGTGGTGGTCGAACTGGACGGCGATCGCTACCACTCCACGCGCCAGGCCCGCAATGACGATCGCGACCGACAGAACGACCTGACAACGGCGGGCTACGTCACCATCCGGCTCGGGTGGGAGGACGTGGCGCGGCACCCCGAGCGAAGCCGCCAACGGGTGCTGACCGTGGTCGCGGGCCGCCTCGCGCGTCCTGGAGGGACATGAGTGCTGGATCTGGCACGGATCCTGCGCTCATGTCCCTCCAGCGCGCACGGGGGGCGGGAGCACAGGGGCACGGGCGCGGGGCAGGCGGCCGATGCGCGGGTCGGGGACGCAGAAGGCCCCGGCCCACCTGACGGCGGGCCGGGGCCTTCTGCTTGTGCGACAGCGGCTACTTGAGCGTGAGCTCGTTCTCACCGTTCTTGTCCGGCGTGGTCTTCGCGACCTGCATCAGGAACTCGGCGTTGGTCTTGTGGTCCCTGAGGCGTCCCAGCAGCAGCTCGGTCGCGGCAATGGACTCCAGGCCGGAGAGCACGCGGCGCAGCTTCCACATGACCTTGAGCTCCTCGGTCGAGACCAGGATCTCCTCGCGGCGCGTGCCGGACGAGTTGACGTCAACGGCCGGGAAGATGCGGCGGTCGGCGAGCTGACGCGACAGGCGCAACTCCATGTTGCCGGTGCCCTTGAACTCCTCGAAGATCACCTCGTCCATCTTGGACCCGGTGTCGACCAGCGCCGTGGCGAGGATGGTCAGCGAGCCACCGTGCTCGATGTTGCGCGCGGCGCCGAAGAACTTCTTGGGCGGGTACAGCGCGGCGCTGTCCACACCACCGGAGAGGATACGGCCCGATGCGGGCGCGGCGAGGTTGTAGGCGCGACCCAGGCGGGTGATGCCATCGAGCAGCACCACGACGTCCTGGCCGAGCTCCACGAGTCGCTTGGCCCGCTCGATCGCGAGCTCCGCGACCTGCGTGTGATCGATTGCGGGGCGGTCGAAGGTCGAGGCGATGACCTCTCCCTTGACGGACCTCTGGAAGTCGGTGACCTCCTCGGGACGCTCATCCACCAGGACCACCATCAAGTGGACCTCGGGGTTGTTCGCGCTGATCGCGTTGGCAATCGACTGCATCACGAGCGTCTTTCCCGCCTTGGGCGGGGACACGATGAGGCCACGCTGACCCTTACCGATGGGCGCGACGATGTCGATGACCCGGTTGGTGAGGTTGCGGCTATCGGTCTCAAGGTGCAGGCGCTCCTGCGGGTACAGCGGAGTGAGGTCGCCGAACTCCTTGCGGGACTTAGCCTCCTCGGGGCTGACGCCGTTGACGGTCTCCACCGTCGCGAGAGCGTTGAACTTCTGACGCTGGCCGCGCTCGCCCGGCCGGGGCGGGCGAACCGTGCCGGTCATGGCATCGCCCTTGCGCAGGCCGTACTTGCGCACCTGGTTCATGGAGACGTAGACGTCCGACTTGCCGGCGAGGTAGCCGGTAGTGCGGATGAAGGCGTAGGAGTCGAGGACGTCGACGATGCCGCCGACGGGACTCAGTTCTTCGTCATCGCGGGCATCATCCTCGTCGGGACGGGCCTGGGGCTCGTTGCCACCGCCGCGCTCGGGGCGCTCGTCACGATTGCGCCCGCGGCCGCGCCCTCGGCCGCGACGCCGGCGACCGCCGCGCTCATCGTCATCGTCGCCCGCATTGCCACGACTGTCATTGCCACGGTTGTCATTGCTGCGGTTGTCGTTGTCGTTGCGCTCGTTGCCGTTGCGCTCGTTGCCGTTGCGCTCGTTACCATTGCGCTCGTTGCCCCGACCGCCGCGCCCATCGCTCTTGGATGAGTCGCCCTGGGAACCGGCGGACTGCACGGCCTCCGCTGCGCGCCGTGCCCGCTCATCGCGCTCGGCATCGGTCTCGCCCTTGCTCTGGCGATCCGATCGCGCGCGGCGCTGGCCGCCGTCACGCTGGCCGGAAGATTGCTGGCCGTTCGACTGCTCTGCTTCCGGCTGCGGCTCGTCGGCCGGGGTCGTTTCTGACCTGGGCGACCCGCCATTGCGGCTGCGCTCGTCTGCTCCGCCCTTGGTCGGCGCGGACTCAGGGGCTGAAGACCGCTGCGCCTTGGCGTCGCCGTCTCCGCGGTTTGACTCGGTCTTTGATGCATCGGGTGCGGGCGCATCGGCCTTGGCGGGCACTACGCCGCCGTTGTTGATGGCTTCCACGAGATCGCTCTTTCGCATCTTCTTGACGCCAGAGACTCCAAGCTCGGAGGCGAGAGCCTGCAACTGAGGGAGCTTCATGGCGCTGAGGGCGGCACCCTGATCGGGGCTGGCCACGGTGGTGTCTGTCACTGATGATCCTTCCCTCGCACGAGCCCGTCTGGCTCCTGAAAAGTGCGAGATACTCCCTAGCGGCGGGGAATGCGCGTACGCCATCGGCCGCAAACGCCTGAATGCTGTGGGATCGCTGTCCGCCGGGGCCGGATGCCGTCCGGGGGAAGCTCCTTCAGGCTACCACTGCACGGCGCCTGGCTCAAATACCTCCGCCGCGGCGTCCGACCTGCACCTAGCTCCGCCGCGGCGTCCGACCTGCACCCTGCGTTATCGAGAGGGCGCGGCGCTCTGCGCGGGGGCATCAGTAGCGTTATGACGAACTTGGCACAAAAGTTGTCACTCCATGCAAAAAAAGTGCATGCCGGACGCATGCCTTCAGATAGGATCGCTCATTATGATTGATCCGCACGGACAGGAGACCCTTTCGGGCTCCGCGCAGTCCGAGATCTTCCAGATCCTGCGGGACGGCAAGTCGCGCACGCGCGCCGAACTGGCGACGCTCACAGGATTGGCGCGTTCTACCGTCGCCGCACGCGTCGACTCTCTGCTGCGCGCGGGACTGATCCGCTCCGTCACTCACGCTGTGTCCACCGGTGGCCGCCCCTCCCGCCAGTTCGCCTTTGACGGCACGCGACAGGGTGTACTCGGCGTCGACATCGGTGCCACTCACACGCACATCGGGCTCAGCGACCTCCGTGGCCAGCTCCTGCTCGACACCCAGGTCTCACTCGCGGTCGCAGAGGGCCCCGAGACAGTCCTCAACTGGGTGATCGAGGAAGGTCAACGCCTGCTCAAGCAGCATGGAATGCCAGACTTCCTTCACGCCGTCGGCGTCGGCCTTCCAGGGCCAGTCGAGCACTCGACCGGTCGTCCTGTGGATCCGCCCATCATGCCGGGCTGGGACCGCTTCGATGTGCCGGGCATGCTCACCGCGGCCTTCGAAGTGCCGACCCTGGTCGACAACGATGTCAACGTGATGGCGGTCGGCGAGCGCAATGACCACTGGCCCGACGTCGACGACCTGCTCTTCGTCAAGGTCTCGACGGGCATCGGCGCTGGTGTGATCACCGGCGGCAAGGTCCACCGTGGGGCCCAGGGCATCGCAGGCGACATCGGCCACGTCTACATCCCCGGATCGGACGACATCCCGTGCCGGTGCGGCTCCACGGGATGCCTCGAGGCCGTCGCCGCAGGACCCGCGATCGCCGCGAAGCTCCGTGCAGCGGGTGTCGAGGTGGAGAGCTCAAAGGACGTCGCCGCCGCGATCAACCAGGGCAACATCGACGCGGTGCGCGCGGTGCGAGAGGCTGGGCGGGTTCTCGGCCACGTCCTCACCACCTGCGTCAGCCTCATCAACCCTGCGGTCATCGTGCTCGGAGGACCGATCGCGAATGCGGGCGACCACCTCGTCGCTGGCGTCCGGGAGACCATCTACACACGGTCGACCCCTATTGCCACCGGTAGCCTACAGATCGTCCGCTCACGCGGTGGCGACAACGCTGCAGTGTCCGGCGCGTCGTCGATGGCCATTCAGCACGCGCTGTCGGTCGAGAGCGTTGAAGCCATCGTGCGGCGCGAGCTCGCTTCCGCCTGAGCGCGGTAAGCCGGCTCGACCCGTCCTGCACATAAGGCCCTTCCAGAGACGCGAGAAGGCGCACGACACCCGCACCAGCGTGCGGGCGCCGTGCGCCTGATGCTCTCAGTCAGTCCTTCGAGCTGAAGGCCGCATCGAAGGCCGCGTCGGGCGCGTCAAAGGCGTAGCGACGCACGAACTCGAGCGCCTCGGGGGCGCCGACGAGCCTGTCCATGCCGGCGTCCTCCCACTCCACTGACAGCGGTCCCTCGTAGCCGATCGCGTTGAGCATGCGGAAGGAGTCCTCCCAGGGCACATCGCCGTGGCCGGTCGAGATGAAGTCCCAGCCACGCCGGGGATCTGCCCACGCAAGGTGCGAGGAGAGCCGCCCGTTGCGTCCGTTGAGGCGACGCTTGGTGTCCTTGCAATGCACGTGGTAGATCCGGTCCTGAAAGTCCCACAGGAAGCTCACGGGATCCAGGTCCTGCCAGACCATGTGGCTGGGGTCCCAGTTGAGGCCGAAGGACTCGCGGTGGCCGATGGCCTCCAGGGTCTTCTTGGCGGTCCAGTAGTCATAGGCGATCTCACTCGGGTGAACCTCGAGTGCGTACCGCACACCCTCGGACTCGAAGACGTCCATGATGGGGTTCCATCGGTCTGCGAAGTCCTTGTACCCGTCCTCGACCATGTCGGCGGGGACCGGCGGGAACATCGCCACCGTCTTCCAGATGGACGAGCCGGAGAAACCCACCACGGTGGACACGCCGAGCCGAGAGGCCATGCGAGCGGTGTCCTTGACCGCCTCGGCCGCGCGCTGACGCACGCCCTCGGGATCTCCGTCGCCCCACACCTGTGGAGGCAGGATCTCCTCGTGACGCCGGTCAATCGGGTCGTCGCAGACGGCCTGGCTGGTGAGGTGGTTGGAGATCGCCACGATCTTCAAGCCGTGGCGCTCCATCAGGTCGAGCCTGCCCTGAACGTACTCGGCGTCATCCCAGCGACTCACGTCCATGTGGTCGCCCCAGCAAGCGAGCTCGAGGCCGTCGTAGCCCCACTCCGATGCGAGCTTCGCCACCTCTTCGAGGGGAAGGTCCGCCCATTGTCCGGTGAAAAGGCTGATTGGTCGTGCCATGTCCTATTCCTTTCCTTGCGTCGGTCGTGCCGCGGCGTCGTTCAGGCCGCAGTCCATGCGCTGCCGGCCTCCGCGCTGCGCTCCACCGCTCCGAGCACACGCTGAACCTGGTATCCGTCCGCAAAGGAAGGAGTGGGCTGAGTACCGGAGGCGATCGCCTCCACGAGGTCCTTGACCTGGTGGGAGAAGCCGTGCTCGTAGCCGAGCAGGTGGCCTGGTGGCCACCACGCCTCCATATAGGGGTGGTCGGCCTCGGTGACGAAGATGCGGGTGAAGCCCTGCTCGGTACCAGGAGCGGTCGCGTCGTAGTACTGCACCGCGTTCATGTCCTCAAGGTCGAACAGCACCGCACCCTTCTCGCCCGCGACCTCGATACGTAGCGCGTTCTTGCGTCCGGTCGCGAAGCGCGTGGCCTCGAAGGTTCCCAGTGCTCCCGAGTCGAAACGACCGGAGAATGCGGCGTAGTCATCGACGGTCACGGGTCCCCGTTCGGCGCCGGCGGAGCCGGACAAGCCCTGACCTTCCGCGAGCACCGGACGCTCCTTGACGAAGGTCTCCATCACGCCCGACACCTCGGTGAGGCTGAGGCCGGTGATGAATTGGGCGAGGTCCACGGCGTGCGCACCGATGTCGCCGAGCGCGCCGGAGCCCGCCTTGGACTTGTCCATGCGCCACGTCAGCGGTGCCTCGGGGTCCGAGAGCCAGTCCTGCAAGTACTGCGCGCGGACCTGGCGTACGGTGCCCACCGCTCCCCGCGCGACGAGGTCGCGTGCGAAGCTTGCGGCGGGCACGCGCCGGTAGGTGAAGCCCACCATCGCAAGCACACCGCGGTCTGCGGCCGATGCGGCGGCCTCGGCCATACGGCGGGCCTCTTCCACGGTGTTGGCCAGCGGCTTCTCGCAGATCACGTGCTTGCCCGCCTCGAGAGCGGCGATCGCCATGTCGCAATGGAGGTGGCCGGGAGTCACGATGTCGACGACGTCGATGTCATCGCGCTCGATCACGGCTGCGAAGTCTTGGGACGCCTCGGCCCAGCCCCACTTGCGGGCGAGCGCAGCGTTCTTGTCGGGATCGCGGCCGACCATGACGGTCATCTCCGGATCGACCGGCAGGTCGAAGAATCGGGGGGCGGTACGCCACCCCTGGGAATGTGCGGCGCCCATGAATCCATTGCCGATCATGGCGACGCGCATCGGCGCGGGCATCTGGCTCTCGCTTTCTCTTTGGTTGAGTGGGTCGGTAGAACCGTCGGAGCGGTGGCCGCCCCCACCGAGGGGGCGGCCACCGCTACCTAGGTACTTAGGACTCGAACCCGATGTCCATGTAGTCGGCCACGTNCCCCCCCCCCCCCCCCCCCCCCCCCCCCCCCCCCCCCCCGCTACCTAGGTACTTAGGACTCGAACCCGA
Source organism: Demequina ureilytica (assembly GCF_048553575.1). Lineage (NCBI taxonomy): Bacteria > Bacillati > Actinomycetota > Actinomycetes > Micrococcales > Demequinaceae > Demequina > Demequina ureilytica. The sequence goes on along the minus strand of NZ_JBLZIE010000001.1, from coordinate 1,158,207 downwards.
TGTCCATGTAGTCGGCCACGTTGTCCGCGGTCACCACGGGCGCATCGAGAACGATGCGGCGCGGGATTCCGGGAGACGCGAGTGCCGGCATGTTCTCGTCGAGCGCCAGCAGGCGGGCCAGAGCGATGCCGTCAGCCGCCTGCGTGGACGGGTAGATGACAGTCGCCTCCAGGACGCTCTCACCAGACTCGATCTCACGCATGGCGTTGGCCGAACCTGCGCCACCGACCATGAAGAACTCGTCACGACCGGCCTCATCGATCGCCGCGAGGACTCCGATGCCCTGGTCGTCGTCGTGGTTCCAGATGGCGTCGAACTCGGGGTTGGCCGAGAGCAGCTGAGCCGTGACCTCCTGGCCACTGTCGATCGTGAACTCTGCCGCGACGCGTGCGTCGACGTCGAGGCCACACTCGGAGAGTGCGTCCTCGAAGCCCTGCGACCGGTCCGTGGTGAGCTGCAGCGAGTCGATGCCCGCGATCTCACCGATGATGGCGTCTGGGTTGTCGCCGAGGCGCTCGCACATGTACTCGCCTGCGCTGACACCCATGCCGTAGTTGTCACCGAGGATGGTGACGCGCGCGGCATCGCTGGAAGAGAACTCGCGGTCCACGTTCACGACCGGAACACCGGCGTTCATCGCGTTGATCGCGGCCTCGGTGAGCGCCGCGCCGTCGGTGGGGAGCAGCACGATCACGTCGACGCCCTCGTTGACGAAGGTCTCGACCTGGCTGATCTGGAGGTTCGGGTCGTTGGTGCCCTCTGCCACGCGGAGGTCCACGTCGTCGTAGGTCTCTGCGAGGTCGAGCGCGGCCGTGTTGATGGCGCCGAGCCACCCGTGGTCGGCGGCGGGACCCGAGAAGCCGATGACGACGGTCTCGCCAGAGCCGCCCTCTTCGGGTGCAGTGGTCTCTTCGGTTCCGGGGTCAGTGTCGTCCTCGGCCTCGCCGTTGTCGGCGTCGGAGCTGCAGCCAGCCAGCAGTGCCACGCCCGCGAGCGCCGCCCCGGTAGTGGCCAACATCCGCTGTCGCTTAGAGCGGAATGCGTACATGGGTTCCTCCTATATAGGTCACTGTCATCATTGCCAGTTCGTAGGGGTCACGCCTGCCGGGATCGCGCAATGCGCCTCGGCTCGTTGTCCACGCTGACGTGGCCAAAGTAGCAGAAGTGACTGGCGCGTGCGCAACTTATGTCTTCGACTCGTCATTACGGTTTGGTCACGAAAGATCTCGCGACGTACGCCTCGCGCGCGCGAAGATAAGAAGTGTCGGATGGGGCCGTCAACCACCGCTCATCACTTCCGACGGCCTCGGCGCTGTGTTATGTTTTCCGCGTGATCGAAGACGACCACCCCGTGTCATTACTCGAGGTTCGGGGCCTCGTAAAGAGTTTCGGCAGCGCGCAGGCGCTCGCAGGAGTCGACCTTGACGTGCGCGAAGGCGAGGTCCATTGCGTCCTCGGCCAGAATGGCGCAGGCAAGTCGACCCTGATCAAGACCCTCTCGGGCGCACACCAGCCCGATGCAGGCGAGATCCGCTGGAAAGGCGAGTCAGTGACGCTCGCCGACCCGGTCGCGGCACTCGAGCTCGGCATCGCCACGATGTATCAAGAGCTCGACGTCGTCGGCGGCCTCTCCATCGCGGAGAACATCTTCCTTGGCCACGAATTGGCGCGCGGAGGTGTGTCGAACCGCCGCGAGGCCGCGCGGCGCACCCGCGAGCTCATGGACCGGCTCGGGCACCCTCAGCTCTCGCCCTCTCAGGAGGTCGGAACGCTGTCCCCCGCCAATCAGCAGATCGTGTCGATGGCGCGCGCCCTCTCCCACGACATCAAGCTGATGATCATGGACGAGCCCAGCGCGGTGCTCGACTCCGGGGAGGTGGACAACCTCTTCCGCGTCGTCAAGGAGCTCACCGAGCAGGGCATCGCGGTCATCTACATCTCGCACAGGCTCGAGGAGATCGAGCGCATCGGCGACCGCATCTCGGTGCTGAAGGATGGCAAGAGCGCAGCATCGAACCTGCCCGTCCAGGGCACTCCCATGCGCGAGCTGATCTCCCTGATGACCGGCACGGACATGGAGCACGTCTTCCCACCGCGAGCGACGCTCGCGCAGGACGCGCCGGTCGTGCTCGAGGTTGAGGGGCTCTCGCTCGGACGGACCTTCTCCGACATCAGCCTCAAGATTCGGGCTGGAGAGATCGTTGGCCTCGCGGGTCTCGTGGGCTCCGGCCGTTCGGAGATCCTCGAGACCATCTACGGTCACCGGAAGGCCACGTCCGGCTCTGTGCGCCTCAAGGGCAAGAAGCTCCGCGCGGGTTCTGTCTCGGGGTCGGTCAGTGCCAACATGGGCCTGTCGCCTGAGGAGCGCAAGAGCCAGGGGCTGCTGCTCGAGGAACCGATCTACCGCAACGCGACGCTATCGACGTTTGCCCGCTTCGCAAAGGGTGGCCTCCTCGATGAGCCCGCCGAGCGCCGGGCAACAGCAGAGCAGATGAAGGCTCTCGAGCTCCGCCCAGCGGAGCCCAACCGACTCACACGCACTCTCTCGGGTGGTAACCAGCAGAAGATCATGCTCGCTCGCTGGCTCATCCACGGCACCGAGGTCCTGCTGCTCGACGAGCCCACCCGTGGAGTCGACGTCGGTGCCCGCATGGAGATCTACGCACTCATCCGCAAGCTTGCTGCGGATGGCACCGCCATTCTCATCGTCTCGTCCGAGATCGAAGAGGTACTGGGCCTCGCTGACCACGTGCTCGTCATCTCCGACGGCCGCGTCATCGACGAACGACCTGCAAACGACATCGACGAGCACGGAGTGCTCGACCTGATCATGAAGGGAAGTGCCGCGTGAGCGAGCAGACCTCCACCACCGCCGCTAGCGGCGGCTCCACCTCCGAACCGGCTGCCAACCAGTCCAATCCCGTGAAGAGGTTCTTCGCGAGCCCGGCGGGCCGGAACTCCGGCCTGGTGGTTGCGCTGCTGCTGCTGATCGCTGTGGGCGCCATCACCGGCGGCGAGAACTTCATGAACCTGGACAACTTCTTCGTGATCGTGCGCTACGCCTCGGTCATCGGTGTGGTGGCGATCGGTATGACGTTCGTCATCACCGGTGGCGGCATCGACCTGTCGGTCGGCTCGGTGCTGGGGCTAGCATCCGTCGTCGCCTCCGTCGGCGCCATTCAGACCGCGAGCGCGGGCTTCTGGCCCCTCATGGTGTTCGTCTCGATCGCCGTCGGAGTGATCGCCGGACTGCTCAACGGGATGATCATCGCGTACGGCAAAGTCGTCGCGTTCATCGCGACGCTCGCCATGCTCGTCGGTGCCAGGGGCCTCGCGGAGCTGATCTCGGGCCGCTCGACGCAGGTGGTCAGCAACCAGGGCTTCCTCGACTTCTTCCGCGGAGATCTGCTCGGCATCGACTGGGTCGTATGGATCTTCCTCATCGTCGCGGTGGCGGGCTGGTTCCTGCTCAACCGCACTACGTTCGGGCGCCGCACCGTCGCTATCGGCGGCAACCCGGTCGCGGCCCGACTGGCCGGTGTGAACGTGAGGCGCCACACCGTGTACCTGTACATGATCGCGGGCGCCTGTGCAGGCATCGCGGCGCTGATCACTCTCTCGCGCACCACTGCGGGGACCTCGACCCACGGCATGCTCCTGGAGCTGGACGTGATCGCAGCGGTCGTGGTCGGTGGCACGTTGTTGGCCGGCGGCCGCGGCACCATCGGCGGCACCGTGCTGGGCGTGATGCTCTTCGCTGTGCTGATCAACGTGTTCACGCAGAACGATCTCTCGAGTTCGTGGCAGCTGGTTGCGCGCGGCGTGATCATCGTGATCGCAGTGATGCTTCAGCAGCGGCTCGCGAACCGCGCGTCCTCCTCGACAGCCTGACGCTCGCACCGCACCGACGAAGGCCGTCGCCCCCGCGTGGGGTGGCGGCCTTCGTCATATGTGGGGACGGCATCCGGCCGATGCGGGGGCTAGGGCTGGTGGTCGGGCTCAGTTTCCTCGGGGCGCGGGACCGCAGCCGCCTCGAAGGCGGCGGGAGCGTCTACCGCCGCGACCGCATCGGCCGCCTTGCCATCGAAGCCCTGCGGGCCGTCAGCCTCGTCGATGGGCGCCGCAAACTGCGCCTCGTACAGCCGGGCGTACGCGCCGTCGGCCGCGACCAGTTCCGCATGAGTGCCTTGCTCCACGATATCGCCGTCCGTCATCACCAGGATCATGTCCGCATCGCGGATGGTGGACAAGCGGTGGGCGATCACAAAGCTGGTGCGGTCGCGGCGAAGCCTGGCCATGGCGTGCTGGACGAGAAGTTCGGTCCGGGTGTCGACCGAGCTGGTCGCCTCGTCCAGGATGAGCACGCTCGGCTGCGCGACGAACGCGCGAGCGATCGTGATGAGTTGGCGCTCCCCTGCGGACACGTTGGTCGCGTCATCATCCAGCACCGTGTCGTAGCCCTCGGGCAGCGAGTGCACGAACCGGTCGACGTATGCGGCCTTCGCGGCGTCGAGAACCTCCGCGTCGCTCGCCCCCGGCCGCCCGTACGCGATGTTGTCCCGGATCGTGCCACCGAACAGCCAGGCGTCCTGGAGCACCATCCCCGTCCGCGAGCGCAGATCATCACGCGTCATGTGCGCGATGTCGGTGCCGTCAAGCGTGATGCGCCCGCCATCAAGCTCGTAGAAGCGCATGATGAGGTTGACAAGCGTGGTCTTGCCCGCCCCCGTGGGCCCGACGATCGCCACGGTCTTGCCCGGCTCCGCCGTCAGCGACAGCCCGGTGATCAGCGGCGTCTCGGGGTCGTAGCTGAACCGCACATCCTCGAACACGAGGCGGCCCCGGAACCGTGCGGGAGTCTCTGCTGGCTGCCTATCGGGCGACTGATCGTCAGCGTCGAGGAACTGGAACACCCTCTCGGCCGATGCGACGCCGGACTGGAGTAGGTTCACCATCGAGCCCAACTGGCTGAGCGGCTGCTGGAACTGGCGCGAGTACTGGATGAAGGCCTGAATTCCGCCCAGGGGCAGGGTGCCATTGGCGACCATCACCCCTCCGAGCACCGCGATCGCGACGTACACGAGGTTGCCCACGAACATCGTCGCCGGCATGATGATCCCCGAGATGAACTGTGCCCCGAAGCTGGCCCGGTACAGCTCTTCGTTCTTGCGGTCGAACTCCGCCTGCGTCTCGCGCTGGCGCCCGAAGACCTTGACGAGCGCGTGCCCGGTGTAGGTCTCCTCGATCTGCCCGTTCAGCTCTCCCGTGTGCTTCCACTGATCCACGAACCGCGACTGCGACCTCTTGGCGACTTGGGCGACGATGACCACCGTCAGCGGGATCGAGACCAGCGCAATCAGCGCCAATTGGGGGGAGATCACGATCATCATCGTGACCACGCCCACCACCGTGAGGACCGAGGTGAACATCTGGCTCAGGGTCTGCTGGAGGGTCTGCGAGACGTTGTCGATGTCGTTCGTGACTCGGCTGAGCAGATCGCCCCGTTGGTGCCGGTCGAAGTAGCTCAGCGGCAGCCGGTGGATCTTCTCCTCGACCTCGGTGCGCATGCGGAGCACGGTGCGCTGCGTCACCCCGTTCAGAATCCACCCCTGAGCGAATGCCAGCAGGGACGACCCGACGTAAATGACGGCGACCGCGGTCAGCACCCGGTGAAGGCGGTCGAAGTCGACGCCGTCCCCCGTGATGAAGCCCTCGTAGATCACCGTCGTCGCGTCGCCCAGCACCTTGGGGCCAAGCACCGAGAGCGCCACCGAGCCCGCGCCGAGCAGCACCACGAGGCCCACCAGCCCCCGCTCGGGGCGCAGGCGACCGGCGAGGCGCCTGACCGAGCCGGTGAAGTTCATGGGCTTCTCGGGGGGCAGCTGCGGGCCTCCCATCGGCCCCGCCTGCGGGCGAGGCCGCGGCGGCGGTTGCCGAGTCTGCGTACTCATGACACCTCCTCGGCCCGCAGCTGGGTGCTGACGATCTCCTGGTAGGTCTCCGAGCTCGCGAGCAGTTCGGTATGTGTGCCACGCGCCACCACCTCGCCGTCCTCGAGCACCAGGATCTGATCTGCCCCGACGATGCTCGAGACGCGCTGTGCGACGACGATGACCGTCGCATCGGCCGCCGCGTCAGCGAGCTCGGCCCGCAGGCGTGCGTCCGTCGCCGTATCCAGCGCGCTGAACGAATCGTCGAAGATCAGCACCTGGGGCTCCCGCACGAGCGCTCGCGCGATCGCGAGGCGCTGGCGCTGACCGCCCGACACGGTGGTGCCGCCCTGGCCCATCGGCGTCTCGAGACCGGCCGTCATGGCCCTGACGAAGTCGTCACCCTGCGCCACCCGCAGCGCTTCCCAGATCTGCTCCTCGCTCGCGTGCGGGTGCCCGTAGCGCAGGTTCGATCCGACGGTGCCGGAGAACAGGTACGGCCGCTGAGGCACCAGCCCCATACGGGCCCACAGCGATTCGAGGTCCAGGTCGCGCACGTCGATGCCGCCCACGCGCACCGTCCCCGAGGTCGCGTCGTACAGCCGCGGGATCAGGTTGATCAGGGTGGACTTGCCCGCGCCCGTGGATCCGATGATCGCCGTCGTGCTGCCCGGTCGCGCTGTGAAGCTCACGTGTCGCAGCACCGGCTCCTCCGCCCCGGGGTAGGCGAAGGTGACGTCCTCGAACTCCACCGCAACGGCATCGGGCATCTCCCGGACTCCGTGCAGCGGAGGGGTCACCGTGGTCCGAGTGTCGAGCACCTCGCCGATCCGGTCCGCGGACACGGACGCGCGCGGCACCATCACGAACATGAAGGTCGCCATCATCACGGCCATGAGGACCTGTATCAGGTAGGTGAGGAACGCCACCAGCGCGCCCACCTGCATCTCGCCGTTGTCGACCCGCTCGGCACCGAACCACAGCACCGCGACTGACGAGGTGTTCAGCACAAGCGTGACGATCGGAAACATGGCAGCCATGAGGCGGCCCGCCCTGAGCGCCGACTCGGTGACGTTCTCGTTCGCCGCGCCGAACCGGTCGCGCTCCGCCTCCTCCCTCACGAACGCGCGCACCACCCGGATGCCCGTGAGCTGCTCGCGCAGCACCCGATTGATGGCGTCGATGCGCTTCTGCATTCGACGGAAGTGCGGCACCATGCGCCAGATGATCAGCGTCACGGCGATCAGCAGCAGTGGCACGGCCACCACCAAGATCCACGACAGCGCCACGTCCTGCTGGACCGCCATCACGACGCCGCCGACCGCCATGAACGGGGCGCTCACCAGCAGAGTGCAGCTCATCAGGACCAGCATCTGCACCTGCTGCACGTCATTCGAGTTGCGCGTGATGAGGCTCGGTGCGCCGAAGTGCTGCACCTCGCTCTCCGAGAAGGTGCCGACGCGGTGGAAGATCCGTGCACGCAGGTCACGGCCAATGCCCATGGCGACCTTTGCAGCGAAGTAGACCGCGATGATGGCACCGATGATCTGCAGGAACGACAGCCCCAGCATGACCCCACCCTGTTGCCAGATGTACGGGACGTTCCCGGCGGCTATGCCGTTGTCGATGATGTCCGCGTTGAGCGCCGGCAGGTACAGGTTCGCCAACGACTGCGCGAGCTGGAACACCACCACTCCCACCAGCAGTCGCCAATACGGCCTCGCGTACTCGACCAGCAGAGACCCCAGCATGGCGATCATTGCCCTTCGGCGGCGATGCCGCGCAGGATGAAGTCCGACAGGGTGGCCGGGTCGATCTCCACGTCGCGCAGGAACGGCACGGACGTGCCGAAGACCAGCACGCGCAGGAGGTCGATTGCGGTCGCGATCGGCACCCGGATGCGGTCGCGGTCCGGCTCGAGCAGCGCATGGATCACGCTCGTGGCTTCGCCGAGGACGGGCCGGCGAACATCCTGGGCATCTGCCCGGTGGCGCGCGTGATCGCGCGGCCCGAGCGCCCCCATGAACGCCACGACATCGCGCATGCGGGCGTGCAGTAGGGCCACGATCTGGTCCAGCTTGTCCGGGAGCGAGCCCGCAGGGTCGATCCGCTCCAAAGCGGCAAGCAATTCGGCGGGATCCATCACGCGCCCCACAGCCGCATCGATGAGCTCGTTCTTGTCCACGAAGGCGCGGAATACGGTGCCTTCCGCAATGCATGCGGCATCCGCGATCTGGCGCGTGGTCACCTCGGCGCCGTGCTCGAGGATCAACGGGATCGCGGCATCGAGGATCGAGGCGCGCCGGTCCGCTGGGCTCATGCGCGGGGCCCGAGCACCCCGTGAGCCGTCGTTCTGAGGAGCAGTCACCACGCGACACTAAGTGAGTGAGCACTCACTCCGCAAGTTCAGGACGACGGCTCTTCGCTCTCGGTATCCCTGCTCTCCGGTCGCAGCGCCCTGCCGAACGTGACCGAGCCGGCGTCCTGCGCGATCGGCACGAATCCCACGCGCGGGTAGAAGTGCTGGGCAGCGGCGTTGTCCCTCGCCGCAACGAGATGCACACCCGGGACGCCCCGCTCGGCAAGATGCTTCGCCATCGACTCGATGAGCGCGCGGCCCGCTCCCCTGCCCTGCGCCTCGGGAAGGAGGTCGATGTGAAGGTGAGCGGGATACGCGTCGAGCTGTGGGATCAGCGTGCGCTCCGGGTCGTTGGCGGAGGGCAGGAGCCGGCGGTCCGCCTCCGTTCGGGGCTGCCGCGGGCGGCGTGACGGCCACCACTGCTCGGTGAACCAGCGCTGGAAGGCCCGGGTGTCCTCGGCACCGACCAGGTATCCCACGGCGCCTCGCCCCTCGTCCCACACCCACGCGAAGCAGGAGGGCCCGTGAAGATAGGGCGTCGCGTAGACATCCGCTACCGCCTGATCGTCGCCGAACATGCCGGTGGCGTCAGTGCCTGCGTCGCCGGTGAGAAGGCATATGCGGGCGATGGCCTCGTGATCAGCCGTCGTGGCTGGGCGAATCGTCAGCGCGCCGCCCACTGCATGCCGCGCTCGATGAGCGAACTCACCTCTTCGCGCTGGAGGACGTCCAAGGTGTGACCGAGCGTGACGGCGAAGATACGGCCCTTCCCCCACTGACGGGTCCACGCTACGGGCATGGTGATTGGCTCGTCCCATTCGTCCCCAGGCCCCGGTACGAGCTCGCAGTCCGCAAGCACGCGGTTGTGGGCGTCGCTGAGGACCCAGTACTGCTCGGTTCGGATGGGGAAGTCCGCCATGCCCTTGGTGATCGGGTGGTCGGCCGCCCTCTCGGTGAAGTGAACCGTGTAGTCCCGGTAGGCCTCGACGTCGGTGCGACCACGGTCCTCGGGCGCATGCGGGTGCGCCGCGAATTGGGCACCGAGGAGCTGCAGGTAGTCCGTGGAGTTGCGGTACGAGTCGATGACTCCGCCGTGCCAGCCAGCGAGGCCGGCGCCTGCGGCTACCGCCTGGCGCAGCCCCTCGACCTCTTCGACAGTCGCACTGCCCATCGTCACGCACTGCACGATCAGGTCGTACCGCGCCATGATGGAGCTGTCCGCGTAGACCTCGGGCGTGTCCTCCACGTCCACGATGAAGTTCAAGTTCTCCAGCACCGGGACGAACGCGTCGGTCGCCGCGACCGGGTGGTGACCCGGCCATCCCCCTCGGACAATCAAGCAATGCTTAGCCATACCTGTCCCCTTCGCAACTCTGCGGGCGTGCCCTCCATGATAATGCCAGGCCGCGACTGATTGAGAACCATGCTTGGTCCTCTGGGTGCTACAACCGCTCGACCATCGCTCCTGGCACCCGCTCCACTGTGTGGATGCTGCGCCACGACTCCCCGCCGATGCCCTCTGCCCACGGCAAGGGACCCGTCTCGAGCCCGAGGGCCGCGAGATCCGTCCCGAGCACCAGCACCGACGGTCCGGCTCCGGACACCACGGCGGCGATGCCCTGGGCCCTGAGGTGCGCGATCATCGCGGGCGCAGCGGCCATCACCTCGGCACGGTAGCCCTGGTGAAGCCGGTCTTCCGTCGCCGCGAAGAGGTCTTCCGGACGCCACGCGAGCGCGTTCACGAGCAGCGCGGCCCGCCCCGCATTGAAGGCCGCATCCTCGTGGGGAACGTGTGAGGGAAGCACCGAGCGAGCCTGCTTGGTGGGCAGCACCGACTGTGGGATGAGGACTGCGGTCTCCACGCCATCAGCCATGACAAGCGGGCGAGAGTGCGCGCCATCCGAATCCTGCCACGCCACGGTTGCGCCCCCCAAGATCGCCGGCGCCGCGTTGTCAGGATGCCCCTCGAAGCGCGTAGCGAGGTCCAGCACGACCTCGGGCGACAGCGCTTCGGGCTCCGCGATGAGGCCCCGCGCCGCCCACAGCCCCGCGACGACGGCCGCGGCCGAGGACCCCAGACCTCGCCCGTGGGGGATCCGGTTATGAGCGCGAATGACCAGCCCGACCTGTGACGCACCGACGTGGTCCAGCGCTTCGCGCAGTGCGCGCACCACCAGGTGAGTCTCGTCTCGCGGGAGGGAGTCTGCTCCCTCGCCCTCGATCTCGATCTCGACATCCGCCGCGGCGACGGCCCGCACGTCGAGCTCATCTGCGACGCCCAATGCGAGGCCGAGCGCATCGAACCCTGGGCCGAGGTTTCCGGCAGTGGCGGGAACCTGGACCCGCACGCGATCCGCGACGAGCCTCATGCCTACAGCCCCAGCGCCTGCGCGGCGGCCTCGACGTCGACGGGGATGACGACGGGCTCGACCTCATGCCCGGCCAACGCCGTCGCGGTGTCCTTCAGTCCGTTGCCGGTCACCGTGCAGGTGATGGTCGCCCCGCGCGGGACCTCGCCCTTAGCGGCGGCCGCGAGCAGTCCGGCGATCGGGGCGGCCGATGCGGGTTCGACGAACACTCCCACGTCGGCGGCCAGACGCTGCTGAGCAGCAAGGATCTCGGTATCTGAGACCGCCCGAATCCACCCACCGGACTCGTCGCGCGCTGCGATGGCCAGATCCCACGAGGCGGGCTTGCCGATGCGGATCGCGGTGGCGACCGTCTCAGGGTCCTTGATGGGATGCCCCGCGACGAATGGGGCGGCGCCCTCCGCCTGCACTCCCCAGATGCGCGGCGTGCGGGAGGCGACCCCAGCATCGGCGTATTCGCGAAAGCCCATCCAATACGCAGAGATATTGCCGGCGTTGCCCACGGGCAGCATATGGATGTCTGGCGCGTCGCCCAGTTGATCCACGATCTCGAAGGCTGCGGTCTTCTGGCCCTGAAGGCGGAACGGGTTGACCGAGTTCACGAGCGCGACCGGGTAGGTCTCGCTAAGTTCCCGGACGATGTCGAGGCATTCGTCGAAGTTGCCGTCCACCTGCACCAGTCGCGCGCCATGCACGATGGCCTGCGCCATCTTGCCCGCCGCGATCTTGCCCTGCGGGATCATGACGACGCATGTCAGGCCCGCGTGCGCCGCATACGCGGCGGCAGAGGCGGACGTGTTGCCCGTCGAGGCACACACGACGGTGTGGTCGCCGCTCTTCACGACCTGGGTCATCGCGGCGGTCATTCCGCGGTCCTTGAAGGAGCCCGAGGGGTTCATGCCCTCGACCTTGACGAACACCTCGGCGCCCACCTCGGAGGAGATCGACCTCGCGTGCACCAGCGGCGTGCCGCCCTCGCCAAGAGACACGATCTGATCGTTCTCGTCGAACGGCAACCGGTCCAGGTACTCGCGGACGATGCCGCGCCACACGTGCGCCACTACAGCTCTCCCTCGATGCGCAGCACCGACCACACGTTGTTGACGGCATCCGACTCCCGCAGGTCGGCGACAGTCGCGCTCAGCGCGGCCTCTCGGGCCCGGTGCGTGGAGAGGATCAATCCCGCGTGTCCCTTGCCGGGCATCTGGCGCACCGACTCGATGCCGACGTCGTGCGCCGCGAAGATGGTGGCGACGGCCGCGAGCACCCCGGGACGGTCCGGCACGCTCATGCGGACCGCGTAACGCGTCATGGCAGCGGACATGGGCAGCACGTCGCGGAGCGCGTAGTTGGACTCACGAGGTCCCTTGCCGCCGCCCGCCTTGTGTCGAGCGACGGACACGATGTCGCCCAGCACAGCCGATGCTGTGGGCACCCCGCCGGCTCCCTGTCCGTAGAACATCAACTCTCCGGCCGCCTCAGCCTCGACGAACACGGCGTTGAAGGCGCCGCGTACGCCCGCGAGGGGATGCTCGAGTGGCAGCAAGGTGGGGTGTACCCGAACCGACACACCCTCGGCGGTCTGTTCGGCGACGGCCAGCAGCTTGATGACACGACCAGTCTCCGTCGCTGCGGCGATGTCGTCGGCAGTGACCTCGGTGATACCTTCGCAATAGACGTCGTCGATCCCCACGCGCTGGTGGAAGGCGAGCGAGGCCAGGATCGCGGCCTTGGCCGCGGCGTCGTGTCCGCCCACATCGGCCGTCGGGTCCGCCTCTGCATAGCCGAGCCGCTGTGCCTCCGCCACCACGTCGTCGTACTCGAGGCCCTTGGACGTCATCTCGTCGAGCACGTAGTTGGTGGTGCCGTTGACCACGCCGAGGATGCGGGTGACGCGGTCGCCGGCGAGCGACTCGCGGACAGGACGCACGATGGGGATCGCTCCGGCGACCGCAGCCTCGTAGTACAGGTCCACTCCCGCCGCGTCGGCCGCCTCATACAGCTCGGCGCCGCCCTGCGCGAGCAGAGCCTTGTTGGCGGTGACGACTGCAGCGCCGCCCGCCAGAGCACGAAGGATGAGCGTGCGCGCGGGCTCGATGCCACCCATCACCTCGACGACGACGTCCGCCGAGTCCACAAGTGCCTCGACATCCGAGGTGAGAGCACCGACGGGCACGACGGGGTCGCGCGGGGCGGCCGTGTCGCGGACATAGATTCCGGCCAGTGTCACGGGTGCGCCCACGCGTGCGCCGAGGTCATCGGCCTGCTCCAGGAGGAGTCGCACCACCTGGGTACCGACGGTGCCGCATCCGAGCACGGCGATGGTCACGGGGGCAGGGATGGGAGACACGGCCCCACTCTATCGGAGCCCGAGACAACGCCCGGGCGGCTCGTCGCGCACGGTCGCGGGCCTCACGTAGGGTGAAAGTCATGAATGAAGGCCCCGCGAAAATTGTCATGGTCTGCACTGGGAACATCTGCCGATCCCCCGCGATGCACTACCTCGCACAGCGCGAATGGGGAGACGCGGCCGAGGTCTCGAGCGCGGGCATCTATGCGGAGATCGGCATGGACGTCCCCACTCCTATGCGCACCGCTGCGCGCAGGCACGATCTGGACATCCCCGCTCACCGGCCCACCCAGCTGGACCGGGCGATCATCGCGGACGCGGACCTGGTGCTGGTTGCGACCCAGCAGCACGCCACGTGGATCGAGGAGGAGTGGAGCGGGTGGCCCTCGCACGCCTTCGGCATCAAGGAGGCGCACGAACTCGCCGAACGCGCCGAGCCGCCAATGGGCGCGTCGCCTCGCGAGCGGCTGCTCAACGCTGCCGCGTCACTGCAGTTGGCGCGCAAGCAGCAGCCCGTCGCGCTGCGCAGCCTCGACGACCCATGGTCGCTCGACCAAGACACCTACGACCGCGTGATGGACGAGATCGCCGAGTCGCTCGAGGCGATCACCCTCTGGGCAAGGCTCGCCGACCGCTGATCATCAGCGCAACGCTACAAGACGGGTCCGCGGATGCGGCTTGCCGATCCGACGGCACCCGCCCTGGTGGGATCGTTCGTGTCGCTCAGCGGGGACACATCGCCAGCATGGTCCTCGCGAGTCGTCGGGTCCTCGTCCTCGGATCCGGACGTGTCGTCGAAGGGTAGAGCGCCCTTCTCCTGGCGCTCACGCTCCACCTCTTCTGCGAGACGCTTGAGTTCCTCGGTGCTTTCACGGTTGGACTTCGCCATGTCGGACTCCTTCCCTTCGCTACGAGCGCCATCATTGCGCCCACCGCAGGCGACCTACTCGTCGCCTGCTTGGTCAGGTCAACGCTCGATGGCCGCTCAGACCTTTCTAAGGTTGGCGGGACGCTGCGTTCACCAGGCCGGACGTGTCACTTCTGCTCGTCGAGACGGTCGTCGAGAGGCGTGTCGACCTCCGGCTCGAGGTGGTCCTCGCGGGTTTCGCCTGCGGTTTCTGCTTCAGCCTTCTTATCCGCGTCGTCCATGCTTCGTCCCGCGCGTTCGCGCTCGGCCACCAGGTCGTCCGCGATCGCCTGCAGGCTCTCCGTGCCCTCGTGAACCTGCTCGTCGTCGTTGGTCCGCTTTGACATCGTTGCACTCCCTTCGCAGCCCGGACGGCAACTTGCCGCCCTGTTGACGAGAACGACGCATGCCCGCGAGGACTTCCACTCTCCTCGAGAACGGGGCTGTGCCAGGTGCTACGCGGCGAGCGCGTCAGTCCGGTGCGACATCCAGCGCCAGCAGGTCCTCGATAGTGTCGCGCCGCACCAGCAGGCGTGACTGGCCGTCACGAACGGCGACGACGGCGGGCCGCAGTGCGGCGTTGTAGTTGGACGCCATCGAACGCCCGTAGGCGCCGGTGGCGGGCACCGCCAGCAGGTCTCCGCGAGCCACGTCCTGCGGGAGCGCCACGTCGCGCACCACGATGTCGCCCGACTCGCAATGCTTGCCCACGACCCTCGAGGCCACGGCCTCGGCCGTCGACTCGCGCGACGCGATCGCCGCGGTGTAGTGGGCGCCGTAGGTGACGGGCCGCATGTTGTCGCTCATGCCTCCATCGACGGCGACGTAGGCGCGGCGTCCACCATCGTCGAGCTCGACGGACTTCACCACGCCCACGCGGTAGAGCGTGAGTCCGGCCGGACCCGCGATGGCGCGTCCCGGCTCGATGCTGAGGCGCGGCCAGGTGCCGCCGACGGACTCCACTACCGCCGCCACCGCATCGGCGATCGCGTAGGCAGCGTCCGCAGGGTCGAGCGCCTCCGCGTCATCGGTGTACTGGATGGCATACCCGCCGCCGAGATCGACCTCGGCGAGCTCGGCGCCCGTCGACGCGGTGAAGGCCGCGCGCAGCCCGAGCATACGCTCGGCGGACTCGCGGAATGCCTCGATGGACATGATCTGACTGCCAATGTGGGTGTGGATGCCGAGCAGACGCAGGTGCGGCGCCTCGTAGCACGCGACGAGCCCGCGCATTGCGGCGCCCGAGGCGAGAGAAAGCCCGAACTTCTGATCCTCGTGAGCGGTGGCGATGTACTCGTGACCGCCGGCATGAACCCCGGTGGTGACACGCACCATGACGGGTGCGACGACTCCGAGCTCCCGAGCAAGCGCGTCGAGGATCTCGATCTCGGTGAACGAGTCGACGATGATCCGCCCCACGCCCGCGATGAGCGCGCGCCTCAGCTCGTCGTCCGCCTTGTTGTTGCCGTGCAGCCCGATCCGTGCGGCGGGCATGCCGCCCCGGAGCGCGATCTCGAGCTCGCCAAGGGACGCGACGTCGAGGTGCAGACCCTCCTCGTGCATCCACGCGGAGACCTGCGAGGTGAGCAAGGCCTTGCCGGCGTAGTAGACGTCCACCTCGGCCCCGTGCCGCTCGAAGGCGGCGCCGAAATGGTCACGAAACGCCGCGGCGCGGGCTCGGAAGTCTGCCTCGTCCACCACGTACAGCGGGGTGCCGTAGGTGCCCGCGAGCTCACACACGTCGGCGCCACCGACGGACAGCGCGCCGTCCTTCCCACGCTGAACAGTGCTCGACCACACAGACACGGCTACATCCGCTCCGGCGCCGACACGCCGAGCAGGCCGAGCCCGTTCGCGATCACCTGCCGAGTGGCGTCGTTGAGCCACAGTCGTGTGCGGTGCAAGTCGGTGATCTCCTCGTCGCCCTGAGGCGTCACGCGAGTGCGGTCATACCAGCCGTGATAGACACCGGCCAGCTCTTCGAGGTAGCGCGCCACCCGGTGCTGCTCGCGGTGCTCGACGGCCATCGTGACCACGCGCGGGAACTCCCCGAGCACGCCCAGCAGCTTGGCCTCCCACTCGTGCGCGAGCAGCGAGGCATCGAAGCCGTCCTCGCGTCGAATGCCGTACTCCGCGGCGTTGCGAGCCACGCCCGATGTGCGCGCGTGCGCGTACTGGACGTAGAACACCGGGTTCGCGTTGGACTGCGAGGCCAGCAGGTCCAGGTCGATGTCGATCGATTGGTCCGCGCTCGAGCGGGCCAGTGCGTAGCGGGCCGCATCCCGTCCCACTGCGTCGACCAGGTCCTCCATCGTGACCACATTGCCTGCCCGCTTGGACATGCGGACCGGCTGTCCGTCTTTCACCAGGTTCACCATCTGGCCGATGATGACCTCGACGATCTCGGGGGCGAAGCCCAGTGCCGCAGCACCGGCCTTGAGCCGCGCGATGTAGCCGTGGTGGTCGGCGCCCAGCAGATACACGCACAGGTCAGCACCCCGCTCGGCCTTGTCGCGAATGTACGCGATGTCTCCGGCGATGTACGCGGCCTGGCCATCCGACTTGATGACCACGCGATCCTTCTCGTCCCCGAACTCCGAGCTGCGCAGCCACCACGCCCCGTCCGATTCGTACAGCGAGCCCGACTCCTTGAGCTCGTCGAGCGCACGCTCGACCTTGCCCGAGTGGTGCAGCGAGTCCTCGTGGAAGTACACGTCGAACTCGACCCCGAAGTCCGCCAAGGACTGCTTGATTTCGCGGAACATCAGGGTGACCCCGCGGGCGCGGAAGAACTCCAGAGCCTCGTCGCGCGGCAGCTCCAAGGGGTCCTTGTCCCCCGCCGCCATCGCCTCCACCATGACCTCGTCCGCGATGTCCTGGATGTACTGACCGGAGTATCCGCCCTCGGGTGCGGGCTCTCCCGACACCACCGCGTATAGCGAGTGCGCGAATCGGTCGATCTGGCTGCCGTGGTCATTGAAGTAGTACTCGCGCACCACCCGAGCACCGTGGAACTCGAGCAGGCGCGCGATCGAGTCGCCGACGGCGGCCCATCGGGTCCCGCCCAGGTGAATCGGACCCGTGGGGTTGGCGGAGACGAACTCGACGTTCACGGTCTTGCCGGTCATGGACTCGCCTCGCCCGTAGTCGGCGCCGTACTCGACGATGCCGCGCGCCAGCTCGCCTGCTGCAGAGGCCTGGAGGCGGATGTTGATGAAGCCAGGGCCCGCGACCTCAGCCGTCTCGATGCCCTCCACGTCCGCGAGGCGCTCCACCAGCGTGGCGGCAAACTCACGCGGGTTCGTGCCGGCCTGCTTCGCGAGCTGCATCGCGATGTTCGTCGCCCAGTCGCCGTGCTCGCGCTGGCGCGGTCGCTCGACACGCACCTCCTCGGGCACATCGAATGGCGACAGCTGGAAGTCGCTGTCATCGATGCCCTGAAGCAGGGCGGCGCGGATCTTCTGGGAGAGCTCGTCGGGGGTCACTTCTCGAGTCTATCGGCGCGCAAGCGGGCTCGGGCGCGCGGCCGATGCGCGGGTCACGGGCGCGCTCGTCGCCCGGCGCGTGCGCTCACCCGAGCGTGGCTTGGACCCTCTTGGGCAGTCCCTCGCGCACCAGCGCGTAAGCCGTCTCGAGCGCCTGCACCGCCACTTCACGCGGCAGTGAAGGATCGTCGATCTCGATCGAGATCCATCGCCGCTTGTCCGCGTAGTACCCGGGCGTGATCGCCGCGTGGCCTCCCACGAGTGCGGCGTTGACGTCGGGGTCGCCCTTGACGGTCATGATGCGAGCGCCAGTGGGGTGCTCGCCAACGCGGCCGAAGTGCTTGCCCCCGACCCGGAAGGTCTGCGAGCCCCAGGACGGGTAGGGCACGACCTCTGCCCCGGGCAGGCGCGCAAGCACCTCGAGGATCCAAGGCTCCACTGCGGGCAGGCTGCCAGGCTCAGTCATGCCCTCACGCTATGACCGATCTCTGACACGCGCCTGCTCAGGAGGCTGCGACGACCTCGACTGGAAGTGCGGTGCGCTCGCCGCGCTCGAGCAGCGAGATCGCATCACGCTGCCCCTCGGCCGCGAACCAGTCGATGAGATCCGCGCGCGGCTCGGCGAAGTGCGCCCAGTCGTCGATGTGCACTGGGAACACGGTCGCATCGGGCCATAGCGCACCGATCCGTTGGGTGCGCTCCGCGTCTGCGGTGAGGAGCATGTCCCCGAATCGCTCCACCTTCGCACCGCCGGCGAACACGAACGCCACGCGCACGTCGGGGAAGCGCTCGGCGACGCGAGTGGCCTTCTTCACCGACGAGTTGTCGCCCGAGATGTAGATCGTGGGCCAGCCCTCGGCCTCAAGAACGAACCCCGTCACCTGGCCGGTGAGGTGCTTGATGACGCTGGGACCGTGACGGGCAGGCACGGCAGTGATGGTCACGGGGGACGAGCCGCCGGGGATGATGGCCTGATCCCAGCGCCGCATGCCCTGGGCCCGACCGATGCGGGTACCGCCGGACGGTGTGGTGAGCACGTGTGGGACCTCGTCGAGGAGCGCGCGGCCGGAGATGTCGAGATTGTCCTCGTGCTCGTCATGCGAGAGCAGGACCACGTCTATCAGGCCGATGTCTCCCTGCGACAGCGCGGGCCCCTCGAGCTTGGTGAGGTTCCCCACCTGTCCCGGAGGATCGAATGTGGGGTCGGTGAGGAACGTCAGTCCCGCATATTCGAGAACGATGGTGGGACCGCCGACGAGCGTGGCGTGAGGGGTGCCGGTCATGGCGTCAGTCAAGCACCTCCACGGCCTCGACCTTGCACTGGACGGGGAACGACTCGGCGCACACTTCGGTCCATACGGCCAGACGGTCGCCCGCGCGCAACGTGTCCTCCAGGTCGGCGTCGCCCACGACCGTCACCTCGTCGTCGATCGCGAACTCGGTTCCCTCGAAGTACTCGTACCCCGGGTCGGGTTCGAACTCCACGCGGAGGGCCTCGCCCGCGGCGTCGACCGCGGCGGCCGTGCCGACCGCATCGGCCTCGCGATCAACAGGCTCCGAACCGCTTCCGCAGGCGGCGAGCACGAGAACGCACGCCACCGCGCCCGCTGCCCTGCGACTCATCACTGGACCGCCCCGGCAAGCACGTAGGCCCCACAAGCGATCCCGAGCATGAGCACACTCGCCGACATCGCCGCGAGCGCGAGCCCGGGGCGCGGCGTGGTCCCGTGCGCGATCAGCTGGGCGTGCGCGGTCCGGTACCGCACCGAGGCGACCACGTACGCGGTCGCCCCCAGGGCGATGCCGCTCAGGCCGATCACGATCACCACGGCGCCCGCGTCCGCCATCACCCGGATCCCCACGAGGGAGGCCACCACGAAGGCGAGCGCAGTTCGTCGCCACGCAAGCAACGTCCGCTCGGCCTGGAGGCCCTCGTCGAAGGGGCCGGAGCTCGTCACCACACCAGGCCCACCGACACGAGCGCGACGCCCACGATCATCCCCACCGTGAGCACGGGCGCGATCGACGGACCACTCAGCGGGGTGCGCAGCCGCAGCGCCCTCTCCGTGCGCAGCCAACCGAGCAGTCCCTCGACCGCGGCCAACACTCCCAGCATGACGAACAGCGCCGCGGACCACGCCCGAAGCCCTGCGTCGATGGGAACGTCGAGCGCCTCGAGGGCGACTCCGGCGGCAAAGAGCGTGAGCGCGGTGCGCGTCCACGCCAGGTACGTACGCTCGTTCGCGAGGCTGAAGCGCGGGTCCGGCTCGTCGCCGACGCCGTAGACGCGCTGGGGGAAGCGTCGGGACACGTCACGGGCAGCCATGGCTCCAGCCTATGCCGCCGACCCCCACGCCCCGCGAATCCACCACCGCGTGGTCAGAGGCCGCGCGCGAGCTGCTGGTAACCTTGATCCTCGCGGGTTGATCCCGTGTTGCCCTCGTAGCTCAGCGGATAGAGCACCGGTTTCCGGTACCGAAGGTCGCAGGTTCGATTCCTGTCGAGGGCGCGTCGCATGCTCGCGACACAGAAGCCGGAGGGGGCGCTGAGAGGCGTCGGTCCCTCCGGCTTCGTCGTGTCTGGAGCGCAACAACGCCCAACTCCGTACCGTCGATGAGTCACCGGCGCAGTGCCCGCGCAGCCGCAGCCGCCAGGCCCTGCGCGACCCGGTTCAGCAGTTCCGACTGCACCCGCCATTGCTGCCAGTACAGGGGCACCGTGACAGCTGGACCGCCGAGACCAACGAGCCCCGTCGCGCTCTCACTCAGGTCGTGCGGCAACACCGCCCAGCCCATACTCTGCTCGATAGCGCGCACCATCTCCCCCGATCCGGGTATCCGGTGCCGCGGCGGGGCGCCCGGTTCAACCCCGCATGCGGTGAGGTATCTGCTCTGCAGCTCGTCGTCCGCGTCGATATCGACCACCGGCGCGACGGCGAGAGCGGAGGCCGAGACACCGTCCGCAAACCAACGATCCACGAATGCCGCAGACGCGTGGGCGGTGTAGCGCATGTCACCCAGCAGGGTGACCGTGCAGCCAGGAATCGGTGTCGATCGCGTGGTCACCGCAGCGGCGACGGTGCCGGCGGCAAGGAGATCGACCGTGCGGCTCTCGTCCTCGCGGTGAAGGTCGAAAGTCACCTCAAGCTGATCGGCCAATGCGGCGAGCGGCTCGAGGAACCAGGTGGCCAACGAGTCACCGTTGACGGCGATCGCGACGGCCGCGCGCTTGCCAGCCACCCCAAGCGCCGCGACGACGTCTCGATCGAGTAGGTCCACCTGCCGCGCGTAGCGAATGACGATCTCGCCCGCGGCCGTGGGCCGCACAGGTCGCGAGCGCACGAGCAGTACCTGCCCGAGGGTGCGTTCCAGGGCCTGAATGCGCTGCGTCACTGCAGGCTGCGTGACGTGGAGGGCACGCGCCGCGCCGTCGAGCGAGCCCTGTTCGACCGCAACCGCGAGGGTCATGGCCAGTTCGTGGGGCACACTCATATCAGCAATGCTAATGGACATGTAGAAATCCTTAGTGGCGCTTATGCAGATCACCGCCTAGCGTGACTGGCGTGACCTTCCTCGCCGGCATGGCCCTCGGCCTGTCCCTCATCGTCGCGATCGGCGCCCAGAATGTGTTCGTGTTGCGGCAGGGACTGCGCAAGGAACACGTGGCGCTCGTCGTGGTGATCTGCGCGCTCTCGGATGCGGTCCTCATCGCCGCAGGTGTCGCGGGCGTCGGGGCGGCACTCGCCTCCATGCCGTCCCTGGTCACGGCGATCCGGTGGGCCGGGGCGCTGTTCCTGCTCGGGTATGCGGTGCTGGCCGCTCGTCGCGCGTGGCGGCCGCAGGCCG
>NZ_JBLZIE010000001.1:1094556-1136881 GCF_048553575.1 Demequina ureilytica | reverse complement strand
CCCCCCCCCACGCTCGAGCCCGAAGCTGCGGAGCGCGCCGAAACGGCCGCCCTCGGCGGATCGGCCCCAGGAAGTCCGGCCGGAATCGGCACGCGCGCTCAGGTGATCGCGCCGGCCCGTGTCGCCGCCCTCACCTGCCTCGCCCTCACGTGGCTGAACCCGCACGTGTACCTCGACACGGTCTTGCTGCTCGGCACCATCTCTGCCTCTCACGGCGACGCTCGCTGGGTGTTCGGCGCCGGTGCCATGGCGGGGTCGATCGTGTGGTTCGCGGCCCTCGGCTATGGGGCGCGGCTGCTCAGCGGTTGGCTGACCAAGCCGGGGGCGTGGCGCGTGCTAGACGGCGCGATCGCGCTCGTCATGCTCGCACTTGCGGTGATGCTAGCCGCGGGTGCGTAGCGCACTCCGGGTTCATAGCGCGCTGCTGTCGCGAGGGAAACGACTAGTCCTTGCGGCCGGGCGGCAGAAGCCATACCAGTGCGACGCCTGCGACGACCTCGACGGCCGCGAACGTCCGGGTATTGCGCGCGTCGCCTACGAATGGCTTGAGGGCGCGCTGCCACCAGGACGGCCCTGACTCCCACCGGGCGATGTGCTGCTCGGGCTGAAGCAGCCCGATGACACCATCGCCGATAAGGCCGATTCCCACCGTCTCGCCGACTCTCACTGCAATCTTGCGACCCATGATGTCCTCCAGATATCGTCGGTATCAGTCTCCGAGGACGACCGCGAGCGCGGCCATCTCGTCCTCGGTCAGCTCGATCTCCGCCGCTCCCGCGGAATCGAGGATCGAGCTCGGCCGCGACGCCCCGGGGATGGGGATCACGATGTCTGCGAGCGCGAGCTCCCACGCCAGGACCGCCTGCTGCGGGGAGATTCCCCGCGCATCCGCGACCTCTTGGAACGGGGCGTGCTCGGTGCCCACGTCGCCGGCTCGGCCGATGCCTCCCAGCGGGCTCCAGGGCAGGAAGGCGATGCCGAGCTCGACGCACAGCTCTAGTTCTTGATAGCTGGACACGAATCGCGGCGAGAACTGGTTCTGGACGCTCGCGAGCCGTCCCCCGAGGACCTCGTGCGCCTCACGGATCTGGGCAGGGTTCGCGTTCGAGATGCCCACCATGCGGACCACGCCCTCGTCCAGCAGTTCGGCGAACGCTCCCACGGAGTCGGCGAACGGCACGCGCGGGTCCGGCCGGTGGAACTGGTGCAGCCCGATCGCGTCGACGCCCAGGCGCTGGGCCGAGGCCTTGGCCGCACCCTTGAGGTAGTCGGGGTCCCCGTTCTGATGCCAGGTGCCGTCGCCGGGGCGCAACGAGCCCGACTTGGTCGCGACCAGCACATCCGCCTTGTCGGCCGGACCCGTATAGGTCAGCAGCGCCCTAGCGATCAGCGCCTCGTTGTGCCCGGCCTCGCCTGGATTGAGGTGATACGCGTCGGCCGTGTCGATCAGCGTCACGCCCGCGTCCAACGCCGCGTGAATGGTCGCGATGGCGCGCGCCTCGTCTGGCCGGCCCTCGATCGACATGGGCATGCCGCCCAGGCCGATCGCGCCTACCGTGCGGTCTCCGAGCTTGCGCTGCTCCATGGGTCTCCTTGGGTTCTCCAGTGGTCTCCACGTCTGAACGTAGCGGCTGTGGCGGACAACGCAACTTGCGCTCGCGACGTTCCCTAGCCCCAGCCGCCCGACGGCGGCGCCTCGAGCGGTCCCACCGCGGCACTAGCGGCGTCCACCGAGCCGTTCATGACGGGCACCGTGCACTGGGCGTACGAGTCATCGTCGAGGAGCCACACGGTCACCCACACGCCCTCGCCGTCGGCGCGGAACTGGTCGGCGGTCGCCTCCCACCGGTCGATGACGTCCTGCTCCACCTCGGCGAGAGGGGTGGCAACCTCCCCGCTGGCCTCGGCCACCGCGTAGTAGTCGCGCCACCCAGTGGGGTCGTAGACGTCGCCCGCCACCACGGTCTCGCCGCCGCCCCGCGCCTGCTCGGCCTCGCAGGCGGCGATGACGGCGGACTCGGTCTCACCGGGACGACCGCCGAGGGCGAAGGCGGCGACCGCGACCCCGACCACCACCGCGCCCACTGCACCGGCCGCCACCAGGGGGGCCCAGGTGCGCGGGCGGTCGTCACGAGCATCGGGCACCCGGCCAGCCTACGATGACGAGATGGAGCCCGCCGACGACCTCAGGCGCGTGCCGCGGCTCGGCCTCGCGCTCGGCGGCGGCGGGGCGCTTGGGGCGGCGCATGTCGGGGTGCTGCAGGTGCTCCGCGAACGGGGCATCTCACCCGCCGTGGTGGCCGGGACGTCAGCGGGCGCGATCGTGGGCGCTGCATACGCGGTGGGCATGGACCCCTATGAGCTCGAGGACCACGTGGTACGGGCGTCGTGGGGCACCTTCGGCAGGTTCACTGCCCGCCCAGGGCTTGGACTGCTGACGGCCGATGCGCTCCGCGAGACCGTGCGCACCGTCGCCGGGGAGGCGACGATCGAGGACCTGCCTATCGACTACGCCGCGGTGGCGACCGATGCCGAGACCCGCGCCGCCGTGGCGTTGCGGCGCGGCCCGCTCGCCGAGGCGCTCGCCGCCTCGATCGCGGTGCCGGGAATCTTCCGTCCCGTGCGAATCGACGGCCGCATGCTCATCGATGGCGGGGTGGCGAGGAATCTGCCCATCGACACGGCGTTCGAGATGGGCGCGACGCACGTGCTCGGGGTGCGGCTCGCGCCCGAGTGGGAGGCCCTCGGCGGTTCGGAACTCGAGGTGCACGAGTGGGTCATCCGGCCCGACGTGACGCTCATCCGGCCCGTGGTCGGGCGGCGATCGCAGTGGGTGCCGCGAGACCTGCCCGGCCTGGTCCAGATCGGTCGTAGCGCTGCCGAGAAGGCACTATCGGACTACCCCATCGTCAGCGATCCGCCGGACCGGGAGCCGCCAGAGGATCGGCGGGAAGATGAGGGAACGCCTGGGCCACTGCGGGGTATCGCACGGTTCCTGCATCGGTATTGAGGCCGCGAGCCAGGGCGGGGTCCGCCTCCACCGCCCCCTGCCAGCCGCCCGCGATGGCCGTGACGTAGGGCAGCGTGGCGTGAGTCAGTGCCGCGGTCGCGGTCGCCCCTACGGCACCCGGCATGTTAGCGACGCAGTACACCTGGACATCCCCCACGGTGAACACCGGATCGTCGTGCGTGGTCGGCCGGGAAACCTCGAAGCAGCCGCCTTGATCGATCGCGATGTCGACCAGCACCGCCCCCGGCCGCATCGCCAACACGGTGTCGCGGCTGAGCACTCTCGGGGCGCGATGACCCGGCACGAGCACCGCGCCGATCACGAGATCCGCCGCGAGCGCCTCGCGCTCGATGGCCTCCGGGGTGGACACGACTGTGCGCACCGCATCGCCGTAGGTGGCGGCCAGGCTCTCCAGCCGGTCCTCATCGAGGTCGATGACCACCGCATCGGCCCCCATCCCCACGGCCTGGGCGAGAGCGTTCGAGCCCGCGACCCCGCCGCCGATCACCACCACCCTTGCCCCCGCGACTCCCGGCGCTCCCGCAATCAGCACCCCGCGGCCGCCCTGCGAGCTCAGCAGGCGATGGCCGCCTTCGAGCGTGGCGAGCCGCCCCGCGACGGCGCTCATGGGGGTCAGGAGGGGCAGCGAGCCGTCGTCGAGCTGCACCGTGTCGTACGAGAAGGCCGTGGTGCGCGCCGCCACCAGGGCGGCGGCGAGGGGTTCGTTGGCCGCGAGATGCAGGAAGGTGAACAGCACGTTGTCCCGCAGCAGGTCGTACTCGCGCTCGACCGGCTCTTTGACCTTGAGAACCAGGTCCGCATCCCACGCCTCGGCCGTGCTCACGATGCGCGCCCCCGCGGCCTCGTATTCACGGTCCGGAAGGAAGGCAGCCGTGCCTGCACCCTGCTCAACGCACACGTCGTGACCGGCCTCGGCAAGCTGGCGAGCGCCCTCCGGCGTGAGCGCCACGCGCGTCTCGCGATTCTTGGTCTCCTGCGGGATGCCGATGCGCACGTCGCCTCCTCGTCTCTCGCCTCGTCCCACGCGGGTGGCGAGGGGCGTCGGCGGTCACGGGCGCGGTCCTGGTCGGGGCCGGCCCGTAGCGCCCAGCCTGCTACAACTGCGGCGTCCGCGGCGGTCGACACGACGGAAGGGCCATGCCGCTGTGGTCAGTCAGACGAGCGGTAGGCGTCCGCGCTCGACCAGTACGAGGACCCGTAGACCCCGAGCTCGTCGGTGCCCGGCTCGTACTCGAAGTGCCAGGGCTCCCACTTGCTGGACTTGGCCCAGCTGGGGTTGACCCACCCCCACAGCGCGCCGTTCTCCTCGAGCCACGCCTTGGGCGCGCCGCTGGCGTCTCCGCTGCACAGGTCGATCGCGAGGCCCCAGCCGTGAACGGAAGTGCCGGGCGTCGCGGCGAGGAAGCCGCGCGAGCGCTTAGTCGCGTACTGGCTCGACAAGGTGCGATATCCGTCGATCAGGCAGATGTCGCGACCGAACTCCTGCGAGAACCGGTTGTTGAGCTCCGCGAACGCCACAGCAGCGTCGTTGCGCAGCTGCTCGCCCTGGCCGACGTCACACAGCGAATCGGCGGTGAGGCGACCGTTGTAGCCCTCCCAACCGTCGATCGGGTCGCACCCGGGGAGGTGCTGACTCACGTCGATCTCGAAGGCCGTCGCCAGCACGGAAGAGGCATCGGCCTCAGGCAGTGGGAGCTCAGACTCGACGAGTTGCGGGCCGCCGCCCAGCAGGGCGCGGGCGGTCGACGGGTTCTCGCCGGCGACCGCGCCAGGCACAGACTCGACAGCGCCGGCGTACGGAGTCAGGGTGCCCATCACGGGGTACACGACCATCGCGAGCAGGAAGCCCGCGAGGACGCCGCTACGAGTAAGAAACTTGCGCCGACGGTGGGTCTGACGCACCTGGATCTCCTGCGTGTGGAGGATCCGGCGCTCGCGTCGAGACTTGCGTAGCGCCGGGGGCGCCGACGCACGCGCGCCAGTGCTCACACGAGCCTCCAGTTGCCATCTGAATCGAACCAAGGGCCGACGTCTGTGCGTCGGCCTGGGAGTGATTGTAACCAAATGGTAACGGCGATGGCCACCCCCGCATGTGTCTGATTGATCACCCCGCCCGTTGTAGGGCGTTCTACCAGCGGTTTGACCGCCCCGGTCCGGCCGCTCTCCCGATAGCATCGAAGAGAGCCACCTGAACCGGAGGACCCATGCAGTCACGGACCATCGAAGTAGAATCGCTGACCAAGCGCTACGGTGCCATCACCGCCGTCGACGACCTGAGCTTCGTCGCACGACCCGGTCGTGTGACTGGCTTCCTCGGACCGAACGGGTCCGGCAAGTCGACCACCCTGCGGATCCTGGTCGGGCTCGTCTCCGCCACTGCGGGCGCGGCGCGCATCGGCGGCTCCGCGTACGCGAGCCTCCATAGGCCCGGGACCATCGTGGGGGCCCACTTCGAGGGCGCGTTCCACCCCGGTCGCACGGCCCTCCAGCATCTGCGCGCGTATGCGCCCCTCGTCGACGTCGACGATGCCCGCTGTCACGAGGTGCTCGCCGCCGTGGGGATGACCGAGGCCGCGAACCGTCGCGTCGGCGGGTTCTCGCTCGGAATGCGCCAGCGGCTCGGGCTGGCGACGGCGCTCCTGGGACGGCCCGACGTGCTCGTGCTCGACGAGTCCGCGAACGGCCTGGACCCGGCCGGCATCAAGTGGCTGCGCTCCTTCCTGCGCTCGTTCGCCGATGCTGGCGGCACCGTGCTTCTCAGCTCTCACCTCTTGAGCGAGGTGCAGCAGACGGTGGACGACGTCGTCATCATCGCGAACGGCGCTCAGCGCCACCAGTCCTCGCTCGAGGATCTGCGTGCGCTCGCCGAGCCCGGGGTGGTGCTGAGAAGTCCCCGGGCCGATGCGCTGGCCGACTTCGCGCACGCGCGTTTCCCAGGAGCGGCGACCATCGAGCGCGAGGGCCAGGCACGGATCCTGGGCTCGAGCGCTGCGCAGGTTGGCGCCTTCGCCTTTGCCGACGGACTCGAGATCCACGGCCTCGAAGAGACCGGCGAGAGCCTCGAGGACGTGTTCCTGCGGCTGACCGAGGCCCCCGCGACGACCGAGACGGAGGTGGCAGCGTGAGCGCCGCGATCATCTCCGAGGTCCGCAAGATCCGCTCCACCCGGCTGTGGTGGATCCTGATGCTGATCATGGTCGTCACCGTGGCCACGTTCGCCGGCTTCCTCGCCTTCGCGATGGTCTACGGCATGGAGGATGCCGGCGGCGGTGAGGTCGACAACGAGGGCATCGCCATCAGCATCTACACGATGGGGGTGTCCCTCGCGTACGTCTTCCCGCTCGTGTTGGGCGCGCTGTCCGTCACGTCCGAGTTCCGTCACCGCACCATCGATGCGACCTTGCTGCTCGAGCCGAGCAGGCTGCGTGTGATCGCTGCCAAGTTCATCGCGATCCTGCCGTTCGCGCTGCTGTACGGCCTGGTCTCGATCGCGACTGGAATGGCAGTCGGAATGGGCGCCTTCGCGATCGCCGACCAACCGCTGATGCTCGACAACGAGGCGGTATGGGAGTCGATCGGCCTGGGCGTCGTGGCTCTCGCCACTTGGGCGCTCATCGGGGTGGGCTTCGGCACCGCTCTCACGAACCAGGTGGTCGTTATCGTCGCCGTGCTCGGCTGGACGCAGTTCGTGGAACCGCTCCTACGAGTGGGACTCAGCTTCTTCGAGCCCGTCAGCGGCGTCGGCGCATATCTTCCCGGAGCCGCCGGCGAGGCACTCGTGGGCTCGAGCTTCTACTCCGCCGCAGGCGGCTCCGACCTGCTGCCGCCGTGGGCCGGGCTTCTGGTGCTCCTGGGGTACGCATTGGTTGCTGCGGTCATCGGTTGGCTCACGACGTTCCGGAGGGACATCACATAACGATTTGTCCAAGTCGGGGGAACCGTCGCGCCGCGCGGAGCGTCTAGGCTGGAGTATTGAAGAACACAGACGTCCTCTAGACGCATTCGCGCCAAGAAAGTGAGCGGCCCCCGACGTGTCCACCGACACCAGCGCGACCGAGACTGACCGCACGTCAGTCGCCAAAGACGCAGGCGCCCCTTCGGTCGCCTCGCTCATCCTCGGCCGAGGTGGCGCTGGCTCCGTGCCCGTGGCTTCCACGCCCGCGGCCTCCACGCCGGAGGCGGAGTCCGCGACGACCTCGTCTCCCGAGGAGCCGCCCGCTTCGGCGCGATCCGCCGCATCGGACGCGGGCACGGCGAGCCCTGGTGACGAACCGGCCTCGCAGCCGCAGGCGCGTGCCGAGAGCCCCGCGCCCTCGCCGGGAACCGACGAAGGCGCGTCGCGGACCTCCGCGACCGCCAAGGAGGAGCCACCGACTCCGCAGCCGAAGGCTCAGTCCGCCAGCGGCGACAAGCCCGCGCCCGCATCGGCCCCCGAGCCCGAGGCGCAGGACGACGTCGAGCAGGTCGTCACCCAGCCGATCGCCACGGCCGAGGCCCCCACGGCCGCATACCTGCAGCGCCACGACCACAAAATGCTCGCGGCCAAGGACGTCAAGCACGGCCTCGAACGCCTGCGCGGCCCGGCCGCGCGGGTCGTCACGAACATGGAGGCGAGCCTCGACGTTCCGACCGCGACGTCGGTGCGCACTATTCCTGCGAAGCTGCTCATGGACAACCGAGTCGTCGTGAACAACCATCTGGCGCGCACGCGTGGCGGCAAGGTGAGCTTCACCCACCTGATCGGCTACGCGATCATCGAGGCCCTCGCCGAGCAGCCGTCCATGAACGTGTCGTTCGCTGAGGACGAAGGCAAGCCCGCGATCCGGACGCCGGAGCACATCAACTTCGGCCTCGCGATCGACCTCGACAAAGGTGACGGCGTGCGGCAACTGCTCGTGCCGAACGTCAAGGCCGTCGACAACATGGACTTCGCGAAGTTCTGGTCGGCCTACGAGGCCGTCGTCCGCAAGGCTCGCACAGGCGCGCTGCAAGCGGACGACTTCCAGGGCACGACGATCACGCTGACCAACCCCGGCACCATCGGCACGGTGCACTCCGTCCCACGGCTCATGCAGGGCCAGGGCGCGATCATCGGCGTGGGCGCGATGGACTACCCCGCCGAGTACCAGGGTGCCTCCGAGGAGACCATCGCCAGACTGGGCGTCTCCAAGGTGCTGACGCTGACCTCCACCTACGACCACCGCGTGATCCAGGGCGCGCAGTCCGGGGACTTCCTGTCCCTCGTGCACAAGAAGCTGCTGGGGCTCGACGGATTCTGGGACCGCGTGTTCGTGGCTCTGCGCGTGCCCTACGAGCCGGTGCGCTGGGTGCAGGACTCCGCGACGGACGAGGACGCCGAGGCCGCGAAGCCCGCCCGGATCGCTGAGCTCATCCACTCGTACCGCTCCCGCGGGCACCTCATGGCTGACGTGGACCCGCTAAGCACCCGGCTGCGCAAGCACCCGGACCTCGACGTGCAGACCCACGGTCTCACGCTGTGGGACCTCGACCGCCACTACGCGACCGGCGGCTTCGGCGGCCAGAACCGGTGGAAGATGCGCGAGGTGCTGGGCCGCCTGCGCGACGCGTATTGCCGCACCGTCGGCGTGGAGTACATGCACATCGCGGACCGGGCCCAACGAGCATGGCTCCAGGAGCGGCTCGAGAAGGGCTACACCAAGCCCACCCGCGAGGAGCACCTGCGGATCCTGCGCCGCCTCAACGCGGCCGAGGCATTCGAGGCGTTCCTGCAGACCAAGTACGTGGGCCAGAAGCGGTTCTCGCTCGAAGGCGGAGAGTCACTGATCCCGCTTCTCGACGCGATGATGTCCTCGGCCGCCGTCTCCGGAATCCAGGAGGTGTGCATCGGCATGGCGCACCGCGGGCGCCTCAACGTGCTCGCGAACCTCGCCGGCAAGTCGTACTCGCAGATCTTCAGCGAGTTCGACGGCACCGCAATCCCCGGATCGGTGCAGGGCTCCGGCGATGTGAAGTATCACCTCGGCACCGAGGGTGTCTTCACCGCCGAGACGGGCGAGACGACCAACGTCTACCTCGCGGCGAACCCCTCGCACCTCGAGGCCGTGAACCCGGTGCTCGAGGGCATCGTGCGCGCCAAGCTCGATCAGCTCGGCGCGGACCCCGCCACGGACGGCTACCCCGTGCTGCCCGTGCTCGTCCACGGCGACGCGGCGTTCGCCGGCCAGGGCGTCGTGATGGAGACCCTCAACATGGCGGGCCTGCGCGGCTTCACCACCGGCGGAACCGTCCACATCATCATCAACAACCAGGTGGGCTTCACGACCGGCCCCGGCGATTCGCGCTCGACCCGATACTGCACGGACCTTGCCAAGGGCTACCAGATCCCGATCTTCCACGTCAACGGCGACGACCCAGAGGCGTGCGTCCGCGCCGCCAGGCTCGCCTTCGAGTACCGCGAGGCCTTCGGGCGCGACGTGATCGTCGACCTGGTCTGCTACCGCCGCCGCGGTCACAACGAGGGCGACGACCCGTCGATGACCCAGCCGCGCATGTACGACCTCATCGAGGCCAAGCGGTCGGTGCGTCACCTGTACACCGAGGCGCTGATCCGCCGCGGCGACATCACCACCGACGAGGCCGAATCGGTCTCGCAGGACTACCTCTCGCAGCTCGAGCGCGTGTTCATCGAGACGCGCGAAGGGTTCAAGGGCACGAACAGCGAGAACATCTCGGGCCTGGAGCTGCCGTCGTCTCAATCGTCCGACGCAGGCGTCATGGTGGGATGGCAGACGGCCGCCACGAAGGCACAGATCGAGCGCATCGGCGCCGCTCACATGCGGCCGCCTCAGGGTTTCTCGGTTCACCCCAAGCTCGCGAAGCTGCTCGAGCGTCGTGAGGCGATGAGCCGCGAGGGCGGGATCGACTGGGGCTACGGGGAGTTGCTCGCCTTCGGCACGCTGCTGCAGGAGGGCGTGCCGGTTCGCCTCTCGGGTCAGGACTCCCGGCGCGGGACGTTCGTCCAGCGTCACGCCGTCTTCCATGACCGCGCGACCGGTGCTGAGTGGGCACCCCTGCAGTACCTCAGCTCGAGCCAGGCCAAGCTGCACATCTACGACTCCTCGCTCAGCGAGTACGCCGTGGTGGGCTTCGAGTACGGCTACTCGGTCGAGAGGCCCGATGCGCTCACGCTCTGGGAGGCGCAGTTCGGCGACTTCGTCAACGGCGCACAGACCATCATCGACGAGTTCATCTCTTCCGCGGAGCAGAAGTGGGGGCAGTCCTCCTCCGTGGTGCTGCTCCTGCCCCACGGCTTCGAGGGCCAGGGCCCCGACCACTCGTCGGCGCGGCTCGAGCGGTTCCTGCAGCTGTGCGCGGAGAACAACATGATCACCGCGGCTCCGTCGACACCTGCGAGCTACTTCCACCTGCTGCGGCGCCAGGCCTACGACCGCCCCCGGCGCCCGCTGATCGTGATGACCCCCAAGTCGATGCTGCGGCTGCGGGCCGCGCAGTCGCCCGCAGAGGACTTCACCACCGGCACGTTCCGGCCGGTCATCGGCGACACCATCGACCCCGACGGTGTGGACCGCGTCCTGCTGTGCTCCGGCAAGGTCTACTACGACCTCGCCGCGTATCGCGAGAAGACCGGCGACACGTCGACCGCCATCGTCCGCCTCGAGCAGCTCTACCCGCTCGACCACGAGGGTCTCCAGGAGGCGATCGCGCCCTATGGGGATGCCAAGCTCGTGTGGGTCCAGGAGGAGCCGCGCAACCAGGGCGCGTGGAGCTACCTGTCGATGACGCTGCCGCCGCTGATGGGACGCACGGTGAAGGGCGTGACGCGGTCTGCCGCGGCCTCGCCGGCCTCGGGCCTCAGCTCGCGCCACCAGGAGGAGCAGGGCGACCTTGTGAACCGAGCGTTCACGCGATGACCAACGTGTTCTTCGTGGGCGACGAACTCGTCGCCGGTCACGGGGATCCGAAGGCACTGGGCTGGGCGGGCCGTGTCGCGGCGCGTACGCTGCCGCTCGCCCCGCAACTGCGCTTCCACACCCTCGCCGTGCCAGGAGAGACCACGGGCGAGCTCACCAGCAGGTGGGACGAGGAGGCGCTGCGGCGCATCGGCCCCGACGGCGTGGCGAGCACCTCCAACTTCGTGCTGTTCGCGCTCGGCCGGCACGACCTGTCTCATGGTGTCTCCCCGACCATGACACGCCTGCACATCGCGAACACCCTGGACCGCGCATCGGCGCTGGGCTTCCGGTCGATGATCGCAGGCCCGCCGCCGATCGCCGCGGAGGACCGGCGCGCGGTCGCGGAGTACTCGGCGCTGTGCGAAGAGGCCGCAGCGCGTCGCGACGTGCCGTACATCGACATGTACGGACCGCTCGCACGTCACGAGCAGTGGGCGACCGACATGGCCATGAGCGGCGGCGAGCTGCCGCTTCAGGCCGGCTACGGGCTCATGGCGTGGCTCGTCCTGCACTCGACATGGCATGACTGGCTGGGCATTCCCTCGTCGGCCCCGTCGTCCTGACACTCCTGTCCGGCACTCATTGACGCCTGCCGCGCATCGCGGCGCGCTGTCCGGCACTCATTGACACCTCATGCCGGACAGGAGTCCGATGCGCTCTCTACGCGACAACCAGTGCCGGACAGGGTGGGTGGTTGGCCGGGACTGGAGAGCAGAAGTCAGGCGATGACGCCGGCGTTCCTGAGGCTCACCTGCAGGTCGTGCGGCCGCGTCGCGATCGCCACGGCGTCGTCCAGCGACACCACACGATCCCGGACCAGCTCGAACAGGTGCTGGTCGAACGTCTGCATCTTGTAGTACTCGCCTTCGGCGATCAGGTCGGTGATCGGAGGCTGGCTCGCCGGCTCGACGATCGCCTCGGCGATGCGGCCGTGGTTGACCATGATCTCCGCAGCGAGCGTCCGGCCACTGCCGTCGCCCTTGCGCACCAAGCGCTGCGACACGATGCCGCGCAGCGTCTGGGCCAGCGTCGCGCGCACCTGGCTCTGCTCATGCGGGGTAAAGAAGTCGATGATGCGGTTGATCGTGTCCTGCGCGTCGACCGTGTGCAACGTCGCCAGCACCAAGTGGCCGGTCTCCGCCGCGGACAGGGCGGCGCGCACGGTCTCGATGTCGCGCATCTCGCCGACCATGATCACGTCCGGGTCCTGACGCATGGCGCCGCGCAACGCGGCGGTGAAGTCGAGTGTGTCGGAGCGGATCTCGCGCTGCGAGATGATCGCCTTCTTGTCGCTATGGAGAACCTCGATCGGGTCCTCGATCGTGATGATGTTGACCTCGCGATAGGTGTTGATGAGGTCGATCATCGAGGCGAGGGTGGTGGTCTTGCCCGACCCGGTGGGCCCCGTGACCAGAACGAGCCCACGCGGCTCCAAGGCGAGGTCGGCGATCACCGCAGGAAGACCGAGGTCCTCGAACGGGGTCGCCCCTACCGCGACACGTCGGAACACCAGGCAATCCGTGCCCCGGGCCACGTAGGCGTTGACGCGGAACCGGCCCACGCCGGACAGCGAGAACGCGAAGTCGGCCTCGTGGGTGTCGCGGAACTGCGCGACGAGGT
This sequence comes from Demequina ureilytica, assembly GCF_048553575.1. Taxonomy (NCBI): domain Bacteria; kingdom Bacillati; phylum Actinomycetota; class Actinomycetes; order Micrococcales; family Demequinaceae; genus Demequina; species Demequina ureilytica. Next base: position 1,124,275 of record NZ_JBLZIE010000001.1, on the reverse strand, counting down.
CCTCGGGCAGGACCTGCGCGACCATGTTGCGCGTGTCCGCGGGGGTGAGGGGCGGCACCTGGAGCTTGCGCAGCCGTCCGTCCACTCGGATTCTGGGCGCGGAGCCCACCTTGACGTGCAGGTCCGAGCCGCCGGTGGACGCCAGGGCATGCAGGAACGGGATCACGGATACGGGCTGGTCGCTCACGGCTACTCCATCGGCACGGGTGGATGATCTCTTGAGGGACGGTAGGGCCTCGATGTATCAACCGGAAGCCACGTGTGGGAAGATAGATAGTCGTTTTTCTTACACCCGCTCAAGAAAGGGGGATCCCGATGAGCAAGCGAGGCCGCAAGCGCAAGGCGCGCGCCAAGGGCGGAGCCAATCACGGCAAGCGTCCCAACGCCTGAGTGATCCCACCTGACACGAGGCCGCATCGGGAAGTCCCGGTGCGGCCTTTGTCGTGCCTGGCGCGAAACGGTGTCAGTCGCGCGAGGACCTGATCGAAGAGAGAATGCGCTCGCGCAGCTCTTCGGGAGCCGCGTCGCCCCCGCTGCGGGACGTGAGGTTCTTGATCTTCTCTTTGATCTTGTGCTCCGCCTCGCAGGGCGGGCACGTTTTCAGATGAGCGCCGATGCGGCGAAGTTCGTCATCGGAGAGCTCGTCGTCGATGTATTCGAACAGGCGGTCGAGGGCCTCCTCACACTCCCTTCCGGGCATGGCACACCTCCCCACTGTCCGTCTTGGGTGCCGGGCGCTTGTCGTAGATCCCGCGCTCGGCCGCGTACTCTTTCAACTTCTCGCGCAGCAACTTCCGACCGCGATGCAGGCGCGACATCACGGTCCCCACCGGGGTGTCCATGATCTCTGCGATCTCTTTGTAGGCGAACCCCTCGACGTCCGAGAGGTAGACCGCCATACGGAAGTCCTCGGACAGCTCGGAGAGAGCCCGCTTGACCTCGACGTCGCCGATCTGGTCCAGCGCCTCGGTCTCCGCCGAGGCGAGGCCGGAGCTGGTGTGCTCGGCCGCCGCGGCGATCTGCCAGTCCTCCACCTGCTCGGCGTCGGACAGCTTGGGCTGGCGCTGCTTCTTGCGGTACGTGTTGATGAAGGCGTTCGTCTGGATGCGGTACAGCCACGCCTTGAGGTTCGTCCCCGGCGTGAACTTGTCCTGCGCCGCGAACGCCTTGGCGTAGGTCTCCTGGACGAGGTCCTCGGCATCGGCCCCGTGGCGCGTCATACGCAGGGCAGCCGCGTACAACTGATCCATGTACGACAGCGCCTCGGTCTCGAAATCTAGCGCGGTCTTGCTCATGAGGGGCGAGCCTACTCCAGCATCGACGCCTACGGTAGCGGCGGGATGCTCGCGGAGCAGCGTCGTGGTCATGGAGAGCAGAACACGCATGCGCCGATGTGCATTCCCCTGGCTCCCACCCAGCGCATCCCCTACGAAGGTTGATAACGTAGGTCCCATGTTACGAGTGCTAGCCAGGCCCCTGCTTGCGACGTGGTTCGTCTACGCCGGCGTACAGTCCGTCCTCGAGCCCCAGGTGCGAGCCGCACGTTCCGCGCCCGTGATCGAGCCCGCGCTCAAGGAGGTGGGCCTTGACGACGTCAAGACCACCGACCTTGTGAAGTACCACGGCATGGCGACCATCGCCTCCGCTTCGGTGCTCGCCCTCTCCCGCACGCCCAGGACGGCGGGGCTGGTGCTCGCGGGTCTCACCGCGGCGACCGTCGCCGTCAGCCGCCCGTTCTGGCTCGAGACCGATGAGCAGCGCAAGGAGGAGCAGCTCGAGCTGTTCCTCAAGAACGTGTCCCTGTTCGGTGGCACCCTGCTGGCCGCAACTGTGGGGCACAGCCCGCGCAAGATCAAGCGCACCAAGGCGAAGAAGGCCAAGAAGGCCAAGGTCCAGGCGAAGAAGGACAAGCTCACCGGGGCATCGGTCACGGCCAAGAAGAAGTGAGCGTCGGCGAGGTTCTCCCCGTCGGCACCGGTCCGGGAGAGGCGTGGGATGCGCCTGCCGCCACCAAGCCTCTCGACGCCACCGTCGAGGTCCCCGGGTCCAAGTCACTGACGGCTCGCTACCTCGTGCTCGCCGCATTGTCGGAGACTCCCGTGCGCATCCGCGGCGGACTCAGGTCTCGCGACAGCGCGCTGATGATCGAGGCACTGCGCCAGATGGGCGTGAGCGTCGACGACGCGGGCGATCAGTGGACCATCACTCCCTCGGCGCTGCGTGGCGACACCCACGTGTTCTGCGGACTCGCAGGCACCGTCATGCGATTCGTGCCGCCCATGGTGCTGCTCGCAGACGGCCCTGTGATCTTCGATGGTGACGACGCGGCGCGAGTGCGCCCCATGGCTCCGCTGTTCGACGCGCTGCGCGCGCTCGGCGCGTTCGTGGACGACGGCGATCGAGGTTCCCTGCCGTGCACCGTGGCGCCGCCGGATGCGGTCGCCGACCAGGTCGACGTCGATGCCTCGACCTCGTCCCAGTTCGTCACCGCGCTGCTGCTGATCGCGCCCCGCCTTCCTCGCGGGCTCACGATCCGCCACGTGGGACCGCGGCTGCCGAGCCTTCCTCACATCGACATGACTTGCGAGACGCTGCGCGAGGCCGGAGTCCAGGTCGATCAGCCGAACGCCACCACCTGGGTCGTGCATCCCGGGCCCGTGCGGCTGCGCGAGGTGCGCGTCGAGCCCGACCTCTCGAACGCCGGCCCCTTCATGGCGGCCGCCCTCGTCGCCGGTGGAGAGGTACGGATTCCCGGGTGGCCCGCCACGACCACCCAGCCCGGCGCGCTCTACCCCGAGCTGCTCGCACGCATGGGTGGCTCGTGCTCGCTCGACGGCGACGTCATGACGGTGCGTGGCGACGGGACCATCCGTGGCATCGAGGCCGACCTCTCACCTGCGGGAGAGATCACGCCGACGATCGCGGCGCTGTGCGCCCTCGCCGATGGCCCCTCGCGGCTGACCGGCATCGGTCACCTGCGCGGCCATGAGACGGACCGGCTCGCCGCGATCGAGGAAGAGGTGGCGCGCATGGGTGGCGAATGCGAGTCCGGCGACGATTGGCTCGCCTTCTCGGGGCTGCCAGCGGACGGCCTCCGGCCCGCGGTCGTCGAGTCGTACGAGGATCACCGGATGGCGACGTTCGGCGCCATCCTTGGCCTTGCCGTCGACGGCACGAAGGTCCTCAACGTCGGCACCACCGCGAAGACCATGCCCGAGTTCCCCGCGATGTGGAAGGCGATGCTGCGTCCGTGAGACGCGAGTACGACGAGTCCGATGCGCGCGTGCGGCCAGGAAGGCGCGGCTCGCGGCCACGGTCCAAGATCCGGCCCGCTCACCTCGACGCGGTCCCTGGCACCGTCGTCGGCATCGACCGCGGCCGGCTCGCCGTCCATATGGACGACGGCGTCGCACTGACAGCGGTGAAGGCGCGCGAGCTGGGCCGGCGCGGCCTCGTGATCGGCGATCGAGTGGCCGTCGTCGGCGACACCAGTGGCCAGGACGGCTCGCTCGCTCGCATCGTGCGCCGTCAGCCCCGCGTCACGGAGCTGCGACGTACCGCCGATGACACGGATCCGAAGGAACGGGTCGTGGTCGCGAACGCCGAGCAGCTGGCGATCGTCACCTCGCTCGCCGATCCCGCGCCCAACCCGCGCATGATCGACCGCTGCCTGGTCGCAGCCTTCGACGCTGGGATGGATGCGCTGCTCGTGCTCACCAAGGGAGACCTGGCGTCCGCCGATGCGCTGCGGGACTCGTACGACCCGCTTGGAGTGGCGCTGCTCACCACGACGATGCGGACCGTGGGAGAGGACCGCACCTTCACGGGTCTCGACGAGCTTCGCGAGCGGCTCCATGGCCGATCGACGGTGCTGGTGGGGTATTCGGGCGTAGGCAAGTCCACGCTGGTGAACGCCATCGTGCCTGACGCTCAGCGGACTACCGGCGTCGTCAACGACGTGACAGGGCGCGGCCGCCACACCTCCACCTCCATGATCGCCTTCGACCTGCCGGATGGCGGGCGCATCATCGACACCCCTGGGATCCGATCGTTCGGCCTCGCTCATGTGAACCCCGACAGCTTCATCGCGGCCTTCCCGGACGTCGCGGAGGCCGCGGCAGAGGGCTGCCCGCGCGGCTGCACGCACGAGTCTGCGGAGGCAGGCTGCGCCCTCGACGCGTGGGCCTCGACCCCGGACCAAGAGGCACGGGTGGCGTCGATCCGGAGACTCCTCGCTGCGCGCGCCGAAGGCGACGCATGGTGACCGCGGGGCACCGCGACCGGACGATCGAGCACGCGAGTCCCCGCTAGCCTTGAGCGCATGCAGCCCCTCGGACCCTACGCCGCTGACCTGAGCCTCGCGATGGCCATCGCCGACGAGGTCGATGCCCTCACCCTCCCTGGCTCGACCGGCCACCTCGAGGTCGAGCTCAAGGCAGACGACTCCCCCGTCACCGCGTTCGACCGCGAGGCCGAGCGGATCATCCGCGCTCGCGTCGCGAGCGAACGACCGGCCGATGCGTTCGTGGGCGAGGAGTACGCGCCCACCTCGGGAGGCGCTCGCCAGTGGGTGGTGGACCCGATCGACGGCACCAAGAACTTCGTGCGCGGCGTCCCGGTGTGGGCGACGCTCATCGCGCTGCTGGATGATGGCGTGCCCGTGGTCGGCGTCGTGAGCGCTCCCGCGCTGGGCCGCCGATGGTTCGCCGCAGCCGGGGCCGGCGCGTGGAGGGGAACGAACCTGGGAACCGCCGAGCGCATCGGCGTGTCTCAGGTGAACAGCCTCGCCGATGCGAGCCTGTCGTACTCGTCGCTGTCCGGGTGGGAGCAGCGAGGGTTGCTGCCCGCCTTCCTCGGGCTCGCCGGCGACGTCTGGCGCACTCGCGCATACGGGGACTTCTGGAGCTACATGATGGTCGCCGAGGGCACCGTGGATGCGGCGATGGAGCCCGAGCTGGAGCTCTACGACATGGCCGCGCTGGTGCCGATCGTGACCGAGGCAGGTGGCCGTTTCACGTCGCTCGCGGGAGAGCCAGGACCCTTTGGCGGCGATGCGCTTGCCACCAACGGGAGCCTGCACGACGAGGTGCTGCGCAGGCTTCAGGGCTGACGGCCGTCATGCCCTGGCGAGGTCGCTGAGCTCGCTCACGTCGTACCAGAGCAGGTCGCGCTCCTCGAGCCGGGCGAGCGCGTCGCGATCTCCGCCAGCGGCCGCGCGACCATCGACGTCGGCGTCGGGCTCGTCGACGAACGCGCACGCGATCGCGTCCGCTCGCACGCGCCCTGTGAGCGACACGGCGGCCGGGTGCTCCCCTACGACCTGCTCGACGTCGGCCCGCGGATAGTCCACCACCACGACGGCACGGCGTGAGGCGCCGAGCTCGAGCACCGCGTCGGCCGCGGCGGCGTCTCGCACCTGCTCCGCGAGGAGCTCGTCGTCGTCGGAGGCCGCAATGTCGAGCACCGTCGGGGTCAGCGCATAGCCCGTGGCAGGCTCCCACGAGCCGGACAGGCATAGATCGATATCGTCGACAGTGATGGGCACGTAGACGCGCATGCCTTCAGTCTCCCACTCCTGCGGCCACGGCGCGCGGACGGCGCGGCGCGGCGACCGGATCAGCCGGCTCATGCACGCTCGCGGCGATCGCCGCGATGGCTCGCCTGGCTCGCGACCGCGGCGTGCGCTCGGCGAGCAGCTGCCCCGACAGGACCGCAGCGTCGCACGCGCGCGGATCCCACGGCACGGTCCACGTGCGCGGCACCTGAGCGAAGCGCAGCAGTGCATCGGCCACCGCCTCCTCCGGCTTCGCACCGGCGACCTCCGCTCGGACCCTGTTGACCACTACCACTGGCTCACGTGCCACGACCTCTCGGAGCGCGCCCAGGCCATGCACCAGGCGCTGAATGCCCAGCGGCTCGGCCGTGCCCACGGCAACCACGGTGTGTGCCGAGCCGAGAGCGCTCAGCGTCGCACCATTGCGCTGCGGTGCACGCGTGTCGTACACCAGCTCCTCGTCCATCTCGAGGGAGAACCCGCAGTCGACCACGGTGACCGCCGCAGCCGAGCAAGAGGCCCGCCAGACCTCGTCGAGCGCTGCGGCCGGCAGCTCGGTCCATCTCTCGGGCCGCGACACCCCGGTGAGGACACGCAGGCGCGGTGCCACCTCGAGTGCATAGCGGTCGATGATCCCGCCATCGAGCGCGCCATGCTGCGCCGCCCTCGCCACCGCAGCCAGACCAGGCGCCTCGTCCGTGAGTCCGCACGCCTGTGCGATGGCCCCTCCGTAGGTGTCGGCGTCCACCAGCAGCGTGGACGCGCCGCCCATCGCGAACTCACCGGCCAGATTCGCGGCGATCGTGGTACGACCGGGCGCACCCGTCGGTCCCCACACCGCGACGATGATCCCGGCGCCGGGGGTCTCACTCGACGCAGCGCGTGAACGCTCCGCCGTCTGCACGGGCGCGTTGCGTGCGCGCAGACGCTCCAGCGCCCGCTGTGCCGCGGCCGCGATCTCGACATCGGCGGCGTGGGGAGCCACGACCTCGCCCACGCCGATGAGAACGAGCTGGTCGGCGGCGTCCGGAGTGGTCGGCACGCCGACCACGGCGACGCCCAGCCGCGCCAGATCCGTCAGCACAGTTCGCGTGAGATGCGGCTGGTCCGAGAGCACGACAAGCGTGCCCACCCCGGCCGCAGCCGCAGCCGCGGCCTCTGCCAGGTCCGCGCATCGCCGCACTACGCGCAGGCCGGGAGCCCCGTCGATGGCCTGGGCGACGCGGGCTTCCACCGGCCCCGCGACCGCGATGATCACTCCGGGAGTCGCCATCAGGGCGCCCCGCCGAGTCCGACCACCGAGACGTCGCCGTCAGTGGCGAGCGCCTCCAGGAAGTCGCCAAGCGCGGCACGCGGCACCACGACATACACCGTCTCACCGCCGCCGGTGGTGAACCCGCCCTCGTCAGCCGCGACGTCCGCGACCACGAGAGACTCTCCCACCAGAAGGCTGTCGGGACGTCCTGCGCTGTCCGCTGCGGTGACCCAGACGTCGACCACGGACCCGGGTCTCACGTCGGCGGACACCGGGGACGTCGTCACCACCGCCACCGAACGCCCGTCGAACGAGTCCAGAGTGGCGAGCGCCGCCGCGGGGACAAGCTCCCCCGCCTCGACGACCCGCGTGACGACCCGGCCCCACGGTTCCGCGCCGGTCCCGCCGTCAGCCGCGATGTACGGCCCCTCGCCTACGCGAACACGAGCGACCGCGAGATCGTCGGGCTCGAGCACGGTTCCCGGCGTCAGGGTCTCGCGGGCCACATAATGGGCGGCGGTGTGATCGGCGGCCTGGACGATTCCCGTGACACCGACGATGGCCACCGCCATCAGCAGCAGCCCGATCATCAGGCGCGGATCCTTCCATCCAGGGCGACGCAGTCGACCGGCAACCGGTGCGTGTGCGTCCATGCTTCCCCCCTGGTACACGGCTACGGGGCTAGCCTGCCGCGAACGGGGGCATCCCACAAGACCCTGTGGACAACGCCTCGCCGGCCGCGCGTCCGTGCCAGAATGTCGCCATGAGCCCGCGGTTCCTGAAGATCGAGGACGTCCAGGAGATCCTCAACGTGTCCTCACAGCAGGCCTATGCGTTGGTGCGCTCAGGAGATCTGCCAGCCATTCAGGTAGGCGGACGTGGCATTTGGCGCATCGAGTCGACCGAGCTGGAAGCGTACATCGAACGCCAGTACGCGGCAGCTCGCGGCAAGGCTGAGCAGTCGCGCAACAGCGTGGATGGGTGACTTCACGGTCCTAGGCTGAGACCACCTCGAGCACCGTCGCGTACGGCACGGAGACGCGCCCGCCGCCGGGCCCATCCATCGTCACATCGACGTGATCGGCGAGCACCGCCCCGATGACCCCGTGCACCTCGCCGCCCACGGTGCGCACACGCACCCTCGACCGGTCGCGGCTGAGGGCGCGCAGGACGTGCGACAGCCCGAGCCGACGCTCGACCTCTGTGACGTGGTGGGCGGCACGGCCAAGTCCTGTCACCGACGCCACCGCCTGGATCGGCACCAGATGCTCGCGGGCGGCAGCGTCGACCAGCAGCAGCCACCCGCGGGCCGAGTCCTCCACCTCGCCCGTGATCCGCTCCCCGTCCAACAGCACGAGACCGAGAGTCGTCCCCTGCGCAGCCGCAATGCGCGAGGCCAGGTCGACGGCGATGCGCTCGCCACGGGTGCGTTCCGACACCTCCGCGCGCCACTCGTCCTCGCGAGCCGAGCCGAGTTGTCCCTCGAGGTCGCTGAAGAGCGCTTCCCACCGCATGACCACACGCTACGGCGTGTGCGCCGTCCACAGCCAGAGCCAGCTTCGAGTGGACGCGCGCCCATCATCGATGTATACCTAACATCATCAAAAAGCATCAAACAACTCCTAAGGGGTGTCACATGCGTCAGATGAGGAGCGGTAGCGCCGAGGCTGAGTCTCAAGAAGAGCGGACGGCCGGAACGGCGCGCCGCGCGGGAGCCTTGGGGAGCCTCGCGGCGATGCCGATCGCCGCGATCGTGCTCACGGACGTCACCTGGTCGAAGGGCGGCGCCGTCGCCCGCACCGTCGAACACGCGCCCTCTCTGGCGCTCTCAACCGTGACCTTGGCGGACCTGCTGGCCCTCGCAGCGGGAGCCGTGGGTGCCGCGACATCCGCCTACCTGAGCCTCGCCGCCTTGCTGTTGGTGGCGACTCCGCATCGCTCGCGCGCCCGCACGGCGGTCGTGCGGCTCACGCCCGCCGGCTGGCGTCGCGTGGTGAGCCTCGCCGCTGCCGGGGCCCTGTCCTCGGCCATGGCGTTCCCCGCCGCGGCGGCACCCGACAACTCCGACGCCGGGTGGGTTCCCGAGCCGATCACCAAGCAAGCCGGGACGCTCGACCCACCCGCTACCTTCCCTGTGCTACCCATCCCGGGAGCACGCCATGCGGAACGTCCCGCTCCCGACGAACACGCGCGGGCGCCGGTGCAGTCTCCGATCGACTCCCACTACACCGTCGCCACCGGCGACTCGCTGTGGAGCATCACGGCCGACGCCCTGAAGGGTGAGGTCGGCGATGGCGCGGCATCACCCGACAACGCGCGGATCGCGGCGGCGTGGCCCGCTCTCTTCGAGGCCAACCTCGAGTCCGTCGGCTCGAACCCCGCGCTGATCCATCCCGGCCAGCGGCTCACGTTGCCCGAAGGCTGGCCGCAATGAGCGCGGCCGAGCACTCACCAATTCCCGCGACGCCGGAGCACAGGCCCCATCTCCCGCAGCTCTCGCCGTACACGCGCACACGACAGGCCCTCGGCGATCCCGCCCCGCTTGCTTGCACCATCGCGAAGGCCGCCATGGAGGCGCTGCTAGGTGGCGCGGCACTCGATCCCTACGCGCGATGGATCGAACCCGGGGTCTTCGCACAACTGGCCCGCCAGCGCTCACTCGCGCGGCGCGCAGGTCTCGCACGCAGCGCCCCCGTGGGCGTGCGGCGAGCGCGCGTGTTCAGAGTCTCACGGGATGCGGCCGAGGTGTCCGTCGTCGTGGACGACGGCGACCACTGCCGCGCGATCGCCATGCGGCTCGAAGATGTGGCGGGCCGCTGGCTCGTGACCGAGATGCACGTGGGGTGAGCTAGACCTCGTTCTTGCCGTGGCACATCTTGTACTTCTTGCCTGATCCGCAGGGGCACTGGGCGTTCTTGGGCGTGCCGGGGAAGGTAGCGCCGTCGTCGGAGGGCTTGTCTCCCGCCTTAGGACCTGACTTCTTCACCGCGCCGGTGCCGTCCTCCGACGGCCCCGAGTAGGTCAGCGCCCCCATGTTGGACTGCATCATCGCGCCGGGGGTGGCCGAACCGGTGCCCCCGCGGCGCGGCGCCGTCGGGCTGCCCGCCGCCGTCGCGCCAGCGGCCGCCTGAGCGGCACTGGGATTCGCTCCGGCGGTCGCCGCTGCCGAGTCGCCGCTGACCTCGCCTTCCGGCTGCTTCTGTCGCTTCTCGACGCGGTACAGCACCTGCAGCGACTGCTCCTTGATCGAGTCGGTCATCGCCTCGAAGAGCTGGTACCCCTCGCGCTGGTACTCGGTGAGCGGGTCACGCTGCCCCATCGAACGCAGGCCGATGCCCTCCTTGAGGTAATCCATCTCGTACAGGTGCTCGCGCCACTTGGCGTCCAGCACCTGCATCACGACCTGGCGCTCGACGGTGCGCGTGAGGTCGGCGCCCAGGCGCTCCTCGACGGCTTCGTACTGCACCTTGGCGTCGGCTACAAGTTCGCGCTGCAGGAAGGCAGTCGTGAGCAGGCTCGTGCCGCCCGCCTCGTCCGTGAGCTCCTCTGCCGTCACCGACACGGGATAGACCGTGCGCAGGTCCTTCCACAGCGCCTCGAGATCCCAGTCGTCGGGATTGCCCACGAGAGTGGCGGAACGCACGTACGCGCCGACCACGTCCTCGATAAAGGCCATCACCTGGTCGCGGAAGTTCTCGCCGTCGAGCACGCGGCGGCGCTCGGAGTAGATGACGCTGCGCTGGGAGCTCATCACGTCGTCGTACTTCAGGATGTTCTTGCGGATCTCCGCGTTGCGGCCCTCGAGCTGCGCCTGCGCCGAGCGCACGCCGCGCGTCAGCACCTTGGACTCGATCGGCATGTCGTCGGGCAGCGCCGACGAGTTCATCATCGTCGCGGCGAGCCCGGACTGGAACATCCGCATGAGGTCGTCCTCGAGCGACAGGTAGAACCTGGACTCGCCGGGATCGCCCTGACGGCCGGAGCGACCGCGCAGCTGGTTGTCGATGCGCCGCGACTCGTGACGCTCGGTGCCCAGCACGTAGAGGCCGCCCGCAGCAAGCACCTGCTCGTGCTCGGCGGCGACGGCAGTCTGCGCCTGCTCGAGCACGCCGTCCCACACGCTCTCGTACTCTTCCGGCTGCTCCTGCGGATCGAGGCCCCGCTCGGTCATCTCCTGGACCGCCCGGAACTCCGGGTTGCCACCCAGCATGATGTCGGTGCCGCGTCCCGCCATGTTGGTGGCGACGGTGACGGCACCCTTCCGGCCGGCCTCGGCGACGACGGCCGCCTCGCGCTCGTGCTGCTTGGCGTTCAGCACCTCGTGCGCGATGCCATGCTTGCGCAGCTCCGCGCTCAGCCGCTCCGACTTCTCGACGGACACCGTGCCCACCAGCACCGGCTGGCCCTTCTCGTGCCGCTCGAGGATGTCCTCGATGACGGCGTCGAACTTGGCCTGCTCGGTCTTGTACAGGAGGTCCGCCTTGTCCTCGCGGATCATCGGCATGTTGGTGGGGATGGGCACCACGCCCATGCCATACGTGGCGTTCAGCTCGGACGCCTCGGTCTGGGCGGTACCGGTCATGCCGGCGAGCTTGTCGTACTGACGGAAGTAGTTCTGGAGCGTGATCGACGCGTACGTCTGGTTCTCCGCCTTGACCTCGACGCCCTCCTTGGACTCGATCGCCTGGTGAAGACCCTCGGAGTAGCGGCGGCCCCGAAGCAGCCGGCCGGTGTGCTCGTCGACGATGTCGACCTCGCCGTTCTGGACCACGTAGTCGCGGTCGCGCCGGAACAGCTCCTTGGCCTTGACCGCGTTGTTGAGGAAGCCGATCAGAGGCGTGTTCGCCGGATCGTAGAGGTTCTCGATGCCGAGGGCCTGCTCGACCTTGTCGATGCCCGGCTCGAGCATGCCGACAGCCTTCTTCTTCTCCTCGACCTCATAGTCCTCGTCGATGACGAGCGACTTGGCGATGCGCGTGAACTCGGTGTACCACTTGAGATTGTCGCCCTGCGAAGGTCCGGAGATGATCAGCGGCGTCCGGGCCTCGTCGATGAGGATCGAGTCGACCTCGTCGACGATGGCGTAGTGATAGCCGCGGTGGACCAGCTGGCCGGGATCGAGCGCCATGTTGTCGCGCAGGTGGTCGAAGCCGAACTCGTTGTTGGTGCCGTACGTGATGTCAGCGGCGTACTGCGCCTTACGGTCCTGGGGCGACATCCCGGACAGGATGCAGCCGGTCTCCATCCCGAGGAACCGGAACACGCGGCCCATGAGCTCCGACTGGTAGCTCGCGAGGTAGTCGTTCACGGTGACGATGTGGACGCCTTGGCCGGTGAGCGCATTGAGATAGGCGGGAAGGGTCGCGACCAGGGTCTTGCCCTCACCGGTCTTCATCTCCGCGATGTCACCAAAGTGCAGTGCGCCGCCGCCCATGATCTGCACGTCGAAGTGCCGCAGGCCCAAGGTCCGTCGAGACGCCTCGCGAACCGCCGCGAAGGCCTCCGGCATGATCGAGTCAAGGCTCTCCCCGCCCTCGTAGCGAGTGCGGAACTCGCCGGTGAGCGCCTTCAGCTCGTCGTCCGACAGCTCCTGGTAGGCGTCTTCCATGGCATTCGTCAGAGTGACGATTCTGCCGAGACGGCGCAGTACGCGGCCCTCGCCCATGCGGACGACGCGATCGAGAATTGACACGTAGCTCTCCTAGCAGTTCGGATCCGTCAACCATCGTAGGGCGTCAGTGCAGGCTCGCCGGTTCGTCTCGCTGAGGGCGCAACAACACGACGGCCGATGCGAGGGCCGCGCCTCCGAGCAGGGCCCAGGGCCCGATGCGCTCGGCGAACAGCAGCGCGCCCAGGGCCGCGGCGACGAGCGGCTCGAGGAGCGCGACCACGGTCGCCACGAAGGGCGGCACGGTGCGCAGTCCCGACAGGTAGGCGAGGTACGCGAGCGCGGTGGCCGCCACCCCGAGCGCGACGGCGTAGATCCAGGGCACAGTGCCGGCCGGAACAGCCCAGCCCAGCACCACGGCCGCGGGCGCCAGCATCACTCCGCCGACGCTGAAGGCCAGCGCCGTGAGCCGGGGGGCGCCGAGCCCGCCCACCGGGGTGCGGTTCACGACGGTCACGCCCGCGAAGACCACACCGGTCGCGATCGCCAGTGCCACACCTTCGAGCGCGCGGTCGCCCGCGTCCAGCGAGGACCCGAGCAGCGCTGCGAGGCCTGCAAGGGCCATCAGCAGCGCGAGGATCCCGCGCCTCGACGGTCGGTCTCCGTGGCGCCACCAGTCCCAAGACGCCACCCAAGCAGGCGCCGATCCGATCGCCACCAACGTCGCGAGGCCCACCCCCGCCAGTTCGATACTGGAGAAGTACAGCACCTCGAACACCGCGACGAGGCCCGCGGTGGCGAGAATCCGCCGCCACATCGGCGCCGTGAGCGTCCTGAGGTGGAGCGACTGTGTCGCCCCGAGCCACAGGGTCAGCGCACCGCCGGCGATGACCATGCGCCACATCGCGACCGAGGCCGCGGGGACCGCACCGCCGTCGGCGAGCAGCGTTCCCAGCACGCCACCCGTGCCCCATAGCGTGGCGGCGACGACGACGAGCAGAAAGTCGCGGGTGCGCACGCTCGGAGACTACCGGCCGGCCGTCCCCGAGGCGCGCCCCGCAACCAACGACCGTGGGTCAGGCGCTCTCGAGCTCCGCGTCGTCCGCCTTCTCTTCGATGCGGATCACTCCATACGTCCATCCGCGGCGACGGTAGACAGCGGAGGCGAGCCCGGAGTCGGAGTCGAGGAAGAGGTAGAAGTCGTGGCCCACGAGCTCCATCTGGTCGATGGCGTCTGCGACGGTCATCGGCACGGCGCTGTGAGTCTTCGAGCGGATCACGATCGGCGTGCCATCGATGGGCACCTCGACGGTCGACCCCTCCGGGGCGCCCTCCCACGACTCGACGCTCTCGACGCGGTCAGCGTCCCTGGCGTCGTCGTCGCGCGGGGCACCGTGCTCCGTCGTCGTGCCGGCCTGTGCGGCCTCCGCCATCTCCTGGGCGACCACGGCGTGAAGCGACGGCTTGCCCTTGTGGCGGTTGGCGCGGCGCTCGTGCTGACGCCGCAGCTGTTCGACGATCCGTGCCGTGGCCTGGTCGAGTGCCACGATGCGGTCGTCGGCGGAAGCTTCTGCCCGGATCACGCCGTGGTCGTGCAGGGTGATCTCGACCCTCTCACGCTCCCCCGACAGCCGTGGGTTCCGCTCGTGCACCACGTTGATCTCCGCACGCGTTGCTCGCGGTGCGAGCGACTCGACCTTCTCCATCTTCTCGAAGATCTTCGAGCGCGTGTCTTCGGAGACCTTCGTGTGGCGTCCGACGATCGCAATGTCCATGGTGCAACTCCTTCGTGTCAGCGTGTGCGGCCAAGCGGCCGGGGCGTGGTGGCGGCGCCTTGTGCGCCTGCGGCATCACCTCCCCGGGTATCGAAGGTGTCGACGTGAACGTCGTCTGAACCCCACCTTAACTGTCCAGGCCCGCGGTGGCGAGCATTGCCTGCGGCCGCGACGGCGATCGCGCCGATCACCGTGGCGCCCGCGTCCTCGAGCGCCTGCGAGCACGCCGCGAGCGTCGCGCCCGTGGTGACGACGTCGTCGACTAGCACCACCGGACCGACGACCCGCTTGCGCACCGTCACCGCTCCCCGTGCGCCTCGCCATCGGGCGCGGGCAGACCTCCCGCGCGACTCAGACCCTCCGATGCGCAGCGCGTTCGTTACCGCCGCGGAGACTCCCCCCTCGCTGAGCCCTGCGGCCACGCCCTGCGCGAGCAACTCGGGGAGGTCCACGCCACGGCGTCGGGTGCTCGCGGCGCGCGCGGGCGCAGGAACCACGGTCACGGTCGCCGGCACCAGAGCGGACGGCACCGACCCGACAAAGTCGGGCCCGAGGAGCTCCGGGCCGATGCGCCGCGACGCGAGGAGCACGGTGCCCGCGAGCCAACGGTCCAGATCTCGGCGCGATCCGTCCTTCCATGCGCGCATCACAGACTCCGCCGCGCCGTCCAGTGCCGCGACGGCCCACACAGGCAGGGCCGGCGATCCGTCGACGTCGAGCCGGGGCGCGCCAGACTCGACTCGTACTGGTCGCTCCCACCACGGCGCCGCGCAGTCCGGGCACAGCCGCACATCCACCTCGCCGCACCCCGCGCATTCCACGGGGACCACGAGTCTCGCGAGATCCTCGGCCACGATGCGCAGTGTTCGAACCCACCCCATAACCGCGATGCTCGCCCACCATCGAGCGGTCCCGCCGTCGCCTGCGTCACACGCGGTGAACCGCGCAAGCGAACTCGGAGCTGGGGACGGAACGGTCAACCCGAGTAGGCGATCTCGGACACTCCGTCGAGGACCTCCGCCCACGCCGATCCCGACCGCTCCTCCACACGGCCGTCCTCGCCGACGACGACGAGCGATGCCTCACCCACGCGCACCGACATGTCGACGGGCTCCTGCAGCGTGGTGATCACCGAGGTCCCGCCGCCCACTGTCACGAGCCACAGCGGGGACGTCGCCCCACCCTCGGCCTCGCCCAGCACTGCGACGGTGGAGTCATCGAGCCACACCACGTCCCCACCCGCGCCCACGCCGGTGCCGATCGCGATGGGCTGACCGACCCCCAGCGGCACGCCGGCGACATCGCGGACGATCGCGGCCACCTCCACCACCGGCTGGCCGCCCGAGCGCGACACCATCGCGAGCATGCTGCCATCGCGGGACACCGACAGCGCGACCGCGGACCGTGTCTGCAGCCACTCGCTGGGGAGCACGGTGGGCTCGCCGCTGGGAGACACCGCGATCAATCCGTCGGCGCCGGACGAGGGCGCAGTCCACGCGAAACCGTGCCGGTCGAAGCTGGGCCCCACGAGCTCGTCACCCGCATACACCTCGGTCGCAGCGACCGTGCCCACAGGATCCGGCTGGTCGTCGGGCGACACGAGCGCCGCAGCATCCTGCCCCAGCACCGTGCTGGTCAGCAGCGCGCCGTCCTCCACCCAGGCCACGCGCTCGCCGTCATACGAGCGCGCAAGGCCGTACGCTCCGTCGCCCACGCCGCCCGCCTCGGCAGGAGTGACGAGCAGCGACTCGCCATCCCAGGTCCCGAGCCGGCCCGATGCGAATACCGCAGCCCGCGCCTCGGGAACCGGGGCGGAGGCGAGCTCGACAGGTTCGGCGGTCGCGATAGGCAACCCGCCGATCCGTACTTGCACCTCGGTCACGTTGGGCAGGCCGCCAAGGGTGACGCGCATCTGTTCGGCGGCGAGGGCGCGCTGCTCTGGGGTGCCCGCCGACTGCGGGGTGAGGTCGACAGCTGCCTCGCCGCTCGTCACGACTACCGATTCGACGGCAAGCGCGGCCGTATCTGGAAAGCCCGTCACGACCGCATCGGCAAGCCAGGTGGAGGGCCCTTCGACGAGCTCACGGGCCGCGGCGGTGACCACGTTGTTGTCCGGAAGCCATCGCACCTCGGGCACCGCAGTCGTGAGGTCCGGAGTGGCGAACACCAGATCGACGGGGCGGAAGAACCGGGTGAAGTTGGCTTGTGAGATCACCACGCCGTCAGCGAGCTCCGAGATGCGCCAGCGGCCCTGGTCGTCCTGCATCACGGTGAACTCGAGATCCCCGATCGTGCCGTCGGGCGAGTCCGCGCGTCTTCCCGACGAGTCCACGGTCGACGCAAGGGGCAACTCGTAGGCGACCGTACTCGTGTCCTCGTCCCACTCGGGGGTGACGGCCCCCGAGCGGTAGACCAGGGTCTGGGCGCCCGGATTCCAACTCGCCGCCGCATCGTCCGTGAGGAACTCTCGCGCCACAGAGAAGTCGGATGCGACGCCCGTGGCAGATTCGCGAAGGAAGCCCGTCACGATGGCAGCTGGGTCGTCCGAAGGGTTCGGACCCTCCTGGATCGGCTGCAGCGGCGCGACGGGAAGCACGTCGGCGTTGCCCTCCTCCACGTCACCGCTGTCGGGAATGGCGGCACAGCCCGTGAGCGCCACGGCCACGGCCACCATCAGTGCAGCGAGCCGGTTCTTCCTCATCAGGGACCCGACCCGTCCGTGCCGTGGGTGACGAGCGGAGAAGAGAGCTCCACGCGCGCGCCCACGGCCGCGAAGTCGGCCTCGCGCATCACGAGCGCGAGGGGCGCATTCGATCCCAGCCCCTCCGAGGTGCGCGGCAGCAGGAGCCGGAAGCTCGCCCCCTTGCCTGGCTGCCCCCACGCCTCGAGTCGTCCCTCGTGCAGCACCGCGTCCTCGCGGGCGATCGACAGGCCCAGGCCCGTACCGCCCATCGTGCGCGTGCGCGCCGAGTCCGCACGCCAGAACCGATCGAAGACTCGCGCCACCTGGTGCGAGGTGAGCCCGAGACCGTAATCCCTCACCACGACCGCGACGCCGCGCCGGTCCGCCCCCACCGCCACGTCGACAGGCCCGCCCTGACTGTGCTCGATCGCGTTCGACAACAGGTTGCGGATGATCCTCCCCACGCGTGGCCGGTCGATCGACGCCGTGTGCGAGCCGGACGAGAGGTAGAGCCGGATGTCGACGCCCATGTCCGCCGCAATGGGCAGCACCGCCTCGACCTCATCGCGAACCACGTCGGCCAGGTCCACCTCCTCGAACTCGAGTTGGGCCGCTCCGGCGTCAATGCGCGAGATCTCGAGGAGATCGCTGAGCAGCGCCTCGAACCGGTCCAGCTGAGTGCTCAGCAGCTCTGCGGACCTGCCCACGTGGGGCGGGAACTCGGTCCGCGCATCGTAGAGAACGTCTGACGCCATGCGAATCGTGGTGAGCGGCGTGCGCAGCTCGTGCGAGACGTCCGAGACGAAGCGCCGCTGCAGCCGCGAGAGGTTCTCCATGCGGGTGATCTGGCGTTGAAGGGACTCCGCCATCTCGTTGAAGGTCTGCGCGAGGGTGGCGATCTCGTCATGGCCGCGGACGGTCATGCGCTCGGACAGCCGGCCCTCGGCGAGGCGCGAGGCGACGCGCGCTGCCTGACGCACCGGACGCACGGCCTGCGCGGTGACGAACCACGTCATCGCCACCACCAATGCGACCAGGACGGCAGCCCCCAGGGCGAGCACCTGTTGGATCAGCGCGAGCGTTGCCTGCTCGTCGGCAAGGGAATAGACGAAGTAGAGCTCGAATGCTCCTGCGGCGGGAATCTCCAGCGGCGAACCGACGACGACCCCGGGATCCCCAGTCTCAGGCAGCGCCACGAACTGCCAGGGTTGGGGCACGTCAAGGGCCACCGCTGCGCGCATCTGGGTCGAGACCACTTGACGGAGGTCCGTCGTGGACTCCTCGGTCGTCAGGGGTACGGACGAGGTGTTGTCCGGACTCCGCAACATCACCAGACCGCGGCTCTCGCCGCCCAGAGCACGCAACTGGACGGTGAGCTCGTAGACGAACTGCTGGAGGTCCTGGGGATTGGCCGCGGTGGAGTTGCCCGCACGCTCCTGCGCCGTTGCGGCGTCCCGTGCGCTCTCCGCGAGCACGCGCTCGACTCGGTTGTCGACCAGACCGTCGCGCATCTGGGTGGTGACATATGCCCCCAGGAGGGCGACCGTGCCGATGCCGACCACGAGAGTCGAGAGCACCACGCGCAGGGACATGGACCGCGTCCACCGCCGCAGTGCCACTCGCAGCGGCGCCGCAAGCGCCTCTCGGACTGCATTCGCGCTGGCCCTCACGAGCCCGTCCTCACTTTCCCACCGTCACGCCTGGTGGGCGCCGGCCTTGTAGCCCACTCCGCGCACCGTCTGGATAATCTCTGGATTCTCCGGGTCGTGCTCGACCTTCGCGCGCAGCCGCTGGATGTGCACGTTGACCAGACGGGTGTCGGCCGCGTGACGGTATCCCCACACGTCCTCGAGAAGCACCTCCCGCGTGAACACCTGACCCGGAGAGCGGGCAAGCGTGACGAGGACGTCAAACTCAAGGGGAGTGAGGGGGATGACATCGCCGTCGCGGGTCACGCGATGACCGGTCACGTCGATCTCGAGGTCCCCGATGCGGACCACCGCGGCCGCCGCGTTGTCATTGCGGCGCAGGCGGGCCCGCACCCTCGCGATCAGCTCACGCGGCTTGAAGGGCTTGGGGATGTAGTCGTCGGCACCGGACTCGAGTCCGAGCACCACGTCGACGGTGTCCGACTTCGCAGTGAGCATGATGATCGGCACTCCCGACTCGGCCCGAATCTCTCGGCAGATGTCGATGCCGCTCCTGCCGGGCAGCATGAGATCGAGCAGGATCACCTCGGGGTTCTCATCCCGAAAAGCCTGGACGGCGTGGTCGCCGTGGTCGCAGAACACCGGGTCGAACCCGTCCCCGCGCAGGACGATCCCGATCATCTCCGCGACTGCGGGATCGTCGTCGACCACAAGGATGCGTGCCGTCATGACGCCATCTTGCCACGCGGGCCCCGGCAGGCGGGAGAGGGTCCTCGTCGTGCGCGCGCCGCATGGCAGGATGGTCCGAGTCGACGAAGGGGGCCTGATGACCGAGGACGATCGCCGCGCGCGGCAGGACACTGGCGATACAGCGGTACCGCAGTGGCCGTCGCCCGAGGCGACGAGCGAGGTCAATGGCGCACCCTCGAGCCACGCCTGGACGGCACCGGGTGCTCCGGCCCAAAGCCATGCCGGTCAGCCTTCAACGCCGGAGTTCACCGGACCCGCCTCCGACACTCGCGCCCAGCCTGCTCCGTCCGCAGGCAGAGGGCCGGCGCCCGAGCAACTCGCGGCCGCTCCGTCGTTCCGCTCGTGGCAGCCGGGAATCATCCCCCTGCGGCCGCTCAGCTTCGGTGACTTTCTCACCGTTCCCTTCAAGGCGATGCGCTACAACCGAGCGGTGGTGCTCGGCGCTCCCCTGCTGTTCACGCTCGTGTCGACGATTCTCATGCTGGTCGCGCTCTGGATGGTCTTCACGGATCCCCAGCTCGGGCTGCTGGACTCGACTCCCACGCTGTCGGGGATCTCCCCTCAAACTGTCGCCCTCCTGCTCGTGTCGGTACTGATGATGTTGCTCGCGGACGTGTTCTCGAGCTCGATCATCGCTCCAGGCGTGGCCCGCGCGGTCCTCGGTGAGCGCATCGGCATCCCCGTGGCATGGCGCCAGGTGCGCCGCAGGCTGGGCTCGCTGCTACTGCTCTACCTGGTCAGCGCTGCCGCACTCACCCTGCTCCTGCTCGCGGTTTTTGCGCCGGTGCTGGTCTCGCTCGGCTCCGGCGACCCGAGCGGCGGGGCCGTGGCGCTGAGCCTGGTGCTGTTCTTGCTGCTGCTACTACCTGCGGGACTGCTCGTGACGCTCGCCCAGGGAATCGCCCGCGCGATGATCGTGCTCGAGGGAATCTCGATGGTCGCGGCGCTGAGGCGGCTCGCCAGGCTGATCCGAGGCCGATTCTGGTGGAGCGTTCTGATCCTGTTCGTCGCCGCCGCGCTCATCAACATCGTGTCGAGCGTGCTGCAGTACGTGGGGCAGTTCGGGGCGATCGCCGTCTCATTCGTGGCGCCCGAGAACGTCGCGGTGCTGATGGTGGCGTTCTTCGTCGTCTACGGCCTCACCTACATCGTGTCTCTGGTCCTGGTCTACTCGTACGTCGGGTCCGTGTTCGCGCTCCTCTACATCGACCTGCGGATGCGTCACGAGGGGTTCGACCTCGACCTCGCGCGCGCAGCAGAGGAGCGGGCGCGGGGCTGACAGATGCACCTCGAGATTCCGGTCACGCCCGATGCTGACACGGCGCGTGAGTGGGCGCGCGATGAGCTCGCGAAGCCCGAGTACAGCGACCAGGGCACCACGTGGTTCGAGAGCTTCCTACGGTGGGTGCAGGAGCTCTTCGACGGCGTGGGGGCGCTCGGGGGAAGCCTCGGGCCCCTCGGCACGATCGCTCTCGTACTGCTCGCGGTCGCCGCGGTGGCGGTCATCGTGTGGCTCGTGCTGGGCCCGCTGCGACGCTCGCGACGGACCGATCCCACCCGCGCCGTGTTCGATGACGACTCTCGCTCCTCACAGCAAATCCGGGACGCCGCCACCGCGGCCGAGCGCGGGGGCGACTGGGACCTCGCGACCATGGAGTGGTTCCGCGCTTCGGTCCGGCTCATGGAGGAGCGCCGCGCGATCAGCGACTCCCCCGGCGTGACCGCGCACGAGGCAGCCACTCGCATCGAGTCAGCCGCGCCCGCACTCGCGGGTGACGTGGCGGCCGATGCGATGGGCTTTGATCTTGCTCGTTACGGATCGGGGGGGCTGACCGCGACCGACGCCGGCCACGCGCGCACCACCTGCGAAGCGCTGGCCGACCACCGGCAGGCAGGCCGGGCGGTGGCTCCCAGATGAGCCCAGCCGCCATCGCCGACCCGCGCGGGGACCTCTCGCCCTCGCACGGGGATCTGAACCGCGCAGATGACAGCGCCACCTTCGTGGCGCGCGCCCGGCGCCGCCCGATCGTGGTGATAGCGGTCGTGCTGTTCGTCGCCCTCATCGTCACCCTTGTGTGGACGTCACGACCCGAGGACTACACGCCGCTGTCCACCGACAACTCCACGCCCAGCGGCACCCGGGCGCTCGCACAGATCTTGCGCAGCCAAGGCGTCGACGTGCGTCAGGCGTCCACCATGGCCGACGCCCGCATCGAGGACCCGGAGAGCACCACGCTCGTCATCGCGAACTCGGAGCCGCTCGCCGTCTATCAGGTCGACGCGCTTCTGGAGTATCCGGGCGATCTCGTGATAGTTCAGCCGTCGCAGGCGGTGATCGACAAGGTCGCGCCCGCGCTCTCGCTCGAGCCGTCGCTCGACTCCGCACCAGTCGGCGCGCAGTGCGACGATCCTGACGCGGTCGCCGCCGAGCGGGTGCGCGTCGAGAACGAAGGCCTCGCGGGTGACCCCGGTTCGGGCGGCGCGCTGTGCTTCGCGAACAGCGACGGGGCGCACGCCTACGCGGTCGTCGACGACGGGGGGCGGCGCGTCACACTGATCCCGTCCTGGCCCCTCGTCACCAACGAACACCTCGCGGAGGACGGCAACGCCGCGCTCGCGCTGCGCGCGCTCGGGCGCCACGAGTCGCTCGTGTGGTACGTGGGCGACCTGTTCGACGCATCCACGCTGACGTGGGGCCAGGAGGGCGGCGACGGTGCTGGGGGCTCTGACGGAGCAGTGCCTCCGACCGAGGTCGAGGCAAATCCGGACTTCATGCCGCCGGGAACCGGCAGCGCCGTGTACTTGCTGGCCCTCACGGTGCTGATCGCGGCGTGGTGGCGGGCACGCCGCTTCGGTCCGCTCGTCCGCGAACCCCTCCCCGTCGTGGTGCGTGCCTCGGAGGCCACGCGAGGGCGCGCGCGCTTGTACCGGCGCTCCCGTGCCAGCGGGCGCGCCACGGCCGCTCTGCGCGCGACCGCGACGGCGCGGATGGCGCGCCGCCTCGGCGTGCCCCGCGCGGCGGGCAGGGCTGCGGTCATCCCCGCGGTCGCCCGCGCGGCATCCCGCGACGAGCGCGAGGTCGAGCGCATTCTCTATGGCCCCGCGCCCACCGACGATTCGACCATGATGAGCATCATCCGAGAGCTCGACACCCTGGAAAGTGAGGTTCACCGACCGTGACCGACACCCCTGACAACCCGCAGCCCGCCGCCGCCCTCCCCGAGGGCGCAAGCGATCTCGCGGACGACGCCCGCGAGTCGCTGTCCCGCATCCGTACCGAGGTCGGCCGCGCCGTCGTGGGACAGGATCAGGTGGTCACCGGGCTCGTGATCGCGCTGCTGTGCCGCGGGCACGTGCTGCTCGAAGGAGTGCCCGGTGTGGCGAAGACGCTCATGGTCCGCACGCTCGCACGCACGGTGGGGCTGGACTCGAAGCGTGTGCAGTTCACGCCGGACCTGATGCCGGGAGACGTCACGGGCTCGCTCGTCTACGACGCGCGCACCGCGGCGTTCTCCTTCCGCGAGGGCCCCGTGTTCACCAATCTGCTGCTCGCGGACGAGATCAACCGCACTCCTCCGAAGACTCAGTCGTCGCTGCTGGAATCGATGGAGGAGCGCCAGGTGACGGTCGACGGGACAGCACGTCCGCTCCCCGATCCGTTCCTCGTGATCGCGACTCAGAACCCCGTCGAGTACGAGGGCACCTACCCGCTCCCGGAGGCGCAGCTCGACCGGTTCCTCCTCAAATTGCCAGTGCGGATGCCCGCGCGCGAGGCCGAGATCGACCTGCTGCGTCGTCACGCCGCCGGCTTCGATCCGCGCAATCTGGAGGCCGCAGGAGTCCGCACTGTCGCGACGATCGCCGACCTTGAGGCCGGCCGCAAGGCAGTCGCCAAGGTGGCGGTGTCCGACGAGGTCGCCGGGTACGTGGTTGACATCTGCCGTGCCACTCGCGAGGCCCCGTCGGTCGCGCTCGGTGTCTCCCCGCGCGGCGCGACGGCCCTGCTCAGCACCGCCCGGGCATGGGCCTGGATGCGGGGTGGCACCTTCGTCACGCCCGACGACATCAAGGCACTCGCTGAATGGACTCTCAGCCACCGCATCCAGATGCGCGCCGAGGCGGAACTCGAGGGAGTCACCACGGCGGCCGTCCTGGCCTCGGTGCTGGCGAGCGTCCCGGTTCCGCGCTGACCATGTACATCACCGGATGGACCGTTGCGCTGACCGCCCTCGGCGCTGTGCCGGCGGTGTGGGTGCAGGATCGCGCGTTCGCTTGGGTGTGGGTGCTCGGCGTGATCGCCGTGGCTTGCTTGGATGCGGCGCTCGCGCCGAAGCCAGGAAGTCTCGGCGTGCGCCGATCCGCACCGCGCGCCGTCCGCCTCACCGAGTCCACTGCGGTTGAACTCGAGGTCGTGAACCTGGGGAGCCGGCGTGTGTCGGGGGCCGTCCGCGATGCATGGCAACCCTCGGCGGGAGCGACGGGCAACCGCCACAGCCTGCGCCTCGCGGCTGGCGAGTCGACGGTGTTCGTGACGCCGATGCGCCCCACGCGCCGGGGAGACCGGCGCGCGGACCTGGTGACGGTGCGCACCGCCGGGCCGCTGAGGCTCGCGGGCCGGCAGCGTTCGATCGAGGCCCCGGCGACCCTGCGCGTGCTGCCCGAGTTCGCCTCCCGCAAACACCTGCCGTCCCGGCTCGCGCGCCTGCGCGAGATCGACGGGCAGACTGCCGTGCAGCTAAAGGGTGCCGGCTCGGAGTTCGATTCGCTGCGTGAGTACGTCATCGGCGACGATGTCCGCACGATCGACTGGCGGGCGAGTGCCCGCCGCGCCGAGGTGCTCGTCAAGACCTATCGCCCCGAGCGAGACCGCCGTGTCATGACGGTCCTTGACACGTCCCGGCTGTCCGCCGCGCGAGTGGGAGACGCTCCCCGTCTCGACGCCTCGATCGAGGCCGCGCTGCTGCTATCGGCGCTCGCCTCGAAGGCGGGCGACCGCGTCCAGGTGAGCGCCTTCGACCGGGTCGAGCGCGCCCGCGCGATAGGCGTGTCCGGACCCGCGATGATGCCCGCGCTGGCCGATGCGCTGGCGACCGTCGAGCCCGCTCTCGTCGAGCCTGATTGGCCGGCGGTCGCGCGGCTTGTGCAGTCCAGGCTCTCGCAAAGATCGCTCGTGGTACTCATGACCACTCTCGATGCGTCGGCGATCGACGGCGGGCTGCTCGACGCCGTGGCCGCGATCGCGCACACCCACGCCGTGGTGATCGCCTCGGTGGATGACCCGGAGGTGCGCGCTCTCGAGCGGGGACGCGACGACGTCCACGATCTCTACGCTGCGGGGGCTGCTGCGCGTGGAGCGCTCGAGCAGGACGCCGTTGCCGCACGTGTGCGCGAACTGGGAGCGGACGTGCTCACCGCACTGCCGGACGATCTCGCCCCGGCGGTCGCGGACCGCTACCTCGACCTCAAGGCCTCCGGCAAGCTGTAGGAGCGGGCCTCAGCCGACGGCTGCCGCGCGATCCGTGGCGAAGTCGCCCTCGGAGTCTCCCGTCACCCGTGCGTCCACCGCGTGGCGTCCCACGACGAAGATGTAGAGCCAGAAGGCCGCGAACGCGAGAGCACCGATCGTGATCTTCACCGGCCACGGCAGGTACGAGCCGGTCACGAACCCCTCGATGATGCCGGACAGGAACAGCACGCCCACCAGGCCGATCCCGACGCTCACCGCGACCCTGCCCTCCTCCGCCAGCGCCTCTCCGCGGGTCCGATGGCCGGGCACGAGCATCGTCCAGAACAGCCTCAGGCCAGCTCCCGTCGCGACGAACACGGCGCTGAGCTCGAGAAGGCCGTGCGGGATGATCAACTGGAAGAAAATGTCGAGCAGACCGGCCTCGGCCATGACCGCGGCGGCGACCCCCAGCTGAATCACCGTGTTGTACATCAGGATGAGCGGAAACACGCCGGTGATCCCCAGGGCGATGCACTGGAGCGCGATGAGGCCATTGTTGGTCCACACCGAGGCCGCGAAGGACCCCGAGTCGTACTCGTAGTAGTAGTTCGCGAACTCGAGCTCGGCGACGGCCGCGCGTTCCTCGGGTGTGCCGATCAGAGCGAGCGCCTCCGGATGCGTCACCGTCCACCAGGCCGTGACCGCACCCAGGGCGACCACCGCGACCAGCACTGCCGCTCCCCACCACCGCACGCGATAGAACGCCGCGGCGAGACCGAGCGTCAGGTAGTGGCGCACGCCGTGGGTAGACACCTCGTGCGCGCCGGTCAGCCATACGCGAGCGCCCGCGAGCAGGATGGACAGCCTGGTGACCAGGCCCGGCTCGGGAGCGGCTGAGCGGATGGCCGACAGGTCTCCGGACGTGGACTGGTACAGCCGGGTCAGCTCGTCGGCTTCCTCGCCGGTGAGGCGCCGGCGGCGCGACAGGTCCTTGAGCCTGGCCCAACGAGCCTCGCGAGCCTGAGAGAAAGCGTCGATGTCCACGCCGCTACGATGCCATAGGAGCGGCGAACAAGGAGTGCACGATGACCGACATCGACGATGAGATCCTCACGGGGGAGGGCGTGGTGCTCAGCACCGGTGCCGCCTCTGTGACGATGCGCATGATGTCAGGGTTCGTCGATCTGCTGGCCTACGGAGTGCCCGCGCTGCTCGCCATCGCCGCGATCGAGCGCGCTGTAGCACCGCTCAACGCCGCGCTCGCGCGCGCGATCATGATCATGATCGCGGTCGTGATGCTCGTGCTCGTTCCCGCGCTCGTCGAGACTCTGACGCGAGGTCGCTCGCCGGGTCGCTACGCCGTGGGCCTGCGGGTCGTTCGCGATGATGGCGGCCCGGTCTCGTTCCGCCACGCATTCACGCGCTCCCTCGTGGGCCTGGTCGAGATGTTCGGCACGCTCGGGATGCTGGCCATGACTGTCTCGGTGCTGTCCGCGCGCGCCAAGCGACTCGGTGACATGCTGGCGGGCACCTACGCGATGCGCATGCGCGGTGCAAAGCGAGCGCTGCCGCCGGTCGAGATGCCACCCCACCTGGCCATATGGGCATCGACCACAGACATCCGGCGGCTCCCTGACGGGCTCGCACTGACGTGCCGCATGTTCCTTGCTCGCGCTCACGACCTGCACCTCGGCTCACGCGCCCGGCTGGCGGCCACGTTGTCCGAGCGGCTCGCGGAGTACGTCGCTCCGGCTCCCCCGGCCGGCACCCACCCCGAGCACATGATCGCCGCGGTCCTTGCCGAGCGCCGCTCGCGAGAGACGGCGATCGAGGCGCGCCGCAGCGCGCGTGCCGCCGGGGAGTCGGCCCGGGCCGCCAAGCTGCCTTACGGACTCCCCGACTCGGTCAACTGACCGGCGGCGCGAAGCCGCCAACCGCATCGGCCGCTCGCATGCACGGCGCCCGGCGTCAATAGCGATAGTGCTCGGACTTGAACGGACCGTTCTGAGGAAGTCCCAGGTAGTCGGCCTGCTCCAGGGTGAGCTCCGTCAGTCGTACGCCGAGCGCATCGAGATGCAGCCTCGCCACCTTCTCGTCGAGCACCTTCGGGAGACGGTGCACGCCCAGCGGGTAAGCATCAAGATTGGTCCAGAGCTCGATCTGCGCGAGCACCTGGTTGGCGAACGACGTGCTCATCACGAAGCTCGGGTGCCCGGTGGCGTTGCCGAGGTTGAGCAGGCGCCCCTCGGACAGCACGATCACGCTGTGGCCGTCCGCAAAGGTCCATTCGTCGACCTGCGGCTTGATGGGCTGATGCTTGGCACCGGAGCGCGCAAGGCCGGCGATGTCGATCTCGTTGTCGAAGTGGCCAACGTTGCCCACGATCGCCTTGTCCTTCATGGCTGCCATGTGCTCGACGCGAATGATGTTCTTGTTCCCGGTCGTGGAGATGAAGAAGTCCGCCCGGTCGACGACGTCCTCGATGCGCACCACCTCGTAGCCGTCCATGACAGCCTGCAGAGCACAGATCGGATCGACCTCGCTCACCACCACGCGAGCACCCTGGCCGCGCAGCGCCTCAGCCGCACCCTTGCCCACGTCGCCATAGCCGGCGATGAAGACCACCTTGCCGCCGATCAGCACGTCGGTGGCGCGGTTGATGCCGTCGGGGAGGGAGTGACGGATGCCGTAGCGGTTGTCGAACTTGGACTTCGTGACCGAGTCGTTGACATTGATCGCCGGGAAAGCGAGATCCCCGCGGGCGTGCATCTGGTCGAGCCGGTGCACTCCCGTGGTGGTCTCCTCTGAGACTCCGACGATGCCGGCGGCCATGCGCGTGAAGCGTTGCGGGTCCTCCTCAAGAGAGCGCCGCAGCACGCGACGCATCGACTCGACCTCAGCGTTGTAGTCGGGATCCTCCTCCTCGAGCGGCGCCGGCACCACACCGGTGCGCTCGGCCCTGACGCCCTCGTGGACCAGCAAGGTGGCGTCGCCACCGTCATCGAGGATCAGCGTGGGCCCGTCGTGACCCTCCCAGGTGAGGATCGCGTCGGTGTACTCCCAGTAGTCGCGCAGCGACTCGCCCTTCACCGCGAACACCGGCACGCCCGCCGGGGCGGAATACGTGCCCGGCCCCACCACGACGGCGGCCGCGGCATCGTCCTGCGTCGAGAACACGTTGCACGATGCCCACCGAACGTCGGCGCCGAGCGCGGTCAGCGTCTCGATGAGCACTGCGGTCTGGGTGGTCATGTGGAGCGAACCGGCGATCCGGGCGCCCGCAAGGGGCTGAGAGGCGCCGAACTCCTCGCGGAGCTTGATGAGCCCCGGCATCTCCACCTCGGCCAAACGGATCTGGTGGCGCCCCGACTCTGCGAGGGAGAGGTCGGCGATGACGTGGTCGGTCAGGGTCACAGGTGTTGCTCCTCGGTATGGGCGGTATGGCTCGGCAGGTCAAGCATGGCGGATGGCAGCGAGCGCTGCGTCGCGCACCCGCTCCATCTCATCGCGGTCGGCGGCCTCGCAGTTCAGGCGCAGCAGCGGCTCTGTGTTGGAGGCGCGAATGTTGATCCACCATCGCGGCTCCGCATGCCAGTGAGACAGCGTCACGCCGTCCATCTCGTCGACCTCGATCGACTCGCCGTCGAAGTCCGCGCTGTCGAACACGGCTTGCACGCGGGCGATGGCGGCCGGGGCGTCCTCCACGGTCGAGTTGATCTCGCCGGAGGCCGCGTAGGGGCTGTGGGACTCCAGCAGCCCCGAGAGGGGGCGATCCTGCGTACCGAGCGCCGCCAGCACGTGCATCGCTGCCAGCATCCCCGAGTCCGCGAAGAAGAAGTCACGGAAGTAGAAGTGCGCCGAGTGCTCCCCGCCGAACACCGCGTCCAGGCGGGCCATCTCCGCCTTGATGTAGCTGTGGCCCACGCGCGAGCGGACAGGCGTGGCGCCCGCCGCGGCGAGCTGCTCGGGTACGGCACGCGAAGAGATCAGGTTGTAGATCACCGTGGGGCTCCGCCCCTCGGCGAGTTCGCGCGCGCTCTCGCGCAGCCCCACGAGGGCGGTGATGGCCGATGCGGGCACTACCTGGCCGCGCTCGTCCACCGCGAAGCAGCGGTCGGCATCACCGTCGAACGCGAGACCGATGTCGGCCTGGTGCTCGCGCACCGCCGCCTGCAGGTCAACGAGGTTGGCCGGGTCCAGCGGGTTCGCCTCGTGGTTCGGGAACGTGCCGTCGAGCTCGAAATACAGCGGGATGATCTCGAGCGGCAACTCGGGCAGGCCTCCGCCGGTACCGAGCACCGCGGGCACCGTGTAGCCGCCCATCGCGTTGGCGGCGTCGACCACCACACGCAGCGGTCGGATCTCGCTGAGGTCTACGAGCGAGCGCAGATAGGCCGAGTAGTCGCTCAGCATGTCGCGGTCGATCGCCTCGCCGCGGCCGTCTGCGACGGGGATGCCGTCCGCCAAGTAGTCGGCCGCGAGAGCGCGCACATCCCCGAGACCGGTGTTCTCCCCCACTGCGCGGGCGAGACTGCGGCACAGCTTCATGCCGTTGTACGCCGCCGGGTTGTGGGACGCGGTCACCATCACGCCGGGAAGCTCAAGCGCACCGGATGCGTGATAGAGACCATCCGTCGAGCACAGGCCGATGTCGATGACGTCGACGCCACGATCACGCAGCCCTCGTCCCACCGCCTCCACGAGGCCCGGACCCGAGTCGCGCATGTCGCGGCCGATGACGACCTCGCGTTCGCCGTCGGGGATCACCACCGCATCGGCGAAGGCTGCGCCGATGGCGCGAGCCACGTCGTCGGTGAGAGTGTCACCCACGATTCCGCGAACGTCGTAGGACTTGATGAGCGTGCTGAGATCAGGGCGTGTCGTCACGCGCACCAGGGTAGCGCTCAGGCGTCTCCGGACACCACGCGGAGATGTCCGCGGCGCGGCTCAGACGCGAGCGGCGCCGTCGGCTGCTGGGGTGCGCGAGGCCGGCCGGCCT
>NZ_JBLZIE010000001.1:807614-1094471 GCF_048553575.1 Demequina ureilytica | reverse complement strand
CGGGTCCCCCCCCCCCCCCCCCACGGCACGAGCGAGGGCGTCGAGATCGTCGGGAGACGGGCCGGCGTCCACGAACTCCTGGTGGATGTGCACCACGTCCCATCCGCGCGGAGCGGAGAACCGGTCGGCGTGATGCGAGCACAGGTCGTAACTGTGCGGCTCGGCATCTGCCGCGAGCTGGCCGACCACCACGGTCGAATCGGCATACACGTACGTCAGCGTCGCCGCCGCAGGGCGGGAGCATGAGGTGCGGGAGCACTGCCGAGTCGACTTCACGACTGGGACGCTACCCGGGCCACCGTGCGGCTTGAGGCTGCCACGCCGATGCGCGGGTAGCGTGGGCGCCATGGGACGCCGGGATCGCCACGAACGCGGGCTGCGCGCGCCCCTCCTCCCGTACGACGCCCCCGGATACCGCACTCGGGGTGACATCTTCGACGACTGGGTGCGCGATGGTGCCGAGCGCCTCGAGAGCCGGTGGGGCTCGCGGTGGGGTCGTATCGACTTCGCCGCCGAGGACGTTCCGCCGTCGGATCCGACCCCGTGGGAGGACGGCGTGCCGCTCGGCCGAGTCTTCCCCGCCGATCTGGGACAACCCACTCGTGTGGTGCTCTATCGCCGACCCATGGAACTGCGCGCGGAGCCCGAGGACGTGGGGGCTCTCGTCCGGGACGTCCTCGCTGAGCAGGTCGGCGCGGTCCTGGGCCGGGCCCCTGAGGACATCGATCCCCTCTACGGCACCTAGTCGCCGGTGACGGGGACGGGGTAGCGGCCGTCGACGGTGACCTCGGTATCCACCGAGGACAGTTCGATGGACACCGGCTCGAGGGTGGTGATGAACCCGGGCTCGTCCGTCACGACCAGCGACCAGGAAGCCTCCGACGTGCTCGACAGCAGGGTGCCGGGCTCGAAGCCCACGCTCACACGTGCGGTGGTCTCGTCGGTCACAGTGACGTCGAGCGGCGAGCCGGCGGCGTCGAACACGACCACTCCCGCCTCGTCGCCATGCACCTGCAGCGCGACATTGCCCGGCGGGACCACGACCGCCCGTTCTCCCGCCTGGCCTCGCAGCTGCGAACCCGTCCACGCGATGTCGTATGCCGTGTCGCCGCCGCGCGACGGCGATGACCGCGGAACCTCCACTCGCGCGGCGGCCGTGACCGGCCCGGTGGCGTCGATGAGCACGGTCCCGGATCCCGCCTGCGGTATGGGCACCTCCGTCAGCACCCCCGCCTCGAGCGTGAGCGAGGACTCGCCGATCCACGGCACCGCGCCTTGCTCCCCTGCCATCGCGAGCTCGACCTGAGCACCCTCAGGGGAGATCAGCGCGAGGGTCGCACGCGCCTCGCCGTCGGATTCTGCGGGGACGAGCACGGCGAGCTCCTGCCCCACGTCCGACGGCGTCACCCAGTCCGTGCCCGCGGGCGTGAATCCGTCAAGCCGCGAATCCTGCAGCGCGGCGCTGACGCCCAGGCCTCCCGCCGTCACCCGGACCGCCACCGACGGCATCTCCGGCTCGATGCCCTCGAGCAGCAGCGTGCGTTGGGCGCCGGGACCGATGACCACGGATGTCGCGCCGTCCACGGCGCCCACCGGGGTGTGGAGAGCGACTTCCGCGCTCACTGGCGTATCTGCTGGGTTCGACAGCACCAGCCGGGCGCTCGACCCCAGCGCGGTGGAGCCTCCCACCAACCACTGGTCTCCCGACGTGGGGGGGCAGGTAAGGCCTGCGAGGCCCGCGATGTCGCCTGAACCGATGCGCTCGAGGGAGCTGCCGACCTGCTCGAAGGCGGTGCCCTGATCGATCACCTCGCCTCCGGGGGGCAGCACGTCGAAGGCGACGTCGGTGGAGCCCGAGCCGAGCTCGGCGTCCCCCGACTGGATGTCACCCACTGGGACCGTCTGAGCGCCGGGGCACACCGACGGCAGGGTGCGCGGCTCCGAGGCGTAGGTGACGGTCGCGGAAGGCGCGCCTCCTTGCGAGGGGGCGTCGAGAGCGATGACGGCGGCGAGTCCCAGCAGGGCCGCCCCTAAGGCGATGGTGCGGATCATCTGTGGTCCTCCTCCGTGGCGCGCCGGGACCGCGCGGGGATCGCGCCGATAGCTGCCCACGCCAGGGCGGCCGCTGCGGCCCAGAACCAGGCGCGGTAGCCGCGATCGTCATACGAGAACACGACGTCTCCCGCGCTGCCGACGGCGAATGCCTGGCGGCCGAGTGGATCCTCGACGGACGGGATCGCGGAGCCATCGAGCGTCGCGCCCCAGGCAGGGTCGGCCGCCTCGGCCACCACGAGCGTCCCCGGCCCCGGTGCCCGGACCGTACCCGACGCGTGACTCGCGGCAGCCGGGCGAACTCCGTCAAGAGTCTCGAGCCACGCCCGCGACACGCGCCCCTGACCCTCGGGCGAGCCGATGCGCCACGATGTGCCCACGTCGGATGCGCCCATGAGCGTCAGACCCGGCGTCTGAGCAAGCGCGTCGGCGATCTGTTCGGAGCCCGGCGCCGCCACCACGACCCCGATGCCCCAGTCGGCGAGCGCTCCCGCGGCACCGTCAGCGGACGCCACCAGGCCAGCGACGGGCTCCCCCACATCGGCGGCGCTCGCTAGGGGCGGCGCCCCGGCCCGCACCGCAGCGGAGCCATCCGTCTCGAGAGTCGCGGCCGACGAGAGCACCACGGAGCCGTCGGAGGACAGCACTGCGTAGACCACGCCGTCATCCGTGTCCGCGAGCGTCAGCACCCGCTGACGGTCTGTCGTTCCTTGCTCGAGGGCTGCCACCAGCGGCAGCACGGCTCGCGGCGTCGGATGGACGTCGCCCTGCGCGTCTCGCGACGGCCACACCTGGGCGGCCGCGGCGCCGGCAGTGGCCAACGCGACGACGGCTGCCATGATGACCGCGCCGGCGCGGCGCCACGCACGCCCAGCACCGTCACCGTCGAACCACACGTCCGCGCCTGTGGCGCAGATCGTCACCAGGAAGGACACGGCGACCATCGACATGCCAGGCCCGTACCAGCCGGCTGCCGATGCGGCGCCGGCACCGGCGTCGGGAGAGAGCGTCACTCCCTGGGCAATCACGGCTACGGCCAACCCCATGGCAGCAGCTGCCAGCGCGAGCGCCGACAGCGCGCGGCGCCGGCTCACCAGCGCGGCAACGACGGCGGCGAGTGCGACGAGCGCGGCCAGCCCGCGGACACCCAGGGTGAGCGCCTCCGGGACTCCCTCCACACCCAGCTCGAGGCCCGTCAGCAGATCAAGCGCGGACTGCACGGCGGAGGAGGCACTGGGCCCTGGCTCACGGAACAGGATCGCAAGGGCGTCGCTGCTGAACGGGCCCGCGTTCCAGGCCGCGATCAGTCCCGGGACGGAGGCGACCACGGCGGGGATCGCGACCCCCCAGATGCGCCACCGCAACCGGCCGGCGGCCGCACCCAGCGCGGCCAGGCCCACCAGCGCGGGCACCAACAGCACGGGCGCGGCGATGACGACCACGCCCAGCACTGCGGCGGCGCCCATCGCCGCGCTGGACGACGGGGGCCGGGGAGGGTGCTCGTCACCGGCGCCGATGCGCTCGCCGCGCTGCCAGCCGCCCGCGCGGGCCAGACCCAGCACGACCCACGGCAGCGCGATGTGCACGATGACGGCACCGACCCGCCCTTGTTCGACGGACAGCAGGGCCGGGAGCCACAACGCGTACAGCATTGCGGCCAGCGAACGGGCGACCAACGAGCGCGTGAACGCCCCCGATACGGCCCACATCCCTGCTCCCCCTGCGAGCGGAGCGAAGATCAGCAGTAGCCCCAACCCGACCGCCAGACCTCCCGGGAACGCAGCGAAGGGAAGCAGCAGCGCGCTGAGGCCGGCGTCGATCGCTGGAGCGCCCAGCGCCTGGGGCGTCCATCCGGTCAGCGCGCGGTCCCACAACGACCCGATCCCGAGGTCGGTGACGCCCAGCACGCTGCCGGTCAGCATCTCGCCGCGCACCACCCCCGCGAGCCACTCGGGATGCATGGCGACCGAGAAGGCCGCAAGCACGGCGGCGAGGACCGCGAGCACGGTGCGCCGATGCCGGCGCGCGGCCAGCAGCTCGCCCTTGACCACGTCCGAGGGCGCCGCTGCGGTCCGGCGGCGATCGCGCACACCGAACTCCACGGCGCGCACGTGATGAGCGATCTGTCGCGGCCCAGCCAGCAGGCTCTTCTCCGCGGCGCTACCGGCGCGCCCTGCGGCGCGCACCCGTCGACGCGAACCGGGCAGATGCGGAACAAGCGAGAGCACCCGCCACGGCACCAGCAGGTCCGCGATGAGCAGCCGCGGCTCGTTCTGGGCCACCCGCAGCACCGCGCGCGCGAGCGCGGACAGGACTGTCCACACCAAGAGCAGTGGCACGGCCCACGCAGGGGCGAAGGCGAGCGCGTGATACCACTCCGAGGCACGGCGCAGCGTGTAGGTCGAGCGCCTGCCGCCGCCCGAACCGCCGCGTCTTCCATACAGCCGCTCCTGGCTGTGTCGCACCTTGGCGGCTGGCACGACGACGACGTCCCAGCCGGATCGCCAGGCACGGCGGCAGAGGTCGAGGCTCTCCGACCAGCCGTCGCACCCCGGATCCGTACCGCCGAGCAGATCCCACGCCTCGCGCCTAACGAGCGAGCCTCCCAAAGACACCGCCAGGACGTCGTCGCGGTCGTCGTACTGGCCCTGGTTGACGTCCTCCTCTTCGACGAGCGCGAGTCGGCGCGCACCGACGCGCGAGGTGGTAGTGCCGAGGCCGACCAGCCGTGAAGGATCATCCCAGCGCACCTGGGCCGCGCCGATGACGCCGGCTCGCGTGCGCTTGCGTGCCGTGGACGTCAGCTCGGCAAGAGCGCCGGGCAGCGGCAGCATGTCGTCATGGAGGAGCCACAACAGCTCGTGAGGCGTCGCAGGGACGTCTGCCACGAGCAGCGCGACGGCCTCGCCCCACGACTGCGCAGCGACCCGCCGCACGTCGATGCGCGGGTCCCAGCCCTGAGTGGGTGTGTCGACGTCAGAGGTGAGGAGGAGGTGCACCTGGTCGGGTGCGGGGTCCTGGGCGACGATCGCGTCGAGCGCGGCTGGGAGTTGAGGCGCGCGGCCGTCACTCACCACCACAGCGCGCACCGTCAGGCGCGCGGGACTCATGCGATGCCCACGCAGGCCGACCGGCTAGACAGCGCGACGCTTGAGCTTGCGCCGCTCGCGCTCCGACAGTCCGCCCCAGATGCCGAACCGCTCGTCATTCTCCAGCGCGTAGTCGAGGCACTCGGAACGGACGTCGCACGAGGCGCAGACCTTCTTGGCCTCGCGGGTGGAGCCGCCCTTCTCGGGAAAGAAGGCCTCCGGGTCCGTCTGAGCGCACAGCGCGCGTTCTTGCCAGCCAAGGGGTCCGTCGTCATCTGCCCCGTCGAAGATGTCCACGACCGATGCGAGGGTCGGGGCGGGCACCCCTGCGTCTGAGGGCACTGCGCCTTCGTAGATATTCCACATAGGCCGTCCTCCGATTCGCCGCTGCAGGAGTTCCTGCATGTAGGAATTACACCGTTGTCATCCCTATGCGTCAAGTCGAGAGTAGCGCACACCACACAGATATCCGACGCCCCAGGCAACATGCATGGTAATGAGCACGACGGGCATCACTGCCGTGGCAAGCACGCCCGCCCTCGGAAGCAGCCACACACTGCCCACCAGCGTGCCAAGAATGTACCCGGCCGGTGCCGCGAGCGCCCAGGCCAGCGCCGGCGTTCCCGTCGCGAGCCCCGCCGCCGCCACGGCGATGGCGCACCCGTTCACCGCCACCATGGTCGGCGCCGCCAGATATCTCAACGTGCGACTCTCAGGGTGCGTGCGGGTCACCTCCCGCCGCCACTGGCCAGACGCGAAGAACTGCCGACGAAGCGCGGACCAGCCCGACCGCGGCGTGTACGGCACCGCCATCTCGGGCACGAACCACACCACGTATCCGGCCTCGCGAAGTCGATGGTTCAGCTCCCAGTCCTGGGCGCGCACGAACCGGCTGTCATAGCCGCCGACGTCCGCGAGCGCCTCGCGCCGGAATGCGCCCAAGTACACGGAGGCGACTGCCTGCTCGCGGCCCCCCTGGCGGTGGCTCGCACCACCGAGTCCCCAGCGCGATCCCATCGCCACGGCGACCGCCCTTCCGAAGACGGTGGGCGAGACGGGCACCATCCGACCGCCCACATTGGCGGCGCCGGTGAGACGCAGCGCCTCGACGGCAAGGTCGATGTATCCGACCGGCATGCGCGCGTGCCCGTCCATGCGCACGATGACGTCGTGGTGAGCTGCGGCGATGGCAGCGTTCAGACCGTCGGGCGTCAGCCCGCTCGCATTCTGGACGACGGTGATGTCGCCCGCTCTCTCGAGGGAGGCCGCGATCTCGGCCGTGGCATCATCCGACGGCCCGACGGCGACGATGACCTCGATCGCTCCTTGGTATCCCGCCGCGCGCACCGCCGCCACCGAGGTCGCCAGAGCGGCCTCCTCGTTGCGCACCGACATCACCACCGAGACTCCCGGTAGCGGGGCAAGAGCGGTCAACGCAGGCACGACACGTAGGCTATCTGAGAACCTTTCATGCTGAGGGAGACTGGCTTCACACTCGCCGGTCTCCCGAAACCACGAGGAGGTACGCATGCCGAGGCCACCGCGTTCGATGAAACACGCTCGCCGTGGCCGATCGCACGCCCTTGGCCGCACTGTGGCCGTCGCGTTGGCCGCCGTCGCGGGATTCGGGCTCGTCTGGCTCCAGACGCTCGCCGCTCAGTTCGGCGGTGCCATCGACCCACGGGACCTCACCCAACTCGTGACCGCGACCCCTGATGCGCCCACGGACGTGCGCGAGACGCGCCCGCGCAACATCCTGCTGATCGGCTCGGACTCACGAACGGGCGCCAACAGTGAGATCGGTGGCGCCGGGGCGGAAGGCATGCGCAGCGACGCGACCGTCCTCGCGCACGTCTCGGGCGACCGACAACGCGTCGACCTCATGTCGATCCCCCGCGACCTGCAGGTGGAGATACCCGACTGCACCCTCTTCGACGGCACTGAGGTTCCGGGAGGCCACGGCAAGTTCAACGCGGCCTTCAGCCACGGCGCGCGCCAAGGAGACCCAGCAGAGGCCGCTGCATGCACCATCAACACCGTGCACGACATCACGGGCATCCGCATCGACCACTGGGCCGTCCTCGACTTCGAGGGCTTCACTCGCATGGTCGACGCTCTCGACGGCATACCGATGTGCATCCCCGAGCCGATCGTGTCGGCAAAGGCCGGACTCGACCTCGAGGCGGGACCGCAGGTGCTGTCGGGAGCGGAGGCCCTCGGGTGGGCACGGCTCCGTACCGCAGAGGTGGGCGAAGTCTCCGGCTCCGATCTCCAGCGCATCAATCGCCAGCAGGAGCTGCTCGAGCAGACCTTGCGTACAGCGCGCGCGAAGAGCCTCTTCACAGACGCCGCCGAGCTCACGAGCTTCCTGCGCGCAGGCGCGGAATCTCTCACCACCGACCAGGAGCTCGGGAGCCTGGACTTCATGATCCGGCTCGCGTACAGCCTGCGCGGGCTGTCTGCGGACGACCTCACCGTCACCACCGTGCCGTGGGAGTACACGGACGATCGTCTGAGCGTGGTGCTCGCGGAGAACGCGCCGCAGATGTTCGACGACATCCGCGAGGATCGTCCCCTTTCCGTGACCGACGAGGACGACGCGACGAGCGCGTGGGATGATGGATCGGACGGCGACGACGCCCTGTCGGGCTCGCCTTCGATCACGCCAGGAGCGGGGTCCGATGCCATCGACGACATCCTGGCCGCGTGCGAGCCGTGACCGGTGCACGGGGCAGTGCGCTATCGTGCGGGAACCGACGCACGCACCGGTGCGTTACCTGCCCAGCAGCCGCCTGCTTCTGAGATCTCGCCGCCCTAATGGAGGAGCCCATGCCGGCACCGACCCGGCCCGTGCGCCCACGCCACGCGTCCCGCGCCGTCCACCGGCGCGTGCTCGGCACCCTCGCGGCGGCCTCCGCAGCCATCCTGGGGTTCGCCGCAGTCGGCGGTGCGACGTACATGCAGCTTGCCGTGGGAGCCTTCGAGACTCACGACGTGTCCTCGCTCCTGGTCAGCGAAGCCGACTCGACGAAGGACCCCGAGAGCACCGGGCCCAACGACTTCGCTGCCGGAGAAGCGCTCAACATCGCGCTCATCGGCACCGACGAGCGCGATGGCGAGAATGCGGAGATCGGTGGCCTCGCAGAACTGGAAGGAATGCGCGGCGACACCACCATGGTCCTGCACATCTCCGCGGACCGCTCTCGCGTCGAGGTCGTGTCGATCCCGCGCGACTCGCGAGTCCGCATCTCCGACTGCCAGATGTTCGACGGCACGACCGTCACCGGCTGGACCGGCAAGTTCAACATCGCGCTCGCCAACGGCGGCCAGAACGGCAATCGTGGTGAGGGCGCCGCATGCGTGATGCGCACCATCACCGACCTCACCGGAGTCGACTTCAACGGCCACTTCATGATGGTCGACTTCTCCGGCTTCCAAAAAATGGTCGATTCGCTCGGCGGAATCCCGATGTGCATCCCGCAAGACATGTATGCCCCCAAGGCGAATCTCGACCTCACGGCCGGGCCGCAGGTGCTCGACGGCGAGACCGCGCTCGCGTTCGCCCGCGCACGCACCGGCAGCGGGCTCGGCGACGGCACCGATCTGATGCGCATCGAGCGCCAGCAGGAACTGCTCACCAACACCGTCCGCAAGGTCCTTGGGGCCAACCTCCTCACGGACGTCCCGGAGCTGACTCAGTTCACCCGGTCTGCGGCCGAATCCCTGACGGTGGACACGGAGCTGGCGCGCGTCAACAACATCGTGGGCCTGGCCTATTCGCTACGGAACTTCGACACCCAGAACCTCGTGTTCGCCACGGTCCCGTGGGAGTACGCAGGAGACGGCAGCGGAGACGTGCTGTGGAAAGAGGCGGAGGCCGCCGCGATGTGGGAGAGCATCGCGAACGACACGCCAATCGTGCTCGACGAGCCCGACGCCGGCCCGACCACCGAGCCCTCGACCTCCGCGACACCAAGCCCGACGACCTCGGCGAGCGCGACTCCGGGGCCGAGCACGACACCCGAGCCCAAGCGCGAGACTGAGCAAGAGATCCTCGACAGTTGCGTGATGCCCTAGCCCGGGCAGCCGGGTTGCGGCCGGTCGTGACCGTCGCCGCGACGCTTCGGCGTCACTCGGTCACTCGGTCACTCGGTCACTCGGTCGAGCGGAGCGCCTCGCCCTTGGCGTGCGCAGCCTGCCGGAGTTCTTCTCTGAACTCGGTCATGCGCGAACGGATGCGCGCCGCCTCATCTGACTCCCCGGCCCCCAGGATGCGGGCCGCGAGCAGGCCCGCGTTGCGTGCGCCCCCGATCGACACCGTGGCGACCGGCACTCCTGCCGGCATCTGGACGATCGACAGCAGCGAGTCCATCCCATCGAGCCGCGACAGCGGAACCGGCACACCGATCACGGGGAGATTCGTCACGGCAGCGAGCATGCCGGGCAGATGCGCGGCACCACCGGCACCAGCAATGATCACCCGCAGCCCGCGCTCCTCCGCGTCGCGTCCGTAGGCGATCATCTCGTCGGGCATGCGGTGCGCCGACACCACATCCTTCTCGTAGGGGATGCCGAACTCGCGCAACGCATCGCCTGCGGCCTGCATGACCGGCCAGTCCGAGTCGGAGCCCATCACGAGCCCGACGGTGGGGTTCTCACTCATGCCGCACCTCCGTCCCTCACGATAGCGGCCGCCTCGACGGCCCTGCGGTAGGTGTCGTCGCAGTCGGCGCCGGTCACGGTGACGTGTCCAACCTTGCGCCCCCGCCGGACACCCTTGCCGTACAGATGCACCTTGGCCCCCGGGTCGCCCACCTCGACCAGCGCGTCGCCCAGATCCTGGCGCTCTCCGCCGAGCACGTTCGCCATGACGGTCCACGGCGAATGCGCAGCGGTGTCGCCCAATGGCAGGTCGAGGACCGCCCTGAGGTGCTGCTCGAACTGACTGGTGACGGCACCGTCGATGCTCCAGTGGCCGGAGTTGTGCGGACGCATGGCGAGCTCGTTGATGATCAGGGCGCCCTCGACCTCGAACAACTCGACGGCGAGCACGCCGGTCACGTCGAGCGACTCGGCGATGGTGATCGCCATCGCCCGTGCCTGTTCGGCGAGCTCGGGAGCGAGGTCAGGAGCGGGGGCGGTCACCTCGGAGCAGACCCCGTCGCGCTGGATGGACTCCACTACCGGCCACACCGCGCAGTCGCCGCTGGGCCGACGGGCCACCTGCACTGCAAGCTCGCGTCGGAAGCCGACCTTCGCCTCGATCAGCAGGCGCGGCCCGCCTGCGGCGGCCGACGCGATCCAGTCGTGCGCATCGGCCACCTCACGGATCACCCGCACGCCCTTGCCGTCGTACCCGCCGCGAGCTGTCTTGAGCACGCCCTGGCCCCCATGGGCGTCGAGGAACGCCGCGACGTCGGCATCTGTCTCCACCACCCGCCATGCCGGGTTGGGCAGCCGGAGCTCATCCATGCGCGCGCGCATCTCGATCTTGTCCTGCGCAAAGCGGAGAGCCTGGGCACCCGGCCTGGCGGGCACCCTGGCCGCGGCACACTGGTCGAACACCTCGGCGGGAATGTGCTCGTGCTCCCAGGTGACGACATCTGGGCGGGGCGCCCCGAGCAGGCGGCGCACGGCGTCGGGGTCGGTGGGCAGACCCACCACGGTCTCGTGGGCGGCGCCGGCTGCCGAGGCCTGCTCGGACTCGACGAGGACTCTGAGGGTGATGCCGAGGGCCGTCGCCGCGGGCGCCATCATCCGCGCGAGCTGGCCCCCGCCGACGACGGCGACGATGGGTGAGTTCATGGGCCCAACCTACCGGCGGCTAGGCTCCCCCTCGTGAACGTCACAGCCTGGGTCCGGGAGCGTGGGAGCCAACTCGCGCGCTTCGCCGCCGTGGGTGCGACCGGCGTCGTGGTGAACCTTGGCGTGTTCAATCTGCTGCGGCTCGGACCGCTCTCGCCCAACGCGGAGGTGGCGGGTGACGAGGACAGAGTGGTCACCGCCAAGGTGATCGCGACGGTGGTGTCGATCGCCTTCGCGTGGTGGGCGCACCGGGGCTGGACTTTCCGCGGCGGGCGCCGCCACGGGGCGTCGCGCGAGATCCTCCTATTCGTGGCAGTCAACGGCGTCGCCCTGGTGCTCGAGGCGGCGGTGGTGGCGACGAGCCACCACGGTCTCGGCTACACCTCGTTGCTCGCGGACAATGTCGCGTCGGTGATCGGCATCGGCCTGGCGACCATCGCGAGGTACGCGGGGTACTCGCTCTTCGTGTTCCACGCGGCGACGCCTGCACAGCGCCCCACCGGGGAGCCGCCCGCTAGCGGTGGCGACGCGGCCTGACGGCGAGCCCGTGTGGCACCACGGTGTCCAGGTCGACCATCTGCGGGACTCCCTGCAGGAACACCGCGAAGGCCGCCGGCACGCGCTGCGCGAGCTCCAAGCGGCCGCCGTCGGCGGTCACGAGGTCGCGCGCCAGCGCCAGGCCCAGCCCGGTGCCACGGCCACCCGTCACCTCGCGTTCGAAGATGCGAGGCGCGAGGTCCTCGGGAACGCCCTCGCCCTCGTCCCGCACCTCGATCACGATCGCGTGGCTCGCGCCGGAGGCACGCACGGCGACGGTGGTCGTGCCGCCGCCGTGATGCAGGGAGTTCTCGATGAGAGTCGCAAGCACCTGCGCGAGCCCGCCAGGGGTCGCGAACGCGGTGGCGTCGGAATCGCGGATGTCCAGCCGTCGTCCCGCAGAGCGGAACGGTTGCGACCATTCCTCGCGCTGTTGATCGAGCACGTCTTGGAGCACCACGAGCTCGGTTCCGGACCCGAGCGCGCGGCGGGAACGTCCCAGCAGGTCGTCGACGACTCCCACGAGCCGTTCGACCTGCTCGAGCGACTTCTCGGCCTCCTCGCGCACATCGTCCTGCGAGGTCGTGGCCGCGATCTCCTCCAGGCGCATGGTGAGCGCGGTGAGCGGCGTGCGCAGCTGGTGGGAAGCGTCGGAGGCGAACTGCCGCTCCACGGCAAGCCGCGCCGCCATCCGGTCCGCGCTGCGCGACAGCTCCTCCGCGACCTGATCGATCTCCTCGACGCCGGTGTGCTCGAGACGCGGTCGGACCTGGCCGGAACCGAGCTGCTCGGCGCTCGCTGCCAGGTACAGCAACGGCGCGACCAGCCGGTTCGCCAGCCAGATCGCGATCGCCATGCCAGCGGTGACCGCGATCACCCCCAGCACCAGCACGAGACCGACGTAGCGGGCGGCCTGCCAGAAGACGTCCCACCAGTCGACCGACATCACCACGACGATCCCGGTCTCCGTCACGTAGGACTCGGCGAACGCGGATGACGGCTCGGTGCCGGACGTCAGCTCGTCGCCGTCAGGAAGCTGCACATAGATGTAGGACCCAGCCCCGGGGGCACTCGAGACGTAGGAGGACAGATTGTCCTCGGTGATGGTCTCGCCCGCGCGCAGGCGCACGTCGAGCGCCCTCGCGGCCGTCACGGTCCTGAGCTCCAGGTCGCGCAGCGCATCGTCGCGCACCAACTGCGCGGAGAAGAATCCCAACGGGATTCCCAGCAGGATCACCGCGACGGCGAGAGCCGACAGGGTGGCCTGCAGCACGCGGCGCCGCACGGGGACCGCCTACTCGTCGTTCTCGAACCGGAAGCCCATCCCACGCACGGTGGTGATGTACGAGGGGTCCGAGGCGTCGTCGCCGAGCTTGCGCCGCAGCCACGACACGTGCATGTCGAGCGTCTTGGACGGAGCACCGGGGTCGGCCTCCCATACCTCGCGCATCAGCGTGTCCCGCGATACGACGGAACCGGCGTTCGCGACTAGCAGGTGGAGCAGGTCGAACTCCTTGCCGCTCAACTGCAGCTCGCGGTCGTCGAGGAACGCTCGGTGACCCGCGACATCGACACGCACGCCGCGCACAGCGAGGTCCTGCGCGTCATCGGCGGTGAGGCGACGTCGCAGCAGCGCGCGCACGCGCGCGAGCAGCTCCGCCAGCCGGAACGGCTTGGTCACGTAGTCGTCGGCGCCGGCGTCGAGCCCGACCACCAGGTCCACCTCATCGGCGCGAGCGGTCAGCATGAGGATGGGCACCTGCAGCCCCTTGTCCCGGATTCTGCGGGCCACGTCCACACCGTCGATGTCGGGGAGGCCGAGGTCGAGGATGACCAGATCCGCCTCGTCGGCGGCTCCGACCCCTCCCATTCCATTGCCGTGCCAGGCGACGTCGTAGCCTTCTCTACTCAAAGCACGAGTCAAGGGTTCTGAAATGGTCGGGTCATCTTCGACCAAGACTATTCGCGTCATGGGGCAACACTACCCGCGTGCGGGGCGTTTGCAACGCCCAAGAATTCGCGTCGCCGTGCGGCCCGATCACGCGGGTGACCGCCCGCGACTAGCCTGGTGCCTCGTGACCGCCACCGCCCAGGACGCCACGCCGGCGCCCGTCCAATCCCCCGCGCTGCGCGCGCTCGCGTCCGCGCCTGAGCGACTCGTGCTCATCGGCATCGCGCTCGCGCTCGGAGCGGGTGGCGCAGTCTCTGTGGGCGCGCACCACTGGTGGACCGTGCTGCCCGCCGCGGCGGTCGTCGTGGCGATGGCGTGGCGGCCGCTCAGTCCACGGGGCGTCCCGACAACGGCCGATGCGCGCGCTGGGGCGATCGCCGTGGGCGGAGCGATCGCGTGGTCGGTCGTGAACATCGCGCTCGCGGCGGAGTACGTCATCGTGGTCCGCGACCCCGGGTTCCTCACCCTGTCGGGACTGTGGCTCGTCGACCATCCCCACACCGACATCCCCGCCGCCGGTGCCGTGGAAGCCGCCGCCGCCCACGCATCGGCCGTCCCGGACGCGAACGAGGCCTGGAACCTGGCAGGCGACGTGATCCAGCCGCAGGGCGCCAAGATGCTGCCTGCCACGATCGCCATCGGCGGATGGGTCGCCGGCGACACCGGGGTGCTCGCCGCGAATGTCGTGATCGGCGCGCTCGGCATCCTGGCGGTCTTCGCCGTCGCACGAAGGTTCCTGAGTCCCCTCGCAGCCCTCGCCCCCGCCGGAGCGCTTGCGCTCACGGTCTCTCACATCGGCCTGTCCCGCCCCGCATACACCGAGCCGCTCACGCTGCTGCTCATCATCGGCGGCATCTTGTGGGCGTGGCGCGGCGTCGAGCAGCGCTCGATACCCCTGCTCGCGGCGGGCGCGATCGCCTCCGGTGCCACGACCTTCATCCGCATCGACGGCGCGGCCTCGGCGGTCGGCGCGCTCGCCGGGGTGGGCGTCGCGCTCGCGCTGGCCGATGCGGACCGGCAATGGCGCAGGCGCGCCGCACTTGCGTTCATCGGGCTGCAGGCAACGACGCTCGGACTCGGTTACGCAGCGCTCGATCGGTGGAGCGCGGAGTACCTCGAACGCCTGGCGGACGAGGCGTATGCGCTGCTCGCCGCCTACGGCGTCGTCGCCGTCGCGGGGGCAGTGTGGGCGCTGCTATGGACACGTCGCGCGCGCGCGGACAGGTGGCTGTCCGCGACGGCCGATGCGGTGGGACGCCGGGGCGCGCTCGCCGCGGGTGGTCTCGTCGTCGCGGGCATGGCCATCCTCGCCTCCAGGCCGCTGTGGACGACCGTCCACCGCGGCACCGAGGACGCCAGGGATCAGTTCACGAACGGTGTGGTCGAGGGCTTTCAGTCCTCTCAGGGGCTGCCGATCGAGCCCACGCGCACGTATGCCGAATCGACGGTCACGTGG
This sequence comes from Demequina ureilytica, assembly GCF_048553575.1. NCBI lineage: Bacteria > Bacillati > Actinomycetota > Actinomycetes > Micrococcales > Demequinaceae > Demequina > Demequina ureilytica. Next base: position 1,079,581 of record NZ_JBLZIE010000001.1, on the reverse strand, counting down.
CTGTCCTACTACCTGACGTGGCCGCTCGTGGTGCTCGCCTTCCTCGGGTTGGGGCTGGCAACGTACCGGATGGTGCGGCGCGACGGAGGCTGGGCGGTCTTCCTCGGCGCCGTGATGGCGCCTACTCTCATCTACCTGTGGCGGCCCTCGATCGTTCCCGACCAGTTGTGGGCGATCCGACGTTTCGAGCCCGCGACCATGCCGGGTTTCGTGCTCGCGGCCGCAGCTGCGGCGTGGGCGCTCACCGGGCTCGCGCGGACGCCCGCCGCCCGTGCGCTGTGGCGTCGTGGCGCCGCGGGGCTCATGGTGGCCCTGCCGCTCACCACGTGGGTGTCGATCGTGCCCGGCGACGAGTACCCCGTGTCCGGTGCGGTGAACGTCACCTCCCGCGAGATGAGCGGCGCGCGTGCGCAACTGGATGAGCTGTGCGGCATCGACCCTGGCAGGCCCATCGTGCTCGTCGGCACGAGCTCCCACTACGGGTCGCTGCGGGTGATGTGCGACGTTCCTGTGGTGCTCGCGCTCTCGCCGCCGGGCACCGACGCGCTTGCCGAGATGGCCGCCGCGTGGGGAACGCCACCACTGGTCCTCACCCGGCAGATGGACGACGTGCCGTGGACCACCGATCCCGACGTCGTGGTGGAGTCCCACGTGACCCATTCGGGGTACTCGCTGCAGCGCATTCCGCGCACCTACATTGATCGCTCTTACCGCTGGTACGCCGGTATCGTCACGGGCACGGGCGAGGTCGAGCCAGTGCCCGCCACCGGCGATAGCGCGACTCGCTAGGCCCCACTGCCCCCCGCCCCCCGACGGCGTACACAGGTGTCACTGCGTGTCCACAGGCAGGGCCGATCTGCCCGCGCAAGCGGGCCGGGACGCGTCACGATGGCGTCATGCTCATCACAGGGCCCGGTGACGTGGACCTCGAGGTCAGGGCGGGCACGCGCGCCGCAGAAGTCATCGCCGCCGCAGGGCTCGACCGCGCCTGGTGCGGACCGGTCGAGCTCGACCCTGATCACCCAGCGGGCGTCACGCCGCTCATCCACGGAGCACGGCTGACGGCGCACCCCGCGCCTGCCTGTGTCGCGGAGCCGGGCCCGCATCTGCGTGTGACGGAAGGGCCCGATGCGGGCCACACGGTCGCCCTAGACCGACCGGTCCTCGTGGGCCGGGGTGGAGTGGCCGACCTGCGTCTCGACGATCCCGCCGTGAGCGCCGCGCACGCTCTCGTCACCGGCGGCCGTTCACCACGCGTGCGCGACGTGGGCTCAGTCAATGGGACGAGCGCTCCGCGGTTGCGACGGCTGCATCCGGGCCAGGGGTTCACTGTCGGGCGATCGCGCATCGTCCTCGTGGACCCCACCACGTCGGCACCCCCTCCGCTCCCTGCCGCTCACGCACCTGCCAGCACCGGTTCGCACCGATGGGCGGCGCTCGTCGGAGGCCTCGCATCGGGCGCGACCCTCGCCGCCCTCACCGGCCGATGGCAGCTCGCTGTGGTGGGCATCCTGCCGGCTGTCGCCCCGTGGTTGGCACCGCTGCTGAAGAGGCGTAGCCGGACCACGGAGGAGCCTCCTGCCCCGGGCGGCGCGATCGCGGTGCGTGGCCAGACGCCCGCCGTGCGCGGCTACGTGCGGGCGGTGCTGCTCGAGCGGGGGAGGCGTCTCGCCGGCGACGAGTGGAACGAGCCATGGATGCGGTGGCTCGCGCCGGAGCGCGGCGTCGAGCCCCTGGTGGCGGTCTCACCCGGTGGCGCATGGCCGTCCTGGTGCTCGGTGCGCGTCGACGTCGGACCTGACCGCCGGATCGAGGACCACGGTTCCGGACCGCGCACGCTGCTCCCGCTGTCAGTCTCGGAGACGGCGGCCGAGCTGGCGGCGAGACGCCGAGCCTCTCTACGCGCCGACGATGCCCTGCCGCGAGCGCTGAGGTGGGGCGACCTCAGCCTCCGGCAAGAGGCCGGGGACGGCGCCGCGGCCACCGGTCGCAGGATGCGCATCTTGATCGGCATCGCACGCGACGGACCGGTGGCCCTCGACCTCGACGCCGACGGTCCACACGTCCTGGTCGCCGGAACCACCGGCTCGGGCAAGTCCGTGGCTCTCGACACCATCGTGAGCGCCCTCGCGCATGCTCACTCCCCGCAGGACCTCACCCTCGCACTCGTCGACTTCAAAGGCGGGGCCGGGCTGCGCGCCTGCATGGGGCTGCCGCACGTGGCCGCCACGCTCACGGATCTCGACGGAGCACTTGCCCGTCGCGCCCTCGCGGGACTGTCTCACGAGCTCGCGGCGCGCAAGGCCGCACTGTATGAGCGCGGGCTGGGATCGCTGGCGGAGTGGGAGCAGCTCGAAGGAGCACCACCGCGCCTGGTGGTGCTGATCGACGAGTATCAGGAGATCGTGGCCAGCCACCCGGCCTTCCTGCCGGATCTGGCGCGGCTCGCGGCTCAGGGGCGTTCCCTCGGCCTCCACCTCGTGCTCGCAACCCAACGGCCGGCGGGAGCGGTGACACCAGAGGTGCGCGCGAATGTGTCCACCACGATCGCGCTCCGCGTCGCCTCCGCCGCTGAGTCGAGGGACCTGCTCGGCACGGCGGACGCCGCTGTGATCCCCTCCTCCACACCCGGGCGGGCCGTCCTCGCTCGCGGCACCCTGCACACCGAGCTGCAGTTGGCGGCGCCGAGCGCCGAGCGCTCCCCGGGTGTGGCACGGGTGGGCGAGGCGGTGCCTCATGGCGCTCCGCTGGCGCAGGCCGCCGCCGCGCGGTGGCGGGGCCACGCTCATGCTCAACCGCTGTGGCGCGAGCCGCTCCCGTCTCGTTGGGAGGCGCCGTCAGTGGACAGCGCCACGATCCCGGCGGCGTTGGTCGACATCCCCGAGGAGCGTCGACAGGAGATCGCCTCATGGGACCCGCGAGAGGGGCCGGCCGTCATCGTCGGCCCCGCGCGTTCGGGGCGCTCGGCGGCGCTACGGTCCTTCGCCGCTCACGCGCACCGCGCCCGACTCGCGCCCGTATGGCTACCGGCGGATGCGCGCCTCGCTTCGCGCACGCTCGTGCTCGCCGCCGTGCGCCCCGACGTGCTGCTGCTCATCGACGATCTGGACGCGGCGCTCACGCGACTGGCCGCCGTCGACGATGGGGCCGGTCTCGAGGACCTCGCGCACCGGGCGCCGCTCGGATTACCGACTGCTGCGGCCGGAAGCCTGTCGGTCCCGCAGCGGCTCACGTCCGCCGCCGCTATGCTCGCCGTCCTCGGCGGCGCAGACCCAGGTGTCGCGTCGCAGTGGGGGGTGCCGCGCGCGCTGATCGAGAATGCCGGGGCGCCGGCTGCTGGACGTGCGCACGTCCGCCACAGAGGCGAATGGGACCTCGCTCAACTGCCCTCGTGCGAGTCGGTGGAGTCCACGACGCTCGTCAGGGCACTGCCGTTCGCACAGGAGATCACTGTCCCGGAAGGGGCGCTCGGCATCGGTGGTGACGACGCCAGGATCATCCATGCGCCGCGCGGCCCCGTCGCCGTGGTGGGACCGGACGGGCCCGCGCGGGACGGGCTGTTGGGCCGTCTGCAAGGCGTGGAGGTCCACACGGTCGAACTGCCCACCCTGGTTCCGGCGACGGCGACGACCGTGGTGATGGTCCAGCCCAGCCCACGCGGGGTCCGTCAGCTGTGCCCGCACGACTGGCGCGGGCTCACCGATCCGGTGCCGGTTGCCGGCCGTGCAGTGATGGTCCGGGGCGGCCGCGCCCTTGCCCTGCAACTCCCGCTGAGTCCCGACGGTTTAGAGTGATCCGTCCTCCGCACCCGGTGCGTCAGCGCCGCCACCCGAGGCCGACGGGGCGTCGCGACGTGCATCGCCGATGAGCAGCGCGGCTGCGGTGAGCGCCGAGACGATGATCACCACTCCCGCTGGGGCGGACCACTCGAGCACGGTGACGCCGACCGCGCACTGCAGCACCTGCCACGTCAGCCCCAGACCACGCGGAGACGTCGATCCGCGCCACAGCGCGATGCTCACCCAGCCCAGCGCAGCGCCCCCCGCTGCCGCGAGGACGGCGATGCCAATGGACATGGCACCCGCGTCATCACGCGTGAGGGCGCTCGTGACGAACCACACGCCCACCGCCACCAGCGCCGCGGCCTCGACTCCCACGATGACCCCGGCCGCGGCCCGCAACGGCGGCCCGATCCCAGTCGTTGTGCTCATGGACGACACGCTAGCCGTTGAGTGCGCTGTGTCAGATGACACACCGTCAACCCCTTGTCATCTGTTGTTAACAATGAGAAACTTGGTGCAGTGATTTCCGCGATGGCAGCGGCATCCCCACACCACCTAATGTGGGCTTTGCTGTGCCTCCAAACCCAGGAGGAACCATGGATTGGCGTAACAACGCAGCATGCCTCGACGTCGACGACCCCGAGCTCTTCTTCCCGGTGGGCAACACCGGCCCTGCCCTGGTGCAGATCGAGAAGGCGAAGGCTGTGTGCAACACCTGCGAGGTGCGCGAGATGTGCCTGCAGTGGGCGATGGAGCACAACCAGGACTCCGGCGTCTGGGGCGGACTGTCCGAGGACGAGCGTCGCTCCCTCAAGCGCCGCGCCGCTCGCGCGCGCCGCGCAGCGAAGTAGCGCGAACTTCCGTCACGGCTCGCGGGGCGCACTGCGTCCCGCGAGCCTGAGGTCCCGGCGAGCCTGAGGGCGACCGGTTCAGCGATCGTCCCCCACGAGGGCGTCGAGTTCCACCACCGACCCTCCCTCAAGCCTTCTCCACGTGATCGAGCCCGACAGTTCGTTCTCGATGAGCGTGCGGACGATCTGCGACCCGAGGCCCGAGGGCTCGCCCGCAAGCCCAACCCCGTTGTCCTCGATGGAGACGTGCAATCGGTCGCTCTCGCGCGAAGCCGTCACGGTGATTGTGCCGATCTCGCGCCCTTCGAAGCCGTGCTCGACCGCGTTCGTCACCAACTCGGTGATCACGAGCGCCAGTGACGACGCGAACTGGGCCGGGACCAGACCGAAGTCCCCGTCGCGAACGATCTTCACCTGCACGCCGGGGGACGCGACATCGGCCGCCATGCGCATCGACCGCTGAGCGAGATCGTCGAAGTTGACGAGCTCGTCGAGGGTGCCGGATAGCGTCTCGTGAACCAGCGCGATCGTCGACACCCGGCGCATCGCCTCTGCGAGGGCCTCCTTTGCCTCCGGCGCCGCGACCCGGCGCGACTGAAGCCGCAGCAGCGCCGCAACCGTCTGCAGGTTGTTCTTCACGCGATGATGAATCTCGCGGATGGTCGCGTCCTTGGTGATGAGCTCACGCTCGCGCCGCCGGAGCTCGCTGACGTCCCTGCACAGCAGCACGGCTCCGGTCCGTTCACCCTCCTCGGTCACGGGGATCGCGCGCAGCGACAAGCACGCGCCGTTGGCCTCGAGGTCGGTCCTCCACGCCGCGCGACCCATCACGACCATCGCCAGCGTCTCGTCGATGTGGCCCTTGTCGAGCACGACCTCGCTTGTGACGCGCGGGAGCGAGCGATTCATCAGCGAGCCCGTCACGCCCAGGCGATGGAAGCACGACAGCGCGTTCGGACTCGCGTACGTCACGTGCCCCGCCGCATCCAGCCGTAGCACACCGTCTCCCACGCGCGGCGCCCCTCGACGGGGTCCCGTCACCGAGGTCTGGACGGGGAACTCCCCGCGGGTGATCATGTGCAGCAGGTCGTCGGCCGCACCCTTGTAGTTGAGCTCGAGGCGACTCGAGGAGCGAGACACTGCCTGGGACACCTCGCGGGTGAGGACCGCGATGGTGCGGCCATTCATCACCACCGGGAGGGCGTCCTCCCGAACCGCATACGTCTCGTCCCACCGCGGCTCTCGCGAGGCGATGATGCCGCCCTCGTCGATCGCCCGCTGCAGGTGGGCGACACGGCCCGCCGCGGCCCTCGTCCCCACGACATCGTCCTGGTGCACGGTGGGCCCGGTCGATGGCCGGCACTGTGCGATCGCGACGAATCCGTCGGGCACCTGCCTCCACATCACCAGGTCTGCGAAGGACAGGTCGGCGATGATCTGCCAATCGCCCGCAAGGAGCGCGAGCCTGTCCGCCTCCGCATCCGTCACGGGGCCGAATCGCTCTGCTGTCTCTCGAAGTGCTGCCACGGGGTCCAGCCTAGGCACCGGCGAGCGCGATACGCTGATGACACCTCGTAAGGAACACTATGGACATCTCGCACAGCCACGACTTCCACGCCTCGCCCGACGACATCTCGGCCCTGTTCGCGGACGAATCCTTCGCGCGTGCCCGCAGCGACGCCTCCGGCGCCGCACACTCCGACGCGATCGTGGACGGCACTCCCGCCACCGGCTTCTCGGTCTCGATTCGCCAGTCTGTTCCCGCCTCATCCATCCCTTCCGAGGTCCGCCCGTTTGTCGGGTCGGAACTGAATGTGCGCTTCACGGAGGTCTGGGACCCCGCCACCGCCGGTGCGCGCACGGGCACCTTCGCAGTGGAGATCGTCGGCACTCCTGGGCACGCCTCTGGGTCTCTGAGGCTCGACCCACACGGCGACATCACCCAGTTCACGGTCGACGGCGCGGTCTCAGTGCGGGTCCCGCTCGTCGGGCCCATGATCGAGAAAGCCGTGGCCACCGCCGTCATCAAAGCGCTCCGCGAGGAGCTCGTGACAGCAGACGAGTGGCTCGCCCGTCGATGAACCCGCGGGTGGCGCCGCTGGTGGTGTTCGTGGGGGGCTGCATGGGGGGCGGGCTTCGACTGGTCATTGACGAGCTGGTCCCCGCGACCGCCGCCGGCCTTCCGGTCGACATCGTCGTCATCAACATCATTGGCGCTTTCGCGATGGGCGTGCTCGTGGCATGGGTGATGATCCAGGGCGCGCGCTGGTGGGTGCCGATGCTCGGGACGGGCGCGCTCGGTGCGTTCACCACGTTCTCCGCGCTGGCAGCACTGCCGTGGCTCGCTAGCACCAGCGGACTCGCCGCCGTCTCAGTGCTCGCGGCCACCATCGTCGGGTCGGTTGCAGCCGCCGCGGCAGGCTGGAAGGGCGGCGCCTCGCTAGCACTGGCGCAAGAGCGCCGTGCCGAGAGCTCTCCGTGACGCCGGCGCTGTTCATCGCCGCGATGATCGGGTGCGGTGCCGGGGCGACGCTGCGCTACGCCATCAGCCGATTGGACCGGCGCGGCGCGTTCCCGTGGCCCACCATCGTGTCCAACGTGATCGGCTCCGCGCTGCTGGGAGCGGTCGCGGCCGCCGTGATCGACGCGGGCGCGGACACCGGTTGGCTGCTCGTGCTCGGCGGTGGAGTCGCCGGGGGTCTGAGCACCTTCTCGACCCTCGCTGTCGACGCCGTCGTGCTGTGGCGCGAGAGACGCCCGAGGGCCGTGATCGCGTACCTTGCGGTCACGCTCGTCGTCGGCGTCGCGGCAGCCGCAACCGGATGGTGGACCTGGACCGCGTTCGTCCTGCAGTGACGCCCCGCGGTCAGCCTTGACGTGCGCGTGACACCACGGTGGTCGCCGTGGGCCACCCGACCATGACCACGAGCACGGCGACCGCGGGCCACGGGGTGGCGGAGGCTCCCCATAGCGCCACCGACCCGAGCACGAGCGAACCGAGCAGGCCTGCGGCCGAGACGATGACGGGCACCCGCAGGGCTGCTGTTCGGCCCGCCCTTCGCTGCGCCATCGCGGCGATGTTCGCGACCGCGTAGTAAGCGAGAATCGTCGCCACAGACACGAGGATCAGATCCACCCCTGGCGACCACACCAGCGCGACGGCGGCGATGGCGATCACCGCCTCGGCGCGCACGGGGGCGCCTGACCCCGCCTGATGCGCCAGGGAGCGCGGCAGGTCCCCCTGCCGCGCCATCGCCATGGCGGTGCGGCCGGCCCCCGCCATCACCGCGAGCATCGCTCCGCCGACCGCAAGCGCCGCCGTGACCGTCACCACTGCGGTGTTGATCCCTAGGGTGCTGGCGAGCGCTGCGAGGGGCGCGTCGCCGAGCGCCGACGGATCGCCCGCCAGTCCGAAGTCGAGCGCCCCGCGCAGCACGATTGCCAGACCCACGTAGAGCGCCAGCACCCACGCCAGGGCGATGCCAATTGCCCGGGGGATGGTGCGTTCCGGGGCACCCACCTCCTCCCCGAGTGTCGCGATGCGCGCGTAGCCGGCGAAGGCGAAGAACGCGGCCGATGCCCCCGTCAGCACCGCTGCCAGGTCCACCCCCGCATCGGCTGGCGGGGCGACGAGCGGCGCATACGCGAACCAGCCGAATGAGCGAGGGGCGAAGGCCCCCAGCAGGATGAGCACCACCAGCACCACGCTGACGATGATGGCGATGACGGTCGCCCCGGCCGCCGTGCGAGTGATGCCGCGCGCGTTGAGCGCCCAGCACAGCGCGATCGCCACGGTGGCAACGGCCTGGGAGTGGTCAGGGACCAGGTATGTGCCGAGCACGACAGCGCCCACACCTACCGACGCGGTCTTGCCGATGACGAACGCCGCACCCGCGAGCCGGCCCGCGAACTCCCCGAGCTCGAGCCGGCCGTACGAGTACGCACCCCCCGCGACCGGATGCCGGGCGGCGAGTTGAGCCGTCGACAGCGCATTGGCGGTCGCGACCAGGGCGGCAACGGCGAGGGCCGCGAGATACCAGGATCCGGCGGCCATCACGTCGGCCCACATCCCGGAGAACACGCCGGCCCCGAGCATGGATCCGACTCCGATGCCGGTGGCACCGGCCAGGCCCACTCGGCGCATCGAAGTCACGGCCACAGCCTAGGACCCAGGTGCGCGGCGTCCCGGCCGCGGGTGGCCGCTGCCACGCGATGTTCACCTCGGGGAGGGCTCGTGCACAAGGCCTGAACGCACGAAAGCCCGGACCACTTGGTCCGGGCTTTCGTTCGCTGTAGTAGCGGGGACAGGATTTGAACCTGCGACCTCCGGGTTATGAGCCCGGCGAGCTACCGAACTGCTCCACCCCGCGTCGGCAAACACTGACTCTACCGGACGCATGCCGTGCGACCAAATCGCGGCCGCCGCGGACCGTGATCGGGCGGGCCGCTGTGCAAGCGGCCCGCCCAATCACGGGTACACGCGCTACTCGGCCGGCTCGGTCGTGGGCTCGGGGCTCGCAGCCGCGTCGGGCTCCGCCACCTCGCCAGTGGCGACGCCCTGGATGGCGGCGATCCTCTCGTCCGCTTCGATCGCGTCCTGCAGGGCCGCGGCGAGCGCGTCCTGCGATGTGCCGTAGGCGGTGAAGTCGCCGTCGGCGAGCGCCGTCTGGCCGTCCGCGATCGCCTGCTGCGCACGCTCGAGAGCGTCCCGCAGCTCGGCCTGGGCAGCCTCGAGGTCGGTCAGGGTCCCGGGATCGATGGGCGTCTCGTCGCCTTCTGCGGGCTCCTCACCCTCGACGGGCTCGTCGCCAGCCTCGCCTGGAGCCACGGCCTCGCCGTCCTCTGCGGGCGGGCGCGGGTCCTCGACGGCGCCATCTGCGGCACCCTCGCCGAACACCTGGTCCAGCGCCTCCTGGAGGGTGTCTGCGAAGCCCACCTCATCGCCGAAGGCCACGAACACCTTCCGCAACAACGGCACTCGCGTGCCCTCGCTCGACTGCACGTACACCGGCTGGACGTACAGCAGACCGCCGCCCACCGGGAGCGTGAGCAGGTTGCCGTTAACCACATCGGTCTCGCCCTGGCGGAGCAGGTTCAGCGTGGTCTGCGCGTTCGAGTTCGAGTTGAAGTTGTTCTGAACCTGACCGGGTCCGGGAATGGTCGTGTCACGCGGCAGCTCGAGCAGCCGCAGGGTGCCGAAGCTGTCCGCGACCTCTCCTGGCGTGTCCCCGGTCTCCGAGTCCGCAGCCAGATAGCCCGTCAGGATGTTGCGGTCCGTGTTACCACCCGGGATGAAGTTGCTGGTCAGCGAGAACGACGGCTCGTCCTGACCGGGCATCTGCAGCGACAGGTAGTAGGGCGGCTGCAGGCCCTCGCCCGCCTGGACGGGGTCAGAGGGGGTCGCCCAGATGTCCTGACCTGAGTAGAAGGCCGAGGCATCGGTCACGTGATAGCGCTGGAGCTGGTGACGCTGGATCGAGAACAGGTCCTCGGGGTAGCGAAGGTGGCTCATCAGGTCGCCGCTGATCTCGGACATGGGCTGGATCGCCGTGGGGAAGATGTTCTGCCACGTCTTGAGGATCGGGTCCTCGTCGTCCCACGCATACATCGTCACCGAGCCGTCGTACGCGTCGACGGTCGCCTTGACCGAGTTGCGCACGTAGTTGAGCGACGCGGGGAACGCAGCGGCCTCGGATCCCGCGAAGATCCCCGTCGCCTCGACGGGCGCGGAGTACGGGAACGAACCAGTCGTCGTGTATCCGTCGACGACCCACACCACGCGCTCGTCGACGACCGCGGGGTACGTGGTCTGGTCGAGCTCGAGGTAAGGAGCCACCTTGGCGACGCGGTCCAGCGGGTCACGAGTGTGGAGGATCTGTGACTCGCTCGTGACGCGGTCGGAGAAGAAGATCTGCTCCTCACCGAACTTGATCGCGTACAGCACCTTCTCGAGGAAACTGCCGATGGTCGGCCCGCCGTCACCCTCGTAGGTGGTGTTGACCTGGCCGTTGGGGGAATCGTCATCCGGGTAGTCGAGCTCCCAGGGGCTGGTGCCCTCTGGCGCACCGACGATCGAGTAGTCGGGCAACGTCTGACCGAAGTAGATGCGCGGCTCGTAGTTTCCGAGCCCTCCGTTGGACGGGATGTTGCCCTCGTAGAACGCGGGCTGCCCGTCGACCGTGGTCCGGTTGCCGTATGCGGCCACCACCCCGAAGCCGTGCGTGAACACGGTGTGATCGTTGACCCAGCTGCGGTTCTCGTTCGACAGGCCGTCGAGGTCGAGCTCACGGACCGCGATCACAGTGTCGCGCGACTCCCCATCGATCGTGTAGCGGTCTACCGCGAGCTCGTCGCCGAAGTTGTAGTACTGCTTGTTCTGCTGCAGCTGCTGGAACGCAGGGCCCACGATCGTCGGATCGAGCAGGCGAATCTGCGCCGTCGTGTCGGCGTCGGCTCGGAGCGCATCGGCCTCCGCCTCGGTCGCCGCGTCGTACTGCATCTCCTCGATGTCGTCGATGCCGTAGGCATACAACGTCGCGTCGATGTTGCGCTGGATGTAGGGCTCCTGGAGCGACTGCGCGTTGGGCTCCACCTGGAAGCGCTGCACCACGGCGGGGTAGATGCCGCCGATCACGAGCGCGGACAGCACCATCAGCGAGACGCCAACGGCCGGGATGCGCCAGTCGCCGCGCCAGATGACGGCCAGGAACAGCAGGCCCACCAGGACGGCGATGCCCACCAGCACCGTGCGGCCGGGCAGGATCGCGTTCACGTCCGTGTACGAGGCGCCGTAGAAGCGCTCCTCCGCGGAGTTCAGCAGCGCGAACCGGTCGAACCAGTAGTTCGCGGCGATGCCCAGCATGACGATGAGTCCGGAGATCGCCAGCTGGATGCGTGCGCCACCCGCCGCCACGAACCCGCGGCCTCCCCCGATGCCCCCATACAGGAGGTGGACGAAGGCGGCGAGGATCGTGCACAGGATCGCGATGGTGAGCACGAAGCCCACCAGCGTCTGCAGCACCGGCAGCGTGAAGACGTAATAGGACGCGTCGAGGCCGAACTCGGGGTCCGCGACTCCGAACTCCTCGTGGTTGAGCCAGGCGAGGAAGTCCACCCAGCGAGCCGACATCGCAAGCCCCGCGATCAGTCCGACGAAGGCGGGCAACGCCACCATGACGATCTTCTCGAGCGGCTGGATCTGCTCGCGGTACTGGTCGAGCGTCGTGCGCTTGCCGGTCACGGCGGGCCGGACGCGCCGGGCCACCCAGAGCGTGACCCACACGGCCAAGGCAGCGATCAGGCCGAACCCGACGAACAGCACGCCTCGCGTGATCCACTGCGTGGTCAGCACGTCAGCGAAGCCCAGCTGGCGGTACCACGCAACCTCGGTCCAAATCTGTGCCGTGATCACCGTGATCACCACCAGCGCAGCGATGACCACTCCGGTGATGAACAGCGGGGAGCGTCGGCGCGGCGCCTGCACGGGGCGCGGCGGGGTTGGACGGCGGTCGTCGTCGAACGTCACAGGTGATTCCTTCTTCGCAGTTGAGTCAACTCAAGGGTAGTTCAGTGTCAGCTGCACGACTGCAGCTGGGCGGTATCGCCGCTTCCGATCCCCACCACGGCTTCGTAAGCGTCGTCGAGAGTGTCCACTGAATAGACGTCGAGACCCTCGGGTACGTTCCCCACGACCTCGCCGCAGTTCTCGACGGGCGCCAGGAAGTACTCCGCTCCCGCCTCCACGGCGCCGTGCATCTTCATCGTGATGCCGCCGATGGACCCCACGTCGCCTGACGCGTTGATCGTCCCCGTGCCGGCCACGCGCGCATCGTCGAGCTCATCGGCCTCCGTGAGCATGTCCATGATCGCCAGCGAGAACATCAGACCCGCGCTGGGGCCACCGACCGAGTCGATCTGCACGGTGACGTCGATGGGGAGCTCGAACTGTGGATCGATCCCCAGCCCCATCAACGCTCCGCCGCTGCCGTCGTCGAGAGTCGCGAAGCTTGCCTCGCCGCGCGCGCCGTCGCGTTCGTACTCCACCGTCACCTCGTCGCCGGGAGCGGTCTCAGCCAACTGGTCCGACAGCGCAGAGAACGTCGGCACCTCGACACCGTTCAGGGCGACGATGACGTCACCAGGTTCTAGCAAGCCCGTCGCGTTCGAGGTTTCGATGACCTCGGCGACCTCCAACTCGGCGGGCACCGGGCGGTCAAGCGCCTCGAGCGCGGCCACCGTGGCCGATTCCTGCGAGGTGATCCACGCCTGCGCGGACCGCTCCTCGAAGACCTCTTCCTGGTCGGGGGTGCCGAACACCTCCTCCTCAGGCACGACGTAGCTCGCTTCCTCGGCCCAGCCGCGCAGCACCTGGCCGAGCGTGAAGGCGGAGGAGCTGCCTCGAGCCACGGAAACAGTGGTGAGGCGAAGCTCTCCGGACGCGGGATAGGTGTCGGCCCCCTCGATCTCGACCAGCGGCACGCCGTCGACCTCGGAGAGGGTGTCGAAAGTAGGCCCGGGCCCACCGATGGCGAAGGGGGCCGGCAGGACGGACAGCACCGCGATCAGCACGGCAGCGCCCAGGCCGGTGGCGGCGAGGACCATCGAACGATGATCGCCAGGGTCGCGGTGGTCATCGGAGAGGGGGCGGCCGTCGACACCGAGGGCGTCGAGCGGCGGCGGAGGGGGAACGGCGCTCACCTGCCCATCATTGCTCATAGCGAACGGCGTGCCCAAACGGCCGGTGCGTTCGTTACTTTGGAAGAACGTGCGCGCCGGGCGCCCGTCACCACCTCCAGGAGCCTTCAGTGACCGACGACCAGACCCCGTGGATGCGCCTGCTGCGCGAACTGTTCGGTGACGACGCCGAGTCCGCGCTCGAGGAGCTCGAGCGGATGGGCATGGACCCCGCCGCTCTGGCCCAGGCCAGCGGCATGTTGTCCAACCCCGCGATGATGGACCACGTCCTCGGCCAGATCCGTTCTCTCGTCGCGCAGTCCCAGGGCGAGGACGTGAACTGGCAGCTCGCGCACGACGTCGCGCGCGGCGTCGCGGCACAGGGCGGCGACCCAACGGTGACCGCGCATGTCGCCGCCGAGCACCGTGCCGCCGTGTCCCGGGCCGAGCTGTGGCTGGACGCCGCGACGGACTTCGACCCGTCCGGCCGCGAGCCGCGGGTGTGGAGCCGGGCAGAGTGGATCGAGGCGACCCTGCCCACCTGGCGGGTGTTGGCCGGACCAGTCGCGACGAGCGTGTCGCAGGCGCTCAGCGGAGTCTTGAGGTCCGAGGACGGCGGCCCGGGGCTCGGGGCCGAGTCGTCCGCTCTCGTCGGGTCCGTGAGCCCCACGGTCTGCGGGATGCACGTGGGGCAGGCGGCTGGCGAGATGGCGAGGGACGCGTTCGGCGCAACCGACCTCGGCTTCCCGCTGCTCGCCGAGCCGCGTGTGGTGCTCGTGCCGAGCGCGATCGACGCGTTCGCCGAGGGGCTCGGCATACCGGAGGACGAGGTCCGTGCCTACATCGCCCTGCGTGAGGCCGCCCATGTGCGGCTGTTCTCGGCCGTGCAGTGGCTGCCCGGCCACCTCCACACGCTCATCGAGAAGTACGCGGCCGGGATCAGCATCGACGTGGAGGCCCTCGACGACGCCGTACGAGACGTCGGCTTCGAGGAGCCGACCAAGCTGCAGGAGGCTCTCACCCGCGGGATCTTCGCGTCACACCACAGCGAAGAGCAGCGCGAGACGCTCGAGTCGATCGAGACGCTGCTCGCCCTCATCGAGGGCTGGGTGCAGGAGATCACCGTGCGCGCCGCCGCCCCGCATCTGCCATCGATCGGCGCGCTGCGAGAGATGATGCAGCGCCGGCGTGCGACCGGGGGGCCCGCCGAGGATGCGTTCGCGACGCTGCTCGGTCTCGAGCTGCGGCCGCGCCGCATGCGCGATGCGGCGGCACTGTGGTCACGGCTCACCCTCGAGGCCGGACCCGAGGGGCGCGACCGCGTGTGGTCCCACCCGGACGTGCTGCCCGGATCTGAGGCCTTGGACGACCCACAGGCCTGGGTGGCCCGGTGGCTCGGTGGTGCCGAGGAGGACGACGTCGATCGCGCGCTCGAGGCCCTGCTCGCCGGAGGCCTCGGGGACGAGCAGACGACGTCGACGGGCGAGGACGGCGACGCAGACCGCGGGCCGTCGAGCGCATCGGACGAGGGCTCGGACGGTGACACCCCGCGCGAGTGACGCGACACGGCACGCGCGCGCTTGTCCGGCTTTGTCGCCCCGTCCGTCTACGCTTGTGGTGATCGGCCCGCAGGGGCCACCGGAACCCAGCGCGCATTGCGCTGGGCGAGCCAACTGAAGGAGATGCCTCATGGCGGACGAAACATACAAGGGCGAGTTCTACTGCGTGAAGTGCAAGGAGAAGCGCGAGACCGAGGGCAACGTGGTTGTCTCCGAGAACGGCCGCCGCATGGCGAAGGCCACGTGCCCCGTCTGCAGCACCAAGCTCAACCGCATCCTCGGCAAGGCGTAGTACCCGCCGCACCCGAACGCTTCAGACGCGGGGCGCCCTCACGGGCGGTCCGCGTCTTGCGTTCCCGGCACCACCGGACGCGGTGCCACGCGATTGCCGGACACCGACATCGCATTGCGCCTGTGGACAAAGGCCGCAGCTCCCCCACGCCTGGCACGCTGTCAGCATGCACCTGAACCCCGCCGCCCCCGTTCTCGCGCTGCCGGGCGAGGGCGTTCAGGTGGGATGGGACTCGCCGCTCGTGATCGAGGATGTGACAGCCTCCCAGGCACGGTTCCTGCGCTCCCTCGAGGGCGGCAGGCGCGTGGGTGCTGCTGAACGCCGGCGGCACGGCGATCTCCTCGCGCAGCTGGACGAGCGCGGCCTGCTGATCGCCGACGACTCCCACGCCGCGCACCATCCCGCCGACCGTGACCGCTGTGTGCGAATCCATGGGGCGGGTGCCTTGGGCACCGAGGCCGCGGTCGCTCTCGCGCGAGCGGAAGTCCCCCTCACCGTGGTGGATGGCGCGCGCGCACGAGCAGGGAGCGCGCCCCATCTTCCCGATGCGGACTGCGGTGCCGTCGCTCTCGCCCGGGTCCGGGAGGCCGTGCCCACCGCGCAGCTGCGCGGCGCCCACGCCGACGCCGCACTCGATGTGCTGATCTCGTCGGGGCCTGCGGTGGCCCGCGCCCGGGTGCTGCTTTCCGCCAATCAGCCGCACCTGCTGGTGGAGTGCGGAGAGTCGACGGTGCGCGTGGGCCCGCTGGTCGTGCCAGGGATGACTCGTTGCGCGACCTGCATCGGACTCAGCGAGGCCGACGCCCGGGCCGATTGGCCAGTGCTCGCTCTGCAGGGCGATTCGAGACGGCCGCGCGTGGACCCGGTGACCGCCACGGTCGCGGGGGCGCTGATCGCGCGTGCGGCGATCTCGTTCTTGCGGGGAGGAGCGGCCAGCGCCTGGCGAGTCGGGCCGCACGGGGTCATCCCCGTGGCCCAGGCGCCTCCCCACCCCGATTGCCGATGCACCGATGACCATCTCGCCGTGCACGCGGCACGTGCGATGAACGATGCATGAGCGCGATCAGTTGTCCGCGACGACCCTGAGGATCTGGGCACCGAACAGATCGAGTTTCGAGGCCCCCACGCCGCGGACCGACGCCAGCGCGCCGATCGTCGCCGGCCGTTGCTGGGCGATCTCCACGAGCGACGCGTCGGTAAGGACCGTGTAGGCCGGCTTCGATGACTCCTGCGCGAGCTCGAGCCGCCAGGCTCTCAGCGCCTCGAACAGGTGCGCCTGGTCCGCATCCAGGTCCGCAATCTTTCCCGCTGCCTTGGCACGGCGCTGCGGAGGACGGCCGGCCTCGGGCCACCACCGCTCGAGGAACCGGGTGCGCTTGCGGGTGGCACGTCCACCCGCCTTGCGCGAACGCGCGAAGCTCAGCAGGAGGTGCTCGCGTGCCCGGGTGACGGCGACGTACAGCAGGCGGCGCTCCTCCTCGATCGCCTCGGGCGTCTCCGCCAGTGAGATGGGCATCAGTCCCTCGGAGCAGCCGATGATGAACACGGCGTCCCACTCGAGCCCCTTCGCGGCGTGCATGGTGGTGAGGGTCACGCCCTCCACGGAGGGTGCGTGCTGTGCCTGCGCGCGCTCCGCGAGGTGCTCCACGAACTCCCGCATCGTCGCATTCCCACCGCCATCGGCGTCGAAGTCGTCCGCCAGTTGAACGAGCGCCTGGAGCGACTCCCAGCGCTCGCGGACTGCCCCGCGCGCCTCGGGTGCCTGCTCGGTCCACCCGGCATCGGCGATGGCGTCGCGTACCTGCTCGCCGATGGGCGAGTCCGTCGCGCCCACCGCTGCCCCGCGCAGCAGCACCATCGCCTTGCGCACCTCGTCGCGGTCGAAGAACCTCCGGCCGCCGCGGATCAGGTAGCCGATGCCGCGGCTGGCGAGTGCGTCCTCGAGCTCCTCGGACTGGCTGTTGGTGCGATACAGCACGGCGATCTCCGACGCCGTCAGACCCGAGGAGATCAGCCGCTCGATGCGCTCGGCGACGGCCGCAGCCTCCGACCCGTCATCGTCGTACGCGGTGAACACCGGGTCCGGGCCCGACGGCCGCTGTGCGACGAGCTCCACACCGGTGCGCGCGACACCGCGGGCGGACATCAGCCCATTCGCGAGGTTCACTACCTGCGGCGTCGACCGATAGTCACGCACGAGCCGGACCACGGTTGCGTCCGGATGAGTGCGCCCGAAGTCGAGCAGGTGGCGCGGCGACGCGCCCGCGAACGAGTAGATGGTCTGCGCGGGGTCGCCCACGACGCACAGCTCCTCCCGACCGCCGAGCCACTGGTCGAGGAGGAACTGCTGCAGCGGCGACACGTCCTGGTACTCGTCGACGACGAAGTGGCGGTACTGACGGCGGATCTGCTCCCCCACCTCGCCGTGCCGGCCGATCATGTCCGCGAGGAGCAGCAGAATGTCCTCGAAGTCGAGCACGACAGCCTCGGTCTTGGCATCCTCGTAGGCGCGCATGACGTCGACCACTTGGCCGCGCTGGACGCCGGCTGGCGCGGGGCGTCCGGAGTCGGTCGTCGTCTGCACGTAGTCCTCGGCACCGACCAGCGACACCTTCGCCCACTCGATCTCGCTCGCGAGGTCGCGCACGGTGAGCCGGTCAGGGCTGAGCCCGACCTGGCGCGCGGCACGACCGACGAGGGATGCCTTCTGCTCGACGAGCCGCGGGATCTGCCCACCCACGACCTGGGGCCAGAAGTAGCTGAGCTGGCGCAGTGCGGCGGCGTGAAACGTGCGCGCCTGGACGCCCTGAGCGCCGAGGGCGCGCAGCCGTTCGCGCATCTCCCCCGCCGCGCGCGCCGTGAACGTGACCGCGAGCACCGATTGTGGCGCATAGGCGCTGACGCGCACCCCGTACGCGATCCGGTGCGTGATGGCCCGGGTCTTGCCCGTGCCGGCGCCCGCGAGCACGCACACCGGTCCGTGCAGGGCGGTGGCGACGTCGCGCTGCTCGGGATCGAGCGCATCGAGGATCTGATCGGCTGACATCTGATGGCATTGTGCCAGGCGGCGGTGACACGCGACCACCGTCACCGGTCGGCGATGGGGGCGGAACCTACGGCAGGGGCGCGCCGTACCACTCCTCCAGCATCCGCCGCGCGATCGACCCAGCGGGCGCGAGCACGAGCGTGCCATCGGCCACCCGCGCGTCGAGCTCGGCACGCGTCACCCACATCGCAGCGGAGATCTCGTCGTCGTCGAGGATAAAGGCAGGGTCGTCGACCCGTGCGCGGAAGCCGACCATGACCGAGGCGGGGAAGGGCCACGGCTGCGAGCCCGCATACGTCAGATCTCGCAGCACGAGCCCGGCCTCCTCGCCGACCTCCCGATGGGCTGCCTGCTCAAGGCTCTCGCCCGGCTCGACATAGCCCGCGAGGTGCGAGTAGCGGTTCTCGGACCAATGGCTTGCGTGAGCCATGAGCAGGCGGTCCTCCGGGTCGGTGATTGCGACGATGACGGCGGGGTCCGTGCGCGGGTAATGGTCTCGGCTGTCCGCGTCGCAGCGGCGCACCCAGCCACCCATGCGGGGCTCCGTCGCACCGCCGCAGCGAGCGCAGCGCTCGTGGGCCGCGTGCCACAGCGAGATGGCCACTGCCGTGGTGGCAAGCTCGCGGTCGCGGGCCCCGTCCTGGCCCCGAGCAGCGAACAGACCGAGAAGCTCCCGGAGCGGCGTCATGCGGGCGCCTGGCACGTGCACGTCGTCAGGCGACTCGGGCACGATCGCGACCAGATCACGCTCGCCTTCACGGCCCAAGTAGATCTGCAGACCATGCGCGGGCCGCTGCCCGGCCGGGAGCTCGACCAGGTCGCCGTCGATCGCCAGCACCTCGCCGTCTCGCACCACCACCGCATCGGCCGTCGCCATATCCACCAGCTCGCGACGCTCGCTCGCGCGGTCGATGATCAGGGGGTCGTCCAGCAGCAGGTCATGTTTCACGCTTTCACGCTACGCCACCGCGCTCTTCAGGAGCGCGAACGGAGTGCACGGGGCCGATGCGCGCCCGGCCTGGTCGTGCCACGCCGGTGGTCGCCTGGGGTCGGGCCGCGAGCACGGGCGGCGTGGACTGTGGCATACGGTCGAGCGAGGTCCTATCGTGAGGTCGTGCCACGTTCACCGCTCGCCCTCGCCGCTCTCGCGTCCGTCGCTGTCCCCGGCCTCGATGTGTACGACGTGCTGCGCAGCCCCCACACGGACGCCGACTTCGATGTCGTCGTGGTCAAGGACGCCACGGGTACCCGGTGGATCGTGCGAGCCCCCAAGCGCCCTGCGGCCGGTGCGGCGCTCGAGGCCGAACGCGGCCTGCTGAACGCCTTGGCTCGTGCCCACGACACGGGGCTGCTGTCCTTCGACGTGCCGCGGCCGCGCGGCACGGCCACCATGGCCGAGGCCGAAGGGGGACGTGCGGTGGTGTACTCCGAGGTCAGCGGCAGCGCCCTCGTGCTGTCACGGCTGGAGCCCGGTCCGGGACTGGCCGCCGGGCTCGGTCGCGCGATCGCACAGATCCACGAGTTGTCGCCGTCCCTGGTCGAGGACGAGGGCCTTCCCGCCTACACCGCGGAGGAGTACCGCTCGCGGCGCATGGCGGAGCTCGATGCGGGCATCCAGACGGGCCGGGTGCCGCCACGTCTGGCTGACCGCTGGGAGCATCAGCTCGAGAACGTGGCCTGGTGGCGCTTCGAGCCGACCGTCGTCCACGGCGACCTCGGCGAGCACCAGATCATGGTGTCTGGCGACCGCGTGTCGGGCGTCGTCGACTGGATGGATGCCCGCGTCGCGGATCCTGCGGACGATCTCGCGTGGCTCGTCGCGGCCGCGCCCGACGACGCCCTCGAATCCGTGATTGAGTCCTATCGCATGGCACGGCGTGAGTCCCGCGACCCGCACCTGCTCGACCGCGCCCGCTTGTCCTCGGAGCTCGCGCTGCTGCAGTGGATGATGTTCGGTGTGCGGACGGACAACGAAGATGTCATCGGGGATGGTGCCGGCATGCTCGCAGATCTTGAGGCGCTGCTGTTCGACGACGAGCCATCCGGCGAAGACCGCACAGAAGACTAGGCCGGGAGCCTCAGTCCCGCACCGGGCATCGCAGCGGGGACACCGTCAGTCGTCGCCCGCGATGAGCGCGACTATCTCGTCCCTCGTCAGCAGCGTGTTCGGTGTCACGGTCGCACCCTCGGCCACGTAGTAGAAGGCCGCGTCGACGTCGGCGAGCGGCAGCCCCTTCCACTCCGCCCATGCCAGGCGGTAGACCGCGAGCTGGACCTCTCGCGCCGCGCGCTCTGCAGGGTCTCGCGGGGGGCGACCCGACTTCCAGTCAACCACGGTCACACGGTCCAGGCCGGCACCCGCCGGGAACACCGCGTCGATACGGGAGCGGATCGTCACGCCCGCGATCGGCACCTCCACGTCAACCTCGACGTCTGTGGGTTGGCGTCCCGCCCACTCGGAGGCCGCGAAGGTCTCCTTCAGCGCCGTGAGGTCTTCCGAGGCGCCGTCGTCGGGGTCCAGATCGTCGGGGTCCAGCAGCGGCACACGCCCATATTGGGTCTCGATCCACGCGTGGAGGGCGGATCCACGCTGCGCCGCGAGCGAGGGCTCTTGAGGAACGGGCCGGCGCAGTTGCACCGCGAAGGCGTCGCGGTCGCGCCGCATCGACACCAAGGCGGAGGCGGACAGGTGCGCGGGCAGCGACACCTCGGGTGTGCCGCTGGTGCGCCGCTCGCGCTCGTCGAGCATCGCGTCGACCTCGACGGACAGAGGCAGGGTGGAGGGGTCCGTGCCGAGCGCGCCACCGCGGCGGACCGCCGATGCGAGCGCGCGGCGGCGGCGGCGTGCTCGCGAGTCCGGGCGCGGCCAGATGCCTGTGTGCACGACGGGCTCGGGTGGATCGGCGTCGTCCTCCGGCTCGGGGGCCCACCCTGATGAGCCCACCAGGCCCGTCTTCACCAGTTCGGTGACGAAGGGCGACGGTTGGCGCACGGTCCGGCCGCCCGCGTACCACGAGCCGGATACCAGCACGTGGCTGCGAGCGCGGGTGAGCGCGACGTAGAACAGTCGCCGCTCCTCGTCCACGCGGTGCGCCCCGGCCGCGATGCGAAAGTCCGCGATGGTGTCGCTCAGGCTCGCATGGTCGACGGCGCCGTGCAGATGCCACGAGGGCAGGCGGTCAGCATCCATTCGCAGCGGCCATGGCACCTCGGGATCGCTGCTCAACCACGCGCCGTCCTCGTGCTTTCCGTGGAAGCTCATGAACATGGGGAACCGACCATCGGTGGCACCGGGCACCGCCACCACGTCCCACTCCAGTCCCTTCGCGGAGTGCACCGTGAGCACCTGGACGGCTCCCGGTTCCGGGTCCTTGACCGGGGCGTCGAGACCGCGTTCCTCGCTGCGAGCCGCGTCGAGCCAATGCAGGAAGGCGCCGAGCGTCGCGTGCTCCGCGCCCTGGGCGAAGGTACGGGCTGAGTCGAGGAACGCGTCGACGTTGCGGCGCAGCCGACCGTCGGGCCGCGCGACCTGTGCCTCGATGTCCAAGCACCACACCCGTTCGGCGAACGCGATGAGCTCGGTCAGGGGCAGGTACGTGTGCTCACGAAGATGGCGCACCGAGCGCCGAAGACGCTCGAGCCGCGCACGCGCCTCGGCGGAGAGCGACCGCCCATCGGGCGAGGTCCATCCCGGCGGCGGCAGCTCCTCAAGAGCGTCGACAATGCTCGCCGGGGCCTCTCGCTGTGCACGGCTGCCGGCGAGTGCCTCCGCCCGGTCCTTCAGCGCCATCAGGTCGCGCGGACCCAGATTGACGCGCTCGGACGTGAGCAGGCGCATCAGCGCGTCGCCGCGCGCCGGATCGTGCGCCACCTCGAGCAGCGCGACCAGGTCGGCCACGTCGGGAGTGTCCAGCAGTCCCCCCAGGCCCACCACCTCGTAGTCCACTCCCCTGCGCTCGAGCTCGTCGACGACGAGGGGGATCGTGGCGCGCCGGCGGCACAGCACTGCGGCCTCGATGCTGCGCGGCAACGCACGGCCGGCACCGTCCGTGACGAACGCGCCGTCGTCCCCCCGCCATGGCCGGCCGTGCCCCAGCTCCCCGCGACGCTCGATTAGGTAGTTGACTACATATGCGGCTTCGTCCTCGGCCGTGGCAGCCATGTGCGCCGCGACTCCGGGCGCCTCGCGGTCCGGCTCGGACTTGCCCATCAGCGCCGCACGGGACACGAGCCGCGTGACGGGGACGCTCGAGGCCTCGCGCAGCGGCTCCGCCGAGGCGTTCGCGGCCTCCAGGATCGCGCCCTCGTTGCGCCACGACACCGACAGGCTTGCCTGCCGCACACGATCGGGGCCGCCGAAGCGGGTGACGAAGTCCTCGAGCGCGGCCGCGGACGCACCGCGGAATCCGTAGATGGCCTGGTTCGGATCGCCGACCGCCATGACGGGGTGGTCTGCGCCGAACATGTCGGCGAACAGCTGCAGTTGGGCCGGCGAGGTGTCCTGGAACTCGTCGAGGAGCACGGCCCGGTAGCGCGATTGCTCGACCTGCTGCACCGCCGAAAGGCTGGCGAGCTCGACCGCGACGGCCACCTGGTCGGAGAAGTCGAGCAGTGCACCCTCGTGCTTGCGCGCCTGGAAGTCCTCGACCAGATCGGCCATCGCCAACAGTGTGCGCAGCTTGCCGATGCGGCCCGCGAGAGCGGCGGTCATCCTTCCGGGCGTCCCGTCGCCGGCCTTCTTGGGCAAGCCGTCGAGGAAGGCCAGCGTGTCGGTCAACCAACGTCGCAACGACGCCGGAGTTACGGAGTGCTCGCGCATCTGCGCGGCCAGCCGGGGCAACGAGCCCCGCACGGTGCCGGGTGCCGAGTCGGTCTCCAGGGCGGCCGTCCACTCCTCCAGCGAGCGCGCCGCGAGCTGCCAAAGAGCCGCATCGGTCACGACCGTCGAGTCCGGGTCAACGCCGACCCGCAGTCCGTGCTCGGCGGCCAGTGCGGCCGCATAGGCGTTGTACGTGGCGACGGTGGGCGCGGCCCGTTCGGGGTCCCGGCGGCGGCGCTGACGGCCGTCGGGCCCGGTCTCGACGGCATCCCAGACGCGCGAGATCCTCTCGTCCGCGCGCTCCGCGATCTCCGCGGCTGCCTTGCGCGTGAACGTCAAGCACAGGATCTCGTCAGGCGTGATGTCCTCGCCGAACAGCTCGCGTGCGTGGTCCAGCAGGTACACGATCCGCATGGACAGCGTCTCGGTCTTGCCCGAGCCGGCACCCGCGACGACGAGCATCGGCTCGGTGCCCGCCCCGATGATCCGGGCCTGCTCGGCTGTGGGAGGCCGGCCAGGCGCGATCAGCTCAGCGAGCTCCGCTACCGATCGCGCACCTCCAGGGACGGTCCCGTCAGCGCTCACGAGTCGCTCACCTGCCCACCTGCGGCATGGGCCGGGCACGACCGGCGGATCGGGCAGTGGGGGCACATCGCGTTGGGCGTCGCCATGAAGGCGGGAGCGCGCATGGTGTCGACGGCGGCGTCCAACTCAGCCCGCGCATCGGCCTCATCGATGGCCGGCTGCGGAACGACGGTGCCCTTGCGTGCTGCACCCTTGCCCACGAACACCAGTGCAGCGTCGCTCGCGCGCTCGACACCGTCGAAGGCCCCGTGGTTCGCCACCAGCTGGTACAGCATCAGCTGGCCGTTGTCGGCACCCTCGGCGCGAGTGATCGTCGCGCCGGTCTTGAGGTCCACGATGCGTGCGACGTCGCCGGAGATCTCCACCCGATCCGCGATGCCGGACACTCGCGCCTTGCCGAACACGACGCCGAAGCCCTGCTCGACCACCACTCGATCGGCAGTCACGCCCTCGAGATAGCGGGCCAGTCGGCGCACCATCTCGCGGGCATTGTCGAACTGCAGCCGCTCGAGCCACGTGCCCGTGCCGCCGATCTCCCCCCAACGGCGCTCCAGCTCCGTCAACATCGCCTCTTCATCACCATCAGGCAGCGCAGCGGCAATCTCGTGGACGAGGGAGCCCACATGCTGCGCGTCCGTGCTCTCGGTTGTTCCGCCGGCCGTCTCCAGAGCCCACTTGAGCGCGCATGCGCGCACCGCGTCGAGCCGCGAGGGCGACACCCGCACCTCGGCCTCGTCGCTCCAGAACCCTTCCCCGGTCGAGACCTCCGCGACCCCATGCCAGTCATCGGGATCCGCGCCAGGCACGCCGACCTCCACCAGACGTGCGAGCTGTCCAGCCGCCCCGTCCAGCGCCGCGGCTGCAGGCGCATCGGACGGATCCTCGTCAAGGACGGCCACGGCCTCGAGCCCGTCCGCCCGCAACCGCGCCACCGCACCGCGCAGATCCGCGACTCCGCGCGGCACCGACGCATCGGTCCTCACGACACCAGCAGCGTCCTCGATCAGCGCAAGATAGCGCGACGGCCGCGACTCTCCGTCATCCACCGCCGTGACGATGAGCCGCTCCCTGGCGCGCGAGACGGCCACGAGCAGCGCCCGGGTCTCGTCGTCGAGAACTGCGCGCCGAGCGCCGTGGAGGTCGCGGGGACCAGGCGCTCCTGCGATCAGCTCGTCGGTGACCGGACCTTCGGCCACCAGCTCCGCGAACGCCTGCGCCCCCAGCACCGAGTCCCGCAGTCGCAGGTCGGGCCACGCCCCCTCCTCCACGCCGGCGACCGCGACCACGTCCCACTCGCGCCCCGCCGCAGAGGCGGGAGTGCAGAACGACACCACATCCAAGGACTGCCCCCGGGCACCGAGCGAGTCTGCGGCGAACTCCTGGCCCTCGAGGTGCTCGAGGAACGCAGCGGCATCCGCCTCCGACAGCCGCTCTGAGAATGTCTGCGCTGCACGCATCAGCGCCATCACGGCGTCAAGGTCAGCGTCATCGCGCGCGGAGCCGGAAAGCGCCGCCTCGCGCCACCGATCCGTCACGCCGATCGCGTCCCAGGCCGCCCACAGCACGGCCCCGGGAGTCGCGGCCGGCGCCTCGATGCGCGCTCGGGCCGATGCCACCGCACGCGAGGCACGGGCGGCCGCGCGCGCCTCGACGGCGTCAAGGGAAGCCCATCTGGCCGGATCCGCCATCGCCTCCACGAGCAGTTCGGCGCTGGAACGGTGGCCCCCGCCGGATCGCTCCTCGCGGACCAGCGCCCGGCGCAGCCTCCGCAGCGCCACAGCGTCCAGACCGATCAGGCGCGAACCCAGCACGTCTACCGCCCGGTCCTCGTCCCACTCCTCACCGAGCGCGACTCTCACGATCTCGAGCAGCGGCGCGACGGCGGGCTCGCGATGCAAGGCGGTCCCGTCACCCAGTGCCTCGCACGGCACATCGGCACCCAGCAGGTCGGACCGCAGCGACCGCAGCTGGGCGCTCGACCGGGCGATGACGACCATCTCGCCCCATGGGATCGACGGCCCGTCAAGCCCGTGGCGCGCCCGCCGGAGCTCCGCCGCGATGGCGCGCGACTGCCCGAACGAATGCGCGGCTGTCAACACTGTGACGGGCGCGGCGGCATCGGCCAACCCCCGGTGGGCGGAGCGAGCCGAGCCCACGCCCTTGACGCCGATGCGCTGGGCCACTGCGGCCGCGACACGGGCCAGTCCTGCGGGCTGGCGGTGATCGACCGCGAGCTCGACATGGCTGGCTCTCCCGAGGTCGCCCCCCGCCGCACTGGCAAGACCGTGTGGCAGCGCCCCTCGATAGCCCTGGACGGCCTGGTCGGCATTGCCAAGCAGCATCAGTCGGGCCCCACGGCGTGCCATCGCATGGAGCAGCGCCGTGGTGGCGGCGGTGGAGTCCTGGTGGTCGTCGACGACCACGGTGTCCCACAACGGCGCTGGCCCCTCCGCCACCTCCTCCCACTGCTCGAGCACCCAGGCCGCCTGCGCGGCGACCGTAGCGGGGTCGTACCGCTCGCCTTGGTCGGAGGGCATCGAACGCAGTGCCGTCACCAGTTCGTACTCCGCCATCACGGCGGCAGCCGCGACCCACTCGGGCCGCCCCACGCGCTCGCCGAGCTCGCGCAGCTCGGCGGCGGTGTGGCCCGACTCCGCCGCGCGCATCAGCAGGTCGCGGAGCTCGCCACGGAATCCTGCCAACGCGGTGGCCTGAGGTGGCACCACACCCGTCCAGTCGACTCGCGCGCCCTCGCCCCGGGCGTGGCCCGCCAGCAGCTCGCGCAGGATCGAATCCTGCTCCGCTCCCGTGATCAGCGCCGGAGAGGGCCGGTCCAGTGTGGCCGCCTGGGCCGCGAGCACGTGGTGGGCCGCGGAGGCCGACGTGCGAACCATGGGTGCACCGCTCGGCCGGTCCATCGCGAGGCTGACCTGGTCCCTCAGGTCCGCGGCGGCACGCCGTGTGGGAGCGAGCACGAGCACGCGCTCGGGCGGCGTGCCGGCGTCGACTGCGGCGACCGCGGCGGCCTTCGCCACCGTGGTCTTGCCGGTGCCCGGAGCGCCCGTCACCACCACATGCCCTGTACCGCGCACCAGGGCATCCACGGCTGCGCGCTGATCATCATCAAGCGCATCCGCGCGTGCGAGCGGCGAGGGCGAGACCACACGAATCCGCGTCATGGCGTCACCTCACCACACCGCTCTGACACGCCTGCGCCAGGGCCGCGCTCAGCGGCCTTCGGGCACGGGCGCCGCCTGCTCGTGCGCCGCGGCACGCCGTGTGGCGAGTGCCTCGACCACGAGCAGCGCGGTCACCGCGGCGACTCCGACGGCGAACAGTGCGAGGACCGGGCCAAGCGCGCCGGACGGCGCCTGCAGCGTGGCGTCCTCCGCTTGCCACGGCCACAGCGCGCGGAGCGAGCCGAGCATCAGCCCGGTCATCGCCGCCAGCGTCAGCGCACGCCGATGCTCAAGGAGCCATTCCAGGCCGGTGACGAACAGGGCCAAGCCGAGGACCGCGCCGGCGGCGAAGACCCCCAGGTATGCGAGGTCTCGGTCATTCACCGCGCCCAGCGTGGGCGCATACATGCCCAGCACGAGCAACAGGAACGAGCCGGACACCCCGGGCAGCACGAGCGCGCACACGGCGAAGGACGCCGCGATGGCGACGAGCCACAGCGATGGGTCCGATCGCTCGACCCCGGTCAGCCCCGTGAAGTAGAACGCCGCAACCGCCGCGACGAGCGCCACCAGCACCTCCCTCAAACCCCAACGACCGACCATCCGTGCGGGCACGATGAGCGAGGCGACGATGAGGCCCGCGAACAGTGCGCGCGTCTGGATCGGATGGGACTCGATGAGCGGTGCGAGCGTCGCTGACACCAGCACGATCGCAGTGAGCATGCCGACGCCCAACGGGATGAGCGTTCCCCACCGCACCCGTGCGAAGTGCTCGCGGGCCGGGGCGAGCTCAGTCCGGCGGAGTAGAGCGGCCACTGCGGCCACGAGGCCGCGCACGAGCTCTCCCGCCGAGGTGATGATCGTCTCGTAGACGCCCACGACGAGCGCGAGGGTCCCGCCCGACACTCCGGGCACGACCTCGACGGCGCCGATCACGGCGCCTCGCAGCACGTTGATCGCGGCGAGTCCCGCTTGCCGTGAACGAGCGGGCGTGCGCCGAACAGGGGCAGGGTCGACAGACATGCTGCGGAGTCTACCGACGCGTGCCGATGCGCCCGGCAACTAGCTACTCGTCTTGCTCGCGCGGGCTGGCGGTGGCGTCCGGCGACGGGTTAGGCGCCGGAACTGGTTCGTCCGGCCAGGTCCAAGGGTTGGGGTCGCAGTCGCCCGGCAGCTGCGACTGATCCGTGGTGACGAGCGCGCGGCCCGACGTGCACTGGGTCTCCGACTCGCCCAGCGCGTGACCAACGAAGTGGTTGACCAGGTATTGCCGCGCCCCGGTGCGGTTATCGCCATACGCGGCCAGTCCGGCGATCCACTCGTAGTGGTCGAGCATCACAAGGCCCTGATCGGCACAAGAGGGCGCCTCTGCCGAGGACTCCGGGTCGGACGTGGCTGCGGTGGTCGGATCGACCGCGGGGTCAGGGCTCGCCGAGGGGTCCATCAGGGCCCCCGCCGGGGCGGTCGCGTGCGGATCGGGACACGTTGCGGCCGCGGTCGCGGGGCTCGCGAGCACGATCCTGAGGTCTGGCGCCCCGCCTGTCGGCACGAACTCGAAGCGTCCACGTGCGCCCCACCCGCGCGGGTCGTTCAGGGTGTCGAGGACGAAGTCGCCCAGGGCCTGACCGCTCATGCCCAGGCCCTCTTCATACTCGACGCGCACCCAGCGCACCGAGGCTCCGCCACCAGATGGCTCTCCGTCGACGGTCACCGTCGCGAAGCTCCGCTCGCCCTCGGGGACGACGTCGAGCGACGCGACTCCTGCGAGACGGTCCGCGTCGTCGAGCGCACGCTCGATGGGCTCGAGAGGGGGCAGGCTCACCTCAGCAGTCGGGGTGGCAGACGCGCTCGGAGACGGGACAGGACTGGGCTCCGCGACGGCGAGGCGGTCGGCAACGAGACCCGTCCCCCATCCCACGCCGATGCCCGCCGCAAAGGCGACGATGACGACGAGGGCAATGGATCCGAGGCCGGGTAGGGAGATTCCCCTGCCCGCGAACACGCGTCTTTCGCCATCACTCACCCCCCTACGATAATCAATAGCCAGCAGTGAACAGACCTCGGGAGGTCAGCGTGGAAGTCAGGATCGGCGTTCAGAACGTGTCACGAGAGATCGTGATCGAGACCGACATGACGGCCGATGCGGTGGCGGAGGCGGTCGCGGGAGCGATGGCCGGTGCCACGCTCGACCTCACCGACGACAAGGGACGGCGCGTCGTTGTGCCGTCCGGCGCCGTCGGCTATGTGGAGACGGGCGAGGAGTCCAAGCGACGCGTCGGATTCGGCGCCTGACACCACCAGTGCATCAACGCGCGGCGGAGTCAACGATCGAGCGGGCTACCAGCGTCGCACCCTCTGGCGAGTGATCATGGACGGCCACAGTGCCGCCGATCTCGTCCGGTGCAAGTGGCTCGAGCGCCGCATACTGAGAGTCGAGCAGCCCCACCGGCGCGAAGTGTCCCTCGTGCTCGGCGCGCCGTCGCACCCGGGGCTCGAGGACGCTCTGTGGCGCGGCGAGGTGGATGAACACCACAGCGTCGCCCGCGACGTCCCGAATGCAGTCCCGGTACACGCGCTTGAGGGCCGAGCACGCGACGATGCCTCGATCCTGGCCCCCGAGCCACGTCGCCACTGCCTCAAGCCACGGCCAGCGATCCTCGTCGGTGAGAGCGATTCCGGCGGCCATCTTGGCGATCGCCTCCTCGGAGTGGAGGTCGTCGCCGTCGCAGAACTCCGCCTTGAGCTCGTGAGCCAGCCGCATCCCGACCGTCGTCTTGCCGCAACCCGTCACACCCATCACCACTACGCGCATGTGCGCCAGAGTAGACGGCGATCCTGGCCTCACGCACGGCGGGGGGGCTAGAATGGCCGTGACCCGGGGCTGACCGGTCGTCATGGAAGCGCGGCGCCGCTGGAGATAGCGAAGGCCGCAAGGACAATGATTCGCGATCGGCTGCCCGCCGATAGGACGCGACTCCTCGCGTCCGCGATTCACCCAAGGATTAACCCCACCATGACCGAAACGCACACGCACGCCAGCGTGCACACCGCGGATCAGACCTTCGCGGACTTCAAGATCAACCCCCTGATTGCCGAGGCCCTCGCAGAGGGCGGCATCGTGAGCCCCTTCCCGATCCAGGCGATGACCCTGCCGGTGGCACTCGGCGGCCACGACATCATCGGCCAGGCCAAGACCGGAACCGGCAAGACGCTGGGCTTCGGCGTGCCGCTGCTGCACCGCACCGCCTCGCCCGGCGAGCCCGGCTTCGACGAGCTCGACGAGCCCGGCAAGCCCCAGGCGCTCGTCGTGGCCCCTACCCGCGAGCTCGCGGTCCAGGTTGCCGGCGACCTTCAGAACGCCTCCAAGAAGCGCTCCACCAGGATTGCGCAGATCTACGGCGGCCGCGCGTACGAGCCGCAGATCGACATGCTGAACAAGGGCGTCGAGGTCGTGGTCGGCACGCCCGGCCGCATGATCGACCTGCTCAACCAGGGCCACCTAGACCTGCGCTACGTCCGCACGGTCGTGCTCGACGAGGCCGACGAGATGCTCGACCTCGGGTTCCTCCCGGACGTCGAGCGACTGCTCGCCGCCACTCCCGCGTCGCGCCACACCATGCTGTTCTCCGCGACCATGCCCGGTCCTGTCGTGCAGCTGGCGCGTCGCTACATGACGCAGCCCACGCACATCCGCGCCGCCGACCCGGACGACGACGGCGCCACGGTCAAGGCCACGACGCAGTTCCTTTTCCGTGCGCACGCCATGGACAAGGTCGAAGTTCTCGCACGGATCCTGCAGGCCGAGGGCCGCGGGCGCACCATCGTCTTCGCGCGCACCAAGCGCACCGCCGCGAAGGTGTCGGACGAACTGCGTGATCGCGGCTTCGCCGCCGGCGCGCTACACGGCGACCTGGGCCAGGGTGCCCGCGAGCAGGCGCTGCGCGCCTTCCGCCACACCAAGATCGACGTGTTAGTCGCGACCGACGTGGCCGCCCGTGGCATCGACGTTGACGACGTCACGCACGTCGTCAACTACCAGTGCCCCGAGGACGAGAAGACGTACCTGCACCGCATCGGCCGCACGGGCCGTGCCGGCAAGACGGGCGTCGCCGTGACGTTCGTGGACTGGGACGATCTTCCCCGGTGGTCGATGATCGACAAGTCGCTTGACCTGGGCTACCCGGACCCGGAAGAGACCTACTCGAACTCCCCGCACCTGTACGAGCAGTTGAACATCCCCGTCGGCACCAAGGGACGCCTGCCCCGCAGCGACCGCAAGCTCGAGGGACTTGAGGGCGAGACCCTTGAGGACCTCGGCGAGACCGGCAAGAAGCCCGGTGGCGACCGCGGTGGCCGTGACGGCGACCGTGGCGGACGCGGCCAAGGCGGTGGACGCGGTGACGGCCGGGGCCGTGGCGGTGAGGGCCGCGGCGAAGGCCGCGGTCGCGGCGGCGAAGGTCGTGGCGAAGGTCGTGGCGAAGGCCGCGGTCGCGGCGGCGAGGGCCGTGGCGAAGGTCGCGGTCGCAATGGTGGCGGCCGCGGGAACTCAGAACGCGCCCGCCCCGACAGCGAGGGATCGGCCCAGCCCAGCCGCGAGGGCGAAGGCGGTCAGCCGCGCAAGCGCAACCGTCGTCGTCGCCGTAGCGGCGGCCAGGACGGCCAGCAGGGGACCCAGACTCAGGACTGACCCCGGTGGGGTGGGGCCGCATCGGCCTCGCCCCGCCATTCAGGGCGCCCGAGCGCGCCAAGGACTCAGCGCGGGGCTGACGCCCGTCCCGTCGCACGCGCCTTTTCGAGCTCGAGGAAAGCCTTCGGATCCGTGAGGTTCTCCCCCAACTCGTTGCGCTTGCCCGTGCCGTGGTAGTCGCTGGAGCCCGTGCGCACCAGGCCCAGACGGGTCGCGATGCGCGCGAGCCGCTCGCGCTGACGCTCATCGTGATCGCGGTGGTCGATCTCAAGACCTACGAGCCCCGCGCGTGCCATCGACTCGATCACGGACGTGGTCACGATTCGCCCGCGCGCGTCGGCACCCGGGTGCGCGAAGACCGTCACCCCGCCGGCTGCGCTCATGGTGCGCACCGCATCGGTCACCTCCGGCGCGTAGTGCGGCACGTAGTAGCGGGAGTTACCAGCGAGAATGCGATCGAACGCCTCGTCCCTGGTGGGGACGACGCCTTGAGCGACGAGTGCATCGGCAATGTGCGGCCTGCCGACCGTAGCGGCACCCCCGGCGAGCTCGGCGACCGCGTCCCACGTGACGGGAAAATCCACGCCGACCTTCGCGACGATCTCTCGTGCCCGGTGCAACCTCGCCTCGCGCGTGGTGGCCAGCATGGCCGTCACCTCGGGATCATCCGCCTGGTGCCAGTAGCTGAGCAGGTGGATCGAGACTCCCGCATGGCGGCACGACACCTCGATACCGGGGACGAACCCGAGACCGGCATCCGCCGCCGTCGCCGCAGCGCTCTCCCACCCGTCGACACTGTCGTGGTCGGTGAGTGCGACGATGTGGAGCCCCGCGGCAGCGGCCTCGCGCATGACCTGCGCAGGCGCGCCCGTCCCATCGGAGACGGTCGAGTGGGTGTGGAGGTCAATCCGCATGTCGCCAGCGTACGCGGCAACATGACATCGGCGGCCGCGGGCACCGTGCGACGATAGTCGGGTGAGCGACGAGCAGCCGGACAAGACCAACAAGGCCAGGGCCCTCCGGCCCGACAACGACGAGTTCAAGGCGTGGATCGGCTCCGAGTGGGCCGAGCCAGAGGACCTCGAGACCACTGCGATGGCCTCCGCGACCTTCGCGGCCGAGCGCCGCCGACGCCTGTCCGAGCGCTTTCCCGGCCGCCGCATCGTCGCTCCTGCGGGCGACCTCAAGGTGCGCTCGAACGACACCGACTACCGCTTCTCCCCCGACCGCGACTTCGCATATCTCACGGGTCTCGGCACCGACCGCGAACCCGGTGCGGTGCTGGTCATGGAACCGGCCGATGCGGGGCACGAGTCCACGCTGTACCTGGTCCCGCCCGCGGGCAAGGAGGACGAGGGCTTCTACTCGGATCCGCGCTCGGGCGAGTTCTGGATCGGGCGCCGGCCCGGCCTCGAGGAGTTCGCCGCGATGACGGGCATCGCGACCGCGCCGCTGTCCGAGCTGCCGAGCGATATCCGACTGTCCTCGCACCCGCACAAGGCGGTCAAGCGCGCGCTGGCCGAGATGCGGCTCGTCAAGGACGCGTACGAGATCCAGCAGCTGCGCGACGCGGTGAACGCGACCATCGCGGGCTTCGAGCGCGTGGTGGGCGAACTGCCGCGCGCGATCGCTCACAAGCGCGGCGAGCGCGTGGTCGAGGCGACCTTCGACGGCCACGCTCGCGAGGAGGGCAACACCGTCGGCTACGAGACCATCGCCGCCTCCGGCCCGCACGCGACCACGCTGCACTGGATCACCAATCACGGCCAGGTGCGCGAAGGCGACCTGCTGCTGCTCGACGCCGGCGTGGAGGTCGAGAGCCTCTACACCGCCGATCTCACCCGCACGATGCCGGTCAGCGGCGAGTTCACGGACATCCAGCGCCGCGTCTACCAGGTGGTTCTCGAGGCGGCCGATGCGGCCTTCGGGGCCGCGCGGCCCGGCGTCAGTTTTCGCGACGTCCACGAGGCGGCCATGGACGTCATCGAGCGGCACCTCACCGAGTGGGGAATCGTGCCCGAGGCCGACAATCCCGAGTCGAAGCTGTTCCGGCGCTGGATGGTGCACTCCACGTCGCACCACTTGGGGCTAGACGTGCACGACTGCGCGGCCGCCAAGCGCGAGCTGTACATGGACGGGCCGCTGCTTCCCGGCATGGTGTTCACCATCGAGCCGGGGCTGTACTTCAAGGCCGACGACCTGGCGGTGCCCGCCGAGCTGCGCGGCATCGGGATCCGGATCGAGGACGACGTCCTGGTCACCGAGGACGGGGTCGAGAACCTCTCCGCGGCACTGCCGCGCACGCCCGATGCGGTGGTCGAGTGGATGCGGACCCACCGCCGGCCCTGAGTCATGCACAGCGGCCGGATGAACTGAGTCCGCGGTCGCGGCGCGGACAGGTCGTTCACTCCGCGGGCTCAGGCGATCCGTCCCGTCGGTCGGGCAGGCACACGGCGGGACCTAGGGCCCGTCAAGGCGTCCCGCAGCGCTCGTAGCCTGACGGCACCCGTCATCGAGCCACGGCATTCACGCACAAGGAGCACCGATGCCCGCCGTCCCCGCCACGCGCCCTCAGCGCATTGTCGCGATCGTCTGCGGCACGCTGCTCGCCCTCGCGCTCCTCGCACTTTCGGGCGGCAACGCGATCGCGGCGCTCCTGAGCACCGGCGAGGGTGCCGGCCCGGCCGTGACCGCATCGGGCCCAGGTGAACTCGTCGCCGCCCCCGCGACCGCACAGACCCAGCCCGCCCCCGCATCGGCCCTTGCTGTTGAGGCAGGCCCCGTTGCTGAGGTAGACCCGAATGCCGACCTGGTGCTGTTCTGGGGTGACGGCTGCCCCAACTGCAAGGCGGAGCGGGCGTGGCTCGAAGAGGTCGAGGTGCAGCACCCGGACTTGCGTGTCGCGCAATACGAGGTGTGGAACGACGAGGCCAACCAGGAGCTGTTCGCCCAGGAGGCCGAGCGGCTGGGATTCGAGGCCGGCTCCGTGCCAACGACGATCATCGGCGAGCGCGTGTGGATCGGCTGGACCGACCAGATCGAGCAGGACATGGCCGGCGCGATTGCCGCCGTCGAGAGCGGCCGGGAACCACAGCCAGGCGTGTTCGGCACCGCCGGAGCGGGCACCTGCTCCGAGGACGAGGGGCTGTGCAGCTCCGAACCCCCGTCGACGACGATCGACGTCCCGCTCGTCGGCGACGTCTCGATCGGCGCCGATTCGCTGCTGTTCTCCACGATCGTGATCGGCTTCGTGGACGGCATCAACCCGTGCTCGTTGTGGGTGCTGTCGATCCTGCTCGCGATCGTGCTCCGCACCCGCTCGCGCCGCCGCGTACTCGCGATCGGCACCACGTTCCTCACCGTCACGGCGATCATGTACGCGCTGTACATGGCGGCGTTCTACTCGGCCCTCGCGGTGGTCGGGTTCATGGGGTGGATCCAGATCGCGGTCGCGATCATCGCGGGCGTATTCGGCATCGTGTCCGTCAAGGACTACTTCGCGTTTGGCAAGGGCCTGTCCTTCACCATCCGCAAGGAGGACAAGCCGGGCCTCTACAAGCGCATGCGCGAGGTGGCCGGCACCAAGGCGCTGTTGCCCGCGCTTGGCGCCACCGTCGTGCTGGCCGTCGGGGTGTCGCTTCTCGAGACCCCCTGCACCGCCGGCTTCCCGGTGCTGTGGACGGGCATGCTGCAGGCGAACGGCGTAGGGATGGCCGAGACTGCCGGGCTGTTCGTCGCCTACATGGTGCCGTTCCTGCTCGACGAGCTGGTGATCTTCGCCATCGCCGTGTTCACGATGCGCGCCACCAAGCTCCAGGACAAGCACGGCGAGCTCCTCAAGCTGTTCGCGGGCGTCACCATGCTGGTGCTGGCCGCCGTCATGGTGGTCGACCCCACCCTCATGGAGAACCCGGTGATGGCGCTGTTGCTGTTCGCGGGGGCATTCGCTCTGGCCACGGCGATCCACCTGATCACGTCGCGGGTGGTGCGGGCGCGGGAGTCCGAGCCCGAACCCGAACCCGTGCGCCCTGGAGGGACGTGAGTGCTGGAAATCGGGGTTCGCTGACCCTCATGTCCCTCTAGCGCGCTTCACAGCAGCCGATGCACTCACTCACCCGGGCATACCCGGCTGGGTTCACGCGTTGGCACCACAGCAACCCCGCCGCACTGCAGGAGACTCATGTCCGTTCCGCTGTCCGTGCTCGACCTCGCGCCCGTGGCGCCCGGCGAGACTCCCGCCGACTCGTTCCGTCACTCCGTGGCGCTCGCCCAGGCCGCGGAGGGCGCCGGCTACGAACGTGTCTGGTACGCGGAGCACCACAACATGGAGCGCATCGCCTCATCCGCGACGAGCGTCCTCATCGCCCACATCGCGGCGCACACGGAGTCGATCCGCCTGGGCGCCGGCGGGGTGATGCTTCCCAACCACTCGCCGCTCGCCATCGCCGAGCAGTTCGGCACCCTCGCCGAGCTCCACCCGGGCCGGATCGACCTCGGGCTGGGCCGCGCGCCCGGAGGCGACCGCGCCGTGTTCGGGGCGCTGCGCCGCGACCCCAGCGCATCGGACTCCTTTCCGCAGGACGTCGTCGAGCTGCAGGGGTACCTCGGAGACGAGTCGCGCGTGCACGGCGTCGTTGCGACTCCCGGCAAGGGCACCCACGTGCCGCTGTACATCCTGGGCTCGTCGCTCTTCGGCGCCCATCTCGCGGCGCAGCTCGGCCTGCCGTACGCGTTCGCCTCTCACTTCGCTCCGGCGGCTCTGCAGGATGCCGTGGCGGCCTATCGCGCGGGCTTCCGGCCCTCCGAGCAGCTCGCGACGCCGTACGTCATCGCGGGCGCCAACGCCTTCGCCGCGGACAACGAGGCCGATGCGAGGGAACAGTTCGCACACGCGCGCCGGTGGCGGGTGCGCGGCATGATCCAGCGCGGACCGCAGGCTCGCGAGTACTCCGACGACGAGATCGACGCGTTCCTGGCCTCGCCTCAGGGCGCGCAGTTGGCGGACATGATGCGCTACACCGCCGTCGGCACGAGCGACCAGGTGCGCACCTGGCTCGACGAGTTTGCGAGCGAGGTGGGTGCCGACGAGGTGATCGTGGCGCACAGCGCCATGGCCGCCGATGCGCGCGTCGATTCAGTGCGGCTCACCGCCGCCTGATTTCGCTCGCCTGGGGTGGCGACCCGCAGTCCTACTCGGTCGCCATAGTGACGGTGTAGGAGACGGACACCATGCCGTCTTCGGAGCCACCCATGACGCCCAGCACGACGCCGCCCACCGAGCCAGCGCCCTCGAG
Organism: Demequina ureilytica; assembly: GCF_048553575.1. Taxonomy (NCBI): domain Bacteria; kingdom Bacillati; phylum Actinomycetota; class Actinomycetes; order Micrococcales; family Demequinaceae; genus Demequina; species Demequina ureilytica. The sequence goes on along the minus strand of NZ_JBLZIE010000001.1, from coordinate 1,042,814 downwards.
CGTGGAGCTCTTCATCTCGTCCATGTCCACCTCGCCAGCGGAGGTGAAACCCGCTCCTTCGAGTTTCGCCAGCGCGTCTGCGTGGACGTCCTCGATGGTGCCGCCTACCTGCATCGTCACGGCGTAGCCGTCGGAGCCACCGTCGGACACCTTCGCGGTCTGGATGATCTCGCCGTCGACCAGCGGCACGTCGCCCTCGGGGAAGCCTTCGGGCAGCGATCCATCGCCGCCCACGGTGAACTCGCCCTCGTCGGTCTTGACGCTGAAGCCGTCCTCGCTGCCCTCGACGTCCGCACCGGTCGCGCCCTCGACGCCCTTCTCAACGGCTTCCTCCATGGCACCCTCGACCAGGTTCTCAGCAGCGCCGCAGCCTCCGAGAACCAGGGTCGCGGCGGCGATCGGGGCAAGCATCCTCAGCGTGGTATTCATGCCAAGCAAGGTAGCAGCGCGTCGGGTCGGTGTCACGGGGAGATCTCTTGGGGCGAGGCTCCCGTAGTTAAGCCGCGCGCTCCGCGAGCACCTTGACCCCGAGCCGCATCTCCTCGGGAGGCAGGTAGAACGGCAGACGGAAGTGGGCGCCAGCCACGCCGGGCACCACTTCGAACGCCGATGCGGGGGCCACGGGCACGCCAGCGTCCGCCGCGCGCGCCGCGAACCGCTCCGCGCCGCCATCTGGCAGCTCGACCCACAGGCATGGTCCGCCCTGCGGTTGGCGGAACCTCCACGCGAGCTTGTGCTCATCAATCGCCCCGACGGTCGCTGCCAGCGACTCACGCATCGACTCGATGCGCCACCGCACTGTCTCCTCGTAGTGCTCCGTGAGGAACCGGTAGGCAAGCCGTTGGAACAGCGCGGGGCTGCCCAAGTCCATCGCGGCCTTGCGGTGGCGCAATTGCGCCGCGAGCGTTGCATTGGTGTGCAGCCAGCCGATGCGCATGCCGCCCCAGAACACCTTGCTGAGGCCGCCGATGGTGATCACGTTCTCACCGCCTGGGTGCGTGGCCAGCGGCGGACGTACGCGCCCGTCGAGGGCCAGATCACCCGTGATGCGGTCGTCGATGACGGTGGTGCCCACGGCGGATGCTGCGGCCACGAAACGCGCGGCGTCCTCGTCGGACATCGCCGTGCCTGTGGGGTTGTGGAAGGTCGTCACGTAGGCGACATCCGGGCGCGCGGCGCGCAGCAGTTTTGCGGAGGCCGTCACGTCGAGCCCCTCCGGGGTCATCGGCAGCGCGAGGGGCCTGGAGCCCGCGGCGGAGATGGCGTCGAACACCCCCGGGTAGGTCACGGACTCGAGCGCCACCGGGCACTGAGGACCGGCGACCGCCGTGATCGCAAGCCAGACCGCCTGCTGCCCGCCTGCGGTGACGACCACCTCGTCAGGCTCGGCCGCGATGCCCCTACTGCGCAGGTGATCGACGATCGCAGCGGTCAGCTCGGGATCGCCGAGCGCCGCATAGCCCGTGCCGAGGGCCGGCACCCCGTCGAGCATGGCACCCGGATCCTGCAGTGCCTCGACGACGATGGGCGCGGGCGGCGGGCACGCCGAGCTGAGGCTCACCAGGGGCGCGCGGCCCGTGGGGAGAATCTTCGCGAACCTGTCCTCGTCGCTCATGGCGTCGAGACCGCGCGCCCGCGAGCCGAGCGTGGGGGCGGCTCCGGCCCGCACCTCGAGCCACTCCTCGTCCCGGAGGCGCTGGTACGCGGCCGTCACGGTGTTGCGCGACAGATGCAGGCTGGTGGCAAGCGCGCGCTCTGATGGAAGGCGGGTGCCGTAGTCCAGGGACCCCGCCTCCGCGAGGGACACGATGGCGTCCGCGAGCTGAGCGTAGAGCGGTCCCGTGCCGGACTGCCAGTGGTCGAGGACGTCGCGGAGCTGGTCTGCAGTGGTGCGCATGGGGCCATTCCACTCCAAACTGGCACCTCATGACAAGCGCCAGTCACGCGCGGACTGGCCCTTTCTCCCCGGGTCCAGTGCACCCAGGATGGAGTCATGACCACCACCGATCCCCTGATGCGGGTCCACACCAACCCACAGTCCCTCGGGCGCTCCCGCGAGCGCATGGGCCTCATCACCGAGGCCGCCAGGCGCGCCGGCTCGTACGTGGCCGGCGCCTCTCACCGTCCCGTGTACCCCGCCACCGAGGCCGTCGCAGCACTCGACGCGTTCCGGCGCCCGCTGCAGGACGAGCCGATCGCGGCGCGCGAGGTGCTCGCGGAACTCGACGCCTTCGGCTCGCCCGCCACGGTCGTCTCCACTCACGGCCGCTACTTCGGGTTCGTCAACGGCGGAACCGACCCCGCCGCCCACGCCGCCTCCATCCTGGCGGGAGCCTGGGACCAGAACGTGGGCGGCACGATCATGTCCCCCACCGCATCCGTCCTCGACGAGGTCGCACGCGGGTGGGTGATCGACGCGCTTGGCCTGCCCTCCACGGCTGCTGGCGCGTTCAACGCGGGAGCGACAGTCGCGAATCTCACCGGCATCATCGCCGCTCGCGACGCGCTCTACGCACGCCAGGGCTGGGACGTCGGCGCAGACGGTCTCGCCGGCGCCCCGGCTCTGCGCATCGTGGTCGGAGAGGAGGCCCACGCCTCCGCCCTGAAGGCGCTGCGGCTCGCAGGCATAGGCGAGTCACAGATCGAGCGCGTCCCGACCGACGGCACCGGCGCGATCGACGCTGCGGCGTTCCCCACAGACACGGACGCACACACGCTGGTGCTGCTGCAGGCAGGCAACGTCAATACCGGGGCCTCGGACCCGTTCACGCAGATCATCCCCGGGGTGCGCGAACGCGGCGGCTGGGTGCACGTCGACGGCGCGTTCGGGCTGTGGGCGGCGGCGGCGCCGTCGCTGCGCGCGCAGGTGCGCGGTGTCGAACTGGCGGATTCGTGGGCGACAGACGCGCACAAGTGGCTCAACGTGCCCTACGACTGCGGGTTCGTGGCGGTGCGCGACCCACGCGACCTCGAGCGCGCCATGGCCGGCACCGGTGCGTACCTGAGCGCCGCGCACGATGCGCCCATGCATCGCGGCATCCAGATGTCGCAGCGGGCACGCGCCGTCGAGACCTGGGCGATGCTCGCATCGCACGGCCGCACGGGGTTGGCCGAGCTCATCGAGCGCACGTGCGGGCACGCACGGCACTTCGCCGAGCTGCTCACGTCGGGAGGCGCGGAGCTGCTCGCGCCCGTAGCGCTCAATCAGGTGTTGGTGGCGTTCGGCGACGAGGCGCAGACGGCCGCGGTGATCGCCGCGCTCCAGGAGGACGGCACCGCCTGGGCCGGGGCCACTGTGTGGAAGGGCCGCGCTGCGATGCGCATCTCCGTCTCCGACGCGGCCACCACCCGGGACGACGTCCAGGCAAGCGCGGCGGCGATGTTGAGGTGCTGGCAGATGGTGCGCGGCTGACCTCGCCGGGCCCGGTCGGACTCGGTACCGGTGGCCCCCGGCGCGGTTAGGCTGTGGCCATGAGCACCTCAGCCGAGCGGGTCTACGTCGCGCGCCTCGCGGGCACGACCGTCTTCGACCCCATCGGCGACGCGGTGGGCCGGGTGCGTGACGTCGTGATCCTGCTGCGCCGCACCGCAGCGCCGGTGGCCGTCGGCCTCGTCGTGGAGGTGCCCGGCCGTCGCCGCGTGTTCCTTCCCCTCACCCGGGTCACGTCGATCGTGCCGGGCCAGGTGATCTGCACGGGAGTGCTCAACCTGCGCCGCTTCAAGGCGCGCGCCTCCGAGACCCTCGCGATCGCGGAGCTGCTCGAACGCTCCGTGACGGTCAAGAACGGCGGCGAGAGGGCCCTCATCGAGGATGTCGCGATCGAGCCGATGCGCGGCGGCAACTGGGCGGTCTCGAAGCTGTACGTGCGCAAGGCCGCGCGCCGCAAGGGCGTGCTGGGGTTCTCCCGGCGCGGCGAGGCCGTCGTCGTCGACATCGACGAGGTCACCGGCCTGATGCGGCGCGACGAGGTGCAGGGCGCGCACCTGGTGATCCAGACCTTCGCGGACCACAAGCCCGCCGACCTCGCTGCGGCCCTCATGGAGATGTCCCCGGAGCGCTCTGCAGAGATCGCTGCTGCGCTCGATGACGAGCGGCTGGCCGACGTGCTCGAGGAGCTTCCCGAGGACGAACAGATCGCCCTGCTGGGCACGCTTCAATCGGACCGCGCAGCAGATGTCCTCGAGGCCATGGACCGCGATGACGCAGCCGACCTCTTGGGAGACCTGCCGGCAGCACAGGCGCAGGCGCTGCTCCAACTGATGGAGCCGGAGGACGCTGAGCAGGTGCGCCAGCTGCTGGGCTACGAGGACGATACTGCCGGTGGCCTGATGACCACCGAGCCCGTGATCGTCGGGCCAGAGGCGTCGGTCGCGAGCTGTCTCTCCCTGGTCCGCAAGCAGGAGATGCCTCCCGCCCTGGCCTCCATGGTGTTCGTCGTGCGCCCGCCGCTCGAGACACCCACCGGGCGCTACATCGGGCTGGTGCACATTCAGCGTCTGCTGCGCGAGGCCCCCCACGAGCTGATCGGCTCGTTCGTCGATCCCGCCATCGAGCCCCTCGCGGCGCAGGACTCGCTCGCCGAGGTGTCGCGGCGCATGGCCGCCTACGACATCCTCGCCCTTCCCGTCGTGGACGACGAGCACCGCCTGCTCGGCGCGATCTCGATCGACGACGTGCTCGACCACCTCCTCCCGCGCGACTGGCGAGAGCACGTCGACGAGCACGTGGACGAGTCCGAGAAGCCGGAGGTGATGTAAGTGGCCGACCGCCTCGATCGCCCCAAGGCTGAGACGCGGCGCTTCGGGCTACGCCGGCCGCGCAAGTCCGACCGGTTCGGTGCGATCTCCGAGGGCATCGCCCGGTTCCTCGGCACGCCCCGGTTCCTTGTCTATCTCACGGTCTTCGTGATCGTATGGCTGATCTGGAACACCTGGGCACCCGAGGGCCTGCGGTTCGACAATGCCGCCAACGGCTACACGGCGCTCACGCTGATGCTGTCGCTCCAGGCCTCGTACGCCGCGCCGCTCATTCTGCTGGCGCAGAACCGTCAGGACGACCGCGACCGGGTCTCCGCCGAGCAGGACCGCCAGCGCGCGGAACGCTCGCTCGCGGATACCGAGTACCTGGCTCGCGAGGTCGCGTCGCTACGTCAGGCGATCAACGAGACCGCGACCCGCGACTTCGTGCGCTCCGAGCTGCGGTCGCTGCTCGAGGAGCTCCAGGACCTCGACCGCCCCGCCGAGGACGAGCGCAAGAGATAGCCGTCGGATGCCGGGGGGCTCGCTGCAGGCGGGCCATCGCACACGCGCGGGCGCTCACGCCCCATGCCGCCACGGCGCCCGCCACGAGCGCCACGACCCGTGGACGCGCGACTGCGGGCCCGGTACCGCCGGACGCTGCGTTTCCGGTGCACCGTGGTCGGAGTCACCTACGAGCTTCAGCCACTCGGGAGGGGCCGGACGCGGCGCCGCATCGGCGTCGTCAGCGCCTGACGTGCCTTCCGGGTAGTACGTCGAATGTTCTGCCACATGGGCCTCCCGTCGATGGCGCCACCGTCGACTCGCCAAGAGTGTCACGCAGACAAGGCGACCACAAGACCCGTGCACCGTGCGCGGTGTCCCGCGCGCATCGGCCGTGCGGGTCCCGCGCACACAGCGCCTACGATGGATGAATGCTTACCGAGACCCACGTCCGTGACGCCCTCGCGAAGGTCATCGACCCCGAGATCCGCCGTCCAATCACTGAGATCGGCATGGTGCGCTCGGTTGATCTGGACGGCAGCATCGCCTTGATCGGCATCGATCTGACGACTGCCGGGTGCCCCATGAAGGAGCGCATCACGGATGATGTCAAGGGTGCCGCCGCCTCGGTCGCCGGCGTCACCGAGGTGCGCATCGAGCTGGGCGTGATGAGCGAGGAGCAGCGCCTTGAGCTGCGCTCCAAGTTGCGCGGCGGAAAGCCCGAGCCCGTGATCCAGTTCACCAAGCCCGGCAACATGACGCGCATCTACGCGATCGCCTCGGGCAAGGGCGGCGTGGGCAAGTCGACTGTGACGGCGAACCTTGCTGCCGCCATGGCCGCGGATGGCCTCAAGGTCGGAGTGCTGGACGCGGACATCTTCGGCTTCTCGATCCCCGGCATGCTCGGCGTCGAGGGCCAGCCCACCCGTCTTGACGACATGCTGCTGCCGCCCATCGCGCACGAGGTGAAGGCCGTATCGATCGGCATGTTCGTGCCCGAGGGCCAGCCGGTCGTGTGGCGCGGCCCCATGCTCCACCGCGCCATCGAGCAGTTCCTCGCGGACGTGTACTGGGGCGACCTGGACGTGCTGCTGCTCGACCTGCCCCCGGGCACTGGCGACATCGCGATCTCCGTCGCCCAACTGCTCCCCCACGCCGAGCTGGTGGTCGTCACCACCCCGCAGGCCGCCGCGTCCGGCGTCGCCGAGCGCGCCGGCTCGATCGCGACACAGACCTCACAGAACGTGGTCGGTGTCATCGAGAACATGTCGTGGCTCGAGCAGCCCGATGGCTCGCGCCTGCACGTCTTCGGCGAGGGCGGCGGCCAGATCGTCGCCGACCGACTGTCGAAGACTCTCGGCACCTCCGTGCCACTGCTCGGGCAGATCCCGTTGGACGTGTCCGCTCGTGAGGCCGGCGACAACGGCACTCCCGTGGTCATCTCCGACCCCGAGTCCGTGGCCTCGCGGGCCCTCATCGAGATGTCGCGGACGCTGGGCGCGCGCAAGCGCGGCCTCGCGGGGAAGTCGCTTGGCGTCACGCCCGTCGCACGGTGAGAACGTCACGCCCTCAGTGGTGCACGGGCCCCTGAAGAGCCAGGACAGCCACGCGCGTCAGCGCAGATCGCTCCCGTCAGCTGACGGAGTGCTCCTCGTGGGTACGAGGGCGGCCCCAACCGACAATGATCACGGCGCTTAGTCCGGCCAGTAGCGCGCCGGTCGAGATGGCTGGGGTGGCGAATGCCACCAGCAGCGCCTCGTTGAAGCCGGGGCCACCGATTCCCAACTGTCCGAGCACGGGGATCTCGCCGCCCACCGCGCCGGTGACGGACATCAGGTGCACGCCCACGATGGTCGCGAGGAACGCCTCGATCTGGCGGCGCATGCCCCGTTCGACGGACAGGAAGCGCACCGCGAAGCCGACCGATGCGGACAGCAGGGTGCCGAGAATGGCCATGGCCAGCACGGAAGGCTGGCTGGGCACCAGCACCGACAGCAGCAGTCCTACCGCGATCGCCACCAGCAGTCCGGCCGCGAGCGGGCCCACGTGGTTGTCGCGCACGCCGTCAAGCACGGAGCGACCACGCCGAGGGTTGCGCCCCTCGGCGTCCGCTGTCGCGCTCGGGGCGGCCGATGCGGGGGCGGGCTCAGGGTCGGGCGTCGCCACTACCTCGGGAGAGGAGTCGGGGGCTGTTCCGGACACGCTCTTGCGTGCGGGTGCCTTCTTCGCCTTGCCCTTGCCCGCCGAGGAGGCGGGCGGATCGGGGGTGGTGTCTGACATGGCAAGTCCTCCTGCAGCGTCGTGTACGCCCATGCTACGCCGCGCAATGCGCGCATCTCGCCCTGGCACAATGGCGCCATGGGGAGCACGGAGACCTCGGTGACGCCGCCGCGGTGGATCGAACCGTGGACACGCGGTCAGGGCGACACGCGGGCCCGGGCGCTGATGAAGCGTACGTGGAATGCGGAGCCCGACGGTGTCTGGTCCGCTCCTGGCCGGGTCACCATCATCGGCGAGCACACCGACTACAACGGTGGCACGACGCTGCCCACGGTGACCCCGCATCGCACCTACGTGGCGGCCCGGCTACGCGACGACGATCGCGTGCGGGTCGTCTCCGAGGACGCAGCCCGCTTCGACGGCCCGGGCGTCACCTGGGAGGGGACGCTGGACGACATCGACCCCGGCACCGCTCGCGGGTGGCCCGCGTACGTAGCAGGAGTGCTGTGGGCGCTCCGGGAGCGCGGCTTCGACGGCCCGGGCCTCGATCTCGCGATCTGCTCCTGCGTTCCCTCTGACGCGGGGCTGGCGTCCTCGGCTGCCGTGTCGTGCGCGACGGCGCGCGCCGTGAACAGCCTGTGGGGCCTCGCGCTCGACTCAGACGAGTCGCAGTGGGAACTCGCCGAGGCGTGCATCCATGCCGAACAGGAGATCGCGGGAGTGCCTGCGGGCGGCCTCGACCAGCACACGCAGTTGCGCTGCCGCGAAGGCGAGGCCATCGAGCTCGACTTCTCGCGCTCGCCACCCCGCGTGCTGCGCCGCCCGCTCTACTTTCCGGAGTACGGACTAGGAATGCTCGTGATCGCGCTGCGATCCTCGCGCCCCGACCGCGCTGCGGGGCTGTCCGCCCGCGTCCGGCAGTGCCACGCAGCGGCAGGCGCCCTCGGCGTGGAACGCCTGGGGGACCTCACGGGCGCGCCGGACGCCATCAGCCGGGTAGATGCGCTCGAGGACGCGACGCTGGCCCGTCGCGCCCGGCATGTCCTGAGCGAGATCGACCGGGTACACGATGTCATGGCGGAGCTGGCCAACACCGGACCTGCCCACGAGCGGTTCGTTCACGTCGGCACGCAGCTGTTCCGCTCGCATGAGTCGCTCGAGATGGACTTCGAGGTGTCGACTCCCGAGCAGAACCTCGCCGTCGACACCGCGCGCGGATCGGGCGCTCTCGGCGCGCGACTCATCGGTGCCGGGTTCGGCGGCTGCGCGCTAGCCTTCATCCGGCGCGCCCAAGCCGACTCCATGGCACAACGGATCGACCACGCGTTTCTCGAGGCGGGCCGCGAGCGACCGCGGTTCCTCCTGCTGTAGCGCCCGGGCTAGAGCGTGTAGTCGACCACCAGCGGTGCATGGTCGGTCCAGCGCGAGTCCCAGGACGCCTGCCGGTCGACCCGAGCATCGGCCGCGGCGCTCGCGAGCGCGGGGGACGCGAACTGGTAGTCGATGCGCCAGCCGGCGTCGTTGTCGAAGGCCTTGCCGCGCATCGACCACCAGGTGTAGGGGCCCTCGCGGTCCCCCGCCAGGGTGCGGTGCACGTCCACCCATCCGGCCTCGACCCAGCGGTCGAGGTAGGCCCGCTCCTCCGGCAGGAAACCCGCAGACTTGAGGTTGCCCTTCCAATTCTTGATGTCGCGCTCGGTGTGAGCGATGTTGATGTCGCCCATGACGACCACACGCTCGTACTGCTCGCGCAGCGCCCGCATGCGCACGGTAGACGCGTCGAGCAGCGCGTACTTGTCGTCCATCGAGGGCGTGCCCGCAGTACCGGAGTGCTGGTATGTGGACACCACGCGGACGGGACCGGCGGCGGACTCCACCGTCGCCTCGATCCACCGGCCCGTGTGAACGGGCTCATCTACGGTGCCCCCGAGCGCGTCAACGCCCGCCAGCACGTCGGTAGGCGCGGTGCGCGATGCGATGGCCACGCCTGCGCGGCCCTTGATCTCGCATGCCTGCTCGACCACGTGCCACTCGTCGCCCACCAGAGGCGCTGTGATGTCGAGCGGCGCCCGTACCTCCTGCAGGCCCACGACGTCCGGCGCGCACTCGGCGAGCCAGTCGCCCATGCCCTTGCGTGCGGCGGCCCGGACGCCGTTGACATTGACGGACACGATGCGCATCAGCTGGACTCCAGCTCTCTCTCGGCGGACTCGACCACGTTCGCGAGCAGCATGGCACGCGTCATGGGCCCCACCCCGCCGGGATTGGGTGAGAACCACGACGACTTGGCGATCGCCTCGGGGGCGATGTCGCCCGCGACCTTGGACTTGCCGGTCTCCGGGTCGGTGACGCGCGAGACACCCACATCGATGAGGACGGCACCGTCCTTGACCATGTCGCCGTTGATGATGCCGGGAACGCCGGCGGCGGCCACGATGACATCCGCGCCGCGGGTGTGCGAGGCCAGGTCCGCAGTGCCCGTATGGCACAGCGTGACGGTCGAATTCACCGCCTTGCGGGTCAGCAGCAGGCCGATGCTCCGACCGACCGTGGTGCCCCTGCCCACCACGACCACGTGCTTGCCGTGCAGCGACACCCCGTGGCGCTCGATGAGCTCGATGATTCCCTTGGGCGTGCACGGCAGCGGCGAGTCGATGTCGCCGGCCACGCGCAGGACCAGGCGTCCCAGATTGGTGGGATGCAGACCGTCCGCGTCCTTGTTGGGGTCCACGATCTCGAGCACCCGGTTCGCGTCGATCCCGTCTGGCAGGGGCAGCTGGACGATGAATCCGGTGCACGAGGGGTCCTCGTTGAGGCGCGTCACCGCCGCCTCGATCTCCTCCTGCGTGGCGGTGGCGGGAAGGTCCTCGCGAATGGAAGCCAGGCCTACCTCGGCGCAATCCGCGTGCTTGCCGTTGACGTACCAGGTGGAACCCGGGTCGTCGCCGACGAGCAGCGTCCCGAGACCGGGAGTGACGCCGCGCTCGGCGAGCGCCGCGACCCTCTGGGCCAGTTCGGCCTTGATGGTCGCGGCGGTCGCCTTGCCGTCGAGTCGCTGTGCCGTCACGTTCTGGGGTGCCACTACTGCTGCAGCCCGTCGTACAACGGGAAGTTGTCGGCGAGGGTCTTGACCCTTCCGCGCAGTGCTTCGATGTCGGCCCCACCCTTCAGGGCGGTCGCGATCACCTCGGCGACCTCGGTGAACTCCTCGGCGCCGAAGCCGCGCGATGCGAGTGCGGGCGTGCCGATGCGCAGTCCAGACGTCACCATCGGCGGGCGCGGGTCGAAAGGCACCGCGTTGCGGTTGACCGTGATTCCCACCGAGTGGAGAAGGTCCTCCGCCTGCTGTCCGTCGAGCGGAGAGTTCCGCAGGTCGGCGAGCACCAGGTGGACGTCCGTGCCGCCGGTGACGACGGAGACGCCCGCCGCTGCCGCATCGGGCGCAGTGAGGCGGTCCGCAATGATGCGCGCACCCTCGATTACGCGCTGCTGGCGCTCCTTGAACTCGGGTGCGGCCGCAGCCTTGAGTGCCACCGCCTTCGCCGCGATCACGTGCATGAGCGGACCACCCTGCTGGCCGGGGAACACCGCAGAGTTGAGCTTCTTGGCAAGCTCGGTGTCGCGCGACAGGATCATGCCCGACCGCGGTCCGCCGAGCGTCTTGTGGATCGTGGTCGACACCACGTCCGAGTGGGGCACGGGTGAGGGGTGCAGACCGGCCGCCACGAGCCCGGCGAAGTGAGCCATATCCGTCCACAACTTGGCGCCGACCTCGTCCGCGATGGCGCGGAACGCCGCGAAGTCGATGTGACGCGGGTAGGCGGACCAGCCCGCGATGATCACGTCGGGGCGCTCGGCGAGGGCCTGCTTGCGGACCTCATCCATGTCGAGCCGGTGCGTGGTCTCGTCCACGCCGTACGCCGCGACCTCGTAGAGCTTGCCCGAGAAGTTGAGCTTCATGCCGTGCGTCAGGTGACCGCCGTGCGCGAGCGACAGGCCCATGATCTTGTCACCGGGGTTGATGAGCGCGTGGAGCACGGCCGCGTTGGCGGTTGCGCCGGAGTGCGGCTGGACGTTTGCGAACTCGGCGCCGAACAGCGCCTTGGCGCGGTCACGCGCAATGTTCTCGGCGACGTCGACCTCTTCGCAGCCGCCGTAGTAGCGGCGGCCCGGGTAGCCTTCCGCGTACTTGTTGGTGAGCACCGAACCTTGAGCCTGCAGCACGGAGCGGGGCACGAAGTTCTCGGAGGCGATCATCTCGAGGTAGGTCTGCTGACGTCCGAGCTCACGGTCGAGGACCTGGGCGATCTCGGGGTCGAAGTCCTGCAGGGTCGCGTTCATGACCGCTGCGGTGGCGCTGGAGTCGGTGCTCATCGGTGTCCTTGTCTGTGGCGGCACACAGGCCGCCGGTTGTCCGGTGACCTTGGCCCAGGCGGACGACCAACAGTCGATACGATTCGGTGCCGCTCCCCCGTGGTGACCCACTTCGCCAGTCGCGACGGGCGTCAGTCTAGCAACGCGGCACGGCGGCGCGCGAGCGGCTGGGGGCGCTAGCCCGTCAGCTGCGGCGGACGCGTCGCTCCCACCAGCGCGCGTCCATCAACGGCCGGGACAGCCGGATCGCCGTGCCGCGCGTCACCAGCCACGCGAAGCCCAGCGCACCTACCGCCAGCACGCCGAGCCACGCGGCCTCGGGCATCACGTCGGGCAGCCCATGCACCCGGCTGGGGTAGAGCACGAGGGGATGGAGGAGGTAGACCGGCAGGGTCGCTGCGCCCACGCTTGCGAGCCATGGCTTGGCGAGCCCCGTCAGTGACAGCACGCTCACGGTGAGCGCGCCGCCGATGGCGAGCACCAGCGCGCGTTGGGCCAGCCCCAGCGGCTCCCAGACGCCCAGATCCTCGTACCCGGAGCTCAGGAACAAGGTCGAACGGTTGAGGTCCTCCTGCGTGCGCCACGACCAGGCGAAGGCCACGGCGAGCGCAGTGGCGGCGGCGACCCGCACCCCTGTCCGCCGCAGCTCGGGCCACCAGGAGTCTCGCCACGTCAGGCCGGCGACGAAGAACGGCAGGAACGCGACGATCCGGGACAGCGACAGCTCGCTGCCGACCCAGCCGACCATGCCGATGAGCAGAGATCCGGCCACGGCAAGGCCGACTGCGGCCGCCACCGGGATCTTCTGCAGCGCGGGAGCGGCGATGCGCCACACGAGCAGCGCCATGAGGTACCACAGAGTCCAGGCCGGAGTCAGCAGTGACAGCGTGAAACCGCCGTCCGTCAGCACCGCGCGCCACGCCGCGTGGAGCAGCGAGAAGATCACGTACGGCAGCAGCAGTCGCAGCACGAGGTCGCGCGGCGACCACCGCGTCGAGTAGCGCGTCACATACCCGGATACGAAGACGAACGCGGGCATGTGAAACAGGAACACCCATTGCAGCACCGTCTCGGCCAGGTGCCCCTCGAGCGGCTCTATTGCATGGCCGAACACCACCAGGACGATGAGGATGCCGGCGGCGGTATCGATTCCCGCATCCCGCTTCGAGGCAGGGGTGCGGTCGGGTTGAACGCTCGGTCCCGTCATGGCAGTGAGCGCACCTCCCTCGTCCCCGGCTCGCGCGGACCGGACCTCAGGCACGCTGCGGCGTCAGTTGTCGCCGCGCACCGCGTTGTCGTCGAGCTCGTCCGAGACCACGGCACCGGCCTCGAGCACCTTCTTGAGGTACGCGTACGTGAGGTCGCCAGCGACCTGGTCGAACTGATGCTCGTAGCCCGCCTTGTTGTAGAGCGCGATGTTGTGCTTGGAGTTCTGGCCGGTGAAGACCCAGACCTCCTTGGTCGTGTCAGGCAGGTGACCGAGCACGGCGAACAGCAGCTGAGTGCCGATGCCCTGACCTTGCAGATCGGGAACCACGGCGAGCCGTCCCATTGTCGCCTTGTCGCCTTCCAGCCCTACGCGGATGGAGCCGATGAGGCGGTGGCCCTGCCACGCGCCGAGCGTCACCACGTCCTCGGACTCCAGGTCGACCTGCAGCTCCTCGACGGTCTGGGTGAGGGCGGGGATGTTGGGGTCGTCGTACAGCTGCGCCTCCGTGACGAAGGCGGCACGCCGCACCGTGAGGAGCTCCCCCACGTGCTCGACCCCGATGACGTCTATGCGCACTCCGTCTGACTCAGCCATGGGTCAATCGTGGCATGCCCGGCAGTGCACGGCTCACCCGACTCGCACTCTCGTTCAGTACTTGGCCGTGAAGGACCAGATCCACGGGGACTTGCCGCCGACGACCTTGCTGCGAATGGTCTCGGCCCCGGTGATGGACTTGGTCTGGCCGGTCGACGAGGTGGCGGTCACCTTGGTCGCGGCCGCCATCGACGAGCCAGAGGTGCGCGAGGTCACCTTGATCGACACCACGTTGCTCATCCCGAACATGCTGCTGGCCTGTGCCTGGGTCAGCGTGCGCGTCCACGCCTTGTTCGGGTTGCGAGACTCGAGCGACCACTTGTCGTCGACTGCCTTGAGATACCCGGGCTGCGAGACCCAGATGTCATCGGAGTTTTCGGTGCGACCTCCGGACGAGGAGAAGTAGTACGTGGTGGCGATCGCGCCGCCGTACTTCAGCACCTTGCCGTCCCTGCCTGAAGATGATGTGGTCGCGTTCACCGCGCTCATCCACCGCTTGCCGTAGTAGGCATCGGTGCCCTCGTTCTCCTTGCGCCAGCCTGTGAAGTTCTGGCTGCGGGTGTCGTCGTAGAGGTGGCAGACGCAGTTCTCGCTGTAGGACTGCATCTGGCGAAGCGCGTAGCCGCGGGCGACGATCGCCTGCGCCTGCAGCGCGTCGGGGTCCCACGAGGACGGCATCTCCGCGATCCCGTACAGGTACTCGGAGTTGAGCTCGGTCCAGTTGGACACGATGAGCCGCGGGTAGGTCTCAGACGGCACCCGGATCACCATCCGGCCGTGCCGGTAGTCGCCGTGCGTCGCCCTGTCCCCGTTGGTCTTCAGCAGCTGGACGTAGGGGTTCTCGCTCGAGGTCGACTGGTAGAAGTCCGTGGCCTCCCACTGGAACTGGAGCTGGCGGGTGGCGCGCTGCCGCGAGCCGTCAGCCCGTTCGACGACGATCTCGTTGTCTCCATTGGGGCGGACATCGCGGATGATCGTGAGCTTCTCGCCCTTCTTGCCCGTCCACGTGTCGTGGGAGCCAGCGTCACCCTCGTTGTAGAACATGAGGCGCCACTGGCCGCCGGTGGTGGAGCTCGAGCCGGGTGAGTTCACCACGAGGACCACGCGGTCCCGGCTGTCCGAGCCGGACCCGAAGATCTCCGTCTTGACTTCCTTGTCGGAGTTGACGGTCGCCACAGTGGTGCCCTGGTAGTAGTGCCTGAGGATGTCCCCTGCGCTGCGGCCGTCGACGGCCATGCCCTGGGCCCCGTACTGGGACATGCCCACGCCGTGGCCGAAGCCGGCACCCTTGATGGTGAACGACTTGGGGATGTTGGCCGGCACCACCACGTCGGGGCTTCCCGACAGGCGGTAGAAGAACGCGGCCGTCGCCTCGCGCGTGACGCCGTCGTACGGCCGGAAGGTGCCGTCGCTCCATCCGGTGGAGATCCCGGTCTTGTCGAGCCACACGATCTCCTCGTAGAAGTCCGTGTTGGTGGGCGTGATGTCCTTGAATGGCGACTTCGCCGGGAGCGTGACCGTCGGCTCGCCCTCGTAGCGGTACAGGAAGGCGGCCATCGCGTCGCGTGTGATGGTGTTGAACGGACGGAACTCCGTTCCCCCGCTCACCTCCCAGCCGTTGGTGATGCCCTGCTTCTCGAGCCACACGATCGCCTCGTAGAAATCGGTGTTGGTGGGCGTGATGTCCTTGAACGGCGACTTCGCCGGGAGCGTGACCGTCGGGCTGCCCTCGAGCCGGTACAGGAACGCGGCGAATGCGTCGCGAGTCACCTCGGCCCGGGGCCGGAACGTGCCGTCCGAGTACCCCGTGGTGATGTCTTCCTGAGCCAGCCAGGTGATCTCCTCGAGGAATGCGTGCGAATCCGGCACGTCCTTGAACCTTGCGGGCGCCGCAGCGGACGCGGCAGACGCCATCGCAGGCACCAGCAGGACGGCGGCGACGGCGGCCGCGACGGCACGACGGAGTCGACGGGGAGTGGGTGAGGTCACGGATACCACCTTGCACAACGCGGTTCAGGGGACGCCCCCAAGACGAGGCGCACTCTCAAACAGTTCCCGTCGACGCGGGATTGCGTGACAGATGTGACCAGTGTGACACGTGAACTCGAAAGCGCAAGGGATCGGCTGCACGGGGCGGCAAGTGCAGATCAGTAGTCTGGGGCCCATGGAATCCACGGATACGCGCTACGTGCTGAGCCTGTCGTGCCCCGACGGGCCCG
Organism: Demequina ureilytica; assembly: GCF_048553575.1. Lineage (NCBI taxonomy): Bacteria > Bacillati > Actinomycetota > Actinomycetes > Micrococcales > Demequinaceae > Demequina > Demequina ureilytica. The sequence goes on along the minus strand of NZ_JBLZIE010000001.1, from coordinate 1,026,956 downwards.
GAATCGTCCACGCGGTGTCCGGCATGCTGGCCGAGCACGGTGGCAACATCACCGAGTCGCAGCAGTTCGGCGATCCGGACACTGGGCTGTTCTTCATGCGTGTCGAGGTCTCGAGCCCCGCCGACCGCGGTGCGCTCTCCGATGCTGTTGCAGCTCTCGCGGACACGTTCGGCATGTCCTGGAAGCTCGATGTGGCCGGCCGGAAGATGCGTACCCTCCTGCTGGTGTCGAAGTCGGCGCACTGCGCGAACGATCTGCTGTTTCGCGAACGAGCGGGAACGCTGCCCGTCGATGTCGTAGGCCTTGCGGGCAACCACACGACGCTCGCCGACCTCGCCTCGTTCTACGGCAAGCCCTTCCATCACATCCCAGTGAGCGCCGAGACCAAGCCCGAGGCCGAGCAGCGATTGCTCGCGCTCGTCGACGACCTGGACGTCGAGCTGGTGGTGCTCGCCCGCTACATGCAGATCCTCTCCCCCGCGCTGTCGGAGCAGCTCCATGGCCGCGCCATCAACATTCACCACTCGTTCCTGCCCAGCTTCAAGGGCGCTCGCCCCTACTTCCAGGCCCATGACCGCGGCGTGAAGCTGATCGGTGCGACAGCCCACTACGTGACGGCGGACCTCGACGAAGGGCCGATCATCGAGCAGGAGGTGGACCGCGTGGACCACTCCCACACGCCCGAGACGCTCACCGCCGTGGGGGCCGACGTGGAGCGGCGAGCGCTGGCTCGGGCCGTCCGCTGGCACGCCGAGCACCGGGTGCTGCTCGACGGCCACCGCACCATCGTCTTCAACTGACGCCTCCGGACGCCACGCGTCTACCAGGGACCTCGGTCCCGGGACGCGCCGCTACGCGCCGTCGCCGGCGCCACGCGGAGTGATGCGGCATTCCTCACACTGGGTTGACCGGCGTTCGCCGCGCTCCGCAGACTCTCGGAACAGAAGCCCTCCGCGGGCACATGGACCGAGCAGCAAGGGATGGCGACCAGCGTGAACACCACACAGCTCCGACGGCGAGGCCTCGCGACGACTGCAGTGGTACTCGCGTTCGCACTGACCGGCGTGACCGCGCCGGCGGCGCATGCCGCGACGGGCGCCACCGCCACCGGCGGCGAGGTCATCCTCGAGGCGACCAACGACTACCGTGCCGACGCTGGCCAGCCTGGCCTGACGCGGGCCGGGCTCATCGACAACGTCGCACAGCGCTGGGCGGAGCGGCTGCGCGCCGACCGCAAGCTGGCCCACAACCCCTCGTACTCGTCGCAGATGCCCTCGACTGGGCGCTGGGCGGCTGGCGAGAACGTCGCGATGGCATGCGGGCAGGGTGGAGCCAAGCAGGCCGCGGAGACCATGATGCGCGGCTGGTTCAAGTCCGACGGCCACCGCAAGAACATGGAGAACTCCCGCTTCACGCACATCGGGATTGGCTTCGCCTACAACGCCAGCACCGACTGCGGCTACGGCGTGCAGAACTTCGGCGGCTACGCGCAGAACTTCTTCGACGTGCCGCGCACGCACTTCTTCTACGACGAGATCGAGTGGCTCGCGGAGAAGCGCATCACCACCGGGTACGCGAGCGGCGAGTTCAAGCCGCGTGACGATGTCTCCCGCGAGGCCTTCGCGGCGTTCCTCTACCGTCTGGCCGGCAGCCCGAGCGTCTCGCTGCCCTCACGCTCGCCTTTCAAGGACGTCTCGCCGAGTGCGCCGTTCTACAAGGAGATCGTGTGGCTGTCCCGCGAGGGGATCACGACGGGCTGGTCCGACGGCACGTTCCGGCCGCGATCTGACATCTCTCGCGAGGCCATCGCGGCCTTCCTCTACCGCTTCGAGGGCGAGCCCACGGTGCGTTCCACGACGGCGACGTCCTTCGCGGACATCAACAGGCGCTCGGCCTTCCTCAAGGAGATCAGCTGGCTGGCCGAGTCCGGCATCACGACCGGGTACTCGGACGGAACCTTCCGGCCGTTGGCTCCGGTGACGCGAGAGGCCACCGCGGCCTTCCTCGAGCGCGCGGCGAGCTAGCAGACTCGCACGAGCTCCGGTCAGGCCAGGCCGATGGCCGTCCGCGCCGTCGTGCTGGCGGCTGACACTGCCTGATCGCGCGGCACGCCGGCGCTCACGCACACCTCGATCGCGCGTCGCAGCGTGAGGGTGGAGCCGGCAAGGGTGTCGGTGCCGGCGAGCACCGCGCGTCCGTCACGCACCTCGACGTCGCGCGACCCGAGCCGATACTCGCCGTCGGCTGCCGCCGCAGCGGCCATGGCATCGGTCACGAGCACCATCCGGCCGGGCGCGGCCCGGAACAGCGCGGCGACCAGCGAGGGATCCACGTGGACGCCATCGGCGATCACCTCGATCCTCACGCGTTCGTCGGCCAGGGCTGCGCCGACGGGGCCGATCTCACGAGCCGCCACTGCAGGCATCGCATTGAAGGCATGGGTCACCAGCGTCGCTCCCCGATCGAACGCGTCGCGAACCAGCGCCGCGCCGGCGTCGGTGTGACCGATCGCCACCGTCACGCCTGCCTCCACCAAGGTCTTGATCGCGTCGAGGGCGCCGGGAAGCTCCGGTGCGAGCGTGACCTGCCGCAGATCTCCGCCGGTCGCATCCAGGAGCCACCGCACCTCATCGGGAGTGGGCAGTGCGAGGCTGCCCGGGTCGTGAGCACCCTTGCGCGACGCCGCAAGGAACGGCCCTTCGAGATGGATCCCCAGGATCCCTGGGTCCTGCTCCATGGCCCGGCGCACGACGCCGATCTGGCGCGCCGACTCGTGCCGCGGCAACGACACCAAGGACGCCACCAACGTACCCGTCCCCGCCTCCCGGTGGGCGGCCGCCGCGGCGAGGGTGCCGTCGACGGTGTCCCCGAACGCGTGCCCTCCGCCGCCGTGGCAGTGAATGTCGGTGAGGTCGGTCATGGTGCTAGATCCCCTGCCAGTCGGGCTTGTGGCGCTGCGCCCAGCGGTAGTAGTCGAGGTGCCTGAGAGACGCGGCTGCCGCCTCGTCGAGGATCACCGTCACCCGTGCGTGGAGTTGGATGGCCGAGCCGGGCATCGACGCCGTCACCGGACCCTCGACCGCGGCCGCCACCGCATCGGCCTTGCCCTCGCCGAAGGCGAGCAGCACCAGGTGCCCGGCTCGCAGGATGGTGCCTAGCCCCTGCGTCACGCAGTGCATCGGCACGTCGTCGGGTGAGTCGAAGAACCGTGCGTTGTCGCGGCGCGTGCGCTCGGTCAGGGTCTTGACGCGGGTGAGCGACGCGAACGATGAGCCCGGCTCGTTGAAGCCCAGGTGCCCCGTGGTGCCGATGCCGAGCAGCTGCAGGTCGACGCCGCCATGGCTCAGCAGCTCATGCTCGTAGCGGTCGCCAGCGGTCGCGATCCCCGTAGCGCCGCCGTCTGGAACGTGCACGCGGGCGCGGTCGAGTCCGAGCGGCACGGTGACCTCGCGGTCGATGACCTCCGCGTACGACTCGGGGTGTCCGACCGGCAAGCCGACGTACTCGTCGAGAGCGAAGGCGGAGACCTGCGAGAAGTCGACGCCAGCGGCGCGGTGCTGGGCGAGCGCCGCGTACACCGACAGCGGCGTCGACCCGGTGGCCACCCCGAGTGTGAAGGCGGGCCGGGCGCGCACCGCTGTGGCGATGTGGTCAGCGATGACCTGTGCGCCCTCCTCCTTGGACCCGAACACTAGTACCTCAGCCACGACCCACCTCGAGCTTGGCGGCGCCGATGGCCGCGATGGGCTCGCCGTGCGGCGCGAGGACTATCCGCGCCCCCATGTCGAGCGAGGCCAGGAACGGCGATGACGCCTCCCAGCCGCGAATCACCCTGCGGGCGCCATCGAGCAGCTCGTACCGCAGGCCCGTGAGCCCGCCTCCGAGCATCACGCGGTCCACGTCGAGGGTCAGCACCAGCACGCGTACCGCGGTGGCGACACCGTGCATGAGGCCGGCGCGGATCTGCTGCGCGCGAGCATCTCCGGCGCGGGCGGCCGTGAGCACGTCCACGGCGGCGGCACCGTCGCGTCCCCATTGGAGCACCATCCCGCTGCCGGAGGCGTAGGTCTCGAGACCCCCGGGCAACCCGTCCGCTCCGACGGGGCCGGACGGATCGATCGAGATGTGCCCGATCTCGCCCGCCGCGCCTCTGCCGCCCCGCCAGAGCCGGCCGTCGAGGATGAGCCCCGCTGCCAATCCGGTGCCCACGTTGAGGTACGCGATCGAGGTGGTCGCCCCTCCCAGCAGGTGCCACGCGCCGAGAGCCGCAACGTTCACGTCGTTCTCGACGGCCACGGGCACCCCCCACCGCTCGCCCAGCACGTCGGCGAGCGCTAACCGCTCGACATCGAGATTCAGGGCGTGCTCGACAACTCCGCCTCGCACCGCCCCCGGGATGCCGATGCCCACGCCGGCGGCGTCCGCGATGCTTACCCCGGCATCGGCCGTGACGGCGTCCACAGCCGCGCAGGCGGAGGCGACCACGCCCTCCGCGCCCCGTATGACGGGCAGGCGGCGGCGCGCGAGAAGAGCGTCATCGTCTCCGAGCAGCACGGCGTCCACCTTGGTGCCGCCGATGTCGAGGCCGATGCGTGCAGTGCTCACGCGAGCACCTCCACCAGCGCCGCGCCCACGAGTCGTGACGCTCCGAAGGTCGCGATGTCCGCGAGGTCTCCGTCGAGGTCCGGCCAGCCCATGTCGACCACGAGCGGGTCACGAGCCCGGAGCTCGCCCACCACCTCGCGGATCCAAGGGTGGCGATGATTGTCCTTGCCGACCACCACGACCAACGCCTCGGGTGGGACCGCGTCCACCGCAACCTTGTCGTGCGGACCGAGGACGGCGTCCGCCGTGACCCCGGCCGCGAACGGCCCCCACGGGGCGTCGCCGACCGCGATGTTCGCGACCGGCTCGAGCCGAATCCAGTGCACGGGCCCTCCCTGCTGTGCTCGCGCGGCGATCCGCGCCCGTGCCCGCTCGGTCAGACGGAAGGCGCGTCGCAGGGTGCTGCTGTCCACCACTGTGCTGCTGTCCACTACTGTGCCGTAGTCCAGGCCCGCTGACGTGCTCGGAGGACCCCCCGCATCGGCCTGCCGGGCATCGAGGGCTCCCACCATGGCGCCGATGCGCGCGCAGGCGTCCACCAGCCGCTCAGCGGGGAGGACGCGCTGGGCGATCGCTTGGTCGATGGCACGGACGATCGCTTCGACCTCATCATCAGTGTTGGCCGTGCCGAGGCACAGCAGGTCGCAGCCGGCCGCGAGCGCACGGACGGCCGCGGCGGGGATGCCGATCTCTCCGCAGGCGCCGACCATGTCCAGAGCGTCGGTGACGATCACTCCGTCGAAACCCATCTCGCCCCGCAGCAGGTCCTCAAGGATGCGCGCCGAGAAGGTCGCCGGATGGTCGGGGTCGAGCGCGGGCATCATGATGTGCGAGGTCATGATCGCCACCGCTCCCGCGTCGATCGCGGCCGCGAAGGGTGCGAGCTCGCGCGCCCGGATGGTCGCGAGGTCCGCGGGGACGGTCGGCAGCGTGACATGGGAGTCCTGCCCCGTGTCCCCGTGGCCCGGGAAGTGCTTGGCGCACGCGGCGATGCCCGCCGCCTGTGCACCGCGGGTCCACGCGGCCCCGTGGCGACCCACCAGCGCCGCGTCCGCTCCGAAAGAGCGCACCCCGATGACGGGGTTGCGGACGTTCGAGTTGATGTCGACATCCGGCGCGAGCGTCAGGTTGACGCCGGCCGTGCGTAGCTCCTGCCCCACCCGCTCTCCGACCGCGTGCGTGAGCGATTCGTCGTCCAGGCGTCCTAGCACCGCGTTGCCGGGGAACGGAGACCCTTCTCGCTGGTGGAGCCGCGAGACGTCGCCGCCCTCCTCGTCCATCGAGATCACTGCGTGCGGATTCGCCGCGCGGATGCGCGACGTGAGGGAGCGCAGCTGCTCGGGCGACCCGACGTTGGTGGCGAACAGGCACACCCCGCCCATGCCGTCGCGCAGCCGCCTCTCGACCCACGCGGGCAGATCGGTCCCCTCGAAGCCGGGCATCAGCGTCGCCAGTGCGCTCACCCCTTCACCGCCCCGCTGACTGCCATCGCGAGCCTCCGCCGGGAACCGGCACCGGTGCCTACAGCAGGCCGAGCTCTCGCACGGTATCGCGCTCCTGCACGAGCTCCGCGACCGAGGCATCGATCTTCTCGCGAGCACCGGGCGCGATGTCCAGACCCTGGACGACCTCCCACGCGCCATCCTTGGCCACAGCCGGGAAGGACGAGACGAGACCTTCCGGGACCCCATACGACCCGTCGGACGGGAGCGCGACCGAGGTCCAGTCACCCTCGGGCGTGCCGTTGACCCAGTCGTGCACGTGCTCGATCGTCGCATTCGCGGCGGACGCGGCGGATGATGCGCCGCGGGCCTCAATGATGGCGGCTCCGCGCTTGGCGACGGTGGGCACGAACTCGTCGGCGACCCATGCATCGTCGCTCACGACCTCGGCCGCAGGACGGCCGCCGATCGTGGCGTGCGCGATGTCGGGGTACTGCTTGGCCGAATGGTTGCCCCAGATGGCGACCTTGCGAATCTCGCTGACGGGCGTACCGGTCTTGGCGGCGAGTTGCGCAAGCGCACGGTTGTGATCCAGGCGCATCATCGCGTTGAAGCGATCAGCCGGGACGTCCGGAGCGTGAGCGGATGCGATGAGGGCGTTGGTGTTGGCGGGGTTGCCCACCACGAGCACGCGAACATCGTCTGCGGCCCCTGCGTTGATCGCGCTCCCCTGCGGACCGAAGATGCCTCCGTTGGCCGCGAGCAGGTCGCCGCGCTCCATGCCCGGGCCGCGGGGACGAGCGCCCACCAGCAGGCCCACGTTCACGCCGTCGAACGCCGCCGTCGGGTCGTCGAAGATGTCCACGCCAGCGAGCAGCGGGAACGCGCAGTCGTCGAGCTCCATCGCCGTGCCCTCGGCAGCCTTCATCCCCTGGGGGATCTCAAGCAGGTTCAGCTTGACGGGCACGTCCGCGCCGAGCAGCTGGCCCGAAGCGATGCGGAACAGCAGGGCGTAGCCGATCTGGCCGGCGGCGCCGGTGATGGTGACGGTGACGGGTGTGGTGCTCACTTCGGTGTGACTCCTTGGGGTGAAGAGGTGCGGTGCCTACTTGAGGCGGGCCGCAAGGTTCTGGTCGAGGGTCGCGAGGAACTCCTCGGTGGTCTGCCACCCCTGGTCGGGGCCGACGAGCGCAGCGAGGTCCTTGGTCATGGCGCCGGACTCGACCGACTTCACGATGACGTCCTCGAGCGCCTCGGCGAAGCCAGTGACCTCGGGCGTGCCGTCGAGCTTGCCGCGGTGCCGCAGGCCCCCGGTCCACGCGAAGATCGAGGCGATGGGGTTGGTGGAGGTGGGCTTGCCGGCCTGGTGCTGGCGGAAGTGGCGGGTCACGGTGCCGTGCGCGGCCTCCGCCTCCACCGTCTTGCCGTCGGGCGTCATCAGCACGGACGTCATCAGGCCCAGCGACCCGAACCCCTGTGCCACGGTGTCCGACTGGACGTCGCCGTCGTAGTTCTTGCAGGCCCAGACGTAGCCGCCCTCCCACTTCATGGCAGCAGCCACCATGTCGTCGATCAGGCGGTGCTCGTAGGTGAGTCCGGCCTTCTCGAAGTCGGCCTTGAACTCGCGCTCGAACACGTCCTGGAAGATGTCCTTGAACGCGCCGTCGTACTGCTTGAGGATCGTGTTCTTGGTCGACATGTAGACCGGGTAGTTCCGCTGCAGTCCGTAGGCGAACGAGGCGCGGGCGAAGTCCTCGATGGACTTGTTGAAGTTGTACATGCCCATGAGCACGCCGCCACCCTCGGGCATCTTCACGATCTGGTGCTCGATGGGCTCCGAGCCGTCGTCGGGCGTGAAGGTGATCATCGCGGTACCGGCGCCGGGGACCTTGAAGTTGGTGGCCTTGTACTGGTCGCCGTGCGCGTGGCGGCCGATGATGATCGGCTTGGTCCAGCCGGGCACCAGGCGGGGGATGTTCGAGATGATGATGGGCTCGCGGAACACGACGCCACCGAGGATGTTGCGGATGGTGCCGTTGGGGCTGACCCACATCTTCTTGAGGCCGAACTCCTCGACGCGGGCCTCGTCGGGCGTGATGGTCGCGCACTTGACGCCCACGCCGTGCTTCTTGATGGCGTTGGCCGCGTCGATGGTGATCTGATCGTCGGTCGCGTCGCGTGACTCGATGCCGAGATCGTAGTACTCGAGGTCGACGTCGAGGTAGGGGTGAATCAGCCGGTCCTTGATGAACTGCCAGATGATCCGCGTCATCTCGTCGCCATCGAGCTCGACGACCTTGCCTTCGACCTTGATCTTCGTCATACGTGTGCCTCACGGGTTCTTGGGAGTGGGGTATCTGCTCTCCAGGCTAGTACATGGGGTTCTCACGGCCCGCCGGTATCGCTCCGCGCCGCCCTCGTGCCAGGATGCGCTTGGACGCACAAGCCAGCCCCTATCGACGGAGGACAAGACATGACAGATCCAGAATCGCGCCCGGGCAGCCCCGACCCCACGGCCGACGCGGCGGCAGAGCCCGTCGACCACCAGTTCGAGCAGGAGCTCGAGGACGATTCCTGGCTGGAGGAGCCGGCGGGCGCGGGACTCGTGACCCGCATGCTCGCCGAGGCCGCGGGCACCTTCATCCTGGTCTTCCTCGGTGTCGGCGCCGCACTGTTCGCCAATGCGCTGGGCTGGGGCCCGCTCGGAATCGCCCTCGGCTTCGCGGTCGCCGTCGTCATTGCCATGGTCGTGTTCGGCGGCGTCTCGGGTGCCCACATCAACCCCGCGGTCACCGTGGGCATGTGGATCAGCGGCCGCTTCCCGGGCCGCGACGTGGTCTCGTACGTGATCGCCCAGATCGTCGGCGGGATCGCGGCAGGCGCGGTGCTGGTCGCCCTCAGCTCCTCGCACCCCGAGATCGCCAATGGACGAGAGTTCATGAGCACGGCCGCGAACGGCTACGGCGAGAACTCGCCGATCGGCTTCGGACTCGTCGCCGGCCTCGTCGTGGAGGTCATCATCGCGGCCCTGCTCGTCGCGGTCGTGCTGGCGGTCACGTCACTGCGCTCGGGCGCGAGTGCGGGCGCCGCCCCGTTCTCGATCGGACTCACCTTCGGCCTGCTGGTGATGCTCGCCATTCCGTTCACCAACGGTGCCCTGAACCCTGCCCGAGCCACCGGAGCCGCGCTGTTCGCGGACGCCTGGGCGCTGCAGCAGCTGTGGGTCTTCTGGGTGGCTCCACTCGCGGGAGCCGCGATCGCCGGACTCCTGTTCCGCGCGTTCGGCCCCGAGGAGGACCTCATCATCATCGAGAGGGTCGAAGAGATCCACGTCATCGAGGACTGACAGCGGTCACTCTTCACGGCCCGGTCGCGCACGGCGCGGCCGGGCCGTTCGTCTGCCCGATGCGGTCGCCGGGTTCGCCCGCCGGCTCCGATGGCAGCGCTGCAGCGAGGCTGGCGCAGCGGTGCGGCTATCCCAGCGGCGTCGTGAGCCCCAGGAACACGAGCGCCATCGCGAAGGCCACGAGCACCATCACGTCCACGTAGCGGCGCCTCACCGAAAACGAGCGTCCGGCCCGCAGCGTGAGCCGGGTGACGGCCCCCACGAGAGCGAGCACAGCGAGCATCAGCACACCCGCCTGGACATCGATGAGCGCCCCCACGCCGACGACGACGACCGCCGCGACGAGCGCGACACGGGCCGTCCGGCTGGAGGCGAGCTCGGTGCCCGGCATCAGTGAAAGAAGTGCCGGGTGCCGGTGTGATAGAGCGTGATCCCGGCCTCGTGAGCGGCGTCGATGACCTCGCCGTCCCGCATCGAACCGCCGGGCGAGACGACAGCCCGCACGCCAGCATCGGCCAAGACCTGCAGTCCGTCGGCGAAGGGGAAGAAGGCGTCGGAGGCCGCGACCGAGCCGCGAGCACGCTCGGCCCCCGCACGCTCCACGGCAAGCCGGCACGAGTCGACCCGGTTGACCTGCCCCATGCCGATGCCCACGGCGGCGCCGTCGGTGGCGAGCAGGATGGCGTTCGACTTGACCGAGCGGCACGCGATCCACGCGAACTCGAGGTCCGCCAAGGTGGCCTCGTCCACGGCGGGACCTGCCGCCAGCGTCCACTTGTGGGGTGCGTCTCCCGTCGTGAAGTGGTCCGCCCACTGGACGAGCAGCCCCCCGCTGATGCGGCGCCATTCCTGGTCGAAGCCGCTGTGATCCACTTCAAGCACGCGCAGGTTCTTCTTGGCCTGCAGCACCTCGAGGGCCCCGTCCTCGTAGGCAGGCGCGGCCACGACCTCTGTGAACACCTGTGAGATCTGCTCGGCCGCCGCGACGGTAATGGGGCGGTTCGAGGCGATCACGCCACCGAAGGCGGAGACGGGGTCGGTCTTGAGTGCGCTGGCGTGAGCTTGCGCGATGTCCTCACCCACGGCGATACCGCACGGGTTGGCGTGCTTGATGATCGCGACGGCGGGGCGGTCCTGGTCCCAGGCCGCACGCAGCGCAGCGTCGGCGTCGACGTAGTTGTTGTACGACATCTCCTTGCCGTGGAGCTGGCGGGCGTTCGCCAGGCCCGTCCCCCGCGCGGTTCGGTCGCTGTACACCGCCGCTCCCTGGTGCGGATTCTCGCCGTAGCGCAGCGTGCTCAGGCGCTCGAAGGAGGCGGCCGTCCACACGGGCAGGTCAGTCTCCTCGTCGCCCACGACCTCGGTGGTCATCCAGGAGGCGACGTGGATGTCGTAGTCCGCCGTGTGTCGGAACGCGGCGGCCGCGAGCGACTGTCGCGCGGCGAGGGTGAAGCCACCGCCGCGCACCGACTCCAGAGCGGAGTCGTAGCCCGCAGGATCCACGAGCACCGCCACGGAGGCATGGTTCTTGGCGGCCGCGCGCACCATCGATGGCCCGCCGATGTCGATCTGCTCGATCGTGGCGTCCTGGCTCGCGCCCGATGCGACGGTCGCGGCGAACGGGTAGAGGTTCACCGCGACGAGGTCGAAGGGCTCAATGTCGAGCTCCTCGAGCTGCGCTCGGTGAGTCTCGAGGCGGCGGTCGGCGAGGATGCCGGCGTGGACCCGAGGGTGCAGGGTCTTCACGCGCCCGTCGAGGCACTCGGGAAAGCCGGTGAGGTCCTCGACGCGCGTGACCGCGACGCCCGCATCGGCGATCCGCGTCGCGGTGGAACCGGTGGAGACGATCTCGACCCCCGCATCGACCAGGCCCCTGGCAAAGTCCTCGATGCCCGTCTTGTCGTAGACGGAGATCAGTGCCCGCCGTACCGGCTGCTGGTCGCTCATGCGTCGCCCTTCGTGTCTTTCAATGTTGCAGTGCCTACAGTCACCCGTCGTCCCTCGACGGTCCATCCCTCGCGTGCCATCCGCCCCACCGTGACGGTGACGAGGCCGCGCTCGACGTTCTTGATGCGCTCGTGGAGGGTCGATTCGGTGTCATCATCCCAGACCTCGACCGCCGCCTGCGCGATGATCGGCCCGGTGTCCACGCCCTCGTCGACCAGCATGACGGTGCAGCCGGTGACCTTCGCGCCGCCGACGAGCGCGTCGCGCACCCCGTGCGCGCCCGGGTAGGAGGGCAGCAGCGCAGGATGGGTGTTGACGATGCGTCCGCCGAACCGGGCGAGGCTCGGGGCCCCGATGAGTCTCATGAATCCTGCCAGCAGCACCAGGTCAGGCTCGTGCCGCGCCACCTCGTCGGCGAGTGCGCGGTCCCAGGCCTCCCGATCCGGGAAGTCCGCGAGGGCCACCACCGAGGTGGGAACGCCCCACTCGGCTGCGGCCACCAGACCCGCCGCGTCTGCGCGGTCCGAGATCACGGCCACCACGCGAGCGCCGTACGACGCGTCTTGCTGTGCGTCGAGGACCGCGCTCATGGTGGACCCGGCCCCGGAGATCAGCACGACCAGGCGCGCGGGAGTGGGCGGGTTTGTCACGGGCCGAGCCTATCGGCATGCTTAGGGCACAACCATCAGGAGGACCGCCGTGGCCGAGGACCAGACCCGCGAGAGCCGCCTGCCCCCGGGGGCACGGCGGGACAGTGGGGTGTTCATGGCGCTGCTCGCCGCAACCGTGCTGCTGTACATGATGTCGATCCCGATCGCCTTCGGCGTGATCGGCACCAGCATCGCTGCCGCGTTCTTCGGCCTCCGCGCGCTCTACCGGTCGCGGGCGACGTCTGAGATCACCACCTTCCGGTGGGCGATGAGCTCGGGAGTGGTCCTGTGCGGCTTCGCAGCCTTCATGGGACTGACGCTGGTCCTGTTCCGGGAGCCAGTGCAGGAGCGCCAGGACTGCATGGCGCGCGCCCTCACTCAGGCTGCGGAGAGCGCATGCGACCGGGAGTACGAGGAGGGCGTCGAGCAGACCGTCCAGGACGCGTTCGACCGCGTGGGCATCACGCGACCGTAGTCGCCTCCCGGCGCGACCGCTGTCGCCCGCGGGCGCGCCGCTCCAGCAACGCTGAGGGCACGCGCAGCGCGAGCGTCCCCGTCACCAGGCCCGCAATGGTGAGTGCGGCTACGGCCGCGGTCGCCACGACGACGTCGGGCCCCACCGTCTCGAGCCGCGCGGGTCCGGCCGCGCCGCTCGTCGCCGCGAAGGCGACCGCGGCTGCCGCGCACACGAGGCCAGCCGCGACCGCATCGGCCGCCGCATCCTGTCGCCACGACAGCGCCGGCCGTCGCACCGTCAGGCGCGCGAGCAGTGCCGCGAGCGCCAGCAGCACCGGCGCCCACACCAGCAACCCGCCCGCCGTGGAGGGCAGCGCCCCGAGCACGGGGAAGGCGGGCAGCACGTCCACGCTGATGACGCTCGGGGAGTACGCGGTGTCGAGCCCCACCGCGAAGCCCGGGCCCGCGAGCCACGCCACCATCCACACGATCATGGTCGGCACGTACGCGAGTTGGGCGATCGCGAGCACCACCGCGCTCACCAGGTCAAGGTCGAGGCTCGTGGCGACATCGCCGATCGCGTGCCTGCCGGCGACGCCCCAGACCGCCCCGGTCACCGCAGCCAGCATGATCATCACGAGAGCCGACCCCGCCCCGCGCCGCGCACCCGCCCGGGCCCAGACGGGCACCCGTGCGAGCCACGCCAGCTGCACGCCGTGAGCCCTCCAAATGCCCACGGCGGTGCCGACCGCCGCGACGACGACGGCCACGACCGTCGCCCCCACGACGTGGGTGCGCTGCGAACCGTCGACGAGGGACGCGATGGTCCCCACCCCGGCGGCGTAGGTCGCGACCGCGAGCGCCCAACTTCCCCACGTACGTGCCGCGAACCGGCGCGCGAGGGCCGCCAGGATCGCTCCGCACAAGAGCGTCAGCCCCAACGGGACCAGGCCCACGACCGCGTCTCCCACGTGGACGGGCACCCCGTGACCGAGCAGCCACAGACCCGTCGCCACTGAGGTCGCACCGCTCCATTCGGCCCCGCCCACGCCGTCGGAGGGCGCGGAGGCCGCCACCGCGAGGCTGGGGGCGAGCAGCGCGAGGTACGACAACGCCAGACCCTGGAGGCCCGTGAGTATCCCCCCGAGCCACGCGGGTGCGGCGCGCACTGCCGCCACCGCGCGGCCCGCGAGGACGCGCAGATCTGTGGCGAGGGAACGGGTCGACATGTGTCAATGGTCGCCCGGCGCCACGGCGAAACCCCGGACCGGCTCGCGGAATCCCGCGAGCACGGCGCGCTGCGTGACCTTCCCGCGTGCGCTGCGTGACCTCCCCGCGCGCGCTGCGTGACCTCCCCGCGCGCGCTGCGTGACCTCCCCGCGCGCGCTGCGTGACCTCCCCGCGCGCGCTGGAGGGACATGAGTGCAAGAAGTCCGCGTCTGGCGACACTCATGTCCCTCCAGGGCACGCCGCTGCAAGCCAACACTCCGCGCGGGCGTGGACACGCCAACGGCCCGGGCCGCCATCACATGGATGGCCGCCCGGGCCGTTCGGCCAAGCCTTACGCCTTACGAGGCCGTCAGGATCTGCCTCATGAGCTCAGCGGTCTCGGTAGGCGTCTTACCTACCTTCACGCCCGCGGCCTCGAGGGCCTCCTTCTTGGCCTGCGCCGTGCCGGCCGAGCCGGAGACGATCGCGCCGGCGTGGCCCATAGTCTTGCCCTCGGGGGCCTCGAAGCCCGCGACGTAACCCACGACCGGCTTGGTGACGTGGCTCTTGATGTAGTCCGCCGCGCGCTCTTCCGCGTCGCCGCCGATCTCGCCGATCATGACGATCGCGTCCGTGTCCGGGTCGTTCTCGAATGCTTCGAGGCAGTCGATGTGGGTGGTGCCGACGATGGGGTCGCCGCCGATTCCCACGCAGGTCGAGAAGCCCAGATCCCGCAACTCGAACATCATCTGATAGGTCAGCGTGCCGGACTTCGACACGAGTCCCACGCGACCGGAGCCGGTGATGTTGGAGGGGGTGATGCCCACGTTGGACTGGCCGGGAGTGATGAGCCCGGGGCAGTTGGGCCCAATGAGCTGTGTGCCCTTGGACTGCGCATAGGCGAAGAACTCGGCGGTGTCGGCGACCGGCACGCCCTCGGTGATGATGACGGCGAGACGGATGCCGGCGTCAACTGCCTCGACGACCGCACTCTTGGTGAACGCGGGCGGGACAAACAGGACGGTGACGTCCGCGCCCGTCTCAGCGATCGCATCGGCCACCGAGCCGAACACCGGGATCGAGCGCGAGTCGCCCTCGATCTCGAAGTCGACTGTGGTGCCGGCCTTGCGCGGGTTGACACCCCCGACGATCTGCGTGCCGGAAGCCAGCATGCGCGCCGTGTGCTTGGAACCCTCGGAGCCGGTCATGCCCTGGACGATGACCTTGGAGTCAGAGTTGATGAAGATCGACATGCTCAGTCCTTTACGCGTTGGCGAGCTCGGCGGCCTTGGCCGCGGCTCCGTCCATGGTGGGGGCGATGGTCACGAGCGGGTGGTTCGCAGCGGCGAGGATCTCGCGGCCCTCGTCGACCGAGTTGCCGTCGAGCCGCACCACGAGTGGCTTGGTGGCGGTGTCGCCCAGCTGGTCGAGGGCGCCCACGATGCCGTTAGCGACCTCGATGCAACTGGTGATGCCGCCGAACACGTTGACGAAGACGCTCTTCACCTGGGGGTCGTTCAGGATCACGTCGAGGCCATTCGCCATGACGGCCGCCGAGGCGCCGCCGCCGATGTCCAGGAAGTTCGCGGGCTTGACGCCGCCGTGCTGCTGGCCCGCGTAGGCGACCACGTCGAGGGTCGACATCACGAGGCCCGCACCGTTGCCGATGATCCCGACCGAGCCGTCGAGCTTCACGTAGTTGAGGTTCAGCGCCTTGGCCTTCGCCTCGAGCGGGTCGGCTGCGTCCTTGTCCTCGAGGGCGTCGTGGTCCTCGTGGCGGAATCCCGCGTTCTCGTCGAGGGTCACCTTGCCGTCGAGCGCGACGATGTCGCCGTCCTCGGTGAGCACCAGCGGGTTGACCTCGACGAGGGTCGCGTCCTCCTCGGCGTACACGGTCCACAGCTTCTGGATCGCCGATGCGACGGGCTCCTTGAGGTTCTCAGGAAAGCCGGCGGTGTCCACGATCTCCTGGGCCTTCGCGGCGTCGATCCCGACCAGCGGGTCCACTGCGACCCGGGCGAGTGCCTCGGGGCGCTCGACCGCGAGGACCTCGATCTCCACGCCGCCCTCCACGGAGCACATCGCGAGGTAGCGGCGCTCGGAGCGGTCCAGCAGCACGGAGAAGTAGAACTCCTCGGCGATCTTGGCCCCGGCCGCGACCATCACGCGGTGAACGGTGTGACCCTTGATGTCCAGCCCCAGAATCGACTCGGCAGCCACCTCGGCCTCGTCGGGCGAGTGGGCGAGCTTGACGCCGCCAGCCTTGCCACGGCCACCGATCTTGACCTGAGCCTTGACGACGACGGTGCCGCCGCCCAGCTTCTCGGCGGCGGCCTTGGCCTCCGCGGGGGTCTCGGCGACGATGCCGGGCAGCACGGGCACACCGTGCTTCTCGAACATGTCGCGCGCCTGGTACTCGTACAGGTCCATGTGCGTCCTTGCTTTCGCGATGGGCGCGCGCACAACGCGCGCGGTGGTTCGGTGGTGCCCAGCCTAACGGCCGCGTGTGTCCAGCCCGTAACGTCTCCCGCCTGGTGAGGCCGGCGACGGAGCCCGAAAACGACCCTCGTCGGACGTGACGCGTTCTGGTAGCGTTCCCGCCGTACGAGGTACGACACATCATTCAAGGTGAGGGCCCATGCCGATGACCCGATTCCCGATGTCGCACCGCGCGACCCCAGTGCTATCCGTGGCGGGGCTCGGGCTGCTCGTCGCAGCGCTCGTCGTCTCCCCCGCATTGGCCGCCGTCGACTGCGACGGCCTCGCGGCCGACGCCGCGGACTACGAAGCGGAGCTGGGCTGCGCGTCCCAGGCGATCGAGGGCACGCAGACCATCACACTTACCGACAGCTTCACCGTGCCGGTGACCGCGCTGAACCGGTACGTCGGCAGCCAGCCGCTCACTGTCGAAGGTGAGGGCGAGGGCATCACCATCACCGGACCTGGTCGGGACAGCGGCGATGCGCCCGATGGAGCGGCCACGTTCCTCGAGGTAAGCACGGGCGTCTCCGGCCCGGTGCTTCAGGACGCACCGCTCGACGAGGTCATCCCCGCGCCGTCAGGAACCGACCCCGACATCACCGTGCGCAACCTCACGATCACCGACTTCTCCGGCGCAGGCACGATCGCCCACACGTCCTACGGGACGCTGCACCTCGTCGACGTCGACGTGGTGGGCAACGGCTTACTCGCCACGCCGGGCGGCCAGGGCGGGTTCCCGGCCGGCGCGGCCGTCGCCGCGCTCGGGGACATCGTCATCTCGGACTCCCTGTTCCAAGACAACTCGGGTGCGCTGGGGGGTGCCGTGAGCAACTGGCCCGTACTCGTGTCTCCTGGTCCGGGCCAGGACGACCCGCAGGGACCGCCGACCATCACTGCCTCCGGCTCGGTCTTCACCGGGAACGAGGCGGTGGCCGGCGCCGCGATTTTCTCCTTCGGCAATACCGACGTATCCGACTCGTCGTTCTCCGACAACGTCGCGGAGACCGGCGGCGCGGTCGCATCCTTCGGGACGTCCGCAGTGATCTCCGACTCCACGTTCCGCGACAACGTCGCGACGACGCTGAGCGCGTCCGAGGGCTACATCGAGGGCGGCGCTCTGGCGGTCGACGGCAAGGTGACGATCTCCACCAGCGAGTTCACCGGCAACGCCAGCGAGGGAATCGGCGGCGCGATCGCCTTCAGCGTGGGTGCCGATAACGACGGGACGTCGCTGACGATCACCGACAGCCTGCTGGCCGGCAACGCGGCCGTCTCCGCCGGCGGCGCCGTCTGGTTCGAGGGCGCCACTGAGGTCACCGGCTCCACCTTCATGGACAACACCTCCGAGGAGGGGCCGGGGGCGATCGCGGTGATGGCCGACGGTCAGGACGTCTCCGTCGCCAACTCGACAATCGTCAATAACGCTTCGGATGCCGCCGCGCCCGCCGTGGCTGTCGACGGAGCGGGCACCGTCGGCGTGACCCACGCGACGTTCGTCGCCAACAGTTCCGCGGGAGACGCCACCCATCTGGGCGTGCGCGACGCCGCGAGCACCACGCTGACGGCCAGCCTGTGGGTGCCCGCCGGCGAAGTGCCTGCCTGCGACATCGCCGGCGAGCTCGACACGGCCGCCAACTTCGATCAGGACGGGACCTGCACCGCAGGCTGGTCCGGCCAGGGCGACGTCGGCGAGGGGCTCGTCCTCGAGCTGGGTGAGGCCCTAGACAACGGTGGGCCGACGCCGACGGTATTGCCTGCGGCCGACAGCCCGGTGGTGGACGCGGTGCCGGCCGGCGTCACCGCCGCGTTGGTCGACCAGCGCGGCGTGACCCGGCCGCAGGGCGCGGCCAAGGACATCGGGGCCGTGGAGCTCGAGACCGACGCGTCGACCCCAGCGTCGCTCATCGAATTCCAGATCCCCACCGATGGGGGAACTCTTCACGGGACGGCGGGCCCCGCCCTCGCGGTCACCGACATCGTGGCGATCCCCACGGGTGACCTGGACGTCCCGCCGCCGCCCGACACCGCCCTGCCTTACGGTGCCGCCGGATTCACGGTCGCAGTGCCCGAGCCCGGCGACTCAGTGACCGTCACGCTCACCGCGCCGCGGCCATTCACGACTCTGCTGAAGTCCACGGACGGCGCATGGAGCGAGGTCAACGGCGCGGCCTTGAGCGACGACGGCACCACCGTGACCTACACCCTCACCGACGGTGGCGAGCTCGACGAGGACGGCGAGGCCAACGGTCTCATCGTCGATCCGGTCGCGCTGGCTCTTCAGGCCACGTTCACGGGCTGACAGCGGACACGCGACCTTCCCGCCGACGTCCCACCCGGGGTCACTCCCCGCGGGTCACTCTCCGCGAGTCACTCCCCGCGAGTCACTCCCCGCCGTAGGCGTCTCCGCGGCGCACGAAGCCTGCCTCGTAGGCCGCGATCACTGCTTGAGTGCGATCCCGCACGCCCAGTTTGGTGAGGATCGCGGCGACATGGGACTTCACTGTCTCCGCCGAGACGAACAGCCGCGCGGCGATCTCGGAGTTCGACAGGCCTCGGGCCAGCTCCCGCAGCACGTCCTGCTCGCGGTCTGACAGCTCCGGCAGCTCGCCGTCCGCCGAGTGGGCGAACTTCTCGATCAGCGCGCGGGTCGAGGAGGGAAAGACCAATGACTCCCCCGCCGCCACCACGCGCACTGCCTCGATCAGCTCTGCAGGGGGGACTCGCTTGAGCACGAATCCCGCAGCACCCGCCCTCATGGCCTCGAAGACGTAGTCGTCGACGTCGAACGTCGTGAGCACCAGTACCTTGGCGGACGCTCCAGACTCCACGATGAGCCGGGTGGCCTCGAGACCGTCCATGCCGGGCATGCGCACGTCCATCAGCACCACGTCTGGGGCAGCGCGCCGCACCTCATCGACAGCCTCCGATCCGTTCGCCGCCTCGCCCACGACCTCCCAACCGGGCTCGGACCTGAGCACGGCCCCCAGGCCCATGCGCACGAGCGGGTCGTCGTCGACGATCAGGATCTTCATGCGCCCACCCTGGCACGCACCCTCGACCACCGGCAGCACGCCTCGCTGCCGTCCACGGCGTCCTCAGGCGCGGCGAGCGCTATCCCGAGCGGCAGCAGCACCATCACCTCGTAGCCGCCGTCCTCGGAGGGGCCGATCAGGCTAGCGCCACCCACGAGAGCTGCCCGGTCGCGGATGCCCGCGATCCCGCGTCCCATCGCGGAGCTCGGCGGTCGCAGCGCCGCGAGCGGTGCCGCACCCGCCGCTCCGGGCCCGTTGCGCACCGACACTGCCAGAGCATCCGGCAGGGTCGCCACGTGAAGGTGGATGGCCGCTCCGGGCGCGTGCTTGGCCGCGTTCGTGACCCCCTCGCGCACGATCGCGTACGCGGCACGGGACAGCGCTGCCGACACGGGCTGGGCGTCCAGGCGCAGGTCCACGGTCAGTCCGGCTCCGCGAGCCTGCTCGACGAGTCTCGGCACGTCTTCCAGAGTCGGCACCGGCGCGCGCGACTCGGCCTGGTTCCCGCTGATCGCAGCGATGATCCGGTCCAACTCGCCCATCGCCGCGCGGCCCCGCTCCTCGATGTTGCGCAGCGCCTGCCGTGCGAAGACGGGATCGGTCTCGAAGACGTGTGCTCCCGCTCCCGCCTGCACAATGTTCATGGTGATCATGTGGCCGATGCTGTCGTGGAGCTCCTGGTCGACCCGCACCTGGGTCTCGGCGAGCTCGGCTCGTTCGGTGGCCGCGGCCATGCGCTCGCTCAGGCTGGGGCCGAGCACCGCCCGGGCCAGCACGGCGACGAGGCTCGCGTAGTGATGTGACGCCCAGGCGAACATCGGGACCGCAAGCGCCACCACGGGGGTCCCGGCCAGCAGCCAGAAGGCCGCCGTGTCGACCACGGCGCGTCCCGAGGGGTCCTCGGAGCCCGGACCGGCCACCATGCCGAGCGAGTACGCGGCGGCGGTCAGCCACGCGGCCACGAGGGTAGCGGGCACCACGATCGCAGAAAGTGCGAGGACGAATCCGACGGGACCGAGCACGATGCGCATCATGAGCCACGCGAGAGTGCGCCACCCCTGTGAATCGTGAAGCAGCGCGAAGCCCCAGTTCCCAGCGCCGGTCAGGGTGGGCGCCTTGCCGGGCTCCCGCAAGCGGTACAGGCGCGGCGGCGGCTCGGCGATGTCCGCACCGAGCAGGGAGTTCGCAGTCGCCCTTTCGAAGTCGCCGATGGGTCGCAGCGTCCACTGCACCACGGCGGCGATCGCCACGCCGATCCAGATGACCGCAAGCGCGACGCTGGCCAGGTACATGGTGACGGTGTAGGTGAACCACACGATCGCCACGGGCAGGCCCAGCAGCAGGTACGTGATCTCTCGCCACGTGCGAGCCCGCCACGTGAGCGCGAAGTAACTGCGGATGAGGGCCATGGCCCCATGGTGCCCGCCGCGGGCCTTGGATGCCGACAACGGCGCGGCGACGGGCGCGGCCGCGGCCCCTACCCTGGTGTCCGTGCCCGCTCCCGACTCCGCACCGCCGCAACCGGCTGCCAGCCCGCGCCACATCGGCACCGGTCCTTCGCGCCGCGCCCGCCGCTGGCAGTGGGCCGCCGCCGTCGGGTCGCTCGTCGTCGCCGGTGTCGCCGCCACGTATGCACTCAGCGGCGGAGGCGACCCACAGGCCTCGGGCCCTCCGGCATCGTCCCCGGCAAGCTCAGCCGCCGCTGAGTCGGCCACCCCGACGCCCAGCCCGTCTGCCGGCACCGAGGTCACACCGGGCGAGATCGTGGTCACGGCGCCCTCCGAGGGCATCGCGCTGTACGACGCCGCAGGCGCCGCCACCCCGTCCGACGAGCTGGGTCCGTGGACGCCGCTCGGATCCCCGACCACCCTGCTCGGCTTCGACCGCGAGGTCGTCGCCGGCGAGGAGTGGATCCAGGTCGAGTTGCCCGGCACACCGAACCATCGCACGGCCTGGGTACGAGCGGCCGATGCGTCGGTCACCTCTAGCGATGCACGCATCGACGTCTACCTGGCGGAGCGCGAGGTCGAGCTCACGGTCGCCGGTGAGTCATCAGTGATCGCCGAGGCGGTGATCGGTCAGGACGCCTCGCCGACTCCGCTCGGCGTCTTCTGGGTCACCGATGCGCTCGATTTCACCGCCAACCCCACCGGTGTCTACGGCGCGTACGCGCTGGGGCTCAACGGATGGTCGGAGACCCTCGAAGAGTTCGATGGCGGGCCACCGCAGATCGCGGTGCATGGCACCAACGAGCCCGGCCTGCTGGGACAGGCCGTCTCCAACGGGTGCGTGAGGCTCACGAACGACACCATCACCGAGATCGCCCGCGCCGAGGGCGTGGGCGTGGGCACGCCCGTCGTGGTCCACACCTCCCGCGCGCCCTAGCGCGTGTCAGATCGCGCCGAACCGCTCCGCGGTGTCGCGAATCGAGCGCGCCGAGGCCTCCAGCGCCACCCGCTCCGATTCGTCCATGGGGGTGTCGGCATGGTGCTCGATGCCGTGACGGCCGATGACCGCGGGGAGCGACATGCACACCTCGCCCACACCCGGGTAGTCGATGAGGGTCGACACCGGCATGATCCGGCGCTGGTCACCGAGCACCGCCTCGACGATGCGGGCCCCAGCGACCCCTATGGCGTAGTTGGTCGCACCCTTGCCCTCGATGATCGTGTAGGCCGAGCGCATCACATCGTGATGGATCTGCTCGCGCCTCTCCGGGGTCATGACGATGTTCCCGGCACGGTCGCGCCACTGCCCGAGGGGTTGGCCCCCGACGGTCGCGGAGGACCACAGCGCCACCTCGGAATCGCCGTGCTCACCCGCGATGTAGGCGTGCACGTTGCCCACCGCGACGTGGCATGCCTGCGCCACCTGGTGACGCAGGCGTGACGTGTCCAGGGCCGTTCCCGAGCCGAACATGCGCGCAGGGTCCATGCCCGTCTTCTTGATCGCCGCGAGAGTCACGACGTCGACAGGGTTGGTGACGAGGATGTAGATCGCGTCGGGCGCCACCCGCATGAGCGGAGGCAGCACCTTGTCCATGAGCGAGATCGTCGCCCCCGCGAGGTCCATGCGGGACTGTCCGGGCTGCTGCTTGGCACCGGCCGTGACGACCACCACGTCGGAACCCTCGACCACGCCGACGTCGTCCGAGCCGAGCACTGTGGCCTCGGGCATGAACTGAATGCCCTGCGCGAGGTCCAGCGCTTCCGCCTCGACCTTGGCCTTGTTGATGTCGTACAGGGCGACGGTCCGGGCGAATCCGCGCATCAGGCCGGCATACGCGAGCGTCGCGCCCACCGCACCCGCGCCGACGATGGACACCTTCGAGGTCTTGGCTTCCACTGACTTCTCCATCCGTTGGGGCATCACGGTCAGCGTAGCGACACTGGCGACGCCCGTCAGGCGGCGTCCAAGTCCACGCACCAAGCGGCTCCCACCGGCTCGGGGTTGAAGCCCTCGGCGAAGACCTCGACCCCATCGGTCGCGTGGACCTCGAGCCAGTACTCGGTGTCCAGGCACCACTTCCCAGGGTTCATGACGAGGCGTCCTCCGAGCTCCTCGCTGGGGCCCCAGTACGTGCCCGTCTCGAGGGGATCCCCTTCGAGAGTCCGCACCATCATGGCGATCGCGGCCCCGTCGCAGACCCGCACAAGGCTCGCACCCGACCGGGCACGTGCGCGCTCGAACATTGTCCGTTCGCTCTCAGACATCTCGTTCGCGTTGTCGCACCGCGGGTGGGACAGCACCACACCACCGGCCACATAGTCGACGTCCTCGCACCCATCGGTGGCACCGCTGTCGAGTCCGGGGTTGACCAGCGCAGCATTGACACGGACGAGCAGGCCGAGGTCGATCAGCGGAACCGTGCGATCCACCTCCAACCGGCCGTGTGATGTGAGCTGGCCGCAGGCGCCCTCTTGGGAGGCGACCTCGGTGGCATCCGCGGTGACGGATCCATCGGATCGGAGAGGAACCGTCAGCGCCGCGATCAGCGCCACTAGCGCGATCGCGCCGCCCAGCAACCACCAACGCCTCATGATTCCCCCTCGCCCGTGTGAGGGAACCGTAGTGCCTGCGTCGGGCGGCCCGCTAGAGCTTGTCGAGCTTGTTGAAGCGCAGCACCAGGCGTTTCACGCCCTCGGAGCCAAAGTCGACCTTCGCCACCGCGTTGCGTCCGCTGCCCTCGGTGCCCACCACCTTGCCCATGCCGAACTTGTCGCTGATGACGCGGTCGCCGACCTCGAAGCCCACGTCGGAGGCGCCGCCGGGCGGGCTCGGCGGGATGCTGCGTGTCTGCACGGCACCTGCACGCGAGTACGCGTTGCCGTCCTCGCGATCCTGCGATGCGCCATAGCCCATCGACGACCACCCGCCGGAGCCGCGCCGCTCGGTCCGCGCGCGCAGCGACGCCATCGACTGCTCGGAGCGCGACCACTCGATCAGCTCGGCGGGAATCTCGTCCGCGAAGCGGGACACTCCGAAGTACTGCGGCGCGCCCCAGCTCGAGCGCACCTCGGCGCGAGTCAGATACAGCCGCTCGCGGGCGCGAGTGAGGCCCACATAGGCCAGGCGGCGCTCCTCCTCCATGTCCTTCGGCAACCCGGACTCGATCGAGCGCATGTGTGGGAACGTGCCGTCCTCCATGCCAGTGATGAACACCACCGGGAACTCGAGTCCCTTGGCGGTGTGGAGCGTCATCAGCGTCACCACTCCCCCGCTGCCATCAACGTCCGGGAGTTGGTCCGCGTCCGCCACCAGCGCGACCTTCTCGAGGAACTCGGGAAGCGTGCCCTCGGGGTTCTCCTCCGAGAACTCACGTCCCACTGACACGAGCTCCATGATGTTCTCGATGCGGGACGCGTCCTGAGGGTCTTCCGATGCGCGATACGCCGAGATCATCCCCGAGCGATCCGCGATCGCATCCAGGACGCCAGCCGGTCCGTTGTCCGCCGCGAGCGCGCGCAGGTCGTCCATGAGCGACACGAAGCTGCCGATCGCGCGCACCGCCCGCGCCTGCAGACCCGCCTCGTCCGCCCACCGCAGCGCAGCGCCAAAACTGACGGGCACATCGGCCGTGGTGCGCTCGCGCCGCAGGCGGTCGATGGCCTCGACGGCGGTGTCGCCGATGCCACGCTTGGGGGTGTTGATGGCGCGCCGCATCGCGACGTCGTCGTCCTCGTTCACGACCGCGGAGAGGTACGCAAGGGCGTCCTTGACCTCCTTGCGGTCGTAGAACCGGGTGCCGCCCACGATCTTGTACGGGACGTCGGCAGCGGCCAAGCGCCCCTCGATCGCACGGGACTGAGCGTTGGCGCGGTACATGATCGCGACATCGGCAGGCGCCACGGCATCTTCGCGAATCAGCCGGGCGATCTCGTCGGCGATGTACTTCGCCTCCTCCTGCTCGGTGTCCCCCGCGAAGGCGCGGATGCGCGCGCCCGCGCCGGCGTCGGTCCACAGATTCTTGGGGGGCCGGCCCTGGTTGTTGGAGATCACCGCGTTGGCGGCGGTGAGGATGTTCTGCGTCGAGCGATAGTTCTGCTCGAGTCGCACGATGTGCGCGTTCGGGTAGTCCTTCTCGAACTCCAGGATGTTGCGGATCGTCGCGCCTCGGAAGGCGTAGATCGACTGGTCTGCGTCACCCACCACGGTGAGCTCGCCGGGAGGTACTCCGCCGTCGTCCTCGCGGCCCACGAGCTCGCGCACCAGCACGTACTGCGCGTGGTTGGTGTCCTGATACTCGTCGACGAGCACATGGCGGAACCGCTCCCGGTAGCGCTGCGCGATGTCCGGGTGGCGCTGCAGCAGGTACACGGTCTTGACGATGATGTCGTCGAAGTCGACGGCGTTCGCGGCCTCCAGGCGGCGCTGGTACTCGCCGTACGCGCGGCCCGCGGCGTGCTCGATGCTGAACTTGCTCGCCATCTCGGTCGCGGCCAGCGCGGTGGCCGGGTCGATCAGCTCGTCCTTGAACGTCCCGATGCGGTTCAGCAGCGCCTTTGCTGTGAACTTCTTGGGGTCGATGTCCTGCTCCTTCATGACGAGCTTCATGAGGTTCTGGGAATCGGCGGAGTCGTAGATGGAGAACGAGGACTTGAGACCAGCCGCCTCGTAGTCGGCACGCAGGATCCGCACACACGCGCTGTGGAAGGTCGCGACCCACATGCCGCGGGCCTCTGGTCCCACGAGCGCAGCGACGCGCTCGCGCATCTCGCCCGCCGCCTTGTTCGTGAACGTGATCGCGAGGATCTCGTGAGGGCGAGCGCGCCCGGCCTCGAGCAGGTAGGCGATGCGGTGCGTCAGCACGCGCGTCTTGCCGGAGCCGGCGCCGGCGAAGATCAGCAGCGCGCCGCCTTCGTGCAGCACCGCCTCCGCCTGGGCAGGATTCAGCCCCTCCACGAGGGGGGAGTGAGAACGGTCGGCAATATCGAAGAGCGCATCCATGACCCGACGAGTCTAGGGCGTGGCACCGACTGGCGAGGCCGGGCGCAAGACACCCGCGACCGCTATCGTGCCGTCATGCGATTCGTCGGCACGGCCGCGCTCCTGTTGGTGCTGGTCGGCTGCTCATCGGCCCCCATCATCGACACTGACGGATGGGCGCCACCACAGTCGGACGTCACCAAGGTGGAGTGCGGGGACCTGCTGGACGAGTGGGGCGCCGGCGAGGAGGAGTCGCCCGATGTGTGCTGGACTTTCGAGGAGAGCACGGGCCTCGACGACCGCTTCGCCGCCATGGTCGACGACTTCTCGGACCACGCAGGCGCGGAGCCCTCCGGCGCGCCAGAGTGCATGAGCAGTTCGGATGTCGACGTCAGCGCGGTGGGCTGCCAGGCCCAGTGGGACAACGACGGCGGCGTGGTGGTGCTGAGCACCAGCCTGACGCTCAACGGGTTGATCGCGGAGATGGAGGCCGGAACAGACGTCGACGCCTCGACCCCCCGGCTGTATGAGATCACGCTGTGGACCTCGGAGGAACCGCTGGAGTCCGACCCGGCGATCGGCGACTTCTATGAGCCACTCGCCGACTGACGGGGCAGGCCCGGGTTAGCCCCGGCAGGGGGCGGCGACCGCGCCGTGACGCTCGAGCGCCACCAAGGCGGTATCCGCCGCGCTCCTCACGTCCGCGTCGTCGTCGTACTTCGCCAGCCCCAGCAGCAGCCGCCACACCTCTCGATCGGCCGGTGCGCGGCCGGCCGTCGCGAGGATCGCGAAGCACCGCGCCGCCGTCGCCCGCACCGGGGCGCGAGGGTCGCAGGCGAGGCGCTTGAGCTCCGGCACCATGAGCACGAGCTCGCCGATGCGGCGGGACCGCATCGCGTCGCGCGCCGCGCGGTCCTGCTCGGGCGAGGGGCCGATGCGGGGGGCCGGCTCGGTCGCTTGGTGATGGCCGACCCAGAACGCCAGCGCGCGCAGCCGTAACTGGGACTCGTCGTGTCGCGTGCTCGCGCTCGCCGTCATCCGTCTCGCCATCGCCATGTTGGGCCTGCGTCCCCCGGGGTGCGCCGTCGGGCGCTCCTGTGGGGCAGACACTACTTTCGAACCGCATCGTTTTCAAGAGGTGAAGTACTTCCCCTGCGAGCGGCCGATGCGGGGTCAGGCGGTGAGCGGACGCGCTTCGGCCCGGCCCGCGAACTGCGGCAGCACGTGCCGCTTCATGCTGGCAAGGAGCTCGGCCGCGACCGGGGTCGGGTCGACTGCAGCACGCACCGTCCATCGGCGATCGAGTCCATCGCGCTGGAGCTCACCCAGCCGAGCCATGAGCCCGCCGCCGTGGACGAAGTCGTGCGCGTAGTACATGCCGGCGTCGGGCTGATCGGGCAGGGCGGGCTCGCTCGCGCGCCACTGCTCCCACTGGACCCGGCTCACCGCCACCACGTTGACGTCGAACTGGTATCGGCCGACGGTGTTCCAAGCGGCGGGCACGAAGGCCAGTCGCAAGTGCCACACGCGGCTGGGATAGTCGAAGCGACCGTCGCCGCCCTCGAGGCCCCATTCGCGCAGCGTGGGTGCCACCTGATGCTCCATCATCGCGCCGTAGGTCTGACGCGCGCTGGCAGCGGTCTCGACTGGCGGGAGGGAATCCCGCACCCGTCGCGCGACGCTGCGCTGCACCTTGGGCAGGCTCATGGTTCTCTTTCTACACAACACAGACGAAAGCCGCATGTCGGGCTATGCCCGACATGCGGCCTCGCAGTGGATTGACCTAGGCGCTGTACCCCGCGCGCTGGGTTCCGGACCGGCGCGAGCGACCGCCGCCACCGCCGCCACCGGAGCGGCGCGCGGCACCGCCAGGCGCGCTGGTGCGTCCGCCCTGGCTGCGTCCGCCTTGGCTGCGGGTGCCCTGGCTGCGGGCGCCCTGAGGCTGGCGGATGGGCGTCGCCGTGGGCTTCACGAACGGGGCGACCTCACCCACGAGCTTCACCACGGCATCGGTCGTCGCGGAGACGGACTGCGGCTCTGCGGTGATCTTGGCACGGCGCATGAGCTGCTGCGAGTCGCGGCGCTGCTCCGGAAGCACGACGGTGACGACGTCGCCGTCGCTGCCGGCCCGAGCGGTGCGGCCCGAGCGGTGCAGGTATGCCTTGTGCTCGGTGGGCGGGTCCACGTGCACCACGAGCTCGACCCCGTCCACGTGCACGCCGCGGGCGGCGACATCCGTGGCAACGAGCACGCGGTGCGTGCCCTCGGAGAAGTGCGCGAGGTTCTTGTCGCGCTTGGCCTGCGACAGGTTGCCGTGCAGGTCGACCGCCGGAATACCCGCATCGGACAACTGCTTGGCCAGTCGCTTGGCGTGGTGCTTGGTGCGCATGAAGAGGATGCGACGGCCGGTGCCGGAGGCGAGTGCGTGCACGACGTCCCGCTTCGCATCGGCCGAGGCGACGTGGAAGACGTGGTGGGTCATGGCCGCGACGGGCGACTCGGCCGAGTCCACCGAGTGGGTGACCGGGTTGGAAAGGAACCGGCGCACGAGCTTGTCCACGCCGTTGTCGAGCGTCGCAGAGAACAGCATGCGCTGACCCTTGCTGGGCGTGGACGTCATGATGCGGGTGACACCGGGCAGGAAGCCCAGGTCCGCCATGTGGTCGGCCTCGTCGAGAACGGTGATGTCGACCGAGTCGAGCTTGACATGACCCTGCTTCATGAGGTCCTCAAGGCGGCCGGGGCAGGCCACCACGATGTCGGCGCCGCGGCGCAGCGCGACCTCCTGGCGGTGCTGCTTGACGCCGCCGAAGATCGTGGTGGTGGTGAGGCCGTATGCGGCCGCGAGCGGAGCGATGACCGCTTCGATCTGCGTCGCGAGCTCACGAGTCGGGGCGAGGACAAGGCCACGCGGCCGGTTGGGCTGGGCCCGTCCGCCCTTCTCTCCCAGGCGCGCAGCCATGGGGATCGCGAAGGCGAGGGTCTTGCCGGAGCCGGTGCGGCCGCGGCCCAGGACGTCGCGCCCCGACAGAGTGTCGGGCAGGGTGTCGACCTGGATGGGGAAGGCGTTCTTCTTGCCCTCCGCGTCGAGGAGATTCGTGATTTTGGTGGGCACGCCAAGAGTGGCGAAGGTGGTGTCAGACAAAGCGGGTGCCTTTCGGGCAGTGCGCCAGTGCTTGCCGCGCGACAGCGCGACGGGTCCGTGAAAGTCACGGCACCAGCGTTGGTGGCGAATCGCGCGGGGTCGCGCGTCCGTTCGCCGAAGAGATTTTCTACGAGCCACGCTGCCGTGTCCACAAGTGGGACCGGCTGCGGCGAGAAGGAGAAGCCATCTGCGACGCAGGAGGACCGGGGATGGTCCTGCAAGTGACACCAGCATAGCAGGCCCGACGCCCGAACCCCAGCAGGCCCTTAGACGATGCGGCGTTGGGCGGCCCAATGGGCGAGTTCGTGGCGGTTGGTCAGCTGCAGCTTGTGGAGCACCTTGCCCACGTGCGTCTCGACGGTCTTGATCGAGATGAACAGCTTCTCCCCCACCTCGCGGTACGTGTAGCCGCGGGCGATCAGCCTCATCACCTCCTGCTCGCGCGCGGTGAGCTTGTCGAGGTCCTCATCTGCATGAGCCACCTCGCCGCCCGCCGCGCCGAAGGCATCGAGCACGAACCCCGCAAGGCGAGGTGAGAACACCGCGTCGCCCGACGCGACGCGCCTGACTGCGTCGGACAGGTCCGGGCCGGAGAT
The DNA here is from genome assembly GCF_048553575.1 of Demequina ureilytica. NCBI lineage: Bacteria > Bacillati > Actinomycetota > Actinomycetes > Micrococcales > Demequinaceae > Demequina > Demequina ureilytica. Next base: position 997,621 of record NZ_JBLZIE010000001.1, on the reverse strand, counting down.
GGACTTGGTGACGTAGCCGCGCGCGCCGGCGCGGATGACGGACACCACGTCCTCGGCAGAGTCGGACACGGACAGCGCCAGCACCCGGGTGCCGTCGATGCGGCCCTTGAGATCCGCGAGCACGTCGAGCGCGCCGCCGCCCTGGCCACCTGGCAGGTGCACGTCGAGGATCACCACCTGGGGTCGTGCGTCGAGGACCTCCGCGACGGCCGAGTCCACGTCGTGGGCCTCGCCCACCACCTGGATGTCGTGGTCCAGAGACTCACGCACCCCCACACGGATCACGTCATGGTCGTCCACGATCACCACTGTCACGCTCATCGGGAATCTCCTCTTGGCATCACGATCATCACCTCTGTCTTGCCGCCGGGCGTGCTGCGCACCTCGGCCCCGCCTCCGTGGCGGGCCACCCTGCCCACGATCGACTGGCGGATGCCCAGTCTGTCCTCCGGGACGGCACCGGGATCGAACCCCGGCCCCGAATCGCGCACGAACACCTCATAGGAGTCGGCGGTGAGCTCCGCGTAGACACTGATGGGCTCCAGGCCGTGACGCGCGGCGTTGGTGATGGCCTCTCGTGCTGCCTGCACTGCGGCCCCCAGCCACTCGTCGGTGGGCGCATCGCCCACGCACACCGTATCGATAGCGACGCCGTGAGCGTCCTCGACCTGAGCTACGGCGTCCTTGATCGCGCTCGCCACAGACTCCTCGACGCTGGGGCGGTCCTGGTACAGGTACGCGCGCAGATCCCGTTCCTGCGCACGCGCGAGCCGAGAGACGGAGTCGGGGTCGCTCGCCCGGGCGCGGATCAGCGTGAGCGTCTGGAGCACCGAATCGTGCAGGTGCGCGGCGATCTCAGCGCGCTCGTGCTCGCGGATGCGCTCGTCGCGCTCGATCCCGACCTGCCGGATGAGCCGCAGCCACCATGGTGCCAGCAGCAACGCCCCGCCCGCCGCGATGACGAGCGGCGTCACGATCGCCCTCACCACGCCGTTGTCGGTGAAGTCCCACATGGCGAACCACCACATCGCGCCGATGCCCAGCAGCAACCCCACGAGCAGCCGCAGCCACGCGTCGCGGCGGAAGATCCCCGCGACGTCGAGCCGGCGAGCATCCTGTCCGAACACCCCGTCGAGAGGGCTCCACACCACTCCGAGTCCCGCGAGGTAGACCACGAGCGGCACCGCCCACGTGGGGAGGTCCTCGGTGCCCCACCGCCCCGCCGCCAGCACGGCCGCCACGGTGAGCAGCGCGAGGCCTCCCAGCACCTTCCATGCGGTCGGCACGCCCTGGTGGCGCGCGAGTGGCGCGGCCACCGGGCGGTGCGCCTGGGTCGTCATGGAGTCATCGTCACACAAAGTGCCCTCGCGCGGCCCCGGCTGACGCGCATCTCAGGGTCGCTCCCTCACGAGGATCAGGGGCACAGTCAGGGGGGTACCTCATAGCGCCGCGGCAGCTCGAAGAGAAGACTGGAACCAGCAGCGACGTCCACGACGTCACGACCACACGAGGAGAGACATGACCGAGCAGCCGCAGCCTCAGAAGGAGGCAGCGTTCTTCACCGCGATCCGCCAGTGGGGCCTCACCCGCGGCCAGAACGGTGTGGTGGGCGGAGTCGTCGAGGGTCTCGGCGCCCGCGTGGGGATGGCAGCCGTTCCCGCACGTCTGATCGTGGTGCTGGCATGGTTCCTGATGTCGGGGTTCGTCATGCTCGCCTATGCAGCGGCATGGGGATTGCTGCCCGACCGGCGCGGCAACATCATCATCCAGAACTTCGGCAGGGGCGTCACCAATGTGGGCGCACTGCTGGGCATCGCGGTGCTGACGCTGTTCGGCTTCGGCTCGCTCAGTAGCGGACCGCTGATCGGCCCGTTCGGCGGGGGCGCCGACCCGTGGATCTGGGACAACGTTCTCGGCAACGGCGACGTGCCTGGGTTCGCACGGGTGCTCGTGGTGCTGCTCGCCATCACCATCCCGCTGCTCGTGCTCTCCGGGGTCATCGTGCTCATCGTGTGGCTCGTCAAGCGCTCCAAGAGCGACCCGCCCTCCGGCGGCACGCAGGGCTGGGCCGCCATGCCCGATGCGCCCGCCGGCTCGGGCGCAGCAGGCGCGGCCGATGCGGGGGTCGCGGCCGGCACAGCAGGCGCCGCCGGCGCAGCAACGACTCCGCCCCCAGCTCCCACGCCCGCCGAGGACGGCGGGACCGGTACGCCGTCTGCCGAGCGAGCCCGCGCATCGGCCGCCGGAGATGCCTCCACCTACTCTCCGCAGCCATGGGAGCCCGCCCTCACGCCGGGTGACCCGCGCCTTGCGGGCGGTCCCGCCACTGCCTCATTCCCCACGGCAGAGCGGGTGCCGCCGGTCCCGCCTGCTCCGCCCGTGCCCCCGGTGCCACACGCGCCGTACAGCCCTCCCCGCCCCCGCGTACCGGGACCGGGCAAGGGCGGCTACCTCGCCTTCCTGGGGGTGCTGCTGGTCTCCGCGGCCGTCGTCATCGGCGTCGACAGAGCGGACCGGCTCGCCGTCAACCCGGTGCTCGCGTGGGGCGCCGTCGTGACCGTGGGCCTCGGCGCCGTGCTGATCGTCGTCGCGCTCACGGGACGCAAGCTCGGCTTCCTAGGGTTCCTCTCCGTCGTCGCCGTGGTGGCGGGCGTCCCGCTCGCGGCGAACGCTGCGGAGATCCGCTCCGCCTATGACGAGCCGTGGGGATGGTGGGAGGTCGAGATGGCGATCAGTGAATCCACTGCGGAGCCGACCGAGGAGGCCGTCCCAGTCGAGCCGAGCGCGGACCTGACCGAACCCTTCGCAAGCGACTACACCCAGGTATCGATCCCCTCCGGGTGCTGGGCCCTGTCGTCGTCCGACGATCCCGGCGGGGCCAGTGATCCGCAGTGGTGGAGTGACAACGGCCAGACCAGCATCCGCCTGAACGATGTCATGGAGGACGAGACCCTCGAGATAGGTGAGGGCGCGACCAGGATCACCGTCCCGTCAGGAACCAGCGTCGAGGTCTCGCAGACGGACGACGTGTACCTGGTGTGGGAGGAGCGCGACCTCGTGTGCGACCTTCAGTACGCGTTCTCGGACGTCACCGGCGACTGGCTGTCAGCGACCAACCCGGGAGACCCGGTGGTCACGATCGAGCCCACCGGCGCAGGTGCCGCCGTCTTCATCCAGGAGGAGCAGTCATGATGACCATCGCCGATCCCCGCCGGCGCGCGGGCCAGCGCATCTCCAGCGCCCTGTGGGGGCTGCTCGTGGCCGGAGTGGGAGTGATGTTGATCGCGTCGTACTCCGGGTACGACATCGACCTTGAGCTCGCGGCCATCATCGTGCTCGCGGCCATCGGAGGTTGGCTGCTGCTGTCAGCGGCCGTGTCCGGCATCGGCCGCAAGCGCGAGATCTCCCGTGCGACCGCCCCGACGGTCGAGGAACGGGTCGATCCCGCTCCCTCGTCCGAGGTCCGTGCCGCGGAATGGCACGGGGATGCGTCGCGCCCGGATGACAAGGCGGACCGCGACGACAGCGAGAGCCAAGGTGACGCTGCGGACACGGAGGTCGACACGACTGCCGAGCTCCCCACGGACGGCGAGCCCCCGCGCGCGTGAACGCGACACTCAGCGCCCGCTAGGAGCCGCGGACCGTCCGGATCCGACACTCAGCACCCACGAGGGCGCTCAGACAGAGTGGGCGCTGGGGCGCGGACCTACTCCCACTCGATGGTGCCCGGCGGCTTGGACGTCACGTCCAGCACCACGCGGTTGATCTCCGCCACGTCGTTGGTGATGCGGTTCGAGATGTGCGCGAGCGTCTCGTAGGGCACGCGAGTCCAGTCGGCTGTCATCGCGTCCTCGGACGAGACCGGGCGCAGGACCACGGGATGCCCGTACGTGCGGCCGTCGCCCTGGACGCCCACGGAGCGCACATCGGCGAGCAGCACAACGGGGCACTGCCAGATGTCCTGATCAAGCCCGGCCTTGGTGAGCTCCTCGCGCGCGATCGCGTCCGCGCGACGCAGGATCTCGAGGCGGTCCCACGTGACCTCGCCGATGATCCGGATCCCCAGGCCGGGACCGGGGAAGGGCTGGCGGCCCACGATGTCCTCGGGCAGGCCGAGCTCGCGGCCCACGGCGCGCACCTCGTCCTTGAACAAGGTGCGCAGCGGCTCGATCAGCGAAAACTGCAGGTCGTCAGGAAGCCCACCTACGTTGTGGTGGCTCTTGATGTTCGCCGCGCCCTCGCCGCCGCCCGACTCGACCACGTCGGGGTAGAGCGTGCCCTGAACCAGGAACTCAACCTGCTCGCCGTGCGCGCCAGCCTCCTCGACCACCTGGCGTGCGGCGTCCTCGAACACTCGGATGAACTCCCGGCCGATGATCTTGCGCTTGGTCTCCGGATCGGAGACGCCCGCCAGGGCGGTGAGGAATCGCTCCTTCTCGTCGCGAATGATCAGCCGCACTCCGGTCGACGCCACGAAGTCCTTCTCGATCTGCTCGACCTCGCCTGCGCGCATGAGGCCGTGGTCGACGTGGATGCAGGTGAGCTGGTCACCGACGGCACGTTGAACGATCGCGGCGGCAACTGCGGAGTCCACGCCCCCCGACAGCGCACAGATGACGCGCTTGTCGCCCACCTGAGCGCGGATCAGCTCGACCTGCTCGTCGATCACGTGTCCGCTGGTCCAGTCGGCGCGCAGGCCCGCGACGTTGAACAGGAAGTTCTCGATGGCGCGCTGGCCGAGCGGGGAGTGCTTAACCTCGGGGTGCCACTGCATGCCGCACATGCGCCGCTCGAGATTCTCGAAGGCGGCCACGGGTGCACCCTCCGTCGTGGCGAGCACCGTGAATCCCGCCGGGGCTTCCTGCACCGAGTCGCCGTGGCTCATCCACACCTCTTGGGACTCGGGGCTACCCGCGAGCGCCGTGCCCGCGACCGAGACCGAGGCCTGCGTGCGCCCGTACTCCCGCAGACCCGTCTTGGCGACCGTCCCGCCCAACGCGCGAGCCATCTCCTGGAAGCCGTAGCAGATGCCCATCACCGGCACGCCGGCCTCGAACAGCGCGGGGTCGATGCGTGGGGCGCCCTCGGCGTACACCGATGCGGGCCCGCCCGACAGGATCACGGCCCGTGGGTCCTTCGCGAGCATGTCGGCGGCGCTCATGGAGTGGGGAACGACCTCGGAGTAGACGTCGGCCTCGCGCACTCGGCGCGCGATGAGTTGCGCATACTGCGCACCGAAGTCGACGACGAGGACGGGCCGATGCTGGGTGTCGGGCATGGGTCAGACCTCCTGTCCGGCGCGCACCTCGCGGGTGACCCGGCTCTCGATGAAGAAGGACAGCAGCGGGACCACGCCGCCCAAGAACAGGGTCGCGAGGCGGCCGTAGTCCCAACGCGCCCGCGACCACAGCTGCCACACGGTCACCAGGTAGACGATGTAGATGAAACCGTGCACCTGGGCGAGCGCGGAGAAGTAAGGGTCCCAAGACTCGGGAGTCGCGAGCGCGGGGATGTATCGCAGCATGGCGAGGAAGACGATGATGAGCAGGGTTCCGGTGATGAAGGCCATCACCCGGTAGCGAAGAAGGACGCCGGGCGTCACCTCCGTCACGGTCGCCTGGGTCGCCCTGGGCTCAGTTGCGGGATCGGTCACGTGTGTCCTCCGTGGGGCTCGTCCGCCGCGCTGGCCGAGTCGAGGGCCTCGCGCGCACGGAAGCCATTGTCCCGTATCCACCGCGCCGCGATGAACGCGAAGAAGGCCCCGAACAGCCACCACTCGAGCGCGTAGGCCAGGGACCGGAAGTCCACCGAACGCTCAACCTCGGGAGCCGGCAGCGCACGCAGCCCCTGCTCGGGCGCATCGGCGTTCAGCAGGGTGCCGTACAGCGGCGCCTCCCAGGCTTGAGCGAAAATGGCGGGTGACAACCGGTCGGCCCAGAACGCCCCCTCGGGAGCGGCCTCGTCCGGATCCGGCGCGGGCGCAGCACCTTCACCCGAGCGCAGGTATCCGGCAACGCGCCTGTCAGCGGGCGCACGCGAATCGAAGTCGGCGACCTCGTCGGGCGACAACCAGCCCACGACCACCGGCAGAGTAGCGGGCTCCCCTGACCCCGTCGCGTCCGCCGCGACGGTGAAAGGCCGCACCACGATCACGGCGGGAACGCCGTCGATCTCGCGGTTCGGGATCAGGGCCGCATCGTCGGCGGCGAACTGTCCGTCAGCCCAGACCGCTCGGCCCTGCTCGGAACCGGGAGTCGTGGCCGGGGCGGCGACCTCCGCGATCGCCACCGCAGGGTCGGGCTGGCGCACCTCCCCCTGCTCCGAGGCTCGGCCCCACTGCCACCACCCGAGGACGCCGCAGACCACGATGGCTGCCATCGCGAACGCCGCCACGGGGACCACGCGAGCCCAACGAATCCTGCGCACCACCGTTACGAAGGCTCGCGAGTCTCGGCGTGCACGAGCGCGGCGTCAGCGGCCGTGGGCGAACCGGCCTCGATCACGCTGACCCGGTCGCGGCCACCTGCCTTGGAGGCATAGAGGGCCTCGTCCGCCCTCCGGATGGCGTGGTGCGGGCTGCCGTCGTACTCCCCTTCGGTGAGGCCGATCGACACGGTGATCGAGTGCTCATGGCCCATGCATGCGACGGAGACGCCGCCGATGGCCGCGCGCACCCGCTCCATCGACACCAGCGCGTCGGGCAGTTCCGCATCGGTGATCACGAACACGAACTCCTCACCGCCCCATCGTCCCACCGAGTCGGTGACGCGCACGCTCGCGCTGAGACGGGACCCGATATCGGCGAGGACGCGATCCCCGCATGCGTGTCCGTACCTGTCGTTAATGTCCTTGAAGTGATCCAGATCCGCGATCGCGAGGCAGTACGGCTCTCCTCCCTCTACCGACAGCCGCTCGAGGCGCTCCATCACGGGCCGGCGGTTCGCCAGGCCCGTGAGCACGTCGGTGTTCGCGAGGTACTCGGCACGCGCGGCCAGCTCGGCTGCGCGCCGGCGTGCGCGCTCGGCCCGGAAGTGGCTGAGCGCCGCCAAGATGAACAGGATGCTCGAGGTGAGCAGAGCATTGACCGAGAACAAGGCGTTGAGCAGAACGGGCGGCATCTGCACGATCGCGCTCGACGCCGGCAGCAGGAACTGGCATGCAAGGAACCCGAAGAGCGCGACGAAGGCCCAGACCCACCGCAGCACCCGCTGCGCCTCGGTGAACACCATGAACACCAGCTGCGCGCCGAGCAGCATGAACAGGTGCAGGCCGGCGTCCCAGCCCACGTACGCCGAGGCCACCAGGAGCTGCACGACGGCGGCGCCCAGCGTGAGCAGCGCCGCACCGAGCTGGCGCCCGAGCCTCGCCAGCAGGATGCACAGCACGTAGATGACGCCCATGGCGAGGTTGAAGACGATGAGCGGCGCGAAGGTCGACAGGTCATAGGTGATGAAGAACGCGGCATAGGACAGCGTCAGCAGCAGAGCGAGCAGGGCGATGCCGTGCGTCGTCGACACCGAGCGGCCGGGTTCACCGGTGAGCCGCCCGACGCGGCGGTCGAGCAGCCGCTCCACCGCATCGCTCAGATGCCGGCCCCGTGCCCTGCGCTCACGGTCCCCACCCATGGATGTCCTCCCGATCGTCTGCGACTCGCTCCGCCGGCGATCGCCTGGTACGAGCGCAGAGGCCTTAGCCTACTTCGCGTGATCGGCTAGCTCCAGGGGACGGCACGAACGCGAGGCCTCAGTCCCGCGCCGTCACCGCGACGCTCGCACCGAGCACCCGATTGCGCCCGGACTCCTTGGCCTCGTACAGCTTCGCGTCGGCGAGGCGCAAGGTCTCCTCCTTGCCGGCGTGGCGGCCCGCATGGGCCACGCCCGCAGAGATCGTGACGGGCTCGAGGAATGCGTCCGCCCCGTACTCGTCCGCCATCGCCCGCCGAGCATCCTCGATCACTCCCACCGCAGCGCCGAGGGACATGTGAGGCAGCACCACGAGGAACTCCTCGCCGCCCCACCTCGCCACGGTGCCGCGAGAGCCCACCGCATCCACCAAGGTCCTCGCGACGTTCGACAGCACGACGTCGCCGGCGCCGTGCCCCAGGCGATCGTTGATGCGCTTGAAGCGATCGAGGTCCAGGAGAGCGAGCGCGTACTCCCCTGAGCGCACCGCGTCCGAGAGGAACGGCCCGATGCCGCGACGGTTGTAGACCTCGGTCAGCGCATCCGTGCGAGCCGCTACGTGTGCCTCGGCGAGGAGCTCGTCGTTGCGCCGCCTCTCGCGCACGAAATAGTGGTTGTTGAACAGCGCCAGCACGGAGACGATCATCACGACCACGAGCACGTTGCCAACCGAGGCCCCCGTCAGCCAGTTGTCGCTCACCGCGACCTCCGGCACCTCGAAGTCCGCTGCGAGGTACATGCGCACCAGCACGAGCGCGGCGACGGCCGTGATCGCGGCCGCGACCCGCCACTGGCGCGGAGGGAAGAGCACGAACGCGAGCGCGCCGACGGTCAGCAGCGGCAGGGAGAACCCTGCCTCGGTAGAGAACAGCCACGACAGGTACCCGAACTGGACAATCGGCAGCACGAGACCCGTGATGGAGGCGGCAATGTAGTGGCGGCGTCGATTGAGGTCCACGCACACGATCCAGCCGCACACCATCGCCAGGTGTGTAAGAGCGGGCACGAGGGTGGCGGGCGGGTGCGCCACGGCGATCGCGACCACCCACGGAAGACACACGGCTGCGCTCATCAGGAAGAACCGGTTGGCGCCCATGACGGACCGCGACCGCACGGGGTCCAGTCCACTGACGCCCGAGTTCAAGATGATGTTGAAGGCGCGCCGCCAGGGCCGCCGACCCAAAGTGCCCGTCATCTACCCGCCTCAGCTCCCGGTTCACGACAGGCCGATGCCACGGCGCAACCCCCGTCACGTGCACCGCTGTGTCGGCCGCGGTCGGTGGCCCGAGTGTAGGCGAGCACCGCGACACGGGAGGGTGGACGTGTGGCGTGTTGCACATCGTCGTTCCTGGCAAGCATATGTGCGGGACCTCAGTCGCACGCGCGCATTCGACATGCGTGGAAGGATGGAAGCCGTGTCCACAAGCATCTACATCGCATCCGCCGAGGGCCACACGGGCAAGTCCACGATCGCCCTCGGGATCACGGCCCTGCTCGCGCGCACGGTAGGACGAGTGGGCGTGTTCCGCCCGGTCGCACGCGTCGCGGACGGTTCCGACTACGTGCTCGACCTCCTGCTGGGTCACGACGGCGTCGATCTCACCTACGAGGACAGCGTGGGTGTGACGTACGACGACGTGCACGCCGACCCCGAGAAGGCACTCGCGTCCATCGTCTCGCGTTTCCACGAGGTGGCGAAGAAGTGCGACGCAGTGGTGATCGTCGGCACCGACTACACCGACATCTCCGGTGCGGCGGAGTTCGAGTTCAACGCCCGTATCGCCGCAAACCTCGGCTCTCCAGTCGCTCTCGTGGTGCACGGGCTCGACCGCACTCCCCACGAGATCGCCCAGGTGGTCGAACAGTCACGCGCCGAGCTAGAAGAGCATCACGCGAAGGTCGCAGCCGTCTTCGCGAACCGCTGTAACCTGGAGCAGCTCGACGAGGTGCGCGCGGTGCTGCCCGCAGATGTGGGCGTGAGCGCGCTTCCCGAGGAGCCCGTGCTGGTCGCCCCGTTGCTCTCGGCGCTTGTCGAGGCGGTCGACGGCACTCTCGTGGTCGGCGACGAGTCGATGCTGTCACGCGAGGTGCGCGACGTGATCGTCGGCGCAATGATGCCCGAGCATCTGCTCGAGCGGCTGCGCGAGGGAGCCGTCGTCATCACCCCCGGTGATCGATCCGACGCCCTGCTCGCGCTGCTCGCCGCACACTCCGCGGATGGCTTCCCCGCCCTCGCGGGCATCATCCTCAACGGGGGGTTCGAGTCCTCGACGGCCATCCGCAGACTTGTCGAGGGCCTCGGGTCGTCGCTGCCCATCATCGAGACCGACCTCGGCACCTACGAAACGGCGCGGCGCGCCTGGTCGACCCGTGGGCGCCTCGCGAGGGAGTCGACTCTCAAGGTCGACACGGCACTGTCCATGTTCGAGCGCTACGTCGACTCGTCCGCGCTGATCGACGTCCTCGACGTCGCCCGCACTGACGTCATCACCCCGTTGATGTTCGAGTACGACCTCCTGGACCGCGCGCGAGCTGCCCGCCGGCACATCGTGCTTCCCGAAGGCTCGGACGACCGGATCCTGCGCGCAGCGTCGACCCTGCTGACCCGCGGGGTCGTCGACCTCACGATCCTCGGCACGGAGGCCTCGATCCGCGCGCGAGCGTCGGAGCTCGGCCTGGAGATCGACGATGCCCGCATCGTCTCGACGGACGACGAGGAGCTGGTCAGTCGCTTCGCGGACATCTACGCGGATCTGCGCTCTCACAAGGGAGTCACCGTCGAGCAGGCGCGAGAGATCGTGCAGGACGTGAGTTTCTTCGGCACGATGATGGTGAGCGAGGGTCTCGCGGACGGCATGGTCTCCGGCGCGGCCCACACCACCGCCCACACGATCACCCCTTCGTTCCAAGTGATCAAGACAGCACCCCACGTCTCCATCGTCTCGTCCGTGTTCCTCATGTGCCTGGCCGATCGGGTGCTCGTGTACGGCGACTGCGCCGTCAACCCGGACCCCACTGCGGAGCAGCTGGCCGATATCGCGATCTCCTCGGCCGAGACCGCCCGCCAGTTCCACATTGAGCCTCGGGTGGCAATGCTGTCGTACTCCACGGGTTCCTCGGGCACCGGCTCCGACGTCGACAAGGTCAGGGAGGCTACCCGCATCGTGCGCGAGCGCCGGCCGGACCTGCTGGTCGACGGCCCCATGCAGTACGACGCGGCGGTCGAACCGTCCGTCGCCGCCAAGAAGGCGCCCGACTCTCCGGTCGCGGGGCGCGCCACCGTGCTGGTGTTCCCCGATCTCAACACCGGCAACAACACCTACAAGGCCGTCCAGCGATCCGCCGGCGCGGTCGCGATCGGGCCTGTCCTTCAGGGCCTGCGCAAGCCGGTCAACGACCTGTCCCGCGGCGCTCTCGTCCAGGACATCGTCAACACCGTCGCGATCACGGCGATCCAGGCCCAAGAAATGGACAGCGAGGAGACAGACGCGTGAGCGTGAACTACGAGGGGACCGCGCTGGTCCTCAACTGCGGCTCGAGCTCGGTGAAGTATCAAGTGGTCGACACCACCGTCGAGGAGCCGCTCGCCAGCGGGCTCGTCGAGCGCGTCACAGACCACTCCGAGGCAATTACCCAGATCATCGAGTCGCTCTCGGCATCGGATTCGGCGGTGGACATGGACGCCCTCACCGTCGTGGGGCACCGCGTGGTCCAGGGGGGAGCGGAGTTCTCGGCACCCACCATCATCGACGACGACGTCGAGCGCGAGATCGCGAAGCTGTCGACGCTCGCACCGCTGCACAACCCTCCGAACCTGGCAGGCATCACCGCGGCACGGAAGGTCTTTCCCCAGCTTCCTCACGTGGCGATCTTCGACACCGCCTTCCACTCCACCCTCCCCGAAGCCGCATACACGTATGCCATCGACCGCAGGGTCGCCAAGGAGCATGGCGTGCGTCGCTACGGCTTCCACGGGACGTCGCACAGCTACGTCACGCGCGAGACGGCTCGGCTCATGGACCGCGGCGTCCACGACCTCTCGCTGATCGTGCTGCACCTCGGCAACGGAGCCTCCGCGGCGGCCGTCCAGGGCGGCCGGTCGATCGACACGTCGATGGGCCTCACTCCGCTCGAGGGCCTGGTCATGGGCACGCGCTCAGGAGACATCGATCCCGCCGTGACGCTCCACCTGGCACGCACCGCCGGAATGTCGATCGACGAGGTCGACGCGCTGTTGAACCGCCGTTCCGGCATGCTGGGCCTCACCGGCTACTCGGACATGCGGGATGTCTGGCGCGTCGCCGACGAGGGCTCACATGATGCGCGGCTGGGGCTCGACGTCTACTGCCGTCGGATCCGCGGGTACGTAGGCCAGTACTACGCCCAGCTGGGACACCTCGACGCCGTCGTCTTCACCGCGGGCGTGGGCGAGAACGATGAGGGTGTGCGGCGCGAGTCCCTCGCGGGCCTCGCGGAGCTCGGCATCGAGATCGACCCCGAGCGCAACGCCGGACGCAAAAAGCAGCCGACTCTGATCAGTCGTGATGGCTCTCGTGTCCAGGTGTGGGTCGTGCCCACCAACGAAGAGCGCGAGATCGCGCTGCAGTCCGTCGCTGCGGTGACCTGACACCAGCCCCCCAAGGTCCCGCCTCCGGAGAGGAGTGTGGGCCATCTCACACGTCCATGCACGTGTGCCGTCTTGTCGCTCCCCTAATCTGAGAAGACAGATGCCGGCTCCCGGATGGAGCGCTGAGAAATCGATGTCTGCCTGCACCCGGGGCATCGAGACGGAGGACCCTTGATCGACGTCAGTACGTGGACCGCACACGCGAGCCGCATACCCTCCGATGACTTCCTCGCCGGCCTCGACCGCCGCTGGCGCGAGAGCCTCGCGCACGAGCCCGGCCCTTGCGTCTGGGGCAACTCTCCTCTGCACGCGCTCGTCCTGGCCCACGCGGACCGCGCCACGCACAGGCGTCGGCTGCGCACCGTCTTCGTCGGTCACGGCGAGTGCGAGCGAGGAGGCGAGGGTCACGGCTTCTCGCCCATGTCTGACCTGATCCCGCACGACCGGTACTCGCCCGAGGTCGTCGCGGCGCGGCACACTGGCGTCGAGTCTCCGCTCGCACAGGCGCTGATCACGGCGAAGGGCGACCCCAACTTGACCGCCGTCACCGTCTTCACGGAAGAGCAGTTCACGTCGGTCGACTCCTACGACGAGCACTCGACCTCAAGCCTGCAGCCCGAGAGTCACGGCGTGGTGATCCCGTTCCTCTACGCCTCCGAGGATGAGTCCGAGGACGACGCCTACGAGCGCGAGGACCTGCTGCGCGCGAACGGCTTTGCGAGCTACACAGTCGACGTGACAAGGATCGACAAGGACCCCGTGGGCACGCACCGTGCGCTCGCCGTGGTGCTGGAGGACGTGTTCGACGAGATCGCGCAGCTCAAGGCGGATGCCGCAGCTCTCATCCTCACCCAGGACCCGCTGTGGCCCGTGGTGGTCGTGCGAGCCCCGCGCGCATGGGATCCGCTCGCCACCGCATCAACCGGACGAGGCCGAGGCTTCGCTGCGGCGTAACGCCGCCATCCGCTGACGGGCCGCGGTCGGCAATCCCGGGGCTGGAGCACCGCTGAGCTCGGCGTCCCGCGGGGTCAGCTTGTCCAGCCTCATGGAGCTGCGCGAGGTGCGAGCGGAGAGCGGACGGCGCCAGCGCGACTACCCTTGACGGGTGGCTCATCTCCTCGGCGCTCAAGCGCTTCACGTCGACTTCGGAACGGGTACGGTGCTCGATTCCGTGACCGTGGGCCTTGACGACGGCGATCGAATCGGCATCGTCGGCTCCAACGGCGCTGGCAAGTCCTCCCTCATGAAGATCCTCGCTGGCCGTCTCGAGCCGCACGAAGGCATCGTCACCACCTCGCGGGGCACCCGCATCGGCGTTCTCGACCAGTCCGACCACGTCGACCCACAGATCACGGTCGCGCAGGCGATCGTCGGCGACGCCGACGAGCACGAGTGGGCCTCCGATCCGCGCATTCGCGACGTCATGGCAGGGCTCGTGCCCGACCTTGCGGCCGATGCGGTGGTGGGCGACCTTTCTGGCGGCCAGCAGCGCCGGGTCGCCTTGGCGCACGTGCTCGTCGACGATCACGACGTCGTCTTCCTTGACGAGCCCACGAACCACCTGGACGTCGACGGCGTCGCGTGGCTCGCTGAGCACCTGAGTCGCCGGTGGGCGCGCGGCCGCGGTGCACTGGCGGTGGTCACCCACGACCGGTGGTTCCTCGACGCAGTGACCACTCGCACATGGGAGGTCCACGACGGTGAGGTCGAGGTCTACGAGGGCGGCTACGCCGCATACATTCTTCAGCGCGTCGAGCGCGACCGCATCGCCTCCGCGACCGAGTCCAAGCGCCAGAATCTGCTGCGCAAGGAGCTCGCGTGGCTGCAGCGTGGTGCCCCAGCCCGCACCACCAAGCCCAAGTTCCGCATCGACGCCGCGAACGAGCTGATCGCGGACGTCCCGCCCATCCGCGACTCCATCAAGCTGAACCGCATGGCCGCCTCCCGGTTGGGCAAGGACGTCGTCGAGCTTATCCGCTGCACCGTGCGCTACCCAGCGAACGACGGCAGCGCCGATGCGGACGGCACGGGCGGCGGCGAGGTCGAGGTCCTCACGGAGATCGACTGGAACATCGGCCCCGGCGAGCGCACCGGCATCCTGGGCGAGAACGGAGCGGGCAAGTCGACGCTGTTGAAGCTCATCACGGGCGACCTTGAACCCACCTCGGGCCGGGTCAAGACCGGCTCGACCGTCAAGGTCGCCACTCTCTCGCAGCAGCTCGCGGAACTCGAGGAGCACTCGGGCGAGCGGGTCTCTGCGGTAGTCAAGCGGTTCTCTTCCGTCTCTCTCGCCGATGGCAACGAGATGACGCCCACGCAGCTGCTCGAGCGACTGGGTTTCACGCCTGTGCAGCTGAAGACGCAGGTGGGACGGCTATCCGGGGGCCAGCGCCGACGGTTGCAGCTGCTGCTCGTGCTGCTCACGGAGCCCAACGTGCTGGTGCTCGACGAGCCCACCAACGACCTCGACACCGACATCCTCGCGGCGATGGAGGACCTGCTGGATTCGTGGCCGGGCACCCTCATCGTGGTGAGCCACGACCGTTACCTCATGGAGCGCGTCACCGACCAGCAGTACGCGGTGATCGATGGTGGGCTGCGCCACCTGCCCGGCGGCGTCGACGAGTACGTCGAGCTGTCGCGCGAGCGCCGCGCCAAGACGGGCGGCGTGGGGTCTTTCGGAGGCCAGACCTCGGCGACGGGATCGGGCGGAAGCCCGGCCCCCGCATCGGCCTCCTCCCCCGCTCTCGATGGAGCGGAGAGGCGAGTGCTCGAGAAAGAGCTCGCCGCCGCCGAACGCCGCCTGGGCAAGCTGATGCGCGACACCAAGGATGTGCACGCGAAGATGGCCGATCACGACCAGGCTGACTTCGAGGGGCTCGCGAAGCTCACCGAGAGGCTGCGCAGCAACGCGGTCGAGACGGCCGCGCTCGAGGAGCGGTGGCTCGAGCTGGGCGACCAGCTGGCCGAATAGCGCTGCCCTAGCTTCGCGCCATCGCGCGCATCGCTGGCGCGCTGGCCGCGCCCAGCTCACGCCACCATCCGTATGCCTCGTCGTAGCGCTCGACCAGAGCGGTCGCGGGTTCGATGGTGTCGCCGCTGGTGACGTAGTCGCCGATGCGGTGCCAGCCATCGACCGATGCGTGCGACAGCGCCGCCGCGAAGGCGGCGCCGTATGCCGCCCCTGGGTGGCCGCGCAACGTGCGCAATGGTTCTCCCAGCACGGACGCCAGGATCTGCTTCCACAGCAGCGATGTCGCGCCGCCGTTCGTAACCGAGGCACGCTCCAACGCGATGCCGCGCTCGGCGAAGACGTCCGCGTTGTGGCGGAATCCGAACGCGATCCCCTCGAGGGCACCCCTGAAGATGTCGGCGCGCTCGTGACCGAGGTGCAGGCCCGCGATGACGCCGCGCAGGTCGGGATCGTTGAGCGGGGACTTCTCGCCGAGGAAGTACGGCAGCACCAGCACCTCGGCCGGTCGCCGCGAGGCGGCCAGCGCGTCCATGGCGGCAAGATCGTCAACCTGCACCATGCCCTGTACCCAGCGCACCAGCGAGCCGCTCGCAGCCATGCAGCCATTCGGCAGCCACAGCCCGGGTGCGGCGTGTGTGTCCAGATAGAAGCGCTCGTCCGTCACGGCGTCGCGAGTCACTGCGAGGATGTCCCCGGCGCCCCCGAGCTTGACGAGCCAGTCGCCGGGAGTGGCCAACCCGGCACCCACAGCAGACAGCACGTGGTCCGCGCCGCCGACCACGAGCGCGATGTCCGTCGACAGCCCGGTGCTCTGCGCGGCGTCATCGGACAGCGTGCCCACGACGTCGCCGGCAGTCCTCACCGGGGCGAGGACGCGCTGCGCATCAGCAGCCTGCACCGCTGGCTCGTACATGTCGCCCTCGAGGGTGAACAGTCCCGATTCGATCGCCCAGTTCAACTCGACGTGTGGCTGCGCACCCAGCGACATCAGCACCCAGTCGTAGGAACCGACCACGTGGCGAGTCGCGTCCCACACCTCGGGCTGATGCCAGCTCAGCCATCGCAGAGTCGGGGCGACCGACTGCTGCGTGACGGGCGACCCGGTCCGCAGCAGTGTCGCGACCGGATCGAGCTCGTCCTGGAATGCGCTCACCTCGAGCCTGGCGCGCGCATCGTTCTGAAGTATGGCCCGCCGCAGCGGGGCGCCGGTGGCGTCGACTGCGACCACGGCAGGCACCATGCCGGTGGTCGCGATGGCTCGAATCGAGGCGGGCCCCACCTCGGCCGACAGCTGGGCGACCAGCGTGAGCGCGTGCTCACGCCACTGGTGGGGATCCGCCTCTGCCCACCCGGGCTGATCGCTCCACAGCTGGTTCGGCGCGTGGGCCTGGGCGATGATGCCCCGGTCCGGGTCGAAGACCACTGCCTTCATGCCGGTGGTGCCGATGTCCAGGCCGATGGTGCGGTATCCGCTCATGAGCGCCGTGCCCGCTTCATGAGGGGGTTCGCACTCGCGCCCGCGCGGCGTCGACGAATCGGAAGGCGCGGTCGCGGTCGACCGCGTTCCAGGTGTAGCCGTCCACCTTGAGCGACGACCCCACGATGCAGCCATCGGCGATGGTGAGCATCTGGGCGATCGTCTCGGCACGTGCGCCGGTGTTCAGCAGCACCGGCGCGGCGCCGTCGACCGCGTCGACGACGGCGCGCAGCGTCGAGGCGTCGGGCCCCTCGCCCGCCATGGGGCCGGAGACGAGGATCGCGTCCGCGAGGGACGAGACAACGGTCGAGCGCGCTACCTCCGGCGCCGTGCGGCTTCCGATCGGTGAGGCGAACTCGGGGGTCACGTTCATGAGCACCGCGATGTCGCTCGCATCCAGGCGCCGGCGCTCCCGCAGCACGGCCGCGGCGTCGGTCTGCCACAGCCCCATGTCGGACTCCCACACCCCGGTGACGACCTCGCGTAAGAACGCCGCGCCGGTAGCCACGGCCGCCGCGAGGGCGATTCGGGGGTCCCATAGGAAGTCGACGCCGAACGGGATCGTTGCGGGGCGGCACTCGGTGACGATGCGCGCCATCACTGCGGCCGATTCGGGGCCGGCGTGCAGCTCGTACGGCCGGTCGTTTTCGTTACAGAACATCACCGCGTCGAAGCCCGCGTCGACGAGCACATCGACGTCGCGGTGCACGTGCTCGACCATCCGTTGCACGCCGCCATCGGCGTCGTACAGAGGAGTCCCCGGCAGCGCGGGCACATGCGCCATCGCGATCAGGGGCTTGCCCACGTCCGGGAAGATCGAGGAAAAGCGTGATGCGGTCATGACGGAGCTCCATTCAAGTGATGGTCGCCGTCGGAATCGACGGTGACGACGGTCACGCCGGCCTCACGCGCGGCGTCGAGGGTCGGGTGGGACGATGCGTCGGTCACGATGAGGGCGACGTCGGCCAGATCGGCGACGCACACCAGGAGCACCTGACCGAGCTTGGTCGAGTCTGCGCCCACGATCACGCGGGACGAACGGGAGACCGCGGCGCGCTTCACGCTCGCCTCCTGCGGGTGATACTCCGTGAGCCCGCGGACAGCGTCCACGCCTGCCACGCCCGCCACGTAGGTGTCGCAGTTGTAGCGGGCGATCATCTGCTCCGCGTCGTGGCCGATGATGCTCAGCTCGCCCGCCCGTACCTCACCCCCGAGGAGGATGACGCGGGTATCGGGCTCGTCCGCGAGCGCGGTCGCCACCACGATCGAGGGTGTCAGCACGGTTAGCTCCAACCGGCGCCCCCGCAGCGCATACGCCACGGACGCGACGGTCGATCCGGAGTCGAGGAACACGGTCTCGCCAGGACGCAGGGCATCGGCGATCGCGTGCCCGATGCGCCCCTTGGATCCCACGGCGTGCCCCGCCCGCTCAGGGTAGGGCGGCTCGAAGCCGGTGCCGCTCGCAGCGATGACGCCCCCGAAGATGCGCCGCACGAGGCCCGCCTTCTCCAACGCCTCGACGTCGCGGCGAATCGTCATCTCGGAGACGCCAAAGTCAGTGGCGAGCGTGGCGAACGCCGCCTCGCCCTGCTCGGCCACGATCTGCCCGATGCGCGTGCGCCTGGCGTCGACATCCATCACTGCCCCCTTGCCCCTTGGTTGACGCCGACGGCATCGGCGATCCGTGAGGTCAGGATGTCGTAGTCCGCCTGCTGACGGGACAACGCGCCGGGAACATCGAGCGTCAGCACCCCGCGCTCGGCCATCAGCCACCGGCCCGCCACCATGGTGTGGGTGACGGAGGCACCGCTCGTGCCATAGACGAGAGCGGCCTCAAGCGACTGCGCGCCGACGGGGCCACGGGCGATCTCTTGTGTGGGAACGGCGATCAGGTCCGCGACCGCCCCGGGCATGAGGCTGCCGTCGGACTTGCCTCCGGCGATGGCGCGCTGCCCACCCAATGTCGCGATCTCGAGGATCTCCCGTGGGGTGACCTGGTTGGGAACTTGGGAGGCGAAGGCGGCCAACTTGCCCAGCGTGCGCATCTCCTCGAACAGGTCCGCATTGGTGTTGTTGCACACGTTGTCGGTGCCGAGCGCGACGGTGACACCGTGATCGAGCGCCTCCCGGACTGGGGGCGCACCGACGCCCGACTGCATCGCCACCGAAGGCACCAGCGCCAGCGCCGCGCCCGTGCCGGCCAGCAGGGAGAGGTCCTCCACGCGCAAGGAGGTGCAGTGCGCCAGGATCGTGGGGACGTCGAGCATTCCCATCTCGACCAGCCGCTCGACCGCGCTGCCGCCGCCGTTCTCCGCGCACCACCGGTCCTCCTCGCTGGTCGTGGAGAAGTGGGCGTGAAGGCCCGCGCCAAGGCGCTTCGCGGTGGCCAGCTCCGCCAGCATGGCCTCCGGTTGGTTGTCCACGAAGAAGGCGTGCGGCCCCAGCCACCCCTGCACCACGCCCGAAGCGTCCACGATCGACTCGGCGAACGCCTCAGCGGCGGCGAGCTCTCGCTCGCGGGCGGCGTCGTCGCCGAGCTCGACGATGCCCCATGCAAGCCGGGCACGCAGGCCCGAGTCGACCACGACCGGGGCGATCTCGTCGGCGAAGAAGTACTGGTCCGCGAAGGACGTGATGCCGTGGCGAATGAAGTCGGCGCACGAGACCGCGACCGATGCGGGGACCAGCTCGGGCGTCAGGAACGCCTCACGTGTCCTCAGCACCTGGAGAAAGCCCTCCATGGTAAGCAACGAGGTCCCCTCGGCGACGCCGCGCATCAGGGACATCGGCGTGTGCGCGTGAGCATTCACCAGCCCAGGCATCACCAGCGCGTCGCCGAGGTCGACCACGTGGGGGCCACGGGGCCGGGCGCCCGCGATGGCGCTGACGTCGACGATTACCCCATCGCGTATCTCGACGGCACCGCGGGATAGGACAGTCCCCTCGCCGTCGTTGACCCATACGTGGTCCGCGACGACCGTTCGTGTGCTCGTGTCTCGGGTGATGGCACTCATGCCGCTTCCTCTCCGCCCGCCATGATGCGGCCGATTCGATCTCGGGTGGCCTCGCTCCGGTCGAAGGGGCCCACGAGCCTGCCGTCGTACATCACGGCGATCCGGTCGCTCAGCGCGAGCACCTCATCGAGTTCGGCAGAGACGAGAAGGATGCCGCAGCCCTCGTGTCGCGCTGCGGACAGTGCCGAGTGCACAAACTGGATCGAGCCGACATCAAGCCCACGCGTGGGCTGGTTAGCAATTACTACCCGAGGAGAGGCGTCTAGTTCCCGCCCGATGACAACCTTCTGCAAGTTGCCGCCCGACAGGGAGCGCACGGGATTGGCGGGCGCGCCCCCGCGCACTTCGTAGTTGTCGATGATGCGGCGTGCCAACTGTCGGCGGTTGGCGCGCCGAATTGCACCGCGGCGACTGTACTCGCCGTCCCTGAAGTGGGTGGCGACGGCATTCTCTTCGAGAGTGGCATCGAGATTGAGACCCACGTGCATGCGGTCGGAGGCGATATGCGCTAGCCCGGCTCCTCGCACCGCGGCGGGCGTCTGCTTGGATATGTCCTGGCCACACACCACGATGCGGCCCGCCTCGGGGCGCGTCAGGCCGGCGATCGTGTCGACAAGTTCGTCCTGACCGTTGCCGTCGACACCAGCGATGCCGACCACTTCTCCCGCGCGAAGTTCGAGGTCGACCCCCACGAGCCCGGTACTGCCCTGCACCGATGGTGCCCTACTGACGCCCTGGACGGCGAGCACGACATCACCTGGCGGCTCATCGGCCAGGTCGGTCTCCAACAGGACCTCGCGACCCACCATCATTCGGGCCAGTTCGGCGTTCGACGTCTCACGTGCTCGCACCTCGCCGACAATCCGTCCGCGGCGCATGACCACGATGCGGTCGGCGACCGACTGAACCTCGGGAAGCTTGTGCGAGATGAATACAACAGACCGGCCCTGCGCGGCGATGGTCCGCACCATGCCGATCAGCTCCTCAGCCTCCGCTGGCGTGAGGACCGCCGTCGGCTCATCGAGAATCAGCAATTGGGCGTCGGCTGCGAGCGCCTTGAGGATCTCCACCCGCTGCTGTGCTCCGACGGGAAGGTCCCTGACGGGTGACCTGGCGTCGAGTCGCATGCCGGAGTCGTCAATGAGCTGCTGGACGCGTCGGACAGCGCTCGCATCGTCATAGAAACCCCGGTGCCGGGGCTCGCGCCCCAGCAGCACGTTCTGCGCAACCGTGAAGCCTGGGACAAGCGCGAAATGCTGCTGGACCATGCCTAGCCCCGCGTCGATCGCGTCCTGCTGGCTACGAATCGTGACCGGTGCGCCGTCGACCAACACCTCGCCTGCATCGGCGTCGTGCACGCCAAAGAGCAGGTGCATCAGCGTGGATTTGCCGGTGCCGTTCTCCCCGATGAGCGCGACGACCTCGCCAGGTGCCACCTCAAGCGAGACGTCCGCGACGGCGAGCACGCCGGAGGCGGCGAAGTACTTCCGCATCCCCCGAAGCTCGAGCCGGGGCGTATCGCTTGAGGTGGCTGACATGGTGTGTCTCCCGTTCCTAGCCGGCCGTTTAGCCCGAGACGCCGAGTTCGGCGCAGATTTCGCTGGACGCGTCGTTCAAGGCGTCGCACACCTCGAGCTCGCCGCTGACGATGTCATCCTGCAGCGACGTGATCTCTTGCATCAGGTCGGGGACCTGCGATGCCATCGCCTCTGGTCCCTCATCTGCGAACGTCGTCGAGCCATCGAGCCAGCTCAAGCCGGAGAATCCTTCGCCAATGCCCGCCTGCACGAATCCGGGCGTGAACGCGTCGTTCATAGCGGACTCGATGAGCGCATACGTGGTGACGTCCACGCGCTTCATGACAGAGGCGATCACGGTGCCGGGAGCGTCGTCGTCCTGGTTGAGGTCGACGCCAATCGCGAAGTTTCCGGTCTCTTCGGCCGCCGTGAAGACCCCCTGACCGGATAGCCCCGCGACGGCGAACACGATGTCGGTACCGCCCTGGAACAGCCCCAGCGCGGCTTCTTGGCCGACAGCGGGGTCTCCGAACTCGCCATTCAGGTACGTAGGAGTGACCTCACACTCAGGACATGCATCGAGCACCCCCTGCCGGTACCCGTAGTAGAACTGGTTGAGGCCGGGATTGTCGATTCCGAGTACGGCACCTACTTCGCCAGTCTCGGTGAGGCTTCCGGCCGCATACCCACCTAGATAGCTCGCGTCCTGCATGTTGATCGAGTAGGCCTGGACGTTGTCCGGCAGCTCGCCTACGTGAATGTCGCTGGGCACGCCGAACAGCTGGTCCGGGTTCTCTTCGGCCACCGCGAGCAGAGATTCCGTGTCGAGCCCCGGCGCGAGGATGATGTCAGGCCGCGTCGCGACAGTCGAACGCAACACGCTCTCCTGCTGCGACACTGACTCGGCCTCGACCACCGCACCGGTGACACCGAGTTCGGACTCGGCTCGTTCGGCGCCGGCGATCGCGGTATCAATGAATGAGCCGTCGCCTGCCGCACCGGGCGTCACGAGGGCATAGGTGAAGTCGGCAGGTGTGCCTTCTTCAGAGGGGCTGGACTCTGGTGTAGCGGAACTGCTGGCACAGCCGGCGACAAACGCGAGCGCAGCTGCGCCAGCGAGGGTGGTGATCAGTGGGCGTGACGTTCTCATGGTTGTTCTCCTTGTCGGGTGGGCGCCGGCGGGGCCGGCTCGGAATTTCCCTCCGCTGGTTGGGTTGGAGGTCTGGTGCGCCACCGGATGCGGCTCGAGTGACGCCAGAGGTGGAGAAGCGATTGGCGTGAGGTAGTGCGTACGCCCACGAGGATCAGCGCCACTAGGGCCGCGCCTTGAGGGATGAACTGGGTGACGCTGCCGGGGACGCCGAACTCTTGGAGTCGGATCGACGCGGCAGCGGCAAAGCCGAACACCATTGCCGCCGGCGCGATGTAGGCCGCCATATTGACCGCGAGCAGCGCCGCTGTGATACCGATCCACCCGCGGTCGGAGCTCATATTTCGCGTGAACAGTCCCAGGTCGCCCACCGACAGGTAGGCGCCTTCCAGTCCCGCAATCGCGCCCGCCGCCAGGAGCGTCCGCAACTGCGTGCGCTTGACGTTGATGCCTGCGCTCGCCGCCGCAGCCGGGGCGTCTCCCACGGCGACAACGTGGCGGCCCGCGCGCGTCCGTAGGAACAGCACGACCGCTAGCGCCACCAGGAAGGCGCCGTACACCAACACGTTCATGCCGCCGAGCATGCGGCCCAATAAGGGCAGGCTGGAAAGAACTGGGATCTCCACCGCCCCGAGCGTCTCAATGTCTGGGTTGTAGGTGCCCACCCCGTCGAGGAACGCCCTCATGAAGAAGACCGTCGCTTGTAGCAGCAGCATGTTGAGGCCAATGGCGAGCACCACCAGGTCGACGCCGAGGCGGTCCGCCATCGCCATGACGAAACCGATGAGCGACCCGAATGCTGCCGCGGCGACGACGCCGACCACTACGTTGCCCGTAGCCGCCGTCACCAGGATGGCGACGAAAGCCCCACCCAGCACTTTTGCCTCGATGGCGAGGTTGAGTATCCCTACGCGCGCCGAGAGCAATGAGGCGATCGCCGCGAAGAGGATGGGCGTTGTCAGGCGCAGGCCGGAATTCATGAAGTCTGCCCACCAGCTCATGGCTGTGCCTCCGTTCGGGTGGCGCGTGGCTTCCCGTTGTCAGATGGCGCACGGTCGGGTGTGCCGACGCCGGACGACGAGCCATCCGGTGGCTCGCTGCGCGGAGACACGCCCGCGACAAGTGCTTCGGCTCTACCCTCGTCGATGAGCTGATTCGCTCTTCGTCTGTCCCGCCATCGTTCGATTCGCGTCAGCAGCGGGTGCTGCGCGGCGACAAACACGATCATGAGCGCCAACACCGTCGAGCCGATCTCGCGAGGCACGCTCAGCTGAATCTGCAGGCCGTTGACTGCTCCCACGGTGATCCCCGCATAGAGGGTGCCGACGATCCCGGCGCCAATCGCGCTGACGCCGCCCAGGATCGCAGCAGTCAGACCGGTGAACCCGGTGCCATCGCTGAAGCCTTCGATGACCCGGTAGTTGACGCCGAGCACTTGGACGCCGCCGCCCAGACCCGCCAATGCACCGCCGATCAGCCCTGCACGCAGCACCGCCTTCTTGGAGGACATCCCGACATAGTGTGCGAACAGCGGAGCCTCGCCGCTCATGCGCTGCTCGTAGCCCGCGGGAGTGCGGTTGAGATGGAACCACACGGCGCCGCACGCGATGATCGCGAGCACGAAACCGAGACCGAACTTGGTGGAGGTATCCCAAACGGGAAGCCTGGCACTCTCTGCGATCGACGGGGTGTAACCGACGCTGGAGGCCTCGGCGCGCAGAGGATAGTTGACAAGGAAGTTCAGCAGCAAGCCAGCCATGGTATTGAGCACGATGGTGACAATGAGCTCGTTCACGCCCAGGAAGATGCGGAGAACGGCGGGGATCAATCCCCACAGTGCGCCGGCGGTAGCCGATGCTATGAGGGCAAGGATCGGGTGAATGCCGCCTGGAGCGTTCACCCACGCGCCCACCACTGCTGCGGCGAGCCCACCGAGCGCGTACTGACCCTCCTGTCCGATGGAGAACAACCCTGCTCGCAATACCACTACGGCGCCCAGCGCACAGAAGATGATGGGGGCGGCGAGGCTGAGGGTCGAGCCGAGGTTGCAATATTCAGTTGTGCAACTGAAACCCGCGTCGACGACTGTGCGTGCGGCGGCCCAGGGAGACTCTCCGAGTGCAGCAACCCCGATGGCACCCACGAGCAGCGCCGCGATCGTGGCGAGCATAGGCATGCCGACGCGGCGGGCTGCTCTCGCGAGATGCTCTCGGCTCAGGTGGAACATGTGAAGGATTCTCACAGTCCCGTGTTGCGGATTCACGCACTGCGCGTTACTGGCGTGTAAATCTTCGACGGCCGCCCACGAGAGCCCGGCGTCAGCGTGTCAGTAGGTCAATCAACTCCTGCGCAGCGCCTCCCGCAACTTCATCCGCCCGCCGGTGTTCAGCACGGCCCCGGCGTACACCCGGCCCGCGAGCCACGTCAGCGCCGGGATCGTGATGAGGCACAGGCCCACCGCCAGCAGGATCTCCCACGTCTCGATCGCACCGAACGCGGAGCGCATGGGCACCAGGAACGGCGCGAAGAACGGCACCTGGGTCAGGACCGTCGTGACCGTGCCGTCGGCACTGCTGGGCACCAGGTAGATGGCCAGATAGAGCGGCACCATCAGCAACAGAATCATCGGCGTCGAGATCGATCCGATGTCCTCCTGGCGGGAGACGAGCGCGGCAAGCCCCCCGAACAGGATCGTGAACAGCGCGAAGCCCAGCACGAACCACACTCCGAAGTTCACGAGCAGCTGGCCCACTCCGAGCTCGAGCTGGTCGAGGAACTCCAAGTACCAGGCCGCGAAGAGCAGGGGGATGACCATCGCCGCCGCCTGGGCCAGCGAGTAGAGCCCCACGCCCAGAATCTTGCCGCCCAACAGGGTGGAAGGCCGGACGGTCGCAAGCAGGATCTCCACCACGCGCGAGGACTTCTCCTCGACCACGCCCATCATGATCACGGATGCACTCTGAACGAGCACGAAGAACAGCACGAAGACCACCGCGAGCCCCGAGAAGAACGCGCCCGGCTCGAATCCGCCGTCATCGTCGCCCAGGGTAGTCACCGTTGGCGTGGCCTGCGCGAGCGCCTGGCTCACAGCGTCGGGGTCGCCTCCGAGATCCGTCACCTGCGCGTCAAGCGCCGCAGCCTGGGTCGCCGCAGTCAACACCGCCTCCAGCGACTCCTGCATGCTCTCCACGAAGAGCTCGGGAGACTCGGGCGGCCCCACGATGAGCCCCACGGCCTCATCCGTCACCTGCGGCTCGGCCGGCGCTTCGACGGCGTCGAACACCGCATCGAAGTCCTGAGCCGCGGCCGCAGCCTCGAGGTGCGGGATCAGCTCGCTCGCGGTCGCGGAGTCCACCTCGACCACGTCGGGCCCGTCGTCGCCACCCACGATGAAGGGCTTGAGGATCAGCGCGGCCGCCACGACTACCACGAGTATCAGGCCGGACGAGATCAGGTTCGCCTTGGACAGGGTTCGGGTGCGGAACTCGCGCTTGGCGATCAGCCACAACATGCTCACGCCGCCTCCTCTGGGGCACTCACGACATCGCGGAACAGGTCGGTCAGGGTGGGGCGTACTGGCGAGAACTCCGTCACGGTGCCGGCCTGGACGGCGGAGGCGAGCACGGCCTGAGCAGCCTCCGCCGACTCGGCCTCGACCAGCCAGCGACCCGGTGCAAGCTCGCTGACCTTCGCTCCTGGCGGCACGACCGGCGATCCGCTGCCGGGGGAGAGCCCGAGCGTCCATTGGCTCGTGTCGGTGGACCGCAGGTCGTCGATAGCGCCGGAGGCCACCATGCTTCCGCGCGCGACGATTCCCACGCGATCGCTGAGCTTCTCCACGAGCTCGAGCTGATGCGACGAGAAGATCACGGGCACGCCCTGGTCGGCCTGACCCCGCAGCACGTCGCTCATGACGTCCACGGCCACCGGGTCGAGGCCCGAGAACGGCTCGTCGAGCACGAGGATCTCTGGCTCATGCACCAGGGCCGAGGCCAGCTGGACGCGCTGCTGGTTGCCCAACGACAGCTTGTCAACCTCGTCGCCGCGGCGCTCGTCGACCCCGAGCACCTGCGTCCAGTGCTCCATCGCGGCGGTGGCGCGTTCACGACCGAGGCCATGGAGGCGCGCCAGGTAGACGAGCTGGTCGCCGACCTTCATCCGGGGATAGAGTCCGCGCTCCTCGGGCATGTAGCCGATGCGCCGGCGCACTGCAGCATCGACCGTCTTGCCCTGCCACCTCACCTCACCGGCATCGGACCTCAACACCCCGAGGATGATGCGCATCGCGGTGGTCTTGCCCGCCCCATTGGAGCCCACGAAACCGAAGATCTCACCAGCGGGCACATCGAAGGAGACCTCGTTCAGCGCCCGCAGCGGGCCGTAGTACTTGGAGAGGGAATCGATCTCCAGTGCGCTCACTCGTGCTCCTCGGCTGGTGTGGCGGGGCGGGTTCCACCATAAACGAGAACGATCATGCGAGCAGGCTGACAGGTGAACGTCGCGCGATGTAGGACCTTTGACCGCGCGCAGCGCGCTCGCCGATGCAATGCTGGAGACATCAGTCACCCACACGGAGGCCCCATCATGACTCATCACGCCTGGCACGCCCGGACCAACGAGGAAGCATCGCCTGAGGAGATCGGCGCGATCGACCGCTGGTGGAGGGCCACCAACTACCTGAGCGTGGGGCAGATCTACCTGCTCGACAACCCGCTGCTGCGGCAACCCCTGCACCGCGACCACGTCAAGCCGCGCCTGGTGGGCCACTGGGGCACCACCCCGGGGCTGAACTTCCTCTACGCGCACCTGAACCGCATGATCAAGGCGCGCCAGCAACCGACCATGTACATCATCGGTCCGGGTCACGGCGGGCCCGGACTGGTTGCCTCAAGCTTCCTCGACGGCACCTACACGGAGACCTACCCCGACATCTCGTACGACGAGGCCGGCGTCAAGCGTCTCTTCAAGCAGTTCTCGTTCCCGGGCGGGATCCCCTCCCACGTAGCCCCCGAGACCCCTGGCTCGATCCACGAGGGAGGAGAGCTCGGCTACGCGCTGAGCCACGCCTACGGGGCGGCGTTCGACAACCCGGACCTGCTGGTCGCAGCGATCGTGGGAGACGGCGAGGCCGAGACCGGCCCGCTGGCCACGAGCTGGCACTCGAACAAGTTCATCAACCCCGCCTCCGATGGCGTGGTACTGCCGATCCTGCACCTCAACGGCTACAAGATCGCGAACCCCACGGTGCTCGCCCGCATCGGAGAGGACGAACTGGACGCGCTGATGCGTGGCTACGGCCACAAGCCACACGTGTTCACTGCTGGCTTCGACGACGAGTCGCACGAGTCGATCCACGCGCGCTTCGCCGCGATCCTCGACAACGTCATGGACGAGATCGCTGCCATCAAGGCCGAGGCTGCGGACAACCCGGACATGGACCGCCCGATGTGGCCCATGATCGTGTTCCGCACTCCCAAGGGCTGGACGTGCCCCGATTCGATCGATGGCCAGAAGACCGAGGGCTCGTGGCGCTCGCACCAGGTGCCGCTGTCCAATGCGCGGGATACCGATGCGCACCTGAGCACCCTCGAGAGCTGGCTTCAGTCGTACGGCCCAGACGAGCTCTTCGGCGAGACGGGGGCCCCGCTGCCGGAGACCTGCGAGATCGCGCCGGAGGGTGAGCTGCGCATGTCCGCGTCGCCCCACGCGAATGGAGGCTTGCTGCTCAGAGACCTGAAGATGCCCGACTTCCGCGACTTCGGGGTCGACGTGCCCACCCCGGGGTCAGGCCCGGCCGAGGCCACCAAGCAGCTCGGCCTGTTCCTCAAGTCGGTGATCGAGAACAACCCAGACAACTTCCGCATCTTCGCTCCGGACGAGCTCGCCTCGAACCGCCTGCAGTCGGTGCTCGAGGTCACGGACAAGGTGTGGAACGGTCGGCGCGAGGACGACGACGGTGCCAACACCGCGTCCTCAGGACGGGTGATCGAGATGCTCTCCGAGCATCAGTGCCAGGGCTGGCTCGAGGGCTACACGCTCACCGGCCGGCACGGCCTGTTCACCTCGTACGAGGCGTTCATCCACATCATCGACTCGATGTTCAACCAGCACGCGAAGTGGTTGAAGACGGCGAACGAGCTGCCGTGGCGACGGCCCATCGGTTCGCTGAACTACCTGCTGTCGAGCCACGTGTGGCGCCAGGACCACAACGGGTTCTCGCACCAGGATCCGGGGTTCATCGATCACGTGATCAACAAGAAGGCCGAGGTAGTCCGCGTCTACCTGCCCGCAGATGCGAACACGCTGCTCAGCACCTACGACCACTGCTTGCGTTCGCGCGACTACGTCAACGTGGTCATCGCGGGCAAGCAGCCTCAGGCCCAGTGGCTGACCATGGACCAAGCGATCGACCACTGCACGCGTGGACTCGGCATCTGGGAGTTCGCCTCCAACGTGCCTGTCGGCGAGGAGCCAGATGTGGTGATGGCCGCCGCTGGCGACGTGCCCACCATCGAGATCCTCGCGGCGATCGACATCATCCGGCGTGAGCTCCCCGAGCTGAAGGTGCGCATGATCAACGTGGTCGATCTGATGCGCCTGCAGCCGGAGGAGGAGCACCCGCACGGCATGACGGACCGGGCCTTCGATCAGCTGTTCACCACCGACAAGCCGGTGATCTTCAACTACCACGGCTACCCGTGGCTGATCCACCGCCTCACGTACCGCCGCACGGGTCACGCGAACCTGCACGTGCGCGGCTACAAGGAGGAGGGCACCACGACCACGCCCTTCGACATGGCGATGATGAACGACATCGACCGTTATCACCTGGTGATGGACGTCATCGACCGCGTGCCGGGTCTCGGCACCCGGGCGGCGTCGTTGCGCCAGGACCTGTTCGATCGCCGTCTCGCTGCCCGTCGGTACGCACGCGAGCACGGCGCGGACCTGCCCCAGGTAGCGAACTGGACCTGGCCGGATGCTGACGAGGAGAGCAAGAAGGCCATGGCCGCCGCCGACTCGACCGGTGGCGACAACGAGATGGACTAGCGGTTCCCGCACGATCTGCTTGATCCGCGCATCGGCCGGTGCCCTCTGGCGCCCGGCCGATGCGCGGGCCCCGTCTCCTCGCGACGCGCCCTAGTCTCGCGCAGCGGGTCTATAGCAGCGTGAGTTCCGCTTCTGGTTCTGGCTTTGGTGGGACCACCTGTTGTTGGTCCCGGGGCGGCGCGGGATCAGCGCGATGCTCCCGGGCCGAAAGTTCCCCACCTGTCTCCGTTTGGGGCCGTGCGTGGTCGCTGGCCGACTCCTTGTGCGACGCCGCCTCATCGGGCGGTCCCGTATCGGCTGTTCCGGCGTTGTCGAGTTCGCGTTTTTCTTGGTCGGTGATGCCGTATCTGGCTCTGCCACCCAGGCGGGGCTTTCGTGCCGGGTCGACGGAAGTGGGCGGGATGAACCACACCTGGTCGTGGCTCGCTTTGATGTCCCAGGCGCCCCACTTGTCGCGATGAATAGTGTGGTGACAGGCGACACACAGCATCACGCCGTTGGATAGGTCCGTGGGGCCGCCGTCCCTGTCCCACCACTTGATGTGGTGGGCCTCGCAGTGACTCGGCGGTGCCCCACACATCGCACAACCCCCGTCCCTCTCGAGCAGGGCCACACATTGCGCGGGGCTGAAGCGGCGCTTCTCCTGGCCCACGTCCAGCTTCTGGCTCTCACCGCCGAGCACGACCGGCACATATTCGGCGTCCACTGCCATTCGACGCAACTCGGACACGGGAATCGCAGCCGCAGCCCCGTCGACGCTCGCCGCAGTGTCGCCACAGTTCTCGAGCAACTGGTCCAGGGTCATGCGCACAATCACCTTGGTGGTCGCATGAGCGATCGGGGCCTGATCACAGCCGAGCATGTGACGCGCGAACGTCGCCAACGCATCGGCACGGATCTGACCGGGCATACGCGTGTCATCGGCGAGCGGGTCGCCCTCGCGACGGCGACGCAGAGTGGCCTTCACCACCGACTCCAGCGCCGCACGGATCGGTGCGGCGGTGACGGGGTCCAGAATCCCGGAGATCCGCACTGCACCATCGGACTCGTCCTTAATCACCAGATACCGCGCCTTCGCCAAACGCTTCTGCCTCTCCTCGGCATCCCGGGAGACCATTCCGTCACGCCAGCGCATCACGATCGGCGCGAACTGCTCCGCGCTGAGGCCCGGCGCGCGCTCCGCCAGCCTCCGTTCCGCCAACGCCACCTGATCACGGCTTGCCGCATCAGCTACCGAGTCGAGCATCCGGGTGATCTGCGCGGCGTGATCGACACTGATCCGCCCCGTCGCCAACGCTTCAGCGACGACCGGATACGTCGGCTCCTCCGGCTCCGGGGCCGCCGCCCCGGTCACTTTGGCCTCGTCCTCGCGGCGCTTCTGCTGCTGCGCGTCGGCCATGGCCTGCCCGGCACGAATCAACCGTTCGGCCTCACGCCTGGACCCGCCCGTGGCCGCAGCGATCTGCTTAGCCGGATCAGGAAAGCCCTGCTTGCGTGCTAAACCCGTGGACCCGAGCTCCGGGCCCGACAGCCGCGCTATCTGCGCACACGCCGCCGCCAACAACAGATCCGCATCCCGCTTCACATCCGTCGCGCACGCTTGCATGGCCAACGCCGCCTGCTCCGACAACACCTGACCGGCCATCAGCGACCGAGCCTCACCCAACGCGCCGCGCGCCCGCTCAAGGGCGTCTACCAACCCAGCCGGCGCATCGGCCGACTGCAATGGAGACTGCCCGTTCGAGGTCATATGGCAAGCAAATCAGCGCCCTCTGACATTCCAAAACCCCTGGCAGATATCTGTGGATGGACCACGGACACCGCCCGCGCAGAGGTGCGCACGCCCAACTAACCCGCGCTATCCACAGGCCCCAGCCCGCGCACGTACTCGCGAATGAGTAACACGCCAGCAACGGTCGCCTCGTCACCGTGCTCGTGCGCGGAGGCGCGCAGCTCGCGCGGGTCGATGCCCCAGTTCTCGAGATCTCCCGAGTGGCCGATGAGCCAGCGCTCGACCGCCTCGGGATCTGCCTCCGGGTGAAACTGGATGCCCAACGAATTGCCGTACGCGAAAGCCTGATGCGGGGTGGCCGCGGTAAAAGCAAGGCTCGTCGCACCATCGGGCAGAGTCACGATGTCGCGGTGCCAATGGAGCGTGGGCGCCCCTTCCAGGTGCCGGAGCGGAGTGTTCCGTGCCTCCCGGGTGAGCGTCACTGACGCGAACCCGACCTCTCGCTCGCCACGGCGAACCGTCGCACCCAGCGCGAGCGCCATGATCTGTGCGCCCAGGCACACGCCCACAGTGGGACGCCCCTCCCGCAGGCGCACATATACCAAGTCATGCACCTCGCTCAGAACTGGGTACCGCGAGACATCCGCTGCATCGATTGGCGCGCCCAGCACGACGACAAGGTCCGCCGTGGCCGCAGGAGCGAGGTCGTCGACGCCCACCTCGAGGTACCGCAGCTCGTACCCGTGGGCTGTGATCTCCGGCTCCCACACGCCCAGATCCTCGAACGCCACGAACCGGATCACGTCGCATCGCATGGCGTCACTGTAGCGAGCCGCCGGATGGCCAATGCGGTTGCCCGGTTGCCCAGCGGCGCGCCGCACCGCGCCTTGCGCCGTCCGCTTGCGAATTCGCGAGACGGGACGGACCGGCAGACAATGGTGTTGTGAAGTTGAAAACAGACCGCGGGGCCCTGACCCCAGCAGCGTGCACCGAGGTCGAGAGGTGAGGCGGAGTCCGTCGTTCCCCCGCTCAGGCACGACCGAGCGGGCGAGGACGAGTGTGCGTGAGCCATACCGGCACGGGGCGCTGACCTTTCGGACGATCCGCGACCTCCCTCACCGCTCCTCGACGTCGCCCACCTTCCTACTCGTGCATGGGATTGGCATGTCGCATCGGTATCTGTCGCGGCTGCACGGTGCGCTCGGTGCGAAGGCGACCACTGTCTCTCTCGACCTGCCAGGCCACGGGGGCTTGCCCAAGCCGGGGTTGGACGTCGATGTCCCCCTCATGGCACGCGGAATCGCGGGAGCGATCGAGTCTCTCGACGTGGGCCCCGTCGTGGTGATCGGCCACTCGATGGGTGCGCAATGGGTCGCCGAGCTGGCTCATCAGCGTCCCGATCTCGTCAAAGCGGTGGTGCTCATCGGTCCCGTGGTCGACTCGCGGCGCCGGACTCTGCCCGCCCAAATGGCGGCACTCGCTCGTGACACGTTCGGCGAGTCTGCGCGCGTCAACGGGATCGTCGCCACCGATTACTTCCGCTGCGGTGTCCCCTGGTACCTGGCCCAGGCTCGGCACATGCTCCGCTACGCCATCGAGGACACTTTGGAGCAGCTCACCGCGCCGGTGCTCATCATCCGCGGCGCCCGCGACCCCATCGCAGGATCCGAGTGGTGCAGACAGCTCGGCGATCGGGCGGCCGGCTCGCGCCTCGTGGAGATCCCGCGCCACCACCACGTGGTTCAGGAGAGTGCACCGCGCGAGGTGGCCGCCGCGATCCAGTCCTTCGTCACGGACCTGGCCCCGGCCCCGAGCGAGCCCCGGCCATGACCGGCGTCGTGCGATCAGGCGCGTGGTGGGCGCGCGACTACCTGTATGCCCTCGCGTGGCAGTCACGCGCGCTCGTCAATCGGACCGATCCGCGGTCCTTCCTGACCGGCACACGCACACCAGTCGTGGTGCTTCCGGGCATCTACGAGACGTGGAAGTTCATGCAGCCTCTGATCGAGCGGCTCCATGAGCGTGGCCATCCGGTGCACGTCGTGAAGAAGCTGCATCGCAACCACCGGCCCGTCGAGGATGTGGCCGAGCACGTGGCCGCCTACCTCGAGGATCACGGGCTCCGCGACGTCATCCTGGTCGCGCACAGCAAGGGCGGACTCGCTGGCAAGCTCGTCATGGTGAGCGCGGGCGGCGAGCGCGTGCGCGGGATGCTCGCCATCGCGACGCCGTTCGGCGGCTCTCGCTACGCCCGCATGATGCCGGTGGCCTCGCTGCGTGCCTTCTCGCCGCGCAACCCGTCCATCACCGAGTTGTCCCAGCACGAGTCCGTGAACTCGCGGATCGTGTCCGTCTACGCGGCGTTCGACCCTCACATTCCCGAGCGCAGCGAGCTTCCGGGCGCCCGGAACGTCTCCCTCGACACCGGCGGCCACTTCCGGGTGCTCGCGCACCCCGGGGTGCTTGCCGCATTCGCGGCGCTCGAAGAGTGACGAGCATCGTCTTCGCACCTTCATCGTCGCCCGGACGGCCGATGCGTGGGCGGAGGAGGGCCGGCACGTCACCCCCGGCGAAGCCCGAGTCCGCTACCCCTCGGCCCTGCGCGTGTGGATCCGCTCGCCCTCCTCGTTGAAGATGCTGATCACCCGCGCCGGCTCGTCACCAGCAGCCATCATGGTGTGCGGCACGCGCGTGTCGAACTCGGCCGCCTCGCCGGGCTCGATCACCAGATCCTGCTCGCCCAGCAACAGGCGCAGCCGCCCCGACAGCACGTAGAGCCATTCGTGCCCGTCGTGCACGCGCTGCTCGGGCGGCGCGTCCACTGGCGCGTAAGTGATGCCGTACGCGCGCATGGAGGAGGATTCGGGCGCGAGCGGCACCATCACGTGGCCCTCCCGCCGGATGGCCGGCCGCCGCACCCGCGGGTCGCGATCGGCGGGCGGCAATAGGTCGTCAACCCGGATCCCCAACTGGCGAGTCAGCGGCACCAGCAGCTCGAGGGACGACTGTCGCTTGCCGGACTCGAGCCGCGACAGCGTGCTCGCCGAGACCGATGCGCGCACGGCCAGGTCATCCAGCGTCCATCCGCGGGCCTGGCGCGCGGCGCGCAGCCGCGGACCTACTTGCGCGAGCTCATCCATGCCAACACTCTTGCACATTCCGCAAGGAGACTTGCACGTCGGCCTCGCGCAAGCGAGGCTCGGACCATGACACCACCACTGCCTTGGGACGCCATCGTGATCGGCGGCGGCGCCGCGGGACTGAGCGCCGCGCAGATGCTCGGCCGTTCCCGCCGACGCACCCTCGTGATCGACGCGGGCCGGCCCCGCAACCGCTTCGCCACTCACATGCACGGCATCTTGGGCCACGACGGCCTCGACCCGGCTGACTTGCTCGCCAAGGGCCGTGTCGAGGTCGAGCGCTACGGCGTCGAGGTCCGGACGGGCTCCGTTGAGACGGTCAAGGACGAGGGCGACACCATCGCCGTGACCCTCGACGGCACCGCCACCATGGACAGCACAGTCGAGCACACCCGCGCCATCGTGTTCGCCACCGGAATCACCGACGTCCTGCCTGACGTCCCTGGTCTCGCCGAGAGGTGGGGAACCACCGTGGCGCACTGCCCGTACTGCCACGGGTGGGAGGTGCGAGACCGGCGAATCGGCGTCTTGGTCGCCCATGCCGGCCAGGTCCACCTCGCGTACATGGTGCGCCAGTTGAGCGACTCGGTGATGGTCTTCGCCCAGGACCCGGGCCTCGTCGACCAGTCCGAGCGCGAACGGCTGGCCGCCCGGGGCGTCCAGGTCATCGACTCGGCGGTCACCGGCCTTCACGGCACCGCCGCCGGCAGCCGCGTCGCCACGGCTCCCGACCTGACCCACGTCACCACCGCCGACGGCGCTACCCACCAGGTCGACGCGATCTTCACCGCTGGCGTGCCCCACCCCCACGACCACGCCCTCAACCCGCTTGGCCTGAAGCGCACCGACGGACCGGGCACGAGCGTGATCGCCACGGAGCTCGACGGCGCCACCAGTCACCCGCGCGTCTGGGCAGCAGGCAACGTGGTCAATCCGATGGAGAGCGTTCCGATGGCAGCGAGCGCCGGCGCCGTGGCGGGCGCCCGCGTGAACGCCTTCCTCGTCACCGAGGACTTCGACATCGCCCTCGGCTCTCCCGACATGGACCCTTCCGCCTTCTGGGAAGGCCGCTATGCCGATTCCGAGCGCTCCTGGTCGGGGAGCGTGAACCCAACCCTCGCATCGGCCGTCGCGGACCTCCCGCCTGGCTCGGTCCTCGACCTCGGCTGCGGCGAGGGCGCCGACGTGATCTGGTTCGCCCGCCAGGGCTGGGACGCGCGTGGCCTCGACATCTCCCCCACGGCGATCGCCCGGGCGCGGGCGGCGGCGGCCGATGCGGGGGCTGAGGCATCCTTCGAGGTCACCGACCTCGCGGGCTGGCAACCGGCGCAGGCTTACGACCTCGTCACCGCATCCTTCTTCCACTCCCCCGTGGAGCTGCCACGCACCGAGGTGCTGACCCGCGCATCGGCCGCCGTGAAGCCCGGAGGCCACCTGCTGCTCGTGACGCACGTCGCACCACCGCCGTGGGCCGAACCCGAATGGACGCGTCACCACACGTTCCTATCGGCACGGCAGGAGGCCGATGCGCTCGGTCTCGACGCGGACGAGTGGGACGAGGTGCGAGTCGAGGAGGTCGAGCGCGAAGTCACCGACCCCGACGGCCGGCCTGCGACGCTCGCCGACGGCGTGGTGCTGATGCGTCGACGCTAGCCGGCAACCGAGCGACCGGATCAACCATGTTGCTGGCGGTCGCTGCCGCGTGGCCACATGCGAGGCCCTCAGTTGGTCCGGCTGTTCGGCGCGAGCACCGACGCGTTGGCGCTTCTCAGGAGGCGAAAGCAGAGACCGGCACTACCGCGCGAGAGTGAGAATCTCCGCGCCGTCCTCCGTGATGGCGATGGTGTGCTCCGTGTGAGCGGTCATGCCACCGGTCGAGCTGCGCAGCGTCCACCCGTCGTCGTCGACCACCAGCTCGTCGGTGTCGGCCATCACCCACGGCTCGAGCGCGAGCATGAGCCCCGGCCGCAGCTTGTAGCCGCGCCCTGCACGCCCGGTGTTCGGCACATGCGGGTCCTGGTGCATGCTGGAGCCGATCCCATGGCCACCGAACTCCCTGTTGATCGGGTAGCCCGCCTCGCTCAGCACGGTCCCGATGGCGTGCGACAGGTCGCCGATGCGCGCCCCTGGGCGCGCGGCCGCGATACCCGCCGCCAGCGCGCGGCGGGTGGCCTCGATCATCGCGAGTGTCTCGGGCGGCTGAGTCTCGCCGACCACGAAGCTGATCGCGGCGTCTGCCGCCACCCCTCGCAGCAGCACCGCGAGGTCCAGAGTCAGCTTGTCGCCGTCCGCGAGCACGTAGTCGCGCGGCCGGGCGTGCAGCACCGCGTCGTTCACTCCCGTGCAGATGTAGTAGCCGAATGGCCCGCGACCGAAGGACGGGGCGTAGTCGACGTAGCAGGACTGGGCGCCAGCGTCGAGGATCATCTGCTTGGCCCACTGGTCGATCTCCAGCAGGTTCGTGCCGACGGAGGCGCGCTCGCGCAGCGCCTCCAGGATGCTGCCCACGAGCGCGCCGGTGTCGCGGGCGCGAGCGACCTCGGCGGGGCTCATGATCTCGATCATGCGGGGCGGCTCACGCGGGGTTGTAAGGAGACACCACGATGTCCACGCGCTGGAACTCCTTGAGGTCCGAGTAGCCCGTGGTCGCCATCGAGCGGCGCAGCGCACCCATGATGTTGGTGGTGCCGTCGGCCCGGTGACCGGGCCCGTTGAGGATCTCCTCGAGGGTGCCCGCCGTGCCCACCTCGACGCGCTCACCGCGAGGAAGCTCATCGTGGTACGCCTCTTGACCCCAGTGGAAGCCCCCGCCGGGAGCGTCCGAGGAGCGAGCGAGCGCAGCCCCGATCATCACCGCATCGGCCCCACATGCGAACGCCTTGACCAGGTCGCCGGACCGCCCGAGCCCACCGTCCGCGATCACGTGGACGTAACGGCCGCCCGACTCGTCCAGGTAGTCACGGCGCGCGGCCGCGACGTCGGAGACCGCGGTTGCGAGCGGAGCGTGAATGCCCAGCGTGGTGCGCGTGCGCTGCGCCGAGCCACCACCGAATCCGGCGAGCACGCCCGCGGCTCCGGTGCGCATGAGGTGCAGCGCGGCCTGGTACGTCGCGGCTCCACCCACGATCACCGGCACGTCAAGGTCGTAGATGAACTTCTTGAGGTTGAGCGGCTCGGACTCGGCCGAGACGTGCTCGGCGCTCACGGTGGTGCCGCGGATCACGAACAGGTCCACGCCGGCCTTCAGAACTGTCTGGTAGTGCTCCTGGGTGCGCTGCGGGCTGAGCGCCCCAGCAACAGGCACGCCGGCCGCACGGATCTCCTGGAGGCGCGCGGTGATCAGCTCGTCCTTGATGGGCTCGGCGTAGATCTCCTGCATGCGCGCAGTGGCCTCGTCGGGACCAAAGCCGGCGATCTGCTGGAGCAGTCCCGTGGGGTCCTCGTAGCGGGTCCACAATCCCTCGAGGTCGAGAACGCCCAGTCCGCCCAGTCGCCCCAGCTCGATCGCGGTCGCTGGGCTCATGACGGAGTCCATGGGCGCCGCGAGCACGGGGATGTCGAACTGGAACGCGTCGATCTGCCAGCTCAGGCTCACCTGCCGGGGATCGCGCGTGCGCCGCGAGGGCACCACCGCGACGTCGTCGAAGGAATATGCGCGCCGGCCTCGCTTGCCGCGTCCGATCTCGATCTCATTGCTCACCGGCACAGCCTATCCGGCCTGCCGTGTCAGTCGAGCGTGGGAGAGTGATGACCATGAGCTGGCTAGACGCGACCATGGTGGGCTTCGACACCGAGACCACTGGCATCTCCACCGAGCGCGACAGGATCGTGAGCGCCGCGATCATCACGCGCACAGGCGAGGAGGTCAGCGCGCGCGACTGGCTGATCGACCCCGGCGTCGAGATCCCCGCGCGCGCCACCGAGGTCCACGGCATCACCACCGAGCGGGCGCGCTCGGAAGGCATCCAGCCGGCCGATGCGCTCGAGGAGATCGCGTCGGCTCTCGCCCAGGCGCTGGTCGCCCGGGTACCGGTGGTGGGCTTCAACGTCCAGTACGACCTATCGATCCTGGAGGCCGAGCTGGCACGCCATGGACTGCCGTCGCTCGCGTCACGAGTGCCCGCCGGGGTGCGGCCCATCGTGGACCCGTACGTGCTCGACCGACACCTGGATCGCTACCGCAAGGGCAAGCGCAAGCTCATCGACCTGTGCACGCTGTATGCCGTGCCTGTCGTGGCAGACGATCTCCACTCCGCAGACGCGGATGTGCTCGCCACCCTCGAACTGGTGCACGCCCTCGCCGCCGCGTACCCGACCATCCGCGAGGTCGACCTGGACGCTCTGCATGAGCAGCAGCAGTCGGCGCATCGGGAATGGGCGGTGGGCTTCGCCGCGTGGCTCAAGTCACGCGGCCGCACGGACGACCTGCCGCGGCCCGATTGGCCGGTGGCCATGTCTGCTGCCCCCGGGGACACCGCCGTCCCGCTCGACCTGACTCCCTCGGCTGAGACGGCTCCTGCCCCGCCCGCTCCTGCGGCCCCGTCTGAAGCGGCGGCGCCCGCGGTCGCCAGTGCGCCCGAACCCCGCAGTGCCCCCGAACCGCGCAGCGCCCCCGAACCGCGCAGCGCCCCCGAACCGCGTCGTGCGCCCGCCATCCCCGCATCGGCCCCACCGCAGGCGGGCGACGAATCGCTCTTCTAGGCACCTGACCTCCGCGGGCCTCGCCCCGAGATAGCGTGGGTCACAAGCCCATGGAGGTGGCGATGACGCCTACGGACACGAACCACGGACCGCTCGCAGACGCGAAGGCACAGCTGGCCCAGGCGGTCGAGCACCTGGGCTGCGAACCCGGCGTCCATCGGATGCTCGCGACCAGCCGCCGCGAGATGGCGGTCTCGGTGCCGCTGCGCCGCGACGACGGCACCGTCGCCGTCTACGATGGCTTCCGAGTGCAGCACAACTTCTCCCGCGGCCCCGCGAAGGGCGGCCTGCGGTTCTCCACCGCAGTCGACCTCGACGAGGTGCGGGCCCTTGCGATGTGGATGACATGGAAATGTGCGCTCGTCGACCTGCCGTACGGCGGCGCAAAGGGCGGCGTGGCGATCGAGCCGCGCGACCA
Organism: Demequina ureilytica; assembly: GCF_048553575.1. Classification (NCBI taxonomy): domain Bacteria; kingdom Bacillati; phylum Actinomycetota; class Actinomycetes; order Micrococcales; family Demequinaceae; genus Demequina; species Demequina ureilytica. The sequence continues at coordinate 958,139 of NZ_JBLZIE010000001.1, read as the reverse complement.
CTCGCTGTCCGAGCTCGAGCGGGTGACGCGCCGATACACGTCGGAGATCCTGCCCATCATCGGACCGGAGATCGACATCCCCGCGCCCGACATCGGCACCGACGAGCGCACCATGGCCTGGATCATGGACACCTACTCGGCCTCGGTGGGCCACACGGTCCCTGGCGTCGTGACCGGCAAGCCCATCAGCCTGGGCGGCTCGCTCGGGCGTGCCACCGCCACGTCTCGCGGCGTCGCGCATATCGCGCTCATGGCCATGTCCCTGCGAGGCATCGAGCCCCAGGGCGCGACGGCGGCGATCCAAGGCTTCGGCAAGGTGGGCCGCGGTGCCGCGCGGTTCCTCGCCGATGCCGGGGTGCGCGTGCAGGCCATCAGTGACGTCGACGGTGCCGTGTGGGCCGAGCAGGGCCTCGACGTCCAGCGGCTCGGCGCACACGCGGACGAGACGGGAAGCGTGGACGGTTTCGAGGGCGGCGAGCAGATCGATCCGGCAGGTCTCGTGATGCTCGACGTCGACCTCCTGGTGCCCGCCGCCGTGGAGGGCGTGATCACCACCGCGAACGCAGACCGGGTGCGCGCCAAGGTGCTGGTGGAGGGCGCCAACGGCCCGACCACCTCCGGTGCGGACGCGATCCTCGGCGACAGCGATGTGCTCGTGGTCCCCGACATCCTCGCGAACGCGGGCGGCGTGATCGTCTCCTACTTCGAGTGGGCGCAAGCGAATCAGGCCTATCGATGGACCGAGCGTCAGGTGAGGGACCGGCTCGAGGAGCGGCTCACGCGCGCATGGCACGACGTCGTCGAGTACTCCGGCGTGCACCGCATGTCCTATCGACAGTCGGCGACAGCACTGGCCGTGGAGCGAGTGATCGAGGCTCACGAGCTGCGCGGCCTCTACCCCTAAGCGCTGCGCGCTGGAGGGACATGAGTGCTCTCGCTGGGCCAGAACCTACACTCATGTCCCTGCAGGGCGACAAGTGCGGGTCAGGAGACCAGCACGCGCCACAGCATGGTGAGCGACACCAATACGATCAGCACGCGCAGCACCATCGGGTGGACCCGCAGCAGGATGTGCGAGCCGACATAGGCGCCGATGAGTTGCCCCGCGATCATCACGCCGCCCACGAGCCACAGCACCTGGCCAGCGAAGATGAACACGATGAGCGAGGCCACGTTGGTGGCGAAGTTGAGCGTCTTCGCGATCGCGGTCGACCGCCGCAGCGGCAATGCGCGTAGCGCCACGCCTGACAGGGCGTACAGCGACCCGGTCCCGGGCCCGAAGGCGCCGTCGTAGGCACCGATCGCCGGCACGATCGTCGCGTCATACGTTGCCGCGCTCATCCGCTCGTGCGCGGGTGGCCGGTGCGAGCGAGGCACGAAGAGGAAGTAGGCCGCGACGAGCGCGAGCACCACGATGATGACGACCTCGAGCGAAGAGACGGGCACGAACAGGATCGCGATGGTGCCGAGCACGGATCCGACGAACGCCCACAGCATGGGCCATCGAACGTCTGCCCATCTCACGCCGTGGCGGCGTATCACCTGATAGGTCGCCATCCCAGTGCCGGCCGGGGCTTGCAGCTTGTTGGTGCCGAGCGCCTGCAGGGGAGGCACTCCCGCGAGCAGCAGCGCGGGGACGGTGATGAGCCCGCCGCCACCCGCGAGGGTGTCGAGGCATCCCGCGAGGAGCGCCACCACCGCGAGAACGACGAGCGCCTGCCAGGTGATCTCCACCGGCTAGCGCTGTGTGCTCAAGCGCGGCCCTGGTAGTTCGGCGCAGCGACGGTCATCTGGATGTCATGGGGGTGCGACTCCTTGAGCCCCGCCGGGGTGATGCGCACGAACTTGCCGCGCTCGCGCAACTCGTCGATGGTGCGCGCTCCGACGTAGAACATCGACTGGCCGAGCCCGCCCACGAGCTGGCGAGCGACGTCGCCGAGCGCCCCCTTGAACGGCACGCGGCCCTCGATGCCCTCGGGGATCAGGTCGTCGTCGCTGGGCGAGTCCGACTGGAAGTAGCGGTCCTTGGAGTACGACACGCGGCCGCGCGAGGCCATGGCCCCCATGGAACCCATCCCCCGGTAGCTCTTGAACTGCTTGCCGTTGACGAGCACCAGGTCGCCGGGGGCCTCCGCACAGCCGGCGAACAGCGACCCCAGCATCACTGACTCCGCTCCCGCCACGAGCGCCTTCGCGATGTCGCCCGAATACTGCAGGCCGCCGTCGGCGATGACGGGTACCCCTGCGGGGCCGGCGGCCTTGTACGCCTCGTAGACCGCCGTGATCTGCGGCACTCCCACGCCGGCGACCACACGTGTGGTGCAGATCGATCCCGGACCCACGCCCACCTTGATCGCGTCGACGCCCGCGTCCACCAGCGCCTGCGCACCGTCGCGGGTCGCGACGTTGCCGCCGATGACCTGCACGCGGGATGTGGCGGGATCTGACTTGAGGCGAGTGATCATGTCGATCATGGCCTGCGCGTGGCCGTGAGCGGTATCCACGACAAGCGCGTCAACGCCCGCCTCGACCAGGGTGACCGCGCGCTCCCACGCGTCACCGAAGAACCCGACGGCGGCCGCGACGCGGAGTCGCCCGTGCTCGTCCTTGGTCGCCTTGGGGTAACGCTCGGTCTTGACGAAGTCCTTGACCGTGATGAGCCCAGTGAGGCGCCCGGCGTCGTCCACCAGCGGCAGCTTCTCGATCTTGTGCTCACCCAGCAGGTGCGCGGCCTCGTCATTGCTCATGCCCTGGCGGCCCGTGACGAGAGGCATGGGCGTCATGGCCTCGTGGACCTTGCGCGACTCGAACTCGCGCGGGTTCACGAATCGCAGGTCGCGGTTGGTGATGATGCCCAGCAGCGTGCGGTCCTCGTCCACCACCGGCAGGCCCGAGACCCGGTACTTGCCGCACAACGCGTCGAGCTCGGCCAGCGTGGCGTCCGGACGCACCGTCACGGGGTCCAGGATCATGCCCGACTCGGATCGCTTGACGATCTCGACCTGGTGAGCCTGGTCCGTGATCGACAGGTTGCGGTGAAGCACGCCGATGCCGCCGTGGCGAGCCATCGCGATCGCCATGGGCGCCTCGGTGACGGTGTCCATGGCTGCGCTCAGCAGTGGAAGCTCGATCCGGATGTCACGCGTGAGGCGCGTGGACGTGTTCACCTCGGACGGAATGACGTCGCTCTGCCCCGGCAGCAGCAGCACGTCGTCGTAGGTGAGTCCTGTGAATGCAAAGGGGTCGTGATCAGCGCTCGCCATGGGCAAAGTCTACGGCTCGTGCCGACGCTGCCGCGCACGCGCCTTCACGTGAACGTGCTCATCTCATCCGGTGTCGACCCCGTCACCCACCCCCCATCGTCGCCCCGCGATCTCGGGGGTAGCCAAGCGGCCCGGCGAGGGGTATGAATGGAGGTAACTAGCACATCGTTATCAGTTTGTTATCGGGGCTTGACGTTTCCGATTCGTCCGGATTACGGTGATTGCACCAGTCGCATTCGGCTCAAGGACGAACCGGAGTGAAGACACGACCCGAGGTAGGAGCGCCATGGACAACGTCGCCAAATTGCCGGCACCGACTCAAGATCAGTGGGAGTGGCAGTACGAAGGTGCGTGCCGCGACGCGGACACCGACCTCTTCTTCCATCCCGAGGGCGAGCGGGGTGCGGCGAGGCGCCGCCGGGCCGAGGCGGCCAAGGAGTACTGCCAGCGCTGCCCCGTCCTCGACACGTGTCGCGAGCGCTCGCTCAAGGCGCGCGAGCCGTTCGGCGTGTGGGGGGGACTCAGCGAGGACGAGCGTCACGCCATCCTGGCCGGCCGTCTCAAACAAGCCAGCTAGACGCGCAGTTCACCCGCGCATCGGGTAAGACATGAGAAAAGGCCCCGGGGAATCCCCGGGGCCTTCTCTTGTGTATCCGACGTCTAGGAGACGACGCCCAGCAGGTCGCGCGCCGACAGGATGAGAACATCCTCGCCGGCGTACTTGACCTCGGTGCCGCCGTACTTGCTGTAGATGACCTTGTCACCTACCGCGACGTCGATCGGAATGCGGTTGCCGTTGTCATCGACACGACCCGGGCCCACCGCGAGGACTTCACCCTCCTGGGGCTTCTCCTTGGCGGTTTCCGGGATCACGAGGCCAGAGGCGGTGGTCTGCTCGGCTTCTGCCGGCTTGACCACGACCTTGTCCTCAAGAGGCTTGATAGAGACCGACACGCGGACCTCACCTTCCATTCATCCAAGTTCGATACGTGGATCGCGGCCCTCATCGCTCCCTGCCGTCGCGGGGGTCAAGGTGCGGTTCGGGTGCCACGTACTCCGTTCGGAGCAATCTCAGATTAGCACTCGCACTTGGCGAGTGCTAACTCTGCGACGTTCGCCTCGCGAGAAGCACAGCGTGACAGGATCGAGCCATGGACGCCGCCACCGCACGCCTGCTCGTGTCGCCCGAGGGGCGTGCGCTGATCGACTCCCTGCCGCCCTATGACAGTGCCCGCTCAATGTCCCTCGGGGCCGAGCTGCGAGCACAGGGGGCGGACGCAGCACTGGTCGCCGCCGCGCTCACACAGTCTCGCCTGAGGGCCGATGCGCGGGCCAAGTTCGGCGACTTCGCGTCCGGCATGCTGTTCACTCAGGACGGCCTGGAGCAGGCCACCAGGCTCCGGGTGGCGGCCGAGCACGCACGCCGCTACCGCGACGCCGGCGCGCACCGCGTGCTGGACCTGACGGCAGGCATCGGTGCCGACGCGATGGCACTGGCCGCGATCGGCCTCGACGTGACGGCCTTCGAGATCGACGAGGCCACCGCGCTGATCGCCGATCACAACCTGCGCCACTGGGGCCCTACTCGTGTGGTGCTCGGCGATGCCATGGAGCTCGCGCCGCAGGTCGATGCCGACGGAGTGTTCGCCGATCCCGCCCGGCGCACCGCGCGGGGACGCCGACACGATCCACGCGACTACGCGCCGCCGCTCGGGCAGGTGCTGGCGCTGCGCGAGCGCTTCCCGGCGCTGGGCGTGAAGGTGGGACCCGCGATCGGCCACTCTCACGTCCCGGCCGGGGTCGAGGCCCAGTGGGTGAGCGTGGACGGCTCCGTCGTGGAAGCAGCGTTGTGGTGTGGCCCCCTCGCCCAGCACCCGGGCCATGCGGCGCTGGTGATGTCCGCAGAGGGCATGCACCGGATCGCCGGCACCACCGAGCGCGCCGACGCCGGGCCCCTCGCCGAGTTCGTGTACGAGCCCGACGGTGCGGTGATCAGGGCCGGTCTGGTCGGCGAGCTCGCCACGCGCATGGACGCCTGCCTCCTCGACCCGACCATCGCGTACCTGACCACCGGCTCCCCCGCCGAGACCCCCTTCGCTCGCGGCTACCGGGTGCTCGAGTCGATGCCGTTCAAGGTCAAGGGGCTCGCGGCAGCGCTGCGCGTGCGCGGCGTGGGCACGGTCGATATCAAGAAGCGCGGGGTCGACGTGACGCCCGAGCAGCTGCGTCCCCAACTGAGGCTCAAGGGCGACGCACGCATGACGGTGATCATCACGCGCGTCGCGGGACAGCGGACGGCGCTGCTCGCGGAGCCCGTCTAGCAGGTTGGATGAGGCACGTCGACCGCAACGGGCCACTCACCGCCCGGCGGGGCGGCCCCCACGAGCACGTCGGCCAGTCCGTCCAGAGCCGAGGAGCTGCGGCCGTACAGACCCACGTAGACGTCGGCCTGGGAGTCCGTCAGACCCCACGGCCCGCCCATTGCGACCACCACGTCGGCGCTGCCGCGGGCTTCGTCGCCACCCAACAAGAAGACTGTCGTGCCGCCGTCGCCGACACTCACTCCGTGCGCCTCAAGTGCCCGCGCGAGAGTGGCGCGGTCGTGGTCGTAACCGCCTGAGATCGTTACGGTGTCCCCCAGCCACGCGGCTGAGCAGTCCTGTGCGGCCACGGTCGCGCCCTCAGCCGACAGCGCGCGCGCATAGTCGGCTCCGTCATCGGGCTCCGGCTCGAGTCCCGACTGCCATCGGGCCAGCAGGATCGTCCGCGCCGCGGCCTCGTCCAAGCGCTCCCGCGGCACAGTCCCATCCTCGACGGCAGTCACGATGGCGTCACGCGCCACGCGAGCGTCGGGCGGCATGAGCAGCAGGTCCGCCCCGGCGGCCAGCGCCGCGACGGCCGCCTGGCCCGGCCCATGGGTGTCCTGGATCGCACCCATGTTCAGCGCGTCCGTGACCGCGACTCCGTCGAAGCCCAGCTCGTCGCGTAGATACGCGTACGCGGCGGGCTCCAGCGTTGCCGGGCCCGCTCCCCATTCGGGCAGCGCGACGTGCGCCATCATCACGGCAGGCGCGCCAGCGTCGACTGCGGAGGCGAACGGCGCAAGGTCACGCTCCTCCAGGCCAGCCAGCGTCTCCCGTTGCACGGGCAGCACCTGGTGCGAATCCTGCGCCACCGAGCCGTGTCCCGGGAAGTGCTTCACGACCGGCACCAGGCCGCCGTCGATGAGACCCGCGAACGCCGCGTTGACCGTCGCGGACACGCGGGCCACGTCCGACCCGGCCGAGCGTGCGCGGATGGTCGGATCCGCCAGCCCGACGGTCGCATCTGCCACCGGGGCGAAGTCCACGGTGAAGCCCATGGCGCCCATGTCGACCCCCGCCTGACCGAAGGCGCTGCGGACCGCGTCCTTGTCGCTCGCGGCCCCCGCAGCCATGAAGCTCGGGAGGTCGGGCATCAGCCCCCGTAGCCGCGACACCGTGCCACCCTCCTGATCCACGCCGACCAGCGCACCCCAGTCGCGGCCTTCCGCGGCCGCGCCGGCCTGCGCGGCCGCCGTGACGGCGCGCACTCCGTCGCCGTCCGTCACGGCATCGGCCATCACGATGACCCCGCCGAGAGCAAGGTCGGCCACCAGCGTCTCCGTCGCCTCCGGGGAGGGCGACGACACTGACGCGACGATAACCTGGCCGGCCGCGTCCGCGAGCGACAGTCCGCTGGCCGTCGCGAGCGCGGCGTCCCACTCCGCGTCCGTGGGACCCCAAGCGATGTCGGGCTCGGAGGGGGTGGGCGAGGGCCGGGGGGCGGCCGATGCGGTGGGCGACTCGGTCGTCACCGCTGGGGGGTGGGACGGTGTGACGCTGGCGAAGCTCTCCTTGAGCTGCGCCGCGGGCCACCACGCGACGGAGATCAGGCCCGCCGCCACCAGCGCGGTGGCGGCGGCCACGATCAGGGCCGGCCGTCGCGAAGGCACTGCACTACACGGTGACGGTGGTGAGGGGCATGGACGAGTCGACGCCGACGCCGAGAGAACTCGGGGCGCCGCCACGGCGCGCCACCGCGGACCCGAGCGCCGCGATCATCGCGCCGTTGTCGGTGCAGTAGCGGATGGGAGGGATGCGCACGTCGATGCCGGCGGCCTGGCCTCGAGAGGTCGCCATGTCCCGCAGCTGCGAGTTGGCGCTGAAGCCGCCGCCGATCACCAGCGTGTCGACGCCGTGCTCGCGGCAGGCATTCAGGGTCTTCATCATGAGCACGTCTGCGACCGCGTCCGCAAACGAGGCTGCGACGTCCGCGAGCGGGATCTCGCGGCCGGCGTCGCGCTCGGCCTCGACCCACCGCGCCACGGCCGTCTTGAGGCCGGAGAACGAGAAGTCGTAGGCGTGCGTGGTCTTGAACTTGGGCGCCGTGAGCGCGCGGGGGAAGGGGATGGCCGTGGGGTCGCCGTCTCGGGCCAGGCGATCGATGTGCGGGCCGCCCGGGTAAGGCAGGCCGAGCAGCCGGCCCACCTTGTCGAAGGCCTCCCCCGCGGCGTCGTCGAGGGTGTGTCCCAGTTCGCGCACCGTCACGGCCGAGCCCTCGATCAGCAGCAGCGACGTGTGACCACCGGATACGACGAGCGACATCACGCGGTCAGGGAACTCGCCATGCACGAGCTCGTCCACCACGGCGTGGCCGATCACGTGGTTGACCCCATACAGCGGGCGCTCGAGCGCGAGAGCGAGGGCTTTGGCCGCGGCGTTGCCCACCATGAGCGACCCCACCAGCCCTGGTCCGGCCGCGACCGCGATGGCGTCCACGTCCGCGAGGGTACGATCCGCCCGCGTCAGCGCCTGCTCCAGCGTGGGCAAGAACGCCTCCAGATGCGCGCGCGATGCCACCTCGGGGATGATCCCGCCGTAACGCGCGTGCTCGTCCATGGAGGACGCGGTGACGTCGACGAGCAGGTCTGTGCCCTCGACGAGGGCGACCCCCGTCTCGTCGCATGTCGACTCGATTCCGAGCACCAGTGGATTCACGCGAACAGCCTAACCGCGGTCGTCGGCACCGCCGGGCCTGGGAGACAATCGAAGGCATGCCCTCCACCTTCTTGCTGGATGCCGACGCGCGCTCGCTGTTGTTCCTCGACGCCCGATCCAACGTCAACTTCGCCGCGCAACCCGTGCCGGTGGAGGTGGTGAGCGAGGTGTGGGAGCTGGTGAAGTGGGGACCCACCGGGAACAACACCGTGCCGCTGCGCCTGCTCGTCGCCGAGTCCAAGGAGGCTCGCGCCGCGGTCATCGCCAACGCCCTGGAGGGAAACCGCGCTAAGCTCGCTCAGGCGCCGCTGCTCGTGGTCGCCGCTCACGACGAGAGGTTCCACGACACCTTCCACGTGACCGGGGCGGGGACCTCCTCGACGTACGAGCGGCTCGAGGCGGACGCGGACCGGCGCGCTTCGATGGCGCATTCGGGCGCCATGCTGCAGGCCGGCTACCTCATCCTCGGCCTGCGCGCTGCTGGGCTCGCGGTGCGCCCATACGGCGGCTTTGACAAGGCGGGCATGGATGCAGCGCTGTTCGGAGAGTCGTCGTGGCGATCCGAAGTGCTGTTCGGCATCGGCTACCCCCACGAGGACGATCACGGCGCCGGCGAGCGCCGCGGACGGCTCGGGGCGGATCAGGCGGTGAGGGTCGCGTGAGCGTGCCCATGCCGACCGATCGCATCGGCCGCGCGTTCGTGACGGTCGCCATCGTCGAGGCCGTCACGTGGAGCGGACTGCTCGTGGGCATGCTGCTCGAGCACGTGCTGGACGTGACCGAGTGGGGGGTCACCATCTTCGGCCCGCTGCACGGTGCCGCCTTCCTGATCTACCTGGGAATCGCCTTGCTGGCCGCGGTGAGGTTCCGCTGGCCCTTGCGCGTCTGCGCACTCGCGGGGCTGGCCGCCGTGCCTCCGCTCACGACCATCCCGCTCGAGCGCTGGCTGCGGCGCACCGGACGGCTCACTGTCAGTCCTCGTCGGTGAGGCGCACGCGCATCACCAGCGCGTCGACGTCCTCCGGCTGGTAGTAGCGCCGCCGTACTCGCACGTCCTCGAAGCCGTGTGCGCGATACAGCGCAAGCGCCGCATCGTTCGTGACCGCGACCTCGAGCCACGCCTCGGTCGTACCGAGCCGTCGCGCCTCACCGAGGAAGTCCCGCATCAGCGCCAGGCCAAGGCCGCGGCCGCGCGAGGCCGGCTCGACGGCCAGGTTCATCAGGTGGAAGGCGTTGCCCTCGAAGCCGTACACCGCGTACGCGACGAGGTCGGAACCGGTGTCGATCGCGTGATCGCTGTCGATCCCGCGCCAGCGGGAGGCTCCGTAGCGGAACTCCTCCCGGATCAGCCCGGGCGACCACGCGGACCCCGCGAAGATCTCCCGCTCGAGCGCGGCGACACGGTCGAGATCCCGGTCGCCGAGATCTCGCACGCGGGCGGCCGATGCGCGGGCCGGGTCCGCGCTCGAGGTGTCACTCATCGCAGGCACCCTTGTCGGCTAGGGCACGCGCAGGTCCCCGACGCCGTGGACGTCCGGGCGGCGCAGGTACATGGGTTCGAGCGGCAACTCCGCCTCGCCGGCAGCCAAGCGCTCTCGCGCGACGCGGACGAGCCAGGCCGGATCGGGGTCAGCGGCCACGGCCTCCGGGAACACGCTCGGGTAGAGGGCCGCGCCCCGCCCGACGACTGCGCCGGGCGGCACGACAGACTCGGGCGCGCCGACCTCGGGCCCCTCGACGCGCCGACCGTCCCGGTAGCGCGCCCAGTAGATCTCCTTGCGGCGGGCGTCGGCGATCACCGTCACGTCCCCGTGCTCGGCGCCCAAGGCGTCCAGGGAGCACACGCCGTGCACTGGCACGCCCCACGCGAAGCCGAGGGTCCTGGCCGTCACCAGGCCCACGCGCAGCCCGGTGAACGGCGCTGGGCCCGTGCCCACGACGATTCCATCCAGATCGCCGCCTGCCACACCCGCATCGGCCATCGCGTCGCGCACGAAGGAGCTCAGCAGCTCGGCATGGCCGCGCGGCGCGAACTCTGCGCGGGAGGCAAGCACGCGCTCGCCGTCGACCACGGAGACGGCCACGGCTGCGGAGGTGTCGATCGCGAGAATCACGCAGTCCAGCCTAGAGGCCGGGGAGGGCCACGCCCTCCCACCGATCGCCGTGCGAGGTGATGCGCACCGACCTGACCCCGCCGGCGGGGTCGTCCATGTCCACGGCACCGCCGCGGGGCCGCTGAATCGTGACGTGCAGCCGGTCCTCGGACAGCGCGGCGGCGCCTTCGCCCCACTCCACCACCGTGACGGCCTCGTCGAGCGAGGTGTCGAGGTCAAGGTCATCGAGCTCCGCGAGCGAGCCCAGCCGGTAGGCGTCGACGTGCACGAGGTCCGGTCCGTCGCCCAGACTCGGGTGCGTGCGCGCGATGATGAAGGTGGGGCTCGCGACGTCGCCCCGCACCTCGAGCGCCCCGCCGAGCCCCTGAGTGAACGTCGTCTTGCCCGCCCCCAGGTCGCCGGTGAGGATGACGAGGTCTCCGGGCCGCAGCATCGGCGCGATGACGTCCGCGCCGAGCGCGCGCATCTGAGCCGCGTCGGCGGCCTCGAGCGTGACGTCGATCATGCCGTGCTCTTGTCGCGCAGCGCGCCGAACCGGCACACCACCTCGTAGTCGATCGTGTCGATCGCGTGGGCCCAGTCTGTGGCGCTGGGACCGTCCTGGCCGAACAGGGTCACCGGATCGCCCACGCACACCTCGGTGGCGGGTCCGAGATCGACCACGAACTGGTCCATGCACACGCGGCCCGCGATGCGGTAGCGCCGGCCGCGAATCGCGACCTCGGCGCAGTTGCCGGCCGAGCGGAACACGCCGTCGGCGTAGCCCGCGCTCACCAGTCCCAGAGTGGTCGGGTAGGGCGTCACATACTCGTGGCCATAGCTCACCCCGTGACCCTTCGGCACGTCCTTGACGAGGATCACCTCGGACCGCACGGTCATCGCGGGAGTGAGGCCGAACCTCTCGCCGCTAGGGTCCACCACCGGGGGCAAGCCGTAGATTGCGATGCCCGGACGCACGAGGTCGAAGTGCAGGTCGGGCCGGGTCAGCGTGCACGCCGAGTTCGCGAGGTGGCGCACCTCGAGCCCCACGCGGCGCTCTTGCGCGAGTGCGAGCGCCTCGCGGAACACGTCCGCCTGAGCATCGATGGTGGGGTGACCCGGCGCGTCCGCCCAGGCAAGGTGCGACCACATGCCGACGATCCGCACGAGCCCCTCGGCCTGCGCCGCGATCGCGAGGTCGAGCAGCGCGGGCAGGTCGTGGGGCGCGACGCCCTCGCGTCCCAGTCCGGTGTCGACGCAGATGTGAAGGCGAGCCGGGACCTCGTTCTCACGGGACACGGCGACGATCTCGCCGAGCACCTCGGGAGACGACACTGACAGGTCCACGTCCGCGGCGATGAGAGCGCGGGCCGGCACACCAGGGCCGTACAGCCAGGTGAGGATGCGGCCCGAGTCGCCGGCAGCGCGCAGCGCGAGCGCCTCGTGGGGCTGCGCGACACCCAGCCAGGTAGCGCCGCCCACTCGTGCCGCAGCCGCAGCGCGCGCGAGTCCGTGGCCGTACGCATCGGCCTTCACGACTGCCATGACATCAGCGCCCGCTGCGTGGCCGCGCAAGGTCTCCACATTACGCGAGATGGCGCCGTAGTCGACGCTCACCTCGAGGGCGCTCATCGGTCACCCTCGGCGACGACGACAGCAGAGGCTATCCCCGCATCGTGCGACAGCGACAGGTGGAACCTGTCGATTCCCAGCTCGGAGGCGCGAAGGGCTACCGTGCCGCGGACCTCGAGCGTGGGGCGTCCGTCGTCTCCGCGGTGGACCTCCGCATCCTGCCAGCTCAGCCCTGCGGGCGCGCCGAGCGCCTTCGCGAGCGCCTCCTTGGCGGCCCACCGTGCGGCAAGGCTGTGCTTGCCGAGCTCACGCTCCGCCGGGGTGAAGACGCGCTCGAGGAAACCTGGCGAGCGATGAATCGCCAGCTCGAATCTCTCGATCGCCACCACGTCGATGCCCAGCCCCAGGACGGCCATCTCTACTCGACCGTCACCGACTTGGCGAGGTTGCGAGGCTGATCCACGTCGAAGCCCTTGGCCGAGGCCAGCTCGTGGGCGAAGATCTGCAGCGGGATCACGCTGAGCAGCGGCGTCATCAGCACGGGGGCCTCGGGCACGTAGAAGATCTCGTCCGCATGCTTCGCGGCCTCCTCGTCGCCCTCGACTGCGACCACCAGCGTGCGTGCTCCACGAGCGCGGACCTCCTGCACGTTGGAGAGCACCTTCGCGTGCAGCGACTCGGGGCCGCGCGGGCTCGGAACGATGATGAAGACCGGCAGGTCCTGCTCGACCAGCGCGATGGGACCGTGCTTGAGCTCGCCTGCTGCGAAGCCCTCGGCATGGATGTACGCGAGCTCCTTGAGCTTGAGCGCTCCCTCGAGCGCAACGGGGTAGCCCACGTGGCGGCCCAAGAACAGCACGGTGCCGTTGTCCGCCATCGCTCGCGCCACCTCGCGGATCGGCTCTGCGGTGTCGAGCACGCGCTGGATCTTGGCGGGCATCGCGTCGAGCTCGCGCAGCAGCGCCTCGATCTCGTCCGGGAACTTGTTGCCGCGTAGCTCGGCGAGGTAAACGCCCAGCAGGAAGGAGGCGGTGATCTGCGCGAGAAAGGCCTTCGTCGAGGCGACCGCGATCTCAGGCCCGGCCCGGGTGTAGAGCACCGCGTCGGCCTCGCGCGCAATGGTCGAGCCCTGCGCGTTGACGATGCCGATGACGGCCGCGCCCTGCGCCTGCGCGTGGCGCACCGCCATGATCGTGTCCATGGTCTCGCCGGACTGGCTGATGGCGACCACGAGGGTCTTGATGTTCACCACGGGATCGCGATAGCGGAACTCGTGAGCGAGCTCGACCTCCACCGGGATGCGGGTCCAGTGCTCGATCGCGTACCGCGCCACCAATCCCGCGTAGCTCGCCGTTCCGCACGCGACCACGATGATCTTGTCGATCGACTTGAGGACGTACTCGTCGATCAGGCCCTCGTCCAACTTGAGCCGGCCGCTCTCGTCCACGCGTCCGCGCAGGGTGTCCGCGACCGCCGTCGGCTGGTCGTGGATCTCCTTGTCCATGAACGTCGCAAAGCCGCCCTTCTCGGCCGCCTCCGCGTCCCAGTCCACGTAGTAGGGCTCCCGCTCGACGATGTTGCCCTTGATGTCGGTCACGACCACCGAGTCCGGGGTGATCTCGACGATCTCGTCCTGGCCGAGCTCGAGCGCGGTCCGGGTGTGCTCAATAAACGCGACGACGTCGGAGCCCAGGAAGTTCTCTCCGTCGCCCAGCCCCACGACCAGCGGTGAGTTGCGTCGGGCACCGACGACGGTGCGAGGCTCGCGCGAGTCGACCGCGAGCAGCGTGAAGGCTCCTTCGAGACGCTGGGCCACGGCGCGCATCGCGTCCGCGAGCCCAAGGCCGCCATCCACTTGGCGAGCCAGCAGATGGGCCGCGACCTCGGTGTCGGTGTCCGACAGGAAGTCCACGCCCTCCGCCGCGAGCTCGTCGCGGAGCCGGTTGTGATTCTCGATGATGCCGTTGTGGATCAGGGCGACGCGTCCACCAGCCGCGAGGTGGGGGTGTGCGTTGGCGTCGTTGGGTGCGCCGTGAGTGGCCCACCGCGTGTGACCGATCGCCGCCGTGGACGGCGGGAGGGGCTGCTCGGCGATCGCCTTGGACAGGCGCACGAGCTTGCCTGCGCGCTTGACCACCGCGACCCGGCCCGGGTCAGAGCCCACCAGCGCGATCCCCGCGGAGTCGTACCCCCGGTACTCGAGGCGGGCGAGCCCGCCCATGATGACGCCCTCCGGGCGCGCTCCCGGCTCGCCAGAGCCCACATATCCCACAATTCCGCACATGGGACATGAGTCTACGGGCCCGCGCCCCTGTCGGCGGCGGACCCTGCTGTGCGGACTCGCCGCACCCATGAGGTTCAATGGGCGAGTGAACGAGCGCTCATTCGTCGACGAAGCCAGTCCCTTCGTGACATTCTCTCGCCGCGAGTGGGCGGCCCTTGCGGACACGACCCCGCTCCCGCTTCGCGAGGAGGACATCGCGCGAGTGCGCGGGCTCGGCGATCCGATCGACCTGGCGGAGGTCGACACCATCTACCGGCCGCTGTCGCGGCTGCTGAACCTGTATTCGGGCGCTACGGGAGAGCTCCACGCGGCGACCAGCGCGTTCCTGGGCGAGCGTGCCTCGCGCACCCCGTTCGTGATCGGCATCGCCGGCTCTGTCGCGGTAGGCAAGTCCACCACGGCGCGAGTGCTGCGGGAGCTGATGGCACGGTGGCCGGAGACACCCCGGGTGTCACTGGTCACGACCGACGGGTTCCTGTACCCGAACTCTGTCCTGAAGGCACGCGGGATCCTCGACCGCAAGGGATTTCCGGAGTCCTACGACCGCCGCGCGCTGCGCCAGTTCATCGCAGACGTGAAGTCAGGCCTGCCCGAGGTGCACGCCCCCGTCTATTCGCACATCACGTACGACATCGTGCCCGGGGAGCGGATCACCGTGAATCAGCCCGACGTGCTCATCGTCGAAGGTCTCAACGTGCTGCAGCCCGCGACGCCCCGCGACCTGGACGACACCGCGCTCGCTGTGTCCGACTACTTCGACGTGTCCATCTACGTCGATGCGCGGCCGCACCACGTGCGGCGCTGGTACATCGAACGATTCCTGCAGTTGCGCGCGACGGCGTTCACCCGGCCGGAGTCGTACTTCCAGTCGTACTCGGACCTTTCCGACGAGGAGGCGACGGCTCGCGCGAGCGAGATCTGGGATGCGATCAACGCGCCGAACCTGGCCCGCAACATCGCGCCCACCCGCTCGCGCGCCACGATCATCCTCGCCAAGGGCGCCAATCACCAGGTCGAGTCCGTGCGCATGCGCAAGTTGTGAACTGCTGAGCCGGCCGGGCACCAGGCATCAACCGCCGGCCTCGCTGGCCGTCAGCCCGCCGCGCCGTCGCGGTCGCCCGTACCTCGGGAAGACGTCTCGTCATGGCGCTGCTCCCGCGGTTCCGCGCGGCGCTCGATCCTGTGGTCGTGACGCGCCTCGCGCTCGGCACCATGGCGCTCCGCCTCTTCACGTTGCTCGTCGGTGAGTGACTCCTCGATCTCGGCGGCAAGGTCCGGCATCTCGGGCTCGCTCAGCCCGAACCACGACAGCACCTTGTCGACGAACAGCCCAAGCACGACGCCCGCCGCGACCCCCACGACGATCGAGAGTAGGAGGTTGTCTTCGGGGAAGAGCGCGCCCGCGGCGGATCCGAGCGCGATGCTCCACGCGGCCCAGATCGTCACCGCGATCGCGTCGACCCCCATGAAGCGACGATGAGGGAACCGCAGCGCTCCCGCCGAGAGGTTCACCAGCACCCGACCCATGGGCACGAACCGCGCGGCGATGATGAAGGTGGGGCCACGCCTCTCCAACTGGTGCTCCGCCCAGTCCAGACCGCGGCGCCACCGGTCACGCTTGAAGATCCGCCAGCGCCGCACGTCAGCGCGGGCGCCAATGAGATAGGCGATCTGGTCGCCACCCCATGCACCCACCGCGCCGCACAGGAAGATCAGCACCAGCAGCGGACTGCCGGTCTGCAACGAGGCCGTCGCGGTCGCGATGATCACGGACTCGCTGGGCACGACCGGGAAGAAGCCGTCGATCACCGACAGCACGAAGACTCCCGGATAGATCCACAGCGACTCGCTGAGCTCCAGCACGTACTCCTCGGTGCGTGAGGAGAACTGCAGGAACCAGTCGATGAAGGGGGTGTCTTCCACGGATTCAGTGTTCCAGCACTTGGAACCGTGCGCGATGGGGCATCACCCTGACAGGGGGCGGTGCGGACGGCCGATGAACTCGCAGCCTCGCAACGTCCGTCGCCCCGCCCACGGCTACAGGGTCAGGCGTTCGCGGACCACGCCCGCCAGCGCATCGGCGTGACGCTGTGCGTCTTCGGCCGTGGTCGCCTCGACCATCACCCTGACCAGATTCTCGGTGCCAGAGGGGCGCAGCAGCACCCGACCGGAGTCACCCAGTGCGGCTCGCGCACCTGCGACTGCCTGCTGAACCGCGTCGTCGCTGTACACGCGGGTGCGATCCGCTCCGGAGACGTTGACTAGCACCTGCGGCAGTGTCGTGATGCTGGCGCACTGATCGCGCAGGGACTCCCCTGCCGCCACCTGTGCACCCACCAGCAGCGATGTGAGCACGCCGTCGCCAGTGGTCGCGTACTCCGCGACGATCACGTGCCCCGACTGCTCACCACCGAGCGAGAAGCCGCCGTCGCGCATCGCCTCGAGCACGTACCGGTCTCCCACTGCGGACTCGACAATCGTGATGCCTGCGGCAGTCATCGCGTGGTGCAGGCCCAAGTTGGACATCAGGGTCGCGACCAAGGTGTCGTGGTACAGCGCGCCGGAGCGCTGCATCGACAGCGCGAGCAGCCCCATGATCGAGTCGCCATTGACGATGGCACCGGTGTGATCCACGGCAAGGCACCGATCCGCGTCACCGTCGTATGCGACGCCCATGTCGGCGCCGCGCTCTACGACGGTCCTGCTGAGTCCGTCGAGGTGAGTGGAGCCGACCCCGTCGTTGATGTTGTGACCGTCGGGGGCCGCGTTCATGACGTGCACGTCCGCACCCGCCGCGACGAGCGCGCGGGGACCGAGAGCGCTGGCAGCCCCATGCGCAGCATCGACCACGATGGACAGCCCTGCGAGCGGCATGTCCGTACCCGCGAAGGAACGCGCCGCCGACACCACGTGCTGGACGTAGTCCTCCGCGAGCTCTGCGGATGGCGAAATAGAGCCCACGGCCGCGCCGGTGGGACGGTCCCAGTCAGCGCCGAGCCGCTCCTCGATCGCCTGCTCGACCGCGTCGTCCAACTTGTGGCCGCCGCGGGAGAAGAACTTGATGCCGTTGTCTGGCATCGGGTTGTGCGAGGCGGAGATCACCACGCCGATGTCGGCATTGGTGGATGCCGTGAGATAGGCCACGCCGGGGGTCGGGAGCACTCCGACGTCCAGGACGTCGACACCCGCAGACGCGAGCCCTGCGGCGACGGCCGAGGACAGGAACTGGCCCGAGACACGCGTGTCCCTGCCGAGCACCGCGCGAGGCCGATGACCGGCGAACTCGCCACGCTCGGCGAGCACGAAGGCTGCGGCCACGGCGAGGTCCACGGCCAGCTCAGCCGTGATGTCACGGTTGGCAAGGCCACGGACCCCGTCCGTGCCGAAGAGTCGCGCCATGCGCGGTCGGTTAGCGCTTCGAGTACTGGGGGGCGCGACGGGCCTTCTTGAGACCCGCCTTCTTGCGCTCGACCACGCGGGCGTCACGGGTCAGGAAGCCCGCCTTCTTGAGCGCCGCACGGTTGGTCTCTTCATCGATCTCGTTGAGGGCACGAGCCACGCCCAGGCGCAGTGCGCCGGCCTGACCCGAGGCGCCGCCGCCGGTGATGCGGGCGTGCACATCGAACTTGCCGTCAATGTCGAGCAGCGTGAACGGATCGTTCACGAGCTGCTGGTGGACCTTGTTGGGGAAGTAGGTCTCGAGGTTGCGGCCATTGATCTTCCACTCACCGGTGCCGGGCACCAGGCGAACTCGGGCGATGGCCTGCTTGCGGCGACCCAGGCCAGCGCCGGGGGCGATGGTCGATGAGCCCTTGCCGCGCTCGGGAGCGGACTCGGAGGTGTACTCGGTGGGCGTGTCGTTCTCGACGGTCTCAGTCACGTTGATTCAGTCCTTGATGCCGGGCGCTACTGCGCCACCTGCGAGATCTGGAACGCCTGCGGCTGCTGCGCGGCGTGTGGGTGCTCAGGGCCTGCATAGACCTTGAGCTTGGACAGCTGGGCGCGGCCGAGCTTGGTGTGGGGCAGCATGCCCTTCACCGCGTTCTCGATGACCCGCTGCGGGTTCTTCTCGAGAAGCTCGCCGATCGGGACGGCCGACAGGCCGCCCGGGAAGCCCGAGTGGCGGTAGACCATCTTGTCGGTGGCCTTGGTGCCGGACAGCGACACCTTTTCCGCGTTGATCACGATGACGAAGTCGCCGTTGTCGACGTGGGGGGCAAAGGTCGCCTTGTGCTTGCCGCGGATCAGCGAAGCAGCCTGTGAGGCCAGACGACCGAGAACCACGTCAGCAGCATCGATGACGTACCAGTTGATGGTCACGTCACCCGGCTTGGGAGAATACGTACGCACTGTGAAGCCTTCTAACTCGTTAACGATGGGCGGGGCCTGAGGCACCGCAAGGGTTCGGTCGGCGGGTCCGGCGGAGGCGAGTGGGAGGCACCATTCCACGTGGAACGCACAACGACAGGCGAGTCTACCGGGACGCAGACGACATGGTCAATTCCAGTCCTCGCCCCGGTCCCCCACCTCGGCCTGGCGACGGGCCCGAGTGACCTCAGCGCGGCTCGCCAGGTGCTCATCCGCAGGGTACGTGACCTTCTCCAGAGTGAGCCCCCGAGCCGCAGCGACCTTCACGGCACCGGACCGGCCCGTGGTCGCCGCAGCGCGAGCCAGCCACGACAGGTCCCGCCGGCCCTCACCCACGGCGAGCAGCGCCCCGACGAGCGAGCGCACCATGGAGTGGCAGAAGGCGTCGGCCCGCACGGTGGCCACCACCAGTCCGGCATCCGCCCCCTCGTGCGCGCGCTGCCACGACAGCTCGGTCAGGTCTCGAATGGTGGTCGCGCCGTCGCGGGCACGGCAGAACGGTGCGAAGTCCCGCAGACCGATGAGCGTCGCGGACGCGGCATTCAGCTCGTCGACGTCAAGCGCCCGTTCGTGCCACGTCACGAAGCGTCGCGTGAGCGGGTCGCGCAACTGGACGTCGTCGCACACGCGGTAGGCGTAGCGCCGCTCCGTCGCGGCGAACCGGGCGTCGAAGCCCTCCGGGGCGACCGCAGCGTGCCTGATCGCGATGTCGTCGCTCAGGACCCCATCGAGCCGATCCCGAAACCCTTGTTCGGGCGTGCGCGGAGTCCGACCTGGCATCCGCGACCACGAACTCACCGGCACGTCGATGTGTGCGACCTGCCCACGGGCGTGGACGCCCGCATCGGTCCTACCCGCGACCGTGGTGCGCACAGCCACCGGACTGCCCTCATCGTCGCGCAGAATGCGCGACAGGGCCTGCTCCACCTCGCCCTGCACCGTGCGCAGGCCTGGCTGCACTGCCCAACCCGCGAACTCGGTGCCGTCGTAAGACAAGTCGAGGCGGACCCTCACGACCTCACTGGAATCCAGCCTGGTCATGAGAGCCCGCCTCGTACGTGCGCATCAGCGCAGGCCCGTGGCCCGCGCATCGGCGGAATTACTTGTCGTCTGCCTTCTCGGCGGAGGAGTCGTCAGCGCCCTCGGCCGGAGCCTCAGCGTGCGCGCCCTCGGTCTCATCGGGCTTGACCTCGGCCTCGGGGGCCTCGGCGGCCGGCTCATCGGCCTTGGCGGCCTTCGCCTTCGGGGCGGCCTTCTTGGTCGCCTTCTCGGCCTCGTTCTTGACGGCCTTCTTGGGCGGCGCGCCGAACTCTACGAGCTCGATGACCGCCATGGGTGCGTTGTCACCCTTGCGAGCGCCGATCTTCGTGATGCGGGTGTAACCGCCCTCGCGCTCCGCGAAGCCGGGGCCAATCTCGGTGAAGAGCGCGTGAACCACGCCCTTGTCCGAGAGCAGTCCGAGCACCTTGCGGCGCGAAGCGAGGTCGCCCCGCTTGGCGAAGGTGACGATGCGCTCGGCGTACGGGCGCAGGCGCTTGGCCTTGGTGGCGGTGGTGGTGATGCGGCCGTGCTCGAAGAGGCTCTGCGCAAGGTTCGCCAGGATCTGACGCTCGTGGGCAGGACCGCCGCCGAGGCGCGCGCCCTTAGTGGGGGTAGGCATTTTGCTTCAGGTCTCCTTGGTTATTCTTCGCTGCCCGAGAAGTACACGCCCGCTGAGGAGCCGTCGTACTCGGTGCCGCCGTCCTTGAGGGAGAAGCCGAGCTCAGCGAGCTTCTCCTTGACCTCGGTGATCGACTTCTGCCCGAAGTTGCGGATGTCCATGAGGTCCGCTTCCGAGCGAGCAGTCAGCTCGCCAACGGTGTGGATGCCCTCGCGCTTGAGGCAGTTGTACGAGCGCTGCGTGAGGTTCAGCTCCTCGATGGGCTGGTTGTAGTCCTCTTCGAGCGACTCGTCGGTGTCCGACGGGCCGATCTCGATGCCCTCAGCGGCCTCGTTCAGGCCCTTCGCGAGCGAGAACAGCTCCACCAGCGTCGAACCTGCCGACGCGAGAGCGTCACGGGCAGAGATCGAGGACTTGGTCTCGACGTCGATGATCAGCTCGTCGAAGTCAGTACGCTGCGCCACTCGCGTGGCCTCGACCTTGTAGGTCACCTTGAGGACCGGCGAGTAGATCGAGTCGACCGGGATCTGACCGATCTCGGCGTCGTAGCTCTTGTTCATCGCGGAGGGTACGTAGCCGCGCCCGCGCTCGACCGTGAGCTCGACCTCGAACTTGGCCTTCGAGTTGAGCGTCGCAATGTGCAGGTCCGGGTTGTGAACCTCCACGCCGGCAGGCGGCGCGATGTCGGCGGCGGTCACGGCGCCAGCGCCGGACTTGCGCAGGTACATCACGACCGGCTCGTCGTGCTCGGAGGACACGACCAGGTTCTTGAGGTTCAACATGATCTCGGTCACGTCCTCCTTCACGCCCTCAATGGTCGTGAACTCGTGGAGGACGCCCTCGAACCGCACCGAGGTGATCGCTGCGCCCGGGATGGACGACAGCAGGGTGCGGCGCAGTGAGTTGCCGAGCGTGTAGCCGAAGCCAGGCTCGAGCGGCTTGAGGGAGAACTGCGAACGGTTGTCCGAGATGACCTTCTCGGTCAGGGTGGGACGCTGTGCAATGAGCACTGTTCAATTCCTTTCCGAGCACCCGCTATTTGATGCTCGCAAGATCCGACGGCATGGGGACCGGCGGGGTCACGGTTCTTCAATTGGTCGTCCGCGCCCAGCGCCGATGCGGGCGCTGGGGGCGGGCGTGTGGCGTCAGGACGACGCCGGCTAGTACTAGTTGCGGCGACGCTTGGGCGGGCGGCAACCGTTGTGCGCCTGCGGGGTGACGTCCTTGATGGAGGTCACCTCGAGGCCTGCAGCGGTCAGTGAACGGATCGCGGTGTCGCGACCCGAGCCCGGTCCCTTGACGAACACGTCGACCTTGCTCATGCCGGCATCCTGCGCGCGGCGGGCGGCCGATTCGGCGGCCATCTGCGCGGCATACGGAGTCGACTTGCGTGAGCCCTTGAAGCCCACCTGGCCCGACGACGACCACGACACCACGGCACCGGCAGGGTCCGTGATCGAGATGATCGTGTTGTTGAACGTTGACTTGATGTGCGCCTGACCGTGAGCGACGGTCTTCTTGATCTTCTTGCGCGGCTTGCGGGTAGGAGCTGCCATGGCTTACTTCTTCTTTCCGGCGACGGTCTTCTTGGGGCCCTTGCGCGTGCGGGCGTTGGTCTTCGTGCGCTGGCCACGGACCGGCATGCCACGACGGTGACGCAGTCCCTGGTAGTTGCCGATCTCGACCTTGCGGCGAATGTCGCCCGTCACCTCGCGGCGGAGGTCGCCCTCCACCTGGAAGTTCGCCTCGATGAAGTCGCGGATCGCGACCAGGTCAGTGTCCGCCGCGTCCTTGACGCGGAGGTCCGGGCTGATCCCGGTGGCGGCGAGGATCTGAGCCGAACGAGTCCGGCCGATCCCATAGATATAGGTGAGCGCGATCTCCATGCGCTTGTCGCGCGGAAGATCGACTCCTACGATGCGTGCCATAAGTGCTGTTTCTACTCCTCAGTAGTCGGAGGTCTGACGCTCAGGCCTCCCGCGTGGTGGATGCGGGCCCCGGCCTCCGAGCCGGGGGCTACCTCTCGGTTGCCTGAACGCGTTTCTTGGTGTGTCTAGCCCTGACGCTGCTTGTGGCGCAGGTTGTCGCAGATGACCATGACTCGGCCGTTACGACGAATGACCTTGCACTTCTCGCAGATCGGCTTGACGCTGGGCTTAACCTTCATTTTTCTTCCTTCGCCGTCGGCGCTGGTGACGCAGATGCGCGCCGGCGACGACTCACTTGTAGCGGTAGACGATACGGCCGCGGGACAGGTCGTATGGGCTCAACTCGACCACTACGCGGTCCTCGGGGAGGATCCGGATGTAGTGCTGTCGCATCTTGCCTGAGATGTGTGCGAGGACGAGATGACCATTGGTCAGCTCCACTCGGAAGGAGGCGTTGGGAAGTGCCTCCACGACCGAGCCCTCGACCTCGATGACGCCGTCTTTCTTGGCCATGGACTCCACTCACATTGGTTGACAGTTTTCCGGGCGCGCGAAAACGCCCGACGCACCACTATACGGGAGTTCTGGGGGGTTCTCAACCGCGCGACCGAGAGACGGGTCGGGCCGGGCTCGAGCCGGTTCAGCGGTAGCTGTTGCGCAGCCGCTGGACCGCCGCGCCCGAGATCTTCTCGTTGCGGCTGTCCGCCAGGTTGCGGATCACGGACGACGGCGTGCGGGGATTGGCGATGAGCGCCTCGAGCACCTCGACCGAGTGATCGTGACCCAGGGAGATCAGGGCTCCTGCAGGACAGTCGTGGCGGCTTGCCACGGCCGCGCGAACCGGAGGCTCGCGGTGCACGGCGAGGCGGAGCAGGTCCCCGCCGGTGACCTGCGGGTCGAGCGCCTTCACCACGTCTTCAGAGGCCCCGCGAGCAGAGGAGAAGCTCACCTGCACTCCCCCTTCGGTCCGGTCCTTCACTGCCGCCATTCTAGGACCACGCCGGACCGGCCGCGATGCCCTGTGAAGAACACGACAGCTCGGCGAGTCTCATTCAGCAGGTGGCTGCACTTGAGGGAGCCGCGCGGTGAGGGGAGGGCGCCCGGGGGGAGCGGGCTCGGGCGCGACCGGCCAGTCGGTGGCCGCGCCGACCTCGTCCGCGCCGTCGACCCCGCGCGTCCGCTCGGTCATCTCCGGCGCGCGCGAAGCCAACGTCACGGGGCCCCCGCGTGAGGTCGTCGGGGACGGTTCGACGCCTGGCCCGCCGCCGCTGCCGGCGTCCCCGTTCATGCGCTGGGCCGCAGCAAAACGGATCTGCGACTTGCGGTGGAAGGCCAGCCGTTCGACCACCGCGGGCGGTGCTGCGGGGTTCGCAATGAGCGCCGTGAGGACGGAGGCTTGCCGGTCCTCCGCCAGGTGCTCCAGGACTGACTGTGCCGCGGCAGGGTTCGCTGCAAGGGCACCCCTCACCTCGGTGGACCTGTCGTGGGCCAAGGTCACCATCTGCCCGAGGGCGAGGTCCCCTCGCGCGGCGAGCACCTCACGCACGACGGAGTTGCGGCTCTGGGCGAGGGCGGAGATCTGGGCGCGCTGCAGGGTCGGGGAGCCGGCGATCTCCACCTCGTCGGCGGCGCCGGGTGCATAGTTGAATCCGCGTGCCATCGCAGCTGTCCCCCATGTCGAGCGGACCGGTGCGGCCCGTCCTGGTCATGAGCCTAGTGGCGGCATGTTGCGCCTGAACGGCTCGCCAGTAACAACCCGGTTACCCGGCGTGGACTGGGTCACACGGCGGCCTACGGCAAGGTCAGTCGAGAGGAGCTGGCTCGATGCCGTGCGGGGCCAGTCCCGACCGGCCGCCGTCGCTGGCGGTCAGCACCCAGATGCCTCCGTCGTGCACGGCGATCGAGTGCTCCCAATGCGCGCCGCGCGACCCGTCAGCCGAGACCACGGTCCAGTCGTCTTCCAGGACCCTCGACTCGGACGTTCCCTGCACGAGCATCGGCTCGATCGCGACGCACAGGCCGGGTTTCACGCGGGCGAGCCGGCCCCGTGTGCGGTAGTTCATGACGTCCGGCGCCTGGTGCATGGCGGTGCCAATGCCGTGGCCCACGTATCCCACCAGGGGGTGGAGACCCGCGGCCTCGGTGACGTCCTCGATCGCCGCGCCCACACCATCAAGCCGAGACGCCGTCGCGAGAGCGGCGACTCCTGCCCACAGCGACCGGCGTGTGTTCTCGACCAGACGGACATCATCATCGGATCTCGGAGTGCCGGCAATCAGGGAGATAGCCGAGTCGCCGTGCCAACCATCGACGATCGCGCCGCAGTCGATGGACACGACATCGCCGTCCTCGATCACCCGGTCGCCTGGGATGCCGTGGACAATCTCGTCGTTGACAGACACGCACGCGGTCGAGGGGAAGCCGTAGTACCCGAGGAAGTTGGAGGTGGCACCCGCATCGGCGATCACGGCCGCAGCCGCCGCCTCGATGTCACGAGTGGTGGCGCCCGGCACTGCCGCTGTCTTCGCAGCGGCCAGCGCGCGCTCGACGACCAGGCCGGCGCGGGCCATCACCCGCATCTGCTCGCGGGTCTTGTACTCGATGCGGTCGCGCACGCGTCAGCGGGAAGCGACGGCGGCGATGATCGCCTCCGTCACGACATCGATCTCGCTCATCCCATCAACCTGGACGAGCAGACCGCGACCGTCGTAGTACGCGGCGACCGGGGCGGTCTGCTTGGCATACACCTCGAGGCGCTTGCGAATCACCGGCTCGGTGTCATCCGCACGGCCCTCGATCTCGGCGCGCTTGAGGAGGCGGTCGGTGACAGCCTCCTGGTCGACCGTGATCTCGATCGCCACGTCCAGTTCGACCCCAAGCTCGGACAGCATCGTGTCGAGCTCGACCGCCTGGTCTGGGTTGCGGGGGTACCCATCGAGCAGGAACCCGCCCGCCACATCCTCCTGCGCGAGCCTGTCGCGCACCATGGCGTTGGTGATCTCGTCCGGGACGAGGGCACCTGCGGACATGTACTCCTGGGCACGGCGACCCAGCTCCGTCTTGCCCTGCACGTTGGTGCGGAAGATATCGCCGGTCGAGATGGCGGGGACGCCCCAGCGGTCAGCGAGGCGGGTGGCCTGAGTACCCTTGCCCGCTCCAGGCGGGCCGAGGAGAACGGTGCGCATTACTTGAGGAACCCTTCATAGTGACGCTGCTCCAGCTGCGACTGGATGCGCTTCACGGTGTCGAGACCCACGCCCACCAGAATCAGGATGGAGGCGCCACCGAACGGGATCGACGTGTCGAGCCCGAGCACGATGAACGTGATCGTGGGAATGAGCGCCACCGCGGCCAGGTACAGCGAGCCGGCGGCCGTGATGCGGGACAGCACGTAGGCGAGGAAGTCGGCGGTGGGCTGTCCCGGCCGGATGCCCGGGATGAACCCGCCGTACTTCTTCATGTTGTCTGCGACGTCGTTCGGGTTGAACGTGATCGCCGTGTAGAAGTAGGCGAAGAAGACGATCAGCAGGATGTACAGCGCGATGTTGAGCGGTGCGGACGGATCGGCCACGTTGTCGCGCAGCCACACGATCACATCGTTCGGGTCGTTGCCAGCGAACTGGCTGATCACCTGCGGCAGCATCAGCAGCGACGAGGCGAAGATCACGGGGATGATGCCCGCCATGTTGATCTTGATCGGAATGTAGGTCGAGGAGCCGCCCAGCATCCGACGGCCCACCATGCGCTTGGCGTACTGCACGGGGATGCGGCGCTGCGACTGCTCGACGAACACGACTGCCGCGATCACGATCAGCACGATGATTCCGACGATGATCGAGTTCTGCAGTCCGTTGGACGAGTTCCAGATCGCGGAGCCGACGCCCGGGAAGGAGGCTGCGATCGACGTGAAGATCAGCAGCGACATGCCGTTGCCGACACCGCGCTCGGTGATCCGCTCGCCGAGCCACATGATCAGCACGGTGCCGGTGGTCATCGTCAGGATCATCACGGCGATCGTGTACCAGGAGTCGTCCGGGATAATCGGCACGGCACAGCCGGGGAAGAACAGATCGTTGCGCGCCATGGTGATGTACGAGGCGGACTGCAGGACTGCGAAGCCGACGGTGATGTAGCGCGTGTACTGCGTCAGCTTCGCCTGCCCCTCCTGGCCCTCCTTGTTGAGGGCCTCGAAGCGGGGGATCAGCACGCGGAGCAGCTGCACCATGATCGACGCGGTGATGTAGGGCATGATGCCCAGCGCGAACACCGAGAGTTGGAGGAGCGCTCCACCTGAGAAGAGGTTGAGCACCTCGAACGCGGTGTTGGTGGTGGTCTGGCCTGCACACAGCTGGACGTTGGCGTAGTCGACACCAGGCGTGGGGATAGCTACACCCAGCCGGTAGATCGCGAGAATGCCCAGCGTGAAGAGCAGCTTCTTCCGCAGATCGGGCGTACGGAACGCACTCAGGAAGCCACTCAGCATTGATGTTCCTCCACTTATGCGCCGACGAATCGGCGACGAACGGGTACGGCGGCGGACAGCCGGAGCGGGCCGCACCTCACGTGCGACCCGCCCACGACTCTAGCTCTCGTTGACCGAGCCGCCAGCCGCCTCGATCTTGGTCTTCGCGGACTGCGAAACCTTGTCCGCGTCCACGATCTCGACCTTCACAGAAATATCGCCATCTCCCAGCACCTTCACGAGCTGGTTCTTGCGAACGGCTCCCTTGTCGACGAGGTCGGCCTTGGTGACCTTCCCGCCCTTGGGGAACAACTCGGCGATCTGCGAAACGTTGACGACCTGGTACTCGGTCCGGAACGGGTTCCGGAATCCGGGCAACTTCGGAATCCGCATGTGGATCGGCGTCTGACCGCCCTCGAAGCGCTCGGGAACCTGGTAACGGGCGCCCGTGCCCTTAGTGCCTCGACCTGCCGTCTTGCCCTTGCGGCCACCTTCACCGCGACCCACGCGAATCTTGCGAGCGTGTGAGCCTTCTGCAGGACGCAGGTGGTGCATCTTCAGCGTGGTCACCTTCGCGGCCTTGTCCGTGGACTCGGCCTCGGTCGCGGCCGCCTTCTTGGCGGCAGGCTTGCTCGCCGCGGTCGTCGAGGACGACGACTTCGCTGCGGGAGCCTTCTTCGCGGCCGATGCGGGGGCGGAGTCTGCCGCGGCAGACTCCGACTTCGCAGGCGCCTTCTTGGCAGCAGGCTTCTTAGCTGCGGGCTTCTTGGCGGCGGTCGTCTCAGACGACGCAGCAACCTTCTTCGCCGCAGGCTTCTTAGCCGGCTTGTCGGCCTTGTCGGCCGCGGCCTTCTTCTCGTCAGCCATCACTCCACCTCCTCGACGGTGACCAGGTGGTCGACCGCCTTGACCATCCCGCGAATCTCGGGACGGTCCTCCTTCATGACGATGTCGCCGATGCGCTTGAGTCCCAGCGAGCGAACAGTCTCGCGGTGCTGCGGCTTGGTGCCGATCGTCGACTTCTTCTGCTGGATCTTCAGGCGAGCCATCACTTCACCCCCGCAGCCTGCGCGCGGAGCATCGCGGCCGGGGCCACGTCCTCCACGGACATGCCTCGGCGAGCAGCGACTGCCTCAGGCAGCTCGAGCGACTTGAGCGCGGCCACCGTGGCGTGCACGATGTTGATCGAGTTCGAGGAGCCCAGCGACTTCGACAGGATGTCGTGGACGCCAGCGCACTCGAGCACGGCGCGGACGGGTCCACCCGCGATCACACCAGTACCTGGAGCGGCCGGGCGCAGGAACACGACACCGGCGGCTGCCTCACCCTGCACGACATGCGGGATGGTGCCCTGGATGCGCGGAACGCGGAAGAAGTTGCGCTTCGCCTCCTCGACACCCTTGGAGATCGCGGCGGGGACCTCTTTGGCCTTGCCGTAGCCCACGCCCACGTTGCCCTCGCCATCGCCCACGACGACCAGCGCCGTGAAGCCGAAGCGACGGCCGCCCTTGACGACCTTGGACACGCGGTTGATGGTCACCACGCGCTCGATGAACTTGTTGTCAGGCTCGTTGCCGCGGCGATTGTCGCGGCGGTTGTTGTCAGCCATACGAATTCCTTATCTGTGTCCCGGCCTACAGGGCCAGGCCACCCTCTCGAGCGCCCTGGGCGACCGCAGCCACACGACCGTGGTACTGGTTACCGCCGCGGTCGAACACCACGGTGTCGACGCCGGCAGCCTTTGCGCGCTCTGCGACGAGCTCGCCGATCTTGGTCGCTTTCGCGGTCTTGTCGCCGTCCATCGCACGGAACTCGGCCTCGAGGGTCGACGCCGATGCGAGGGTCTTGCCAACCGTGTCGTCCACGATCTGCGCGACCATGTGGCGGGAGGAACGGGTCACGACCAGGCGCGGACGCGCGGGCGTACCCGAGATCTTCTTGCGCAGGCGGAAGTGGCGGCGCTTGCGCTGAACCGTCTTCCCCTTGCCTCTAATTGAGATAGCCATGGCTTACTTACCCGTCTTTCCTGCCTTGCGGCGCACCTGCTCGCCCGCGTAGCGAACGCCCTTGCCCTTGTAGGGCTCCGGCGGCCGCACCTTGCGGATGTTCGCGGCGGTCTCGCCGACCTGCTGCTTGTCGATGCCCGCGACCGCGAACTTGGTCGGACCCTCGACGGAGAACGTGATGCCCTCCGGCGGAGTGATGACGACTGGGTGCGAGAACCCGAGCGCGAACTCGAGGTCGGATCCCTTGAGCGCGACACGGTAACCCGTGCCGACGATCTCGAGCTTCTTCTCGTAACCGTTGGTGACGCCCTCGACCATGTTGGCGATGAGCGTGCGGGTCAGCCCGTGAAGAGACTTCGCGATGCGCTCGTCGTTCGGGCGCTTCACCTCGATCTCCCCTTCACCCTTGTGCACGGTGATGGGCTCGGCAACGCTCAGTGACAGGGTGCCCTTGGGGCCCTTGACCATCACCTGCGCGCCGTCAATCGTGACGTCCACTCCGGTAGGAACCGGAACGGGGTACTTGCCGATACGTGACATTGTCTCGCTCCTTCCCTTACCAGACGAACGCGACGACCTCGCCGCCGACGCCCTTCTTCTCGGCCTCGCGGTCTGTGAGCAGACCCGAGGAGGTGGACAGAATTGCCACACCCAAGCCGCCGAGAACCTTCGGCAGGTTGGTGGACTTCGCATAGACGCGGAGGCCGGGCTTGGACACGCGGCGCACGCCCGCGAGCGAACGCTCGCGGTTGGGGCCGTACTTCAGGGTGAGCGTGAGGGTCTTGCCCACCTCGGCGTCGGTGGTCTCCGAGCCAGAGATGTACCCCTGGGCCTCCAGGATCGTGGCGATGTTCGCCTTGAGCTTGGAGTGCGGCATAGACACGGTCTCGTGGTACGCCGAATTCGCATTGCGCAGACGCGTCAGCATGTCTGCGATGGGATCAGTCATCGTCATGAGTTGTGAACTCTTCCTCGCCGTGGTTTCCCCAATGGGGGGACCTGCGGCGTCGTGGATTTACCAGCTGCTCTTGGTGATGCCGGGAAGCTCACCTGCGTGAGCCATCTCCCGGAAGCACACGCGGCAGAGGCCGAACTTGCGGTACACCGAGTGCGGACGTCCGCACCTCTGGCACCGGGTATAGGCGCGTACGGCGAACTTCTGCTTGCCGGCCGCCTTGTTCTTCAGCGCAGTCTTGGCCATGTCTTACTTCTCCTTGAAAGGGAAGCCCAGCTGCTTCAGCAGCGAGCGGCCCTCGTCGTCGGCAGACGCGGTGGTGACAATGGTGATATCCATGCCGCGCACGCGGTCGATCCGGTCCTGGTCGATCTCGTGGAACATCGACTGCTCGTTCAGTCCGAACGTGTAGTTGCCGTTCCCATCGAACTGCTGGGGGCTGAGGCCCCGGAAGTCGCGGATACGCGGCAGCGCGAGCGACAGCAGGCGGTCGAGGAACTCCCACATCCGGTCGCCACGCAGAGTCACGTGGGCGCCGATGGGCTGGCCCTCACGAAGCTTGAACTGCGCGATCGACTTGCGAGCCTTCGTGACCTGAGGCTTCTGCCCCGTGATGGCCGTGAGGTCCGAGATCGCGCCGTCCATGAGCTTAGAGTCCTTGGCCGCGTCGCCCACACCCATGTTCACGACGACCTTGGTGAGACCGGCGACCTGGTTGATGTTCTCGTGGCCGAACTCCTCCTGGAGCTTGGCGATGATCTCGCTGCGGTACTTCTGCTTGAGCCGCGGCTGAGCCGTTGCAGTGCTCATTCGACGTCCTTACCCGAGCGCTTGGCGACACGCACGCGCTTGATGCGTGTGCGGCCGTCCTGCTCGACCTCCTGCGTGCGGTAACCCACACGAGTGCCCTTCTTGGTCTCCGGGTCGACGAGCATGACGTTCGAGATGTGCAAAGCAGCCTCGGTCGTCACGATGCCACCGGACTGGTTGTCGCGGCTGGTACCCGGCTTCACGTGCTTGGTGACACGCTGGACGCCCTCGACGATGATCCGATCGTTCTCGGTGTTCACCTCGAGCACGCGGCCCTGCTGGCCGCGGTCGCGCCCGGCGATGACGACCACCAGGTCGCCCTTCTTGATCTTCGCCATCAGATGACCTCCGGTGCGAGCGAGATGATCTTCATGAACTTCTTGTCGCGAAGCTCGCGGCCCACGGGCCCGAAGATGCGAGTGCCGCGCGGTTCCGCGGTCTCGCCCTTCAGGATCACGGCAGCGTTCTCGTCGAACTTGATGTACGAGCCGTCGATGCGGCGGCGCTCCTTCGCGGTGCGGACGACGACCGCCTTGACGACCTCGCCCTTCTTGACATTGCCGCCCGGGATCGCGTCCTTGACAGTGGCGACAATGGTGTCGCCGATGCCGGCGTAGCGGCGCTTGGAGCCCCCGAGCACGCGAATGACAAGGATCTCCTTGGCACCCGTGTTGTCGGCGACTCTAAGCCGCGACTCCTGCTGAATCATGTGTCTCTCCTGTCGTCTGGTTCTCGCCGGGCCTAGCCGAGCGAGCCTGGTCGAACGTTAGTTACTTGGCCTTCTCGACGATCTCGATGAGTCGCCACCGCTTGGACGCGGACAGCGGCCGGGTCTCCATGACGACCACAAGGTCGCCGATACCGGCGGTGTTGAGCTCGTCGTGCGCCTTGATGGTGCTGTTGCGGCGCAGAACCTTGCCGTAGAGGGGGTGCTTGACGCGGTCCTCCACCGACACGGTGATCGTCTTGTCCATCTTGTCGCTGACGACGTAGCCGCGGCGCGTCTTGCGATACGCGCGGTGCTCGGCCGTGGCCGTCGCGTGCTTCTTGGTCGACATTTCGTCTTTCCTTACTCGGCCGACGCCGAGGGCGCCGTCCGGATGCCGAGCTCACGCTCGCGCAGGATCGTGTAGATGCGGGCGATGTCTCGCTTGACAGCCTTGAGGCGGCCGTGGTTCTCGAGCTGGCCGGTGGCCGACTGGAAACGCAGGTTGAACAGCTCTTCCTTGGCCTTCTTGAGCTCTTCAGCGAGGCTGTCGTTCTCCATGGCGTCCAGTTCGGTCGGCATGAGGGACTTGGTACCGATAGCCATCAGATGTCACCACCCTCACGGGTCACGAAACGGGTCTTCATGGGCAGCTTGTGCTGGGCACGACGGAGCGCCTCGCGGGCGAGGCTCTCGTCGACTCCGGCGAGCTCGAACAGGATGCGTCCGGGCTTCACGTTGGCGACCCACCACTCGGGGGATCCCTTACCGGAGCCCATGCGGACCTCGGCGGGCTTCTTCGTCAGCGGGCGGTCCGGGTAGATGTTGATCCACACCTTTCCACCACGCTTGATGTGGCGGGTCATCGCAATACGAGCGGCCTCGATCTGACGGTTGGTGACGTAGGCGGGCTCGAGAGCCTGGATGCCGTAGTCGCCAAACGAGACCTCAGTGCCGCCCTTGGCAGCGCCGGACCGACCGGGGTGGTGCTGCTTGCGGTGCTTGACACGACGGGGAATGAGCATGTCTTAGCCTTCCTTCCCTGCGTCGGCCTTGGGAGCCTCAGCAGCGGCAGGCGCCTCGGCCTTGGGGGCCTCAGCGGACTGACGGGGGGGAGGACCATCACGACGGGGTCCGCGAGCATCGCGGCCACGGCCGCGCTGCGGACGAGGAGCCTTCGCCTGCTCGGCAGCCCACTCCTTCTCCGTCATGTCGCCCTTGTAAATCCACACCTTCACGCCGATCTGGCCGAACGTGGTGCGGGCCTCGAAGAAGCCATAGTCGATGTTCGCGCGCAGAGTGTGCAGCGGGACGCGGCCCTCGCGGTAGAACTCGGAACGCGACATCTCGGCGCCGCCGAGACGACCCGAGCACTGCACGCGGATGCCCTTGGCACCGGCGCGCAGCGAGGACTGGATGCCCTTGCGCATGGCACGACGGAACGCGACGCGCGAGGTGAGCTGCTCGGCAATGCCCTGAGCCACCAGCTGTGCGTCCATCTCGGCGTTCTTGACCTCGAGGATGTTGAGCTGAACCTGCTTGCCCGTGAGCTTCTCGAGGTTGCCGCGAAGCTTGTCGGCCTCCGCACCGCGGCGGCCGATCACGATGCCGGGGCGCGCGGTGTGGAGGTCCACACGCACACGCTCGCGGGTACGCTCGATCTCGACCTTGGACACACCGGCACGCTCGAGTCCCTTGGACATGAGCTTGCGGATCTTGACGTCCTCGTCCACGTAGTCGCGGTAACGCTCACCGGTCTTCGTGGAGTCAGCGAACCAACGCGAGCGGTGGTCGGTGGTGATTCCCAGGCGGTAGCCGTGAGGATTGATCTTCTGACCCATTACTTGGCCCCTTCCTTCACGGCACCCGTGCGGGTGGCCACGGTCACGGACATGTGGCTCGTGCGCTTGAGAATGCGGTTGGCACGCCCCTGAGCGCGCGGGCGAATGCGCTTCATCGTCGGGCCCTCGTCGACCGTGATCGCAGTGATCACGAGCTCGGACTCGTCGAAGCGCTCCCCTGCGGCCTCGGCCTTGACGCGGGCATTGGCTACGGCCGAGGCGACGAGCTTGCGCACGTCCTCCGCGGCTGCCTGCGGCTGAAACCGCAGCGTGGAGATCGCCTCGACGGCGTTCTTGCCACGAACCAGGTCCACGACACGGCGAGCCTTCTGGGCGGTCACGCGAACGTATCGCGTCTGCGCCTTGGCTTCCATCTTAAACTCCTCTTACCTTCGCTCGGGCCGCGTTAGCGGCGGCCCTTGCGGTCGTCCTTCACGTGGCCCCTGAACGTGCGCGTCGGAGCGAATTCACCGAGCTTGTGCCCGACCATCGCCTCAGTCACGAACACGGGAACGTGCTTGCGACCGTCGTGCACTGCAAAGGTGTGTCCCAGGAAATCCGGGGTGATCACGCTACGGCGCGACCAGGTCTTGATGACGTTCTTCGTTCCCGCATCGTTCTGGGCGTCCACCTTCTTCTGCAGGTGGTCGTCGACGAAGGGGCCCTTCTTCAGACTGCGTGGCATAAGTCAGGCTCCTTAACGCTTGTTCTTGCCAGTACGACGGCGGCGGACGATGAGCTTGTCGGACTCCTTGCCCGGGGTACGCGTGCGCCCCTCGGACTTGCCCCATGGCGAGACCGGGTGCCGACCACCGGAGGTCTTGCCCTCACCGCCACCGTGCGGGTGGTCGACCGGGTTCATGACGACACCGCGAACGGTCGGGCGCTTGCCCTTCCAGCGGTTGCGGCCTGCCTTGCCCCAGTTGATGTTGGACTGCTCGGCGTTGCCCACCTCGCCGACGGTCGCGCGGCAGCGCGAGTCGACGTGGCGAATCTCGCCCGAGGGCATACGCAGCTGAGCGAAGCGACCCTCCTTGGCAACGAGCTGCACCGATGCGCCCGCGGAGCGAGCGATCTTGGCGCCACCGCCCGGCTTGAGCTCGATCGCGTGCACGACCGTACCCACCGGGATGTTGCGCAGCGGCAGGTTGTTGCCGGGCTTGATGTCAGCATCGACCCCCGCCTCGACAGCGGCGCCCTGCGAGAGGCGGTCGGGCGCGATGATGTAGCGCTTCTCGCCGTCCGCGTAGTGAAGCAGCGCGATGCGTGCGGTGCGGTTGGGGTCGTACTCGATGTGCGCGACGGTTGCGGGCACGCCGTCCTTGTCGTGGCGACGGAAGTCGATCACGCGGTAGGCACGCTTGTGGCCCCCACCCTGGTGACGGGTCGTGATGCGACCGGTGTTGTTCCGGCCACCCTTCTTGTGCAGCGGACGCGTCAGCGACTTCTCCGGCTGCGAACGGGTGACCTCGGCGAAGTCGGCAACAGACGAGCCACGGCGGCCCGGCGTTGTCGGCTTGTACTTGCGAATAGCCATGTCGTTTCCTGTTCCTTGCCTAGCCCACGTGGCCGGAGAAGACGTCGAGTGCGTCGCCCTCGCCCACGGTGACGATCGCGCGCTTGACATCCTTGCGCTTGCCCATGCCGAAGCGTGTGCGGCGCGTCTTGCCCTTGCGGTTGATGGTGTTCACGGAGACGACCTTCACGCCGAAGATCTGCTGGACCGCGATCTTGATCTCGGTCTTGTTGGCGCGAGGGTCGACCTCGAAGGTGTACTTGCCCGCATCCATGAGCGAGTAGCTCTTTTCCGACACGATGGGTCGGATCAGGATGTCGCGGGGGTTCTTGTTGAGCGTAGTCACGTCAGTTCTCCTTACGCCTCGGACTCGGTGGCGACTGCGGTCGCCGACTTGCCCTTGGCCGGGCCCGCGAGGAACGTCTCGAGGGATCCCGACGTGAAGACGATGTCGTCGCTCACGAGCACGTCGTAGGTGTTGAGCTGGTCAACAGCGAGCAGGTGAATGCCGGCCGCGTTGCGCAGCGACTTCCACGACACCTCATCGGCCCGCTCCAGCACGACCAGGGCGCTGCGGCCCGACGTCGCATTGGCGATGGCCGCGAGAGCGGTCTTGGTCGACGGCGCGTCCCCGGTCACGACGCTCTTCAGCACGTGAACGCGGCCCGCGCGAGCGCGGTCCGAGAGGGCACCGCGCAGTGCGGCTGCCTTCATCTTCTTGGGGGTGCGCTGCGAGTAGTCGCGCGGCTGCGGGCCGTGCACGATTCCACCGCCGGCGAACTGCGGGGCCCGGATCGAGCCCTGACGAGCGCGGCCGGTGCCCTTCTGGGCGTGGGGCTTGCGGCCACCACCCGAGACTTCGCCTCGGGTCTTGGTGGAGTGCGTCCCCTGGCGGGCGGCGGCACGCTGAGCGACCACCACCTGGTGGATCAGCGGGACGTTGGTGACGACATCGAACACCTCGGCGGGAAGCTCGGCGGTGCCGGCCTTCTTGCCTGCGGCGTCGACGACGTCGACGGTCTGGGTCTCAGCCATGGTGTCACGCACCCTTCGCTGCGGAGCGGATCAGCACGACGCCGCCCTTGTTGCCAGGAACAGCGCCCTTGAGGAGCAGCAGGCCCTTGTCGGCGTCGATCGAGTGGACGGTGAGGTTCTGGACCGTCTTGCGGTCGTTACCCATGCGGCCGGCCATCTTGAGGCCGCGGAAGACGCGCGAAGGCGTCGAAGCGCCTCCGATCGATCCAGCCTTGCGGTGATTGCGGTGAGCACCGTGGGAAGCTCCGACGCCGTGGAAGCCGTGACGCTTCATCACACCGGCGGTGCCCTTGCCCTTGGTGGTGCCGGTGACGTCGACCTTCTGGCCGGCCTCGAACACCTCTGCGCTGAGCTCCTGGCCCAGCGAGAAGTCGGCGGCGTCTGCGGTGCGAACCTCGGCCACGTGGCGGCGCGGCGTGACGCCGGCGGCCTCGAAGTGGCCCTTGAGGGGGTCGGTCACGCGGCGAGGGTCAACGGTGCCGAAGGCGAGCTGGACGGCTTCGTAGCCGTCCCTTGCCGCGCTACGCACCTGGGTCACGACGTTGGTGTCTACCTGGACGACGGTCACGGGCACGATACGGCCCTCGTCATCCCACACCTGCGTCATGCCCAGCTTCGTACCAAGCAGCGCACGCGTGGTGCGCTGGGCATTGGAAGTCGTGGGGGTCATGATGCTTATGTCCTTAACGGTTGCTTAAAGCTTGATCTCGATGTTGACGTCCGCCGGCAGGTCGAGACGCATGAGCGAGTCGACGGCCTTGGGCGTCGGGTCCACGATGTCGATGAGGCGCTTGTGGGTGCGCATCTCGAAGTGCTCGCGGGAGTCCTTGTACTTGTGAGGAGAACGGATCACACAGAACACGTTCTTCTCCGTCGGGAGCGGCACGGGGCCGACAACCGAGGCGCCGGCGCGCGTGACCGTCTCGACGATCTTTCGCGCCGAGGAGTCAATGACCTCGTGGTCATAGCTCTTCAGCCGAATGCGGATCTTCTGTCCCGCCATCGCGTGGTTCTGCCTTATCTCTCGTACGTCTGTGGTCTCCCACCCTCCGACCCCCGCGCTCGGGCGTGTCGCATATCTGCGACGCACTGGCGCGCTTCTCGATCTAACGAGTCGTCGTGGGTGAGTGTGCGGTCGCCCGCAATGGGCAACCTGAATAGTGTGCCAGATAACGGCCTTCAAAGCCAACCGGGACCTGACGACCCGATGTGCGAGGCGGGCGAACCCGCACCCGCATCGGGCCTCTCACGCGGATGCGGGGCCTGGCGACATGAGCCAGGCCCCGCATCCGGGGCGTGAGGATGTGCTACTTGGTGATCTTGGTGACGGTGCCTGAACCCACCGTGCGGCCGCCCTCGCGGATCGCGAAGCCCTGACCCTCCTCGAGGGCGATCGGCTGAATCAGCTCGACCGACATCTCGGTGGTGTCGCCGGGCATGACCATGTCGGTGCCCTCGGGCAGCGTGATCACGCCGGTCACATCCGTGGTGCGGATGTAGAACTGCGGGCGGTAGTTCGTGTAGAAGGGGTTGTGGCGCCCACCCTCGTCCTTGTTGAGGATGTAGACCTTGCCCTCGAAGTTCGTGTGCGGCGTGGTGGTGCCGGGGGCAACCACGACCTGACCGCGCTCGACGTCCTCACGCTTGGTGCCACGAAGCAGCAGGCCACAGTTCTCGCCGGCCCACGCCTCATCCATCTGCTTGTGGAACATCTCGATACCCGTGACCGTGGTCTTCTGCGGCTCACGGATGCCGAGGATCTCGACGTCCGAGTTGATCTTCAGCTTGCCGCGCTCCACCTTGCCGGTGACGACGGTGCCGCGACCGGTGATCGTGAAGACGTCCTCCACGGGCATCAGGAACGGCTTGTCCATGTCGCGCTCGGGCTCGGGGACGTTCTCGTCCACGGCCTCCATGAGGTCAGCAACGGACTTCGCCCACTTCTCGTCGCCCTCGAGCGCCTTGAGCGCCGAGACCTTGACCACGGGAGCGTTGTCGCCGTCGAAGCCCTGAGCGGACAGCAGCTCGCGGACCTCCATCTCGACGAGGTCAAGGATCTCCTCGTCGTCGACCATGTCGGACTTGTTCAGCGCGACGAGCAGGTAAGGCACGCCCACCTGCTTCGCGAGCAGCACGTGCTCACGCGTCTGCGCCATCGGGCCGTCGGTCGCCGCGACCACGAGGATCGCGCCGTCCATCTGCGCGGCACCGGTGATCATGTTCTTGATGTAGTCAGCGTGACCGGGAGCGTCGACGTGCGCGTAGTGGCGCGAGGTGGTCTCGTACTCGATGTGCGAGATGTTGATCGTGATGCCGCGCTCGCGCTCCTCCGGGGCCTTGTCGATGTCCTCGAAAGGCGTGAAGGGGTTGAGGTCGGGGTACTGGTCGTGCAGCACCTTCGAGATCGCGGCAGTCAGCGTGGTCTTACCGTGGTCGACGTGACCGATGGTGCCGATGTTGACGTGCGGCTTGTTCCGCTCGAACTTGGCCTTAGCCATGAGGGGTTCCTCCTGATTTTTGAGACTCGGGTAAAGATACTAGTCCGTATGGCCGGATGTAGGCCATTCGGGGCTTCATCACTACTGGTCGTGGTTCTTACCTAGGTTTTCAACCGGTGGGACTACTCGCCCCGGGTCTTCGCGATGATCTCCTCGGCCACTGCCTTGGGGACCTCCGCGTAGCTGTCGAACGACATCGAATACACTGCGCGGCCCGACGTCTTGGAACGCAGATCGCCGACGTAGCCGAACATCTCGGACAACGGCACAAGAGCGTCGATGACCTTCACGCCTGCGGCGTCGCTCATGTGTCGGATCTGGCCGCGGCGCGAGTTGATGTCGCCGATGACGTCACCCATGTACTCCTCGGGCGTACGGACCTCGACGGCCATCGTCGGCTCGAGCAGAACGGGCTTCGCC
The DNA here is from genome assembly GCF_048553575.1 of Demequina ureilytica. NCBI lineage: Bacteria > Bacillati > Actinomycetota > Actinomycetes > Micrococcales > Demequinaceae > Demequina > Demequina ureilytica. The sequence goes on along the minus strand of NZ_JBLZIE010000001.1, from coordinate 919,704 downwards.
AGCCTCGAGGCCTCCTTGAAGGCCATCGAGCCGGCGATCTTGAACGCCATCTCGGACGAGTCGACGTCGTGGTACTGACCGTCGAGCAGCGTCGCGCGGACACCCACGACCGGGTATCCGGCCTGGATGCCCAGCTGCATCGCAGCCTGCATGCCGGCGTCGACCGACGGGATGTACTCGCGCGGGATGCGTCCACCGGTGACGGCGTTCTTGAACTCGTACTGGACCTCGGACTCGGCCTCGAGCGGCTCGATCGAGATCTGCACCTTCGCGAACTGGCCGGAGCCACCCGTCTGCTTCTTGTGCGTGTAATCGTACTTGTCGACCTTCTTGCGGATGGTCTCGCGGTACGCGACCTGCGGCTTGCCGACGTTGGCGTCGACCTTGAACTCTCGCCTCATACGGTCCACGAGGATGTCGAGGTGAAGCTCGCCCATGCCGCCGATGACGGTCTGGCCGGTCTCGTCGTCCAGGCGAACGCGGAAGGTGGGGTCCTCCTCGGCGAGCTTCTGGATGGCGAGCGACAGCTTCTCCTGGTCACCCTTGGTCTTGGGCTCGATCGCCACGTCGATGACGGGCTCGGGGAACGTCATGGACTCGAGGACGACCTGGTGCTCCGGGTTGCACAGCGTGTCACCCGTGGTCGTGTCCTTGAGGCCGATCACCGCGTAGATGTGACCCGCGTGGATCGTCTCGACGGGGTTCTCCTTGTTGGCGTGCATCTGGAAGAGCTTCCCGATGCGCTCCTTCTTGCCCTTGGTCGAGTTCATGATCTGCGCGCCGTTCTCGAGGTGACCCGAGTACACGCGCACGTAGGTGAGGCGACCGAAGAACGGGTGCGAGACGACCTTGAACGCGAGAGCCGCAAAAGGCTCGGTCGCGTCGGCGTGACGCTCGACGATCTTCTCCGGGTCCTTGACGTCGTGGCCCTGAATGGCGGGGACGTCGAAGGGGGCCGGCAGGTAGTCGATGACGGCGTCGAGCATCGGCTGCACGCCGCGGTTCTTGAAAGCCGAGCCACACAGCACCGGGTAGATCTGCGAAGAGATCGTGAGCTTGCGGATCGCAGCCTTGATCTCCGCGAGCGTGATCTCCTCGCCACTGAGGTACTTCTCGGTGAGTTCGTCGTTGGATTCCGCGACGGTCTCGAGCAGGGCGGCACGGTACTCGTTGGCCTTCTCCACCATGTCGGCGGGGATCTCCGTGGTCTCGTACGTGGCACCCATCGTTACGTCGCCCTTGGAGTCGCCGGGCCACACCTTGGCGTTCATCTCGACCAGGTCGACGATGCCGACGAAGTCGTTCTCAGCGCCGATGGGCAGCTGGATGACCAGCGGCTTGGCGCCGAGGCGCTTGATGATGGTGTCGACGGTGAAGTAGAAGTCCGCACCGAGCTTGTCCATCTTGTTGACGAAGCAGATGCGGGGCACGTCGTACTTGTCGGCCTGACGCCACACGGTCTCCGACTGGGGCTCCACGCCCTCCTTGCCGTCGAACACCGCGACCGCGCCATCGAGGACGCGCAGCGAGCGCTCGACCTCGACGGTGAAGTCCACGTGACCAGGGGTGTCAATGATGTTGATCTGGTTGTTGTCCCAGAAGCACGTGACCGCGGCGGACGTGATGGTGATGCCGCGCTCCTGCTCCTGCTCCATCCAGTCAGTCGTCGAGGCGCCGTCGTGGGTCTCGCCGATCTTGTAGTTGACACCCGTGTAGAACAGGATGCGCTCGGTCGTAGTGGTCTTGCCGGCATCGATGTGAGCCATGATGCCGATGTTGCGGACCTTGGTCAGGTCCGTGAGCACGTCCTGTGCCACGTGGTTCTCCTAGAGTCTTGGGATCCCGTCGAACGAGGCAGCGACTACCAGCGGTAGTGCGCGAACGCCTTGTTCGACTCGGCCATCTTGTGCATGTCCTCGCGACGCTTCACCGCGGCGCCAAGGCCGTTCGATGCGTCGAGGATCTCGTTCATGAGGCGCTCCGTCATGGTCTTCTCGCGGCGAGCGCGTGAGAAGTCGACGAGCCAGCGCAGGGCGAGCGTGGTCGAACGAACCGGTCGCACGTCGACGGGCACCTGGTAGGTGGCACCACCGACGCGGCGGCTGCGAACCTCGAGCGCGGGGCGGATGTTCTCCAGCGCGCGCTTGAGCACGACGACCGGATCCTGGCCCGACTTCTCGCCGACGCCCGCGAGGGCACCGTAGACAATCGCCTCGGCGGTCGACTTCTTGCCGTCGAGCAGCACCTTGTTGATGAGCTGGGTGACGACGATCGCGCCGTGCACCGGGTCGTTGATGATGGGCCGCTTAGGGGCCGGTCCCTTACGAGGCATTACTTCTTCTCCCTCTTCGCGCCGTAACGGCTGCGAGCCTGCTGACGGCCCTTCACGCCTTGCGTGTCGAGCGAGCCGCGGACAATCTTGTAGCGCACACCCGGGAGGTCCTTCACACGACCGCCACGCACGAGCACGATCGAGTGCTCCTGCAAGTTGTGGCCCTCTCCGGGGATGTACGCGGTGACCTCGATACCCGTGGACAGGCGCACGCGTGCCACCTTCCGCAGAGCCGAGTTCGGCTTCTTGGGCGTCGTCGTATAGACACGGGTGCACACGCCGCGCCGCTGAGGGCTTGACTTGAGCGCCGGCGTCTTGGTCTTGCTGGCCTTGGGGTGCCGGCCTTTCCTGACCAGCTGCTGAATCGTAGGCACTACATCTCCGTTTGATCGTGTGTTGCTGAAACCTGCGGGGTCCGACCCCCGCGCCCGGGCGTGTCGCACCATTTGGTGAAAACGCCCCTATAGGGCGCGCGTGAGGGCCCGACGGCGCGGGCACGAGTATCTACGATACCCGTGACCCGCGACGTCGTCAAAGCGGGGCAGGCGCGCCCCACGGCCAACGGGTGTCACTCGCGAGGGAAGTCGAACTCTTCGAGGCGCACGGCCTCTCCCGTTCCTTCGCTGAAGTACTGGCCGTCCCACTCTTCGTAGCCGAAGGTCGGGAACAGGTTGGACTTCGCCTCCTCGGTGGGCTCCACCGTCGCGGTAGCGTAATTCTGCAGTCCGGTACCAGCGGGGATGAGCTTTCCGAGAATGACGTTCTCCTTCAAGCCGACCAACGGGTCGGACTTGCCGGACATCGCAGCCTCGGTGAGGACGCGAGTGGTCTCCTGGAACGAGGCCGCGGACAGCCACGACTCGGTCGCAAGCGACGCCTTGGTGATGCCCATCAGCTCGGGACGAGCCGATGCCGGCTTGCCTCCGCTCGTGACGGTCTGACGGTTGGCGTTCTCGAACCGCGAACGCTCGACGAGCTCACCGGGGAGCAGCGGAGCCTCACCGGCCTCGAGGACCGTGACGCGCCGCAGCATCTGCCGCACGATGACCTCGATGTGCTTGTCGTGGATCTCCACACCCTGCGAGCGGTACACGCTCTGCACCTCGTCCACCAGGTGCTTCTGTGTGGCGCGGGGGCCGAGGATGCGCAGTACGCTCTTCGGGTCCACCGCACCAGCCACCAGCTGCTGGCCGACCTCGACGTGCTCGCCATCCTGCACGAGCAGACGCGAACGCTTGGACACGGTGTACTCGAAGGGCTCGTCACCGTTGTCGGGCGTGACCACCAGGCGGCGCATGGCCTCCGAGTCATCCACCTTGAGACGGCCGGGCACCTCGGAGATCGGGGCCTCACCCTTGGGGGTGCGCGCCTCGAAGAGCTCCTGGACACGTGGCAGACCCTGCGTGATGTCATCCGCCGATGCCACACCACCGGTGTGGAACGTGCGCATGGTCAGCTGGGTACCGGGCTCGCCGATGGACTGCGCGGCAACAATACCGACCGCCTCGCCGATGTCCACGAGCTCTCGGGTCGCGAGCGAACGGCCGTAGCACTTGGCGCACGTGCCGACGGCAGACTCGCAGGTCAGGACCGAGCGGACCTTGACCTCCTCGATGCCCTCACCGATCAACGCATCGATCAGCACGTCGCCGATGTCGGCGCCCGCTGTTCCGATGACGTTGCCCTTGGCGTCCGCGACGTCCGTCGCGAGCGTACGGGCGAAGACCGACGTCTCCACACGCTCGTGCTTGACCACCTCACCGTCGGCAGTGCGCTCGACGATAGGCATGGTCAGGCCTCGCTCGGTGCCGCAGTCGCCTTCGCGGACGATGACGTCCTGCGACACGTCCACGAGACGACGGGTCAGATAGCCCGAGTCCGCCGTGCGCAGCGCCGTGTCAGCCAAGCCCTTACGGGCACCGTGCGTCGCGATGAAGTACTCGAGGACGGACAGTCCCTCGCGGTAGTTCGACTTGATCGGACGGGGGATGATCTCGCCCTTGGGGTTCGCCACCAGGCCGCGCATACCGGCGATCTGACGGACCTGCATCCAGTTGCCTCGCGCCCCCGACGTCACCATGGTGTGCACGGTGTTGTACTTCGGGAACGACTCACGCATGGACCGGTCGACCTCGTTGGTCGCCTGCGTCCAGATCTCGATGAGCTCCTGACGGCGCTCGTCATCGGTGATCAGACCTGTCTCGTACTGGACCTGGACCTTGACGGCCTGGCCCTCGTAGCGCTCCAGGATCTCCTGCTTGTTGGCAGGAGTGGCCACGTCACCGATGCCGATGGTGACGCCCGAGCGAGTCGCCCAGTGGAAGCCCGCGTCCTTCAGAGCGTCCAGCGAGGCAGCGACCTCGACCTTCTCGTAGCGCTCGGCAAGCTCGTTGACGAGGTTGCCCAGCACCTTCTTGTCAACATTGCGGTTGACGTACGGGAAGGAGATCGGAAGCAGCTCATTGAACAGCGCGCGGCCCAGGGTGGTGGTGAGAGTGAACGGCACACCCGCCACCTGGTCCGATGCCAGCTCGTGGCCCGCGGGGGGAACCGTGTCGCCGTCGACGCGCAGCAGGATCTCGGCGCTCAGCGAGAGATCCCCTGCATCGAACGCCATCCGCGCCTCGGACGTCGACGAGAACGCGAGGCCCTCGCCCTTCGCCTCTGGCTTGTGGAGCGTCATGTGGTACAGACCGATGATCATGTCCTGCGAAGGCATGGTCACGGGACGGCCGTCCGACGGCTTGAGGATGTTGTTGCTCGACAGCATCAGCACGCGTGCCTCCGCCTGCGCCTCGGCGCTCAGCGGCAGGTGCACGGCCATCTGGTCACCGTCGAAGTCGGCGTTGAACGCGCCGCAGACGAGCGGGTGCAGGTGAATGGCCTTGCCCTCCACGAGCTGAGGCTCGAACGCCTGGATGCCCAGACGGTGCAGCGTCGGCGCGCGGTTCAGCAGCACGGGGTGCTCGGTGATGACCTCCTCGAGCACGTCCCAGACCTCGGAACGGCTGCGCTCGACCATGCGCTTGGCAGACTTGATGTTCTGCGCGTGGTTGAGCTCGACGAGGCGCTTCATCACGAAGGGCTTGAACAGTTCGAGAGCCATCTGCTTGGGAAGACCGCACTGGTGCAGCTTCAGCTGCGGGCCGACGACGATGACCGAACGGCCCGAGTAGTCGACTCGCTTGCCCAGCAGGTTCTGGCGGAAGCGTCCCTGCTTGCCCTTCAGCATGTCGGAGATCGACTTCAGCGGGCGGTTGCCAGGTCCAGTGACCGGGCGTCCACGGCGACCGTTGTCGAACAGTGCGTCCACAGCTTCCTGCAGCATGCGCTTCTCGTTGTTCACGATGATCTCGGGCGCGCCGAGGTCGAGCAGCCGCTTGAGGCGGTTGTTGCGGTTGATGACCCGGCGGTAGAGGTCGTTCAGGTCGGAGGTCGCGAAGCGGCCGCCGTCCAGCTGCACCATGGGTCGCAGGTCCGGGGGGATCACCGGAACGGCGTCGAGCACCATGCCCGTGGGGGCGTTGGTGGTCGTGAGGAACGCGCTGACCACCTTGAGGCGCTTGAGCGCCCGCGTCTTGCGCTGCCCCTTGCCGTTGGCGATGATGTCGCGCAGGTGGAGGGCCTCGGCGTCGAGGTCGAAGGTCTCGAGGCGCTTCTGGATCGCCTCGGCACCCATCGAGCCCTTGAAGTACACGCCATAGCGGCGCGACAGCTCGCGGTAGAGGAGCTCGTCGCCCTCGAGGTCCTGGACCTTGAGGTTCACGAACCGGTCGAACACGGCATCGAGACGCTCGATCTCGGCGTCCGCGCGCTTCCGCAGGTTCGCCATCTCGCGCTCTGCGCCATCCTTGACCTTGCGCTTGGCGTCAGCCTTCGCGCCCTCGGCCTCAAGCTCGCCCAGGTCCTTCTCGAGCTTCTCGGCGCGGTTGTTGATGTCCACGTCGCGCTGGTTTGCGATCTGCTTCTTCTCCGCCTCGATCTCGTTGCGGAGCTTGGGCAGGTCCTCGTGACGACCGTCCTCGTCGACCTCGGTCACCATGTAGGCGGCGAAGTAGATGACCTTCTCAAGGTCCTTGGGAGCCAAGTCGAGCAGGTACCCGAGGCGCGATGGGACGCCCTTGAAGTACCAGATGTGGGTCACGGGCGCGGCGAGCTCGATGTGGCCCATCCGCTCGCGGCGCACGCGAGACCGGGTGACCTCCACGCCGCAGCGCTCGCAGACGATGCCGCGGTAGCGGACACGCTTGTACTTGCCGCAGCCGCACTCCCAGTCACGGGTAGGGCCGAAGATCTTCTCGCAGAAGAGTCCGTCCTTCTCCGGCTTCAGGGTGCGGTAGTTGATGGTCTCCGGCTTCTTGACCTCACCATGGGACCACGTGCGGATGTCCTCCGCCGTGGCCAGGCCGATGCGGAGGTTGCCGAACTCATTGACGTCGAGCACAGTCACTTCCTTTGCTTAAATCTCGTCGACGCTGGAAGCGTCCGGGCGGCTGGAGAGGGAGATGCCGAGCGACTCGGCGGCCTGGTATGCGTCGTCCTCGGACTCACGCATCTCGACGACGTGGCCCTCGGAGTTGAGGACCTCGACGTTCAGGCACAGCGACTGCATCTCCTTCATCAGCACCCTGAAGGACTCGGGAAGACCCGGGTCCGGGATATTCTGGCCCTTCACGATGGCCTCGTACACCTTCACGCGGCCCACCACGTCGTCAGACTTGATGGTCAGCAGCTCCTGCAGGGCGTAGGCGGCGCCATAGGCCTCCAGGGCCCAGACCTCCATCTCGCCGAACCGCTGGCCGCCGAACTGGGCTTTTCCGCCGAGCGGCTGCTGCGTGATCATCGAGTACGGACCCGTGGAGCGCGCGTGGATCTTGTCGTCGACAAGGTGGTGGAGCTTCAGGATGTACTTGTAGCCCACCGCGACCGGCTCCGGGAAGGGTTCCCCGGAGCGTCCGTCGAACAGCCGCGCCTTGCCGTCGTTGTCGACCAGGCGGTTGCCGTCCTTGTTCGGGTTGATCACCGAGCGGAGGTTGAGCAGCGTCTCCTCCGCGAGGCCATCGAACACCGGAGTCGCGACCGGGGTGCCCGGCTCGGACTTCTCGGCGCCCTTGGGCAGCTTCTTCTTCCATTCGGCGTCGACGCCGGTGGCGTCCCAGCCGTGCTTGGCCACCCAGCCCGTGTGGGTCTCGAGCACCTGGCCGACGTTCATGCGGCCGGGCACGCCGAGCGGGTTCAGGATGATGTCGACCGGGGTGCCGTCCTCCAGGAACGGCATGTCCTCGATCGGCAGGATCGTAGAGATGACGCCCTTGTTGCCGTGGCGTCCGGCGAGCTTGTCGCCCTCCTGGATCTTGCGCCGCTGCGCGATGTACACGCGGACCAGCTCATTGACGCCGGCAGGAAGGTCGTCGCCCTCGTCCTCGGTGAAGACACGGACACCGATGACGGTGCCGGACTCGCCGTGGGGAACCTTCAGCGAGGTGTCGCGCACCTCGCGCGCCTTCTCACCGAAGATCGCGCGGAGCAAGCGCTCCTCGGGGGTGAGCTCGGTCTCGCCCTTGGGCGTGACCTTGCCGACGAGCACGTCTCCCGCGCGGACCTCGGCACCGATGCGGATGATCCCGCGCTCGTCGAGATCGGCGAGCACCTCCTCGGAGGCGTTGGGGATGTCGCGCGTGATTTCCTCGGGGCCCAACTTGGTGTCGCGAGCATCGACCTCGTGCTCCTCGATGTGAATCGAGGACAGGACGTCGTCCTCCACGAGGCGCTGCGACAGGATGATCGCGTCCTCGTAGTTGTGGCCTTCCCAGCACATGAACGCGACGAGCAGGTTGCGGCCAAGCGCGAGCTCGCCGTTGTCCGTGGACGGACCGTCGGCGATGACTGAGCCGTCGACCAGCACGTCGCCCTCGCTCACGAGGACTCGCTGGTTGTAGCTCGTGCCCTGGTTGGAGCGCTCGAACTTGGCGATCCGGTAGGAGCCCACCGTGCCGTCGTCGTTCGCGACGGTGACCAGGCCTGCGCTCACCTCGGTGACCACGCCCGGCTTGGTCGCCACGACCACGTCGCCGGCATCGATCGCCGCGCGGCGCTCCATGCCGGTGCCGACCAGCGGCGACTCGGAACGGACCAGCGGCACGGCCTGGCGCTGCATGTTCGCGCCCATCAGGGCGCGGTTGGCGTCATCGTGCTCGAGGAACGGGATCAGGGCAGTCGCCACCGACACCATCTGGCGCGGCGAGACGTCCATGTAGTCCACGGCGTCACGCGGGACGAACTCGACCTCGCCGCCCTTCGAGCGGACGAGCACGCGCTCCTCGGCGAACGAGTTATCGTCGCCGAGCTGCGCGTTCGCCTGCGCGATGACGTAGCGGTCCTCGTCGTCTGCCGTCAGGTAGTCGACCTTGTCCGTGACCTTGCCCTTGAGCACCTTGCGGTACGGGGTCTCCACGAAACCGAGCGGGTTCACGCGGCCGTAGGTCGCGAGCGCACCGATCAGGCCGATGTTCGGGCCTTCAGGCGTCTCGATGGGGCACATGCGGCCGTAGTGCGACGGGTGAACGTCACGGACCTCCATGCCGGCGCGGTCGCGGGACAGACCGCCGGGGCCGAGCGCCGACAGGCGGCGCTTGTTGGTGAGGCCGGCCAGCGGGTTGTTCTGGTCCATGAACTGCGACAGCTGCGAGGTGCCGAAGAACTCGCGGATCGCCGCGACCACCGGGCGCGTGTTGATCAGAGTCTGCGGCGTGATCGCCTCGACGTCCTGGGTCGTCATGCGCTCACGCACCACCCGTTCCATCCGGGACAGGCCCGTACGGATCTGGTTCTGCACGAGCTCGCCCACGGCGCGAATGCGGCGGTTGCCGAAGTGGTCGATGTCATCGGTCTCGACCTCGACCTCGGCGGCGTGACCGGGGAAGGTCTGCTGGCCGGAGTGCGCGGCGGCGATGTACTTCACGGTCGCGATGATGTCGTCGACGGTGAGCGTGGACTCGCCCAGGGGCTTGCCGACCTTGAGCTTCTTGTTCAGCTTGAAGCGACCGACCTTCGCGAGGTCGTAGCGCTTGGGGTTGAAGTAGAAGTTGTCGAGCAGGTTCTGACCGGCCTCGACGGTGGGCGGCTCGCCCGGTCGCAGCTTGCGGTACAGGTCGACGAGGGCGTCCTCCTGCGAGTGGACCGTGTCCTTCTCGAGGGTCTCGAGGATCGCGGGGTAGTCCTTGAACTCATCCGCGATCGTCTCGTCGGTCATGCCGAGCGCCTTGAGGAAGAGCGTCACGGGCTGCTTGCGCTTGCGGTCGACACGGACGCCCACGGCGTCGCGCTTGTCGATCTCGAACTCGAGCCATGCGCCGCGCGACGGGATGACCTTCGCGGTGTAGATGTCCTTGTCGGACGTCTTGTCGGCGGTGCGCTCGAAGTACACGCCGGGCGATCGCACCAACTGGGAGACGACCACGCGCTCGGTGCCGTTCACGATGAAGGTGCCCTTGGGGGTCATGAGCGGGAAGTCGCCCATGAACACGGTCTGCGACTTGATCTCGCCGGTCGTGTTGTTCATGAACTCCGCCGTGACGAACAACTGGGCGGCGTAGGTGAAGTCCTTCTCCTTGCACTCCTCAGGAGAGTGTCGCGGCTCCTCGAAGTACGGGTCGGAGAAGCTCAGCGACATCGTCTGGCCGAAGTCCTCGATCGGGGAAATCTCTTCGAAGATCTCCTGCAGTCCCGCGATCTCGGGGACGTCGTCGCGTCCCTCGCTCTTCGCAGTCTCCACGCGTCCCTGCCAGGTCGCGTTGCCGACGAGCCAGTCAAAGCTCTCGGTCTGGATGCCGAGGAGGTTGGGGACCTCTATTGGCTCGGAGATCTGCGCGAAGGAGATTCGCGGTGATGCGGAACGGTTGGCGATGGCAGTTGCCGAAGGGGTGCGCGAGGCAGCCAAGGGCGGGTCCTTCCCTCTTTGTAGCGTGCGTGTCGCGAGTCCTCAGCCACTGCTCCACCGGATCCCGGGGCCAAGCCGCGTATCTGCGGAGGCGCGCCGGGTAGGCATATGAGGGCAGGGCGATAGACAGCGCAAATCAAGAGACTACCTTGCGCCACCCAATATGTCCACTCGGGACCTGCCCGCCATGCGACACGCCGTAACTGCACCCGATCGTGACCAGGGTAGGGCCACACCGGCCGGAACGCTACTCGCCCGGCTGCAGCGCCGCGCTGATCTGATCGTGCAGCGCCGGTGCCAGAGTGCGGGCATAGGTCGCCCCCACGTGATGACCGTCCGGACGGTAGGCCACGATGCCGCCGACCACCGCAGGACACTCGTCCGCCGTGCAGTAGTGGTCCGTGAGGTCGAGCGCGGTGGCGTGGGGGACACGGTCAGCCGCGTCCTGGGCAAGGTCGGGATACACCGCAACGTCGCGAGGGACCCCGCACTCTCCCGCTCTCGCGGGGCCCGCGTTCTCGAGGCAGGCGACGAACTCGGGGCCGATGCGCGGGTTGTCCACGAGCGCCAGCACCGGCACGCCGGGCGCGACAGATCGCCAAGCCTGCGCCAACCCCTCGATCTCGGCCTCGAGCATGCTCTCGGGAAGATCCGGCGGCTGGCGCCGGGTGACAAGCACGGCGTCGTAGTCGCTCGCGTCCGCGACCGCCTCGAGGGCCTCCTCGCGCCATGACTCGCAGCCCTCACGGAAGTCGGTGCCCACCCTGCCCAGTCCCCGCGTCGTCAGGTAGCAGCCGGCTCGGCCGGCGAGGTCGAACTGCCATCCGGCCGTCTCGGCGATGCGCTCGTAGGTGGGGATGAGGGCGTTCGAGTGAGAGTCGCCGAGCACCAGGACGCGCCGTCCCTCGGGAGCAGCGTTGCCGATGGTGCATTGCGAGAACTCGCTGCCGGTGAGACCAGTCCAGCACGCCGGCCGGTTGGCGTCGTCCTCCTCGAGGTCCGCGAGTGCGGGAACGAACGCATCGACCGTCTCGCCCCCGCACTGCTCGGGCCTGGCCAGCGCCGCCGCGCCGGCGCAGTCGATCTCCTCGCGCGCCAGCTCCGATCGGGCATCGGCCGCCATCTCCCGATCGCGCTGCGCCTGCGCATCCACGACTGTGAGGCCGATCCCGACGATCGCGGCGACGGCGGCCATGCCCGCGATCGACCAGGCGGCGACGACGCGCGGCGCCCTCCCTGCCAGCAGGCGTGATGAGAAGCGCACGGGCTCCTCCACCCACAACGTGGACACGGAAGCCAATGCGATGGTCGCGGCGCCGATCGCGATCTTGGTCCAGGCATCCAGCGGGCTCGCTGTAGCCAGCGGAACGAGCACGATGAGCGGCCAGTGCCACAGGTATATCGAGTACGAGGTGCGGCCTAGATGGGACACCGGTCCCCACTGACCCACCCGCCCCACGACGGTGCCGGAGCCGGCGACGAGCACCAGTGCCGTGCCCACCACGGGCAGCAGCGCGTGGTAGCCGGGGAACGGCGTCGCAGAGTCGAAGGTGACGGCGGCCGCGACGATCATGGCGATCCCCAGCACTGCGACCCAGGCGCGCCCCCTGAAGCGCGGGAGCGCGATCGCGACCAGTGCGCCGAGTCCGAACTCCCACAGTCGCGTGAACGTCGAGAAGTAAGCAGCGGGCGAGGCGGCCGAGAGCCACAGCCCGTACGCGAACGACGCTGCCACGGCAGCGCCGATGACTGCCACCACCACGCGTCTGCGCGAGGCGCGCAGGCGCGCGGCCACCGCAAGAGCGCCGACCATGAGCAGCGGCAGGATCACGTAGAACTGCTCCTCCACCGAGAGCGTCCAGTAGTGCTGTACCGCCGAGGCGGCCTGTCCGGCTCCGAGGTAGTCCACGGACTGCGCGGACAGGTACCAGTTCTCGACGTAGAGCGTGGCGGCGAGCACCTCGGTCAGATTCCCCGTGGCTGCGGATCGCGGCACCAGCCAGATGGTCCCGGCGGCCGCGACCGCCAGCACGAGCAGCGCGGGCGGCAGCAGCCGGCGCGCACGCCTGGCCCAGAACTGCGCGAGCGCGATGCGCCCCGTGGCGGCGGCCTCGCGCCACAGGTGAGACGTGATCAGGAAGCCGCTGATGACGAAGAACACGTCGACGCCGACGTAGCCGCCCGTCAGACGCTGGGGCCACAGGTGGTAGAGCACGACGAGGCCGACCGCCAGCGCGCGCAGCGCTTGGAGGTCGGGGCGGAACCAGTCGGTGGCCACCCGATTCGGTACGGTGAGGGGCACAGCCGTCACATCTGCGGCTGTGCCGTCAGTTCGGGGCACGCGCAACATTGTCACATGCACGAACGTGACAAATCGCCGCATAGGCGGCCAGTCCGCCAGGCACGCAGAAGGCCGGGCCGCCCCGAAGGGCGACCCGGCCTCGCGTGACGGGGGGTCGTGCTACTTGAGCTCGACGGTGGCGCCGGCAGCCTCGAGCTGCTCCTTTGCCTTCTCCGCGTCTTCCTTCTTGACGCCCTCGAGGACGGCCTTGGGGGCCTCGTCCACGACAGCCTTGGCCTCGCCGAGTCCGAGCGACGTGAGCGCGCGCACCTCCTTGATGACCTGGATCTTCTTGTCGCCAACGGCGGCGAGGATGACGTCGAACTCGGTCTGCTCCTCGACGGCCTCGGCGGCGTCGCCACCGGCAGCGGCGGGCGCGGCAGCGGCGGCCGGTGCGGCGGCGGTGACGTCGAAGGTGTCCTCGAACGCCTTCACGAACTCGGACAGCTCGATGAGCGAGAGCTCCTTGAACTGCTCGATGAGCTCCTCAGTGGAGAGCTTAGCCATGGTGATTCCTTACTGTTGGGTCTGCGTCAGCAGCGGGTTGCTTGTGGGGGGAACGTGGCGTTACGCCGCGTCTTCCTGCTTGGCACGCAGGGCGTCGACAGCACGCGCCGCCTGAGCGAGCGGTGCCTGGAACAGGTATGCAGCGCCGAAGAGCGTCGCCTTCATGGCACCCGCTGCCTTGGCGAGCAGCACCTCGCGGGACTCGAGGTCCGCGAGCTGGTTGATCTCCTCGGCAGTCAGGACGTTGCCATCGAGCACGCCGCCCTTGATGACGAGCGAGTCGTTCTTCTTGCTGAACTCCTTCAGGCCCTTTGCAGCCTCCACCGGGTCACCGGTGACGAATGCAATGGCCGTGGGACCGACGAAGAGGTCATCGAGACCCTCGACACCGGCATCCTTGGCCGCGAGCGCCGTCAGAGTGTTCTTCGCGACACGGTAGGTCGCGGCACCGCTGAGCGTGCGGCGCAGCTCGGCGAGCTGCGGGACCGACAGGCCGCGGTACTCGGTGATTACGACAGCGTTGGAATCGCGGAAACGGTTCGCGATCTCCTCGACTGCCGCCACCTTGTCTGGCGTCGCCATAGTTGTCCTTCCTTAGTGTGACCGTCGACGCCTCCTTGCGGAGACGGCCCACCCCGGACAGCAAAAGAGCCCCGCCGCAGGCGGGGCCAGCGTGCATCTGTCTCGCATGGACCAGGCGGCCAGGGGCCGCCCGTCAATGCGCACTCGTGCACGCTCGTCTCACCTACGCTGGACTCCGCTGACGCGGAGCTTCGGTCGTTCCTGGCAAGCCAGGGCCGACAACCGGCGGTCTTGGGCCCGACAAGACTACGGGACGCGGAGGGGGTCACGCAACCACGCGGCCGATGCGCGGGTCAGCGGCACGTCCGCGTCACCTGGGCATGCGGCGGCGGGCACGGCTGCGGGGGGTCGAACGCACGAACCGCCACGCCCCTCGCGCTCCTCCGAGCCGGGCGCGGTGCCGTGCCGCGAAGACCAGCTTGCCCGCGATCGCAAGGTGGCCGAAGACCCGGTCGAGCACGGCTGCTCTCGCATCGGCATCCTCGGGCGTGCCCCACCGCGAACCCGAGCTCTCCACGGGGTGAGCCGCGACGACCTCGGGGATCGCGCGTGCCGACAGACCTGCCCGCAGCGCATCGGCGATGAAGATGTACTCGTCGCCCAGGTAGCGCTCGACGCCCGCGCCGAAGCCTTCGTCGAACCACACGCCGGACTGGCGGGTTCGGGTCACGTCCACCACCATCTCGTAAGTAGCGGCCTTGCCGGAGTTGTACAGCGTGAGCGGCTCTTCGCGGGCCGGGTAGCGCTTGCGCAGATTCCCTTCCGAGTCGACAGCGCGCGCCATGGCCACCGCGAGGCCCTCCTCCTGCATCCGGTCGACGACCGCGCACACACCCTCGAAGTCGACGGTCACGTCGTCGTCGCTGAACAGCACGTAGCGCGTGCGCGCGTGGCGCAGCACCTCGTTGCGGCTGCGGGCGACGCCGACCGACTCGAGCACGACTGTGCGGGCACCCTCGCTCTCAAGCCGCGCGAGCTCACGGCCCAGCCCGGGGTCAGAGTCCCCGCCGCCCGTCTGGATCACGACCACCACGTCCGCCCGGGCCCACCACTGCGCGGGCTCGATCGCGCCTACGCGGTGCGACAGCGTCGAGTAGCCGACAGTCAGATCGCGTGCCTGAACATGGTCGCGGTGCATCCGGCCGGCCTCCTGTGGTGGTCGCGCACGAATGTGCGAGCCTTCGCTCAAGGTACCAAGCCGCGCTCGGGTGACGACCGCGTCGGCCGAATGCTGCGCTGCCCGCAGACGCGAGAAGGCCCGACTCCTCAGGGGGGTGAGGAGCCGGGCCCGGTGCTGCGCGCCTGCCCGGTTGGGGCCGCTGCGCAGCACTCGCTCTCGTACGCGCGGCCCGGGATCGCCGGGCGTCGCTCGAGTGCGGTCTTGGGGGGAAAAGCGTTACTTGTCGGCCTTCGCCGCAGCGTCGACCAGAATGCCCGGTCCCTGCGTCGAGGAGATGGCCGCCTTGATGATGTAACGACCCTTCGAAGCCGAGGGCTTGGCGCGCTGGACCTCATCAAGCACGGCCTGGAAGTTCTCGAGCAGCTTGTCGTCGCCGAACGAGGCCTTGCCGATCACCGTGTGGAGGTTGGCGTGCTTGTCGACGCGGAACTCGATCTTTCCGCCCTTGATGTCGGACACAGCCTTGGTGACATCCATCGTCACCGTGCCGGTCTTCGGGTTGGGCATGAGGCCCCGCGGACCGAGCACGCGGCCGAGTCGACCGACCTTGCCCATGAGATCCGGGGTGGCCACGACGGCGTCGAAGTCCTGACGACCGCCCATGACCTCTTCGATGAGCTCGTCGCCACCGACGATGTCGGCGCCCGCCTCACGGGCCGCCTCTGCCTTGTCACCGTTGGCGAAGACCAGGACCCGAGCGGTCTTGCCTGTGCCGTGGGGCAGGATGACGGTCGAACGGACCGACTGGTCCGCGTGACGCGGGTCGACGCCGAGCTTGAACACGACGTCGATGGTCGAGTCGGTGTTCTTCGAGGACGTCTTCTGAGCGAGGCGCACGGCCTCGATGGGGCTGTAGAGCTGGTCACGGTCGACGAGCTGTGCTGCGTCGCGGTAAGCCTTGGAGCGCTTGGACATCTGCTTCTCTTTCCTGTGCAGTCGTGGTGCGGGGCAGCGCGCCCCCTCCCACTGGGTGGTGCTAGTTGACGGTGATGCCCATCGAACGCGCAGTGCCCGCGATGATCTTCGCGGCGGCGTCGATGTCATTGGCGTTGAGGTCGGCCATCTTCTGCTCGGCGATCTCGCGCACCTGAGCATCGGTCAGCGTGCCGACCTTGTCGGTGTGCGGAACTCCTGAGCCCTTGGCGACGCCAGCGGCCTTCTTGATGAGTTCTGCGGCCGGCGGGGTCTTCGTGATGAACGTGAAGGAACGGTCTTCATAGACCGTGATCTCCACGGGCACCACGTTGCCACGCTGCGACTCGGTGGCCGCGTTGTAAGCCTTGCAGAACTCCATGATGTTGACGCCGTGCTGTCCGAGGGCGGGGCCCACGGGCGGCGCGGGATTGGCGGCGCCGGCCTGGATCTGGAGCTTGATCAGACCAGCGACCTTCTTCTTCGGTGCTGCCATGATGGATTCGGGTCCTTCTGTGATTCGTCGCGGCCCATGCCGCTTGGCTTGCTGCCGTCGTCAGATCTTGGTGACCTGATTGAACGCCAGCTCGACCGGGGTCTCCCGGCCGAAGATGGAAACGAGAACGTGGAGCTTCTGGGAGTCCACGCTGATCTCGGAGATGGTGCCGGGCAAGGTGGCGAACGGCCCGTCGATGACGGTGATCGACTCGCCGACGGCGAAGTCGACCTCGACCTGCTTGGACTGCGAGTCGCCGCCCTCGTCGGTCGTGGCCACGGCCTGCTCCGCCGGAGCGAGCATGCCGTAGACCTCGTCGAGCGTCAGCGGTACGGGCTGGTGGGCGTGGCCCACGAAGCCGGTCACGCCGGGCGTGTTCCGCACGGTGCCCCAGGACTCGTCGGTGAGGTACATGCGCACCAGGACGTATCCAGGCATGCGCACGCGGTTGACCAGCTTGCGCTGACCACCCTTGATCTCGGTGACGTCCTCCATGGGGACCTCGACCTGGAAGATGTGATCCTCCATGTGGAGGCTCTCACGGCGGTGCTCGATAGCCTGCTTGACGCGCTTCTCGTGGCCCGAGTAGCTGTGGACCACGTACCACTCGCCGTCCTGCATCCGCAGCTCGGCGCGGAACTCTTCGCCGGGGTCGTTCACGGGCTCGATCGGCTCGTCGGCCACGGCGTCCACCGCGTCCTCCTCTGCAGGAGCCTCGTCCGCGGTCTCGTCGGGGACAGTGTCGTCGTCGCCCTCGACCACCGCATCGGCCGGGGCGTCCGAAAGAGCCGCCTCGTCCACCGCAGGGGTGGTCTCCTCAGCAGGCTCCTCGGCCGCCGCCTGGGCGCGGTCGGTCGACTCCGCGATGTCGGCCACGAGCTCGTCGAGCTTGTCGCCGGCGGAGTCGAGCTTGTCGTCACTCACCAGTCACCACTTCCTTCATAGACGGCCATCAGCCGCCGAATGTCATTGCTGCGAGCCAGTTGAACAGCAGGTCCATCAGGAACACGATCAGCATCATCACGGCCACGAAGGCCAGGACGATCCAGATGTACCGGACCAGCTCCTCGCGAGTGGGTGTCACCACTCGCTTGAGCTCGGAGATCACCTGGCGCACGAACAGCGCAATGCGACCGAAGATGTTGCGGTCCTCGCGGGATTCGTGCCGAGGGTCCTGTTCTCCGGAGTCCGTCACGGCAGATTCGCTCACCGGGTCATCCTTCGCTTTTGGGGGTTGGGATCACGCGGGGGTCCGCGCCGTGCAGGGCAGGAGGGACTCGAACCCCCAACCGTCGGTTTTGGAGACCGATGCGCTACCAATTGCGCCACTGCCCTCCGGGGGCGGTGGGGCCCCCGACTGGCGAAGCCAACAGCCACGAAGGCGCGAGCCATCATGGCGTCTGTCAATCGCCGAATGGCAATAGTACGGGTTAACGGTCCCGATTGCGAACCCGGCCCCCGTAGCGACCGTCCGTCAGGACGCCCCGCGCTACTCCCAATGGTCCATGTGACCCATGGTACGGGTGCGGACCATGGTGGGGACCTCGCCGGCGCAGGAACCTCATCAGTCCCATCGTCCATTGGGAACGCGCAGCGAAGCGGGCAGTCGGTGCTTGGTTCGACTCATGAGGCCCGGCGGTGCCAGAACTCGCCCACGGCGCGTGCAATGCGGCCGTCATGGGCCAACGCTTCGTGTGCGGTGAATCGGAGGATGGGCATCCCCAGTGTCGCGAGCGCTCGGTCACGACGGCGGTCCTCGGCAAAGGCCTGCCGGTCAGAGTGGTAGGTCTCGCCATCGATCTCCACCACGAGGGTGCCATTCACCACGAAGTCGACGCGCCCGACCCCGTCGATCTGCACCTGTGAAGTCAGGTCGAAGCCCGAGCGGGTGAGCTCGACGCGCGCGGCTGTCTCGGCGGGCGAGCCGGTGCGCACATCGCAGTGCGCCCGGAGCCACTCCCGGCGTACGCACGGTGTGGTGGAGAAACGATCGATCTCGTCCTCCGTCATCGCGCCCATGGCAAGGGCGGCATCCAGAGCGCCCAACTGCGTGAGGGCGTTGGCGCACTTCCCCAAGTGGTCGACGATGTCCACGGCGCGACATAGCGGCGCCTGATCGCTCGGGCTTCGCGTGCGATGATGCACCTCGCGGTCCCTGCGACGTGCGTCGTCAACGACGAGGCCACGATCATGGGGAATTGCCAGGTGCACCCCGTCGACGGCTTGGATCAGCGGCAGCCCGAGAAGCCGCGCTGCCGAAGCACAGGTCAACCGTGCCGACATGACACGGGCTCGGATGACCAGCGAGTCAGCGCCGGCAAGGGCGTAGCACCCCCGATGCGGTCTGAGGACCGCCTCGCTGCGGACGGCCGCGCGGATCTGCTCGTCCGTCACGCCAAGTCCGCGCAATTGGTGTCGCCTTGCCGCGCCGCCAAGGACATTGAGTGCGGTGATCACATGCACAGCGCCACCGTGCTGCAAGGGTTCGGCGGCCGGGAGATGACCCACGCCGAGCCGTGAATACACGGCGACCCTCGACGGCTGGGGACGACTCGATCGCCCACACCCAATGGAGGAAGTTGCGCATGTGACCCAGGCGCCTCCGTAAGCAGACATCCGCGTCGCAGGTGCCACATCCGTCACGTCGTCCATTGGGAATGGGTAGAGAGACGCAAGCATGGAAGACTGGACACCGTGACTGCAAAGAACCGTGTCTCTGCCCGCCTCGGCGCCATCGCGCCTTCCGCCACCCTCGCCGTCGACGCCAAGGCGAAGGCTCTCAAGGCCGCCGGTCGCCCGGTGATCGGCTTTGGTGCTGGCGAGCCCGACTTCGCGACGCCGCAGTTCATCGTCGACGCTGCGATCGAGGCCGCGCAGGACCCGCGCACTCACCGCTACACGCCTGCGGCCGGTCTGCCCGACCTCCGCCAGGCGATCGCGGACAAGACCATGCGCGACTCGGGCTACGAGATCGACCCCGCCACCACGCTGGTCACCAACGGCGGCAAGCAGGCCGTCTTCCAGGCCTTCGCCGCAGTGCTCGACCCGGGCGACGAGGTCATCCTGCCCGCGCCGTACTGGACCACGTACCCCGAGGCGATCTCACTGACCGGCGCCACCCCGGTCGAAGTGTTCGCCGGAGCCGACCAGGACTATCTGGTGACTGTCGAGCAGCTCGAGGCGGCGCGCACCGATGCCACCAAGGCGCTGCTGTTCTGCAGCCCCTCGAACCCGACCGGCGCGGTGTACTCACCCGAGCAGACCAAGGCGATCGGCGAGTGGGCACTCGAACACGACATCTGGGTCATCACCGACGAGATCTACGAGCACCTGCTCTACGACGGCGCTGAGTTCACGCCGATGCTCTCGGCGGTGCCCGGCCTCGCCGACACCTGCATCGTGCTCAACGGCGTCGCCAAGACGTACGCGATGACCGGCTGGCGAGTGGGCTGGATGATCGGCCCTGGCGACGTGATCAAGGCCGCCACCAACTTCCAGAGCCACCTCACCTCCAATGTCGCCAACGTGTCCCAGCGCGCGGCAATCGCGGCGCTCCAGGGCGGGCTCGAAGAGGTCCAGCAGATGCGCACGGCCTTCGACCGCCGCCGCCGCACCATGGTCGACATGCTCCGCGAGATCGACGGCTTCGAGGTGCCGACGCCCCGGGGGGCGTTCTACGCCTACCCGTCGGTCGAGGGCGTGCTCGGGCGGGAGATTCGGGGCAGGGTGCCGACCACGTCGGCCGAGCTCGCGACGATCATCCTCGAGGAGGCCGAGGTCGCGATCGTGCCCGGTGAGGCCTTCGGCCCTTCGGGCTACGCACGGCTGAGCTATGCGCTGGGTGACGATGACCTCGCCGAGGGCGTAGGCCGCATTCAGTCGCTGCTGTCCTAAGCAGCCTCGGCGCGAGTCATCATTCCGGCCACGGGAGATCGTTCGCGCGGCCGATGCGCGGGCTGGGTCAGTTCTCGCTAGCCTCGGTCGCATGAGCGACGAAGCGATCACTGTCACGGGCCTCCGCAAGACGTACGGAACAAAGAACGCGGTCGATGGCATCGACTTGGAGGTGCACCGCGGCGAGGTGTTCGCGCTGCTCGGGCCCAACGGTGCCGGCAAGTCGACCGCCGTGGAGATCCTGGGCGGTTTCCGCAAACGCAGTGGGGGCGACGTGACGGTGCTCGGCGTCGACCCCGCTCGCCCTACCCGTCAGTGGCGCGAGCGACTCGGTGTGATGCTGCAGTCGACCAGCGGGAGCAGCGTGCTCACCGCCCGCGAGGCGCTCCACCATGCCTCGCGCCTCTACCCGCACCCGCGCGACGTCGATGAGGCGCTCGCGGCTGTGGGGCTCACCGAGAAGGCGGATGCCAAGCCGCAGCTGCTCTCGGGCGGCCAGCGCAGAAGGTTGGACGTCGCTCTCGCCGTCATGGGCAACCCCGAACTCGTGTTCCTCGACGAGCCCACCACCGGCTTCGACCCCGAGGCGCGACGCCAGTTCTGGACTCTCATCGAGTCACTCCGCGAGCACGGCACGACGATCCTTCTCACCACGCACTATCTGGACGAGGCGGACCGGCTCGCTGACCGCATCGGCATCATCGCCAATGGCTCGATGGTCGCGCTGGACACCCCAGAGGGCCTGAGGGCCCGCGCGACAGATGCGTGGGTGAGCTGGGTGGACGGCGACGTCACGCACCGGGAGGCGACCCCCACGCCGACGGCTTACCTCCGTGACCTGCTCGCGCGCCACGACGGCGAGATTCCGCGCCTACAGATCACTCACCCGTCCCTCGAGGATGTGTACCTGGATCTGATCGGTGCCGCGGCGCAGGCGGACGCAGAGGCCGAGAAGGAGATGGCGGCATGAGCGCCGTGGATACCCGCCGATCGCCCGGATGGGGCTCGCTGCTCACGAACCGGATCGTGATCGAGCTCAAGGAGTTCACCCGCTCTCGCGAGCAGATGATCTTCATCTTCGCCTTCCCCATGATCTTCCTCGTGCTGTTCGGCACCATCTTCGGCGAACAGACGCTGGGCGACACCGACGTCACGTTCGCGCAGTACTTCCTCGCAGGAATGATCGCCACAGGAATTCTGAATACTGGGTTCCAGTCGCTTGCGATCTCGCTGTCGATCGACCGCGACGAGGATCTGCTCAAGCGCATCTATGCCACCCCCCTGCCGGCCACGGCGTACTTCAGCGGCAAGATCGTGCAGGTGCTGCTCGTGTCGATCGTGCAGATCGCCATACTGCTGACGCTCGGCGTGCTGCTGTACGACGTGACGCTCCCCACGGATCCGGGCCGCTGGTGGACCTTCACCTGGGTGTTCCTGCTCGGCACCGCCGCATCCTCGGCTGTGGGAATCGCCACGTCGTCGCTGCTGCGCAACGGCAAGTCCGCGTCCGCCATCCTGACCCCGGTGGTGCTGTTCCTGCAGTTCACCTCGGGGGTGTTCTTCGTCTTCACCCAGCTGCCCACGTACCTGCAGACCGTCGCCGAGATCTTCCCGCTGAAGTGGCTCGCACAGGGAATGCGCTCGGTGTTCCTGCCGGAGTACTTCGAATCCCAAGAGGCTCACGGCTCGTGGGAGCACCCCATGACCGCAGTGATGCTCACCGTCTGGTTCGTGCTGGGATTGATCGTGTCGGTTCGCACCTTCCGGTGGATGCGCGCCGAGGACCGCTGACCCCTTGCCGGCCGACCGCACACCCGCTTGTGGAACACCTCAGGCACCCGCGACCATACTGTTGCCATGATTCGCACACACTTGCGCACTCTCGCCGTCGCTGCGGGCTTCTTGGGCGTGAGCGTGATCGTGGCGGGCACCGCGAGCGCGATGGCCGGCGCCCCGGATACCGCACCGGTCGCCACCGCGGTTGAGCTGCACCAGGAGGACCCCGCCTCGGTGACCCCCGCGGTGGTGGCGGCGGTCGCGAGCGCCGAGCCGAGTGACGAGACGGTGACGGCGGTGGAGGTGGGCCCCGTCGAGGTGGGCCCGGGCGCGATCGAATGCAGCGACGAGGGCGTGTGCGAGGGCCAGCGCCGTCAGGCGTCGGGCCCAGTCGTGTCCGGACAGGCGGAGCGCCCAGTCGTGTCCGGACAGGCGGAGCGCCCAGTCGCGGCCGTGCCGGAGCCCAAACCGGCGCCAGCGGCCCCATCGTCGTGCACGCTGCCCCCGCCGCCCGATGGCAGGGCGGACGTCGGGGCATGGACTCGTGAGCTGGACGAGTGGGCCGAGGACCGGCACGAGGCGGCGCGTGACTGCGACTGGGGCACGGGCAGCGGGCGGGACGCCATGGACGATCCAGCCTGGGCGGACGCCTGGGAGGAGCGGCTCCGGGACTGGCAGCGCGAGCGCAACGCCGATCACCAGCGCGGCGAGTCACGCAACCGCCGCTGATCGCGCCGATTGCCGAGTCCGGCGGTGGCGCCACGCCTGCGGGCACGAGGGCGCTAGCGTAGGCGCAGGAGGGTCTCATCGCGCGCCTGATCGAACACATCGCACACCCGGCTCGACGCATGACCGTGCGGGCGCGGGTGCTCACGTATCTCGTCACCCTCACTGCCGCCGCTCTCACCATCGCGGGCATCACGGCATACGTCATCGAGCGTGCGCGCATCGACGCGACCATCGTCGACGGGCTGGCGTTGCGCACCGAGGCTTTCATCGAACTCGCCGAGGCCCCGGACCCTACGACCGGGGAGCCCTACGCCACTTCCGAGGACCTCATGCGCGAGGCGATGATCCGGGTGGTCGCGAGCCCCACCGAGAGCGCCGTGGCACACGTCGGACCCGTCCCAAGATTCGTGCCGTCCTCGCCCCAGCGCCTACGCCTCGAGGATGATCCCGAGTTCCTCACCGTGGCCGCGGAGCGCGCAGCCCAGACGGTCGTCGTCCGTGCGGCCGTCACCGAGCTGGCGGACTACCGGTACGCGGCGGTCCCGATCGTCGAGCCGGACGGCGACACCGTGGCGGTGTTCACCATCGCCACTGATCGCGGCGCCCTGGTCGCGAACCTGACCGAGACCTTCCGCATCTACGCGCTGGTCGCGCTGGTCGCACTCGCGATGATCGGGGTCATCGGATGGACGACGGTGGGCCGCATGCTGCACCCGATCTCCGTCCTCGAGGGCAAGGCGCGCCACATCAGCGAGCACGACCTCGCCGAACGCATCCCCGTCACGGGGCACGACGACCTGTCTCGGCTGTCCCGCACCGTCAACGCCATGCTGGACCGTCTCGAGCGCGCCTTCGCCGACCAGCGCCAACTGCTCGACGACGCGTCTCATGAGCTGCGCACGCCGCTCGCGATCATGCGCACCAACCTCGAACTCATCGAACCTCGCGATCCGGTCGAGGTGCTCCGTGTTCAGAGCGACCTGCTCGACGAGGTCGACATGATGTCGCGACTCGTCGACGACCTCGTGACGCTCGCGAAGTCCGACCGTCCCGAGTTCGTGCTGCGCGAGACGGTGGCGGTGGCCGAGCTGACCGAGATCACGTTCGCGCGCGCTCAGGCGCTCGGCGACCGAGAATGGCTGCTCGAGTCCGTCGCCGATGTCGAGCTTCCGCTCGACGCGCAGCGCGTGACCCAGGCGTGGTTGCAGCTGGTGGCCAATGCGGTGAAGTTCTCTGCTACCGGCAGCACGGTGAGAATCGGAAGCGCCGCCATGCCCACCGAGCTCCGCCTGTGGGTCACGGACGAAGGTCGAGGGATCGCGCCCGAGGATCGCAAGCGTGTGCTCGAACGGTTCCACCGCGTCGATCCCGAGACGGAGGGCACCGGGCTCGGTCTGCCGATCGCTGCCGCGATCGCCGCCGCGCACGGAGGACGGCTCACCCTGTGGTCCCAGCAGGGCGAAGGCTCGACCTTCACACTGGTGATACCAAGGAACGGAGATGGCGCGTGATCAAGATGCTGCTGGTCGAGGACGAGGCCAGGCTGGTCGAGTCGCTGACCAAGGGCCTGCGCACGGCGGACGTGGAAGTCACGGCAGTGCGCACCGGGCGCGACGGTCTCCGACTCGCGCTCGAGGACGGCTTCGACATCATGGTGCTCGACATCGGCCTGCCCGACCAGGAGGGCTTCACGGTGCTGCGGAGGCTACGCGCCTCAGGCTCGGAGCTGCCCGTCATCATCCTGACGGCGCGCACCTCGGCCGAGGACACCGTGCGCGGACTCGAGCGGGGCGCCGATGACTACATGGCCAAGCCCTTCTCGTTCGATGAGCTGGTGGCGCGGATCCGGCTGCGGGCTCGCGCACGAGCCGAGGAAGACCCGAGCTCGGCGCAGCTCATCCGCGTGGGCAGGTGCGAGCTCGATCCGGTCGAGCGCACCCTCGCGTGCGACGGCATCGACGTGCCCCTGAGCCCCCGCGAGTTCCAGCTCGCCCACCTCCTGATGTCACGCGGGGGCGAGGTGGTGCCACGCGCGGATGCCCTGCAGGAGGTGTGGGGCTCGGCGGCCAGGGACAACGTGCTCGACGTCTACATCCGCTACTTGCGCACGCACGTGGGCCAGAGCGCCATCCAGACGGTGCGCGGAGTCGGCTACCGATTCGTCGGCTGAGCCCTCGGTCTCGTCCGCATCGGGCGAGCGGCCGATGCGCGTGCGGCTGGGTGCGCCTACGCTTTGGTCTCATGGACCTCAGGCCACCACGGTGGAACGACGCGCTCGTCGTAGGCGCGCTGCTGGTGCTGAGCATGATGTGGGCCGCATCGCTCACGGGCTTCCAGTACGCGGAGATCCGGCCGATCGATCCGCTGGGCTATGTGCTGCTCGCAGCGATGGTCATTCCGCTGCTGTGGCGGCAGCGCTACCCGCGCGCGGTGCTGTGGCTGACCGCCGCAGCGTGGATCGTCGTGGTAGGGCTCGGCTACGAGGCGACGCCGGCCATGCTCGGGCTGTTCCTCGCGATCTACGGCGTCGCGTCCTACATGCCGCGGGCCACCTCGATCCGTCACAGCGCGGCACTGATGGGCGTGATGCTGGCCTGGACGGCCGTCGGGGCGATGACCTCGGAGGCCGTGCCGACCAGTGCCGTCTTCGCCATCCCGGTCGCGGTGATCGTGCCGTTCGCCATCGGGATCGGGGATCGCCGCCGCCGTCAGCGTCTGAGTGAGCTCGAGGTCGCGCACGCGCGCCGCGAGCAGGCCGGCTACGAGGCCGCGACGGACGCGGTCCGCGCCGAGCGCGCCCGGATCGCGCGCGAGCTTCACGACGTGGTCGCGCACGAGATCACGGTGATGACGTTGCAGGCCGAGGGAGCCCGTCGGCGACTGGGAGCCGCGGACGACGAGCTCGCCGGCACCCTGGCGACGATCGCGGCATCGGGCCGGTCGGGCCTGGAGGAGATGCAGCGCATGATCGGCGTGCTGCGCGCCTCCGAGCTGGAGGCGAACGAGCGCGTGGACTCGGACCGCGCACTGGCCATGGGCACCTCCGCCATCGACGGCCTGTCCCCCATGCCGTCGCTCGCGGCGCTGCCCACGCTCGTGCGCCACGTCCAGGACTCGGGACTGCCCGTCACCCTCGAGATCTCGGGCTCCGCACACGTGCCGGCCGGGGTCGAGGTGAGCGCATACCGGATCATCCAGGAGGCGCTCACCAATGCCCTCAAGCACGCGGGGCCGGGGGCGCGCGCAGACGTGATCGTCAAGCGCACCGCCCACGCGGTGCACATCAGCGTCGAGGACGACGGCCGTGGCGTGACCGGAGACGGGCCGCGCCTTCCCGGCGGTCATGGGCTCACCGGCGTCGCAGAGCGGGTCCAGGCGCTCGGCGGGGCGCTGTCGCATGGCCCGCGCCGGGGCGGTGGCTTCCAGGTGCACGCCGTGCTGCCGTCCGGGGATGACCAGGTCTCCGGCCCGGCCGCCGACGAACGGCCGCTGCCAATCGAATCGAAAGGGGCATCCGCGTGATCAGAGTAGGGCTGGTCGACGACCAGGCGATGGTGCGCGTAGGGCTGCGCATGATCCTCGAGGCCGAGAACGACATCGAGATCGTGGGCGAGGCCGCCGACGGGGCCGACGCACAAGCGCTCGTCCGGGATCACACCCCCGATGTCGTGCTGATGGACATCCGCATGCCAGGCATGGACGGGCTGGCCGCCACCGAGCAGGTGATCGCGGCCCATCCCGACGCCCGCGTGGTCATCCTCACCACCTTCGACGACGACGAGTACGTCTACGAGGCCCTTCGCGTGGGGGCCTCCGGATTCCTGCTCAAGAGCGCCGACGGCGACACGCTGGTGAACGCCGTGCGCGTGGTGGCGGGAGGCGAGGCGCTGCTCGCTCCCGAGGTCACCCGCAGGGTCATTGAGCGATTCGCGGTACCTGCAGCCACGCCCGCCACGGTGCCGCCCTCGAGCCCCGAGCCGCAGGGAGCGTACGTGCCGCCGCCCGAGGCGATCGGTGACCTGTCCGAGCGCGAGGTCGAGGTGCTCCAGCTCATCGCGCGGGGGATGTCGAACCAGGAGATCGCCAAGGAGCTGTGGGTGTCGCCGACCACGGTGAAGACGCACGTGAGTCACATCCTCACCAAGCTCGGCGTCCGCGATCGCGTCCAGGCCGTGGTGGAGGCGTACGAGTCTGGAATTGTCATCCCCAAAGGGTGACCCGCCAGGGTCATCCCTGAGAACGACCTTGGCGAACCGTCCTCGGGAGGGATACCCCTGCATCGGCCGCGGTTGGCACACTTGTCCCGGATCGACACCACCCTCACGAAAGGCCACCCCATGACCACCACCGCTGCCCCCGCGCAGGCGCTCGCGGCCACGATGCGCGACGGCTACAAGGACTACGGATTCGGCGAGGCGGCTGTGCGCGCCCTCGACGGCATCAACGTCGACATCGCCCGCAGCGAGTTCACCGCGATCATGGGTCCCTCGGGCTCGGGCAAGTCGACGCTGCTGCACACTCTCGCGGGGCTCGACCGGCTCACGGCCGGATCCTCCACGATCGCCGAGACCACGATCACGTCGCTGTCCGAGGCGCAGATCACCGAGGTCCGCCGCAAGTACATCGGCTTCGTGTTCCAGTCCTTCAACCTGATCCCCTCGCTGAACGCCCGCGAGAACATCACCCTTCCGCTCGACATCTCGGGCACCGACGTCGACAAGGCGTGGTTCGACGAGATCATCGCGATCCTCGGGCTGGGGGACCGACTCACCCACCTGCCCGCCGAGCTCTCGGGCGGTCAGCAGCAGCGCGTGGCCGTCGCCCGCGCCCTCGTGGCACGCCCCGAGATCATCTTTGCCGACGAGCCCTCCGGCAACCTCGACTCGCGCTCCGGCTCCGAGCTGCTGACGTTCATGCGCCGCGCGGTCAAGGAGTTCGGCCAGACCATCGTCATGGTGACGCACGACCCGACCGCCGCGGCATACGCGGACCGGATCGTCTTCCTCGAGGACGGCCGGATCGTCGACGAGATGCGCGAGCCCACCGCAGAGCGCGTGCTCGACCGCATGAAGCAGATGGGGCACTAGGCCGCGATGTTCAAGATTGCGCTCAAGTCCGTTCGGCACAACCCCAAGCGGCTCATCCTCACGGCTATCGCGGTAGCACTGGGCGTCTCGCTCGTCGCCGCATCGCACACCTTCACCAACGCGTTGTCGTCGGGCTTCTCCGGGCTGTTCTCAGACATCTACGCCGGCACCGACGTGATCGTCGAGGAAGACCCCGATGAAGCCGAGTCGGGGGGCGGCGACCCGTTCGCCGCCACCGAAGGCGTATTCGCCGACGGGGACGTCGAGGCCATCGCCGCCGTCGAGGGAGTGGACGTCGCGATGGGCGGCATCCAGGTCCCCGGCGCCGTGCTTCCCCCCGACACGGGCGAGCCCGCCGCTGACCCGTTCACCGGCGGTGGCGCTCCCAGCCAGCTGTTCAACTGGACCGGCATCCCCGAGATCGACCAGTCGACCCTCGTCGACGGCCGCGGCCCCGAGTCGAACGGCGAGCTGGTGCTCGACATCGACTCCGCGCCCCGGCTCGGATACGACATCGGCGACACCGTGCGTATCGCCACCGACGATGGCGTGACCGAGTTCGATCTCGTGGGCACCGTGAGATTCGGCGAATCCAACAGCCTGCAGGGCGCCACGCTGGCCTTCATGACCGGCGACGACGCTCACACCCTCGCGAACGATCCGAACTTCCAGCAGGTGAGCGTGCTCGTCACGGAGGACGCAGACGCGGATGCGGTGGTCGACCGCGTGTCGGAGGTGATCCCCGACGGGACCCGCGCCATCACCGGAGAGGACAAGGCCGCGGAGGAGACCGCGGCTCTCGATGACGTCCTGCAGTACGTCGACATCTTCGCCATCGCCTTCGCACTGATCTCACTGTTCGTGGGCGCCTACATCATCGTCAACACGTTCCGCATCATCGTCACCCAGCGCACGCGAGAGTTCGGGCTCATGCGGGCGATCGGCGTGACGGGTCGCCAGGTCAGGTCCATGATCCTGCTCGAGGCCCTCGTGGTGGCGATCATCGCCTCCACGATCGGCATCGTCACGGGCTACCTGCTCGCGCTCGCCGCAGCGTGGCTGGTCAGCCTGTTCGCCGGCGACATCTTCGGGTCGCTCACGCTGCCGCTCGACGCGGTGCTGTGGGCATACGCGCTCGGCACGCTGGTCACGCTGATCTCCGCCCTACTCCCCGCCATCACGGCGTCACGCATCTCCCCCATGGAGGCGCTGCGCGAATCGGCCACCGGCGGCAAGAAGCCGCTCAAGGTTCGCAACATCGTCGGCGCCGCGATGGCCCTGGTGGGAGCGATCGCGATCGGCACCGGACTGTTCGCGGGACTCGACCGTCCCTACATCTACGTAGGCGTCGGCGCCGTGCTGCTGGTGCTGGGGGCGACCCTGCTCGCGGCCCAGGTGCTGGTGCCGATGGCGTACGGCCTGCGCAGCCTGCTCACACGGATGTTCGGGGTGGACGGCAAGCTCGCCGCGAACAACATCCGGCGCGAGCCGCGGCGCAGTGCGAACACCGCAGCCGCTCTGATGATCGGCGTCATGCTGCTCGCCCTCGTGGCCACGTTCACCGAGTCGCTCAAGTCGGTGGTGACCGAGCAGTTCGCGCAGACCCAGGCCGACTTCTTCGTCTTCTCGACTCAGGGTGCGATTCCGCCTGGCGCGCTCGACGTGCTGACAGAGGTGGACGGGGTCGAGATCGTCAACGGCATCGGATACGACTCGGCGCAGGTCGACGGCAGCAGCCGCACGGTCCAGTCCGTGGACCCGGCGACGATCGAGGACGCGTTCGACTACGACACCGAGCCCGAGATCGCTCAGCTCGACGGCGGCGCCTTCATCGACTCCGCCATTCAGGATCTGGGGTACGAGGTCGGAGACGACATCACGATCGAGGGGCCGGAGGGCTCCGTCACGCTCGAGGTAACCGGCCGGTACCTGCTCGATGGCGACTCCAACTTCGTGATCGACGAGGCCACAGCGGCCGAGCTGTTCGGCGAGCCGACCATCGTGCAGGCCCTGGTGGTGCTCGAGGACGGCATGGAGGTGGAAGAGGCGCAGACGGCGCTTCAGGACGCCCTGGCGGAGGACTACCCGCTGGTGACGCTGCAGCAGCCCGGGCAGCTCGAGCAGTTCGCCAACCAGTTCATCGATCTGCTGCTGGGCGTGATCTCGGCACTGCTCGGCAGCGCGCTGGTGATCGCGATCCTGGGCGTGGCCAACACGCTGCTGCTATCGGTCACGGAACGCACGCGAGAGATCGGGCTGCTCCGAGCAGTCGGCCTCAAGCGCAGCTCGGTGTGGCGCATGATCACCGTGGAGTCCATGGTGATGGCCGTGTTCGGCACCGTCCTGGGCATGATTCTGGGCGTGTCGCTCGGTTCGGCCCTGGTGCTCGCCCTCGAGGACTTCGGGTTCAGCGGCGTCACGATTCCGTGGGTCTGGCTCGTGATCTACACGGTCCTGGCCGCGGTCGCCGGTGTCGTAGCGGCACTATGGCCCGCGTGGCGGGCGTCGCGGCTCGACATCCTCAAGGCGATCGCCACCGACGGTTAGCGAACCGGGCACACCAGCCAAGCGGCCGATGCGCACTCAGGTGAGTGCGCATCGGCCGCTTGGTCTGTGCGGGCGTGCCGGCGTGGGCTAGAGGCTCACGCCGAGCAGCACCGGCTCAGGGGCCAGCGCGACGCCGAACCGCTCGCTCACGCCATCCCGGATCGTGCGCGCAAGAGCCGCGAGGTCCGCGGCGGTGGCCCCGCCCTGGTTGGTGAGCGCGAGCGTGTGCTTGGTCGACAGCGCTGCTGCAGAACCGTCGAGGCGGTACCCGCGGCTGAAGCCGGCCTGCTCGATGAGCCACGCGGCCGAGGTCTTGACCAGGCCGTCGCCGGCCTCGAATCGTGGAGCCGCGCTGGGCAGGCCCGCCGCCGCATCGGCCGTCAGCACCGGGTTCGTGAAGAACGATCCCGCGCTCCACGTGTCGCGGTCGCCGGCATCGAGCACCATCCCCTTGGCACCGCGCACCTGCAGCACCGCCTCGCGGACGTCCGCGATGGGCGCGCGGCCCCCCACCTCGATCCCGAGTGCGCCGGCGAGCTGCGCGTACCGAATCGGGCCGGAGCGGGTCCCTTGGCGCATCTGGAACGTGACGTCGAGCACGACGTAGCGGGGCGTCGGCTGCCACACGCCCGCATCGGGGGCGGCTCCGCGCATCGACCTCTTGAGCACGGAGTCGCGGTATCCGAATCCGCAGTCGACCCTCGGCAGCGAACGGACCCGCTCCTCGAGCCGGTCCCACACGCGCACGATGGCGATGACGTCCGCGACCTCGGCTCCGTAGGCGCCCACGTTCTGCACCGGGGTGGCGCCAGTGGAGCCCGGGATGCCGGACAGCGCCTCGATGCCGACCCACCCTTCGTCGACCGCACGCTGCACGACGTCGTCCCACGGGACACCTGCCGTCACCGTGACGGACACTCCCCCGCACATCCCGTCGTCCTGGACCGAGATGTCCGTGCGACCGTCGCGCACCACGGCACCCGGGAAGCCGTCGTCAGCCGCGAGCAGGTTCGATCCGCCGCCGAGCACGAGCAGCGGCTCACCGGCACGGTCGGCATCGACACATGCGTCGATCAGCTCGCGCTCGGTGCGCGCTGAGACGAGCCTGCCCACCGGCCCGCCCACACGCAGGGTCGTGAGCTCAGCCAGAGTGGTCATGGGCCCAGGGTATCTGCGAGTCTCAATGGTCACTCGCCTCGCACCGGGGCGTCGGGGGCGCCCGTCGCGGTCGTCGCGCCGGCGGCGACCGCGGGCCCGTCGGCCTCCTTGTCGGCGGCCGCCAAGCGGCCTGCCCCGACCTTCCGGAGCGCGGCCCTGCGGCTTCCGAACAACCCTCCGTCCTTGCGCACGGCGCGGGCGAGGACGAACGACGCGATCGAGGCCAGGGCCACCACGAGGAGCGCGTTGCTGAGGTCCACGGCCTCGCCGAGGTAGCCGATGAGCGGCGGCACCATCAGGCCTGCCACCGTGGAGAACGATGCGACCGCCGCGACGCGGGCGGCCGCCCTGCCCGGTTCGTCTGCGGCCGCCGAGAAGCCGATGGGGACGCCGAGCGCGGCTCCCACTCCCCACACCGCGGCCGCGACAGGCACCAGCCAGAACACGGGCGTGAACGCGAACAGCAGCAGTCCGGACACCACCGCGATGGCGCTCGCGCGCAGCGCCACCACACGGCCCAGGCGCGCGATGATGGGAGCGCCGAACCAACGCACCGTCACCATCGCGACCACGAACACCCAGTACATGAGGTCGCCCACCGCCTCGGGCCTGCCGAAGTCGTCGACGATCGCGAGCGACATCCACTGCGCTGCCGACATCTCCGTCATCGAGGCCGCGAACAGAATCACTCCGATCAGGAGCACGCGCCGATCACGGTACTCGGCGCGGGCCGTCGCGAAGGGCCCGCCCAGCGACACCTCGCCGGTGTGGGGAGCGGGCCTGCCGTCCATGGTCGCGGCCGGGATGATGGCGAGGCGGACCGACGTGAGGACGGCTGCTACGGCGATGAAGTGCCACACCGGCGCGACACCGAGGTGCGACACCAGCGCCCCGAGGCCCAGCGCGCCGGCCATGCCGACAGAGAACGCCGCGTGGAACTGCGGCATCACCGCCCGGCCCATGCGGCGCTCGACCTCGGCCGCCTCCGCGTTCATCGCAACGTTCGTGAACGCGAACGAGAACGACACCAGGAAGTGCCCGATCGCGAACAGCGGTGGGGACGCCACGAGCGTCGACAGCGCCACCAGCGAGAAGGCGCCCAGGTGCATGAAGCTGGACCACCACAGCAGCGCCCGGGTGCCGAACTTGGCCGCCGACCACCCCGTCACGAGCAGCCCCGCGAGGGCACCGAAGGCGCCGAATACGATGAGGTTGGCCAGTCCCGAGACGCTGACGTCCAGCAGGTCGCGGATCGAGGGCACACGCGACAGGAACGTAGACAGCATCGCGCCCATGATGGCGAACAGCCCGAGCACGGCGAAGCGTGCGGTTCGCACGCGAGCGGGCTCGGGGCTCGTCGTGGGCGCGTGGGCGAAGGTGATGGCCATGAGGTCCTGTCTGCGATCGGCGCGGGGCGCCGGGTTGCCGTCATCGGCACAGCGCCATCGTCAGCACAGTGCCGTCGTCGGAGCGGCGCCGCGGTCGGCACAGTGCCGTGGTCGGCGCGGTACGGGCACCGCGTTCAGCGCAATGCCCACGCACCTATTGTGCGACTACCCTGGGGCGAGCGCAAAAAGCAACCGAGGAGCGACGTGGCCGCAAGAAGACGACCCACCATGGCCGACGTGGCCGCCAAGGCGAGTGTCTCGTTGTCGACCGTGTCCCTCGCGTACTCCGGAGCGGGCCCCATCTCCCCCGAGATGAAGGCGCGCGTCGAGAGAGCTGCGGAGGACCTCGGCTACGCAGGCCCCTCGGCCCAGGCCCGAGCACTGCGATCCGGTCGCACCCACGTGGTGGGGGTCGTCATCCACGATGCGTTCACTCTCGCCTTCCGCGCACCGTTGATCCTCAACGTCATGGACGGCCTGATCTCCGAGTTGGGCGAGATGGGCCTGGGTGTGCTGCTGCTGCCCACGCCGTCCGCCGAGCAGGGCGACAAGTCACTGCTGGCCACGGCGCCGATGGACGCGGCCGTGGTGTTCCGCGTGCGCGACCACGATGACCCCGCGCTCGAGCTGCTGCGCAAGCGCGCGGTGCCGTTCGTGGTCATGGACGGCGACGCTCCTCCGGGGGCGGGACAGGTATCGATCGACGACAGCAGCGCGACCGTCCAGCTCATCGAGCACCTGCAGTCGCTCGGTCACGAGCGAATCGGCACGATCACCCTTCCCCACGGACCCGGGCACGAGACCACTCTGCGGCCCCTCGACTACATGCCTCAGTCCGCGTGGACACCCATGCATAACCGGCTCGAGGCCTTCCGGATCGCCGGGGTCGAGCCCTGCGTGGTCGTCGAGGCGCGCGAGTCGATGGTGGCAGAGGGCATCGCGGCGGGTCACCTCGCGCTCACGCACGAGTCGCGCCCGACCGCCATCGTCGCGCAATCCGACATTCTCGCCGCTGGTGCGGTGATCGCGGCCCGCGAACTGGATCTGAAGGTCCCGCACGACGTCTCGATCACCGGCTTCGACGGCATCGACCTGCCGTGGCTGGCCCCGCTCGAGCTGACGACCGTGATTCAGGATGGCGTCGAGAAGGGCAGGGCGATGGCCGGCGAGGTCAAGGAGCTGCTGGCCGGGGAGACCCCGTCACAGATCTGGATGCCCCTCGAGCTCAGCATCGGCACGTCGACCGCGCCGGTCAACCCCGAGCGCTGATCAGCCTCAGGCGCCGCTGAGGGTCACGTGCAGTCGACGATCGCCTGTGCCTTGCCCAGCACCTTGACGTCGCCATGCTGGACCGTGAGGTCCACGCGCGCCGTGCGTCGCTCCTCGTCGAGCGCGCCGATTCGGGCGGTCACCGAGACGGTCGCCTGACCGGGGTTGGGCACCGGAACCGGCCTCGTGAAGCGCACCTGGTAGTCGGCGACGTTGCCCGCCCCCGCCCATTCCTCGACGACGGATGCTGCGGCGCCCATGGTCAGCATTCCGTGCGCGATCACGCCGGGCAGCCCCACCTCCTGGGCGAAGACATCGTTGTAGTGGATCGGGTTGAAGTCGCCGGAGGCTCCCGCGTAGCGCACCAACGAGGCGCGAGTGACGGCGAGCTCGCGCTCGGCGACCACCTGTCCCACCTCTAGCCCCGCGAAGCTCGGGCTCGTCGACTCGGTCACTGTGCCTCCCCCGCCGGCTCTGCCTCGTCCGCCGACTCTGTCTCCCTCACCGCGAGGGTGCTGAGCACGGTCGACACCGGGGCACCGTCCTCATCGGCCAGCTCCGCTCGAGTGGTGACCATGGAGATCCCCGCGCGCTGCTTGATGGACTCGATGTGAACCGTCGTCATGATCACGTCCCCCGCCACGAGAGGACGCACGTGGGTGAAACGCTCCTCGGCGTGCACCACGCGCGAGAAGTCCACGCCCACCTCGGGGTCGGCGACCACGTGGAACTCCGCCTGCTGCGCGATCACCACGGCGAACGTGGTGGGCGCGACGAGATCCGGGTAACCCTCGGCCCGCGCGACCGCGACATCGCGGTGCGCACCCGAGTAGGCGTCGACCGCATCGGCGAACTCGCGAATCTTGACCCGCGTCACCTCGTAGGGCTCGAACGGACCGTACGTGCGGCCCACTGCTTCGCTGTTCACTGGCACGATTCCACCCTAGCGAACCAGCGCGTCATCGGCCGGACTCAGCCCACCAGCGTCGTGATAGGCCCCAGCGCGAAGTACAGCACGAACGCCGCGGCGGCACCCCACATGAGCGGGTGAACCTTGCGCGCCCCTCCGGAGGCGACCTGCAGCACCACGTAGGAGATGAATCCCACGCCGATGCCTACCGAGATCGAATAGCCGAACGGCATCAGGATGAAGGTCAGGAAGGCAGGGATCGCGATCCGGTAGTCCTTCCAGTCGATGCCCGCGACCTGCGACACCATCAGGAAGCCCACCACGACGAGCACGGGCGTTGCGGCCTCGAAGGGCACCAGTGCGTACAGCGGCGTCAGGAAGGTCGACAGCAGGAATGCGACGCCCGTGACCACGGAGGCCAGGCCGGTGCGCGCGCCGTCTCCGACGCCCGCAGCGGATTCGATGTACGAGGTGTTCGAGGACACCGATCCCAAGCCACCTGCCGCGGCGCCCACGGAGTCGACGATCAGGATCTGCTGGGTGCGCGGGGGGTTGCCGTCCTTGTCGTTGAGCCCCGCCTCGGCACCGACGGCGGTCATCGTGCCCATCGTGTCGAAGAAGTCCGCGATGAGCAGCGAGAAGACCAGCAGCAGGGCGGTGAGCACCGGCAGGGACGTGAAGCCCCCGAACAGGTCCACCTGGCCGATGAGCGAGAAGTCCGGCAGGGACACGACACTGTCCGGCAGCGCGGGAACCACCAGCGCCCAGCCGTCGGCGTTGTCCTCGGACGACCCGAGCGACATGGTCGCCTCGAGGATCACGGCCAGCACGGTCGCGGCGGCGATCGAGATGAGCAGCGCTCCGCGCACCTTCTTGACCATCAGCACGATTGCGGTGAAGAGCCCCACCACGAACACGACCATGGGCCACGTCGAGATGTAGCCGCCGTCGCCGAACTGGGTGGGAGTGCCCGCGCCGGTGCGCACGATTCCCGCGTCATACAGTCCGATGAAGGCGAGGAAGAGCCCGATCCCCACCGCGATGGCCTGCTTCAGGAAGGTCGGCACGGCCGCGAACACGGCCTTGCGGAAGTTGGTCATGACGAGGATGAGAATCACCACGCCCTCGATGACGACGAATCCCATGGCCTCCGGCCACGTCATGCCCGAGCGGGACGCGATGCCGTACGCCACGAACGCGTTGAGGCCGAGCCCTGCCGCCATCGCCAGCGGGAACCGCGCCCACACGCCCATCATGATCGACAGCAGACCGGCCACCAGTGCCGTGGCCGCCGCGACCATCGCGAGGTTGGGCTCACTGCCGCCGCCAAGGAAGCTGCCCTCGCCGTCGGCGACGGTGCCGATGATCAGCGGGTTCAGCACCACGATGTACGCCATCGTGAAGAACGTCGTGAAACCGCCCCGGATCTCCTGGGCGAGGGTGGAACCCCGCGCGGTGATCTCGAAATAGGAGTCGAGGCGTCCGGTCACGCCGGTGCGCTGGCTGGTGGTGGTCACGTGTCCCTCTCGTGCGCACGGGTGCGCGTGTCGTCCATCTGGCGGAGCCGCTGGTGGCACCGCGTGTCCGTCCTCCGTCGATGCGCCGCGGCGCTTGCGCGCGGCACGCGATGCGCGAGTGCGGCACGAGGTTTGGACGGGGATACCCTAGCGCTCGCTGACAGCCCGCGGGTCACCGCGTCGCGTACGTCACCACCAGCGCGCGGTGATCCGCGCCGTCCACCGATACGGTGCGCACGTCCACGGCGTTAAGCGGCGCATCCCGCACCATCACGTGGTCGATGGCAGCAACGGGGTGCGGCCCACGTTCTTGAGGAAATGTCGGTAGGAAGCCGGCGCCCGCCTGGTCTGCTGCGTCGACGTACCCCAGCGACTCGATGTCGCGGAAGGCTCGATGATCCCGAGTGGTGTTGAAGTCACCGATGACCAGCATTGGGTCACTCTGGGCCTCCAGATAGGCAGTGAGGCTGCTCATGCTCGCGTCCCAACCCGAGTGGTCGAACAGGCCTGGTGCGGCGGGGTGGACGGCCAGGACGGTCACCGCCCCTCCTGCGATGTCGATCTCTCCGCGCACGGCACGCGACACATATCCGTCACGCGAGTGGGGCCCGGTGAATCCGTCGAGCGACTCGGCGGCGATCAACGGGGACCTGGACCACAGTCCCGTTCCCGTGACTCCCGGTTCGGCCGCGACCTCGGAATATGGCAGGAGCTCATCCAGGCCCGCGGCGGCAAGGGCCTCCACCGCTTCCGGGGTGACCTCTTGGGCTGACAGCACGTCGACGTTGACGTCGTCCACCAGCCGCACGACATCGTCGGCACTCGCGCGCCCAAAGCTCATGTTGACGCTCGCGACAATGATCTCTTCGTCGCCCGCGGGCGCGGTCTCCCCGACGAAGAGCGGGACCTGCCACGCAACGCACAATGCCGCCACCACGGCAGATGTGGCCGTCAGCCAAGGCGCCCTCGCCAGCACAGACAGCAGCACAGTGAGCAGAGCCGCGAGCGTCACCCACGGCATCAGCGCCACCACGATCGCGAGCGGGCCCGGCTCCCATCCGAGCAGCCGTGTCGCGACGGGCACGGCCACGCCGGCGAGCGCGACGGCCGCCAGCGCCCGCATCGGGCGTCTGAGGCGGGAGGGGCGCGGTGCAGCGTCAGTGGCGTTGCCGCCGCTCGTCGTCATGAGCGAAGTGTCTCGTACGGGCCCTTGGCGACCGCTCAAGCCGCGCCGCCGAGATTGCCCGGCCCGCGCATCGGCCGTATTCCGCCCTGCCCGGAAACGACGAACGCCCGCACCCTCGCGAGAGGGAACGGGCGTTCGGAGAAGACTGTTGCTTAGCGCGTCTCGCGGTGCGGGTTGTGCTTGCCGCACTTCCGGCAGAACTTCGAGAGCTCCACACGGTCGGGGTTGTTGCGACGGTTCTTGCGCGTGATGTAGTTCCGGTTTTTGCACTCGGTGCACGCGAGGGTGATCTTCGGGCGAACGTCGTTCTTTGCCATGTGGGTTTGCTCCCAGCCTTGTGATGACGCGCCTGGCAGGCACGGTGACAGACGGTACGTCTGTCTCGTAGCGAGGGCGGGACTCGAACCCGCGACCCCACGATTATGAGTCGTGTGCTCTAACCACCTGAGCTACCCCGCCGCGAGAATCGCTCGACCATCACCCCTCGCAGAAGGGGAGATGGTCGAGCACTTCTCAGAGCCCCGACAGGGAATCGAACCCTGGACCTTTTCCTTACCATGGAAACGCTCTACCGACTGAGCTATCGGGGCAAGCCGGTCAAGAATACACGCCGCGACGAGTGCTTGTGAAATCGGCCGAAGAGCCGGTGTCGGCGAGCGCGGATACTGTGAACGACGTGACTCTACAGCTCGGCGCGGCGCAGGCGCGACGCATCTTTCTCGACGCCCAGTCGCTGGCTCGCAGCCGCCCCGCGCGGCGTGCGCGAGCCGCCGACTTCGACACCTACCTGCGGCGTCAGGGCGTGCTCCAGCTCGACACCGTGAACGTGCTCGCCCGCGCCCACTACCTGCCTCTGTATTCGCGGCTGGGCCCGTACACCCCCGCGGACCTGGACTCGTTCCTGTGGGGCGACGAGCGCGGCCACTCGGAGCACGCGTTCGAGCATTGGGGCCACGAGGCCTCGGTGATGCCGCGCGAGCTGCTGCCGATGCTGCATCACCGCATGGTGGGCGCCTCGAACTGGAAGGCGCGCACCGTCGCGCAGCTCGAGGCGGAGCGGCCCGGCCTGCTCGCCGCGGTGCGGGCAGCCGTCGAGCGCGACGGCCCCCTGACTGCAGGACAGCTGGAACACCTGGCGCCCGCCGTGGGTCCGCGAGGCTCGTGGTGGGATCACGGGCACGTCAAGGCTGCGCTCGAGCATCTGTTCATCACCGGCCGCGTCGCGGCATCGCGCGGGCGACACTTCTCGCGGACGTACGACTCCGCAGCGCGAGCGTGGGGAGTCGAGGCGGCCGATGCCGGGGTGTGGGGCGTGCCTGCCGGGCAGGCGCGGCAGGCACTGTTCGATCGCGCGCTCTCCGCCACCGGCGTGGGCACGGTGCGGGATCTGTGCGACCACTTTCGCCTGCCGTATGCACCCGGCTCCCGCGCCCCTGACGTCGCGGGCGGACAGGCGTGGGCCGCATCGGCCGTCGAGCGGGGACTTGCCGAGTGGGCGCAGGTCGAGGGCTGGGAGGATCCCGCGCTGATCGCGGTGGACGCGGGCCACTCGACGCCGCCTGGGCACCGCGCCGCTCGCGACCCCGGCCGCGCCACCGGCAGGGCGCTGCTCAGCCCCTTCGATCCCGTGTGCTGGTACCGGCCGCGCCTGCTGCGGATGTTCGGCGTCGACTACCGGATCGAGATCTACACGCCCGCGCACAAGCGAGTGTTCGGCTACTACTCGCTGCCGCTGCTGCTCGGCGATCGCATTGTCGCTCGCCTGGATCTCAAGGCCGATCGCAAGGCGCGGATGCTCCTGGTCCAGGCGGCGTGGCGCGAGCCCGGGCGCGCTCCCGGCGCTCGCCGCGTGGTCCCCGAGACCGTCGCTCGCGCGGCAATGGCGGAGCTGGACTCAATGACCGCATGGCTTGGCCTCGACGGATGGAGTGTCGCGCCGCGCGGCGACCTCGCACCCGCGCTCGCACATCGCTGACCGGCTGGCGGGGGCCAGCCGCAGCGAAGGGCGATTCGTGCACCGCGAGGCGGCCACCAGCCACGACACCGATCGTCGGGTTAGTGTGTCGAGTATTCGCTGCGGTGCGCCCCTCGCACTCACTGCCCCGATGAAAGGTCCCCCATGACGAGCACGTCCCCCACCCCGTCCGCTCGAGCGAGCAGCCGGCTCAACGCCCGCGTCATCGCCATTAGCGTCGGAGCCGCCCTCGGCGGGTTCCTCTTCGGCTTCGACTCGTCCGTGATCAACGGAGCCGTCGAGTCGATCGAGGGAGAGTTCGACCTCTCTGCCGCGTTCACCGGCTTCGCCGTCGCGTCGGCGCTGCTGGGATGCGCGGTAGGCGCGTGGTTCGCCGGCACGATCGCGAACAAGTACGGGCGCATCCGCGTGATGCTGCTCGC
Source organism: Demequina ureilytica (assembly GCF_048553575.1). Classification (NCBI taxonomy): domain Bacteria; kingdom Bacillati; phylum Actinomycetota; class Actinomycetes; order Micrococcales; family Demequinaceae; genus Demequina; species Demequina ureilytica. The sequence goes on along the minus strand of NZ_JBLZIE010000001.1, from coordinate 879,557 downwards.
CGCGACGTTCTTCTTCATCTCCGCCATCGGCTCCGGCCTGGCGATGGGCATCTGGGACCTGATCCTGTGGCGAGTGCTCGGTGGGCTCGCGGTCGGCGCCGCCTCTGTCATCGCACCGGCCTACATCGCCGAGGTCTCTCCCGCGAAGTTCCGCGGCAGGCTCGGCTCGCTCCAGCAGCTCGCGATCGTGACCGGCATCTTTGCGGCGCTGCTCACCGGCCAGTTGTTCGCGGACGCCGCCGGCGGGGCCTCCGAGACCCTGTGGTTCGGCGTCGAGGCTTGGCGCCTGATGTTCATGGCCGAGGCAATCCCCGCGGTGATCTACGGCATCGCCGCGCTGCGACTTCCCGAATCCCCTCGCTACCTCGTGGGTCAGAGCAAGGACGACGAGGCGGCCGAGGTGCTGCGCCTGTTCACCGGGGTGCAGGACGTGGACACCAAGATCAAGGAGATCGAGGAGTCGCTGCACCGCGAGGAGAAGCAGTCGCTACGAGACCTGCGCGGCCATGCCCTGGGCCTCAAGCCCATCGTGTGGACCGGCATCCTGCTGTCCGTGTTCCAGCAGTTCGTGGGCATCAACGTGATTTTCTACTACTCCAACACGCTGTGGCAGTCCGTGGGATTCGACGAGTCCGAGGCCTTCCTCACGTCGACCATCACCTCAGTGACGAATATCGTGGTGACGATCGTGGCCATCCTGCTGGTCGACAAAATCGGCCGCCGGCTGCTGCTGTTGATCGGCTCGTCGGGTATGACCCTGTCGCTGGGCCTCATGGCGGTGGCGTTCACGCAGGCCATCACAGATGACGCCGGCGAGGTCACCGACTTCGAGGGCTCCTGGGGCGCCGTCGCAGTGGTGGGCGCCAACGCGTTCGTGGTGTTCTTCGGAGCCACCTGGGGACCTGTGGTGTGGGTGCTACTAGGCGAGATGTTCCCCAACCGGATCCGCGCATCGGCGCTCGCCGTCGCCGCCGCCGCGCAGTGGATCGCCAACTGGGCCATCACCGTGAGCTTCCCGTCGTTCGCGTCGATCGGCCTCACGTTCGCCTACGGCTTCTACACCTCGATGGCGCTGCTGTCGCTGCTGTTCGTGTACTTCCGCGTGCCCGAGACCAAGGGCATGGAGCTCGAGGACATGGGCGCGGACGTACGCGTCAGGCGCGGGAAGTTCGTGACCGACTCTGGCGAGAAGATCTGACCCACCCGTTCCTGTCCGGCACTCATTGACGCTTACGGGCTGTCGCAGGCTCCTGTCCGGCACGTCGCGACAACTAGTGCCGGACAGGACGCCGCGAGGCGCCCCAGGCGACCACCAGTGCCGGACAGGAGTGGGCGGGGCGGATACACGAAAGGCCCGGCTCTCGCCGGGCCTCGCGTGGCAGGTGAGGGATTCGAACCCACGTAGTCGATGACGGCTGATTTACAGTCAGCTCCCTTTGGCCGCTCGGGCAACCTGCCTTTCGCGCGCAAGTCCGAACCGAACCTGGCGCGCATGGAAGGATAGCAATAGAACGGACCCGCGCGCGAACCCGTGCGACGGCCCGGCCCGTGACCGCACCGGGGCCATCGGCGCCCCAGACTCGAGGAGGATCCATGGCAGGCGACAGCAGCTTCGACGTCGTGAGCAAGATCGACCGTCAAGAGGTCGACAACGCGCTCAACCAGGCGCACAAGGAGATTAGCCAGCGCTACGACTTCCGCGGCGTCGGCGCATCGATCGAGTTCTCTGGCGACGCGATCCTGATGAAGGCGAACTCCGAGGAGCGCGTGAAGGCGGTGCTCGACGTGCTGATCGCGAAGCTCGCCAAGCGCGGCATCTCGATGAAGTCCCTCGACTACGGCGACCCGGTCCCCTCCGGCAAGGAGTTCCGCCTGGTCGCGGACCTCAAGGAGGGCATCACTCAGGAGACGGCGAAGAAGCTCGGCAAGCTGCTCCGCGAGGAGGGCCCCAAGACTGTGAAGTCACAGATCCAGGGCGACGAGATGCGCGTGCAGTCAAAGTCCCGCGACGATCTTCAGGCGGCCATCCAACTCCTGAAGGGCGCCGACGTCGACGTGGACCTGCAGTTCGTCAACTTCCGCTGAGCGCCCTGACCGCGGAGGGCGACTGCTGGTGCAGCATCATCCGCCAGCCCTCTGACGAGCGCACATAGGTGCTCGCCAGCATCGCCTCGAAGGGCGGCTCCTCGACCCGGCGCGCGCGCACACGGTAGGCCACCACGGCCAGCCCTTCGCCGAGGTCGTGGACGGTGACGTCCTCCAACTCGTAGTCCTGCCATCGGCGGGACTCGGCCATGCCGTCGATCGCATCGTCGCGCTCCATGACCCCGAAGGGGAACACCATCACGGCCTCGTCCGCGAGGACGTCGTCGTAGAACTCGCGGGCGTGACCGTTCGTCAAGGACTCCCAGCCGTGCCGCTCCAGCGCGACCAGCTGTTCCTGCTCCTGCGTGTCCATCTCCCTACCTCCTGCTCTCGATGCCCTCGGTGAGCTTCGCCACCGCATAGCCCCAGGCCTGCGAGACCTTCGGGTTGGGTGGCACCGATACCTCGTCGGGGTTCGTGATCACGTCCAGCAGCACGGGGCCTTCCTGAGCGAACGCCCATTCCAGTGCGCCGTCCAACTCCTGGGGCCGCTCCACCCGCCGTGAGACCAGACCCATGGCTCCCGCCACCGCAGCCAGATCCGGGTTGTCCAGGTCCGTCATGGCGGCCGGCAGCCCACCCTCCTGCTGCTCAAGCTGCACCATGCCCAGCGAGGCGTTGTCGAAGACCACGACGACCACCGGGAGCCGGTGGGTGACGGCGGTACGCAGGTCGCCGAGCAGCATCATCAGCCCGCCGTCGCCGCTCATCGACACCACGGGGCGCGAACGGTCAAGCGCCTGGGCACCGAGCGCCTGAGGCAGCGCGTTCGCCATCGAGCCGAGGTTGAACGAGCCGAGCAACTCTCGACCGGCACGCATCTCGACGAACCGTGAGAGCCACACCGTCGACATCCCGGTGTCCACGGTGAAAACGGCGTCGTCCGGCGCGCGACGGTCCACCGCCGCTGCCAGCGCCTCGGGACGGATGCGGTCGTCGGGGTTGTCGAACACCGAACGCACCTTGGCGACCACGCCAGAGTCCTCGTAGTCGGGATCCGACACCGAGAGCTGACGCTCACACCACGACCCGTACGTGTCCAAAGCCTTGTCGAGGTGCGCCGACTCGCTGTGCGCGGACAGCCGCGGCAGCAGCGCTCTGAGAGCGTCGCCGGAGTCGCCCACGACGGGAACGTCGACGCTCACGCGACGGCCCACGTGAGACGCTGCACGGTCGATCTGCACCACGGTCGCGTCCGTGGGGTAGAAGTCGCGGTATGGGAAGTCCGTCCCGACCATCAGCAGCACGTCGCAGTCCGTGAGCGCATCGGCCGCACCTGGGTTGCCGAGCAGTCCGGCCTGGCCCACACCGTATGGGTTGTCGCCGTCGAAGCCCGTCTTCCCCTTCAAGGTGACAACCATGGGAGCCTTCAGGCGCTCGGCCACCGCGAGGGTCTCGTCCCGCGCGTGCTCGGCGCCGCGACCCACCAGCATGGTCACGCGCTCGGCGCCGTCCAGCGCGGCGGCGGCTGCGGCGAGCGACTCCTCGGTCGGCTCGGACTTGCGCGGCGGGCGAGCAAAGGTGAGCGCTGGCGCCTCGGCGTCGAGCTCGAGATCACCGACGTCGCCCGGGACGGTGAGCACCGCGACTCCGCGCTGTGCGTAGGCGGCGGTGATCCCCTGGACGAGCATCTGCGGGAGTTGCTCGGGGGAGGTGAGCGTCTCGTTCCACACCGAGACATCGTCGAACACCCGGTCATTGTCGACCTCTTGGAAGTAGTCGGTGCCGATCTCGGCCGTGGGCACCTGGCCGCAGATCGCGAGTACCGGGGCGTGAGACTTCTTGGCGTCATACAAGCCGTTGATCAGGTGCAGCGAGCCGGGGCCGACGGTCCCCATGCACACGCCGATCCGGTCGGTGAGCTGTGCCTGGGCTCCCGCGGCGAACGCCGCAGTCTCCTCGTGTCGCACGCCGATCCACTCGATCTGGTCCTCGGTGCGCATCGCCTCGGTGAAGGGGTTGAGGGCGTCGCCCACCACTCCCCATACCTGCGTGACGCCATGCTCGGCGAGCGCGTGGACGATGGTCTCGGCGATCGTGCGGCTCATCGTGACTCCTCCCGGCGAGGCGGAGCCGCCGGGCCGGCGGCATTCCGCACCCTACGTCTTGACCAACGCAATGTCCGGGCGTGGGCATTCCTTGGTCTAGAGCGAGCGGCCGGCCATCTGCTCGAGCCGGGCGACCCGCTCGTCCATCGGCGGGTGCGTCGAGAACAGCTTCGCCATGCCGGCACCGGAGAACGGATTCGCGATCATCATGTGCGACACGTTCTCCAGCGGTCCCTCCTGCGGCAGCGGCCGTGCCTTGGTGCCCTGCTCGAGCTTGCGCAGGGCCGATGCCAGTGCGAGCGGGTCCCCGGTGAGCGCGGCACCGTCCTCATCCGCGTCGTACTCCCGGGTCCGGGAGATCGCCATCCTGATCAATGCTGCGGCGATGGGCGCGAGCACCAGCATCGCGAGCAGTCCCAAGGGCCCGAGCGGGTTGTCACGCGAGTTCCCGCCGCCCCCGAAGAAGAACATCATCTGGGCGACGGCGGTGATGATTCCGGCGAATGCCGCGGCCACGGAGCCGATCAGGATGTCGCGGTTGTACACGTGCATGAGCTCGTGGCCGAGCACTCCGCGCAGTTCGCGCTCGTTCAGCAGGCCCAGGATGCCTGCGGTGCAGCACACTGCCGCGTTACTCGGATTGCGGCCGGTCGCGAAGGCGTTGGGCGCCTGGGTCGGGGACACGTACAGGCGGGGCATCGGCTGGTTGGCCTCCGCCGAGAGCTCGCGGACGATCCGGTACATGACGGGCTGCTCGACCTCGGTGACGGGCCGCGCATGCATGGCCTTGATGGCGAGCTTGTCCGAGTTCCAGTAGCTGTACGCCGTGGCGGCGACGCCGAGAGCCGCGAACGCCCAGATGAACTGGCCCCCGCCCACCATGGAACCGACGCCGAGAAGCACGGCCCACAGGAGCACGAACAGCCCCGCGGTCTTGACGCCATTGAAGTACTTGCCTGACACGGTTCCCCTTCCCTCTCATCGTTAGCGATGGGAGAACGGCCGATGCTCGGGCGGGGTTCCCGGCGCGCCGGCACCTGCTCGGGGCGGTGGTGCCAGAAAAGCGGCGGTCTCGCTCCGGCGGGCCCCAAGCGGGGCCGATGCGCGGGTCAGCCCGCGAGCGGCGGTGGGCTACTGCTCGGCGTGCGCGCGTCCCAGCGCGATGTCCGTCATCTCCTCGCGCGGCACCACCTTGACGCGCTCGCGACCGTCGGCCTCGCCGGTGGCGCGCTCGTGAGCGTCGAGCAACTCCCAGTCGTGCCACTGCACCACGTCGACGCCACGCGAGCGCAGCAGTCGCAGCAGGTTGTCGGGGCTGCGCTGTTCCGCGCCGGCCTCACTCTCGGCGTACAGCCGCGGGGCGTCCTCGACGAGGTTCGCGATGGTCTCCTGAGCATCGGACTTGGTGTGGCCGATGAGGCCCACCGGTCCGCGCTTGATCCATCCGGTGGCGTAGTAGCCGGGCACGACGTCGCCGCCGGCGACCACACGGCCGCCGTCGTTCGCGATCACGCCCCTGGACTCGTCGAAGGGAATGCCTTCGATCTCAGTGCCGTAGTAGCCCACGGCGCGGTAGACGGCCTGCACGGGGTAGTCGATGAACTCCCCGGTGCCCTTGACGTTGCCGTCCCCCTGGAGAGCGGTGCGCTCGACGCGCACGCCGGTCACCTTGCCGTCCTGGCCCAGCACCTCGTGCGGCGCCTGGAGGAAGTGGAGGTGGATGCGGCGGGACGCGCCGGTGGGCTCGCGCAGCGTCCAGTCCGTCAGCGTCTTGACGACCTGCTTGGTCTGCTTGTTGGTCTCCGCGGCCTCCATCGACGCCTCGTCGAAGTCGTAATCCTCGGGGTAGACGATGATGTCGACGTCGGGCACGTGGCCAAGCTCACGCAGCTCGAGGGGCGAGAACTTCACCTGTGCAGGACCTCGGCGGCCGAAGATGTGGACGTCCGTGACCGGCGAGGCCTCGAGCAGCTCCATGACGTTCGCGGGCACCTCGGTCGAGGCGAGGTCCTTGGGGTGCTTGGCGAGGATGCGTGCGACGTCGAGGGCGACATTGCCGACGCCGAAGACCGCGACCTCCTTGGCCTCCAGGGGCCAGGTCCGCGGCACGTCCGGGTGACCGTCGAACCAACTCACGAACTCGGCGGCACCGAACGAGCCGTCCAGCTCGATCCCGGGGATGTGCAGCTCCGCGTCCTTGAACGCGCCGGTGGCGAAGATCACGGCGTCGTAGTGAGCGCGCAGGTCCTCGAGCGTCAGGTCCGTGCCGATGTTGACGTTGGCCAGCAGGCGGATGTCGCCGCGGCCCAGGACGTTGGCAAGGGCCACGACGATCTGCTTGATGCGTGGGTGGTCGGGAGCAACGCCGTAGCGCACCAGGCCGAACGGCGCAGGGAGCCGCTCGATGATGTCGATGGACACGTCGATGTCGCTCTTCGACAGGATGTCGGAGGCGTACGTGCCGGCGGGGCCGGCACCGATCACGGCAACGCGGAGCGGGCGATCTGTGGTCACGATTGTCACGATCCTCGGTGGTGGGGGCGTGCGACGAGCGCATTTCTCAGTCGCATGACGCCATGAGTATAGACATGAACGTCTGATGACCGTCTCGTGAGTACCGGCCGAACCGGTCCCGTGGGGTGGCACGCTCAAGGCATGACGACTACCGCGCCGTCCTCGCCCTCGGCCTCGCTGCTTGAGGATGCGACGGCGACGTCCCCCACCCTGATGCTTCCCGAGGCGTACATCGCCGATGCGACCGCCCGGGTGGGTGCGGCCACCAGGCGAGTGCGGCTCACCACCCTCACGATCGCCGACGAGGAACGCACCTCCGCGCTGATCGAGGCGCTGGTCGCGGCTGCCGAGCGGGGCGTCGACGTGAGGGTCGCGGCGGACGTGTTCACCTACGTCGACGCTGCGGGGACGTTCCTGCCCGCCCGCTACCGCACGCGTCGCCACCGCGACTCCTCCGCTCTCGCGACCAGACTGGCCGATGCGGGCGCGCAGTTCACCTGGCTCGGCTCCGAGCGCGGTCTCATCTGGCGCGGACGCACCCACACCAAGCTCTGCGTCGTGGACGACGTCAGCTATGCCTTCGGAGGAGTGAACCTCGACGACCGCGGCGCCAGCAACGTCGACTACATGTTGCGGGCAGACGATCCGGAGCTCGCGAACGAGCTCGACCGCGTATACGACCGGATCATGCGGATGAACGCCGGTGAGAGCGGCCACCCGTCGGTCGCTTTCCCGTACGGATCGGACACCGTTCTGGTGGACGGCGGCATCCCCGGCGACTCGGTGATCTACCGTCGCGCGGTGGAGCTCGTCGCGGATGCCGCGCACGTTCTGCTGGTGTCCCAGTACTGCCCCACGGGCGAGCTGGGCCGGCTGATCGCGGCCCGCCCCCACGAGATGTGGTTCAACCCTCCGCGCAACGCCTCGCCCGCCAACCGGGCGCTGATCACGACGTCGATGGCCTCGACCGGGTACCGCACGCGCTACCGCTCGCGCCGCTACCTCCACGCCAAATGCCTGGTGATGACGATGACCACCGGCGAGCGGGTGGCTATCACCGGTTCGCACAACTTCGTGCGGGCAGGCGTGACGCTCGGGACACGAGAGATCGCACTCGAGACTCGCTCCGGTGCGCTCATCGACCAGATTCTCGCGTTCCACCGCGGCCATGTGGCGAGCACCGGAAGAGCGCTTCCGCAGGTACCTGCGGACAGGTAGGCGGGGCTGGCGGATACCCCACGCCTGTGAGACACTTTCCGCTATGGCATTCTCCCCGGACTCCTGCGCACCCATGATGTGCCGCTGTGTCCGCTGTGCCATGTGTCCTACGGCCTGAGCCCTACGGATACAAGTTCCCCTGTAGCCCTGGGCGCTCGGCCTTCGAGCGCGAACCAGACGCGCTCGCACGGCCCCGCTCCCAGAACACGACGAGTCGAGGAGTCTCGGTGACCGACGCCGATGCCAAGAGCACCGATGCCCGCACGCCCGCTGAGCTCGCGGAGATTGCGGACCGCCGCCGCCACCGCGTCGAGGCGCGCGAGATGCGCACCCGCGAGGCATCGCAGCGCAAGAACACCGCCTCTAAGGACGGACAGTGGGCCGCGGGAGACCGCACCCCCCTGAACCCGAACGAGGAGATGAAGTCCACCGGTGACCCGCTGCGCGTGCGCGAGCGCATCGAGTCGATGTACTCGAAGTGGGGCTTCTGGTCCATTCCGCCCGGCGACCTGCGCGGTCGGTTCCGCTGGTGGGGGCTGTACACGCAGCGCCGCCAGGGCATCGACGGCGGCAAGACCGCCATCCTCGAGCCCCACCAGCTCGACGACGAGTACTTCATGCTCCGCATCCGCTCCGATGGCGGCCAGCTGTCGGTGGCCCAGGCCCGCGAGATCGGCCGCATCTCCGAGCAGTTCGGCCGCGACACCGCTGACGTGTCGGACCGTCAGAACATCCAGCTGCACTGGATCCGCATCGAGGACGTCCCCGAGATCTTCCGCCGCGTCGAAGAGGTGGGGCTGCTGGTCACCGAGGCGTGCGGCGACGTGCCGCGCGTGATCCTCGGCTCGCCGGTCGCCGGTGTCGCCAAGGACGAGCTGATCGACCCGACGCCGCAGATCACCGAGATCAAGGAGCGCTACATCGGCTCCCCCGAGTTCTCGAACCTGCCTCGCAAGTTCAAGACCGCGTTCACAGGCCAGCCGGTGCCCGACATCCTGCACGAGGTCCAGGACATCGCCTTCTGCGCGGTCGAGCACCCCGAGCTGGGCGTGGGCTACGACCTGTGGGTTGGAGGCGGACTGTCCGTCAACCCGTTCCTCGGTGTGCGCCTGGGAGTGTTCGTCAAGCCCGAGATCGCCCACGAGGTATGGAAGGGCGTCGTCAGCATCTTCCGTGACTACGGCTATCGGCGCCTGCGCACGCGCGCCCGCCTCAAGTTCCTCGTGAAGGCCTGGGGCGCCGAGAAGTTCTTGCAGGTCCTGCAAGACGACTACCTGGGCTACGAGCTGCCCAAGGGCCCGGCGCCGCAGGTGGGCTCGCCGGGAGACCGCGGCGACCACGTAGGCATCCACCAGCAGGCAGACGGCAACTGGTACGTGGGCGTCGCGCCCGTCGCGGGACGCGTCTCCGGCACCAAGATGCAGGAGATCGCAAACGTTGCAGAGAAGGTGGGTTCCGACCGGATCCGCCTGACCCCACTCCAGAAGATCCTCGTGCTGGACGTCGCGGAGCAGCGAGTGAGCGACGTGGTGAACGGGCTGCGGGCGCTGGAGCTGGACTCCGATCCCGGGGAGTTCCACCGCAACGTGATCGCCTGCACCGGCATCGAGTACTGCAAGCTCGCCATCGTCGAGACCAAGGCCACTGCGCGCGAGGTCGTCAAGATCCTCGACGACAAGTTCCCCACGCTCGACAACCCGATCACGGTGCACGTCAACGGTTGCCCGAACTCGTGCGCGCGGGTGCAGATCGCGGACATCGGGTTCAAGGGACAGCTCGTCCTCGACGAGGAGTCCGGCGAGCAGGTGCCCGGCTTCCAGGTGCACCTGGGCGGGCGGCTCGGACGCGGCGAGGACAACGACTTCGGTCGCAAGATCCGTGGCCACAAGGTCACGCAGACCGGCATGCCCGAGTACGTCGAGCGCGTCACCACGCACTATCTCGCGGACCGCAACGGGCCCGAGGAGACGTTCGCGGACTGGGCCTTCCGCGCAGAAGAGGAGCTCATCAAGTGATCACCCCTGCCCTGACGGGTGCGGCTGCCCTGACCGCTCTCAACCCGCGCGAATGGAACGCCGAGACGTGCGCGGCGGTAGCCGCGCGCCTCGAGAACGCATCGGCCACCCACATCGCCGACTGGGCAGTGGCGACCTTCGGGAGGGGCCTGGGCGTCGCGTCATCGATGCAGGACACGATCCTGCCGCACATGTTCGGCACCCGGCTGTCCGGGGTCGACGTGCTGTTCCTCGAGACGGGCTACCACTTCCAGGAGACCCTGGACACGCGGGATCGCGTGGCCCAGCAGTTCCCCATCACAATCGTCGACGTCATGCCGAACCTCACAGTGGCCGAGCAGGACGCGGAGTACGGCAAGGACCTCTTCAAGCGCGATCCCAACCTGTGCTGCTTCATGCGCAAGGTCGATCCGCTCGCGCGCGCCCTGTCCGGCTACGACGCCTGGGTCACCGGTGCGCGCCGCGTGGACGCGGTGACACGCTCGGCGATGCCGGTCGTGACCTGGGACGAGAAGCACGGCCTGGTGAAGATCAACCCGATCGCACGCTGGGACGATGCCGACGTGGAGCGCTACCAGGACGACAACGACCTGCCCCGCAACCCATTGGTCGCCCAGGGCTACCCCAGCATCGGCTGCGCGCCTTGCACCCGCAAGGTGGCGCCCGGCGAGGACCCGCGTGCGGGTCGCTGGTCAGGCCAGGGCAAGACCGAGTGCGGCATTCACACATGAGCGAGGACGACGTGACGACGACCCTGACGACCCTTGATGCCCTCGAATCCGAGGGCATTCACATCATCCGGGAGGCGGTCGGCACCGCCCGCAAGCCCGTGCTGCTGTTCAGCGGCGGCAAGGACTCGGTCGTCGTCCTGCACCTCGCTACCAAGGCGTTCTGGCCTGGCCGCGTGCCGTTCGAGCTGCTGCACGTCGACACGGGACACAACTTCGACGAGGTCATCGAGTTCCGCGACCGCACCGTCGAGCGCCTGGGGCTGCGACTCCAGGTGGCCAAGGTCCAGGACTACATCGACGATGGCCGGCTCCGGGAGCGCCCGGACGGCACGCGCAACCCGCTGCAGACAGTGCCGCTGCTCGATGGGATCGTGAAGCACGGATACGACGTGGTGTTCGGTGGCGCGCGGCGCGACGAAGAGAAGGCCCGCGCCAAGGAGCGCGTGGTGTCGCTGCGCGACGAGTTCGGGCAGTGGGATCCGCGCAACCAGCGCCCCGAGCTGTGGAACCTGTACAACCCCCAGCACCTGCCAGGCCAGCACGTGCGAGTGTTCCCGCTGTCCAACTGGACGGAGCTGGACGTATGGCGCTACATCCAGCGCGAGCAGATCGACCTGCCCGGACTGTACTTCGCCCACGAGCGCGAGGTGTTCACGCGCGACGGCATGTGGCTCACGCCGCACCCGAGCGTGCGGGTGCGCGACACCGACTCCCCTGAGCCCCGCTCGGTGCGCTACCGCACCGTCGGCGACGCGTCCTGCACGGGCGCGGTGGAATCCACCGCGTCGACGCTCGACGAGATCATCGCCGAGGTCGCGGCGACGCGCGTCACCGAGCGTGGCGCAACCCGCGCCGATGACCGCCTCTCCGAGGCCGCCATGGAAGATCGCAAGAAGGAAGGCTACTTCTGATGACCGCCCCCGAGACGGCCACCGTGGCGGCCTACGCCCCCGACGCCCGGCGCACCTCCCTGTTGCGATTCGCCACCGCTGGCTCCGTCGATGACGGCAAGTCGACCCTGGTGGGCCGCCTGCTCCACGACACCAAGTCGATCCTTGCCGATGCCTACGAGGCGATGGAGCGCGTGTCCAAGGAGCGCGGCGGCGAGGAGGTCGACCTCGCACTGCTCACGGACGGCCTGCGCGCCGAACGCGAGCAGGGCATCACCATCGACGTCGCCTACCGCTACTTCTCCACGCCCAAGCGCACCTTCATCCTCGCGGATTGCCCCGGTCACGTGCAGTACACGCGCAATACCGTGACGGGTGCCTCGACGGCCGATGCGCTGGTGGTGCTGATCGACGCGCGCTACGGAGTGGTGGAGCAGACCAAGCGCCACCTCGCGGTGGCGGCACTGCTGCGCGTTCCTCACGTGATCGTCGCCGTCAACAAGATCGACCTGCTGGACTACGCGCAGGGACCGTTCCGCTCGATCACTCAGCACGTGCAGACCCACGCCGAGTCGCTGGGTCTGACCAACGTGGTGACGGTGCCGGTGAGCGCGCTCAAGGGCGACAACGTGGCCCTGCGCTCGGACCTGACTCCCTGGTACGACGGCCCCACCGTGCTCGAGGTGCTCGAGACTGTCCCGAGCATCGACCAGGGCGCGGATGACTTCGCGGCCGCGCACCGCCGCGGAATCGTGCACCCCACCGCCGAGCAGGCGCACGCCCTCGAGTCGGGCTGGCGAATGCCGGTGCAGTGGGTGCTGCGCCCGCAGGACGCCGCGATCTCCCCCGAGTACCGCGAGTACCGCGGGTACGCAGGCCAGGTCGCCGAAGGCACCGTGCGGGTGGGAGACGAGGTCGTAGTTCAGCCTTCGGGCCGCCGCACCACGGTCGCCGGCATCGATACGGCCGACGGACCTCTCGAGCAGGCGCACACCGGGCTCTCGGTGTCGATCCGGTTGGCCGACGACGTGGACGTCGCGCGCGGCGACCTGCTGTCGAGCGCGGCCGATGCGGTGGCACCGGAACGGGCGTTCCACGCCCACGTGGCGTGGCTCACCGACCGGCCGCTCCGCGTGCGCGACCGCGTGCTGATCCAGCACGGTTCGGCGCGCGTGCAGGCGATGGTCACCGCGATCGACGGCATTCTCGACATCTCGCTGCCGGGCGGAACGCTCGATTCCTCGATCGCCCCCGGGCACGAGCTGCTCCTCAACGACATCGGCGTGGTGCGGTTCCAACTCGCCCAGCCCCTCGCGATCGAGGACTACGGCCGGCACCGTCGCACGGGTGCCTTCTGCGTCGTCGATCCGCAGGATGGCAACACCATCGGCGCCGGGACCGCACGGGCGACAGCCCCCGGCACCGGCACCGATACCCATGTGACGATCTGATGAGCGCCCCGGTCTCGCTGCGAGGAGTCTCGCAGGCCTTCGCGGACACCCGGGGCGGCAGGCTCGCACTGGACGGGGTCAATCTCGAGGTCGCGGCCGGCGAGTTCGTGTGCGTGGTCGGACCGTCGGGTTGCGGCAAGTCGACCATGCTCGACCTGCTCGCGGGCCACACCCGACCGGCCCGCGGAGACGTCACCGTTGCCGGTGCTCGTGTGCGCGGACCAGGCCCTGATCGGGTGATGGTGTTCCAGGAGCACGCGCTCTTCCCGTGGTTGTCGGTCCGCGACAATGTCGCGTTCGGCCTCAAGAACGCCGGCGTGCCAGCGTCGGAACGAGACGACACCGTGGCGAGATGGCTCGACAAGGTCGGGCTGGCCGATGCCGCCGATCTGCACCCGCACCAACTCTCCGGTGGCATGCGCCAGCGCGCAGCGCTGGCTCGAGCATTCGCGATGCGCCCCCAGGTGCTGCTCATGGACGAGCCGTTCAGCGCGCTCGACGCCCCCTCCCGCGACCGCCTCCACGTCGAGCTGCAGGAGCTGTGGGCGGAGACCGGCATCACGATCGTGTTCGTCACCCACAACGTCCGCGAGGCGGTGGCGCTGGGCGACCGAGTGATCGTGCTGTCCTCCGGACCCGGGCGGATCATCGGAGACGTCCCCATCACCCTCCATCGCCCGCGCGTGGTGGAGTCGGAGCGCGTGGTCGCGCTGTCGGCGACCGTCCGACGACTGCTCGACGCTGCCGACCAGCTCGGGATCTCGGCCCCACGAGAGGGCGGAGACTCGTATGTCAACATCTAGCATTCCCACCCGCGATGGCTCCTCGCTCGAGGTGCGCAGCAACGCTCCGTGGTGGCGCCGCACCGCCCCGATCGTGGTCACGGGAATCGCGCTGGTGGTCCTGTGGGCACTCGCCGCCGCCGTGGCGGACAACCTTCCCACTCCGGGCGCGACTGCCGCCGAGCTGGCCCGCATGGCGGGCGATGGGCAGCTGCTCTCGATCTTCGGGCGGATCACTCTGTTCATGTCCGCCTGCTTCGCCGTCGCCGCAGCGGGCGGCGTCGCGCTCGGTCTGCTGCTGGGCTCCAGCACGTGGCTGGACCGCGGCCTGTCGCCATACCTCGCCGCACTCCAGGGCATGCCCACGTCCATGTGGATCCCCGTCGCCGCCGTCGTGCTGGGCACTTCCCCCTGGTCTCTCGCCGCGGTGGTCACCATCGGCGCCATGCCCGCGATCATGCTGGGCACGCGCTCGGCAGTGAAGAACGTGCCTCCATTGCTCATCCGCGCGGGACGCACGTTCGGTGCTGATCGCGGCTCGCTGATGCGGCACGTCGTGCTGCCCGCCGCGCTGCCCGGCATCATGACCGGACTCGAGCTCGGTTGGTCCATCGCATTCAGGTGCCTGGTGGCGGGCGAGATCTTCTCCGGAGCGCTGTCAGGCACCGGAATCGGCGACGTGATCGACCGCTCCCGAGAGACCGGGGAGCTCACCGAGATGATGGCCACCATCCTCATCGTGCTCGCCTTTACCCTGCTGGTCGACAGGATCGTGTTCGCGCGTGTGCAGCATCGGCTGCGGGTCAGTCGCGGCCTCGTGGACGCCGGCCTCCCGCACTGAGTGGCCCCTGGCGAAACGCCGCTGTGGCGAACGTCACACAAACGTCATCCAAGGTTTACATGACGTTGTAGACAAATCGCCCGTATCCCGCGACGATGGCTGTGAGGTACATCACACTCCCTCGCCGCACTGCGCCTGACCGGCGTCCTCCGCCAGCGCTGTCGATTCTCCTTCACTCTCGACAAGCGCCCAGGAGGTGCCATGGCCACTGTTGCCGAACCCGTCCCGCCCCCAGCTGCCAGCGTGAGCGCCGGCGATGGGCGGGGAACCTCGCCGGTCATGATCCTTCTCGTACTGATCAGCACACTCGGCATCCTCGTGTACACCGGGTTCCTCTTGGACCCGAGCAACCGGGGCGATCTCGTTCCCTACATCATGGTGATCACCGCGGAGTCCGTGCTGGTCTTTCACGCACTGCTGGCGATGTGGACCATCCTGTCGGCGAGCCAGAGCCCCGAGCACTTCGCCTCACACCACGCCAAAGCCTCCCTGTTCGAGCCTGCGCCCGGTTCCGCACCCCGCGACTGGCCGCTGACCCTCGACGGGCGAACCGTGGACGTCGACGTCTTCATCACGGTCTACGGCGAGGACCTGACCGTGGTGCGGCGCACGGCAACCGCCGCGCTCGCGATGCACGGGCAGCACCGCACCTGGATCCTCGACGACGGCCGGTCAGACGAGGTGCGCGATCTCGCCGCAGAGATTGGAACGCGCTATGTGCGCCGGCTCAGCTCGGGCGGTGCCAAGGCCGGCAACGTCAACCACGCCCTCACCTTGGCCAAGAGCGAGTTCTTCGCGATCTTCGACGCGGACTTCGTCCCACACCCCACGTTCCTCGCGGAGACCGTGCCGTTCATGATCGACGAGAAGGTGGCGTTCGTCCAGACTCCGCAGGCGTACGGCAACCTTCACACCACCATCGCGCGCGGTGCCGCATACATGCAGGCCGTCTTCTACCGCTTCATCCAGCCGGGACGCAACCGATTCAACGCCGCCTTCTGCGTCGGTACCAACGTGCTGTTCCGGCGCGCAGCGATCGACGATGTGGATGGCATCTGCACCGACTCGAAGTCCGAGGATGTGTGGACCTCTCTCGTGCTCCACGAGCGCGGCTGGCGCTCCGTCTTCATCCCGGAGGTGCTCGCCATCGGTGAAGCACCGGAAACCATCGAGGCGTACTCAAAGCAGCAGTTGCGCTGGGCCACCGGAGGATTCGAGATCCTCCTGACACGCCTGCCGCTGTTCAACCGCCGATTGACGATGGACCAGCGCATCCAGTACTTCGTGACCGCCTCGTTCTACCTGACCGGCATCAGCCCGCTGCTGCTGATCCTGGTGCCGCCGCTCGAGATCTACTTCGACCTGCGGCCCATGAACCTGTCGCTCACAGTGCTCACCTGGGCGCTGTACTACTGCGGGTTCTATGCAATGCAGATCCTGCTCGCCTGGTACACGCTGGGGTCCTTCAAGTGGGAGACGCTGACCCTCGCCGCGGTGAGCTTTCCCATCTACGTGAAGGCGTTCGTCAACGCGTTCACCGGGCGAGACGTCGGCTGGCAGTCGACGGGCACCGCACGGGGCCACTCGCCATACAACTTCATTATCCCTCAACTGCTGTTCTTCATGTTCCTGGTGCTGACGAGCATGGTGGCGATCTGGCGAGACGTCGACAACGGCGTTCTGACCCTCGCGACAGCGTGGAACATCACCAACACCATCATCCTCGGGGCCTTCGTCAATGCGGCTCGCCGGGAGGCCCGCGCGCTACGGCGAGGCCGCTCGCCCGTGCCCAGCGCCGGTGCGACGGACTCCGCGCCGCAGGGCGAGCTCCGTACCGTGATCGCCCGACCTGAAGGTGACACGGCCGAGCCCCCCAGGCACGATCCGGTGGCCCCCATCCCGGCCGCCCGCACACGCCGCGCACGACGAGACAAGGAGCTGGTCCGATGACCTGGCGCAATCGACTCAAGCTGGTGTTCGGCGCGATGGTGGTGCTCGCGGTGGTCGCGGCCGCGACGCTCGTGTTCAATCAACGTCAGACGCAGGTATCCAGCGCCACCGCGTCCATCCTCGCCGCCTCCTACGCGGTGGGCACGGACTACAGCGGAATCGTCACCACCTCGCACGTCGCGCCGGGAGACACGGTATTCGCTGGCCAGCGCATGTTCGAGGTGCAGAGTCTGCAGCTCGAGCGGGACCTGGACACCGGAGTGGTGTCGGCAGTCCAGGCATCGGTCCAGGACGACGGGGTGCTCATCGTGCGCGCCGGCGTGGACGGCACGGTCGCCGAGGTGATGGTGAACAGCGGGTCCTACGCATCCCCCGGAGACGTATTGGCAAGCATCGACGCGGATGGAACCCTGTTCGCGGAGGCGGAGTTCGTGCTGACCCCTCGGGACTTCGGACGGCTCGAGGACTCGGCTAGCGTCGAACTGCGCCTGCCGGATGAGCGGGAGTTTGCGGGCACGGTCGAGGACCTCACCGTCGAGACCATCGACGGCGTCGCACACGTCAGGGCGCGTATCACGTCGGATGACCTCGGTCAGTTCGACGGCGACGCTCTCGTGAAGCCGGGGACGCCCCTCGCCGCGACCCTGCGGCTAAGGGACGACGGCCCGCTCGCGGGTGTCAACGACATGGTGAACGACCTGGCTGTCAGGGTCGGGCTGTGACCTTGCGCCGCGGCTCAGCCGTCGCGGCAGCGTGCGTGGCGATCGCATCGGGCGTGGCAGCCTGCGACGGGGGCGCGGCGGCCGAGCCGCCCGCGACATCCCCCTCCCCCGCAGAGGTCACGGTGCTCGGCGAGAACACCACTGACCTGGACGTGCCGATGAGGGTCGCCGACGGGGTCATCCCGCCGACCAACCGCTGGTACTCGTCCCTCGCCTTCGGCGAGCCGGGATTGCCGGTGTTCCCCAAACCGCTGTCGGTGGCGACCTTCGACGGAGGCCTGGCATTCGGCCGCACGACGCCCGAGGCGAGCGCCGACGCAATTCTCGCCCCCGCGCGCAAGGACGTCACGGTCACCATCGCCGATGCGGTCGGACCGGGCCTCGTCAGCTCCGCCGGGCCCGTAGGTGTGACGGTCACCTGGGGCGAGGCGAGCATGTCGCTTGCCCAGGGCTGGCCAGCGGTGGGCCTGACGGCCCACACAAGCATCCAGGCCGAGTTGAGCGTCGCCTTCTCGCCCGCTGACGGTGCCGTCGCCACGGCCGTCGTGGAGGGGCGCGAGTACGGAGTGGTGGTTCAGGGCGGCCAGGTCGACGGCACCGCACTGACACTGGACGAGGACGGGACGGCACAGTTCTTCGCGGTACCCGACGGCGGGGAGGCGGCCGCGTTCGCGGATGCTCTGGGCGAGGTGGTGACGGAAGCGGAATGGTCGGGCTGGGCCGGAGAGTCCGTCGCCACGACCAGCCTCGACTACGGCACGCCGACCGTCGTCACGATGCCGCAGGAGCGAGCGGACCAGGCTCAGTTGGAATGCGACCTCGGCACGTACGCCACGATCAACGGGCCGTACGCGGTCTGCCAGGCGCAAGAGGTCGCATGGGATGTCGAGGCAGTCGAGCCTCGCTCGACGCTCGACCTGGAAGGTCTGACGGATACCGAGCGCACCGCGGTCCGCGACGCCCTGATCGCTGACGTCGCGACCGTGCCCGAACTGCCGGTCGACACCTACTTCGGAGCGAAGGCGTTGTCCCGGCTGGCGAACCTCCTCACCATCGCGCGCTCGCTCGATGAGGACGACGTTGCCGACGACCTCGGAGCCCTCCTCACGGAGCAGCTGCAGATGTGGGGGGACCCCGAGCGGTGCGAGACCGAGGCGGACCGCTGCTTCGTCTACGACTCTGCTCTCGAGGGCGTGGTGGGCTACGCCACGGCTTTCGGTTCCGAGCAATTCAATGACCACCACTTCCACTATGGGTATCTGCTCCATGCAGCGGCGGTCATGGGCACCGAGTCTCCCGAGCTCGCCGACGAGATCGGACCGGTCCTCGACCTGCTCGCCGCAGACATCGCGCACGGCGAGGGAGGGCCGATGCCCGCGATCCGCGCGTTCGACCCGGTCGAGGGGCACTCGTGGGCCTCCGGCTTCTCGCCTTTCGCTGACGGCAACAACCAGGAGTCGAGCTCCGAGGCGGTCGCGGCGTGGAATGCCGTCGCACTTTGGGCGGAGGTGCGCGGCGATGCCGCGCTCGAGGAACGCGCCCGGTGGATGCTCGCGACGGAGGCCGAGGCGGCGCGCAGGCTGTGGCTTTCTCCGGACCTGTCCCCATTCCCGGCCTACGAGCACTCCATCGTGGCGCTGCAGTGGGGCGCGAAGCGCGACTACGCGACGTGGTTTTCCCCCGAGCCCAACGCCATGCTTGGGATCCAACTCATCCCGGCGGTCCCGGGTCAGGCCCTCCCGCTGTCCCAGGTGGAACCCGAGCGCATCGAGCAGGCCGTCGCCGAAGCCGCCCCGCAGGGGTTCGACGTCCAGTTCGGCGACTACCTCCTGATGTACCTGGCGCTCGCAGGGGACAGCCAGCGCGCCGCCGCTTGGGAGCACGCGCTCACCCTTCCCGACACGGCGATCGACGACGGCAACAGCCGCACCGCCATGCTCGCGTGGATCGCAGCGGCACCGTGACGGGCGCCTGATCCGCACGCCTGATCTGCACGGATGCCGGCCGCCTCCGAGGCCCCGCCGGCGCCGAAGCCAGCCCGCGCATCGGCCACTCCGGCCCTGACTTGGCTCGCGTGCAGGAAGGCAGATCACCTGCTATATGGCCCGTCTGGGACATCTGAGACGTTCCTGAGAGCCTGTTCGCCTTACAGTGGATCTCAGGCCGTGCTCGACACGCCGGCCTCTGCCTGAGCACGGCGCCCTTGAGCGGCGCCATCGCCACTGACGACGAACCGACCTTCGAGGGCCAACCTCGAAGTGACCGCCACGGCGCCGTCGCCACCCATCCTCGCCCGGCTGCAGCATACCTGCCGCACGCACCCGTATGGAGTGACACATGCCCGCACCACGTACTCTCCGAGACCGCCCAGACACGTCTCTGCCGACCACCGAAACCGGTACCGCGCCCAGTCCAATCATGTTCCTCACGGTCGGCGTGGCCGCGCTCGGCACGCTGCTGTACGCGGGGTTCCTGCTCGACCCGAGTCATCGCGGAGACCTGCTGCCGTACACGATGGTGATCATCGCCGAGACGGTGCTCGTCGCTCAGGCCTTCTTCGGGATGTGGACCATCCTGTCCGGCGGGCACAACCCCCGTGATTTCGCGTACTTCCGCGCCAAGGACGGCCTGTATCGCACGAGTGCGCAGCGGCAGGGACAGCGCCCGCACGAGTGGGCACCGCACCTGGGCGACCGGGAAGTCGGGGTCGACATCTTCATCACCACCTATGGGGAAGAGCTTGAGGTGATCCGCGACACCGTTCGCGCGGCGCTGAGGGTTCGTGGGCGTCACACCACCTGGGTGCTCGACGACGGTCACAGCGACGAGGTACGGGATCTCGCGGCCGCGGAGGGTGCGCGCTACGTCCGCCGCCTCACCTCGGGCGGCGCGAAGGCGGGCAACATCAACTACGCGCTCACTCTCGCCAAAGGCGAGTTCTTCGCAGTCTTCGACGCGGACTTCGTTCCCCGGCCGGAGTTCCTGGAGGAGACCTTGCCGTTCTTCCACGATGCGAACCTCGCGTTCGTCCAGACTCCCCAGAGCTACGGGAACCTGCGCACCACGATCGCCCGTGGAGCGGGCTACATGCAGGCCGTCTTCTATCGGTTCATCCAGCCCGGCCGCAACCGGTTCAATGCGGCCTTCTGCGTCGGCACCAATGTGATCTTCCGCCGCGAGGCCGTCGAGGACGTGGACGGGATCTACACCGACTCCAAGTCGGAGGACGTGTGGACGTCGCTGAGGATGCACGAGGCCGGTTGGAAGTCCGTCTTCATCCCCGACGTGCTCGCCGTGGGAGAGGCCCCCGAGACCATTGAGGCGTACTCGAAGCAGCAGTTGCGCTGGGCAACCGGGGGCTTCGAGATTCTGCTCACGCGCAACCCATTCCGCCGCGACGTCCGGCTCTCCCTCGAGCAACGCGTGCAGTATCTGGTGACGGCCACGTTCTACCTCACAGGTATCGCACCTCTGATCCTGCTGATGCTGCCTCCGATGGACATCTTCTTCGATCTGCAGCCCATGACGCTCGAGACGTCGGCGCTGACCTGGCTGCTGTACTACGCCGGCTTCTATGCGCTACAGATCCTGTTCGCCTGGTACACGCTCGGATCGTTCCGGTGGCAGACGCTGACTCTGGCTGCGGTGTCGTTCCCGATCTACGTCAAGGCCCTCGCGAACGCGCTGCGGGGCAAGGATGTGGGCTGGCAGGCCACGGGAACGGCGAAGAGCGGGTCGCCGTTCAACTTCATCGTCCCGCAGGTGCTGATCTTCACGTTCCTGCTGCTGACCTCCGCGGTCGGCATCATTAGGGACGTCGGCAACGGGACGCTCTCTCTCGCGACAGCGTGGAACGTCACGAACACGATCATTCTCGGAACGTTCCTCGTCGCGGCCGCGCGTGAGGGACGCGAACCGTCCACTCCCGCCTCGACCCGCTCCCCTGTCGAGCGCGATACCCGCACGGTAGTCGCGCGTCCCCCGACGCGGCCGTTCGCCCCTGTCTGGGGCAACGGGTCCGCCACCCTGGAAAAGGAGACCTCATGACCTGGGCCACCCGCTTCAAGCTGCTGTTCGGCATGATCGGCGTCTTCGTGATCATCGCCGCATTCACGTTCATCTACACCGAGCGCGAGTCCACCGCCGCGTCGGAGAGCGCCGTCATCACCGCGACCAGGCTCCCAGTGGGCACCGACTACGGCGGCAAGATCGTCGAGCAGCACGCCGAGGAGGGCGAAGCCGTGGCGGAGGGCGACGCGCTCTTCACGATCGACAGCCTGGCGCGTCAGCAGGACCTCGAGCGAGAGGCCGAGGCAGAAGAGCGCGAGGCTGAGGCCGAAGAGCGCGAGGCTGAGGCGACGCTCGACGCGCCGTCCGCCGAGCCCTCTGCCGACACCTCTGCATCGAGCTCCGGGGCGGAGCCAGAGGGCGACTCCGACGAGGAGTTCAGCCCGCTTTGGACCGTCAGCGCGAGCACCTACGGCACGATCGCCGAGGTCCCCACCGCCGTGGGCGGATACGTGCCAGCGGGCGGAATCGTGGCGCAGGTGTATGAGGAAGACTCGCTCTACGTCAGCGCCGACTTCGTCCTCACGCCGCGCGACTTCGACCGCCTTCAGCTCGGCGCTCCCGTCGAGGTTCGACTGCCGGACCGCACTACGGTGACCGGCTCGGTCGAAGAGATCGAGGTCGCTACTGAAGAAGGCGCGGCTCGCGCCTTCGTGCGCGTGGACTCGGAAGAGATCACGCAGAGCGACCCGGCTGGCCTCACGGCACCCGGCACTCCCGTCACCGCCACCGTCGACCTTCGCGATGACGGGCCCCTCGCCGGGCTCCGCGATGCCGCCACAGACTTCCTCGAACAGATCGGACTATGACATGAGACGACACCTCTGGGCCACCGCGGCCATGACCGGTGCCCTCGTCGCCCTTACGGGCTGCGACGGCGGCGCCGAGGGCCAGAACGGCGGCACCCCCGAAGCAAGCGCCAGCGCCAGCGCCGAGTCCATGCCTCCCGAGGCGGGCGGCCTCGTCGCTCCTGGAAGCGACGAGGTCGCGGCGCCGGCAACGGCAGACCCTTCTGTGCTGCCCACCCGCGGCGGCGAGTCCGCCGCGACGGCGCGCGTTGCTGACGGGTTGGTGCCGCCGACCAACCGCTGGTACTCCGGCCTGGTGTTCGGCGACCAGCCGTTCGTGGCGTTCCCCGCGCCCCTGTCGTTCGCGTCGACCGACGGCGGCTTTGCCTGGGGCGTGCCTCAGGTGTCGGCCAGCCCGGACACGATCCTGGGCCCGGCCTCGAGCGACGTGACGGTCACCGTCGAGGGCGCGACGGGCCTCCCGGTCGCGACCGCCGCCGACAGCGTCGCCGTCACCCTGGAGTACGGCGACGCGGCAGTCAACCTCGCCGCGGGTTCCCCCGTCGTGGGCGTCACCGCGACGGAGGACCTCACCCTCACGGTCGCACCCGCGCCAGCCGAGGCTGGCGACGGCGTATGGACCATGGATGCCGGCGGACGCACCTACGGCATCACGTCCGAGAGCGCCACCGTCGAAGGCTCGACGGTCACCCTGTCCGCAGGAGACCACGTGCAAATGTTCGCAGTCCCTGACGGCGGCGACGCCGCGAGCGTCGCGGCTGCGGTGGGCGCCCCTGTCGACGGCGTCGACGTCAACTACTCGATCGACGGCGACGCCGCGACGACCGCACTGACCTACGCGCCCGAAGACCGGCCCACTCTCGTGGCGGTCCCGCGGGAGCGCGCCGACGGCCTCGAGTGCGATCTGGGCACTTACCCCTCCATCAACGGCGAACTCGCCGCGTGCTCGGCGTCGACAGTCGCCTGGTCCGTGCCCGCGGTCGAGCCCGATCTCGATCTTGACCTCGGCGACATCACGGACGAGCGCCGCGCCGAGATCGTCGCGGCCCTCGAGGCCGAGGCACAGGTCGAGCCGACGTTCCCCGTGGACACGTACTTCGGGTCCAAGGCGCTGCACCGTCACGCCATGCTCGTGAACACCGCGGACGCGGTGGGCGAGACGGAACTGGCCGACGAATTCGCGGCCGCCCTGTCCGACGAGCTCCTCGCCTGGGCCGACCCCGCCGGCTGCGAGCGCCGCTCCGAGAAGTGCTTCGAGTATGACGACCAGTTGCGCGGCGTCGTGGGTCTCGAGACCGCGTTCGGCTCGGAGGAGTTCAACGACCACCACTTCCACTACGGCTACCTGCTGAACGCCGCCGCGGTCGCACTCGAGCGCGACCCGTCCCTCGAGGATGCCCTCGCGCCGGTGATGGACCTCGTGGCCGCCGATATCGCCAGCCCCACCGATGCCGAGGCGTTCCCCACCCTGCGCGCCTTCGACCCCTTCGCGGGCCACTCGTGGGCGAGCGGCTTCGCGCCCTTCGGCGACGGTAACAATCAGGAGTCCAGCTCGGAGGCTGTGCTCGCGTGGAACGGGGTCGCCGCCTGGGCCCAGGCCCGTGGCGACAAGGCGCTCGCCGACACCGCACGGTGGGGCCTGTCCGCAGAGGCGGACGCCGCCGTCAACCGGTGGCTGCGGCCGAACCTTGAGGGATTCGACGAGTACGACCACGACATCGTGGCTCTCCAGTGGGGCGGCAAGCGCGAGCACTCGACG
Source organism: Demequina ureilytica (assembly GCF_048553575.1). Classification (NCBI taxonomy): domain Bacteria; kingdom Bacillati; phylum Actinomycetota; class Actinomycetes; order Micrococcales; family Demequinaceae; genus Demequina; species Demequina ureilytica. Next base: position 855,614 of record NZ_JBLZIE010000001.1, on the reverse strand, counting down.
TGGTTCAGCGCCGAGCCGAGCGCGATGCTCGGCATCGAGTTGATCCCGATGGCGCCCGTCCAGCAGCACCTCGCTCCTGAGGACGATGCGGCGATCGAGACGGCGCTGCGATCGATCGAGTCTGCGGCCCCCGGCGGCTACGACGTCCCGTTCGGCGACTACCTGCTGATGTACCAAGCACTCGCCGGCCCAGAGCAGGCAGCAGCCGCGTGGGACGAGGCCGTCGACCTGTCCGACGACGGGATCGACGACGGGAACTCCCGCGCCGCCATGCTGGCGTGGATTGCCGCTGCGGAATGAGGCGGCTCGCCGCAGCCGAGTAGCGGAAGGCCCGCGCCCGTGTCGTGGGTCCGCCCTAGGGTGGTCGCATGAGGGACGACACGGGCACGGGCACGGGCGCGGTCACGGTTGTCCCCGCGAACCAGCAACGCTGGGATGACGTCCGCGCCATTCTGGGGCCCAAAAGTCTCGACACCCCGTCGTGCTGGTGCCTCGCGATGCGCCTCAGCGCGGGTGACCCGCGCATCAAGAACCAGCCCGCACGGGCCCGCGCGGACACCCTTTACGAGTTGTGCGGGGAGGACATCCCGCCGGGCGTGCTCGCCTACCGGGACGAGGAGCCGGTGGGCTGGTGCTCGGTCTCTCCCCGCGCCAACTATCACCGACTGGTTCAATCGCGCGTGATCCCCGCGCTCGACGACGAGCCCGTGTGGTCGGTGGTGTGCTTCGTCGTGAAGGCCGGCCACCGCCGGCAGGGCCTGGCCGGACTACTCCTCGACGGAGCCGTCGACTACGCGCGCTCCCGCGGGGCGACCATCGTCGAGGGGTATCCCGCGGACACGGAGGGTGCCCGCATCGACGTGGCGTCCGCGTACGTGGGCACCCGTTCGCTGTTCGAGCGACACGGCTTCGCCAAGGCTGCCGACACCGCGTCCAAGGGCGGCGGCAAGCCGCGGGTGCTGATGAGGCGCACGCTGACCTAACCCCGCGGGGTGCCAGCGCATGCCCGACTGGCACCCGCGCGGGCGGCCAGCCCGCGCATCGGCCGGTCGTCCCTCGCTGCGGTGGCACAATCGCCCAGTGAGCGAATCCCTGAGCAGGTCCGGCCTCGCCTTCGGCGCCGGCGCGTACCTGATGTGGGGCGGCTTCCCCCTGCTGATGCACGCTCTCGAGCCCGCGGGCGCGGTCGAGATCACCGCGCACCGGGCGCTGTGGTCCGTGCTGGTGTGCGCCGCGATCGTGGCCGTCATGGGTGGCTGGGCGCGGCTCAAGGCCGCGGTGACCGACCGCCGCACGCTGCTCATCCTGGGAGCGGCCGCCGTGTTCATTGCGGTCAACTGGCTCATCTACGTGTACGCGGTCGTGACCGATCATGTGAACTCGGCCGCGCTCGGGTACTACATCAATCCGCTGTTCACCGTGGCGCTCGGAGTCGTGTTCCTCGGCGAGCGGCTGCGGCGTCTGCAGTTGGTCGCGATCGGCATCGCGGTGGTGGCGGTGCTCGTGATCGGCTTCGGGCTCGGCGAGTTCCCGTGGATCGCACTCGTGCTCGCCACGTCGTTCGGCCTGTACGGGCTCATCAAGAAGCGCGTGGGAGGCAAGGTCGACGCCGTCACGGGACTCACGGTCGAGACGGCCATCCTGGTGCCGGTCGCGGTGGCCGCGATCGTGTGGATCCACCAGTCCGGCCAGGCTACTTTCTTGGCGCGCGGGGAGCCCGGGCTGGGAATCGGCCACGACGTGCTGCTGTGGTCGACCGGCGCGTTCACGGCAGGCGCGCTGCTGCTCTTCGCGGCCGGTGCCCGCCGCCTGCCGCTGTATGTGACGGGCCTGCTGCAGTACATCGCGCCCACGCTGATGTTCGTCCTCGCCGTGTGGCACTTCGGCGAGCCCATGCCGGCGAGCCGGTGGATCGGCTTCATCCTCGTGTGGGTCGCCCTCGTGGTGCTGACCGTCGACGGCTGGCGGGCCCGGCCCCGGCGCGAGGCCGTTGTCGAGCCCGCCGAACCGGTCTAGCCCCTTTCAGGGAACAAAACGGACCAGCGCATGTCGTCGGCGCTCGGGCCATAGCCCCATATAAGGCCGACCTCCGCGTCCTCGACCTCGCTTGGATCGACGCCCTCGCACGGCAGGGCCAGGTCCGACGTATCGCCGATGTACCACAGGCGATCGCCGTTCTGAGAGCCGGGGATGGGGTAGAGGTCGTCCTGGCCGGGGCCGAAGGTGAGGCCTTCGTCCTCGGGCGTGTAGTGCTGTTGGTGCGCGACGATCACACCGTCCTCGTCGACCCAGATCAGCGCCTCGTAGACCACATTGCCCTCGATCTGCCCGGAACGCTCGAAGGACGTGCTGGTCCATCCGGAGTGCATCCGTCCCTGCCACTCGACGCCTTCGAAGTACTTCTCGGGTGCGCCCAGGACATAGCCGCCCTCGCCGAAGTCGAACTCGATGCCGGCCTCGTCGCGGTCGTAGTACTTGCCAGTCTGCCGCTCGAGCCTGGTGGGCTCCGCGATCAGTTCGTCTGGCACGGGCGCGAGGCACTGGAAGGTCGACGACTCCGGTCCCTCGAGGTACGGCCCGGCGACGTAGTTGCCCGGTTCGGACACGGGACCGGAGTCGTCGTCCTCGCGGGTGTCGTCGGCGAGGATCGGGACCGATACCCCGCACGCCTGCTCGTAGGTCTGCGAGGCGTCGTAGTGCGACGTGATCTCGTAACTCTCGCCGCCGGGAAGCGTCGCTCGAATGGAGGCGCTCTGCAGGCCGTCGTACCCGCGGATGCCCGGCCCCGGCTCGCCGCGCCCGATGCGTACCACCTCTTCAGTGCCGTCGTCGTAGCGGATGACCGACTCGACCACCGCATCGGCCCCGGCGACGGCCGGCTCGAGGCCGGTGGCACTGAACCCGAGAGTGCCCGTGTGTACTTCCATCAGCAGCTGGGGATCGACCCACGAAGGAGCATCGTTCGGCGCCACGGTGGTCCACTCATAGCCCAGGCGTGGCCCCTCGGGGTCGGTGAGGTATGCCGCTCCCCCGGCGCCGCCATTGTCGAAGTAGTCGATCGCCAGGTGAGCGTAAGAAGCGACCCCCGGGCCGTCCTCGCCCATCAGGGTGACGGTGCGGCCGTCCGACTTCAGCGCCTCGTAGATTCCGTCGTCGTTGCGCTCCATGCGCTGCACCTCGCCCTCGGGGGACACGAACACGAAGCTTTCGTCCTCGTAGTCGGCGTACACGCGACCCTCGAAGCCGGCGGGGCCGAAGGCCTCGGGATTGGGCGCGGGATAGTCCTCGAGATAGCACCACGCCGGGGCGCCGCTCCCGGGCGCCGGCGCCGCGACGGTCGCCCCGTCGTCGAGAGTCGCGGGCATCGCGATGGCCGCAAAGGCGATCGCGCCAGAGGCCGCAGCGGCCCCGCCGATGGCGACCGCCGAGCGCCGGGTGCGCCGCCGACGAATGTCGTCGAGCGCGGTGACGGAAGCGCTGTCCGCGCCACCGTCGCCCAGCGCACGAGCATGCCGGGCATATGCCTCGTGGATCACATCTCGCAGTTCTCGCATCATCGTCCCCTTTCGTCGACCGCAACCACGTCTGCGGTCACCGGCCTGTCATCCCAGTTCTCGGTCACATCGAGCAGCGGCGCCAAGGTGGCGGTCGCGTCATGCAGATAGCGCTTGACGGTGCCGTCCGCGAGCCCCAGCCGGGCCGCGATCTGGGGCACCGTCAAGTCATCGAAGAACCGCAGCACCACGCACACCTGTTCGCGCGGCGACAACTCGCGCAGGGCGCGCCGTACGTCGAGGCCCGCATCCAGGTCGGCGCGGGCCGGCGCGCGCTCAAAGGCGCGACTCACCGCTCGCCGCCGCCTCGCGGCGCTGCGGGCACGGTCAATGACGATGCTCGGCATGGCGGAGCGCACGTACGCCTCGGCCTCGTTCACGTTGGCGAGGCGGCGCCGCTTGGAGAACACTTTGACCAGCGCATCGTGCACCAGGTCGTCCGCGTCACCGTCGCGCCCCACCAGCAGCGCGGCGTACGCGGTCAACCGCGGACCACGCTCCCGCACCAGCTGCTCGACCAGCGGCTCCCAAGACGACATCGGCTCTCCCCTCCAAGTGCTCTCTACCCTGCCAAACGGAGCCGGTGGGCGAACCGTTGGGGCGGCCAGGGCCGAGAGTACGAACCACTATTGGCAGCCGCAGCGCGGGTACCTCCCCGAACATCCCACGGCGCGACACCCCATACGAACGCGCGCCGGACGCCGGGCTTCCGCGTGTCGCGGGCGCGGATGTTCGGGACGGTGCGGGTGGCGGCCGATGCGCGGGCGGGCCTAAGAGGCGCGCGCCACCAGGGCGTCTGCGAAGGTCAGCAGCGCGTCGCGCACGTCGCCCTCGGGCAGGCAGTCGATCGAATCCTTGGCGCGCTCTGCCCACTCATGAGCCAGCCTGCTGGTCTCTTCGACGACCTCGTGCCCGCGCAGCGCGACCACAGCCTGGGCCAGCGCATCGTCGCCGCTGAGGTCGCCGTCGATCGCCGCGAGCACGTCCGCATCCGCATCGGTTCCCCTGCCCTCGGCCACGCGTTGGCGCAACAGCAGGACCGGCATGGTCGGCACGCCCTCGCGGAGGTCGGTGCCTGGGGTCTTGCCGGTGGTCTCCGCATCGGAGCGCACGTCGATGACGTCGTCGGCCAACTGGAACGCGACGCCCGCCAACTCGCCGTAGCGGGTGACGGCCTCGACCGTGCGCACGTCGCAACCGGCGAACTTGGCACCGAACATCGCCGAGGTCGCGATCAGCGACCCGGTCTTGTCAGCGAGCACCTGCAGGTAGTGCGTGGCCGCGTCTTCTCCGTCGTCCGGACCCACGGTCTCGTGAAGCTGGCCGAGGCACAGCCGCTCGAAGGTCTCGGCCTGGATGCGCACGGCCTCGGGGCCGAGCCCCGCGACCACTCGCGACGCGCGCGCGAACAGCAGATCGCCCGTGAGGATGGCCACGGAGTTGCCCCACACCTCGTGCGCGGCCGGAGCCCCGCGCCTGGTGGGCGCGGAGTCCATGACGTCGTCGTGATAGAGCGTCGCGAGGTGGGTCAGCTCCACGACCACGGCGGCATCGACCACCTCGGGGCGCGTGCCGTCGCCGAGTTGAGCGGTCAGCAGCGTCAGCATGGGGCGCAGCCGCTTGCCGCCCGCGTCCACGAGATGGCGGGACGTCGCGTGCGCGAGCCGGTCCGACTGAGCAACGGCGTCGCGCAAGCGCTCCTCGACGATCGCGAGTCGCGGGGTGAGCGCGGCCTCGAGCGCCTGTGAGCCTAGCGGCAGCGCCATATGATCACGCCCCCAGCGAGACCAAGAGCACGGCGGCGTCTTCGAACAGTCCGAGCACCGGCGCGGGCAGGACTCCGAGCAGCACGGTGGCCACCGCGGTGACCCAGATCACGATCCTGGCGAGCGGGCTGTCGTCTACGTCGATGTTCTGCTCCGCGCCCTCCGGCACGTCGGTAAGGAACATCAGCACGACCAGGCGTACGTAGAAGAACGCCGCGACCGCAGAGGCGAGCACCGCGATCAGCACTAGCGGCCAAGCGTCGCCTGCGATCGCTGCGGAGAACGCCTCGAACTTGCCGACGAACCCGGCGGTGAGCGGGATGCCCGCGAACGACAGCAGGAACAGGCTCATCGCGCCCGCGAGCAGCGGCGAACGCTTGCCAAGCCCCGCCCACTGGCCAAGCCGGACCGCCTCGGCGCCCACGGCACCGTCCTCGGTGCGCTCCCGGACCTGCGTCACTACCGCGAACGCTCCGATCGACGCCAGACCGTACGCGAGCAGGTAGAACGGCAGCGCGCTGAGCGCCTCGCCCTCGAGACCGGCGAAGGCGACCAGGATGAACCCGGCGTGAGCGACCGACGAGTAGGCGAGCATGCGCTTGACATCGGTCTGCACCAGCGCGAGCACGGTGCCGAGCGCCATCGAGGCGATAGCCGCCGCCCAGAACAACCAGCTGAGCTCCCACTCGAGGGGGTGCAGGGACGTGTACATGATGCGCAGCAACGCCGCGGTGGCCGCCGCCTTGGTCGCCGCGGCCATGAAGCCCGTCACGGGGGTGGGCGCGCCCTGATAGGCGTCCGGGGTCCACGAGTGGAACGGCACGGCGCCGATCTTGAACAGCAGGCCCACGACGATCATCACCGCTCCGGTGATGAGGATCGGGTCGCGATCGCCCGTCTGCTCGATGACGGATGCGACAGCCGCGTACGACGTGAACGTCGTCGCGCCGTAGACGAGGGCCGCGCCGAACAGGAAGATCGCAGACGAGAACGCGCCAAGCAGGAAGTACTTGAGCGCGGCCTCCTGCGACAGCAGGCGACGGCGGCGCGACAACGCGACCAGGATGTACAGCGGCAGCGAGAGCACCTCGAGCGCCACGAACAAGAAGATGTAGTCGGTGACCGACGTGAACAGCATCATGCCGCCCACCGCGAACAGGCCGAGCGGGAAGACCTCGGTGAGCTGGAATCCCTTGCGGCGCGCGAGCGTCTCCTCGAGCGAGCCCGGGGCCGTGGAGCCCAGCGGGGTGAAAGCCTCCTCGCCGGCGCGGGTGCGGGCGGCGAACAGGATCACGCCGAGGATGCCGAACACGAGGATCATCGACTGCCACGCGAGTGCCTGACGGTCCACGGTGATCATCTGGTCCATCACTACGGTGCCGGCCCCGTCGAGCATCGCCCACTGCACTGCCACGTAGCCCAGAGCTGCGGCGAGGGCGAACAGCGACACCACGAACTGGACCGTGCGGCGGGTCGCGGGGGTGCGGATGAAGGCCTCGATGAGGATGGCGGCCGATGCGGCGCCGAGCACGATCAGGATCGGCACCAACGGCGCCCATGCGATCTCGGGGGTCACGAAGTTCACGCGCCGGCCTCCTCGATGGTGACCTGGGCGACCGCATCAGCTGCGGGCTCGCTCAGGTAGTCGATGGCGATCCCCGGCAGGAAGCCCAGCAGCAGCATGAGCGCCACAAGTGGCCAGGTGACCAGTCGCTCGCGGGTCGACAGCTCGCGCGCCGCTCCCAGCTCTGGCCGGGCCGGGCCGGTGAACACCTTCTTGTACGTCAGCAGGATGTACAGCGCCGCGAGCACGACCGACACCGCGGACACGATCACCGCAGCGGCGGCGACCGGGAAGGCGCCGATGAAGACCATGATCTCGGAAACGAACGGCGACAGGCCCGGTAGCGACAGCGCGGACAGGCCCACGATGAGGAAGGTGCCGGCGAACACCGGCACCACCTTCTGCAGACCGCCGTACGCCTCGACGTCGGCCGTCCCGTAGCGCGCGACCAAGAAGCCCACGAGCAGGAACAGCGCGCCGGTCGAGAGTCCGTGGTTGAACATGTAGAACGCCGCGCCCTCGATCGAGGTCACCTGGAACGCAAAGATCCCGAGGACCATGACGCCGAAGTGGCTGACGGAGGTGAAGGCGACCAGGCGGAACATGTTCCGCTGGCCGATAGCGAGCAGGGCGCCGTAAACGACGGAGATCACGGCCAGCACGATGATCACCGGAGCGGCCCAGCGGGACGCGTTCGGGAACAGCGCGAGGCACAGCGTGATCATGCCGAAGGTACCGATCTTGTCGAGCACCGCCACGAGCAGCGCCGTGGTTCCCGCGCGAGCGGACTCGGCGACGTCGGGCAGCCACGTGTGCAGCGGCACCATGGGGGCCTTGATCGCGAAGGCGAAGAAGAACGCCAGGAACATCAGCCGCTCGGCGTTCACGGGCAGGTCCAGCCCGGTGAGGTTGTCGGTGAGGAACGCCTGCTCGCCGCCGGGGCCCACGAAGTACAGGGCCACGACCGCGACGAGCATGACGAGCCCGCCCGCGAGCGAGTACAGCAGGAACTTCACCGCGGCGTAGCGACGCTGGACGCCACCGAATCCGCCGATCATGAAGTAGATCGGGATCAGCATCGCCTCGAACAGCACGTAGAACAGGAACACGTCCCGCGCAGCGAAGATGCCCACCATGAACGCGAGACTGAGCAGGATCAGCGCCAGGTAGTGCCGGCGTCGCGAGTCGTCGGTGTCCTCTCGCCACGCGGCCAGGATCGCCAGCGGGGTGAGGATCACCGACAGCGCGATCATCAGGAGTCCCAGGCCGTTGACGCCGAGCGCCCAGCTGGTGCCGATCTGCGGGATCCACGAGTAGACCTCGGAGAACTGGAAGGCCCCCGCGTCGGTCTTGTCGAACTGCAGCGCCATGACGGCGAAGATCGCGAGCTCGAGGCCGGTGACGGCGAGCGCGATCTCCCGCGCGCGGCCGCGCGCCGATGCGGGCAAGGCCCACAGCAGCACGGCACCTACGGCGGGAACCGCGACCAGGATGGTCAGGAACGGGAACACTTACAGACCTCCCACAACGATGATGAGAGCGACAATCACGAGACCGACGAGCATGGTCGCTGCGTACGAGCGCACCTGGCCGTTCTGCAGGCGGCGCGAGGCCTCGCCCAGACCGGCCCAGCCGCGCGCCTGCTTGTTGACGGCGCCGTCGACGACGGTCGCGTCCAGGTACACCAGGGTGCGGGTGAGGTGCTGACCGGGACGCTGCAGCGCCGCGCGGTTGACCGAATCCTGGAAGAAGTCGTTGCGCGCCGTGATGGTCGCGAGCGACGCCGCGGAGCCGTCTTCGGCAACGGGCCGGCGACCGTACTTGAGCCACGCCAGGGCGACGCCCGCGATCACGAGGATCAGCGTCGCTGCGATCAGCACCGGCACGGGCAGGACGGGCTCGTGGTGGTCGGCGGGTCCGGTCACGGGCTCAAGCCAGTGCGTGAAGCGGTCGCCCGAGGCGAGGATCAGCCCGAGGAACGCGGAGCCGACGGCGAGGATGATCATCGGCACCGTCATGAGAGCGGGGCTCTCGTGCGGGTGCTGTTCGTCCGTCCACCGGGCCTTGCCGTGGAACGTCATGAAGAACAGTCGCGACATGTAGAACGCGGTGAGCCCTGCACCGATCAGCGCCGCCCCACCGAGCACCCAGGGCTGCCAGCCCTCTCCCACGAACGCCGCCTCGATGATCTTGTCCTTGGAGTAGAAGCCGGAGAACGGCGGCAGGCCGAGGATCGCGAGCCAGCCCAGGCCGAACGTCACCCAGGTCACTGTCATGGCGCCACGCAGGGCGCCGAAGCGGCGCATGTCGACCTGATTGTCCATGGCGTGCATGACGGATCCGGCGCCCAGGAACATGCCGGCCTTGAAGAAGCCGTGTGTCACGAGGTGGAAGATCGCGAAAGCGTAGCCGATGGGGCCGAGCCCCGCCGCGAGCATCATGTAGCCGATCTGGGACATGGTCGAGGCAGCCAGCGCCTTCTTGATGTCGTCCTTCGCCATACCGATGAGGGCACCCATGATGAGCGTCACGGCGCCGACCAATGCGACCACCACCTGCGCATCGGGCGCGCCGTTGAAGATCGGCGCGGAGCGCACGATGAGGTACACGCCGGCCGTCACCATGGTCGCGGCGTGGATCAGCGCGGAAACCGGCGTGGGGCCGGCCATCGCGTCACCCAGCCAGGATTGCAGCGGGAACTGCGCAGACTTTCCGCAGGCCGCCAGCAGCAGCATGAGGCCAATGGCCGTCAGTTGCGCGGCGCTGGCCTCGGGTGCCGCAGCGAACACTGTCGCGAAGTCCACGGCGCCGAAGTACGAGAACATCAGGCCCATCGCGATGATGAGCCCGATGTCGCCGATGCGGTTGACGACGAATGCCTTGTTCGCGGCGGTCGCGTAGTCGTTGCGCTGGTTCCAGAAGCCGATCAGCAAGTACGAGGCGAGACCCACGCCCTCCCAGCCCACGAACAGCAGCAGGAACGAGTCAGCGAGCACGAGCAGCAGCATCGCGGCGATGAACAGGTTCAGGTACGCGAAGAACCGGCGACGGTCCGGGTCGGTCTCCATGTACGCGACCGAGTACACGTGGATGAGCGTGCCGACGAACGTGATGAGCAGCACGAACGTGATCGACAGGGGGTCCACCAGCAGCCCGGCGTCGAGGTTCAGCTCACTGCCGGGGATCCAGGAGAACAAATGAACGCTGGTCGAGCGCGCATCGGCCGGCTGACCGAGCATCTGAAGAAAGGCAACGAGGCCGATGAGGAACGCGCCGCCGGAGGCGGCGACGCCTACCCAGTGGCCCCAAGCATCGGCGCGGCGGCCGGCGAGGAGCAGCACGAAGGCACTGACGAGGGGCACGGCAATGAGCAGCCAGGTCACAGACAGCATGCGCTACCCCTTCAGCTCTGCGGGTTCATCGAGCGAAATGGACTGGCGGGCACGGAACACCGCGATGATGATCGCAAGTCCCACCACCACCTCGGCTGCTGCGACCACCATCACGAAGAACGCCATGACCTGGCCGTCGAGCTGGTTGTGGATGCGGGCGAACGCGACCAGAGCCAGGTTCGCCGCATTCAGCATGAGCTCGACGCCCATGAACGCCACAATGGCGTTGCGGCGCAACAGCACCGCGGCGGAGCCTATCGCGAACAGGATCGACGCGAGGATCACGTAGTTCATTGGGTTCACTGTGCGCCCTCCTCGTCCCGTCCTTCGCGGCGGCCTTTACGGTCGTCAGCATCGCCGGACGGGGCGCCGGATGGGCGCTGGTAGTCCTCGGGGTTGTTGGTGTTCTCGAGCCGCTCGCGAAACTCCGTGCCCTCGGCCATCTGGTTGCGTACCTCGAGCACACGCGAGACGGAGTGCTCGATGGGGTTGCCCTCGGGGTCGATGGCGGGCGCGTCGAGCGCGTTGCTGCGCGCGAAGACTCCGGGCATGGGCTTGTTGACCGGGTCGGCGCCCGCGAGCACGCGTGCCGCCTGCAGCTCGGTCTGGGTGCGACGCGGGGTCAGGCGCGGGGTGTGCGTCATCACGAGCGCTCCCACGGCCGCGGTGATCAGCAGCGCGCCGAGCACCTCCATCACAAGCACGTACTCGCCGAACAGCACCATGGCGATCTCTTCCGGATTGCCGACCACGCCGCGGGGCGCGGGCTCGATCGTCACGCGTCCCACCACGGAGACCAGCAGCAGGGCCAGGCCGCCGGCCGCGAAGAACGCGATCCAGCGCTGGCCGGTGATGGTCTCCTTGAGGTCCTCGCGCTCGTCCACGCCGACAAGCATGAGCACGAACAGGAACATCATCATGACCGCACCGGTGTAGACGACGATTTGCACCACCCCGAGGAACGGGGCGTCGAGACCCACGTACGCGGCAGCGAGACCCACCATCACCAGCACGATCGACATCGCGATGTGCGCGGGCCGGCGCGCGAACAGCAGGGACAGAGCGGGGACCACGGTGAGCGCGGCGACCACCCAGAACAGCACCTCGTTAACCACGGTGTGCCTCCGCGTGCTCGGCGTCGCGGTTCTCGGGCAACGTCGGGTCGTCGGGACGGCGCTCCCGCACCCACTCGACCTGAGCGTCCACCACCTGGGTCACATCACCGCGGTAGTAGTCGTCGTCCTCGGTGTCCGGGACCATCGGGTGCGGCGCGGCCAGCATCGCGTCCTGCATCGGCGCGAGCAGGTCCTGCTTCTCGTAGATGAGTCCCTCACGGGTGGGACCCGCGAGCTCGTACTCGTTGGTCATCGTGAGGGCGCGCGTGGGGCAGGCCTCGATGCACAGCCCGCAGAAGATGCACCGCAGGTAGTTGATCTGGTAGACGCGGCCGTAGCGTTCGCCCGGCGAGTACTGCGCGTCCTCGCTGTTGGAGTCGCCCTCGACATAGATCGCGTCTGCCGGGCATGCCCACGCGCACAGCTCGCAGCCGATGCACTTCTCGAGCCCATCCGCATAGCGGTTGAGCTGGTGGCGGCCGTGGTAGCGGGGCATGGCCGGGGTCTTCTTGTCCGGGTACTGCTCAGTGACGGTAGGACGGAAGAAGTTCCGCATCGTCACGCCGAACCCGGCGACGGGCGCGAAGGCGCGACCGATCGCACCGGGCTCGGGGAAGTTGGACTCGAAGCGCTGGGCCTCGCCGTCCCGCTCGCGATTGACCTTCCAGACGTCGTCGTTCTCGGTCATTGCTCGCCTCCTTCGCTCTCTGTGCCGCCGGTGCGCGCCTCGACCGTACGGCCGGAGCGAGGTGACGGGGGCAGGGTCTGGTGGGGCAACGGTGGCACGGGGAAGCCGCCGGAGAAGGCGTCGAGCTCCTCGCGCTCGGGCTCCTGCCGTTCGACAGGCTCTCCCTTGATGAAGCTGATCACCGCGACGGTGAGCAGGACGGCTATCAGGCCGGCGACCGCATCGTACACATTCAGGTCACGGTTCCACGCGTCGAACGCGGCGCGACCCACGGAGAAGAACACGAGCCAGCCGAGCCCCACGGGGATGAGGACCTTCCAGCCCAGCTTCATGAACTGGTCGTAGCGGAAGCGCAGCACCGAGCCGCGGATCCACACGAACACGAACATCAGCAGCCAGATCTTGAGGATCAGCCAGATGGGCGGCATGATCCCCGAGTTCAGGAACTCCGCTCCGGCCCACGACTGCGGCCAGGGTGCCTGCCACCCACCCATGAACAGCGTGGCCGCGACGGCGGACACGTTGATCATGTTCATGTACTCCGCGAGGAAGAACCAGGCGAACTTCATGGACGAATACTCCGTCATGAACCCCGCGACCAGCTCGCCCTCGGCCTCGGGAAGGTCGAACGGGAGGCGGTTAGTCTCCCCGACCATCGAGATCACGTACAGGATGAACGCGGGGAACAGCGGCCAGATCCACCATCGGTCGGCTTGCGCCTCGACGATCCCGCTGGTGGACATGGTTCCCGAGAGCAGAAAGACGGTGACGAGCGACAGCCCCATCGCGAGCTCGTACGAGATCACCTGGGCGGTCGAGCGGATGGAGCCCATCAGCGGGTACGTCGATCCGGATGCCCAGCCACCGAGCACGATTCCGTACACCCCGAGAGCGGCGCACGCGAGGATGAAGAGCACCGCCACCGGGAAGTCGGTCAGCTGCAGCGGCGTGACGATATCGGTAAAGGGGATCTCGGTAACCGGTCCGAACGGGATCACCGCGAAGATCAGCAGCGCACAGAACACGGAGATCATGGGCGCGATGATGTAGAGCACCTTGTCCGCGGCGCGGACGGTGATGTCCTCCTTGAACAGCAGCTTCATGGCGTCCATGACGGACTGCAGCAGGCCGAAGGGGCCGTGGCGGTTGGGGCCGGGACGCTCCTGCAGACGGCCGATCACGCGGCGCTCGAACCACACCGCGAACAGCACGGAGGTGAGCAGGAAGACCAGGATCAGCACGGCCTTGACGATGGTCAGCCACAGCGGGTCGTTGGCCAGGGCCTCCGTCACGCTGAGCGACGCCGGGTCGACGACCTCGGCGCTCACCCCAGTCAGTCGCAGCATCAGATGCCCCCCTTCACGCTGACGAGCGAGCCGGGCTCGACGCCGAGCTCCTGAGCGACCCAGGAGCCGGGCGACTTCGTGGGAACCCACACGACGCCTTCAGCCATCTCAGTGAGCACCACGGGCAGCTCGATGGAGCCGCGTCCCCCGGCGGTCAGCGTGACGACTCCGTCCTTGACGCCGATGCGCTCGGCGGTGGCGGGCGACAACCGCGCCACGGCGGTGCGGCCGGTTCCCGCGAGATACGGCTCGCCATCTTGCAAGGCGCCCTCGTCGACCATCAGGTGCCACGTCGCGAGCACGAGCTCGCCGCCCTGCGGGCGGGCAGCCTTCGCCGCCTTCACGGACGGCGCGCTCACGCGCTGGCCCTTGCCGGCGGCTCCGAGCTCAGCGAGCTGCTCATTCACGTCCGCGACAGTGCCGACCTTGAGGTCGACTCCGAGCTCGCGTGCGAGGAAGTCCAGGGCACGGTGGTCGGAGATGGCGTCGGTGCGGATCGCGGTCGCGAATCCGCGCAGCCGGCCCTCCCAGTTCACGAACGTGCCGGGCTTCTCCGACGGAGGCGCGACGGGCAGCACGACGTCGGCGTGACGCGTGACGTCGGTACGGCGCACCTCGAGGGAGACCACGAAATCGGTGCGCTCGAGAGCGCGTCCCAGGTCGCCGGTGACGTCGGACGGGGTCACTCCGCCGATGACGAGTCCGGACAACTGGCCTGCGGCAGCCGCCGCGATGATCTCGGCAGCCGAGCGTCCAGCCTGCTCAGGGAGTGATTCGACTCCCCAGCCCTGGGCAACGGCGTCGCGAGCGGCGGCGGCGGTGACGTCGCGGCCGCCCGGAAGCAGCCCGGGCAGGGCTCCCGCCTCGACGGCTCCACGCTCTCCGGCGCGGCGCGGGATCCACACCAGACGCGCTCCGGTGCGCTTGGCGAGGCGCAACGCCTCGGACAGCGCGCCCGGAGAGCCCGCGAGGCGCTCGCCGACGATGATGACCGAGCCCTCGGCCTTCAGAGACTCGGCCGCATCCGTCGAGCCCTTGATGGCGGCGAGAGCGGCGCCCTCGCCCCCGGGGATGGCCTCGATCAGCGTCGCGTCCAGCTTCTCGACGCCTCGGGAGAGGAACGGGGCAACGGTGAGCACGCGCTGCTTGCCCAACGCCTTGCGCAGGCGGAGGAACACCACGCCGCCCTCGTCCTCAGGCTCGAAGCCGGCGAGCAGCACGGTGGGGGCCTTCTCGAGATCAGAGAAGGTCACGCCCATGCCCGAGCCTGCCACCGCCGCGCCGAGGAACTCCTGCTCCTCGGCGGAGGCGATGCGGGTGCGCACGTCCACGTCGTTGGTGCCCAGCGCCACGCGGGCGAACTTCTGGTAGGCGTACGCGTCCTCCATGGTGATGCGCCCGCCGGGCAGGACCCCGACGCCCTTGGCCTTCTTGTCGGCAGGGGTACCGGTGCGTCCGGCTGCGGCTCGTAGGCCCGCGGCAGCGCGTGCGATCGCGTCGGGCCACGAGGCCTCGTGCAGCTCGCCGTCCTCGCCACGCACCAGCGGGCGCTCCAGGCGGTCGGAGAGGTTCTGCCACGAGAACGCGAAGCGGTCCTTGTCGGTGATCCACTCCTCGTTGACGACGGGGTCGTTGTCCGACAGCCGGCGCAGGATTGTTCCGCGGCGGTGGTCCGTGCGGATGGCGGCGCCCGAGGAGTCGTGCTCGGAGATGCCGGGCGAGCTCACCAGGTCGAACGGGCGAGAACGGAATCGGTACGCGGCGCTTGTGAGCGCGCCCACCGGGCAGATCTGCACCGTGTTGCCGGAGTAGTACGAGGAGAAGGCGCGGCCGGACTCGTCCTCGGCGGCGACGCCGATGGGCTCGTAGCCGTCGAAGTCGAGCACGTCCTCGTCGAACGTGCCGATCTGCTGCATCGCGCCGCGGTTCTGCAGGTCGATGAATGCGTCGCCCGCGATCTCCTTGGAGAATCGCGTGCACCGCTGGCACAGCACGCACCGCTCGCGGTCGAGCAGGATCTCCGAGCTGAGCGGCAGCGGCTTCTCGAACACGCGCTTCACGTCGATGAACCGCGACTCCGAGCGACCGTGACTGAGCGCCTGGTTCTGCAGGGGGCATTCGCCGCCCTTGTCGCACACCGGGCAGTCGAGCGGGTGGTTGATGAGCAGCAGCTCCATCACGCCCTCCTGGGCGCCCTTGGCCTCTTCCGAGGTGTGCTGCGTGTTCACGATCATGCCGTCCATCGCCTGCATCGTGCACGACGCCTGCGGCTTGGGGAACGCTCGGACGTTGCCCTCGCGGTCGGGGGCCGCCACGTCCACGAGACACTGCCGGCACGCGCCGGCCGGGGCCAGCAGCGGGTGATCGCAGAATCGTGGAATGTCGATGCCCACCTGCTCGGCGGCCCGGATGATCAGGGTGCCCTTGGGCACCGTCGTCTCCTTGCCATCGATGGTGAGGGTGACGGTTTCGATCGGCTGGGTCTCGGCCGTGGCCTTGTCCGCGGTCGAGGTCATGCGTGCGCCTCCTCGGGAGCCGGAGCGGAGTCGTAGTCGAACAGGGCCGATGCAGAGTGGTCGAACGGGCACGCACCTTCGGTGATGTGCTGCTCGTACTCCTCGCGGAACTGCTTCACGGAACTGGTGATGCAGCTGGTGGCACCGTCCCCGAGCGCGCAGAACGCGCGTCCGAGGATCGAGTCACAGGTGTCGAGCAGCTGCTGGATGTCGGCGTCGGTTCCGTGGCCGTCCTCGATGCGCTCAAGGATCTGGGCCAGCCAGAACGTGCCTTCGCGGCAGGGCGTGCACTTGCCGCACGATTCGTGCTTGTAGAACTCGGTCCACCGCGTCACGGCGCGCACCACGCAGGTGGTGTCGTCGAACAGCTGCAGCGCGCGCGTGCCGAGCATCGAGCCCGCCGCGCCCACCGACTCGTAGTCGAGCGGCGTGTCGAGGTGCTCGTCGGTGAACAGCGGCGTCGAGGACCCGCCAGGAGTCCAGAACTTGAGCGGCCGTCCGTTCCGCATGCCGCCGGCCATCTCCAGCAGCTCGCGCAGCGTGATGCCGAGGGGAGCCTCGTACTGGCCCGGACGGGTGACGTGGCCCGACAACGAGAACAGGCCCATGCCCTTGGAGCGCTCGGTGCCCATCGCTGTGAACCACTCCACGCCCTTGTCGATGATCGACGGCACGGAGGAGATGGACTCGACGTTGTTGACGACGGTGGGGCGCGCGTACAGGCCCTCGACGGCCGGGAACGGGGGCTTGAGGCGCGGCTGACCGCGGCGGCCCTCCAGCGAGTCCAGCAGTGCCGTCTCCTCGCCGCAGATGTACGCTCCCGCGCCGGCGTGGACCGTGACGTCCAGGTCGTAGCCCGAGCCGTGAATGTCCTTGCCGAGATGCCCGGCCTCATAGGCCTCGCGCACGGCTTGCATCAGCCGGCGGTACACGTGCACCACCTCGCCGCGCAGGTAGATGAAGGCGTGGTTGCTGCCAATGGCGAAGGATGTGATGGCCACACCCTCGACGAGCAGGTGCGGGGCCGACAGCATGGTCGGGATGTCCTTGCAGGTGCCGGGCTCGGACTCGTCGGCGTTAACCACGAGGTAGCGCGGCAGTCCGTCATCGGGAGGCAGGAAGCCCCACTTCATGCCGGTGGGGAAGCCAGCGCCGCCGCGACCGCGCAGGCCGGAGTCCTTCACTGCCGCGATGAGGTCGGCCGGCTCCATGCCCAGCGCCTTCTTGAGGGCGCCGTAGCCGCCGTGATCGGTGTAGGTGCTCAGCTTCCAGGACTGCTCAGCGTCCCAGGTGGCGCTCAGCACGGGGGTCAGTTCTGTCACTTCGAGCCCTCCCAGCCCTGCTCGCGCGCGACCTTGAGACCCACGACAGTCGGTTCGCCGACGCCCTGATCCTCGTCCGCGCGCCCGTCGTCGAACCCTGCGAGCACACGCGACATCTCCTTGAACGGAGAGACCACGTGCGAACCTCGGGTGGGCTTGACGTCTCGGCCCTCGAGGATGTCGTCCACAACGCGCAGCGCGCGGTCGGGCGTCATGTTGTCGAAGAACTCCCAGTTGACCATCATCACGGGCGCGTAGTCGCACGCCGCGTTGCACTCGATGCGCTCGAGAGTGATGCGCCCGTCGGCGGTCGTCTCGTCGTGCCCCACGCCGCAGCGCTCGGACAGTTGGCGCCAGATCTCGTCGCCACCCATCACGGCGCACAGGGTGTTCGTGCACACTCCCACCTGGTACTCGCCGTTGGGACGGCGCTTGTACTGGGTGTAGAACGTGGCGACAGCGCTGACCTCGGCGCTCGTGAGGTCCACCTGACGCGCGCAGAAGGCGATGCCGTCGGGGCTCACGTAGCCGTCCACCGACTGCACCAGGTGCAGCAGCGGCAGCAGTCCGGAGCGCTTGACGGGATAGCGGCCGAGGATGTCGGCCGCGTCCTTCTCGAGCTGCTCGAGTGTCTCGACGTCGTAGGTCATCGGTCCACGCCTCCCAGCACCATGTCGATCGACGCGATGGCCACCACGACGTCGGCCACCTGACCGCCCTCGCACATGATTCCTAGCGCCTGCAGGTTGTTGAAGCCCGGGTCGCGGAAGTGTGCACGCCACGGCTTGGTGCCACCATCGGATACGAGGTGGACGCCGAGCAGCCCCTTGGGGCCCTCAATGGCCTGGTACACCTGCCCCGCGGGCACGTCGAAGCCCTCTGTCACGAGCTTGAAGTGGTGGATGAGCGCTTCCATCGACTCCCCCATGATGTGGCGGATGTGCTCAAGGGAGTTGCCCTGACCGTCGGGGCCCAGCGCCAATTGCGCTGGCCACGCGATCTTCTTGTCGGCCACCATGACCGGCCCGTCGCCGAGCTGCTCGAGACGGTCGGCGCACTGCTCGACGATCTTGAGCGACTCGTAGCACTCCTCCATGCGCAGGATCAGGCGCGACCAGGCGTCCTGGTCCGTAGACGTCGGCACCTGGAAGTCGTACGTCTCGTAGCCGCAGTACGGCTCGGACTTGCGCAAATCGTAGGGCAGCCCTGTCGAGCGCAGGATCGGCCCGGTGATGCCCAGCGCCATGCACGCCGACAGGTTAAGCTCGGCGACGCCCTTGAGACGCCCCTGGAGGATGGGGTTCTTGGCCTGCAGCGCCACCAGCTCGTCGAGCTTGGCCCGCACCTTGGGGATCATGTCGCGGATCTGGTCGACGCCGCCCTCAGGCAGGCCAACGGAGACGCCTCCCGGACGGATGTACGCGTTGTTAGTGCGCAGCCCGGTGATCGCCTCGATGACGCGGAAGGTCTCCTCGCGGCCCACGAACGACGTGGTCATGATCGTGGTCGCGCCGAGCTCGTTGCCGCCGGTGCCGATCGCCACCAGGTGGCTGCCGATCCGGGTGAGCTCCATCATCAGCACGCGCAGGACGGAGGCCCGCTCGGGGATGTCGTCGGTGATGCCGAGCAGCTTCTCGATGCCCAGGCAGTACACCAGTTCCTGCGCCATCGACGCGACGTAGTCCATGCGGGTGCAGAACGTGACGCCCTGCGTCCACGTCCGGTACTCCATGTTCTTCTCGATGCCCGTGTGCAGATAGCCGATGCCCGCACGGGTCTCGGTGACCGTCTCGCCCTCGATCTCAAGCATGACGCGCAGCACGCCGTGCGTGGACGGGTGCTGGGGACCCATGTTGACGACGATCCGCTGCTGGCCCAGTCGCTTGGCCTCTTCGACCACGTCGGACCAGTCGGAGCCGTAGACGGTGTACTCGGGGGCGTCGGGATCCTCCACGAAGGCGTGGGGTGCGTGCGGGGCCTGCGTGCTCATCGGTACTGCCTCCGCTCGTCGGGCGATGGGATCTCGGCGCCCTTGTACTCGACGGGGATGCCGCCGAGCGGATAGTCCTTGCGCTGGGGGTGACCCACCCAGTCGTCCGGCATCTCGATGCGGGCGAGCGAGGGGTGGCCATCGAAGATGATCCCAAAGAAGTCCCAGGTCTCGCGCTCGTGCCAGTTGTTCATGGGGTACACCGAGACCACCGACGGAATGTGGGGATCGTCGTCGCCGACCGCGACCTCGAGCCGCAGGCGGCGGTTGTGGGTGATCGATTGGAGTGGGTAAACGGCGTGCAACTCGCGCCCCTTGTCCGCCGGGTAGTGCACACCGGAGACTCCCAGGCACATTTCGAAGCGCAGGTCCTGGTCGTCGCGCAGGTGGCGGCAGACGTCGGGCAGGTGGTCGCGCTGGATGTAGAGCGTGAGCTCGCCGCGATCCACGACCACGAACTCGATGGCCTCGTCCGCGGCGTCGCCCAGCAGCTCGGTGAGGATGTCGACGGCGCCGTCGAACCACTCTCCGTACGGGCGCTCGGTCGCGCCCGGCATCTGCACCCGCTGCACCAGACCGTCGTAGCCGGATGTGTCGCCGCGGGCACCGAACATGCCCTCGCGGACGTTGATCAGCGTCAGGGGCTCCCGGCCATCCGGGGCCAGGGCGTCGAGCTGCTTGTCGTCGCTCACCGCAGCAGCCCCTTCTGGTCCGAGGTCGGCGTTGCCTTCAGAGCGGCAGACTCCGCCGCAGCGGCGATCTCGCGGCGGTTGGCGCCCATCGGGGTGTTCCGGACCTGCTCCTGGAGCTCGAGGAGCGCGTAGAGCAGCATCTCCGGGCGCGGGGGGCAGCCCGGCAGGTAGATGTCTACGGGGATCACGTGGTCGACCCCCTGCACGATCGCGTAGTTGTTGAACATGCCGCCGGACGAGGCGCAGACACCCATGGAGATGACCCACTTGGGCTCCGCCATCTGGTCATACACCTGCCGGACGATGGGTGCCATCTTGTTCGACACGCGGCCGGCGACGATCATCATGTCCGCCTGGCGCGGCGACCCACGAAACACCTCGGAGCCCAGTCGGGAGATGTCGAACCGGGGCGTGCCCGTCGCCATCATCTCGATCGCACAGCACGCAAGTCCGAACGTCGCGGGCCACAGCGAGCCAGCCCGCATGTAGCCGACGAACTTCTCGACCGTGCCCAGCATGAACGGAGGTGCGCTCTCTTCAATACCCATAAGTCAGTCCCACTCAAATCCGCCGCGGCGCCACTCATACACGAACGGAATCGTGATGAGGGCGAGGAATGTCATGGTCGCGATCAGCCCAAACCAGCCGAGCGCATCGTGCGCCACAGCCCAAGGGAACAGGAACACGACCTCGATGTCGAAGATGATGAAGGTCATCGCCACCAAGTAGTACTTGATGGGTATGCGCCCGCCGCCGACTGCTCCGGGGGTCGGCTGCAGTCCCGACTCGTACTTGTCCACCTTCGCGGAGTTGTACCGCTTGGGACCGCCCACGAGTGAGCTGACCACGAGGCCCGCCACTGCCAGCGCTGCGGCGACAACGACCATCACCACGATCGGCACGTACGGATTCACTCGTCGATTCCCTTCATCGTCTGCTGCTCACCTTCCGGTGCTGACCTCACGCCGCCGGGGCGACGCGCGTGAGTGCGGACAGCAGCCTGTCGGCCCAGTCACCGCCACGCGGCTCGTAGACATCTGCCAGCAGTTTATGCGTAAACCTCATCACGGTCGGCTGGGGCAGTCCGTAGCGGGTGCACGCCTTCATG
The DNA here is from genome assembly GCF_048553575.1 of Demequina ureilytica. Classification (NCBI taxonomy): domain Bacteria; kingdom Bacillati; phylum Actinomycetota; class Actinomycetes; order Micrococcales; family Demequinaceae; genus Demequina; species Demequina ureilytica. The sequence continues at coordinate 834,561 of NZ_JBLZIE010000001.1, read as the reverse complement.
ACCTGGGGGTTGGCGATGAGCTGCGCGAACACACGCCCTAGAGAGTAGTACCCGCCCAGCTGCTCCTTCATCCGCCGTGCATAGCCCACCAGGGCGGCCTCCTTAGCGAGCTCGCCGGACGCCGAGCGCCACTGAACCATCGCATCGGTCGCCGCCCTTGCCGCCTGCATCGCGTACGCGATGCCCTCGCCGTTAAACGGGTTGACCATGCCCCCCGCATCTCCGATGAGCATCATTCCTGGCACGTAGTGAGGCTGACGGTTGAAGGCCATCGGGATCGCGGCGCCCTGCACCTTGGAGACGGGAGCGTCCGCGTCGAATCCCCAGCCGGGAGTGTTGTGGCGGAGCCAGCCGTCCATCAGCGCACGGTGGTCAAGCTTGGAAGGGCTGCCCTTCGGGCTGAGCGTGCCGAGCCCCACGTTGGCGGTGCCGTCGCCGAGCGGGAAGATCCACCCGTAGCCGGGCAGCAGGTTGCTGCGGCCGGGCTCGCCGTCCCAAATCTCGAGGTGACCCTCCATCCACTCCTCGTCGTGGCGAGGTGTCTCGAAGTAGGTGCGCACGGCCACGCCGATGGGCCGATTGCTCATGCGCTCGATTCCGAGGCCGAGCGCAAGGCGGGCGCTCACGCCATCGGCGGCGATCACCACCGGGGCGGTGTAGGTCACCTCGTCGCCGGTCTTGCGGCCCTTCTCGTCGGTCTGCTTGGCGGTCACGCCGGTGACCCGTCCGGTGCGCTCATCACGGGTGGCGCCCGTCACGAACCAGCCCTCGCGCACGTCGGCACCGGCCAAGCGCGCGTGCTCGGCGAGTTTGTGATCGAAGCTTGCGCGCGGCAGGGACAACCCGTAGTCGGGAAAGGAGTCCTGCTCGTGCCACGGGAACTCGAGGCGGTGCCCGCCGCCGACCATACGCAGCCCCCAATTGGGGATCCATCCCTCGTCGCGGGGAGTGGGCAGACCGATCAGCTCGAGCTCGCGCACGGCACGTGGAGTCAGGCCGTCACCGCACACCTTGTCGCGGGGGAAGTGCGACTTCTCGAGGGCGATCACGTCGAACCCCTCGCGGGCCAGATAGTGGGCCGCGGCGGAGCCACCCGGCCCGGCGCCCACGACGATCACATCCGCTTCAGTTCGCACGCTCCCCAGCGTACGCGTCGTGCGGGGGTGCGCATGCACGCGAAAAGGCTCGTTCCACGCACGGAAATGGCAACCGGACCGTTGCGAAAATCCCACTCTTCCCAATGGTCGATGTGACGGGTGGGGCCAGTGCGAAACACAAGCGTTCCCGTGAGTCTCAGGGTGCTCATCAGTCACATTGGCCATTGGGAGTGACGCCGGCAGCCGTGGGGGCGCCTCGCCTAGGGTGGGCCCATGAGCATCGGAGCGACCTGGGCCGGCACGCACGTCTTCGCCGCAGCGGAACTGATCGAGGCCCGCACGATCGCCGAGGTTCAGGACGCGGTCTCCGGGACCGGCGGCCCAGTGCGCGCGCTCGGCACTCGCCACAGCTTCAACGACCTCGCGGATTCGTCTGGGAGGCTCGTCACCGTCACGGGCATCCCGGCCGATGCGATCCTCGACGAGTCCGCACGCACCGTCACGATCGGGGCCGGCACCCGGTACGGCGAACTCGCCGTGTGGCTCGAGGCGCGCGGTTGGGCACTGCACAACATGGGCTCGCTCCCTCACATCTCGGTGGGCGGCGCGGTCGCCACCGGCACACACGGCTCGGGCCTGAACAACGGCTGCCTGTCCGATGCGGTCGCGAGGCTGACCTACGTCAACGCGGAGGGAGAGCTGGTCGAGGCTCGGCGCGGCGACGAGGGCTTCGAGGGGCTCGTGGTGGGGCTGGGCGCCTACGGCATAGTCGTGCGCGTCACGCTCGACATCCAGCCCACCTACCTGGTGCGCCAGGACGTCTACCGCGGCCTGTCGTGGGACGCCGCGCTCGACGACTTGCGCAGCATCATGGGCGCCGGGTACTCAGTAAGTCTCTTCACTATGTGGGAGGAGCCCTCCATCCAACAGGCGTGGCGGAAGACCCGGATCGGCGTGGGCGAGGAGCCCCACGGCCAATGGCAGGGCGCACGGTTCGAGACCGCTGCGGAGGCCGGACTGGTGGACGTGCCACCCGCGAACCTCACCGTCAAGGGCGGCGTGCCCGGCCCGTGGCTCGAGCGGCTGCCGCACTTCAGGCTCGACCAGACACCGTCCAACGGCGACGAGATCCAGACGGAGTACTTCGTGGCCCTCGAGGACGGCGCCAACGCCCTCCGCGCGGTCCGCGAGCTTGGGCCCGACGTCGCACCCCACCTGCTCGTCTCCGAGCTGCGCACGGTGGCGGCCGATGGCCTTTGGCTGTCCGGCGCGTACGGCCGCGACACCCTCGCGATCCACTTCACGTGGCGCAACTCCCCCGCGGCCGTCGCCGCGCTCACTCCACGCATCGAGGCGGCGCTCGCGCCCTTCGGCGCGCGCCCCCATTGGGGCAAGGTTCACACCATGACGGCCGATGCGGTGGCGGCAGTCACTCCTCGCCTCGCCGATGCGAAGGCTCAGTTCGAGACGCTGGATCCTGCGGGAAAGTTCGCCAATGACCACCTGCGCCGGCTCGGAGTGCGCGCGTAGCGACTGGTGCCACCAACACCCTCACCCAACCTCGAAGTAGGCAACTCACGTCCACGGTTTCGCATCGCCGTGCCCCCACGAGGCACGTCACGCTCATATGACTGCGTGGCCCAGGTACCGGCGGAAGTCGACGGTGGCCCCCGGCCCGTGAGCATCACGTGCCTCGTGAGGGGCCAGAAGAGGCCCAACATGAGCGTGACGTGCCTAGTTTGGGAAGGTGCGAGTTGCGAGGTGCGGGGTGCGGCACGCCAGCGTGACTGCGAGCGTCGAGGCCGGACGTAGGCTTGCCAGGTGAGCGTGCTTGCTGCCAGTCCCCGGCCCCTGGTCGTCCGGACCCTCGAGATCCCACATCCCGGGGATCTGCTCGCCCTGCTGCCGGAAGGCGGGACGTCATGGGTCCGCCGCGGCGAGGGGCTGATCGCGTGGGGAGAGTCCGCACGGCTCGACACCGTGGGCGCGGCGCGCATCGACGAGGCCGATGGTTGGTGGCGGCGCGCTACCCGCCACGCCGTGGTGCGGGACGACGTTCGAGTGGCGGGCACGGGACTCGTTGCCTTCGGGTCCTTCGCCTTCGCTGACGCTTCGGAGGCGGGCGGCGCGCTCGTCATTCCCCGCTACGTCGTCGGCATTCGCGACGGCCGGGCGTGGTTCACCGTGATCGACGGCGACGGCCGCACCGAGTTGCCCTCACTGGAGGACGCCCTTGGCGCCGCGAATCCGCCCGCCGCGATGCCCGCCGTCTCCGTCGAGGCCGGCGACCGCGACGCGTGGGCGCACGCCGTCGCATCCGCCGTGGACCGCATCGGCTCCGGGGAGCTCGAAAAGGTGGTCCTCGCCCGCGCGGTGGACGCCCGCGCCGACGGCCCGGTCGACGTGCGCTCACTGCTCGCGGCCCTCGCCGCGGACTACCCGAGCTGCTGGGCCTTCCATGTGGACGGGCTGGTGGGTGCGACCCCGGAGCTGCTCGCGCGGGTGGACCACGGCCTCGTGACCTCTCGAGTACTCGCCGGCACGATCCGACCCACCGGAGACGAGACAGCGGACCTCGCTCACGCCGCCGCGCTCGCGCGGTCCTCGAAGGACCGCGAAGAGCACGAGTACGCGGTCAAGTCGGTCACGAACGTGCTCACCGCGCACTGCGCCTCCGTCAACGTTCCCGACGAGCCGAGCGTGCTGCACCTGCCCAACGTCATGCATCTCGCGACCGACGTGACCGGGGTGCTCAGCCACAACGCAAGCGCGCTCGAGCTGATCCGCGAGCTGCACCCCAGCGCCGCGGTGTGCGGCACGCCTACCCTTGCCGCCGCGCACGTCATCGACGAGCTCGAAGGGATCGACCGTGGCCGGTACGCCGGACCAGTCGGGTGGATCGACGCAGCCGGCGACGGTGAGTGGTGCATCGGCCTGCGCTCAGCGCAGATCGATCCGGCGGACCCCAGCCGCCTGCGGCTGTTCGCCGGGTGCGGCATCGTGGCCGCGAGCGAGCCCGACGCGGAATGGGCCGAGTCCGAGGCCAAGCTCGAGCCGATGCGTCGCGCTCTGAGCGTGCGCCTCGGCGCCTGACCAGGCACAATCGAAGCAGATGTCCGCACGAGTGCTGTGACAAGGCCTGGCCCTGGCTGCCAGGCACCACCACCGGGAGGGGCCGTGACGAACGAGACTGACCATGGCGTCGCAGAAGCACCCGTGCATGACGACGACCGCCAAGCCTGGGATCAGCGCTACCGCGAGCGCGAGCGGGTCTGGACGGGGCATCCGAATGCGCCCTTGATCGACGAGGTCGAGCACATCGTCACGCCCGGGACGGCACTCGACGTGGGGTGCGGCGAGGGCGCGGACGCCGTGTGGCTCGCCCGAGCTGGGTGGCTCGTCACGGCCGTGGATCTGTCGTCGACCGCGGTCGAACGGGCGCGAGCGCACGCGCAAGAGGCAGGAGTCTCGCACCACGTCTCATTCACCGACGAGGATCTAGCGACCCTCGTGGATTCGCACGGGCCCTGGAACCTGGTGACGTCGATGTACACGCACCCTGCTCGGGGCGGTCGGTGGCTCGTGGAGACCCTGGCCCCCGCGGTCGCGCCGGGAGGCATGCTGCTGGTCGTGGCCCACCACCCGAGCGATCCACACGCGCAGGAGCACCCCGAACTGCTCGCCAAGACCTTCACCGCCGAGGACGTGGCGGGCGCCCTGGACCGGTCGCAGTGGGAGGTGTCCGCCACACTGCGCGAACGCACCACTCGCGAGGCGAACGGCCGCGAGCGCCTGTGGCGCGACTCAGTGCTGGTGGCACGCCGCCACGACTGACACCCAGGTCCCGGGGCCACGGCCCGAGGTCCCGGGTGAGGCGGCAAAGCCGTTGCTAGCGTCCGCCCCATGAGCATCGACACCACGTGGGCCTACCGCGTCGCCGCACCGCACCGCTTCGAGCGAGTCGAAGAGTCACCTCCGCTGTCCATCGACCCGGGCGAGCTGCTCGTCGAGCTGACCGCGGGGGCGGTGTGCGGATCGGACCTGCCCTTCGCTCGCGGGGCCATGGTGCCGGCAGGAGGTCGCGGACAGGCCGGACGGCCCATGCACGAGGTGGTGGGACAGGTGCTGTGCTCAGCCCACCCCGACTTCGTCTCCGGGGACCGGGTGGTGGGCTGGGCATCCAACTGGGACGCGCTGCGACAGGTCTTCATCACGTCCGGCGATCAGGTCGCGCTGGTGCGGATGACTGCTCCTGACACTCACGTCACGGTGGCGCAGTCGGTGGCGTGCCTGATGACCGTGTTTGATCGGCTGGGGCCGCTCGATGGGCGGTCGGTCGCGATCGTGGGGGTCGGGCCGTTCGGCCTGATGGCCAGCGCGCTCGCCCGCCATCACGGCGCGGGTCCCATCGTGGGGGTCGACCCCGTCGATCGCTCCGCTGATGCCGCGGGCCTGCCCATTGACGCGCTCGTACGCGACACGTCGCGAGGCTGGTCCTCCGGCCTATCGGAAGCCGACCGACCCGACGTGGTGCTCGAGATGGTCGGACACCAGACATCGACTCTCTCGGACGCGATGCGAGCCATCGCTCCGGGGGGAACGGTCGTCGCATTCGGTGTGCCCGACGATGACTGGTACGCCCTGCCACTGCGCGAGTTCTTCCGCCGCGACGGCACGCTCATCACGGGCGTCACGCGGGATCACCGCGCCATGCTCGAGCTCGCCCAGGACTACTTGATCGAGAATCCCGCGCTCGCAGAGCACATCGTCACCCATGTGTTCCCCGTGAGTCAGGTCGAGCGTGCCTTCGCCGCGGCCATGCACCCGCGTCCAGGACAGCGCAAGGTCGTGCTGGAGGTCTGACCGCACCTCAAAGAACGAGCGCCTCCACCACCTCGAGCGTGACTGGAGGCTTCGCGAGCGCCCGAGCAAGCGCATCGGCGCTGCGGACCGCGGTGTGCGGGACCCCGTAGCCCGCACACAGCGCACCGATGTTCGCACCGTGCGGTGTCGTGAAGACCCGTTCGACGTGCTCGCGGGGGGCCGAGGCGTGCTCCAGTTCGCCAAAGATCGTTCCGCCACCGTCATTCGTGACGACGATGCGCAGGCGGGGGCGCTGCTCGAGCGGCCCGATCAGCAGACCTCCCACGTCGTGCAGGAACGTCACGTCGCCCATGAGCGCGTGCGTGGGCTGGCCCGCTGCAAGCGCCACGCCGACCGCGGTGGAGACGGTGCCGTCGATCCCCGACAGCCCACGGTTCGCGATCAGAGTGGGGACCTCTCCGGGTTCGCACACCGGGCCCACCCTGTCGACCGCGCGGATGGGACCGGACGAGCCGACCACCGCGATGTCGCCCTTGCCGAGGGGAGCCATGAAGGCGTGCGCAACGGCATCCCCTCCCCAGGTCCGCGAGGAATCCTCGAACTCGGATGCCGCCTCGCGCCAGCTCGCGAGCCACGCGGAGTCCCCCAACTCGAGCTTGCCGTCGCTGCGAGTCAGCCACGACGACGGAACGGTGCGCACCACCTGGTCCGCGTGGCGCGGGGCCTCTCGCCAACGTGCGCCGTGTGCGGCGACGATGAGGGAGGGCGCGCGCGCGATGAGCTGCTGGATGGGCCGCGACAGCGTGGGCCTGCCGATCACCACCACCTGGTGCACCTGTTCGGCCAGTCTGCGGCCGGCCTCGCCCTCCAGCACGCTCACGTAAAAGCCGATGCACGCGTCACCGGCTCGCGCGCCCGACGTGGGCTCGGCGAGCAGCGGCCATCCGTGTGCCTCCGCCACCTCGCGGGCGACCTCTCCGGCGCAGTCGCCCGCGACCACCACACCGCGCTCGACGGCGGGCAACGGCGCGGGCAAGTCTGCAGCGGTGAGCACGCGCGTGCCGTACGACGGCGTGGTGTCGATTCGCGGCGGCGTCTGCCACACACCACCGTCTGCCTCGAGCGGCTCGCGGAACTCGATGTTGAGGTGGACGGGGCCGGGTGTGCCGGTCATGTCGTCACGTGTCGGGTCACCCATAGCGATTGCCACAGCTTGTGCCGCGAGGCTCGCGGCTCGTCCCGGACCCTCATCGCAGGTAGGCACCGGCACCTCCGCGCTCCATCGAGCGAAAGTGGCGAAGATGCCGCCTTGATCCGTGGTCTGGTTGGCACCGACCCCCCGCATCTCCCCCGGCCTGTCCGCCGTGATCAGCAGCAGCGGGACACCGCTGTGATGTGCCTCCATCACGGCCGGCAGCAGGTTTCCCACAGCCGTGCCCGAGGTCGTGATCATCGCCACCGGACGGGGGACGTCGGTGACCGCGCGACCGCGCGCGATGCCTAGCGCGAGGAAGGCGGCCGAGCGCTCGTCGGCGCGCACGTGCAAGTTGACGCGCGGTGCACCGAGCGGCGGGTTACCGCCCCCGGCCTCCGCGAGCGCATGCGCCAAGGGTCCGGAACGCGAACCGGGACACAGGACGAAGTCCCTGACGCCCAGGTCATACAGCGATGCGATGAGCTCGCGCGCAAAGGGGGCGGACGGGTTGTCATTCACGCAGTGACCTCCATTGGTCTGAAGCCGATGCGCCCGGCCTCGGGCACGAGCGTAGCCACAACAGTGTCGGTAGCCAGCAGCATTCCCGTGCCGAGTCCGCACGCGAGCGGCTCCTCGGGAAGCGCGCAGGCGAGAGCGATCCCGGCCGCGAGTCCCACCGAGGACTCCATCGAGCTCGCGATGACCACGGGCCGCGGCGCGACCTGGTCGGCGACCTCAAGCGCGCGCCGGACCCCTCCCAAAGGGGATGCCTTGAGGATGAAGACGTCCGCCGCATCGGCCGCAAGTACCGCATCCGCGGAGCCGGGGATGCGGATCGCCTCGTCAGCCGCGATGGGCACGTCGACCATGCGGCGCAGGCGCGCGAGGTCGTCGATGCTCTCGCACGGCTGTTCGACGTACTCGAGTCCATCCACCCCACCAGAGCGAGCGGCCCGGTCGAGTTCACGGATCGCGCGCACGGCCTCGTCGACCCCCCAACCGCCGTTGACGTCGATACGGATCGCGCCGCCGGCGCCGAGTGCATCGGCCACCGCCTCGATCCTGGCAGCATCATCCGCCAGGGTCCCCCCGCCCACCTTGACCTTGGCGGTGCGAGCGCCGCCGGCGGTCGCGTAGTCGCGGGCACGGTCTGGACCAACCTCGGGGACGATGCTGTTGACGGCCACCGAGTCGCGCACCGGGGCGGGCCATTCGCCGCGCGCGGCCTCCATCGCGGCATTCCACCAGCGGCCTGCTCGCTCGGGCGAATAGTCGGCGAACGGGGAGTACTCGCCCCAGTGCGAGGTGCCGAGGGCGTCGGTGCCCCGGATCAGCACCCCGGAGCGGCTCGACACGCCCCGGAACCGAGTGCGGAGCTCGACGGTGAAGGGCCGGAACTCCATGTCGCACAGACTAACCCGCGCACCTGGTCGACCCGTGCATCGGCCGCATTTAGGACACACCATCACAATCTGGGCATCGGGCCGCTCGCGGGCCCGCCGCGAGGCCTTCGCCGACCCGCGTGTCCGGCGAGAGATGTTCGGAAGCGTCCAGGGACGGGTGCGGCGGGCTGCCCGCGCCGCGCGACTACGCTGGCTCGCATGAGCGACATCCCGGCGCAGGTCTCTGACACGTTCGATGCCGAGCAGTGGCGCGCGATCGACGGCTTCCCGGATGGCGACATCACGTATCACCGGTGGGTGACCCGCGAGGGCGGCGAGGAGCGCGATCTTCCCGCGGTTCGCATCGCCTTCAATCGCCCCGAGGTGCGTAACGCCTTCCGCCCCCAGACGGTCGACGAGCTGTACAACGCGCTGGACCACGCGCGCCAGAGCGCGGACGTCGCGGCCGTCATCCTCACCGGTAACGGCCCCGCCCCCAAGGACGGCGTGTGGGCCTTCTGCTCGGGCGGCGACCAGCGAATTCGCGGCAAGGACGGTTACCTCTACGAGGGCACGGCGGCCGATGCGCCCGCGCACGGCGGGCGCCTGCACATCCTCGAGGTACAGCGGCTGATGCGCACCAGCCCCAAGGTCATCATCGCGGCCGTCAACGGCTGGGCGGCCGGTGGCGGGCACTCGCTGCACGTCGTCGCGGACTTGTCGATCGCGTCGATCGAGCACGCACGCTTCAAGCAGACCGATGCGGACGTGGGCTCGTTTGACGGGGGCTACGGTTCGGCGCTACTCGCCCGCCAGGTGGGCGACAAGCGGGCGCGCGAGATCTTCTTCCTGGCGCGTGAGTACTCGGCGGAGGACGCGCAGGCGTGGGGCGCGGTCAACGAGGCGGTGCCCCACGAGAAGCTCGAGGAGACCGCGCTCGAGTACGCCAAGGCGATCGCCACCAAGTCGCCGCAAGCGATCCGCATGCTCAAGTTCGCCTTCAACCTCGCGGACGACGGCCTTGCGGGACAGCAGGTGTTCGCCGGCGAGGCCACGCGCATGGCCTACATGACAGACGAGGCGCAGGAGGGACGCGACGCGTTCCTCGAGCGGCGCGAACCCGACTGGACCCGTTTCCCGTACGCGTTCTGACAGTCAGTGCCGGACAGGGCACCGCGAGGCCTTAGAAGCGACAACCAGTGCCGGACACGGTCAGCAATCACCTGTCCGGCACTCATTGTCGGATTCCGGACGTGACTGCTTGCTGTCCGGCACTGTTTGACGTTCGCTAGCTGAAGTCGACCGAGCCGCGGCCGGCGCCGCCAGATTCGGGCACCAGTTCGACCCAGGTTTTGCCCGGCAGGAACGTCACCTCTTCGCCGTCCTCGGTGGCGAGCACATACGGATCGCTCTGTCCCGCCTTCGACCACTCGATGGGGATATAGGAGTTGCCCGACGCCGCGTAGCCCGTGCCGCCGTCGCGCACGATGATCGTCTCGGGTACCGATCCCCCACCGGGTCCGCGGCCGGTCTCTCGAATGTCGACCCACAGCACGATCACGTTCGTCGCCGACAGCTGAACCCCATCGGAGGTCACGTGCGGCGCGCCGCCCTCGGAACGCATCCACGCACCGTCCTCGGTGTCCCAGTCCCACGAGGGCTGCATCTGTGGCGAGATGTCGAGGTCGATCTCGGACACCGCAGTGCCCTCGGTGACCACGGTCGACTCCTCACTGGGATAGGCGTACTCGAACTGCTGAGGAGGCGCGGGGAGGTCGGACGCCTGCGCAAAGAAGTCTTCGAGCGTGCCATGAAGGTTGTGCGGTGCCGGCTTGTTCGAGGTGCGGAAGAACCCGTAGCCCCCCACGTCCTCCGCGATGAGCGTCATGCCAGTGGCAGCGGCATCGTTGATGAACCGCCGTTGGGCTCCGGAGAACACCAGCGGGCCCTCGAAAGAACCCGCGATGTTCTTGTCCATGGGCCGCAGCGACCGGATCGGCCCCACCGTCTCCGGGGTGTCGGAGTGGAAGACCGCGACGAGGCGGGAGATGCCGTACTCGACCTGCTCCTCGAAGACGATGTCGGCCGCGTCGAGGTTGGACTGCGGCCGCGCGTTGGTGGAGTTCTCGATCTTGATCGCGAGCGCGGGCCGGTCCAGAGCGGCGGGGTCGGCCTCGGTGGCGTCGACTCCCGTGAGCGGCCACACCACCTCGGGACGCGGGTCCGGCGGCGGGCTGGGCGCCGCGGACCGTGACGGGGTGGGCGAGGCTGTCTGTGTGGTGGCCGGAGGCTCGACCACCTCGGCCGAGGAGCACGCCGCGAGCAACATCGCACCCGCCATGGCCAAGGCGATCACGGACACGGCACGCTGGGCTCTCATGCGCGCCAGTCTAGGCGCGCCCTACGCTGGATCCATGCACTACGCCCGGCTCGTCGACGAAGGACTCGCAGCGGTCGACTCCGCCCTGTCCGGACGCGCGCGCGGAATCGCCGTGAGAACCTCGGGCTCGACCGGGAATCCTCGCGAGGCGCTACTCAGCACGGCGGCGCTTCACGCGTCGGCGACCGCGACTCTCGCGCGCCTCGGGGGGCCCGGCCACTGGCTGCTGGCGCTGCCCGCCGACCGCATCGCCGGCGCGATGGTGGCGGTTCGCGCACGCATCGGCGGCACCGAGCTGATTCATGCGGGGCTGATTCACGCGGGCGGCGGACCGTTCACGGCCGCGGGATTCGCCCATGCCGCTGGCACCATGCCAGCGGGACGCCGCTATGTGTCCCTCGTGCCCACACAGGTGCGCCGCCTGCTCGCCGATCCCGCAGGCGCCGAGGCGCTCGCCGGCTTCGACGCCGTCCTGGTGGGAGGCGCACCTCCGGGGATGACGCTGCCGCGGAACGCCGTCGAGACGTACGGCATGACGGAGACGTCCGGCGGCTGCGTGTACGACGGCGCGCCCCTGGAGGGAGTGTCCGTACGGATCGACGACGACGGACGGATCATGATTGCGGGGCCGATGCTCGCCGACGGTTTCGCGGACGGAGACGACTCCGCCTTCGTCGAGCGAGATGGCGAGCGCTGGCTCCGCACCGGCGATGTCGGCGAGCTGGTCGACGGCCGGCTCGCAGTGTTGGGCCGGGCGGACGACGTGATCCTGACGGGCGGGGTGAATGTCCACCCGGTGCCAGTCGAGCGGGCTCTGCTGGCGCACGGCGCCATCGCCGATGCGGTGGTGGTCGGGGTGCCCGACCTTCAGTGGGGCGAGCGGGTGGTGGCGCTCGTCGCGGTCGCACCGGGGGCCTCCGTCACACTGGACGGCTTGCGTTCGACCCTGAGGCTTGAGCGCGCGGAACTGCCCACAACCGTCCTCGAGGTGGATTCCATTCCCCGTACCGCTGCTGGCAAGATCGACCGGTACGCCGCACGCGCGATCGCCGCGCGCACCGCTGCCGAGGAGGCATCATGACCACCGGTTCCGACTGGATCGCAGGCGCGCGACCGCGCACCCTGTGGACCGCGATCTCTCCCGTCGTGGTGGGCTCAGCCAGCGCCGCGGCAATCGGCGGGTTCGGGCTCCTGCCAGCCCTCCTCGCTCTCGGCACGGCACTCGCGCTGCAGGTCGGATCGAACTACGCCAACGACTACTCCGATGGCGTCCGCGGCACGGACGTGGACCGGGTGGGGCCGGACCGACTGGTCGCCTCCGGCCGCGCGACCCCGAGCGCCGTCAAGTCCGCGGCCTTGGTCTCCTTCGGCATCGCGGGGCTGCTGGGCCTCGCGCTCGTGGTCGAGTCGGGGATGTACTGGCTGCTCATCGTGGGTGCGTTCGCGATCTGGGCGGCGTGGCATTACACCGGCTCCGACCGCCCGTACGGCTACTCGGGGTGGGGCGAGCTGAGCGTCTTCGTGTTCTTCGGACCCGTGGCGGTGCTGGGGACGATGCTCACCCAGGCCGGCGAGGTGCGGTGGTGGGCGGTCGCGGCCTCGATCGGCGTGGGGCTCTACGCCGTCGCGCTGCTGATGGTCAACAACATTCGTGATCTCGACACCGATGCGCTGTCCGGCAAGCGCACCCTCGCCGTGAAGCTGGGCTCCCATCGCGCGCGACAGCTGTTCGCCGCCACGGTCATGCTGCCGGTATTCACCGCGGTGGTGGTCGCCTTCGTCCATCCGTGGGCGCTGCTCGCGACGGTGGTCGCGCTGCCGAGCCTGTACTTCGCGATCGCCATGCGCATCGACGGCGCGGTCCGGGAGCAGGTGCAGCTGCCGTCTGGCGGCCTGAAGCTCATCTTCGCGGGGCTGTCCGCTGTGGGCCTCGTCTACGGGCTCGCGCTCGCAATCGGCATCGCCCTCTAGCGGGGCTCCTCGCCGTCCGCGCCTTCCGACCTGCCCACGTCGTCCGCACCACCTGTGCGGCCGATCTCCGCGTCCTCCTCGTCGTCCGCCTCGCGGATGCTCCGCTGCGAGCGGTCGATGATGCTTGCCATCTGCTCCTGTGCCGCGCGCCGCATACCAGGCAGGACGAGGTACGAGATCAACCACGCGAGGATGAACGCCGCGATCACTGCGATGACGTCAAACCACCCGATGAGCCACAGCACCGCGAGCACCGCGAGAAAGATCCCGGTGCGGGCCGCCCAATACGCGAACACCTTCATGTGACCAACCTACCGGCGCGTAGAATGGACAGATGCTCCGCCTGCTGCTGCTCCTCCTCTACATCGCACCGGCGGTCTACTGCGTCACCGAGGTGGTGCAGCACCCGGAGAACAAGCCCTACGGCCTGCGCAAGTGGGTCTGGGTGCTGATCATCGTGCTTGTGCCCCTGCTTGGCGCGGCCGTGTGGCTGTACCTGAAATGGGCCACCGGCTCGGGCGGCCGCCCGCAGCGTCGGGAGCCTCGCGCCCCCGACGATGACCCCGAGTACCTGAGCTGGCTGCGCAGCCAGGCGCGGCGTCGTCGTCAGCGCGGCGAGGGCGACGGGCCGCTGTCTCCCTGACGCTCGCCGTACAGCGACAGAATCTGCTTGCCCACGACGGCGACATCGAAGCGCCGCACCCGCTCTGCCTGCTCGCGGTGCAGCTCGGCGCGCAACGCGGAATCGTCGATGAGTCTCGCGAGCGAGCGCGCAAAGGCGGACGTGTCCCGCGGATTCACGCTGACCTCGGACCGCTCCCCCAGCACCGACAGGTAGCCGAGGTTGTCGCCGCCGATCACCACGCCGGATCCCGAGGCCATAGCCTCGATGAGCACGATCCCAAAGCTCTCGCCTCCGGTCGCAGGAAACACGGCGATGTCGGCGTCTGCGTAGAAGCCGGGCTTGTCCTCCTCCGAGACGAAGCCGGTCAGCGTGACCATGTCGCCGAGATCTGCGGCAGCGACGGCCTCCACGACCTTTTCTCGCAGCGGCCCCTTGCCGCCGATGCGCACGTCGAGTCCTGCGCGCATCGGCGCCGGGAGCGCGGCCACAGCCGCGACCAACTCGAGCACGCCCTTGCGCTCGACCAGGCGCCCAAGGAAAGCCACGACCAGCCGGTCGTCCGCTCGCGGGGAGCGGGGCGCATCGGCGAAAAGGGCGGTGTCGATCGCGCACGGAATCACGGTGGCGTCGATGCCGAACGAGGCCCGTGCGAACTGTGCGGCCGGCTCCGACACCGCGCAGAACTCGTCGAAGCGTCGCAGGTTGCGCCGGAGCCACACCCCTAGCGCTCGAGTCGCGGCTGCGCTGACTCGTCCCGAGGGCAGGATGTGGAAGGTGCCGACGATCCGGACCGTCCGGGCCTGCACGCGCCGGGCCTCGTCCACCACGCGCGCCGCGAACAGCGGCGAGTGCGGGATCTGGACGTGGATGACGTCGTAGCGCTGCGCCTCGAGGAAGTCGCGAAGCGCCGCACGCGAGGTCGGCAGCGGGATGCGGAGGCCATTGCCGTTGAACGTCACGCCCACGTTGCGCGCCAGCGAGTGGACGGTGATGTCCTCGCGAGTGGCGTCGGAGCACACGTAGTGCACCTCGTGGCCCTGCCGCTCCAGGTACGCGCCGAGCGTGAGGACGTACTGCTGCACCCCGTCAGGGCGGTCGATGCTGTCGTCCAGCACCATCGCGATCTTCATGCGGCTCAGGCGTACGTGTGCATGCCCTGGAAGTACAGGTTCACGACGGTGAAGTTCATGATCAGGGTCACAAAGCCAATGAGCGCGATCACGGCGCTGCGGCGTCCCGCCCAGCCCTGGGTGGTGCGCGCGTGCAGGTAGGCGGCGTAGACGACCCAGATGATGAAGGACCAGACCTCCTTGGGGTCCCAGCCCCAGTACCGGCCCCAGGCGTGCTCGGCCCACACCGCGCCGGCCATGACGGTGAACGTCCACAGCACGAAGCCGACGGCGTGCAGCCGGAAGGACAACGCCTCGAGCGTCGGCGGCGAAGGCACGGCCTCGAGCCACTTCCAGCGTCCGAGCAGCCGGGCGTTCGCGTTGCGCCAGCGGCGGATGGGCCCTCCAGAGGCAACCGGACCCTCGTCGCGATAGTCCCGCATCAGCTGCAGCACCGTCGCGACGGCGGCCACGATGAACACCCCGGTCGCGATGATTGCGATGGACACGTGGATCACGAGCCAGAAGCTCTGCAGCGCCGGCTGCAGGCCGGTGGACGCCTGATACAGCGTGGTGAGGCCGATCCCGAGCGCGATGGTCGCGAAGCCCGTCACGCCGGGCGCAAGGTAGGAGACGTCGCGGCGGCTCTGGACGATCAGGAAGACGACCACGGCGACGAACGTGCCGGTGATCGTGTACTCGTACATGGTCGACCACGGCGCGTGCCCCGCCTCGATTCCGCGCGTGACTACGCCGATGCCGTTCAGCAGCGCCCCCACGAGCGTGGTCGAACGCGCGATGCCTGTCGCCTTGGAGGCGACGGCGGGCTGCCGTCCGGCCGATGCGGTCGGGGGCGATGCGGCAGCGTCGCCTGCGTGCGGCGCACCGACGGCGGCGGCGACCTTGCCCTTCGCGGACGCCTTGGCGTCCGCGACGCGAGAGAGGTGGATCGACGAGGCGACCATGGCGATCGCGTACAGCGCAGCCGCACCCCACAGGGCGATCCAACTGAGCTCCTGAGCGTTCATGAGTCCTCCCTGCGCATCAGCTTCCCGGTGACCTGAGCGAGCACCCTGTCGAGGTCCTCGCGCACTCCCATGTCATGTGCGGGAGCCCAAGCGGCAGCCGTCACCACTGTAGTATCCGCGTCGCCTTGCTGGCCCACGGGGGCTACCAGCCACAGCCGGCGGCGAGTGCCGAACAGGCTCAGCGAGAGACCGACGAGCGCACCGACAGAGGCGGCCAGCAGCCACGGCAGCGATGGGTCGCGGCGCAGGTCGAAGGCCGCGAACCGCGGCAGCGACTCCCACGTGACGGACCCCAGGCCGTCGGGCAGCTCGACGGTGTCTCCGGGCTCCATGACGAGCACCAATGGCTCGCCGTCGTCGCCCCTCACCGGGCTGAGCTGGGACTCGTCCAACTCGTAGACGTTCTGAGGCACGCCGTTGTCGAGACCGAGGTCGCCCGCGAAGGCCTCCAGATAGATCACCGGGTTGGTGGGCGACGGGTGGAGCGACGTCGCCGCGGCGCCCTCGGTCATCGCGGTGGGCAGCAGGGTGCCGGAGAAGCCCAACTGATCGCCGTCGGTCACGTCGGGCACCTTCAGCACCCCGGTCGACGTGTACACGGCGTCTTGAGGAAGGAACGGCACCGCGCCTTCGAAGGCGACGTTGCCCTCGGAGTCCGTCACCGTGAACACCGGCGCATAACCGTTGCCCTGCAGGTAGATCTTCGCGCCGTCGACCTGGATGGGCCTGTTGACCTGCGCCTCGACCGACCGCGGCTCCTGCCCGGGTTCCGTGAGCGTCGTGTACGCGGTGAACTCGTCCGGATTCCCGTCAAGGCCGAACACGGCATCGAAGCGGTCCAGCCTGAGCGTCCACGGGCTCAGCTGCTCTTCCGAGAACAACGCGCCCGACTCGTAAGAGTCGTAGGCGACCACGGCGTTCGAGAACGTGTCGCCCTCCACGATGAGCGCCTGCCCGCGATACGTGAGCACTGATCCCGCGGCGACAGCGAGCAGGATCCCCACGAGTGACACGTGGAAGATCAGATTGCCCAGTTCACGCACGTGCCCCTTGTGGGCGGACAGCGCGAGCTCGGTGTCAGCTTGCGTGTCGCGGCGGGGCCGCTCGTCGACGCGGATGCGGTAGTCCGCGAGCCAGCGCCACCAGCGTGGGCGGCGGAGCGCGATACGCCCGCCGGGCAGCTCTCCGAAGGCCGAGGGGCTCAGTGCCTGTTCCGTCGTCCAGATCACCGAGCGCGCGTCCTGGTTCGCCGTAGCGGTGACCGGCTCGAACCGGTCCAGGCGGGACGGCGCTGCAGGCACCGGTTCCCGCAGGTCCCGCCAGTACACGAGGCAGCGCGGGATGATGCACCCGATGAGGGACGCGAACAGCAGCAGGTAGATGGCCGTGAACCACGCGGAACCGAAGACATCCAGGAATCCCAGCCGGTCGAGCACGGGTCCCCAGAACGGATACTCGTCGAGGAAGGCGCGGGTGTTGCCGGCGTCCTGGGGCCACTGCGGCAGCACCGAGCCGGGGATCGCGGCGAGCGCGAGGGTCAGCAGCAGGATCAGCGCGACCCTCATCGAGGTGACCTGGCGCCACATCCACCGCAGCCATCCGCGCGGGCCCAGCCGGGGAGTCTCCGCGTACGCGTAGTTGTCGATCCGCAGGCGCGCCATCAGATCGCCACCCAGAACCCGTCGATCCAGCTCTGCAGGAGACCCGTCAGGCGCCCCCATAGTCCCGTCACGAGCAGGACGCCGAGGATCACCAGCATCGCGCCGCCGGCCAACTGCAGGCCGCGGCGGTGGCGTCGCAGCCAGCCGAGCACCGCGCCGGAGCGTTCGAACCACAGCGCGAGGGCGAGGAACGGCAGGCCGATCCCCAGGCTGTAGAACACCGCGAGCAGCGCGCCGCGCCCCACGGTGCCCTCGTTGAGCCCCAAGGTGATGACGGCGCCCAGGGTGGGTCCCATGCACGGGGTCCAGCCCAGCCCGAACACGATGCCGAGCAGCGGCGCACCCGCGAGACCGGCCTTGGGGCTGATGTGCAGCCGGCGCTCGTTCTGCAGGAACGGCACGGCCCCCATGAACGCGAGCCCCATGAGGATCACGAACACCCCGAGCACGCGTGTGACGATGTCCTGCTGCGCGGCGAACTGGGCACCTGCGGCGGACACGACCACGGCGAGCGTCACGAACACTGCGGAGAATCCCAGGATAAACAGCAGCACCCCGAGGACCAGGCGCGGCCTGCGGCCCTTGGCCCCCGCATCGGCCCCCGCCATCCCGGAGAGATAGCCCACATAGCCGGGCACGAGCGGCACCACGCACGGGGACGCGAAGCTCACCAGACCGGCGAGCATTGCGATCGGGATGGCCGCGAGCAGGGAGCCGGTGAGCACCTGCGAGGAGAAGTCGGAGCCGATGCCTGCGGCCAGGGACGTCAGCATGGAGACGGGATCACTCCCCCGCCGAGTCGACGAGCGCGCGCAGCGTGGACGGCTCGACCGAACCGACGACGCGGGCCGCGACCCGACCGTCGTGGTCGAGCACCAGCGTGGTGGGAACAGCGTTGATGGCCACGAGCCCCTGCAGTTGGGCGATCGCCCGGCCGTCGGAATCGTCGATGCTCGGGTACTCCACGCCGAAGGTGCGGTCGAAGGCCAGCGCGGTGGCCGCATCGTCCCGGCTGTTGATGCCGATGAGTTGCACCCCGTCCTGCGAGTCGATGTCGACCAGGTCCGGGGCCTCCGCGCGGCACGGCGGGCACGAGGCGTACCAGGTGTTGAGCAGCACCACCTCGCCGCGGTGGTCGGCGACATCGACGGGCTCTCCCTCGAAGGAGGTGCCCGACAGGTCGACCGGCTCGCCGCGATCCTCGGGCGCCCACTCGGTCACCGTGCCGTCGCCGCTGACGTAGCCGGGGGAATCGGCGGCGTCACCAGGGGCGCACCCCGCGACCCACAGCACCAGCGCGATCACGACTGCGGCGAACACGACCAGGCGTGCGCCCCGTCTCATGCGGGGACCTCGATGTGCGCCGCCGGCTCGCGGTAGGACATGGCGATCGGCTCGCCGTCACGAAAAGTGAAGCTCGTGAGGGACGCCAGGCGGCACTCGCGCGTCCGGGGGTCGTGCAGGTAGCTGCGCTTCTCGAAGGCCAGGCGCGCCACCCAGATGGGCAGCTGGTGGCTGACCATCACGGTGTCGGAATTCGGGTTCGCCTCCGCGGCGTCGCGGATCGCGGCCCACATGCGGTCCCGCTGCTCGACATAGGGCTCGCCCCACGAGGGGGCCCAGGGGTTGCGCAGCAGCCACCAGTTGCGAGGGTGCATGAAGTCGGCGGCCCCCGACTGCAGCGGCTTGCCCTCGTACGCGTTCAGCGCCTCGATGACGCGAGCATCGGTGACGATGTCTACCCCGAATGCCTCCGCTAGCGGTCCGGCCGTCTGCTGGGCGCGCAGCAGCGGTGACGCGACCACGCGTCCCACGGGGTTGCCGATCGCGACCAGATCGTCCGCCACCGCCTGCGCCATCGCCTCGCCCGCCGCGGACAGCCGGAACTCCGGCAGGCGCCCGTACAGGACCTTGTCCGGGTTATGGACGTGGCCGTGGCGGAGCAGGTGGACGACGGGCATGGTACCTATTGTCGCCCAGCGTCATGCGAGCGCGGAACGCACGCGCTCGGGGTCGATTCGCCAGAATCCCGCCACCTGGCCGTCGACGATCACCACTGGCACCTCGTCGGCGAAGCGCTCGAGAAGCCGGTCATCGGCCTCGACGTCGACTTCACGCCACGCCACCCCCGCCTCTGCGCAGACGTCGCTCACCACCGCACGGGCATCCGGGCAGAGGTGACAGCCCTTGCGGGTGATGAGGGAGACGCGGACGGCCATGAACCACAGGATACGAGCGCGCAACGTGCCGTGGGTAGGCTGGTGGGGTGACTCCTTCCCCAGGGCACGACGGCGCCGCTACCGTCGCGGCGTTCTTCGACGTGGACAACACCATCGTCCGCGGCGCATCCGCCTACCACATCGCCCGCGGCCTCCAACAGCGCGGGTACTTCCGCTGGCGCGACATCGCGCACTTCGGGTGGGAGCAGACCAAGTACACGCTCTTCGGGGAGTCCCGCGAGCAGCTCGACGAGCTTCGCGACGAGGCGCTCGGCGTCATCAAGGGCTGGTCCGCCGCAGAGATGGCTCAGGTGGGCGAGGAGGTGTACGACGAGGTCCTCGAGCTCCGCATCTTCCCCGGCACCAAGGCAATCATCGACGAGCATCGCGCGCAGGGCCACCAGGTGTGGCTCGTGACGGCTTCCCCCGTCGAGATTGGCCGCGTCATCGCCCGCCGGCTCGGTGCGACCGGCGCGCTTGGCACGGTCGCGGAGCAGAAGGACGGGCACTACACGGGTCGCCTGGTGGGCGACTTCCTGCACAAGGAGAAGAAGGCCGCCGCAGTGCGCCGGCTCGCCGAGGACGAGGTCCTCGACCTGGACCGCTCGTTCGCCTACGGCGACTCGGTCAACGACGGCCCCATGCTCGAGGCCGTCGGCAATCCCTGTGCGATCAACCCCGACACCAAGCTTCGGCACCTCGCGGTCGAGCGCGGATGGCCCATCGAGGAGTTCCGCAAGCGCCGCAAGAACGGCCGGCGCGGCGTCGTGAAGGCATCGCTGACCGGCACGGTGTGGGCCGGCCTCGCCGTGGTGCGAGGCGTGCGGGGCGCGGTGCGCGGCGTCGCAGGACGCGGTGTTCCAGGGCGCGGCAAGCCGGCCGATGCGGTCGAGACTTCCCACGCGGGCGACGCTCGGTCGCTGTAGCGCTCGCGCCGAAGCGTCTGCGCGCTGGCAGGCACCCAACGCTGATCCAGGGCCTTTCTCGACCCTGACCGACTGCTGGCGCGCACCGCGTGCGCTTGGACACAACGAAGCCCGCGCCACCTCAACGGCGGCACGGGCGACGTGACCTTGGCCGGGTCTCACCCGGCGGCGGAACTACTTCTTGTTGCGGCGCTGGTGGCGCGTCTTCCGAAGCAGCTTGCGGTGCTTCTTCTTAGACATGCGCTTGCGCCGCTTCTTGATGACGGATCCCACGGAACCTACCTCAGATAGTCGGACATACTTGGGCGTCCAGTGCGCGCTGGACGCGACAGACGAGAACTCAGCCTACCGTGCCCGAGCGATGGTCGTCATCCTGCGCCTCGAAACCGCCCTGCAGGGTGGCCTCTTCCATGAATGCCTCGACCGCTGTGGCGGGCACGCGAAAGGACCGTCCGAACCTCACGGCGGGCATGTCACCGGCGTGAACCCACCGGTAGACAGTCATACGGGAGACGCGCAACATCTCGGCGACCTCAGCAACCGTGAGGAACGTTGTGCGCGAGGCGCCATTGTCAGCCATGCAGTCCAGTCTCCCTCATCCGACATCCGGCAGGTCTATCGGCGGGATGTTCCCTCTACTGTAGGGGCAGAAGTGACTGTTGTGAAGTGTGTGATTCGTGCCGATGATGATAATGACGGCGGAGCGCGCTGGCCGTCGTACCGTTCGCAAGCCCCCTGGTAGCAAGCCGCGAAGGAGTCGCATGGAGAAGATGCGCGACGCCCGCTCGGTCGTCGGCGAGTGGGTCGGTCACGTCGCCGTGCGGTCCCCCGCGAGACTGGCTCTCGGCGCCTTCGCCTCGGTCATCCTGCTGTTCACCGGGCTGCTGTCGCTCCCCGGGGCCACGGCATCGGGAGAACGCGCCCCTTTCATCGACGCGCTCTTCACCGCGACCTCCGCGGTCTGCGTCACCGGACTCGTGACCGTGGACACCGGGTCGTACTGGTCAGCCTGGGGACTGGCGATCATCGCCATCGGCATCAAGGTGGGCGGGCTGGGCATCATGACGCTCGCCTCGCTCGTGGGGCTGGCCGTCTCCAAGCGCCTGGGCCTCACCCAACGCCTGCTCGCAGCCGGCGAGGCTCGCGCCACCGGCCTCGGCGATCTTCGATCGCTGCTGCGCACCGTCGTTGTGGTGTCGTTCTCGATCGAAATCGTCATCGCGCTGATCCTGCTGCCCCGGTTCCTCACCCTCGACTACGGGGTCGGTCGCTCGATCGGCTACTCGTCCTTCTACGCCGTCTCCGCCTTCAACAACGCGGGCTTCACGCCCGACCCTGCCGGTCTCTACCCGTACGCCGACGACTTCTGGATGCTGGTGCCGATCGCCCTCGGCGTCCTCATCGGCAGTCTGGGCTACCCCGTGTACCTCAACATGGTGCGTGGCTGGCGGCGGCCTCGCATGTGGTCGCTGCACACCAAGCTGACGCTCATCACAGTCGGCGGACTCATGTTGGTCTCCGCCGGCTTCCTCGCGATCTTCGAGTGGAGCAACCCCAACACCCTCGGGGCGGCCTCAACCAACGAGACCATCGGCAACATCTTCTTCCAGTCGATCAACCAGCGTTCGGGAGGCTTCGCGTCCTTCGACGTGGGCCAGGCGCGCGAGACCACGTGGCTGCTGGAGATCGTGCTGATGTTCATCGGCGGCGGGTCCGGCTCCACCGCTGGCGGGATCCGCGTCACCACCCTTGCCGTGCTGCTCCTTGCCATCGTGGCGGAGGCTCGGGGCCGCCGGGACATGGAGGCCTTCGGCAAGCGCATCGGCACCGAGGTGCTGCGCGGCGCGGTCGCGATCACGATGATCGGGGTGAGCGTCATCGTGATCGGCACGGCGGTGTTCATGGCGCAGACCGACATCACTCTCGACCGCGCTCTCTACGAGACGGTCTCGGCGTACGCGACCTGCGGCCTGAGCACCGGCGTCACTGCGGGCCTGCCTCCCGAGGCCAAGGGCACTCTCATCGTGCTGATGTACGTGGGCCGTGTCGGCTCGCTCACCATCGCGGCCGCGCTAGCGTTGAGCAAGCAGCGCCGGGTCATCCGGTACCCGGGAGAAAGGCCGATCATTGGCTAGCAAGGACACCACCGCATCGGGCGTGCTCGTCGTCGGGCTCGGACGCTTCGGCTCAGCGCTCGCGGACACCCTGGACGCCATGGACGTCGAGGTCCTGGCCGTCGAGCGCGACTCGGACCTCGTCGAACGCTGGTCCAAGCGCCTGCCTGTGGTTCAGGCGGATGCGACCGACCCCCGCGCGCTCGAGCAGATGGGCGCTGAGGAGTTCTCCGCG
Organism: Demequina ureilytica; assembly: GCF_048553575.1. Classification (NCBI taxonomy): domain Bacteria; kingdom Bacillati; phylum Actinomycetota; class Actinomycetes; order Micrococcales; family Demequinaceae; genus Demequina; species Demequina ureilytica. The sequence goes on along the minus strand of NZ_JBLZIE010000001.1, from coordinate 811,795 downwards.
GCCGTCGTCGGGGTCGGCACCTCGCTCGAGGCGTCCGTGCTCATTACCGGGAACCTGGTCGACATCGGCATGCCGGAGATCTGGGCCAAGGCCATCTCGACCGAGCACGCGCGGATCCTGCGGCGCATCGGCGCCCACCACATCGTGTTCCCGGAGTCCGATGCGGGGGCCAGGGTGGCGCACTCCGTAGGCGGCCGCATGCTCGACTACATCGAGATCGACGAGGGCTTCACGATCGTCAAGATGAAGCCCCCGCTCGAGACCCACAACTTCTCACTCGCCGAGCTGAAGCTGCGGGACAAGTACGGCGTCCAGGTGATCGGCGTCATGTCCCCCGGCGGCGAGTTCGAGTACGGCTCGCGCGCCACCGTCATCCACGCCGAGGACCTGCTCGTGGTCGGCGGGGACGGCGACCTCGTCGAGAGGTTCGCCCAGCGGCCCTGACGCTGCGTCGGAGCCGCTACACCACCCCGAACGCGAGCATCGCTCCCGCAACTCGCGTGAAGCCGCCGATGTTCGCGCCAGCGACGTAGTTACCGGGGGTACCGAACTCGTCCGCTGTCGTCAGGCACCGCTCGTGGATGTCGCGCATGATCACGTGCAGGCGCTCCTCCGTGTACGCGAAGTTCCACGAGTCCCGGGAGGCGTTCTGCTGCATCTCGAGGGCGCTGGTTGCCACGCCGCCTGCGTTCGCCGCCTTGCCCGGCGCGAACAGCAGGCCCGCCTCCTGGAAGGACCGCACCGCCTCGGGAGTCGAGGGCATGTTCGCTCCCTCCGCCACCACGGCGCAGCCATTGCGAATCAGCGTCTCGGCGTGGGCACCCTGCAGCTCGTTCTGCGTCGCGCACGGCAGCGCCACGTCGCACGGGACGTCCCAGATCGACCCGTCGCTGACGAACGTCGCGCCGTTGCCACGCTCTTGCACGTACGTCTCAATCCGTTCGCGCCGGTTCAGCTTGATGTCCTTGAGCAGCTCCAGGTCGATTCCCGACTGCTCCACGACGTACCCGGCCGAGTCCGAGACCGCGATCACGATGCCGCCCAGCTCGCGGACCTTCTCCGCGGCGTAGATCGCAACGTTGCCCGATCCCGAGACCACCACGCGCCTACCGTCGAGCGACTCGCCTCTGGCGTGGAGCATCTCCTGCACGAAGAACACGGTGCCGTAGCCGGTGGCCTCGGTGCGCACCTGAGATCCACCCCACGTCAGGCCCTTGCCCGTCAGCACGCCCGACTCATAGCGATTGGTGATGCGTTTGTACTGGCCGAACAGGTAGCCAATCTCCCTGGCGCCCACCCCGATGTCGCCGGCGGGGACGTCCGTGTACTCACCGATGTGACGGTAGAGCTCCGTCATGAAGGACTGGCAGAACCGCATGACCTCGCCATCGGACCTGCCCTTGGGATCGAAGTCCGAGCCGCCCTTGCCGCCCCCGATCGGCATGCCGCTGAGGGAGTTCTTGAAGATCTGCTCGAAGCCGAGGAACTTGACGATGCCCAGGTTGACGCTGGGGTGGAACCGCAGCCCGCCTTTGTAGGGGCCGAGCGCCGAGTTGAACTCGACGCGGAAGCCGCGGTTCAGTTGCACCTTGCCGGTGTCGTCGACCCACGGGACCCGGAAGATGATCTGCCGCTCCGGCTCACACAGGCGGCGAATGACCTCCGAGTCCGCGTACTCGGGGTGCTTGGTGACCACCGGCCCGAGGCTCTCGAGAACCTCGCGGGCCGCCTGGTGGAACTCGTGCTCCCCTGGGTTGCGGCGCTCGATCTCGTGGAGCACCGGAACCAGTCGTTCATGCAGAAGCGCCATGGGCCCTTCCCTTCTGGATTGGCCCCGGGCTCCGGATCAGGTCCGGGCGTCTTCCCGGGGCGAGCGGGTCAACCGACCGGAAACGCTCCGGCGATGACAATGGCTCGATCACCTCGCGCCCTCGCGAGGATCAGCTCGTCACTCACGTGCGTTCCTGCGCCACGATCCCTGATCCACCCGTCTCAGCGCGAGATAGGTATTGGGACGAGAGCGTACCCGCTGCCGGACCGGCGGTCGTGCCCAACTCCACGAACTCAGGCGTCGAGCACGCCCCGAGTGACCGAGTCCCCGCTGTGCGTCGGCACACCGTCGAGCGGCTCGACAGAGATGTCCACGATGGGGAACTCCCCGACGTCGAAACCCTCAGGAAGAACGAACTCGCCGCTGCCGTCCGTCAGGTGTCCGAGGCTCACCATGCCGTCGATGGCCTCGTCGATCAGCCACACCTCAAGGTAGGCGCCCTCGAGATCGCGGGCATCCGTGTCGACCACGAGCACCTGTGTGCCGTCAGCACGCGTCTCGAGCACGGCAGCTCCTGCAGGGGCCTCGGACGAGAGATCGGTGAGCGGTGCCTGCGCCACGACCGATGCGTCGCCGCCGCCCGCACCGATTCCCAGTGCCACGCCCACTCCGACGCCTCCCACCACGATTCCAGCGGCAGCGGCGGCCGCGAGCGTCCACCGAGAGCCGCCACGCTCCCTGCGTGACGCAAGCTCATCGGAACCGCTCTGAGGGGCCTCACGCGGGGGCGCATCGGCCGTCGTGGACGCTCCGAGGACGTCAACGCTGGACTCGCCGTCCGAATCGAGCTCCGCGACCACGGAGTCCCACACGCGATCGGGAGGCGTGAGCAGCCCGGTGCCGGGTCCGGCGGCCTGGACGCGGGCGAGCATTGCGCGCAGCGACTCCAGCTCGTCCCGACAGTCGGCACAGCCCGCCGCGTGCTCGGCATCCGACTCGCGGCCGCCGCCGAGCGCCAGCTCAGCGAGCGCGTCGTCATCAAGATGCGACATCGGACACCTCCCATCGGTCTCGTAGTTCGATCAATCCACGTCTGATATGGCTCTTCACTGTGCCGAGCGGCATGTCCAGCCGCCTGGCGATCTGCTCATGAGTCTCGCCCTCGAAGAAGGCGAGCGACACGATCGTCGCGCGCGGGTCGCCCAGCGCATCGACCTCGTACGCCAGCAGCACGGCATCGGCATCGTCTGGCGTGGCCGCGTCCGCCGGCGTCGAGTCCTTCACCGCCTCGAGGCGCCGATGCTCACGCGAGCGAGCCTCGAGCGCATCAGCGATCCGCCTCTTCGCGATGCCCACGACCCACCCCCGCAGGTCTCCCCGCACCGGGTCGAAGCCGTCCCGTCCTCGCCACGCCGAGACGAAGGTCTGCTGCGTCACGTCCTCCGCGTCTGCGGCGGAGCTCAGGGATCGCATCGCCATCGTGTAGACCAACGGCGATACGTCACGATAGAGATCCTCGAGAGCGCCGTCCTCGCCGGCGGCAAATGCGCGTGCCCGATCGCCAGTGTCGTGCCGAGGCGAGGGAACCACTGCCATCCGGACGGGCTCCTTGTCTCTCACGACGGCGCTCACCGCACCGACTCTTCGACGGGCGTCGCGTAGACCACGACGTTGTCCTCGTAGTGTCCCGTATCCCAGTCGAAGCGTCCACCACACGTCACGAGCACCAGCTGGGCCGGTCCGGCGCGATCGAAGACCAGGCCCATGTCCACTTCGCGCTTGTCCGTCTTCTCGACCTGCCTGACCTCGTAGGCCGTCTCGTCGCCGACGGCGTTGGCGACCACGATCCGCGCCCCTTCATCGACATCCAGGAGCCTCGAGAATGGGCCTAACCCGATCACCGCGTCATCGACGTGCGCTGCCAGCACCGCGTTGCCGCGGTCGCCCCCCGGAGTAGGCCCGTAGCGGTACCAGCCGGCCGTCGCGGCGGAGGTGGGAATCTCCATGGCACCGTCCTCCTCCAGGCCCACGTCGGTCACCGCCATGTCGATGCCGAGAGAGTCCACCACGAGTCGCTCTGGCGGCGGGACGCGAAGTTCCGCAAGAGACTCGGGCGACGTGTCCGAGATCTCCACCTCGCCAAGGAAGACGGGCGCCCTGACTTCGCCCACGGTCTCACCCGAAGGGGACGGGCTGACGACGGCACCGTCTCCCGACGGCGCTGTCGCGGGAGCGTCGTCCGCCACCGCGCACCCGGCCAGCAGGACGCTCATGAGCACTGCAGCGAGCGTTCGCATGGGGAAATCCTCTCAGGCTCGGGCACCGGCGGCAGGGTTACGCGGTGCGATGGTGGGGCGTTCATTCACGCGGGAAGCGGGGGCACGCCCGGCTTGGACGTGCCCCCGCGTGA
>NZ_JBLZIE010000001.1:526585-807537 GCF_048553575.1 Demequina ureilytica | reverse complement strand
TTGGACGTCCCCCCCCGTGACCGCACGGTCAGCGTCGAGCGGTCACCACTCGCGCCGCGGCACCTGCCGCGAGCGCGAACGCGATGAGGATCGCTGCGATCGCACCGGCCGGGACTCCGCGGTCAGCCGCGAGGCCCTGGGTACCGGCCGCGACCTCGGACGGGCTCGAGGCGTGGGTGTCGACAGTCTGGACCGCGAGGTCAAGGTTGCCGTCCTCCGCGCTGCCCCACGCGTAGACGATGGTGTTCACGCCATCGGCGATCTCCACGTCTGTCGGGCCAAGCACCGGGTCAGTCTCGCCGGTCAGCGAGACGGCCGCGGAGTAGGTGTCCGCGGCGACGTCGCCCATCACCTCGTCGGGGTTCGAGAGGTTCTCGAAGAGCACCGAGTCGTTCGCCCACACGTCGACGGCAGGAGCCGCAGCGGTGTGACGCACAGTGAGGCGACCCTCGCCCGCAGCGGTCTCGGAGATGTCGTTGGTGAACAGGTTGGCAGTAGGAGCGCCATCCGCGTCGAGGTGGGCGACGGCGGTGTAGCTCATGCCCTCCTCGAGAGTGAGGTCGATGGGGCCGAGGACCGGATCCGAGTCGTCTGCGGCGTCGGTTGCGGTGAGCGCGACCGAGTACGTGCCGGGCTCGAGGTCGAGGGGGCCGGCGAGGTCGCCGGGCTGGAAGTCGTCGATGGTGTTCTCGCCGTTGACGTACACATCCACAGGGGTGTCGGGGATGCCGTGAAGCACCGACAGCTCTGACATTCCGTCCTCGACTGCGAGGGCGGGAGCGGCTGCTCCGACGGCGATGAGCGCACCGGCTGCGACGCCGGCGATTGCTGACTTGCGCATGGTCGTTCTCCTTCTCCTGAGCTCGGGAGGGCGCCTGTTGCGACCTCCTTCACCCGGTACTTCCGGCCCAGGTGCCCGTTTGGATGCACCGATGTCGAGAATTCTTGAGAAGTTGCGATTCGGCCTCACTCTCCACCCAACGATGGCGCGCTACCAGGCGTCTTCTTAGCATGAGCACTATGAACGCCACAGGCGAGGGGACGGTGCGCCGCACGCGGCGCATCGGGGTCATGGCAGGACTGATCATCATGGCAGCGCTGATGGCGGGTTGTTCGTCGTCGAGCGAGTCGTCCGACGCGGCGTACGACACGGCGTCTGAGCCGGCCGTGAGCGAGGAGTACGCCTCCAGCGCAGGCGACACCGCGGGCTCAGAGGGCGGCGCACAGGACGACTCGGTAGGCGATGGGTCCCAGTCGCCCGCCGACCAGAGTCTGATCGTCACCGGCTCGCTGTACATGACTGTCGAGGACCCGCTCGCGGCCGCCGACCAAGCGGTCGCGATCGTGCAAGGCGCGGGGGGTCGCATCGACGCTCGCGACGAGACCACTCCCGACGAGTACGAGGGCGGCTCGGCTTCGCTCGTGCTGCGCATCCCGCAGGACGAGCTCGATCCGACCGTGAACGAACTCCGCGCGCTCGGCACCGTCGACCACTTCGCGACGCAGTCACGCGACGTCAGCAATGAGGTCACGGACCTCGAAGCCACGATCTCGACGCTGCGAGCGTCGACCGACCGCATCCAGGCCCTGCTCCTCGAGGCTCAGAGCATCAAGGACATCATCACGCTCGAGGACGAGCTCTCCCGTCGCCAGGCGGAGCTCGAGAGCCTGGAGGCGCGGCAGCGAGGGCTCAACGACCAGGTGTCGATGTCGACCATCGAGCTGTCGCTCACGACCGAGCCCGTCGTCATCGTGGACGACGCGCCTCAGACCTTCGTCGACGGCGTCACGTCGGGCTGGGACTCGCTCGTCACGTTCGTCTCGGGAGCGCTGGTGGTGACCGGTGTGCTGCTGCCCTGGTTGGCGCTGGCAGCCGTCATCACCCTCGTGGTGATCGCCGTGGTCCGCGCGCGGAGGTCACGGGCCGACCGCCCCGCCCCCGCATCGGCCGCTACCGAGACCGCGGCAACGACCGAGAGCTAGAGCGACGCGACGACCTCCACGGTCGAGCCCGCAGCCGCGTAAGGAACGGTGTTGCCCTCGATCGACGTGCCGTCGACGGTGAGGGTCGCCCCCTTGGCGCCCGTGCTCTTCACGGTGATGACGTAGGTCGCTCCGCGCACCTGGCGGCGCACGGTGTACTCGCCGACCTCTTCGCCGATGCACGGGTCGACCACCAGGCCGTCGTAGTCGGGCCGCACGCCCAGCAGGTACTGCGAGACGGTCACGAAGTTCCAGGACGCCGTGCCGGTGAGCCACGAGTTCTTGGCCTCGCCGTGACGCGACGCGTCCTTGCCCGCGATCATCTGCGCGTAGACGTACGGCTCGAGGCGGTGCACCTCGGAGATCTCCTCGCGGTAGGCGGGGGTGATCTGCTTGTAGTACTGCCACGCATACTCGGCGCGGCCCACGACCGTCTCCGCGATGATCACCCACGGGTTGTTGTGGCAGAAGATGCCGCCGTTCTCCTTGTAGCCCGGCGGGTAGGTCGACACCTCGCCCAGTTCGATCTGGTAGCTCGTGTAAGCGGGGTTCTGCAACACCATGCCGTGCGGAGTGTTGAGCCGTTCGCGGGACGCATCGAGGGCCTGGATGGCCTTGCCGTCGTCCACGCCGATGCCGCCCATGATGCAGAAGCCCTGCGGCTCGATCCAGATCTGACCCTCGGCGTTCTCGTGCGAACCCACCTTGTTGCCGTAGAAGTCGTAGGCACGCAGGAACCACTCGCCGTCCCAGCCGTGATCGAGGACCGCCTGCTTCATGTCGGCGATGGCCTTCTCCGCCCGATCAGCTTCCGCATCGTCCCCGCGGCGGCGCGCGAGCGCCGCGTAGTCAGGGCCGATGGCGGCGAACATGCCGGCGATGAACACCGACTCGGCGACGCCGCCGGCCTGGTTCTCGGTGGTCTGGAAGGACTCACCGGGCGTCGAGGAGAAGCAGTTGAGGTTCAGGCAGTCGTTCCAGTCTGCGCGGCCGATGAGCGGCAGCCCGTGGGGGCCGGCCTTCTCGAGCGGGTGGTTGAAGCTCCGCTTGAGGTGCTCCATCAGCGGCTGCGCCAACGACTCGTCGTTGTCGAACGGCACCATCTCGTCGAGGATTCCGAAGTCGCCGGTCTCCTTGATGTAGGCGGCGACGCCCAGGATCAGCCACAGCGGGTCGTCGTTGAATCCCGAGCCGAGCGTGTGGTTTCCGCGCTTGGTGAGCGGCTGGTACTGGTGGTACGCGCTGCCATCCTCGAACTGGGTCGACGCGATGTCGATGATCCGCTCGCGAGCGCGCTCGGGCACCAGGTGCACGAATCCCAGCAGGTCCTGACTCGAGTCGCGGAATCCCATGCCGCGCCCCATGCCGGTCTCGAAGTACGAGGCCGAGCGGGACATGTTGTAGGTCACCATGCACTGGTACTGGTTCCAGATGTTGACCATGCGGTCGAGCTTGCTGTCCGTCGACGAGACGGTGTAGCTGCCCAGCAGGTTGTCCCAGTACTCGTTCAGCCGCGCGAACTCGGCGTCCGTCTTGGCGTTGTCGTCGAACCGCTCAAGAAGCGCGTGGGCGGGCGCCTTGTTGATGACGCCGGGCGACTCCCACTTGTCGTCCTCCGCGTTCTCCAAGTATCCGAGCACGAAGGTGTACTGGCGCGACTCCCCAGGAGCGAGGTCCGCCTCGAGGTGGTGCGAGGCGACCGGGTACCAGCCCGAGGCGACGGAGTCCTCGGACTTGCCGGCGTGAGGCACAGCGGCCTCGTGGAAGCCGTTGCCGTAACCGAGGTACGCATCGCGGTCGGTGTCGAAGCCCGCGATGGGCGCATTGACCGCATACATCGCGTAGTGGTTGCGACGCTCGCGGTACTCGGTCTTGTGGAAGATCGCGCCGTCGACCACCTCGACCTCGCCGATGCTGAGGTTGCGCTGGTAGTTGGTCTGGTCGTCCTCGGCGTTCCACAGGCAGAACTCGACAAAGCTGAACAGGTCCACCGACTTGGGAGCATCAGACTTGTTGGTGAGCGTGACCTGGTGGATCTCCGCATTGACGTCGACGGGCACGAAGAACAGCACCGACGCCTCGAGGCCGCCGCGCTCGCCGGTGATGCGCGTGTAGCCCATCCCGTGGCGCGTCTCGAACCGGTCGAGGTCCTTCTTGTAGGGGCGGTACGAGGGGCTCCACACGTCGCCGCCATCGTTGATCGAGAAGTACCGGCCGCCGTCGTCGACGGGGGTGTTGTTGTAGCGGTAGCGCGTGAGGCGGCGCATCTTCGCGTCGCGGTAGAAGCTGTACCCGCCGCCGGTGTGCGACACGAGGCCGAAGAACTCCTGCGAGCCCAGGTAGTTGATCCACGGGAACGGGGTGTGGGGCGTCGTGATGACGTACTCGCGCGCTTCATCGTCGAAGTGACCGAACTGCATGGGGGTAGAGCCTTCCGCCAAGGTGTGTGAGCCGCGTCCCACTCTAGCCGAACTCGAAACGTTGCGATATCTCCCGGCCGGGACCGTTCATACGGCCGATGCGCCCGTCCACCTGGGTGCACTGCGCGCACCCCGGTAGGTTGTCACCATGCTGCTCTCCGACCGCGACATCCGCGCCCAGATCGACTCGGGCCGCGTGGTCCTCGATCCGTACGAGCCGGACATGATCCAGCCCTCGTCGATCGATGTGCGGCTCGACAGGTTCTTCCGGATCTTCGACAACCACAAGTACGCGGCCATCGACCCGTCGGTCGAGCAGCCGGACCTCACCCGGCTCATCGACGTCGATGACGAGCGCCCGTTCGTGCTGCACCCCGGCGAGTTCGTGCTGGGCTCGACCTACGAGACCGTGACCCTGCCCGATGACGTCGCTGCGCGGCTCGAGGGCAAGTCATCGCTGGGACGCTTGGGGCTGCTGACTCACTCCACGGCGGGGTTCATCGACCCGGGCTTCGTGGGCAACGTGACTCTCGAACTGTCCAACACCGCGACGCTGCCCATCAACCTGTGGCCCGGCATGAAGATCGGCCAGCTGTGCTTCTTCCAGCTGTCCTCCGCCGCCGAGCACCCCTACGGCTCGGGCAAGTACGGCTCGCGCTACAGCGGCCAGCGCGGCCCCACCGCGAGCCGGAGCTTCCAGAACTTCCACCGCACCGATATCTAGACAACGCAGCTATCTAGACAACGCAGAGATCTGAAACCGGCCATCGCCTGAGCCGCGGGTCCGCGACCAGGCCTCCCGCGCATCGGCGTTATGCTGTCTGAGCAACGACAGGGGAGCGCTTCCCGCAAGGGACCAGAGCGCTGAGAGTGCGGACCAGCCGCAGACCCTCGAACCTGATCCGGATGATGCCGGCGTAGGGAGTCGAGACTCGTCCCCTCCTACTCGTGGGAGGTTCCACACATGCGTGCACTGCGCACCACGACCGCACTGGCGGTCACCGCATCCTTCGTACTCCTCGCAGGCTGCTCCAGCGACGACCCCGCCGATCCCTCGCCCGAGCCGAGCGCTGACGAGAGCTCGCCGAGCGCATCGGCCGATCTCGATGGCCAGAGCGTCACCGTCGTCACGCACGACAGCTTCGCGGTGCCGGATGACGTCCTGGCGGCCTTCGAGGAGGACTCGGGCCTCGACGTCACCTTCGTGCAGCCCGGCGACGCCGGCACGCTCGTGAACCAGCTGATCCTCACCCAGGACGCGCCGCTGGGCGACGTCGTGTTCGGCGTCGACAACACGTTCGCGTCGCGTGCGATCGAGGAGGGCGTGTTCGCCGACTACAAGCCCACGGCCCCCGCCGCGGCGGACGCCGCCGAGTACGCGGTGGCCGGCTCGCAGGCGCTCACCGCGATCGACTACTCCGACGTGTGCCTCAACTACGACATCGGATGGTTCGAGGAGACGGGTCGCGAGGTTCCGGAGAACCTGGGACTGTTGTCCGACCCCGAGTACAACGGCATCCTGTCCGTCACCAACCCCGCCACCTCTTCACCCGGGCTCGCGTTCCTGCTGGCCACCATCGCGGAGTTCGGCGAGGACGGCTGGGAAGACTACTGGCGCGCGCTGGCCGACAACGACGTGCGCGTCACGTCGTCGTGGTCGGACACCTACTTCGTGGACTTCTCGGCCCCGAACTACGGCGGCGACTACCCCGTGGTCCTCAGCTACGCCTCGTCCCCGCCGTCCGAGGTCATCGACGGTGAGCCCACCACGGCCGCGCTGCTCGACACGTGCTTCCGTCAGGTGGAGTACGCGGGAGTGCTGGAAGGCGCCGAGAACCCCGAAGCCGGCCAGGCCGTCATCGACTGGATGCTCTCCGACGACTTCCAGGCCAGCGTGCCCGAGAACATGTACGTCTACCCCGTCTCCTCACAGGTCGACGTGCCCGCGGAGTGGGCCGAGTACGCGCCGCTGGCCGACGAGCCGCACACCATGGACCCCGAGGTGATCTCCGAGAACCGCGACGCGTGGATCGAGTCCTGGACCGAGATCGTCCTCGACTGATCTAGGTCAAGGGACCGCGATGGGCACACGGCGGCTCCACCATTCCTTGGGGTGGTGGGCGCTCGCCGCTGTGCCTTTGGCGTTCCTCGGGCTGTTCTTCCTGTGGCCGCTCGCCGCGGTCATGGGCCGTGGGCTTTTCGACGGCGGCTTCGACCTCGCCGGGGTCCTCGACGTGGCCACGTCTTCCCGCACGGCCGATGCGGCGGTTACCACCCTCGCTCTCGCGGCGGCGGGCACGGTGGGAGCGCTGCTGCTCGGGGTGCCCGGGGCGTACGCGCTGTATCGGCTGAGGTGGCGCGGCCAGACGGCGGTGCGGGCGGTCGCCGCCGTGCCCTTCGTGCTGCCCACAGTGGTGGTTGCTGCGGCTTTCACCGCGCTGCTGGGGCGCTCCGGTCCGCTGAGCGGCCTGGGCCTCGACCAGTCGCCCGTCGCGATCGCGGCGGCGCTTGTGTTCTACAACGTCGCGGTGGTGATCCGGGTGGTCGGGGGCACGTGGGCGAGCCTGGATCCGTCGACGGCCGATGCGGCCCGCACCTTGGGCGCGGACCGGCGCCAGGCGTTCACTCACGTCACGCTCCCCGCACTCGCGCCGTCGATCGGCTCCGCCGCGGCCGTCGTGTTCCTGTTCTGTGCCACCTCCTTTGGAGTGGTGCTGGTGCTGGGCGGCACGCGCGTGCGCACCATCGAGACCGAGATCTATCTGCAGGTGAACCAGTTCCTCGACCTGCGCGCCGCGGCGGTGCTGTCGGTACTGCAGCTGGTGTTCGTCGCCCTCGCGCTGGGCGGGGCCGAGTGGGCGCGCCGTCGCCGCGAGCGCTCGCTCGGCACGCGCCGGCTCGACGGCACTCGCCCGCTGTCGGGCCGCGGCGACCGCTGGGCGGTCGGCGCCGTCCTCACGGTGCTCGCGGCGGTGCTCGCGACCCCCCTGTGGGCGCTCGTCGAGCGGTCGCTCCGGACTCAGGACGGCCACGGCCTGGACCACTACGCGGCCCTACTGACCGACTCCGGACTGGGCTCGCTGGCGGTGCCAATGTGGCAGGCGGCCGTGAACTCGCTCGTGGCCGCGACCGTGGCCGCCGCCATCGCGACCTCGCTGGGACTGATCGTGGCGGCCCTGCTCACGCGGCGCACCCGTCGATCCACCGCCCTGGACTCGATCGTCATGCTGCCGCTCGGGGTCAGTGCGGTGGTGGTCGGACTCGGCATGCTGCTGACGCTCAACCGCTCGGTGCTGGGCGTGGACCTGCGCGGATCGTGGTGGCTCGTCCCCATCGCACAGGCCGTGGTCGCACTGCCGCTCGTGGCACGCACGCTGGTGCCCGCGGCGCGCGGCATCCCCGCGTCGATGCGCGCGGCCGCCGGAACCCTGGGCGCTTCTCCGTGGCAGGCGTGGCGCACGGTGGACTGGCCGCTGCTCAAGCGGCCCTTCGGGCTCGCAACGGGATTCGGCTTCGCGATCGCGCTCGGCGAATTCGGGGCCACCACCTTCGTGGCGCGCCCGGACCATCCCACGCTCACGACGGCGATCTACCGTCTGCTTGGACGCCCGGGGATCGAGAACGTCGGCATGGCCTTCGCGGCCGCGGTGGTGCTCGCGGCGATGACGGCAGCCGTCATGATGGCATCTGAGGGTCTCAGGACCCAGGTAGGAGCGGACCTGTGACGGGACTCGAAGTGCGGGACGTGACCGTGACGTACCCGGGACGCCCGCCGGTCTTAGCGGTCGACTCGGTGTCGCTGACCGTCGAACGCGGCGAGATCGTCGCGCTGCTCGGACCCTCGGGATGCGGAAAGTCATCCCTCCTTGGTGCCGTCGTCGGGACCGTGCCCCCCGCATCGGGCGTGGTGCGCTGGGCAGGCGAAGATGTCACGCGCGTGCCCGTGCACCGCCGCCAGTTCGGAATGATCTTTCAGGACGGTCAGCTGTTCCCCCACCGAACCGTGGCGGGAAACGTGGCGTTCGGGCTCGAGATGCAGCGCACGCCGCGCGACGAGCGCGCCCAGCGGGTCGCAGAGCTGCTCGAGACGGTGGGCCTCACCGGCTACGAGGACCGGCCCGTGACGGACCTGTCCGGCGGTCAGCGCCAGCGGGTCGCGCTCGCGCGGTCCCTCGCGCCCCGGCCGCGGCTGCTCGCACTGGACGAGCCGCTGTCCTCGCTTGATGCGGGGCTGCGCGCGCGGCTCGCGACCGAGGTGCGCGACATCCTGCTAGCCGTGGGAACCACCGCGATGGTCGTCACCCACGATCCGGCCGAGGCCGAGACCATGGCGACCCGCGTGGTGCGGATGGAGGATGGGCGGCTGCTGTAGAGCGAGCCCGCTCCCTCCCGCACCACCATGCCGACGGGACGGATCAACTGAGCGCGCGCATCCCGTCGCCGCACGCGCCGCGCGGTGACGGCTCAGTTGAGCCGTCCGTTCGGCTCGAATGGGTGCGATCGTCAGGCGCGAGGGGAGGCCGAGGTCAGCAGTCGCAGGCGATGCGCTCGCCCAGGCGTGCGGCGGGCGCGGTGAGCGGGTCCGGGGCCTGAGTGGCATCCACGTCCACGCGGCGGCCCTCGACCTCGACCACGCGGTCGACGGGCATGCCCTCGCGCGCCCAGTACTCGAAGCCGCCGATCATCTCCCTGACCGTGTACCCGAGCTCGCTGATGATCAGCCCGGCCCTCGTCGCCCCGTTGCACCCAGGACCCCAGCAGTACACGACGATCTGGCTGCCAGGACCCGCAACGCCGGGAATCTTCGCAGCGAGCTGCGCCTTGGGGATATGGAGGGCCCCGCGGGCGTGGCCCTGGTCCCAGGCGACCTGATCGCGCGTGTCCACGAGCACCAGCGACGGCTCGCGCGCCTCGAGCGCCGCGTGCACGTCCGACGGATCGGTCTCGAAGGCGAGCTTGGCGGCGAAGTGGGCTGCGGCCTCGGCGGGAGTCGTCATGGCTCGCACGCTACTCGCGGGCGCGGTGGCCAGTCGAGCCTGACGTGGCACCGCGCTCACCACTCACCAGCAGCGGCGACTTGAGCGTCTTCGACTCAACTTTGCACGCTCCGGCTTGACACCGCTCTCGCGACGTGGATACTTGAGCGTAGGCGGCTCAAGTTACGGGCCGGCAGACGTCGCGGCTGATTCGGCCGCAGAAGAAGGAGGACAGCAATGTCACGAGCAGTAGGCATCGACCTGGGAACCACCAACTCCGTGGTGACCGTTCTGGAGGGTGGCGAGCCCACCGTCATCGCCAACGCCGAGGGCGCCCGCACCACCCCGTCGGTGGTCGCGTTCTCGAAGACCGGTGAGGTGCTGGTGGGCGAGATCGCCAAGCGCCAGGCCGTCACCAACGTGGACCGCACCATCGCGTCCGTCAAGCGTCACATGGGCACCGACTGGACCACTGAGATCGACGACAAGAAGTACAACGCGCAGGAGATCTCGGCGCGCATCCTCGGCAAGCTCAAGCGCGACGCCGAGGAGTACCTGGGCGAGAAGGTCACCGAGGCCGTCATCACCGTCCCGGCCTACTTCAACGACGCCGAGCGCCAGGCCACCAAGGACGCCGGCGAGATCGCGGGCCTGAAGGTCCAGCGCATCGTCAACGAGCCCACCGCCGCCGCGCTCGCCTACGGGCTCGACCGCGGCAAGGAGGACGAGCTCATCCTGGTGTTCGACCTGGGTGGCGGCACGTTCGACGTGTCCCTGCTCGAGGTGGGCAAGGACGAGGACGACTTCTCCACCATTCAGGTGCGCGCCACCGCCGGTGACAACCGCCTCGGCGGTGACGACTGGGACCAGCGCATCGTCGACCACCTCATCAAGGAGGTCAAGAACAGCGAAGGCGTCGACCTGGCCAAGGACAAGTCCGCCGTGCAGCGTCTCCGCGAGGCCGCCGAACAGGCCAAGAAGGAGCTGTCGAGCGCGACCAGCACCAACATCTCGCTGCAGTACCTGTCGATCGGCGAGAACGGACCTGTCCACCTGGACACCCGCCTCACCCGCGCACAGTTCCAGCAGATGACGCAGGACCTCATCGAGCGCACCAAGACTCCGTTCGAGCAGGTCATCAAGGACGCGGGCATCAAGCTCTCCGATATCGACCACGTGGTCCTCGTCGGCGGCTCGACCCGCATGCCTGCGGTCGCGGACGTCGTCAGGGAGCTCACCGGTGGTCAGGAGCCCAACAAGGGCGTCAACCCTGACGAGGTCGTCGCCGTCGGCGCCGCACTCCAGGCGGGCGTCATCTCCGGCGAGCGCAAGGACGTGCTGCTCATCGATGTGACCCCCCTGAGCCTCGGCATCGAGACCAAGGGCGGCGTCATGACCACGCTGATCGAGCGCAACACCGCGATCCCCACCAAGTCTTCCGAGGTCTTCTCGACCGCCGAAGACAACCAGCCCTCCGTGTTGGTGCAGGTCTACCAAGGCGAGCGCCAGTTCGCCCGCGACAACAAGATGCTCGGCACGTTCGAGCTGGGCGGCATCGCGCCGGCCCCGCGCGGCGTTCCTCAGATCGAGGTCACGTTCGACATCGACGCCAACGGCATCGTGCACGTAGGAGCCAAGGACCGCGGCACCGGCAAGGAACAGTCGATCACCGTGACCGGCGGCTCGGCCCTGTCGAAGGAAGACATCGAGCAGATGGTCAAGGACGCCGAGGAGCACGCGGACGAGGACAAGAAGCGCCGCGAGGAGGCCGAGACCCGCAATAACGCCGAGACCTTCGCGTACTCGACCGAGAAGATCCTGTCCGAGAACGAGGACAAGGTTCCGGCCGAGACCGCCGAGGAGGTCAAGACCGCGATCGCCGACGTCAAGACGGCGCTCGAGGGCGACGACGCCGAGGACATCAAGGCCAAGCACGACATCCTGGTCGAGAAGTCGCAGAAGATCGGCGAGGCCGTGTACGCCGCTTCGCAGGCCGAGGGCGCTGACGGTGCCGAGGGAGCAGAGGGCGCGCCGGCCGGCGAGTCCCAGGAGCCCGCTGACGACTCCGACGACGATGTCGTGGACGCCGAGATCGTCGACGACGAGGACGACAAGAAGTAGCGACGCTCGAGCGACGGATGCGGGGCGACCCGCATCCGTCGCCTCAGCCGCTCACGGAGGCTCACATGACTGATGACAACAAGACGCCCGACGAGAACCCAGACGAGACCCCAGGCGAGACCCCCGAGCCCGCGCACGGCGAGGACAACGACTCGCTGGCCCAGGCCGAGGCAATCGTGAACGACGCCGCTGCCGGCTACGAGGGCCAGGACGGCGACGCGGACAAAGACGAGCAGGACGCGGCCGATGCCATCGATCGCGCCCAGCAGATGGCTGCCGCTCACCTGGCCGACCTGCAGCGGCTGCAGGCGGAGTACGTCAACTACCGCAAGCGCGTGGACCGCGACCGCGAGGTAGCCGGCGACGTTGCCGCGGCGAAGATGCTCGAGGCGCTGATCCCCGCGCTCGACGACATTGCCGGAGCGCGCGAGCACGGCGACCTCGATGAGGGCCCCTTCAAGGCCATCGCCGCCAAGCTCGAGGAGGCCCTCGCCCGTTTCGGTTGGTCTTCCTATGGCGAGGTCGGCGAGGAGTTCGACCCGCAGCTCCACGAGGCGCTGATGTCTCAGCCATCCACCGATGTCGAGGTGCCGACCGTGCAGCACGTGGCGCAGCCCGGCCACAGAATCGGCGACCGCGTAGTGCGTGCGGCGCGCGTGATCGTCGCGCAACCCGAGTAGACCACCGAGAACAGGCGAGAGGAGGCGTGCAGTGACGAGTCAGGATTGGTTCAGCAAGGACTTCTATTCGGCGCTGGGCGTCCCCAAGGACGCCAGCCAGGAGCAGATCAAAAAGGCGTACCGCAAGCTCGCCCGCGACCTGCACCCGGATCGCCATCCCGATGACAAGGTGTCGGAGAACCGTTTCAAGGAGGTCGGCGAGGCGTACGGCGTGCTCTCCGACCCCAAGCAACGTCAGCAGTACGACGCTGTGCGGACGATGGGCGGCGGCGGGCCGCGTTTCCAGGCAGGAGGACCGGGCGGGGCCGGCTTCGAGGACGTGTTCTCCGGAATGTTCGGTGGCGGGGGCGGCCAGCCTGGCCCGGGCGGAGCAGGTGGCCCGCAGTACCGGGCTCAGGGCTTCGAGGACATTCTGGGAAACCTGTTCGGCGGTGGCTTCCAACGCGGCCCGGTCAAGGGCACCGACATCGCGGCCACGACCGAGGTCTCGTTCCGCCAGGCTGCGGAGGGCGCAACCATCACGCTGCGCGCTGCGACCGGGGACATCACCACGCGGCTCCCAGTCGGGGTCCGCGACGGCCAGAAGATCCGGCTGCGTGGCAAGGGCCGGCCGGGACAGAGCGGTGGCCCCGCAGGCGACCTGCTCCTCACGGTGCGGGTCGCCAAGCACCCGGTGTTCACCGCGGAGGGACGCAACCTGCGCGTGAAGGTGCCCGTGACGTTCGACGAGGCGTCGCTGGGCGCGACCGTCGAGGTGCCCACCCTCGACGGTGCCCGCGTCAAGGTGAAGGTCGCGCCTGGCACACCCAGCGGAAAGACCCTGCGGGTCAAGGGCCGCGGGCTGCAGGCGAAGGACGGCGTGGGCGACCTGCTGGCGACCATCGAGGTCGCGGTGCCGAGCAAGCTCGGCCGCAAGGCCAAGGAGATACTGCAGGCGTTCGCCCTGGAGACCGCCAAGGATGACCCGCGCAAGGACCTTTACCGGGACGCGGCGAAGTAGAGCGGCCGATGCGCGCATCGGCGATAGATTGAGCGCACCTCAGGTGCGGCCAAGGAAGGAGGCACCGTGGACAAGCCAGCAGTCGACGAGCCCGTCTTCCTGATCTCTACCGCCGCCGAACTCGCAGGCATGCATGCGCAGACTCTCCGCCAGTACGACCGCCTGGGACTCGTCATTCCGCGGCGGCGCCCCGGAGGGGGCCGCCGCTACTCGCTTCGCGACGTGGCCACCTTGCGCCAGATTCAGCGGATGAGCCAGGACGAGGGAATCAACCTCGAGGGCATCAAGCGCATCCTGGCGCTCCAGAAGCGAGTCGACCGCCTGGAGACCGAGGTGGAGAAGTTGCGCCCGCGCGCCGACACCGGTTCCCGAATCTTCGCGTCGGGGCCCACCGGCTCTGTCGTGATCGTCGAGCGCGGGCATCGTGCTCGGAAGGACGAGGGCCGCTCGCTGGTGCTGTGGCGCTCGACGGGACGCGACAGCCGCGACTGAGCGATCACCGGGTGCTCGCCTCAGTGTGACCCGGCTACGCCGCACGCCTCGCACGGGCACTGACGCCCAAAGCGAACACCGGACACGAATGTCGCACCCCACTCATACGCTGTCGCTATGAGCATCGAGAACGCGGTGGAGGCTGAAGGGCTCGTCAAGAGCTTCAAAGACACCAAGGCACTCAAGGGCATCGACCTCACCGTGCCTCGCGGAACGGTGCTCGGGGTGTTGGGGCCGAACGGTGCCGGGAAGACCACGGCCGTGCGCATCCTCGCGACGCTGCTGCGCGCGGATGGTGGAGTCGCAAAGGTTGCAGGCTACGACGCTGAGCGTCACCCAGCCGAGGTCCGCAAGCGCATCGGCCTCACGGGCCAGTACGCCTCGGTGGACGAGGAGCTGACCGGCCGGGAGAACCTGCTGATGATCGCGGCCCTGCTCAACATGCGCAGCGCCGACGCGAAGTCGCGCGCGAAGGATCTGCTCGAGTGGTTCGACCTCACCGCCGCCGCAGACCGCACCCTCAAGACCTACTCGGGTGGCATGCGGCGGCGCCTCGACCTTGCCGCATCGCTCACAGGGCATCCGGAGGTCGTGTTCCTGGACGAGCCCACGACCGGCCTCGACCCCGCGAAGCGCGAGGACATGTGGGACGTCGTGCGGGACATCGTTGCGCAAGGGACCTCGGTGCTGCTCACCACCCAGTACCTCGAGGAGGCCGATGCCCTCGCCGACGACATTGTGGTGATCAACCACGGCGAGGTGATCGCCCACGACACCGCCCACAACCTCAAGCGGGTGGTCGGCTCGCAGACGCTCCGCGTGCGACCGACTGATCCGAACCACGCGGGCGCGGTGCGGGCGCTGCTCAGTGCAGTGGCGGCGGATGGCGCCCCCATCGACGAGCACCGGCCTGGTGAGTACTCGGTGCCCGTCGTAGACGACGGTGCACTGGCGGACGTGGTCACGCGGCTGCGCGGGGACGGCATCGGCGTGACGGAGCTGTCCCTGCAGCTTCCCAGTCTCGACGAGGTCTTCTTCACTCTCACGGGCGAGCGCCAAAGAGCACCAAGCAGCACGAACAACGGCGGGGAGGCGGCATGACCACTCGCGGCATGGGAACTGAGGGCGTGACACGGGCGGTCGAGATCATCCCGCGGGGCCCCATTGATGTGTTCCGACACTCGTGGGTCCTCGCCAAGCGATCCCTCGTCAAGACCTGGCGCACTCCAGAGGGCCTGATCGACGTCACGTTGTCGCCGATCATGTTCACGCTGCTGTTCACCTACATCTTTGGTGGAGCGATCGCCGGCTCGACGAGCGAGTACCTCGTCTTTCTGATCCCCGGGATCATCGGACAGAACATCGCCTTCGCATCTGTGGGCATCGGCATCCAGCTGAACTCCGACATGGCGAAGGGCATCTTCGACCGATTTCGTTCGCTGCCGATCTCTCGGATCGCTCCGCTGCTCGGGGCTGCGCTCGGGGACGTAGTCCGCTACGTGCTGCTCATCGCGATCATGGTCGGCACCGGGTACGTGCTCGGCTATCGGATCGCCACCGACCTCGTCAGCTTCCTCGCAGGCTGCCTGCTCGCCATCGTGTTCGCGCTGTCCCTCGCGTGGGCGCCGATGCTCGTGGGGCTAATCGCCCGGTCCGAGAGAGCGGTTCAGGGAATCGTGTTCATGACCCTGTTCCCCCTCACGTTCGCGTCGAGCGCCTTCGTCGATCCCTCCACGATGCCGGGCTGGCTTGAGGCGTTCTCCAACGCGAATCCGCTCACGCACCTGATCGAGTCGCTCAGGGCACTCTGGGGCGGAATGGGCGACTGGCAGACGCCCGTGGCGTGGACGCTCGCGTGGTGCGTCGGTCTCGTGGCGGTATTTGCTCCGTTGGCGATCCGGGCGTACAACCGCCGCGCGTAGCTACCCGACGACCGAGGGTCTGGCACCGCCCTCAGCGCGGTGCCAGACCCTCTTCGGGGCCACCGTTGCCTATCGCTGCAAAGACTCCATGAGCTCGCAGGCGTACGCGTGTGTCCCGGGGAGAGACTCGATCCACACACGCGGGGGCTGACGCATGAGGCTGTCGACCTTCATCGCGACTGCTCGTTCCCCTAGTTCGCCTCTCAGCGTGGCAAGGCCCGCACCGAGCGTCTCGCCGCGCTCAACGAGCACCGCGTAGAGTCCGTCGCTCAGGCGTGCCATCGGGTGGCCCTCGCCATAGGCGCCGCGCAGCGCGGCGCCAGTTGCGGCATTGCGCGCAATGCGCTGCCACGGATCTGTGCTCTCAACCGAGACGTCGACCATGACCAGGGCGTGTGTCTCGTTCACTACGTGTTCAAACCGAGCGGCCGTGCCATAGACCTCTGCCAGTCGCTGCGAGAGGTACTCGGCGGTCCCGAGGCCTGACTCGGCGTCGGTCATGACGGGGGCGTCAAGGGGGGGAACTGTACCCGTAGTCCACCCCTCGCACAGCGAGCGGATCGATCGGATAGGTGCGGACTCGTAGCCAGCCGCCTTGAAGAGCACCGCCATGTCATCGATCGCCTCAGTGATGCCCACGCCCGCTGCGGACCGTGCCTGGCCTAGTCGGTACGCGGCAGGGGCCGTATCGAGCCGAGCTTCGAGCGACTCCACCAGCGCGTCCGCTGCGGGCGTGTACCAGTCACCTGGGCGCAGCCACACCGTGTCGACACTTGCGCTCTCCCATCGCTGGATGAGGGCGCGAGGTGCCGGTGCGGGGACGGGAGTCTCGCTGTTCATGGACGATGAGACGGACGAGCTACAGGGCTATGACGCGACTTCCGAAAAATTCTTTTGCGACTCGCCCAAGGGGCCAATGTGACCAATTACGCTTCGCGGGCCTTGCTATGCAGGCAGTGCTACAGCGAACATGGGTAGGCATTCCTCGGAGTCGCCGTGGAAAGGGCCCCAGAATATGTCGTCGGAGGCGATCGCGCTGTGGACGGAGACGTCCAGCGATCCCGAGTTGATCGCAGGCGTGCGCGCCGGCGACTCAGCGGCCTTTGGCGTGCTCTACGAGCGTCACGCCCCCGCAGCACGAAAGGTCGCCTCCCAGTACACGAACGCCGCGAGCGACGTGGACGATGTCGTGTCCGAGGCCTTCGCCCGCGTTCTCCGTGCACTGCAACGAGGCGACGGACCTGACCTCGCTTTCCGTGCATACCTGTTCACGATCGTCAGGCGCACGGGCATGGACATCATCGAGAAGGGCATCCGGACCAAGCCCAGAGACGACATGTCTCCATATGAGTCCGCAATCGGCTACGGCGCCTCGTCCGACGAGCCTGCGCTCGAGGGATTCGAGCACGGCATGGTGGCTCATGCCTTCACTTCCCTGCCGGAGCGCTGGCAAGCAGTGCTCTGGTACACGGAGGTGGAGAAGAAGAGTCCGCGTGACATCGCGCCGCTGCTCGGTCTGAGCGCCAACGGTGTCGCTGCCCTGGCCTATCGCGCTCGCGAGGCGCTGCGGCAGGCATACCTGCAGCAGCACCTCGGCAGCTCTGAGGATCAGGCCTGCCTTGAGGCCAACACCCAGCTCGGAGCGTACGTCCGGGGCGCGCTGTCCAATCGAGAGCAGGCCAAGGTCGACTCCCACGTCAAGACGTGCGAGCGCTGTGCGGCTCTGGTGGCCGAGCTCGAGGACGTCAACCGTGGCATGCGCGGCATCATCGCTCCGCTGTTCATGGGTGTGATCGGCGCTGGCGCTCTCGAGGGAGGCATGCCCATTGGAGGCGCACTGGGGCCCCACGCTGCCGCGAGTACCGGCGCGGGCGGCGCAGGTGCCGCCGGCACCGGCGCGGCCACGGCTAGCGGCAGCGCCGGCGCGGGTGGGTTGGCCGGTCTGCTCGGAGTCGCGTCACACCTCGCACTTCCTGTCGCGGCCGCGATCGGCGTGACCGCCCTGGCTCTCAACGGAGCGAGCATCCTCGGCTGGCTCTCGCCTGCGGAAGACCCCGCCCTCTCCGGAGGACCAGTCCTGGCGGCTGCGTCCCCTTCTCCCTCCCCCACGCCCGAGCCCGACGGGAATGCCACCCCGTCCCCTGGGCCCTCCCCCACTCCCGAGCCTTCTCCAACATCCAGTGCAGGGGGTCCTGAGGATCCGCCCAACGCAGTCGCGCCTGACGCCAATGGTGACGGCAGGCTGCCCGAGGGTCAGGCTGCACCTCCCCCCGGCGCCGGCAACGTGGGTACCGGTAACGGGGATGCCGCCGACCCGGGCACCGGCACCGGCAACGGCCCGGGCACCGGCGGCACAGACCCTGGCGACCCTGGCGACCCCGGTGACCCTGGCGACCCCGGCGATCCCGGCGATCCCGGCGACCCCGGCGATCCCGGCGATCCCGGCGATCCCGGCGACCCTGGCGATCCCGGCGATCCCGGCGACCCTGGCGATCCCGGCGACCCCGGTGATCCCGGCGATCCCGGCGACCCGGGCGACCCGGGCGGAACGCCCCGGCTCTCGATCGCCAAGTCACCCTTGGACTACCTGGAGATCTCCAGAACCTCACCGTCCGTATCCTTCGAGGTCGCCAACGAAGGTGACGGCGCGGCTCAGCCGATCACCGCGCAGATCACCTTGCCCGACGGGCTGCAAGTGGCTCCTCCCGGCGGTGGCGCAGGGCTTGCCCTGGCGTCCTACGACCGCGTGTCGACCTTCCTCGACTACGCCACGACCAGCACGCTCAGCGTCGACGATTGGGAGTGCACCGTCTCTGACGGTGCGAATGTCGCGTTCTGCGCCCTCGACTCCATCGATCCTGGCGGCACGGCCGCTCTCACGCTGGACGTCGAGATCACTGCGGAGGAGCTGAGCGAGGAGTCCTTCACCGAGTTCGATGTGCGAGCCGGAGACCACCGCGAGACATATTCCGTGCGGACCGGGCTGGCCCCGCACGACGGTGGCTCGAATCCTCTTGATCCGGGCTACGCGGACGGGGGCGGGCTTGCGGTCGCACAGTTCGGCGGCACGGTGATGGGATGCAACCCCGCTCCGCTGCAGATGCCTGCGCAGAGCGCGTGCCGCACCGTCATGGACACGTTCAGCCCGCAGTCCATCCTGCGTCAGTCCAACAACGACTGGAACATGGTCCAGCTCAACGAAAATGGGGGAACGACCAACTCGGGTACGACGAGCATCACCCTCCCCGCCAATGCGACGGTGGAGGCCGCGTTCCTCGAGTGGTCGGCGAACCGGTACGTCCATCCCTCTGACGCCCAGCCTTCGGACACGTGGACGGGGCCCCTCGACTCGGCCCGCGTCAGGATAGGTTCCGGAGACTTCGTGAACGTCGAAGCGGGCACGGTGGACGACGGAATCGTCGAGGAGGACCGGCAGTACTACCTCTCGCGTGCTGACGTCACCGACTTGGTCGCCGATGCGAGCGGCGAGGTCCTCACCGTCGCTGACATCGCGGTATCCGAGACCACGCGCGAGCGGAATGTGAAGACCTACTACGGCGGCTTCACCCTCACCGTCGTGTACAAGGACCCGGAGCAGCCGGAGGCCTCAACTGTTGCCCTGTTCGAGGGTCCGCACTGGGTGACGAGCTCTGCGCCCGTGACCATTCGCTTCCACGCGGCCGAGGGTGCGTCGGTCACCCCCTCCTGGACGGCGTTCGAGGGTGACCGGGGCAACAAGGGTGACTCGATGCGGCTGGGAGGCGACAACTTCCAGCCTCTCGGGCCAGACGGAAGTGGTGCCATCGGACCGCGCGATTCGGGCGACATCGCCGATTCGACCGCCTTCGGGTCGCCATGGGGCAACACGCTCGGCGTCGATGCACGACCCTTCAGCACCAAGGTGATCGCTCAAGGCGGGATGCAGACTCTCACCACCTGGACATCAGGGGACAACTTCATGATTGGCACTCTTGCGATCACTCTGGTGGGCCCCCAGGGCAATCCGGCTCCCTGATCTGCGCGCCGCGCGTCCTTCCACGATCTATCGCGTGGGGTCCGGGCTCCAGTCCATGTCCAGCTGGCGGGCGGTGCGCCGCGCCATCGGCTCGCCCAGCATCAGCGACACGACATGGAGCGCCATGTGCATCCCCGAGGTCAAGCCTCCGCTCGTGATGATCTGCCCGGCATCGACCCACCGCACGCCACCCGTCGCGCCCGGCACACCGGCCTCGCGCAGGGCTTCGACGTCCTCCCAGTGCGTGGTCGCGGGAAGATCGTCGATGAGACCTTGCTGCGCGAGCAGGAACGAGCCGGTGCACACCGACGTCGCAAGCTTGGCCGCATCGACCAGCGTGCGCACGGAAGCGCCTACAGGCTCTTCACCGAGCGCACCCTCGAGAGCGATGGTCCCGGGAATCACCACCGCGTCGTAGTCCCGCGACTCGTCGGCGTTGCCGAGCGCGGTCAGAGTCATGCCGCCGTACGCGACGACGTCGTGTCCCCCCGGGCTCACCAGCTCGACGGAGAAGGCGGGTGCGTCACCGTCGCGCTCCGCGAGCCGCGACGCCGTGAGGAACACCTCATAGGGGCCTCCCGCATCGATGATGTCGAAGCCGTCGTACACAAGAATCCCGATGCGAGCGGTCATGCGACCACCGTAACCGCCGCTTGCGAGACGCCGAGACGCGCAGGAGCGTGCGGCGTCGTCCGCCTCAGCGGACGACCTCACTGGAGGTGCGCGGCCTCACGACCAGCCACAGGCTTGCGTGCGCCACGGCCAGGGCGCCGAGCATGACGATGGCCATGGACGTTGCGGAGGCCCCCAACACGCCGACGATGGGCGACAGCAGGCCAGCGACACCGAAGTTCATGGCGCCGATGAGGGAGGCCGCTGTGCCGGCCTCGGAGCCGTGCTTCTCAAGTGCCATCACTTGCACGGACGGCATGATGAAGCCCAGCGGAGAGACTACGAAGAACAGCGGGATGATCACTCCGAGCAGCCCGAGGTCCAGGGCCGCGAACAGCAGCAATGACAATGCTCCGCTGGTCATGACGATGATTCCCACGGTGGCGACCGCACGAGGTGCGACCACCCGCATCAAGCGTGCAGCGAGTTGGGTGCCGGCGACGACCCCGATCGAGTTGAGGCCGAAGACCACGCCATACTGCTGCGCGGTCAGGCCGAACTGGTCCTGGAGCACGAACGATGATCCGGACAGGTAGGCAAAGAGGGTGGTGAACGTCATCGCGCCCAGCACCGCCACGCCGACAAACGCACGGTCGCTCAGCAGCCGACGGTAGCGCGCGCGCATGGCGGCGAGGCCATCACCGCCACGCTGGCCGGCGGGCCGGGTCTCGCGCAGTTTCAGGCCGGCGATGGAGGCGATCAGGACCCCGTAGAGGGCGAGCACCACGAAGATCTCACGCCAGTCCACGACGCGCAGCAACTGAGACCCGATCACCGGGGCCAGCACCGGCGCGAGCCCAGTGACGAGGGCCATGCGCGACAGCATGCGAATGAGGCGTTGGCCATTGAAGAGGTCTCGCACGATCGCCATGGCGACCACAGCGCCGCCCGCGGCGCCGATGCCCTGGAGCGCACGGCCCACGAGCACCCATTCGACGGTAGGAGCGAAGACCACGAAGACGCTGGCAAGGATGTGCACGAGGGTGGCCAGCATGAGCGGCACCTTGCGACCGAAGGCGTCGCTGAGCGGACCCACGACAAGTTGGCCGACGCCGAACCCGATGGTGGTCGCGGTGAGGGTCAGCTGGATCGCGGCGTCGCTCGCCGCGAGGTCACGAGCCACCTCGGGGAAGGCGGGAAGGTACAGGTCGATGGTGAACGGGCCGAGAGCGACCAAGGCGCCCAGGATCAGGATGTACGCCACGCGCTCGCGGCGGGTCAGGCTGTCGCCGAGAGAAGGGATGGTCGCGCGCGACGTGGCAGGCTCAGTACGCAGGGTCAAACCAGAGTTCTTTTCTTGAGTGGGGCGGCTATGCCGAGTTCAACAGACGGATCGCGATCAGAGCGCACGGCTCGATCAGCGGGACACGTGAGTCAACACCGTCGGGTTCAGTGTATTCCCGACCGCGTGGTAAGTCGAACTGAACGGCGAGGCACTCGCCCAGCACTTTCGCCCAAGTCGCAGCTGGTGGCCCCTCACCGTCCCACTACGAGCAACGGCGGCCCCGTGGCGCGCGGGACGATTCGCCCCTGCGCACCACGAGGCCGCCGCCCCGGAGCCTTCGAGGGCTCTACCTCTTCGTCGCCTGTGCGTTGACCTCGTACGAGGTGTTGGTCGCTTCGAAGAAGTTCACGAGCTGAAGCGTGTCGTTCGCGGTAGCCATCCACTTCGCGGGGTTCGACACGTTGTAGTAGGGCTCGAAGCCAAGCTCCTCAAGGCGACGGTCCGCGAGATAGCGGACGTACTGGTTCACGTAGTCGGAGTTGAGTCCGAGGATGCCCTTCGGCAGGAGGTCGCGGTTGTAGGCCTCCTCCATCTCGACGGCATTGATGATCATCTGGCGAATCTCGTCGGCGAAGTCGGGATCCTGAAGATCCTCGTTCTCCTCGAGCACGGTGAGGATCAAGTTGATGCCGAACTGGAGGTGCAGCGACTCGTCGCGGATCACCCAGTCCATGAGCGAGCCGAAATTGCGCAGCAGGTTCCGCTGGCGGAACGACAGCGCGACCATGAAGCCCGAGTAGAACCAGATGCCCTCGAGGATGATGTTGTAGGCCACGAGGTTGCGGACGAAGTCCTTCTTGCCCTCGGTCGTGGAGATGTCGAGAGTCTCCTCCGTCATGCGACGGATGAACTTGACCTCGAACTCCTCCTTGGCAGCCATCGACGGCACGTCCACGTGGGAGCCGTAGGCCTTGTCGCGATCCAACGGGAACGTCTCCAGGACGTACTCGAAGGACATGCAGTGATTCGCCTCTTCCCACATCTGCTTCGCGAGATACAGGTGGCATTCGGGAGCGTTGATGTAGGGGTAGACGCCGAACGCAAGCGCCTTGTTGACGAGCAGCTCGTTCGGGTTGAAGTAGGACATGAGGAAGGTGACAGCGTGCTTCTCCTCCTCCGTCATCTTCCTGAAGTCGGACAGATCCTCACCGAGCTGAATCTCGTTGGGGAACCACGTGTTCGCGACGGCCTGGTTGTACAGGTCCATTGCCCACGGGTAGGTGATGGGCTTGAGCAGCAATCCGTCTTGGATGCCGGTGCCGAGAATGGCCATTTTTCAGTTCCTCTCTGCCAGCACTACTGGCAGGACTCGCACTGGAGCGCTTCCATCGGGTCCACGGGGCAGGCGACTCCGCCCACCACCTCCGCTTCTCCGGTGGGTGACGCATAGGTCTCTTCACTCACATTGAGCACCGCCGCGCCTTCGGGAGCAAACGCAGCGCCCGTCTCGAGGGCTCCGGTGGCCGCAGGTGCCTCCGCGGGCTCGGGCAATGACGTCGGCGGAACGTCTGGCTTCTCCGCCGGCACGGGTGCGAACGCCTGGCTCGACACCGCCGCAAGTACCGAGGCGGGTGCCGTGGCGATGGCGGTCCTCACGGCCTGAGGCTCTGTCTCTGCGGGTGCAGAGGCCGAGCTCTCCGCGACGGGCCCAGGCGCCGATGCGGGTGCCGCCTTCGCTGCCACCGCACCGAAGCCCTTCTTGGCTGGGGCTGCGGACGGGGCAGACTCCGCGGCGACAGCATGCGCCGCTGCGACAGCCTCACCCGACTCGACTGCAGCTGCGGCCGCGGCGTTCGCTGCAGTGGCGTTCGACGCGCCGGCGTTCTTGCGAGCGCCGAAGCCGCGACGCGAGGGGCCGCCGGCAGAGCCGCCGGTCCCGCTCGAACTCGCCTTGTTCATCTTCTCCGTCTTGTTGACGCGCACGGTGGACTGCTCCGCCGTGTGGCGCGGCTTCATGTGGAGGTAGTAGGTGGTCTTGACGCCGCGCTTCCACGCCGCCGAGTACAGCTCCATCATGTTCTCCACGTCGCGGTCAGCGAGGTAGATATTGCGGCTGATCGCCTGGTCGATCCACTTCTGGGCGCGCGCCGCGACCTCGATGAAGGCGTACGGCGAGAGCTGGAACGAGGTCTTGTAGACCTCCTTGAGGTGGTCGGGGGCGTCCTCGAGCTGCGACAGGTCACCCTGCACCTCGAGCAACTGGTCCCGCAGCTGCTCCCACAACCCCAGCTCCTGCAGATCGCGCACCAGGTTCCGGTTGACCTCGAGGAACTTGCCCGAGGAGGTGGCGCGGGAGAAGATCTGCGAGAACTGCGGGTCGAAGCCCGGCGTCGTGCCGGCGACGAGGCCGATCGATGCCGTGGGGGCCACGGCCATCAGCGTGGCGTTGCGGATGCCGCCCTTGACCTTCTCGCGCAGCACGTCCCAGTCCTGGCGGGTGGTGCGGTTGACCTCGATCTCCACGCCACGGTCGGCCTCTGCCTCCGCGATCGTGTCGAACGGCACCTTGCCCTGGGACCAACCTGACCCCTCGAAGTTCGAGTAGGAGCCACGCTCGCGGGCAAGATCGGCCGAGGCGTCGATCGCGTGGTACGAGACGAACTCCATGATCTCGTCGATGAGGTCGTATGCCTTCTCCGACTCGTAGGCGAGTCCCATACGTTCGGTGAGATCGGTGAAGCCCATGACGCCCAGGCCCACGGCGCGGTTCTCGCGGTTCGCGTGCTCGGACTCCGGCACGGAGGACAAGGTGATGTCGACGAGGTTGTCGAGCTGACGCACCGCAAGGCGCGTCGACTTCTCCATGCGGTCCCAATCGATCTTGCCGTCGACGAAGTGCTCGGAGAGGTTCACCGAGGCGAGGTTGCACACCGCGATGTTCTCGCGGTCCTGCGGCAGGCAGATCTCGGTGCAGAGGTTCGAGAGGTGGATCGTGCCGGTGTTGGTGTTGAGGGCACGGTTGTTGATCGTGTCCTTCCACGTCAGCCACGGGTGCGAGGTGGTCTGCAGCATGATCAGGATCGACTTGTACTGCTCACGCGCCTTCATCCTCTTGAAGCTGCGGATCTTGCCCGCCTGGGCGAGCGAGACGTACTCCGCGTACTTGGCCGAGAAGGCGGACCCGGTGAGCTCGACGAGATCCGGTGCCTCGGCGGGGTCGAACAGGTACCAGTCGTCATCGGCCTCGACGCGCTTCATGAACTCGTCGGAGATCCACACGGCGGTGTTGGCGGTGCGGGTGCGGCGGTAGGGGTCGCCGGAGTTCTGACGCAGGTCCAGGAACTGCGCGAAGTCCATGTGCCAGTTCTCCATGTAGAAGCACAGAGCACCGAACTTCTTGCCACCTCGCGACACGGCCCGGAGGGTCGAGTCGATGGTGTGCATGAACGGGATGGGGCCGGTGGAGGTGGTGTTGTTGGACTTGATGGGCGAACCCTCTGAGCGCAGCTTGGTCACCGACAGGCCGATGCCGCCGGTGCCCTTGGTGAGCCACATGACGTCGCGCACGCTCTTGGCGATGTGCTCGATGTCGTCCTCCATCTGCATGACGAAGCAGTTGGAGAGCTGGGGGTATGAGGTGCCGGCGTTCACCAGCGTGGACCCGGCGGGCAGGTAGTCCAGCGCCGAGATCTTCTCGTAGAACTTGATGGCCATCTCGGTGGGGTTGGCCTCGTTGAGCGACAGACCCATCGACACGCGCATCCAGAAGTACTGGGGGACCTCGAGGGCCTTGCCGTGGCGGTCGGTGATCATGTAGCGGTTGCGCATCGTGACCGTGCCGATGTACTTCAGCAGGTCGTCCCGCTCGTGGTCGAGCGCAGCCGCGAGCGCGTCGAGGTCGAAGTGCGTCTCCAGGCGCTTGTCGAGCAGTCCGTCCTCGACCGCGTCGCGCACGTAGCCCGGAAAGCGGGCCTGGTGCAGCAGGGCGAGCTCGAGGTTGGTCTCGTAGCCGCCGAGCACGCGCTTGTAGATGACCTTGCGCAGCAGGCGCGCGGCAACCGTGTCGAAGTGGGGGTCGTCCTTGACGTTCTGGACGGCGACGCCGATGGCGGCCTCGTCGAGCTGCTCGGTGGTGATGCCGTCGAAGAGCGTGATGGCCAGCTCGGACGCGATCTGAGTGGTGATCGAAATCTGGTCGGGCAGGCCCTCGGCAGCACGTTCGATCGCCTTGTTGATCCTGTCCGCGTTGTACGGCTCGCGAGTGCCGTCGCGCTTGGTGACGTGGATTCCCGAGCGGGCGGGATTGGCCTCCGCCACCGCCTCCGCCACGACGTCTCCGTTGACGCCGGACTGGGCCGAGTTCTCTGTGATGGTCACGATTCTCCCCTTGCGTTCAAGCTGCTATGCGAGCAGTACTGCGGGCCTGCGGCCTCGTGGTGTGGTGCTGACTTCTGTGGTGCTGGGGCCGGGGCGGAATCCCCCGTTGGGGACGCCGTCAAGAGCGCGAAGCGTGTGACGACAGTAACCCGAATTACACCGGTGTGCAACAAGATATAGGGGTGAGTTGGGGTGAATAACCCCACATCTTGTGGTCGTGTGGATAAACCTGTGTAAACCCTGTGGACAGCGCGGCGTGTCGTCCACAGGCACCCGCGGTATCTGGGGACGATATGAATTTCGCTGCTCTTGAGCCACCCCAACAGCCTCTCAGGGTGGTCTGACATCGGGGCCGCTCGGCCCCAGACGTGGCGAACGGCGCGGCGCCATAGGAGGCGCGGCGCGCGAGGTGCTACAGGTCGACGATGCCGTACAGCCGGTCGCCCGCGTCGCCGAGGCCCGGCACGATGTAGCCCACCTCGTTGAGGCGCTCGTCGACCTGCGCCACGACGACCTTCACGTCAGCGCGCTCACCGAGGGACACCCGGACGTGCTCGATCCCCTCGGGCGCGGCCAGCAGGCACACGCACGTCACGTCCGTCGCCCCGCGCTCGAGGGCGTACTCGATCGCGGCGACGAGGGAACCGCCCGTCGCGAGCATCGGATCGATGAGGAACACCTGCCGGCCCGTGAGGTCCTCGGGCAGCCGGTTAGCGTAGGTGATCGCCTCGAGAGTCTCCTCGTCGCGCTTCAGCCCCAAGAATCCCACCTCGGCGCTCGGAATCAGGCGAGTCATGCCGTCGAGCATCCCCAGCCCCGCGCGCAGGATCGGCACGATCAGCGGCGCCGGGTCCGCGATCTTGGTGCCCGTCGTCGATGTCAGCGGCGTCTCCACCTCGCAGTCGGTCACCCGCACGTGGCGAGTGGCCTCGTAGGCGAGCAGCGTGACGAGCTCGTCGACCAGCAGGCGGAACGTCGGGGACGGCGTGGTCTTGTCCCGCAGGACCGTGACCTTGTGACGGATGAGCGGGTGGTCCGCGACGTGAAGCTGCATGCCACGACTTTACCGGGCCCGGCGGCCCCGCTGCCCAGCCGCCCAGGCGCGTGAAGCCGATGCGCGGGTAGCCTGGCAGCGTGAGCGACGGGGACCGTATTGACTGGGACAGCGCGATGGGCGAGGCGCTCGCGCTTGCCCAGAGCGCATCGGCCGCTGGGGACGTGCCGGTGGGCGCGCTCGTCCTCGATCCGGACGGAGCGGTTCTCGGACGAGGGTTCAATCACCGCGAGATCGCACACGACCCCACGGCCCACGCCGAGATCCTTGCGCTGCGGGAGGCTGCGGCGACCCGCGGCACGTGGAGGCTCGACGGCTGCACCCTGGTGGTCACTCTCGAGCCATGCGCGATGTGCGCGGGTGCGCTGCTCGCCGCCCGCATCCCGCGCCTGGTGATCGGCGCGTGGGACACCAAGGCCGGCGCGACGGGGTCGCAGTGGGACCTGGTCCGGGACGCGCGCATCGGCGCCAAGGTCGAGGTGATCTCCGGTGTCAGGGCCGCGGAGAGCTCGTCCTTGCTGTCCGCATTCTTCGAAGGCAAGCGCTGATCGCGCCTGCGGCGCCCCTGCGGCCGATGCGCGATTTGGGTTCCACGGTCCGCGACAGGTATCCTCGGCGGCGGTGACGTGTCCGAGCGGCCGAAGGTGCAGCACTCGAAATGCTGTGTACGGTAACCCCGTACCGTGGGTTCAAATCCCACCGTCACCGCCAGATCGAGAGCCCCGAGCTCCCTGCTAGACGCAGGGACCGGGGCTTTCGTCGTTCCGGGGCTACGGCGCAGC
The DNA here is from genome assembly GCF_048553575.1 of Demequina ureilytica. NCBI lineage: Bacteria > Bacillati > Actinomycetota > Actinomycetes > Micrococcales > Demequinaceae > Demequina > Demequina ureilytica. Next base: position 779,818 of record NZ_JBLZIE010000001.1, on the reverse strand, counting down.
GCTCGCCATGGCGTTCCACCACAGCAGCCCGGTGAGAGTGACCACCATGAAGACCATGCCGACCCATCCGACGATCGCTCCGGCCTTCGCGAGACCTTCGCCCTGCTCGCCGCGCTCCCGCGCCTGACGGCGGGCGATGTGGCCAGTGATGATGCCCGCGATCGAGCCCACCACGAGCAGGACGCCTACTCCACCGAGGATGGACAGCACCAGCGACACGACGGCGAGCATATTGGTGGGTGCGGGGGCCTCCTCGCCGGGGTACGACGGGTGCTGCGGCTGCTGCTGAGGGCTGGACGCGGTCATGCTTCACGAGCGTATTGCTCAGGCCCCGGAGGCGGCTCTAGTCCTCCGCCGATGGACTCGGTAGTATCACACGCCGGGAGCTAACGCCTCGGGTTCTCTCTGAGGCCTACGCGGACCACGGTCGTGTAGTGCCTGGACTCTCCGGGTTCGAGCCAGATGACCTCAGCGTCGTTCTCGGCTCGCGCTCGGCCACCATCCCGGGAGGTAGAAGGCTCCACCCCGAGCACATTCACACCGGGGCGCGCATCCCTCCAGAGAAGGAGGAACGGCCACGTCGCCGTGGACTGCTCTATCTCGCACCACGCACCGTCCGCGCCAGTCACGGTGACCGTGGCGCGCGGTCCGGAGAAGGGCGTGCAGTAGAGAACGGTCTCCGGTTCGTCTGCGGAGGATGCGATATCCAGCACCCATGGCAGCGTCGTGGGGGTGCTCGCCACCCGGTCTCGCTCGCCGTCCGGCTCAGCTGTCGCGTTCACCGTAGAGCCCGGGCCTACCAACGGGTAGCCCAGGTTGAGGTGATGGCGAAACATGTGCCCTGCCGGGGAATGTCCCGCGTTCATGACCGTGTCCTCGACCCGAAGCGTCGGTCGCACGGTGCTGGCGACGATGCGTCGCCTGAGACGCAGCGAAGGGCCCCCCAGGGACGTCTCGACCACGTCCCCCGTGATCTCGACACTCAGGTCGGCTCCGTCGACCACCAAGCCCCACCGCACGTTCTCCGCGGGGATGTGGCCCACACGGCCGTGGAGGCCGTGGTGGACGCCGTCCACGTCCGACGGCATTCCGGTCGCGGAGAGGCCGCAGGTCGTGAGCAGTCCCCCGCCAAAGGTGCGTGTCCAACCGAACCCGTGAGGCTCATATCGCGATGACTCCACGGGCCCGCGCAATGCCCGCCAGGCCAGTGGGAGTCCCTTCGCGTCGGCCCAACCCAGGTCCAGAGCTCGGTCGATGAGCACGTCGAACGACACGCCCTGCGGATTGCGGACGACCAGGACGGGCGCACCCCGCCCGGGCCCATCCTCGCGGACGAGTCGCTCGACTGAGATGAGTTGATCGGGCGCACCGACCATGCGACTCAGCTCTGGATCGAGCGCCGCGGAGTCAGCGCCAAACCCCATCAGCTCGCCCCACGGACCTCTCCGGCGGAGGATCGCCGAGCGCCGACCGCCACTGCCGCCGCGAGAACCGTGCCGGTGAGCACGTACTGCCAGTACGAGGCCACACCCAACAGGTTCAAGGAGTTGGCCAGCACGGCGAAGAGCACTGATCCGACGACGGTTCCGAACAAGGTCCCGCGACCGCCTCTCAGGGCAGTCCCTCCGACCACGACCGCCGCGATGACATTCATCTCGAAGCCCATCGCCATGTTGCCCTCCGCCGAGGACAGCCGCCCCGCCATGAAGACGCCCGCGAGTGCAAAGCACATCCCGGCGATGATGAACACTCCGACCTTGGCCCGGTTGACTGGCAGACCAGCGAGCTTTGCCGCGTGCTCGTTCGAGCCGAAGGCTCGGAGAGTACGGCCGAAGTACGTGCGCTTGAGCAACAGGTATGTCAAGAACGCCACCACGACCAGCACAAGGAATGGGATGGGCAGCCAGCCGACCGTGCCTGTGGTGGTGGCGCGGTAGTTGCTCGAGGTGATCGCGACGACGCCGCCGGAGGTCCAGATGAACGCCAGGCCGAGGAACAGATAGAGCGTTCCAAGTGTCGCGATGAAGGGCGCAATGCGCAGGTATGTCACCAGGAGGCCGTTGAGCAGACCGAGCGCCGCGCCGATCAGCAGCGCTAGGCCAATGGCGGCACCGATCGTCGTGCTGGGAAGGACTGTCGCAACGCCGATCGCGCTGACGGCAATCACGCCGCCCACCGAGAGGTCCAACAGCCCGCCGGCGATGAGCAGCGTCATGCCACACGCCGCAAGCCCGACGAACGATGCTTGGAACAGCACATTGGACAGGTTTCCGACGCCCCAGAACGAAGGCGCGGCCCAACCGACGGCAATGCAAAGGACGATCAGGACGACGACGAGATACTGCTGTGAGAGCACGTGGCGGACGTATGCGCCGCGGCTGGCCTTGGCCGGCGCCTCCTCCTCGGTCAGCTCATGCCCGGAATCGGTCCCGGCAGTTGCGATCTGACTGTTCCTCACGAGAGCCTCCCCTGAAGCATGCGCTTGACGGCCGCGCGCTGGGCGCCGTCGATGCTCAGCGCGAACACGAGCAGCGCGCCTAGAGCGACGTATTGGTAGAAGGACGGGACATTGAGCAGGTTCAGGCCCGAATTGATCATTGACAGCAGCAGCGCAGCGACGAACGTTCCGATGATGCGCGGTCGCCCTCCGGCGAGACTCGTCCCGCCCAGCACCACGATCGCGATCACTTGGAGTTCGAGGCCGGAAGAGATGGACCCATTCACTGCACCGAGCTGGCTTGCCAGGAGGACGCCTGCAATTCCGGCCGATGCGCCGGAGACGAGGTAGGCGAGCAGTTGCACTCGGCGCACGCTGATCCCGGAGTCGACGGCCGACTCGGGGCTGCCTCCCACCGCGACGATGTGCTTGCCGACGCGCATGCGGTCGAGGACGAACAGAGCGATGAGGCCGAAGATCACGGCGAGGATGAAGGGCACCGGGATCCCGAGCAGTGTCGTGGTGGACACCGACTTGAAGCTCGTGGAAGCGATCATGATGGGTGCGCCGCCTGTAAAGAGGAGGACCAGCCCGCGGAACACACTGAGGGTGCTGAGAGTGGCGATGAAGCCCGGCACTCTGAGGTGACTCACCAGCACACCGTTGAACAGTCCGAGTCCCACACCGACCGCGATGCCCGCTGCCACACCCGCGAGGGGGCCGGCCGCGTTCACCGTGGCCGCGGCCACGCATGCGGCCAGAGCCTGGGCCGAGCCGACCGACAGGTCGATTCCGCGAATAGCGATCACGACGGTCATGCCGAAGCCGACGATGGCCAGGATGCCCGCGTTGACCAGCATGTTGGTGACGTTCGAGGACGAGGCGAAGTTCGGCACCGCGAACAGCCCGATGAGCAGCACGATGACGAAGGGGATGACCACTCCGGCGTTCTGCAGCAGTCGGCGCCTGCTGTCGGCGCGTCGGGCACGCTCCGCTGATCTCGCGCGCTCGTCCGCGACGAGAGACTCTGCGGCCGTCGTGGCGATGTTGGACTCAGGCATGAGTGGACTCCTCTGCGCTCTGGCCGACGGACGCGCCGACGATGTTCTGCTCCGTGACGTCCTGGCCGCGCAGTTCCGCAATCTTGCGTCCCGCGAAGAAGACCGCGCAGCGATCCGCGATCGCGGCGATCTCGGGTGCGTCCGAGCTCGACACGATGATGGCGACGCCAGACGCTGCGAGTTCCTGGATCAGCTGGTAGATGTCGACCTTGGCGCCGACGTCGACTCCGCGGGTGGGCTCGTTGAGCACCAGCACCGCGCAACCCGACAGCAGAGCGCGCCCGAGGAGTACCTTCTGCTGATTCCCGCCCGAGAGGTTCCCGATGAGTTGACGACCGTGCGGCACACGAATGCGCATGTCCTTGCGCAGGCGCTCGAACTGTTGACGCTCATCACGCACCGCGGGCACGATCCTGGCGAGAAGCGGCAGGGCCGAGCGGTCTCGCGACACCATCGTGTTCTCGGTGACGTCGAGGTGGGGCAGGATTCCGCCGCCTTTGCGATCCTCGCTGAGCATGAAGATTCCATGGCGGATGGCCTCGCGGCTGTTGCGCAGTCGCACCTGTTTGCCATCGACCTGAACCGTGCCAGCGGAGGGCAGGTCTCCGAAGAGTGCGCGCGTCACCTCGGTGCGCCCCGACCCCACGAGGCCAGCCAGGCCCAGGATCTCTCCGCCGTTGACCTTCAGGTCGAACGGGGCCTGGAGTCCCGGGACGCGCAGCGCCGTGACCTCAAGGCGCGCGTCAGACGTCGCTACGACCTCGGCGTCGCGCTCGTACACCTCGGGCTTGCGACCGAGCATGTGCTCGACCAGACCCGCCTCGTCGAGCTCGCTGGTCGGGGCGTGCGCGACGAGTTCACCGTCACGAAGGACGGCCACACTGCCACAGATATCGAAGACCTCGGAAAGATGATGAGAGACATAGATGAGGGCCTTGCCCTGGCTGGCGAGCCTGCGGACGATCTCATGCAGCCTGCGCACTTCTTCGCCGTTCAGCGCCGCCGTGGGTTCGTCCATGATCAAGATGTCGAAGTCGCGCGAGAGCGCTCGTGCGATCTCGACCATCTGGCGATCACCGACCGTGAGCGAGGCAACCGCCCGGTCGGGGTCCAGGTCGAGCCCGAGTTGATCGAGGATGTCCTGAGTGCGCTGCCGCGTCTCGGATGCGCGAATCACTCCCGAACGCGTGAGCTCGTGGCCCAGGAAGACGTTGTCTGCCACTGACAGCTCGCCGATGAGTCGGAACTCCTGGCTCACCACGCTGATGCCCGCCGCCTGCGAGTCGGCCGAGCCTTGGAAGGTTCTCTTCTCCCCGTTGACTCGGATCTCACCGCTCACGGGCTGCTCGATGCCCCCGACGATGCGAATCAACGTGCTCTTCCCGGCGCCGTTCTCACCCACGAGGCCCAGCACCTCGCCGGCACCGACCTCGAGCGACACGCCCTTCAGCGCGCGTACACCTGGGTACTCCTGAACCACGTCCTCGACGTGCAGCACAGCAGACATTGACGTCCCTTCTTGACCGGTGAGACCGGGGTGGGGCGCATGCCCCACCCCGGTCATGACGGACTCAGTCCTGAGCGGACCTCGAGGCGCGGAAGTCCTCCAGGTTCTCGTTGGTGACGAGCTCGACCGGGAAGAAGATCGTCTTCAACTCCTCGTCGTCGTAACCCGAGTAGTCGCCTTCGAGCAGCGCGAGGATCGTCTCCACGGCTTCCATGCCCTGACCATAGGGGTCCTGCGCGACGGTCGCGCTCATGTCACCGGCCTCGATGAGATCAAGCGCCGCGTCCGAGCCATCGAACCCAATGAGGTAGAACCCGTCCTGGACCGACTTGCCTGCTGTCTCCATGGCCCGCTGTGCGCCAATGGCTGACGCGTCATTCGCGGCGTAGATGACCTCGAGGTCCGGGTTGGCCGACAGCATGTCCTGAGCGGCGGCGAACCCGCCGTCCACGGTGTCCTCGCCGTCAAGGCTCGAGACGATCTCGAAGTTGTCGTGAGCCTCGATCGTGGAGACAAACTCCTCGACCCGCTCCTCCCCGACGACCGAGCCTGCGTGCAGCTCGATGACACCGACCTGGTGCGGCCCGTCGGTCTCGCCCAGTTCGTCGATGATGTACTCGGCGGCGAGGGCGCCGCCTTCGGTGTTGTTCGACTGGATGTAGGCGTCGTAGTCGCCGGCGGTGCCGATGTCGGCGATGACGACCGGGATCTTCTCCGCGTGTGCGGCGTCGATCGACTCAGGGAGCGCGGACGGCTGCACCGGCGTGATGATGAGACCGGAGATTCCCTGGTTGATCAGGTCGAGGCTGCCCGAGACCTGCGCCTGCTGATCCGACTTCTGATCGGCGATCAGGATCTCGATGCCTGCCTCCTCGCCTGCGGCCTCGACGCCTGCGGCGTACGACTGCCAATAGGGGTTCTGCAGGTCGTATACCGAGTAGCCGATGGTCAGAGGTTCCTTGGCCTCGAACTCGACCTCGGTGCTGGAGCCGCCAGTGGCGGACCCGGACGTGTCCTCAGGCTCATCGGCGCCGCTTGCACAGGCGGTGAGCAGCATTCCAGTGGCCGCGGCGATCGCGACTGCGGGGAACTTGCGCATCTTCTATCTCCTTTGATGGGTGGTGCGGTGGGTGGGTGTGGATCGTGGTGGATATGGAGTCGTCAGCGAATGACGGTGGCGAGGCGACCCGAGTTCGCGGCCGGCGCGACGAAGGCGTTGTCGTGCAGACCAGCCCAGGAGGGCAATGGGGCGGGCTTGTCGTGGGCGTGCTCCGTGGGCTCGTGACTGAACGTCGACACCTCGCGGACCACCAGCGGCACCCGTGAATCTGCGGGGCACCGGAAGGCGTGGAGGTGCTTGCGGTGCATCACGAACTTGGGGTCTCCCGCGCGCAGACGCACGTAGCTGGTCAACTCGGCGTACGAGTCCTCGCGACCTGACGGCAACGCCACGCCCTCCGGCCATACATCACCGGCCGGCATGGGGCGGAACTCGAGCACGTCCTCGTCCCCCACTGTGACCGGGGTCGGCGAGTAGAAGACCTCCATCTCGCCCATGACGACCTCGTAGCTCTCGGTCTTGCGCTGGTGGAAGTGGGGCGGGCAGAACTTGCCGGGGTGCACGATCATCAACTTGTCGCACAACCCGCCGTACTCGGCATGTGCAGCGCCACCGACCGGGAGCCCATCCACCGCGGCCTCGTTCAGTGACTCGAAGATCACCATGGCCTCGTAGGGGTCGCGCGACCACAGCCCGCGCTCGAACGCCTCGTACTGGTCATCTCCGAAGATGATTCCCGCACTGTCGTTGACCATGTCGGGCGTGACCGGGTACCGCAATGCGAGTGCCAAGCTGGCTGCCTCGTTCATCCACTCGTCGTATTCACGGCGGGTTACGTGGTCACGTGTCACAGCAGCTCCCTCATTGGATATCTCGCGGGCGACGACCCCTTCAGGCGGGAGCGTCTGTTTTGAACCGGTTCATCGTGAACCGGTTCAATGATGCAGGCGCGTGATCGCCGATGTCAAACGTTGCGGGATCACGGTTTGGTCACGGCCGGGAGTCTAGGCATGTCAGCTCGCCGCCCGCGCGCGTTGCGCCATTGCGGCTTCAGAGCGCTTCGCTCCCCTGGCGGACGCTTGAGCGACGAATGATGAGCTTGGGCTCGAACTCGACGTGTTCGCCAGGCTGGCGGCCCGGGGTCTGCAGCAGCAGACGTGCGGCGGCCAGGCCCATCTCGAATCCAGGCTGCCTCACTGTCGTCAGCGGAGGATTGAGCGCAGCGCCGAAGTCAGCGTCGTCGTAGCCGACCAAAGCCACGTCGTCGGGGACGCTGACACCGTGCTCCTGCATGGCGAGCAACGCACCCAGGGCAAGCATGTCGTTCACGCACATCATCGCGCTGACCTGCTGGTCCCCCAGCAGCCCACGGACGGCGGCGGCGCCCTGCTCGACGGTGAGGTCGTCCACGATCACGTCTACCAGCACCTCGGTGGGGTCCAATCCCCGTTCGATCACCGCTCGAGTCGCACCCTCGCTGCGCTCCGCACACCAGGAGATCGAAGAAGGGCCATTCACCAGCGCCACTCGCGTGTGCCCTTGACCCAGCAGATGGCTCATCGCCAGCCGGGCACCTTCCACGTTGTCCAAGCTCACCCACGAGCCGCCCGACCCAGCCGGACGCTCCAGCGAGACCACCCCGAAGCGGCGCTTCTCGAACGCAGCCCACTCGCCGCCTCGGTCCGCGATCGGCGCAATCACGAGGCCGTCGACTCCTTGGCTCTCCAGGACTCTCAACAGGTGAACCTGCCGATCAGAGTCCTGGTGCGTCGAGCCGACCACCATGGTCAGTCCCGCTTGGTCGGCGACCGTCTCGATCCCACGAAGGACCGACGCCCAGAACGGGTTACCCACGTCTGGAATCACCACGCCAATCAACTCTGAGCGGCGACTGCGCAGTTGTCCTGCCGCTCTCGACGGGACGAATCCGAGCGCCAGCATCGCCGCCTCCACCCGGTCGCGGGTCTCTGGCACGACCCGATCAGGGTTGTTCAGAACATTGGAGACCGTCCCGATCGACACACCGGCCAGTGCTGCGACATCTCGCACCCCCGGCGCACGAGCGGGTCGCGTCAACGGGCTCGGCTCTGTCCCCACCGCACCTGCCCCCGTCCGTCGTGTCATCGCTCTAGCGTTCATCGCGCAACCTATGTCGATGGTTCCCCGGGTCGTCGGTGACGACGACCGTTCCAGGGAAGACGGCTCGAATACTACCGTCTGAGATTATGGGCATTCCTTGCGCACAGGGTCCAGTCCGGACGCACATCAGTGCAGAGCGGAAGGACTCGAGCACAGGCCGCCGTCCCGGTGATGGGCCTGGGCACGCGCCTCACTCCGTCTCGATGTACGCCAGTTGACGTGTGAGAGGGTGACCCACACGCTCAGCCATGACATGGGAGACGAGATGACCACAGAGTTGCCGCCATTCTTCTCCGCGGAATCCATCGCGGCATGCGAAAGTGCGCACGCACACGGAGCAGGCGTCGAGATGACGTCGGGCGCGGCGACCGATCTCTTCACTGACCCGGGCAACGGACATGCCGAAGCATCGGCAGCCGTTCTCACTCGCGCCGTGAACGGGCCGAGCTTTCAGTTCTCGGCCCGAGTGCAACCGGGACTCAGGTCGACATTCGATGCGGGCGCGCTGCTGGTGCGGACCGACGACAGCCACTGGGCGAAACTCTGTCTCGAGCAGGCGGTCGATGGTGCGCCGACTGCTGTGTCTGTGGTGACTCGACACCTGTCGGACGATGCTAACGGGTGGTCTCTTCCCGGGGCCGACGCGTGGATGCGCATCAGCCGCGACGGCGAGACTTTCGCATTCCACGTGTCGACCGACGGAGCCGTCTGGAAGCTGCTACGGATCTTCTCCCTCCCCGCCCATGGGTCGGTCGAGATCGGTGTGGTCGCTCAGTCACCGATGGGCGAAGGGTGCTCCGTGGAGTTCACGGAACTCACGCTCCACCCACACGCGCTCAGCGACCCGCGCAGCGGAGCTTAGGTCGCTCGCAGCGGACCCAAACTGCGGGGACTTACTCCTCCGCGGACGGCGAGGGCGAGGGGCTCGCCTCGGCCAACGGGTTCTCGGGAAGAGTGCGCGGCGCGGGCTGCGGGTTGATCAGGTTGACCGGCAGGCACTCTCCGCGCGACGACAGAGTGAGCTCAGGATCGACCTCGGGAGCCAGGAGCTCCCGCAGCTGCGGGTCCTCGCCGAACTGCTCGCCGAGGACCAGGTCCACCGTCACGTCCGAGCGCGTGTCGAGCACCAGGTCGACATCGTCGAAGTGCGTGGCCAAGGTGTAGGCATGGCGCAGACCCTGGACTCCGTAGAGGATCCGCACCTCGCCGCTGTAGTCGCGGCTCCAGTTGGTCGCGTCGACGACCAGGAAGCCGCGACCCTCCAGCGTGTCCGCCGTCGTTCCCGCGAGTCCGGGAAGCCCGGCACCGTTGTTCACGCGGACCACGACCTCTTCGTACGGGAGCGGCACCGCCCCGGAGGGTGCGCAAGCCAGTGTGATGTTCGACTCGAAGTCTCCTGCTGGGGTGTAGAACGCACGATCGAAGGGGCCCTCGACGTCGCCGCGGTACACAGCCGCGGCCGCGAAGGCGGCCGTCACCAACGCGATCAGGGCGATGCCGAACACCACGAACTGGCGTTCCCGGCGGTGCCGACGCACGGCCTTGCGGCGAGCCGGATCGCGACCGGTCTGCGCAGGGTTCACGGGCATCCACCTTGACATGGGCACGGACTACTGGCGGAGGATAGGGGATTCGAACCCCTGAGGGCTTGCACCCAACACGCTTTCCAAGCGTGCGCCATAGGCCACTAGGCGAATCCTCCAAGCCCGACGATGGTACCCGAGCATCGCCGGTCCACCTAAATCGCGTCTGCGGCTAGACTATTTGCGACCCCTCACGTGGCGTCATCTCGCTGAACTCCCCCAGGGCAGGAATGCAGCAAGGGCAGGCGGGCTCTGTCGGGTGCGTGGGGGGTCCTTTCATGCCTGGGCCGCCCAGCGGTCCGGCGATGGAGGGCCGATGCACGTGTCACCGCACGCCACTAGAGTGCGTGGGGTGAGCACAGCCCTGTATCGCCGCTATCGCCCCGACTCCTTCGCCGACGTCGTGGGTCAGGAGCACGTCACCACTCCGCTCATGCAGGCCCTGCGGGCGGACAAGGTCAACCACGCCTACCTGTTCTCCGGCCCGCGCGGGTGCGGCAAGACCACCTCCGCACGCATTCTCGCCCGCTGCCTGAACTGCGAGCAGGGGCCGACGGACACCCCCTGCGGCACGTGCGACTCCTGCGTGGGGCTGGCCCGCGGCGGCGCCGGATCCGTCGACGTCGTGGAGATCGACGCCGCCTCTCACAACGGCGTGGACGACGCCCGCGAGCTGCGTGAGCGCGCCGCGTTCGCACCCGCCCGGGACCGCTACAAGATCTTCATCCTCGACGAGGCCCACATGGTCACCACGCAGGGCTTCAACGCCCTGCTCAAGCTGGTCGAGGAGCCGCCGCCCCACGTGCGGTTCGTGTTCGCCACCACCGAGCCCGACAAGGTCATCGGCACCATCCGCTCTCGTACGCATCACTACCCGTTCCGGCTCGTCCCACCCGCCGTGCTCACCGACTATCTGGGCGAGCTGTGCGTGGCAGAGGACGTCCAGGTCGAGTCCGGCGTGCTGCCGCTCGTGGTGCGCGCTGGCGGGGGCTCCGTGCGCGATTCGCTCTCGGTACTGGATCAGCTCATGGCTGGCTCGGGGCCAGAGGGCGTCACGTACGAACGGGCCATCGCACTCCTGGGCTTCACCGACGCGACGCTGCTCGACGATGCCGTGGACGCGATCGCCGCCGGCGACGGTGCCTCGCTGTTCGATGTCGTCGACCGAGTGATCGGCACCGGCCACGAGCCGCGCCGGTTCGTCGAGGACCTGCTCGAGCGTCTGCGCGATCTGATCCTGCTGTGTGCCGCCGGTTCAGACGGAGTGAAGTCGCTGGGCGAGGTCCCCTCCGACCAGCTCGAGCGCATGAAGGACCAGGCGCGGCGACTCGGGCTGGCGCGCGGCTCGCAGGCCGGGGATCTCGTGAACGAGGCGCTCACGCACATGATCGGTGCCACCTCGCCGCGCCTGCACCTCGAACTGCTGTGCGCGCGCCTCATCGCCGCTCACGGCGCGGTGACCGCGCCTGCGGCGACGGGCACGCCTGGGCCCGATGCTGGGACGGCTCGCGCTGCCGTCGCCGCGGTCCGCGAACAGCCCGACCCAGCAAGGACCGTGCCCGACGCGGCCGCTCCGACTTCGCGTGCGGCAGCACCTGCGGCTTCCGCGCCCCCCGAGGGCGCTCCCCCGTCGAACGACACTGCGCCGTCGAACGAGCCTGCGCCATCGAACGACCCTGCACCATCGAACGACCCTGCACCATCGAACGACCCTGCGCCCTCAGACGAGGTTGCGCCGCCCGAGGAGGTCGCGCCGCCACAACGGTCGGCGTCCCCGACAGCGTCGGCGCCCCGCCAGGATGCTGAACCCGCAACCGAGGTCCCGTCCGCGCCAAGCGCACAGGGCGGCCCCCCGCCCGTCCCCGCGGAACCCGAGGCGGCCGATGAATCGCCCGCCCCTGCCACTGCATCGGCCGCACCGGAGCCGGCGGGCGGGCCGACAGGAGGCGTCGCAGGCGGCGCCGAGGACACCGAGCTGGTGCGCAGGCGCTGGCCCGAGGTGCTGGGAACGCTCGAGCGGCGTCGCGTCACCTGGTCGATGGTCAGCCAGAGCGCACAGGTCACCTCGGTCGAGGCCGGGGTGCTGACGCTCGCATTCGACAACCCCGCACTCGCCGGCCGGTTCGCTGGCAGCACTCACGCAGAGAACGTCGCGCTCGCCATTCGCGAGACACTGGGGCTGCACGTGCGAATCGAGGCCATCACAGACCTGAGCGCAAACTCCGTGCCCGCATCGCCTGCCGGCGCACCGGCCGCTTCCGCTCACTCCGCATCCCCAGTTGCCGTGGCCTCGGCACCCGCTGACAGCGACGCGCGCCCCGCAGGGGCCAGCACGGCCCGGAACCCCAGCGTCCCGTCGGCCACGACGCCGCCCGCGGAGGAGCCGCCGCCGTGGGACGAGCACGACGAGCAGATCTCCCCCGACGACGAGGCCGCGCCCGACTCTCAGCTGACGGGTGCCGACGTCGTCAAGCAGATGCTTGGCGGCACAGTGATCAAGGAGTAGGCGACCCGCCGCTTTCTGTCCGATGCAGCGATCCGACCTGGCGCGCCCCGCGCACGAAGTCGCGCCTGCACTGCTGGGCGCTCGCCTCACCCACGACACCGCCGACGGTGCGGTGACCATCGAGATCACGGAGGTCGAGGCATACTCCGGCGCGATCGATCCCGCCTCGCACTCGCATCGCGGCCCCACGGAGCGCAACCGGGTCATGTTCGGGGAGGCTGGCCACCTGTACGTGTACCTGTCGTACGGCATGCACTGGTGCGCGAATATCGTGACCGGGACGGCGGGGGAGGGCAGCGGCGTGCTGTTGCGCGCCGGCGCCGTAGTGGCTGGCACGGCGCTCGCCCGGGAGCGCCGCGGGCTCAAGGTCACCGACCGCAACCTGGCTCGCGGGCCGGCCTGCCTGGCACAGGCACTTGGCATCGACATCTCACTCAGCGCGGCCGACGTGCTGGGCGGCTCGCCGCTCAGGCTCGAGCCCGGTCGCGCGGTCGAAGCGGGAGGCGTCGCACGGGGTCCGCGCGTAGGCGTGCGGCTGGCGCCGGACCTGCCGTGGAGGTTCTGGATCGCCGGTGACCCCACGGTCTCGGCCTACAAGCGCAACCCCCGCGCTGTTCCTCGGCCAACTGGCTCCTGACAACCCGACTGCGCGGGGGCGCGCCCACGCATCCCTGGCCACCGCATCGGCCGTACTCTTGAGCCCATGTATGACGGCGCAGTTCAAGATCTGATCGACGAGCTCGGGCATCTCCCCGGAATCGGCCCTAAGAGCGCTCAGCGCATCGCCTTCCACATCCTCGCGACCGACGCGACGGACGTGCAGCGCCTGGCGGAGGCGATCACGACGGTCAAGGAGCGCGTGCGATTCTGCGACACCTGCGGAAACGTGGCCGAGTCTGAGCAGTGCCGCATCTGCGCCGACCCACGCCGTGTCGAGGACGTCCTGTGCGTGGTCGAGGAGCCCAAAGACGTGGTGGCGATCGAACGTACCCGTGAGTACCGCGGGCGGTATCACGTGCTCGGCGGCGCCATCGATCCCATGAACGGGGTCGGGCCGGACGACCTGCGCATCCGCCAACTGCTGACACGCCTGGGCGACGGCGCGATTGAAGAGGTCATCATTGCGACCGACCCCAACATCGAGGGCGAGGCGACCGCCACCTACTTGACACGCATGTTGGTGCCGATGGGGGTCGGCGTCTCGCGTCTCGCATCCGGGCTGCCCGTGGGCGGCGACCTCGAGTACGCCGACGAGGTCACGCTGGGCCGCGCGTTCGAAGGGCGCCGCCGCGTCACGTGAGCTGCACGGTCACCCGACGGTCGCATCGGCCGCCCGGCCCGTGAGGACAGGACGGCCGACGCGGTCGCCGGCTACGCCACCCGGGTGCCGGTGCGCAGCTTCTTGTAGGGCACACGCAGGCGACGGATGACGATCCACATGGAACCGACCAGCAGCAGCAGCTGGACGCCCAGGCCGATCCACGGCGCCGGCGTGAGGTTCGCCGCTCGCTGCTGACGCTCCTCCCACTGCGTCTCACTCTGCGCGTTCATCGCGTCCATCTCCTCCTGCGTCATGTCTTCGGCGACGGTGCCCGAACTGCCGGCGATCATGGCCTCCAGATCGGCGCACTCGTCGTAGGCGGGGATGTCATCAATACCTCCCTCGGGGCCAAGCCTGGCCTCCGAGATGAGCGCGTGGATGGTCGCGAAGATGCCGGAAGCCGCCCGGCCGTCCTGCGCCCAGGTCTCCGGATCGACGATAGGGGCCGTCTCCGAGATCATGACTGCGGGGTTCAGGAGCAGGATCCACGCGATCCTGTCGGTGTGCGTGATCGTGTTCGCCCACTCGGACTCGACACAGACGTAATCGTCCGCATCCAGCGTCGAGAAGTCGCCGGACATATAGGCGTCGTCGAGAGCCTCCGAGGCCTCTGGCGTGAGGTTCCCCCAGTCGATGTACCGCTCGCGCGCGGACGACTCCTCGGTGACGAGGATGCCCGCGATGCCGAAGGCGATCAGCGTGCCGATGACGAAGAAGCCCGTGGTCAGGTGTGCAAGCGCCACCGAGGCGACGGCCCGGGCGGCGATCGACGACCACGCCAGGCCGACCGCCGTGAACGTCAGGACCACGAGCAAGATCGCTCCCACCGTCAGCAGCGCCTCGGGCGCGTGCCATCCCGAGCTCAGGAACGTGTAGATCAGGAACGGGGAGAGAGCGAGCAGGGCCGCGACGGAGACGAGCCAGGACGAGAGCAGCTTGCCGACCGCGAGGTCCCCGGCCGTCAGGTGCGACATCTGAAGTGGAGCGAGCACGCCTTCGCCGGAGTCGCCGTTGATCGAGGTCGCCGAGAGCGAGGGCGCGATCAGCATCCCCACACCCAGCACCATGACCAGCACGATCTCGAAGTTGACGGACGACAGCTCCTGCGGCGCGAAGATCGCCGCCGCGACGCAGATCGCGATCACGATGGCGAAGAGGATGCCGTAGAACACGTAGCCCTTGGCGGTGGGGCGGCGCCGGCGGAGCTCGATGCGCGCCACGAGTCCCACGCCCCGGGGCGTGGGCGCCCAGGGGTTGCCACGCCGCGCTGGCGGAGAGACTGGCACGGCGTTGCTGACGGGCGGCGGGGCCTGGGGAGGGGTGTCGGTGCTCATCGCCGCTCCTCGTTCATCGCCATGTACGTCTGTTCGAGCGCGGAGCCCACCGGACCGAACCGGTGGACCTCGACGCCCTGCCGGACCAGCCAGTCGAGAGCCTGGGCCGCATTCCGCGCGTCCGCGATGCGCGTGATCGCGCCCGTCTCGGTGGGTTCGAAGTCCACACCTCCCGCGGCCAGCGCGGCCTGCAGCACCGCCGGGTCGATGGCGTCGATCCGGTACTTGAGCCGCGCGTCCGCCACCATGGCGTCGGCCTGCTCGCCCAGCGTGCGTCCCTTCGACATGAACACGGCTTCGTCGACCATCTCGTCGAGCTCGGCCAGCACGTGGCTCGAGACAAGGACGGCCCGCCCCTCCGCCGCGAACTGGCGCACCAGAACCCGCAGCTCGACACGGGATCGGGGGTCGAGTCCGTTCGCAGGCTCGTCCAGCAGCAGCACCTGCGGGTCGTGAACCAGCGCGCGCGCCAGCGACAGCCGCTGCTTCTGGCCGCGTGAGAGCACACGCGCGGGGCGGTCCGCGAACTCGCTCAGGTGCACCTGGTCCAGCAGGGCGCGGCCACGGTCGCGGGCCGTGGCCCGCGGGATCCGGTAGGCCTCGCCCATCAGCGTGAGCGTCTGGAGACACGTGAGGTTGTCCCAGGACCCCAGCTGATCGGGCATCCAGCCGATCGCGGCCCGCACTGCGGCGGCGTCGGTGCGCGGGTCCGAACCAGCGACGCGGATGTCGCCTTCGTGGGGACGCAGCAGTCCGGCCAGCATGAGCATGAGCGTGGTCTTGCCGGAACCGTTGGGGCCGATGAGCGCGGTCACCTTGCCCCGCGGCACCAGCAGTGTCGCGTCCTCCACAGCGCGCACGGCGCCGAACGAGCGGGCTACTCCCCGCGCCATGATCGCCTCCGTGACCGGAGGCGCCTCCTCAGTGATGGTCATCGCACTCCTTCATATGGTCGGTGCGGGCGCGCAACCACGCCCTGTGCCATCTCGCTTGAGTGTGACAGAGCAGCGCCGCCGCTCCTATGAGGGACGACCCTGATCTTCTGGGCGTGTCGAAGGCGCGCGCGCGTCGCATAAGAGCTCTATAGTCGACTTACTGACTACGTTGAGGAGCATGTGATGCCACGTCCCGCATCCGACAAGCGCGAGCGTCTGACCGACGCCGCCATCGATCTCGCCCGCACCACCGGCCTGGCTGAGGCCACCTTGGCCGCGATCGCGTCGCGCGCCGGTGTGGCGCAGGGATCGGTCTACTACTACTTCAAGACCAAGATCGACGTGGCGCAGGCTGTGGCGGACGGCATCGCTGACCGGCTCGCCGCGGCCCGCAGCGACCTCGGAGCCGACCCGGCGGATGCGCTCGTCGCGTTCCTGTCCGCCTACGTCGCGGACGCGGACGCGATCCGTGCCCACGGCACGCTGCTGGCCACCGCAGCAGCTGGCACGGGCAGCGACCGGGCGCACCGAGAGACCCTCGACTGGCTGACCGCACGCTTCGAGGAGCTGGGGTTCACCGGCGACGCGGCACACGCCCGTGCGATGCACCTGCTCGCCACTGTCGAAGGAGGCGCGGCGCTCGCCCATGCGCTCGGCGACACGTCCCCGCTCGAGCGCGAGGCCGCTCACCTCGAGCGGTGGGTGGAGAGCGCCTCCTCCTGACGCGGCTCAGGCCGGAAGCGGGCGGCCGAGCCCTTCGGACCACACCCGGCGCTCGACCCCGTAAGCCGCGCTCGTGCGCCGGCGGCCGTCAGCGCCATACACGATCGTCGCATGGTCAAGCGCATGACGTGGGGCGTCGACGGTGCCGTCGCGAACCAGCGCCAGCCAGTCCCCGTGCACCGCGTCCGCGAGCGCCTGCGGAGGATCCTCGCCCACCGCATCCCGCACACCCTCGGCGCCCAAGATGTCGAAACCGAACGGCACGTCGACGCAGTGCGCGGCACCTTGGGCCGCGTCCGAACGCGACTCCCAGCGAAAGTCGTACGCCCACGTGGGCCCATCGCCGCGCAGCGACGCCCACCCCGCCGTCGGCGCACGGAAGATCGCGTCCGTGAGGACCTGGCCGATGGCCCAGTCGGGCCCGCGCTCGGGTTCCCGGGCCGCCATCGCCGCGGCCAGGTCGTCCCCGGCGCCGGCTTCGCGTAGCAGCTCGAACGCGTCCGCCCCCGGCCTGGCCGCGGCCGCTCCGGCGAGTGCCTCATTGAACTCGTGGGCAGTCGACCCGATCAACAAAGGCCTGTCCGCGCCAACGCCCGCGAGGATCCCGTCGGTGACCGTGTGAGGAACGAGGTCGCCATCGACGACCGGGGCGAAGGGGAGCGGCTCCGCCGAGCGGGTGAGCAGACCCGTGATCGGGTCGCCAGGATCGCGCTGAGCCGCGCCGAGCGCTCGGAAGATGGTGAGCTCGTCGACCCCACTCATGCCCGCCGTGTCCGGTGCCACCCCGAGCGCCCCAGCCACCGCGCCGGCGGCCCTGCGGGCGTGGTCGGCACTCACGGAGGCGTCCGCCGGAGAGATCGCCATGGCGCGAGCGAAGAGGTGCTGAGCGGCGGGCAAGGTGAGTAGGCGCATCACCGCCGCTCCTCCGGCGCTTTGACCCGCGATCGTGACGCGGCTCGGGTCACCGCCGAACGCTGCGATGTTGCGCTGGATCCATGCGAGGCCGGCGAGCCAGTCGAGCACGCCACGGTTGTGCACGGCATCCTCCATCCACCCGAAGCCCTCGAACCCCAGTCGGTACGACAACGTCGCGGTGACGACCCCGTCGCGCGCGAAGGACTCCCCCACGTACCAGGGGCTGGCCGGGGAGCCGCCCACGAAGCCGCCGCCGTGAATCCACACCAGCACCGGAAGACCGGCGGCCGGCGAAGGATCGGGCGTCGCGACGTTGACTGACAGCACGTCGTCGCCCGGTATCGAGGGCTCGGGGATGCGCGGAGGGTCGTACGGGGACTCGCGTTGCGGCGTGGGGCCGTAGGGACCGGCGTCGCGCAGCCCATCCCAGCCTGACGCCGGGGCGGGTGCCGCGAAGCGCAGGGCTCCCACCGGCGGGGCGGCAAACGGGACGCCTCTGAACGTGGCATAACTGCCAGACACCCCGTGCGCGTCCGTGTGGGAGCGCCAGCGACCTCGCAGGCGTCCGCCATCGGTGGTCACTACCGGGTCATTCTGGTCATGGGTGAGGCGCACCCGCTCATGCTAATCGCGCGCCCAGCCCGCGCATCGGGCATGCTGCCCCTGCCCCTACCCGACAGTGCGAGCCACATGCGCGGCGAACGGGCTGTTGGAGGCCGCAACGGGCCGGTCTGCCTCCGCGTGTCGCGATCAGATGGTTCGTAGTGTCGGCAAGGGTGCGCCGGAATAGGCGAATGCGCGGCGCTTCACTAGAATGATGCCCCGTGCCCGGCGACGGGCATGCCACCCCTGACACTCCTGGAGTTCCCGCATGCCTCTCGTCGTGCAGAAGTACGGAGGATCCTCCGTCACTGACGCAGACGCGCTCAAGCGCGTCGCGCGGCGCATCGTCGAGACTCGCCGCGCGGGCAACGACGTGGTCGTCGCCGTGAGCGCCATGGGTGACACCACCGATGACCTGATCGATCTCGCGAACGCCGTCGCCAGCGACCCCGCGCCGCGCGAGATGGACATCCTGCTCACCGCGGGCGAGCGCATCTCGATGGCGCTGCTCGCGATGGCAATCCGGGAGCTAGGCGTGGGCGCCCAGGCATTCACCGGGCCGCAGGCGGGCGTCATCACCACCGAGCACCACGGCCGCGCGCGCATCATCGACGTCGCTCCCGGCCGCCTGCAGAAGGCGGTCGACGACGGCGACGTGGCGATCGTGGCGGGCTTCCAGGGGCTGCACCCGGACACCCAGGACGTGACCACCCTCGGCCGAGGAGGCTCCGACACCACCGCCGTGGCACTCGCCGCCGCACTCGGGGCCGACGTGTGCGAGATCTACACGGACGTCGACGGGGTGTTCTCAGCCGACCCCCGCATCGTGCCGTCCGCCCGCAAGCTCAGCCGCGTCTCGTACGACGAGATGCTGGACCTGGCGGCCTCGGGCGCCAAGGTGCTCATGCCGCGCTGCGTCGAGTACGCGCGGCGATTCGACGTGCCGATCCATGTGCGCTCGTCCTTCTCAGGCCTTGAAGGCACCTGGGTGACGGGGGACACTGAAGAAGGAGACGATATGGAAGACCCGATCATCGCAGGCGTCGCTCACGACCGCTCCGAGGCCAAGATCACGGTCATCGGCGTCCCCGACGTCCCCGGCTCCGCCGCGCGGCTGTTCGAGGCCGTCGCGCGCGCCGACGTCAACATCGACATGATCGTCCAGAACGTGTCCGCGATCGTCACCGGCGTCACCGACATCTCCTTCACGCTGCCCGCCGAGTCGATCCCTCGGGCGACGAACGCCATCGAGGCGGACCGCGACGCTATCGGCTACGCCGAGCTGCGGACGGACGACACCATCGGCAAGATCTCCCTCGTCGGCGCTGGCATGCGCTCCAACTCGGGCGTCAGCGCCAAGTTCTTCGCCGCGCTGCGCGACGCGGGCGTCAACATCGAGATGATCTCGACCTCGGACATCCGCATCTCGGTGGTGACCCGGTCGGAGAACCTGGACGACGCGGTGCGCGCCGTCCACACCGCATTTGAGTTGGACTCGACCGACGGCGAAGCCGTGGTCTACGGAGGGAGCGGACGATGACCCTGACCATTGCCATCGTGGGTGCCACCGGGCAGGTGGGCACCGTCATGCGCGAGCTCGTCGCCGAGCGCTTCCCCGACGCGAGCGTGCGACTTTTTGCCTCCTCGCGTTCGGCAGGGAAGGTGCTCGATCACCTCGGCAAGGACATCACGGTCGAAGACATCGCCTCGGGTGACTACGCCGGCATCGACATCGCGATTTTTTCCGCAGGCGGCGGACCCTCGAAGGAGTACGCGCCGAAGTTCGCGGCAGCTGGCGCCGTGGTCGTCGACAACTCCTCCGCATGGCGCATGGACCCCGACGTCCCGCTCGTGGTCTCCGAGGTGAACCCCGAGGCGCTGGATGACATCCCGAAGGGGATCGTCGCGAACCCCAACTGCACCACTATGGCCGCGATGCCCACCCTGAAGGCCCTGCACGCCGAGGCCGGGCTCACGCGCCTGGTGGTCTCCACCTACCAGGCCGTTTCCGGCTCAGGTGTGGCGGGCGTGGAAGAGCTCGGCTCGCAGGCACGCGCAGTCGCGGGTTCGGCCGATGCGCTGGCCAGGGATGGCCGCTCCGTGGACTTCCCCGCCCCTTCGGTGTACACCGAGCCGATCGCCTTCAACGTGATTCCGCTCGCGGGCGGTCTGCTCGACGACGGCTCCAACGAGACCGTCGAGGAGCGCAAGCTCGTCGAGGAGTCGCGCAAGATCCTTGGCCTGCCCGAGCTGCGCGTGAGCGGAACCTGCGTGCGCGTGCCGGTGTACTCCGGCCACTCGCTGTCCGTGAACGCCGAGTTCGCCTCTCCCCTGTCGCCCGAGCGAGCCTACGAGGTCCTCAACACCGCGCCCGGCGTGGTAGTCGACGAGGTGCCCACGCCGCTCAAGGCGGCCGGCGCGGATCCCACCTATGTGGGGCGCATCCGCCGTGACGAGGGCGTGGACGGGGGCCGCGGGCTCGCGCTGTTCATCGTGGGTGACAACTTGCGCAAGGGCGCGGCGCTCAACGCGGTGCAGATCGCGGAGCTGCTCGCCGCGCGCCGGACCGCTGCCAAGTCCTAGCCCAGCGACCGCATCGGTCCGCTCCAGCCTGCTGTCCGGCACTCATTGTCGCTTCTGACGCCTGCCGGCGCCCTGTCCGGCACCCGGCGTCAGTGACTGCCGGACAGCACGCCATGACTAGCCCAAACCGACAATGAGTGCCGGACAGGCGTGGGCTAGACGATGAGCCACGCCATCACGCCGATGACCACTAGGCACACGGCCGCGATGGGCAGCGCCTTCCTCAGCACCTCACCCTCGCGACCCGACAGGCCCACCGTGGCGGCTGCGGCGACCACGTTATGGGGACAGATGAGATTGCCGATCGCCGCTCCCGCGCCCTGAGCGCCCATCAGCGGAACCGGATCGAGATCAGCGGACAACGCGGTCTGGTCCTGGAACTCGGTGAACAGGATGTTCGATGCGGTCGCCGAACCGGTCATGAATGTCCCCAGCGCTCCCACGAACGGGGACAGCAGCGGCCACGCGGCCCCGGCACCCGCGGCGCCGACCGCGAGCTGGGTCGTCATGCCGGATTCGGACATCGTGAACGCCACCGTGACCATCGCCACCAAGGCAACGAACACCGGGATCACCTGATAAGTGGCTCTCTCGAAGGCGAGCCCCACATCACGGGGTGTGGCACGCTGCCACATTGCGCCGGCCAGAAACGCCAGCGCGAGCAGCAGTCCAGGGTGGTACAGCGGCTGAATGCCCTCCGAGAAGTGCCCGAACAACTCCCAGCGAACTTCCCACGACTGGGTGGCCTCACGGACCGCCGGGACCAACCGGGTGATCAGCACCAAGGCGACCAGCACCAGATAGGGAGCAGTCGCGGTGAGCACGGCCATGTGGGGCTCGTGGCGCACCGACGGTGCGGACGAATCTTGCGCGCCCACGGACAAGTCCGGCCCCGCATCGGCCGAGCGCACCTCCTCCGAGCGCTCGATGACCTCCTCTGCGCTCTCTCGCACTTGCTCCTCGGCGGCGATTTCCTCGTCGTCGAGCGGTGTTGCTGAACCCGTCGGAGCTGCATCGATGCGTCGCTTCACGGCCCAGCGGACCGCAAGGATGAACAACACCGCCCCGCCGATGGCACCGACGAGGGAGGGAAGCTCCGGCCCGACGAATCGTGCGATGAGCAGGTTCGGCACGAAGAATGCCGCGTAGGCGACGGCCATCCACTTCCACGGCGGGCCGGCGGTGGGCACCAGCGTGCCCACGAGCCGCGCGACGACGAAGGCGAGAACGAGCCCGGCGACCGCCATGTACGGCGCCACCGCCCACGAGAGGTCGCGTGCGCTGTAGTCGACGATCGCAAGCTGAGCGAGCGTGGGTGTCCCGACAGCAGCGAACGGCACGGCCGATGCGTGGCCCACCATGGCGGCCACCACCGCGGTCACGGGCTTGAAGCCTGCTGCCACGAGGAACGGTGCGGCGAGCGCCACCGGAGTGCCGAAGCCGGCTGCGCCCTCGATCAGCAAGCAGAAGAACCACACGATCAGCAGGGCGGCGACGCGCGGATCAGGGGTGATGCGCGCCAGCCCCGCCTCGAGCGCGGCAGTCGCGCCCGTGCGCTGCTGCAGGTGGTGGATGCCGAGAGCGGGCCCGATGATGAGCATCACGGTGAACGCGACCCAGGCCGCGCGTGCGAGCACGCCCGCTACTCCCTCGGCCGGACTGAACACGTCATCCACGCCGAACTCGAAGGCGGTCAGCGCCAGGATGATCGCGCCGAAGGCGGCAGTCGCACCGGCGAGCGAGGCGGACCACTTGGCGCCCACCATCAGGATCAGAATGGCGGCGACGGGCAACGCCGCAAGGACCGTCAGCATGGCACCGTCGCCCTCGTCGTCGGGGTGATCATGCCTTCAGCGTGCCAGATGAGCCGCCGATGCGGGGGTTCGGCTAGCCAAGCATCGTCCCAGGTGCGGGTGGTCTATCCGAGAGCGTGTCGCTCGCCGACCGCGTGATGCTCTCGCAGGGGATCCACCAGCAGCGGGGCGAACGCCAGCTCGGCGGCCCCCACCAGGATCAGCTCGTCGCGCAAAGCCGCGCGCTCGATTCGCAGGGCGTCCGCCAGGGGCGAGAAGGCATATGCGGAGACCGCGGCCTCCAGCCGTTCCGTCCGCAGCGCGTACAGCGTGCCCAAGAAGCCACCGAGGACGACGGACTCCGGGTTGAAGACGGAGACGAACGAGGCGATGGCACGCGCGAGCACGTCCACCTGGCGGTCGATCTCCGCGCTGAGCTCCACGGACAGGTCGCCGGCGAGCGCGGTGTCGAGGTCGCCATGGTCCAACGTCACCGATCCTGCCGCCACTTCGAGGCGCTGCAGGTTGACCTCCGTCTCAAGGCAGCCCGAGCGGCCGCAGTGGCACAGTTCGCCGCCGGGCGTCACGAGCGTGTGCCCGAGCTCCCCAGCAAAGCCGTCAGCGCCCCGCAGCACCGCTCCCGCCACGAGCACGCCACCGCCGATTCCGGAGGTCGAGCCGTTGAGGTAGACGATGTGCGAGTGGTCGCGGCCAGCGCCGAACAGCGTCTCCGCCGTCAAGGCCGCATTCGCATCGTTGTCGACGGCAGCCGGCACGCCGAACGCGGACTCGAACATGGCGGCGATGGGCTCTTCTCTCCACAGCAGGTGCGGAGCGCGCGCGACCACACCCTCGAGAGGCCGCACCAGGCCGGGGACCGCGATGCCGGCCCCGACGACGTGCAGGTCCGCGGAGGCCTCGGCGGTCAGCGACTCGACAGCGGTGCGCACGTGCGCGATGGTCGCCGCCACAGAGGGAACGCCGTCGAGTGCGATCCGCCGCCGCCCCTGCACCGCCCCACCCAGGCCGATGAGTCCGACGAGGATCGCGTCGACGTCGGGGTTCACGGCGATGACCGTGACGCGGGAGTCGGGACGGATGATCGGGCTAGGCCGCCCGATGGTGCCGGTCGCGGGAGCCGTCTCCTCGACGAGCCCTGCGATCACCAGTTCGGAGACCAGCGCACCAATGGTGGATCTGTTGAGGCCGGTGAGCCGCGTGAGCTCCGCGCGCGAGGCCGAGCGGCGATGGTGAACCAACGAGAGTAGGGTCGAGAGATTATGACGTCGAGTCGACTCATTGCGGCTGCCACGGCCGGCCGCGAGGGGACGTGGAGGGTGCGCTTCAGTCATGGCCCGAGCCTCCTTGTCCGATCGAGAGTTTATGGCATCGTTAACATTTTGACAGACTCTACGCGGGCCATTAAGTTGTAGTCAACAACCTAACAGATCGACGATGATCGATGATCGGAGCATGACAATGGCCCCCACCCCCACACGCGAGGACAAGTTCTCGTTTGGCCTCTGGACCCTCGGCTGGGAAGCACAGGACCCCTTCGGTCCCGCCACCCGCCCTCGCCTCGACACCGTGGAGGCCATTCATGGTCTCGCGGAAGCGGGCGCATGGGGCATTACCTTCCACGACGACGACGTTTTCCCCTTCGGCTCCTCTGACGCCGACCGCCAGAAGGCGATCGACGACCTCAAGGGCGCGTGCGACGACACCGGCCTCGTGGTCGAGATGGTCACCACCAACCTGTTCTCGCACCCCGTGTTCAAGGACGGCGGCTTCACGTCGAACGACCGGGGCGTCCGTCGCTTCGCGATGCGCAAGGTGTTGCGCAACATCGACCTCGCCGCAGAGCTGG
The DNA here is from genome assembly GCF_048553575.1 of Demequina ureilytica. Lineage (NCBI taxonomy): Bacteria > Bacillati > Actinomycetota > Actinomycetes > Micrococcales > Demequinaceae > Demequina > Demequina ureilytica. The sequence continues at coordinate 755,451 of NZ_JBLZIE010000001.1, read as the reverse complement.
GCGCCACCACGTTCGTGATGTGGGGCGGCCGTGAAGGCGCCGAGTACGACTCCGCCAAGGACGTGGGCGCCGCGCTCGAGCGCTACCGCGAGGCCGTGAACGTGCTCGGTGACTATGTCACCGACAAGGGCTACAACATCAAGTTCGCGATCGAGCCCAAGCCCAACGAGCCCCGCGGCGACATCCTGCTGCCCACGCTCGGACACGCGCTGGCCTTCATCAACTCGCTCGAGCGTCCTGAGCTCGTGGGCCTGAACCCCGAGACCGGACACGAGCAGATGGCGGGCCTGAACTTCACGGCCGGCATCGCCCAGGCGCTGTACCACGGCAAGCTGTTCCACATCGATCTCAACGGACAGCGCGGCATCAAGTACGACCAGGACCTGGTCTTCGGCCACGGCGACCTGCACAACGCCTTCTCTCTCGTCGACCTGCTCGAGCACGGCGGCCCCAACGGCGGACCGACGTACGACGGCCCCCGTCACTTCGACTACAAGCCGTCACGCACCGAGGACATCAACGGTGTGTGGGAGTCGGTGCGCGCGAACATGTCGATGTACCTGCTGCTCAAGGAGCGCGCCGCAGCGTTCCGTGCGGACCCCGAGGTCCAGGAGGCCCTCACCGAGGCTCGCGTCTACGAGCTCGGTCAGACCACCATGGGCGAGGGCGAGTCGTACGACGACCTGCTCGCGGACCGCTCGGCCTACGAGGACTTCAAGCCCGACGAGTACTTCGGCGGCAAGGGCTTCGGCTTCGTTCGCCTGCAGCAGCTCGCCTCCGAGCACCTGATGGGCGCTCGCTGACGCCACACGGCTAGATAGGTGCGCCCGCTCCCACGCCTCGCCTGGCGGGGGCGGGCGCACCGTTTTTCTCCACCATGACTTTGTCTCGACCACGACGAAAGGACGCGCGATGACGCTCGTTGCCGGTATCGACTCATCCACCCAGAGCTGCAAGGTCGTCGTGCGCGACCTGGACACCGGGGACGTGGTCCGGTCCGGCCGCGCGTCGCATCCCGACGGCACCGAGGTTCCCCCCGCAGCGTGGTGGGACGCTCTGCGCTCGGCACTGGACGAGGCGGACGGCCTCGACGATGTCGCCGCGGTCTCCGTGGGCGGACAGCAGCACGGGATGGTCGCCCTCGACGCCGAGGGCCGTGTGATCCGCGATGCCCTGCTGTGGAACGACACCCGTTCGGCGGGCGCTGCAGCGGATCTGATCTCCGAGTTCGGCGCCGGTGCGCTGGCTGACCGCACTGGGCTGGTGCCGGTCGCCTCCTTCACGTCGACCAAGCTGCGCTGGCTGCGCGATACCGAGCCCGAGAACGCGGAACGCGTCGCCGCCGTCGCCTTGCCTCACGACTGGCTGACCTGGCGCCTGCGCGGCTACGGGCCGGCGGACGAGAGTCCCCATGGTCCGGATCTGGACGAACTCACGACCGACCGCTCCGACGCCTCGGGCACGGGCTACTGGAGCCCCACCACCGGTGAGTACGACCGCGAGCTGCTGGTCGCCGCTCTCGGGCACGACGCAATCCTTCCGCGCGTGCTCGGACCCGGCGACTCCGCCGGCACCGGCGTCGCCGGATACTCCACGACGGCCGATGCGGTCGTCGGCCCGGGTGCGGGAGACAACGCCGGTTCGGCGCTCGGCCTGGGGGCAGGTGAGGGCGACGCCGTCGTGTCGATCGGCACCTCCGGCACCGTGTTCGCCGTCACGCCGGTGCCCGCTCGCGACGAGTCGGGCTCGGTGGCCGGTTTCGCCGACGCCTCGGGAGAGTTCCTGCCACTGGTCGCCACCCTCAATGCCGCCCGGGTCCTGGACGCGATCGCGCGCGTGCTCGGCGTCGACCACGACGAACTCGGCGACCTCGCCCTCGCGGCGGAGCCCGGCGCCGGCGGCGCCGTCCTCGTGCCGTACTTCGAGGGCGAGCGCACACCCAACCTGCCCGATGCGACCGCGACCCTGAGCGGCCTCACGCTCGCCGCCACGACGCGCGAGAACCTTGCCCGCGCATCGGTCGAGGGCATGCTGTGCGCGCTGGCGGACGGCCTCGATGCCGTGCGCGCCCAGGGCCTCGATCCCAAGCGACTGCTGCTCGTCGGCGGTGCGGCTCAGAACCCCGCGGTCCAGGCAATAGCCGCTCAGGTCTTCGACGTGCCGGTCGAGATTCCCGAGCCCGCGGAGTACGTCGCGCTGGGCGCGGCCGTGCAGGCGGCATGGGCGCTGACCGGCACCCGTCCCGCGTGGGAGGTGCGGACGGTCGCGACGCCCGCACCCGATCATCGGCCGGTGATCCGCGAGCAGTACCGGGCCGCCACCGCCGCCTACTGAACCCGCAATCCCCAATCCCCGCCTTAGCGTCCTGGTGGGCGCTCAGTGTCGGATGACGCTCTTGACCCGCAAGCTACCCGCACTGCTACTGTCGAGCGCACGCAACGGAGAAGCAATGACGCAGCGGGATAGACCTTGGTCGCCCAGTTCCGGCTGTTGAGCGAGTGGGCGAAACCGGCTCCGATGACTCGATCATCAAAGGAGCACCACATGAAGAAGTCCGCACTTGCCGGCATTCTCGCCAGCGCGAGCATTCTCGTCGCCATCACCGGATCGCCAGTGTCCGCCGCACCGATCGGCGCCACCTCCGTCGACTCCGACCAGTTCGCGGGCACGGTCTCCGAGATCGTCGATCCCGCAGCAGAGACCGGCATTCCCCGTCGCTGGATGCGTCAGGTGGGCAACCCCGCTCCGAGCGGGTACAGCCACGGTTACCAGTGGGGCGCCACGTCCATCACCACCCCCGCCGATGCGGGCGTCGTCACCTTCGATGGAACGCTCGACCTGGTCGACGCCGCTGAAGACGACTTCGGGCTCATCGGCCTGTTCGACACCGCGACGCTTGCAGCGGACGAGCGGGGTCACAACGAGGGCTCGTACATCTACCTCAACATGGCGACCGCAGACCAGGCCACGGTGGGGTTGAGCGACGGTCGCGACACTGGCGGCGAGTACGTGCAGACCTTCCACACCATCGACCTCACCGGCACTGACCGCGTGCTCGACGTCACCTTCCGCATCGACTCTGAGGCGGATCCCGCCACGTGCGCCACAGACCCAACTGATGTCGCAACGTCGGAGGGCTGCCTGACCCTTCAGATCGATGACCTGCCGCTCCTGACCGACAGCTACGGATCGATCACCAACGATGCCGTCAACGGCGGCCACGAGTTCATCGCGGGAGGGACCGCCGGCTGGGACGGGCTCGCCTCGGCGACGCAGGCCACGGGCATCGACTACGACCTCACGGTGTCTCCGGTCGTCGTTCTCGAGCCGCAGAGCAAGGCGGACTGCAAGAAGGGTGGATGGGAGGACTTCGGCTTCAAGAACCAGGGCCAGTGCGTCTCCTCGGTGGCCAAGAACAAGTAGCAGCCACGCTGTCCGGCACTGGTTGTCGCTTCTAGCGGCTCACGGCTCCCTGTCCGGCACAGGCCCGTCCACCAGTGCCGGACAGGGGGCCGATGCGCCCCACAGGCGACAATGAGTGCCGGACAGGGTGGGGGTCGGGACCGCAGCACTACGGGGACAGCGAAGCCCCTCCCGAAGGAGGGGCTTCGCTGTGTTTGGTCGGGGTGACAGGATTTGAACCTGCGACCTCGTCGTCCCGAACGACGCGCGCTACCAAGCTGCGCCACACCCCGATTTAGAGCCGTGTCAGGATACCTGATGGACTGGCCCGCGACCTAACTGGCCCTATGCCTCGCGCGGCATCAGCGTGAGCATCGTGACCTCGGGCCGGCACGCCAGGCGCACCGGTGCGTACGGAGACGTGCCGACGCCCGCCGATACATGCAGCCACACGCTCTCGGAGCCACCGGGCGCATCGGGCCGCGGGCCCGGCCAGCCGTGCAGCCCGCTCGCGCGCGAGGTGTCGAGATCGCAGTTGGTGACCAGCGCGCCGTAACCTGGCACGCACACCTGGCCGCCGTGAGTGTGTCCCGCGAGGATGACGGCGGCGCCGTCACTGCGCAGCGCATCAAGAGTGCGGGTGTAGGGAGCATGCGTGACGCCGATGCGCAAGGAGTCCGCATCGCCGGTCGTGCCCGGCAGCGCGTCGAGGCCCAGGTGCGGGTCGTCGAGGCCCACGAACGTCACTCGCTGGCCGCCGATCTCCAGCGAGGCGCGCGCGTTGTTGAGGTCGAGCCACCCGGCGCTGGTGAACCCGGCGGTGAGCGAGTCCGTGTCGAGCCTCGTCGGGCTGTCGTGCAACTCGGTGGGCCGCTTGAGGTACGTCAGCGGATTCTTGGGCCGGGGCGCGTAGTAGTCATTCGAACCATGGACGAACACGCCGGGAAGCTCAAGCAGCGGCCCGAGAGCGTGCAGGGCCGTCGGCACCGCGTCGACGTGCGCCAGATTGTCGCCCGTGTCGACCACCAGGTCGGGGCGGTACCGGGCCAGCGAACGCACCCACTCCACCTTGTGCGTCTGACTGGGGGTCAGGTGTAGATCGGACAGATGGAGGATACGAATGGGCCGCGCACCCGGCTCCAGCACCTGAGCGGTGAGTTGCCTCACCGCGTATGAACGCGCCTCGACGAGACTCCACGCCAGGACGCCCGCGCCAGCAGACGCAACCGCTCCCGCGGCCTTGACCCAAGAATTCACGAGATCACTCAGTCGTCATCATCGTCGTTGCCGCGACCGTTGCCGTTGCCGTTGCCGTTGTTGTCGTCGTTCTCATCGATCCGGTCCCCGTCCTCGTCGAAGCCGGGGCACGGCTCGTTCGCGTCCTCATTGAAGGCATCGTCACCGGTGCACTGACGCTCCCAGCCACTCGGTGGGTTCGATTCGAACTCCGCAGGTGGCCACGTCGACCCCCAATAGTCGTCCGGGGCCTGGCTGCGATCCCAGCCGTCGGGCCAGTCGTACCACCAGCTCGGGTAGGAGTCGGTCGCGATGTACACGGTCACGGTGCCGCCCGGCGTCATCGTGCTCCCGGCCCGCGGCGACTGCGCCGCAATGCTCCCTGCTGCGACGTTCGTGGAGAACACCGGCTGCTCGGAGACCCGGAAAATGAATCCCGCCTGGTTCGACACAAAGCGTGCGTTGCTCTCGGAACGACCACGGAGATCCGGCACCGGCACGGGAACGCCGTCCAGCATGTCTCGCGAGACCTCGGGGAAGTCGAGCACGTCCGCGTTCTCGAGGGAGCGCTCCATGAACCGCTCCCACGTGGGGGCGGCAAGAGTCGAACCGTAGAAGTACGCCTCGTACCGTCCGCCGATCGTCATGTCCTGCTGCGGCACGTCACGGTCGGGGTGGCCGAGCCAGAACACAGACGCGAGCTGCGGAGTGAAGCCGGCGAACCACGTGTGCGCGTTCTCCTGCGACGTTCCGGTCTTGCCTGCGGATGGCCGACCGTCGAGCTGCGTCCACTGTCCGGAGCCGTTCGTCATGACCTCCTGCATCGCATAGGTCACGCCGTTCGCGACCTCCGCGTCGATGACCTGGTTGCAGTCCTCCTGGGGGACCGGGACCTCTGTGCCATCAGGCTGCGTGATCGACAGGATCGCGACGGGCTCACAATGGATTCCCTCGTTCGCGAACGTCTGTATCACCTCGGCCATCGCCAGCGGTGAGGCGTTCTGGGACCCGAGCACCGACGACGGCACCGGCTCGTAGGGCTGGCCGTCGGCACGCTCGTAGCCGAGGCGCTCGGCCATCGTGCCGATGTCGCATAGGTCGAGCTGGCTCGCCATCGCCACGTACGCAGTGTTGACCGAGTTCGCCGTCGCCTGCAGCACGGACATCTGTCCGGCTCCCTCGCCGCCGACGTTGCCCGGCTCCCAGGTGCCCGAGTACAGCGGGCCGTCGCCGAGACAGGAGGCGGTCCAGTCGTCGCCCTCCCATTCGCGCTTGGCGCCCGACACGAACTGGCGGAGCGAGTGCCCGGTGTTGAGCCATTCCGCGAGGATGACCGGCTTGAACGTCGATCCCGGCGAGAAGCCGCGCGAGCCGCCCATCTGGCGGTCCACCGCGTAGTTGATGGATGTGGAGTTGTCCGCCTCAGCCGCAGGATCGAACTCGCGATTCTGCGCCATCGCCAGCACCTGTCCGTTGTCCGGATCCAACGCGACCATCGCCATCGCGAAACCGGAAGGGTCGTCGATCGGGAGAGTCTCGCGCAGCTCTTGGTTCGCGATCCGCTGCTTCTTCACGTCGAGGGTGGTGACGATCTTCAGCCCGCCGGTGAGCAGCAGGTCGAAACCTGACTCGCCGTCCGAGTTGAACGTCTCATCGAACCTGATGACCTTGGTGACGTAGTCGCAGAAGAACGGCGCGTCCTCGGCCGCGGCACACGACACCTTGGGCTGCGAGACGTTCAGGGTGTCCTCGATGGGCGTGCCCGTGTACTCCCGGAACTCCGCCTCGCTGATCATCTCCTGCTCCCACATGACGCCGAGCACGTTGTCGCGACGCTCTTCGGCGTTGTCGTAGTTGTCGACCGGGCCGTCCTCACCCTGGAAGACCCGAGTGGGGTCGTGCCTGGTCGGGTTCTGCGTGATGCCGGCGATCGTCGCGGCTTCGATGGCAGTCAGTTCCTTGGCAGTCTTGGAGAAGTAGTACTGAGCAGCCGTCTCGACCCCGTAGATGTTGCTGCCGAACTGCGCGATGTTGAGGTACTGCTGGAGCACCTCCTCCTTGCCGCAGTCCACCGCGGGGTCGTCAGTGCATTCGGTACCGAGCGATGCGTTGAGGTTCTCCTCGAACGCAAGCGCCAGTCGCCACTCCCGGATCTTGCGGGCCATCGACACCTCGGTCGCCTCGGCCATCGCGATCTCGCGCGCCTCTTCGTCGTCTTCATTGAGAGCCGCCTGCAGGAGGGTGTTCTTCACCAACTGCTGGGTGAGGGTCGAGGCTCCGGGATTCTCAGGCGTGGTGAGGTTGCGGTAGGCGGCGGCCGCCAGGCCTTCGCCATCGACCCCGTTGTGCTCCCAGAATCTCTTGTCCTCGATCGCGACGACGGCCTTCTGCATCCACGGAGAGATCTCCTCAAGCGGTACCACCACGCGGTTCTGCGAGTAGAAGGTCGCGAGCAACGTCTCGCCATCGCGCGCGTAGATGTTGGACTGCTGCGGCAGGCGCGGGTTCGCGAGATCGTCCGGCAGCTCCTCGAAGAGCTCCGCCGATCCGCTCGCAGCCGAGCCCGCGACAGTCGCCACGGGAAGGGCGATGCCGGCGATCAGGAAACCGCCGATCACAGAGAACGCCACAAACATGAGGAGCGCCGCCATCAACTGGACCATCGTGACTTGGCCGTCACGGCGCGCTCGACTCGAGGAGAGGATACCCATACACCAACCTTACGTCCCGCGTGCGAGGCACACGCATCCTGTGCTCAACGCGCGGGCTGCATGGAGCGTTGCGAGGCAGGCGCGTTAGTCTTCGTTCCATGACGACATGGGAATATGCGACCGTACCGCTCATCGACCACGTGACCAAGCAGATCCTCGATCAGTGGGGCGAGGACGGCTGGGAACTCGTCCAGGTCGTCACCGGGCCCACGGGTGGCCTGGTGGCCTACCTCAAGCGCCCCAAGTCATGACCGCATCGGCGCGATTGGCGGAACTGGGGCTCACGCTTCCCGAGGTCGCCACTCCCGTCGGCACCTACATGCCGGCGCGCCGTTTCGGGGACCTCGTGTACACCTCCGGTCAGCTCCCCCTTGTGGACGGCGAACTTGTCGCCACCGGCGTGGTGGGGCAGCGAGCTGGGGACGTCGGACCCGAGCGGGCGATCGAATGCGCGCGGGCGGCGCTCCTGAACGCGCTCGCGGCCATCGTGTCCGTGACGGGCAGCATCGATGACGTGCTCGGCGTCGTGAAGATGACGGGGTTCGTCGCTTCAGCGCCGGGCTTCACCGGTCAGCCGGCGGTCCTCAACGGCGCCAGCGGGATTCTCGCTGATGTGTTCGGGGAGCCGGGCAGACATGCCCGCGCAGCGGTGGGGGTCGCGGCGCTGCCGCTCGGAGCTCCCGTGGAGATCGAGCTCATCGCGGAGCTGCGGCCGCTCTAACCCGCTGGAGCGGTGTCAGCGCGAGCGGGCGCGGAGCCGTTCGGGCTCGAATACCTCGACCGATCCGATGTGGACGTCGATCCAGCCGCGCGAAGCGAAATCTGCGAGAGCCTTGTTGACCGTCTCTCGCGACGCGCCGACGAGCTGAGCCAGCTCCTCCTGCGTGAGTCCGTGGCGCACAGTGACGTGGCCGCGCTCCATGCGTCCGAACCGGTGACCCAGGTCCAGGATCGCCTTAGCGACACGGCCGGGCACGTCGGAGAACACCAGGTCCGCCATGGTGTTGGAGATGCGGCGGATGCGCTGCGCGAGGGCGCGCATGAGGTGGCGGGACATCTCGAGATGATCATCGAGCCAGACGTCGAGCACCTCCTTGGGCAGTTCGTAGACGACCGACTCCTCGACGGCGTGCGCGCGCGACAGCCGCGGCCCCGGATCGAACACCGACAGCTCGCCCAGCATGTCGCCCACGCCCAGCAGGCCCAACAGGTTCTCGCGCCCGTCACGCGCAGTGCGGGCCATCTTGACCTTGCCCTTGACGATCACGTACAGCGCGTGGCCATCGTCGCCCTCGTTGAAGAGGACGTCTCCCTTGACGAGCTCGAGGCGGTTCATCATCGTGATGAGAGAGCGTGCGGACGCGCCGTCCATGCCGCCGAACAGCGGCGAGCTGCGTAGCAACTGCTCCTCGCGCGGTGACTCAACCATGAGCGCCCCCGCGACTGTGCGCATGGGCGCCGTGGACGTAGCCCAATGCTCTGACCATCTGCGCCGTCACCGTCTCCAAGTTCTCGCTGACACGTTCTTCGTATGACTGTAGCCGGGCATCGAGGGCAGCCAGCGACTCGACGCTCCTAGGGGTCGCATTCGAGGGCTCGGGCCAGATCGACTCAGACAGCTCGGTGGGCGTCGGGGCATCCGCAGCCAGGGCCTCCCATGCGTCATCGAGTCCGAGCGTCTCGAGCTCCGCGACATCCGCGAGCTTCGCGACGGACAGGTCCGTGCGCGCCCGCACCAGCCGTCGCCACCAGCGCACGCGCGCGAGCTCGCGCCGCATCTCGCGCCGCCTCTGCCTGAGCTGGGCGACGTGAGCGTCGGCATCGCCGTTGGTCACACGCACCTCCCGAATCGCCTCAGCGCGGGCGCTGGTGCGCTCCGACAGCATCATTATCGGCGCGCGCAACCGACCGCTTGAGGGTCGCCTAGTGTGAATCCATGGCCTCCCGCACCCCCGTCACCGTGGCCGCCGCAGATGCAGCGGCGCCGCCTGTGGCGCTCACCAGGCGCGCACGGACGATCAACCGCGCGCTGGCGGAGGTCTACCCCGATGCCCACTGCGAACTCGACTACCGGACTCCGTTCGAGTTGCTGGTCGCGACGGTACTGAGCGCGCAGTGCACCGACGTGCGGGTCAACCAGGTGACCCCAGCGCTGTTCGCGCGCTTCGGCGACCCGGCCGCTCTCGCATTGGCCGACCGCGCGGAGCTCGAGGCACTGATCCGTCCCACCGGTTTCTACCGCGCGAAGGCCGAGTCGCTGCTGGGGCTGAGCCGCGACATCGTCGACAGGTACGACGGCGAGGTGCCTGGACGTCTGAACGACCTCACCACGCTGCGGGGGGTCGGGCGCAAGACCGCGAACGTGGTGCTAGGCAATGCGTTCGGAGTTCCTGGCATCACGGTCGACACCCACATGGGACGGCTCGCGCGGCGCCTCGGACTGACGGTGAACGAGGACCCCGTCGCCGTCGAACGCGACCTGATGGCCCTCATCGAACGGCGCGAATGGACGCTGTGGTCGCACCGCATCATCTTTCACGGCCGGCGGCGGTGCAAGGCACGCAAGCCGGAGTGCGGCGCATGCGAGATCGCCGCGCTGTGTCCGTCGGCCCCTGGCACACCTGTGCGCGGACCGGCGGCGAACGTCGCATCCGACTAGCGGGCGCCTTCCTTCTTGTCGTCTGGCTCGGCCGCGGCCACCTTCGGCTGCGGCGGATCGAACCGGTAGCCCACGTTGCGGACCGTGCCGATGAGGTGCTCATGCTCGGGGCCGAGCTTGGCGCGCAGCCGCCTCACGTGGACGTCGACCGTGCGCGTGCCGCCGTAGTAGTCGAAGCCCCACACCTCCTGCAGCAACTGGTCGCGGGTGTACACGCGCCCAGGATGCTGCATCAGGTACTTGAGCAGCTCGAACTCCTTGTAGGTGAGGTCCAGGGGAACGCCCTTGAGGCGTGCGGTGTAGCCGCCGACGTCCACATTGAGATCGCCGGAGCTGAACTCGGCGGCCTTGTCGAGAGGGTCCTCACGATTGGCGCGGCTCACCATCAGCCGGATCCGCGCCTCCACCTCGGGTGGGGACGCGTCCGTCAGCACCACGTCATCGGCGCCCCAATCGGCGTTCACGATGGACATGCCGCCGTCCCGCAGGACGAGCAGCAGCGGCACCGAGATGCCGGTGACCTGCACCAACCGGCAGTTGTTGCGGGCCTCGGCGAGGTCGTGGCGGCCGTCGACGATGATCACGTCGGCATCCATCGCGTCAAGCATCGCGGAAGGCTCGGGCGGGAGCACGCGGATGCGGTGCGAGAGCAGTCCGAGCGCGGGCAGGACATCAGCCGACCCGTCCTCAGACGGGGTCAGGACGAGCAGGTCTGCCATCGCCACCTCCGGAGGCCTTTACTGTAGCGGCGCGAACAGTGAGACACTAACGCCCATGAATCCGACCACCAGGGCGACGATCACAGCCGTCGCCGCCTCGGTGGTCGCCGCCACCGGGTACCTCGGTGCGAGCTACCTCGCGATTGGTGCCCTGAGCGTGATGTTCGCGCTCGCCATCGGTTGGCCCGTGTTGACCCGCGTGTCGCGGCATTGGGTGAGCACGGCGATCATCGCGCTGGGGGGAACGACGTCACTCATCGCCGTGCTCCTGGGTCGCAACGAGCCCTACCTGCGTTTCATGGTCGTGGCCGTCGCCGCCATCGTGATCGCCGCGCTGCTGTCCGAGGTGGCTTTCCCGTCCGCACCCGGCCGCGCCGTCACGTCGGTCGCCGCTACCGCCTCGGGAGGCACCGTCGCGGCTTCCGGCGCCGCATGGATCGCCTCGAGTCGCACGCCCGGGGCGGAGGACCTGGTCGTCACCGGAGCCGTGACGCTCGCAGTCGCCGCTCTCGCCTCCGTCCTCACTCACCACCCGACCGTCAACACCGTCTTGGCCCTCGTGCTGGGCGCGGTCGCCGGGTTCGGCATGGGACACCTGTTCGAGTCCATTCCCTGGTACGGCGGGATCCTGGTGGGGGTCGCCTCGGGCGCCTCCGTGGTGCTGCTGGCCGAGCTGTACCGACGCGAGCCACGGCCGCGCAACCCGTGGGCAGGAATAGCATCGGGCGTCACGCCCGTTCTGGTGGCCGGGGTGCTGGTGTACCTCGGCGGGCGCCTGCTCGTCGGTTAGCCCCAGGAAGAAGGCCACAGACGTGCTCGAGCGGATCCTCGTCATCGCCGCGCTGCTCGCGATCGCGAGCGCCGGATACTGGTGGTGGCAGCGCAGGCAGGGCCGGGTGCGCGAGGTGCATCGAGAGGGCGCGCTGTCCTCCGCGACGCTCGGCGCGAAGCGCGGCTACGGCGCCACGTTCGTGCAGTTCTCCACCCCCATGTGCGCCAAGTGCCCCGGCACCGCGCGACTGCTGCGAGAGGTCGCCGACAGCCACCGTCACGTCGCTCACATCGAGGTCGACGCCTCCGAGCGGCTCGACCTCGCGCGCGAGCTGTCCATCATGCGCACGCCGACGACTCTGGTGCTCGACGGCGACGGGGTCGTGGTGGCCCGGATGGACGGCCCGCCCACTCGGGAGCAGGCAGAGGCCGCCCTCGCGGCGGTGCCCAGCACCGGCACCGACTACTCGATTTGAGCCCCGCCTACACTTTCCCCCAGGAGGAACCATGACCCAGGACATCCGCATCGACCCGCGCGGTTACAGGTTCGGCGCAGCGATCACGCTCGCCGTGGCCCTGATCGCGCTCATCCTCGGTGCCGGCACGCCCGGCCTCATCGCCATGGGCGTGCTGACGCTGATGTTCGTGCCCGGTGCCACGGCGGGTCCCCAGGCGACCGTCCAGTCCTGGCTGTTCAAGCGATTGGTCCGCCCGCGCATCGGCCCTCCCGCGGAGACCGAGTCGTTCCGCCCGCCGCGCTTCGCTCAGCAGATGGGCCTCGCGATGTCGGCGGCCGCGCTGGTGCTTGGCCTGCTGGGCATCGCAGCCGGCTTCTACGTGTTCGCCGCGCTCGTCACGGTCGCCTCCTTCCTGAACGCAGTGTTCGGCTTCTGCCTCGGATGCGAGATCTACTTAGGGTTCAAGCGCGCCACCACGCGCGCCGCCTGACCCGTCGGCGGCAGCCGGCGGTCGTCCCGCACGTGGCCCGCAGACCGAGCCCGCGGGTAGACTCCAGGACTATGACTGGTCTCGAAATCGCGTTCACCGTCCTCGCGGTGCTCGGCTTCGGCGCCACCGCGTGGATCGCTGGAATCATCGCGTGGCGCCTGCTGCGGAGTCCCAAGAGGTGAGCTTCGCCATTCCTGACGACCTCGCCCCGGAGGCCTATCCCCTCGCATGGCTCGTGGGCCGCTGGTCCGGGCACGGCGAGGTCGCCTATCCGGGCATCCCGAAGGCCGAGATCGTCCAGGACGTGGTCTTCGATCACGACGGCGGTCCCTACCTCACCTACTCGTCGACCGTGCGCCTGCGCGGGGCCGATGCGGGGGCCGGCCAGGTCTGGGCGGTCGAGTCCGGCTTCTGGAGGGTCGCTCCGCAGGCGCCGGACGGTGTGGAGCTCCAGGACTTCCAGCACCCGCTCGAGGTAGTGCTGTCGGACGCCTCCGGCCTGCTGACCTGCTACCTGGGTGCCGTGGGAAACGGCCGCGTCGATCTTGCCTCGCGGTTCGCTGCCGCGACCGAGTCCGGACCGGATGTGCGCGGCGCGACGCGCATGTACGGCAACGTCGGCGGCGAGTTGATGTGGGCGTGGGACCTCGCGGCCTTCGGTCAGGACCTGCAGTCGTATATGTCCGCGCGCCTGTCCCGCACCGACCAGCCCGCAGGCGAGACCCAGGCCGCCGGAGACGACTCATGAGCGGCGCACGGAATCACTCGTGGTGCCCGGACGTTCCCCCGGCATGACTGCCTCCCCTCTGCTCTCCCGCCACGGTGCGGTCAACGACTCCGGCGCCGATGCAGGCGTCGCTCTGCACTACGGCGATCCCGTTGCCGAGCAGCGTGCCCTCGCGGCAGGTCGAGCGGTCTCCGACCAGTCACATCTCGGCATCGTCACCGTCACCGGACCCGATCGACTCACGTGGCTCGACTCGCTCTCGACTCAGGCCATCGGCACGCTCGCGCCGGGGTTCTCGAGCGAGACCATGATCTTGTCGCCGCAGGGCAGGATCGAGCATGTCGCCGGAGTCGTCGACGACGGCGAGACCACCTGGCTCATCACCGAGACGGCCCCCGCACTCGCGACCTTCCTCGACCGCATGAAGTTCATGCGGCGCGTCGAGGTCGCCGATGCGACGGCTGACTTCGCGGCTATCGGTGAGGCCGTGAGTGCGCCCGCCGCCGCCGGAGAACCACCCACGTGGGTCGACCCGTGGCCGGGAGTGGCCGCCGGCGGCACCACGTATGCTGCCGACCCTGATGCACCCCACCCCGGCGCCGACCGTGCGTGGCGCCTGGTGCTGGTTCCGCGCACCACGCTCGAGGCCGAGATCGACTCGCGACTCGACGCAGGCTGGTCGCTCGTGGGCACGTGGGCCACCGAGGCCGCGCGCATCGCCGCCCACCGTCCCCGTGCGAGCCACGAGGTCGACGACACCACGCTGCCTCACGAGCTCGACTGGCTCCGCACCGCCGTCCACCTCCACAAGGGCTGCTACCGCGGCCAGGAGACGGTCGCGAAGGTGCACAACGTGGGACGGCCGCCGCGCCGGTTCACGATGCTTCACCTCGACGGCTCGGCTCACACCCTGCCCGCCCTTGGCGCGCCCGTGATGAACGGTGAGAAGACGGTGGGCCGCATCACCTCGGTCGCACGCCACCACGAGGAAGGCCCGATCGCCCTCGCGATGCTCAAGCGGTCGGTCGACCCGACGCTCGAGTTGATGGTGCCGTCCGACGGCGGCCCGCTCTCCGCGAGCCAGGAGCTCATCGTGAACGCGGACGGGTTCTCGTCCGACCGTCCCGATAAGCCCGGACCTACCATGCGCGGGCTGATGATGGGCAAGGGGTGCGCCGCCGACGGCGGCGACATGACCTGACCCACCGTCCAGGTGACGGCGCAGGCGCGCCACTGCGCCGCGACCGCCTCGCGGGGGTAGCGTGAACGGCGTGGAGATCTCGGCAACTGACCTCGGCCCGGGACTGAAGGCCGCCCTCGACGCCGCGAAGGAAGGCGAGACCGTCGTCATCATTGAGGACGGGATCCCGGTCGCGCGACTCACCGGAGTCGAGTCCGCCCCGCTGCTGACCCGCCTTGAAGCGGAAGGCCTCATTGCTCTCCCCGCTGCATCGCGCGCCGTCCCGCGCCTGCCGCAGGCGGAGGCCGCCAAGGACGCGCTGTCGAGCCTGCTCGGCCGCATGCGGAGGTAGGGCGTGTCGCTCGTCTACATGGACACGTCCGCGCTCGTGAAGCTGTGCGTGCACGAGACCGGCACCCCGCTCGCGGTGGGCCTGTGGAAGCACGCAGACGCGCTTGTCACCTCCCGGATCGCAGATGCCGAGGTGAGGAGCGTGCTCGCCGCCGCCGAGCGCATCGGCCGGATGGATGCCGCGCCGGCAGCGCAGGCGCGCGACCGCTGGAAGGAGCTCTGGCCCTCGCTTGCCGCGGTCGAGGTCACGGCGTCACTTGCGACGCACGCGGGCGATCTCGCCGACCGCAGACCCCTGCGTGCAGGAGACGCCATTCACCTGGCGAGCGCGCTGCTGTGCGCCGAAGCCTCGCCGGTCTTCGTGGCGTGGGACGGGCGCCTTGCGGCGGCCGCAAGGGCGGAGGGACTGACCGTGCTGCCGCCTACACTGGCCTGAGCAGCCGACCACGACCACGCCGGAGGACCGATGTTCGACACCCTGCAGCAATTGATCATCCTGGTGATCTCGGTGGCCGCCCTGGTCGCCGCCGCATGGGCCTTCATCGACGCCTTCAAGTACCCGAACACCGCGTACGTGAACGCCGGCAAGAAGTCCAAGACGCTGTGGCTCGTGATCCTGGGCGTCGCGGCGCTGATCGCATTCATCTCCCTGCCGCGGCCGCTGGGCGCGGGCGGCGGAATCATCGGCTTGCTGGGGATCGCGGCCGTAATCGCGACCATCTACTACTTCGTGGACGTGCGGCCCAAGGTGTCCGGCGCGAGCCCCAGCTCCGGCGGGTCGCGCGGCTCCTCCGGCGGCTGGTAGGGCACGCGGCCGATGCGCGCAGTGCTTCAGCGGGCTTCTCGCGCCTCGGTGACGGTCGACGGCGAGGTCACAGCCTCATTCGACACTCAAGGGATCGTCGCTCTGGTCGGGGCGACCCATGACGACGGTCCCGAGCAGGTGGCGACGATCGCACGCAAGATCGCCGAGCTCCGCATTCTGAATGACGAGCGCTCCGCGTCCGATGTGGACGCACCGATCATCGTGGTGTCTCAGTTCACGCTGTACGCCGATGTACGCAAGGGGCGCCGTCCCTCGTGGAACGGCGCCGCTCCCGGCCCGATTGCCTCGCCACTGATTGATCAAGTGGTCGAGGCGCTGCGCGCACGCGGCCTCACGGTGGGCACGGGGGTGTTCGGCGCGATGATGGACGTCGAGCTTGTCAACGACGGGCCCATCACGATCATCGTCGAGGCCTGAGCCCGCTCGCCACGGACGTGGCGAAGAGTGCCGGTCATCAGGTGCGGCTCCGCACCAGCAACTCCCCGACCTCGCACTCGAGCACGTCGCAGATCGCGGTCAGCGTCGTGTAGCGGATTGCGCGGGCGCGGTCGTTCTTGAGCACCGACAAGTTGACGACCGACACCCCGACTCTGTCGGCGAGTTCTGTAAGGGTCATCCCGCGCTGCTCAAGGAGTTCGTCGAGTCGACAATGAATGCCGGTGCCCTCGCCGTCCGGCTCGGCGGGGCTCATACCAGGCCCTCGGTCTCGCGCTGGAGCTTCTCCCCTATCTGGAATGCGGCGGCGAAAGCGCCAATGAGGACGAAGACGAAGAACGGCAGCAGGCTCGTTTCGAAGATGACGGAGTCCTCATACGTGTAGTTGCTGAGCGCGGAGATGGCCCCATTCGTCGTCATGTTCGTCAGTATTCGGCCGACGAACCAGCCCGCGAGCAAGATTCCCGCAGCGGTGTACACGAGCCGTGAGGTACCCCGCTGGAAGGCTTGGCCCCGTGCGAGACGCAGAAACAGCACCATTGCGAAGGCGGCACCCGTCAGCACCATGAGCGCGGTCCAGACGGGCTCGGCGTACAACGCGAACAGCGTGGCAGGCGCGGGGTCGGGGACGATCACAGTCGCCGTGTCGACCGTCGCGTTCACCGCAGCGCCGTCGGGACCAAGCGGCAGCTCCGCTATCTCTCCGGTCAGCGGCACCGTCACAGGCACATCGGTGCCGTCACCCACCTCGATCAGCCGTTCGACAGCCGGCACCACCGCGAGGACAGCGCCCACGGCCACCAGCGCGATCGACAAGTACATGCCGATCCGGTCAGAACGGTCGAGTCCAGTGGCGCTGTCCATAGTGTTCTCCATATCGTTATTCGTTGTTATCGAGAAACGATACGCAACGACAATCGATATGGCAACCTCA
This sequence comes from Demequina ureilytica, assembly GCF_048553575.1. Classification (NCBI taxonomy): domain Bacteria; kingdom Bacillati; phylum Actinomycetota; class Actinomycetes; order Micrococcales; family Demequinaceae; genus Demequina; species Demequina ureilytica. The sequence continues at coordinate 738,552 of NZ_JBLZIE010000001.1, read as the reverse complement.
AGCCTCGCCCCTGCCCTCACACTTTCCAATGGTCAGTGTGATGAGTGAGGCTCATGCGCCGCATATTCGGGTACGGCCGGTCCCAGGCGTCACTCCCGTACCAGGGTCCATTGGGAGTGCGGAGAGCGCGGCGGACGCGCGTGCCAAGCCGGCCCGCGCATCGGCCGTGTGTCACGGGCAGGTCACAGCCATCACGCCGGTGGCGAACATGGGCATGAGCACGCTCGCCTGCTCGTTAGCCTGGACGCAACGCCATAGGAGACTGCGGCGAACCCGGCCCTGCCGGACGATACGAGGAGGATGAAATGTTCGAACGGTTCACCGATCGAGCCCGACGCGTGGTGGTGCTCGCCCAAGAAGAGGCGCGCATGCTCAACCACAACTACATCGGGACGGAGCACATCCTGCTCGGCCTTGTCCGCGAGGGCGAGGGAGTCGCCGCCAAGGCCCTCGAGGCCATGGACATCTCCCTCAACGGCGTGCGCGAGCAGGTCCAGGAGATCATCGGCGAGGGCTCGCACGCCCCCTCCGGTCACATCCCGTTCACGCCCCGCGCCAAGAAGGTTCTCGAGCTGTCTCTGCGCGAGGCGCTGCAACTGGGCCACAACTACATCGGCACCGAGCACATCCTGCTGGGCCTCATCCGCGAGGGTGAAGGCGTGGCGGCGCAGGTGCTCGGCAAGCTCGGAGCGGACCTCGGCGGAGTGCGCCAGCAGGTCATCCAGTTGCTGAGCGGCTACGAGGGCAAGGAGCCCGCGACCGCCGGTGCAGGTGGGCCCCAGGAGGGCACGCCTTCTGGTTCGACCGTGCTCGACCAGTTCGGCCGCAACTACACGCAGGCCGCGCGCGAGGGCAAGCTCGACCCCGTCGTGGGACGCGAGATGATCCAGGAGCGCGTGATGCAGGTACTGTCGCGCCGCACCAAGAACAACCCCGTCCTCATCGGCGAGCCCGGCGTCGGCAAGACGGCCGTCGTCGAGGGCCTGGCCCAGGCCATCGTGCGCGGCGACGTGCCCGAGACCCTCAAGGACAAGCACCTCTACACGCTGGACCTCGGCTCGCTCGTGGCCGGCTCGCGCTACCGCGGTGACTTCGAGGAGCGCCTCAAGAAGGTGCTCAAGGAGATCCGCACCCGCGGCGACATCATCCTGTTCATCGACGAGATTCACACCCTCGTGGGTGCGGGTGCCGCCGAGGGCGCGATCGACGCGGCTTCGATTCTGAAGCCGATGCTGGCCCGCGGAGAACTGCAGACCATCGGCGCGACCACTCTCGACGAGTACCGCAAGCACGTCGAGAAGGACCCCGCGCTTGAGCGTCGCTTCCAGCCCATCCAGGTGCCGGAGCCGGAGCTCGCCCACGCCATCGAGATCCTCAAGGGTCTGCGCGACCGCTACGAGGCGTTCCACCGTGTCACCATCACGGACGAGGCGATTGTCGCCGCGGCCACGATGGCCGACCGCTACATCTCCGACCGGTTCCTGCCGGACAAGGCGATCGACCTCATCGATGAGGCGGGAGCGCGACTGCGCATCCGTCGCATGACGAGCCCGCCCGAGCTGCGCGAGTTGGACGACAAGATCGCCAACGTGCGTCGCGACAAGGAATCGGCGATCGACGAGCAGGACTTCGAGAAGGCCGCGAACCTGCGCGATGTCGAGCGCCGCATGTCCGAGGAGCGCTCGGAGAAGGAGCAGGCGTGGAAGTCCGGCGACCTGGACGTCGCCGCAGTGGTGGACGAGGACCTGATCGCCGAGGTGCTCGCGATGTCGACCGGCGTGCCGGTCACCCGCGTCTCCTCCGACGAGTCCTCGCGACTGCTCCACATGGAGTCCGAGCTGCACAAGCGGATCATCGGCCAGGAGCAGGCCATCAAGGTCCTGTCCCAGTCGATCCGCCGCACCCGTGCGGGCCTCAAGGACCCCAAGCGTCCCGGTGGCTCGTTCATCTTCGCCGGCCCCACGGGAGTCGGAAAGACCGAGCTCGCCAAGGCGCTGTCCGAGTTCCTCTTCGGTGACGAGGACGCCCTGATCTCGCTCGACATGTCCGAGTACGGCGAGAAGCACACCGTTGCTCGCCTGTTCGGAGCGCCCCCCGGCTACGTCGGCTTCGAAGAGGGCGGCCAGCTCACCGAGAAGGTGCGCCGCAAGCCGTTCTCCGTGGTGCTGTTCGACGAGGTCGAGAAGGCCCACCCGGACATCTTCAACTCGCTTCTTCAGATTCTTGAGGACGGCAAACTGACGGATGCTCAGGGTCGCGAGGTCAACTTCAAGAACACCATCATCATCATGACCACGAACCTCGGTGCCGACACGATCTCGCGTCGTCAGGCGACGGGCTTCTCGGTGCAGTCCGAGACCGGCCACTCCTACGACGAGATGGTCAAGCTGGTCAACGGCAAGCTCAAGGAGCACTTCAAGCCTGAGTTCCTGAACCGCGTCGACAACGTGGTGGTCTTCCCGCAGCTCACGCAGGACGAGATCGTCCAGATCGTGGACCTCATGGTCGCCCGTCTCGACGAGCGCATGAAGGACAAGGACATGGGGATCGAACTCACCACGGCTGCCAAGGAGCTCTTGGCAGAGAAGGGCTACGACCCGGTCCTGGGCGCCCGGCCGCTGCGCCGTGCCCTTCAGCGCGAGATCGAGGACCCGTTGAGCGAGAAGATCCTGTTCGGCGAGGTCACCAGCGGCCAGATCATCCGCGTGGACGCGCAGGGAGAAGGCATCCTCGGCGAGTTCACGTTCGAGGGCGTTGACCGCGATGACGTCGTGGGCGAGCCGATCGGTTCCGACCCCGAGGTCAAGGTCGGCGGCGGCTCGGACGAAGACTCGGACGACGACGGCGACGAGAACCCGACCAAGCACGTTCCGGGCGAGTAACAGCTCCGCTCAGCCAGCCACGAGGGCCCGGTCACCGTTCGCGGTGGCCGGGCCTTCGTGCGTTCCGGGCGCGCCGGTGAGCGCGCTGGAGGGACATAGGTGCAGGATCCGGGCGATTCCCGGCGCTCATGTCCCTCGAGCGCGCGGCGGGGCGAGGCGGCCGGCGTGTCGCACAGACCAAGCCGGCCCCCGCATCGGCCATAGGCTGTCAGGCATGAGCCACGACCCGTACCTCGCCGACGCCACCCGCTACGACTCCATGCAGTACCGCCGCTCCGGCCGCTCGGGCCTGCGGCTGCCAGGCGTGAGCCTGGGGCTGTGGCACAACTTCGGCGGCGCCAACAACGCGGACACCATGCGCGAGACGATGCGCACCGCTTTCGACCTGGGCGTCACGCACTACGACCTCGCGAACAACTACGGACCGCCTCCGGGCAGCGCCGAGGAGAACTTCGGGCGCATCTTCGCGCAGGACCTGGCACCGTATCGGGACGAGATCATCGTCTCCACCAAGGCCGGCTATGACATGTGGCCCGGCCCGTACGGCGACTTCGGCTCGCGCAAGTACCTGCTCGCATCTCTCGACCAGTCACTGAAGCGCATGGGTCTCGACTACGTCGACGTCTTCTACCACCACCGCCCCGACCCGGACACGCCCATCGAAGAGTCGATGATGGCGCTCGACTATGCGGTGCGCTCGGGCAAGGCGCTCTACGCCGGCATCTCCAACTACGGTCCGGACGCGACGCGCGCCGCGATCGACATCTTGCGCGAGCTCGGCACGCCGCTGCTCATCCACCAGTTCTCGTACTCGATGTACGAGCGCGGGCCGGAAGAGGAGCTCATCGGCACGCTGGAGTCAGAAGGGGTGGGATCGATCGTGTTCTCGCCGCTCGCTCAGGGGCTGCTCACCGACCGTTACTTGAAGGGTGTTCCCGAGGGCTCCCGAGTGACGCACTCGCAGTTCCTCAACGAGAACCAACTCTCCGAGACGTACCTCGAGCGCACGCGCAGCCTCAACGAGATCGCAGGCGGGCGCGGGCAGACCCTCGCCCAGCTCGCGATCCAGTGGGTGCTCCGCGGCGACCACATCACCTCGGCGCTCGTGGGCGCCTCGAGCGCTCAGCAGCTCCGGAACACCGTGGCATCGCTCGACTTCCCGGCTCTCACCGCGGAGGAGATCGCGGCTATCGAGCCGCACGCCGTGCACGGCACTCACCGCGGCGCATAGGGCCGGCCGGGCGCCTGACGCCTGACGCCTGACGCCACAGCCCGGCAGTCAGCCAGCCGCGCCGTCGAAGTCCGCGCACCGGTGCTCGACTGCTAAGTCGAGCTCCCGGTACGGACGCTCGCGCTCATGCGGCTGGTCGGAGCGCGAGTCGTAGCGCGCGATGGCGAGCCGGTCGGCGATCATGGCCAGCCCGTAGTCCTCGCCGACGACCTCCACGTAGCGAAGCAGTCGGCCATACGTGTCGCGGTCGGTTTCCGCCCCTGACACCAGCGTGACCTCCGCGCCAAGCAGCCTCGTCTGCGCCGCCTCGCGGGCCACATCGGCCCCACACTCACCGCGCTCGGGCGTGTCGATCCCGATCACCCGCACGTCCTCGACGACGCCGTCGCGTTGAACCTCCATCGAGTCCCCGTCGTAGACGTGGGTGACCGTCCAGTGCCGGTTGGATGCCGACTTCCCGTCCTGTCCCTCGGTCTCCGAGGGCACCGGCGACCCCGCCTCACACGCGCCAAGGCCGAGCGCGACGGCTATCACGATCACCGCGCGGCGGACTGTGGGCGACGACGTCATCCGATCAGTCTGTCAGCGCACCCCGCGCGAGGAGGTCGTGACTTGCCTCCAGGACCGCAGCCCTAGCGATTTCGAGTACCTGACTTGCCTACTTTGAGGAGAGGGCGCGGGCGAGGGTGGGGGCAGAAGCCAGGCGGCCGATGCGCGGGCCGGGTCACAGCGCGTAGGCACCACGGTCTGCGGAGACCAGGGTCACGAGGCCGTCCGCCACCAGCGACTCGAGACATCGGTCGAGTTGACCGGGCTCCACATCACCCAGTGACGCGTGGCCCCCGACCGCGACGGGGACATCCGCGTCACGCAGAAGCGCCATCACCCGGCCCCGTACCTGGCGATCGGTGCCCTGCCATGCCTGCGTGCGGCGGGGCGCCTGGTCCAGTCCCGGCGCGCCGGCGGCCACCCACGCGCACGACGGTGCCAGCACGCACGCGCCACAGCGTGGTGCGCGGGCCGTGCAGACGAGGGCGCCCAGCTCCATGGCGCCCGCGTTCCACAGCGCCGATGCGCGGGAGCCCACCGGCACCAGGCTCGCGGCGTGTTCGCGCTCGGGGCGGGTGAGGTGGGCGGGCGGCAGCGGGCGCGAGTGCCATGCGCGCCCGATCACGCGCCGCACATTCGTGTCGAGCACGACGTCACGCTCCCCGAAGGCGAAGACCCGCACGGCTGCCGCGGTGTACTCGCCGATTCCGGGCAGGGCGCGGAGCTGATCGGTCTCGCGAGGCACGTCCCCGCCATGCTCGGCCACAAGCGCGATCGCGCACTCCCGCAGACGCATCGCCCGTCGCGGGTACCCGAGCCTGCCCCACGCGCGGACCACGTCCGCTTGCGAGGCGGCGGCCATGTCCGCCGGAGTGGGCCACCTCTCCATCCATTCCTTCCACACGGGTGCCACGCGCACCACGGGAGTCTGCTGGAGCATCACCTCGGACACGAGCACTCCCCAGGGCGAGCGGTTGTCCGCCCGCCACGGCAGCTCGCGCGCCTCGCGAGCGAACCAGGTCGCCACCGCCTCGACCATGGCGGTGTCGGACGGGCTCGGCATGGCTCCATTGTTCCAGCGCAAGGCAGGGCTACCGTGACGATAAGGAAGGAGCCTCCCATGGACGGACTGCGCAGACCCGTCGGTGATCAACCGCCCACGGTCTATTGGCGCCGGCGGCTCGTCGCCGTCGCGGTGCTTGTGGCGCTCGCACTGCTGCTGTGGTTCCTGATTTCGGCCACGTTGGCCGGCGAGGACGAGCCGGGGGCATCCCCGACCGCCAGCACCTCTCCTCAGGCCCAGGCCGTGGACTCCAACGATCCTGGCCGGGAGTGCACGGCGGATGACGTGACGCTCGCTGTCGAGGTCTCGCCCGAAACCCCCTCCGTCGGCAGCGTTCCCGCGTTCGACGTCGCCGTGGAGCACACGGGCGACGCTGCATGCATGCTCTCGACGGCGACCGAGGGCACCGACCTCAGTGTTCGCTCGGGAGAGTGGATCTACTACTCCACCACCTACTGCCCCGATTCCTCCGCCTTCCCTGACGCGGAGTGGATCCTGCAGCCGGGCGACAACGAGGCATTGCAGGCGACCTGGTCGGGGGAGCGGGTGGACGAGGACTGCTCAGTCCTCGAGCCTGAGTCAGGCGCCGGGACCTATGTGGCGTCCGTCGCCATCGGCGGCGTTCCTGCACCCGAGGCGAGCTTCCAGCTCGTCTCCGGGTGACCCGAGCTCAGCCCTGGGGGATCGCGAGTCCCACCGCATCCCGCAGGCTCGCGACGGCGTGCACCTTCACGCCGGCTGGGGCCTCGACCGCCTGAGCAGTCGCGGGAACGATCACCTCGGTGAATCCCAGCCGTGCGGCCTCCGCGACGCGCTGGCCAATACCGTGCACCGGCCGCACCGCGCCTGACAGCGCAACCTCTCCGATGGCGACCAGCCCCGAACGGACCGGCACGTCCGCGCGGGCCGATGCGAGCGCCAGCGCCAGCGCGACGTCCGCCGCGGGCTCCGTCACGCGCGCGCCGCCGATGGTCGACACGTACACATCGTCGGCGGCCACCGCCACACCTACACGGCGCTGCAGCACCGCGAGGATCATCGCCACTCGCGACGAGTCGATGCCCGAGGTGGCGCGTCGCGGGTTGCTGAGCGCGCTGGGCGCGACGAGGGCCTGGATCTCCGCCGGCAGCGGCCGCTTGCCGTCGATCGTGATCGTGGCACAGGTGCCTGCCACGTGTGCGCCCTCGCGGGACAGGAACAGGCCCGACGGGTCGGACACCCCTTCGATCCCCGTGTCGATGAGTTGGAAGCAGCCCACCTCATCGACGGATCCGTACCGATTCTTGATGGACCTCAGCAGCCGCAGCTGCGAGTGCTGCTCGCCCTCGAACTGACACACCACGTCCACGAGGTGCTCGACCAGTCGCGGCCCCGCAACGGTGCCCTCGCGGGTGACGTGGCCGACGAGGACCATCGGGAAGCCGCGCGACTTGGCGACTTGGATCAGCGACGACGACACCTCACGCACCTGACTCACTCCCCCGGGCGTGCCGTCCACTGCGGCCGAGGCGAGGGTCTGGATCGAGTCGACCATGAGCAGGCCCGGCTGCACCTCGTCGATGTGCGCGAGCACGGCGCCCAGGTCCGTCTCGGCCGCGAGCAGCATGCCGGTGTCCAGGGCGCCGATGCGCTCGGCGCGCAGGCGCACCTGGCCCGCGGACTCCTCTCCGGTCACGTACAGGACCCGAGATCCCGCTCGCGCCGCCCGGGCGGCGACATCGAGCAGCAGCGTGGACTTGCCAACTCCGGGCTCGCCCGCCAACAGCACCACAGCCCCGGGCACCAGGCCCCCTCCGAGCACGCGGTCAAACTCGTCGACCCCGGTGGCCCGGCGTTCGGAAGCGGACGCCTCGATGTCGCCGATGGGCCGCGCGGGCGAGCGCGTCGCCGTCGCCTTGGTCGCGGGCCCGGCGGGAGCGCTGCCCGCCTCCACGAGAGATCCCCACGCCTGGCACTCGCCGCACTGGCCCACCCACTTGTTGGCAGTCCATCCGCATTCGGTGCAGCGGTAGCCGGGGCGTGCTGTGCGGGTGCTGGAGGCCATGCGGACACGCTATCCCGGGGCTCAGACACGCGACGCACCGCTCGTCTCCCCTGATCGCCGTTCCCTCGGCCGTAGGCTGTGCCCATGGCGACGCGGAACCCTGATGAAGGCCGGAACCCCTGGGCTCCCGTGAACGACGGTGGCGTGCCCCGCGAGGCCGTCGCGCCGTCGAAGCCACACGTGCCTTCCTCACCTCGATCAGCACCGCGTCCCGAGCCGATAGAGGTCGAGGACCACGGTGACGCTGACGTCGTCGCCCCCGTCAGCCCTCCCTCCCAAGAGGAGATCCTTCCCACCGTGGCGGGGCGCACCGCTCCGTCTGCGGGAGGTGCGGTCACCGAGGGGGACGGCGCCAGCCGCGACCCGTACAGCGCGCTCAGCGACGCGGCGGTACGCAATGCGTCGCTGTCCGCCTCCGGAGCGCCCACTCCCCTGGGCGGGGTCCGCCGGGTGGAGCCCGCTGAGGTGAGCGACCACGAGCCTTCGCGCTGGTTCACCCCGCAGGGCGCCACCACCGGCACTGGCTGGGTCGCCGGCGACCCGCGCGCGGACGCGCCGCCCAGCGCGCACGAGTGGGCACGTGCCAGGGCCGCCCCACCTGAATCGGCCGAGTCCTCGGCGCCCGCCAATGGCGATGCGCCATCCACGCCGAGCGGTGACGACGAGTCCACCAACGCCCCCGACGATGAGACCTCTATGTACACCCCGCGGGTGGCCGCGGGGGCCGACCCCGGTGCCGCGGCTGAGCCCGACGGCGGCGACGGCGAGGACGGTGGAGCGGACGATTCCCCGGCATCGGCGCGCGCGCCATGGTGGCGGTCGGTGCCGGTCCTGGTGATCGCGGGTCTGGTGGTGATGGGCGGCATCGGTTACGCGGTGTACTCGGCGCTTGCCGCGGAGGAGCCCGTCGAGCTCACCGCGCCCGTCATCGTGGTCTCGCCTGCCCCTGCGGCTCTCGATCCCATCGCGATCGAGGATCCCACCGAGTTTCAGGCCGCGATGCCGGGCATCGTCGGGGCCTACGCGCTGACCGAGTTCGACGCCCCGGCGCCCGCATCCCTGGACCTGCCCGCGCGCGCCGCTGAGGTGGGTGTCTTCACCTACAGCGACGGCGAGACGAGTGTCACTCTCAGGGCGATCCAGCACTTCGACGTCGAGGCAGCAGTCGCGCAGTTCGAGGCTCTCGCGGCCGACGGCGCCGACCGCGCGCCGCTCGAGGCGGGGGGCGTCTCAGTCGGCGAGAGGGTCACCGTCCCGGCCGACGACGGCGGCCAGGCGATCGTGTGGCGCAACCAGACGGCCGTGTTCGAGGTCACCGGACCGACCGAGGCGGTCGCGACGTTCTTTGCCCTGTTCCCCCTGTGACCGGTGCGCACCCGTCGTGGCATGACCGCGCGGCGTTCGCGGCATCGGTTAGCCTGACGGTATGAGCGACGAAGCCGCACCGCAGACCACGTCCGAGAGCCCCCGAGTCGCCGTGATCGGCGGCGGGGTCATGGGTGGCACCATCATCACCGCCATCCGTGTCGCCGGCTGGCCCGCGGGCGGAATCACCGTGGCGGAGAAGGACTCAGCCCGTGCGAGCGCTCTTCAGGAGACTCACGAGATCCGCGCGACGGGCTCGATCACGGAGGCAGTCGAGGGTGCAGAGGTGATCGTCATTGCGGTCAAGCCTCAGGACGCGGACGCCGCCCTCGCGGAGGTCGCGAGCGCGTACAAGCCCGGTGCGTTGGTGATCACGGTGGCGGCGGGGCTGCCTGCGGCCTTCTACGAGAGCCGGCTGCCCGATGGTGCACCGGTCGTGCGCTGCATGCCCAACACCCCCACAATCGTGGCGCGCGGCGCGACCGCGATCGCTGCGGGCGCGTACGCCTCGAGCCAGCACCTGGGCATCGCGGAGGCGATGCTGCGCGCCACCGGCCTCGTCGTCACGGTCGCGGAGGAGGACCTCGACGCGGTGACGGCAGTCTCGGGTTCGGGTCCCGCCTACTTCTACGCCGTGGTCGAGGCGCTCACGGAGGCGGGCGTCGCCCACGGCCTCGACCGCACCCTCGCGACCCAGCTCGCCGCCCAGACGTTCGTGGGCGCAGCGCAGCTGCTGATGGAGTCGGGGGACACGCCGCAGACCTTGCGGCGGCGCGTGAGCTCGCCGGGAGGGACCACGATCGCGGCCCTTGACGCGATGGAGCACGCGGGCCTGCAGGGCGTGGTGTCCGCAGGCGCGAACGCCGCCGCCGCGCGGTCCAAGGAGCTCGCCGAGGAGCTGGGCCGCTGACCCGGTCGCTCGTCGCGCTTGCACTACCTCAGAGTCCCCGCTCCCGGGCAAGCAGCGCGCGCTTGATGCTCACTCCCCACGCGAAGCCCGTGATCGCGCCGTCGGCGCCGCTGACACGGTGGCAAGGAACGAACAGCGCGATGGGGTTCGCGCCGCATGCGCCCCCGACGGCACGGCTCGCGCCTGGCGAGCCGAGCGCCGCCGCGATCGCACCGTAGGTACGCGTCTGACCCTGTGGAATCTCGCGCAGTGCGTCCCATACGCGCCGGCGGAATGCCGTGCCGCGCGGGTCCAGCGCGACCCCAGCAAGCGCATCGGCCCGTCCCTGGTAGTAGCCGAGCACGGCGGCGGCCGATGCGCACTCGCCCGGCGCCGAGCCCGACAGTCCCGCTCGGGCCGCGACAGCATCGGCATTCGGGCTCCAGGCCGCAGCGACGACGGTGCCCCGGTCCTCGACCACGGTGAACGGGCCGTCGGGGGTGTCGATGGTGGTGTGGACGAGCATCATGACTCCTTGGAGGTTGCGGCGGGAGCGGCGGCCCGCCAGAGATGGATCATCAGGTAGCTGCGCCAAGGTGAGTGCCGCTGCGCACGCTCCGCGAGCTCGCGGGGGCGCGATGGGATGCCCAGTGCCGTGGCCCCCGCACGCACGGCACTGTCGCCGGTGAGCAGGATGTCCGGGTGAGAGAGCACGCGCAGCGCGACGTAGTGAGAGGTCCACGGGCCGATGCCGGGGATGGCCTCGAGCGACGTGGTGGTCTGGGCGAGGGTACGGCCTGGGTCGAGCACCAGCTCGCCGGTCGCCACTGCGGTCATCGCGGCCGTCAACGCACGCGTTCTGCTCGCGGGCCCGCGCACGACCTCGTGCGCGTGAGCGGCGATCGTCGCGGCAGACGGGAACGCCTTCACTACCTCTGGCGTCGCCAGAGAGGGGGGCAAAGGCGCGCCGAGCGCGTCCACGAGTCGCTGCACTGCGGTGCGCGCCGATCCCACGGACACCTGCTGGCCGAGGATCGCGCGCGCCAGCATCTCCGTCGAGTCCACGGTTCCCGGGATCCGAACTCCCGGAGCGGCGGCGACGGCTGCACGCAGCGCCGGGTCCGATCTCAACGCCGTGTCAATCGCGACGGGGTCCGCATCCAGGTCGAACAGCCGCCGGACCACCGCGAGCAGCTCGGGCAGGTCCGCGAGATGCTCGAGTGTCGCTGTCACCCGCACGTGATTCCGGCCAGGCACCGCCGCGAACCTCGCCGTACCGTTGAAGAGCCGGACGGTGCGGACGTACGCACCCTGCCCCACCTGCTCGAGACCATCGACGGCGCGCACGCGCATCCACTGGATCACATCAAGCCCGCGGAACGGCTCCCGCGCCTGCAGGCTCAGCGAAATCGTGCCGGGCACCGTCGGCTCGCTCAGGCCCGAGCGCTCGGAGCGTCGCGCACGGTCGCGCAGCTGCGACGGTGGCATGGCGAACACCTCTGCCATCGTCTCGTTGAACTGGCGGACGGACGCGAACCCCGCGGCGAATGCCACGTCCGCGATCGGCATGGCCGTCGAGACCAGCAGCTGCCGGGCGCTCTGGGCGCGCTGCGCGCGGGCGAGGGCCAGCGGTCCCGCGCCCAACTCATCGGTGAGGATGCGGCCCAACTGCCGGGGAGAGTAGCCCAGGCGAGCCGCGAGGCCCGCCACCCCCTCCCGATCCACGACTCCCGCGCCGATCTGTCGCATCGCGCGAGCGGCGACGTCCTCCCGGATGTTCCACTCGGGACTACCGGGCACGGCCTCTGGCAGGCATCGCCGGCACGCCCGGTATCCCTCGCGATGCGCGGCCGCGGAGGTCGCGAAGAACGTGCAGTTCGCGGCCTTGGGGGTCCGGGCCGGGCAAGAGGGGCGGCAGTAGATGCGGGTGGAACGCACCGCGACCACGAACTGTCCGTCGAACCTCGGGTCGCGTGCAGACAGCGCCGAGTAGCAGCGGTCGAAGTCCAGGGAGGTCGCGGTCACTCCCCCAGGGTGCCCCGTGACGGTCCGCGACGCTAGCGGATTTCGGTCACCGCCGTCACCCGTCATCGGCCGGATCGACCGGCGGCGACCGGTCAGTCCAGCGAGCTCAGGAAGTCGCCGACGTGCTCGTGCATGCGGTGGGCGGCCTCCCCGTCATGCTCACGCCAGTCCTCGAAGGCGAACAGGTGGCCGTCGGCCCCGTACACGAATGTCTCGCACGAAGCTCCGGCGAGAGCGAGGAAGGCCGCGTTCTCCTCGGGCTCGCCGCGCGGGTCCTCGACGGCATAGTGGAGTTGCGCGCGCAGCCCCGCAGGCCACGAGTCCACCCCGAACCATGCCGGCGAGACGGCGCCGTGCATCAGCACCAGCCCCCCGGCATCGGGACGAGTCAGCGCCAGCAGCTCCGCGACCGCAGCGCCGAGGGAGAAGCCCGCGTATACCCGCGGACCCTCGAGACCGGCGGCTTGCGCCAGCACGGCGTCCACCAACGCGGGCGGTCCGCCCTCGGACTCGGCGAAGGCGGTGCCCTCGTCGAGATCGTGGAAGGTCCTCCCCCCGAACATGTCCGGGGTCACCACCAGATGCCCATCGGCGCGCAGCGACTCCGCCCAATCGACGACGGGCTGCGTGAGACCGAGGGCGGAGTGCAGGAGGATGACGCTCGCCATGCTCTGACGCTACCCGCCCTGGCGCCTCAACGGGAGCCGGGCTGAAGCGGAGCCTGCATGCTGGTCAGCTGGATGAGGTCCGTGACGTGCTCGCCGAACGTGCACGACATCAGGTCCATTGCCGCGGGGTCACCCGCCGCTTCCGGCATCCGCATGGCCAGCAGCACAGTAGTGAGCATGCCCTGCGCGAAGAAGTCCGACGCCTCCTGCGACGTCAGTCCGGCCTCGTCCCGCGTCGCGCGGTAGACGTTCAGGAAGCACGCGCGGCCCAGCGGGCCGAAGGTCGCGTCGTGGCCGAGCGAGAACAGGTGCAGGAGCGTGAGGAGCGTGCCGCGATCCGACACGAGATTCGTATAGGCGACCGCCAACGCCATGCGCTTGTCATGGGCGGTCTCGTCGCCCGTGAAGCCCGCGATGGTGTCCCGGAAGACCTCGAGCACCAGGCGCGATGCGCGCTCCGCCGCCTCCTTGAAGAGGTTCTCCTTGCCGCCGAACATACGGACCACATAGGCCTGCGACACGCCCGCCTCGCGCGCGATCGCATCGGTCGTGCCACCGGCGTAGCCGCGCTCCCCGAACACCCTTGAGGCAGCGGCGAGGATCTGCTCGCGCCGATCCCCCGCGCTCATTCGGCGAGCTTCGTCGTCGGACATGTTGACATGTTATCAACCGATTACTATCCTGCGGAACTGTAGTAATCAGTCGATTACAACCCGAAGGAAGGTTCCCATGTCTCCGACCACCCGACGCGCGCCGCTCGCCCTCGTGATCCTCGCGGCGTCCTTGCCCATGTTCATGGCGATGCTCGACAACCTTGTCGTCACCAACGCTCTTCCCGTCCTTGCCGTCGAGCTGGATGCGTCCCTCGAGCAGTTGCAGTGGTTCATCAACGCCTACTCGCTCGCGTTCGCGTCCTTCATCCTCATGGCGGTGGCCCTCGGTGATCGGTGGGGCCGCCGCAGGGTCTTCATGTGGGGCGTGACGCTCTTCACCGTCGCCTCGATCCTCTGCGCACTCGCCACCACACCCGAGCTGTTGATCGGAGCGCGCGTCGTCCAGGGCATCGGCGCGGCAGCCCTGCTGCCGCTGTCCCTCGCCGTCCTGTCGACGAATGTCGAACCGCGTCAGCGTCCGCTCGCGATCGGCGTGTGGGGCGGTGTCGCCGGCCTGGGCGTCGCCCTCGGGCCCGTGATCGGCGGTGCAGTGGTCGAGGGCCTGAACTGGTCCGCGATCTTCTGGCTCAACGTGCCCGTCGGCTTGCTGGCGCTACCGCTGATCCGAATCGCGCTCGGCGAGACCTTCGGAGATCGGGTCCGCGCCGACCTCGGCGGTCTCGTGCTTGGCATGACGAGCGTGTTCGGAGTCGTCTTTGGAATCGTCCGCGGCAACGAGGCGGGCTGGACGAGTCCCCAGGTGCTCGCCGGCCTGATCGGCGGCGGCGTACTGCTCGCCGCCTTCGTGGTGTGGGAGCGCCGCACAGCCGCACCGCTCCTGCCGCTCGCACTGTTCCGCGACAGGTCCTTCACCGTCGCGAACGCCGTCGGCCTCACGTTCAGCTTGGGGATGTTCGGCGCGATCTTCATCCTCATCCAGTTCCTGCAGGTCGTCCAGGGACACTCCCCGCTGCGCGCCGGCGTGCTGACGATGCCGTGGACGCTGGCGCCGCTACTCATCGCCCCCATCACCGGCCTGCTCACCCCCCGCATCGGCACTCGCGCGCTGATCGTCACCGGGCTGGCGCTCCAATCCATCGGACTGGCATGGATCGCAGTCGTGATGGACCCGGCCACGACGTACCCCCAGTTCGTCCCTGCATTCATCCTGGCCGGCGTGGGCATGGCGCTCGTGTTCGCGCCCTCGGCCACCGCGGTGCTCGCGAACATGAGGGACGCGGACCACGCGAAGGCTTCAGGGACCAACTCGACCGTGAGGGAGATCGGCGTCGCACTCGGCATCGCGGTGCTCACGGCGGTCTTCACGGGGGCGGGCGGCACCTTCACGCCCGACGGCTACACCGACGCGGCGGTGCGCGCGGTGTGGGTGGGCGCCGGGGTGCTCGCCATCGCCACCGCGATCGGCACGCTGCTCCCGTCTCATGCCCGGGCCCAGGCAACGGCCGATGCGCGGGCGGAGGGCGGCGCTTCCCGCGAGCCAGCGCCGGCGATCGCTGCGCGCTAAGCAGACGCCGCGGGGCTTCGGCCCCGCGGCGTGCCTATTCGGGCCAGGCGATGCTCGGCAGCGCCTCGAGCTGAGGCTTGGCGAACAGGTAGCCCTGCATGTAGCGCACGCCCTGCGACCTGAACCACTGGTATTCCTCGTAGGTCTCGATTCCCTCCGCGACCAGCTCGATCTGGAGGTTGCGGCAGAGGTCGATGACTGCGCTCGCCAGGACCTGGCGCACCGGGTCCTTGTCGATGCCGCGCAACAAGCCCATGTCGAGTTTGATGACGGCTGGCTGGAACTCGGCGAGCAGGGACAGCCCCGCGTAGCCTGCGCCAAAGTCATCGATCGCGGTGAGGAAACCTCGGTCACGGTAGTCCGCGAGGATCCTCGTCAAGTGACCTTTCTCCACCATGTCCTCGGACTCCGTCACCTCGAACACAATGCGCTCGATCGGAAAGTCGAAACGCTCGGCCGCGGCCAGCGTCGCGCGAATGCATGCCGCCGGCTCATACACGGCATTGGGGAGGAAGTTGATGCTCAGCCGGCACTCAATTCCCAACCGTGCAGCCAATTCGATGGCCTTGGTGCGACACGCCTGGTCGAACCGGTAACGGTTGTCCTCCGTGACGCGACTAAGGATGCTCCACGCGCCGGCGCCGTCCGTGCCGCGCACGAGCGCCTCGTACGCCACCACGTGACGCTCTTGGATATCGACGATGGGCTGGAACGCCATGGTGAACTCGAACGGCAGTGCCTCGCCATTCTTACACTGGTCGCATTTCACCAGGTGTGTGCGCTCGAGAGTATGCATTCGCACACGATAGCCCGGCGCTTCCTAGAGCATGCTTTCCGCACGAGACGTGTGAGCAACCTCTCCCCGCTCGGTGGTGTCGCAGCGGGTCGGTGAGGAGTCGATCGTCAGCACCGCGACGAAGGGCGACGCCATGGCGCGCAGCAGCGCGGCATAGTCGACACCGAACCTCAGCTCGGTGCCGGCCGCCAGGACGGCAGCAGTCTCCAGCACCAGGTGGTCGCTCGTGGCCCCGAGCACAGTGACGCCCGCGGGCGCCGTCAGACCCTCGGGAACAATGTCCTGCCTGCCCAGCGCAACCAAGGTCTGGATGCGCCGCGCCCGGCCCCGGCGGACCGACGGCCGAGCGTCACCCATCTGCGCCGCGGTCGACGACACGCGACCCCAGGGCTCGGTGGGCTTCTCTCGCGACTCGATCACGGCACCCACGACGGCGAACGCGTCGCCTCGCAGGCCCTCGATCGGCGACAGCGTGAGCGGATCGACGCCGAGCAGGATCGCCTCGCCCACCCGCAGGTCGTTGACCGCCCCGGTCGATCCGCGACCGAACGCCCATGCCAGGTTCGAGGAGTTGCCGCCGCTCACCCGCAGGTCGGGAATGCCGAGCCGTGCGGAGACGAGCGCCGCCAACGTGGAGAGCTCCGCCATCTGCTCGGCACCGGGGATCACCCCGTTGAGGCATGCCAGGTTCGCGCCCAGTCCGTCCAGGGTCACGCCGCTGAGCGCCGCCACTTGACGCGCGCTGGTGAGGACCTCGTCGGGCATGATGCCTTCTCGCAGGTCGCCCAGTTCGACCATGAGCACAATGCCGTGGCTGCGACCCGCGGCGACCGCCGCACCCGCGAGGGCACGCACCACCGCCATGTCGCTCACGAGCGACGCATCGGCGGCAAGCACTGCTCTCGCAGCTTCGGCCGGAGCAGGAGAGCGCAGCAGTGTGAGGTGCGCGGTCACTCGCGCCCGACGCAGCCTCTCGAGGTTCTCGATGCGCGAGTCCGCGAGGCGAGCGACACCGCCGCGCAGCATCGCCCGCGCGACCTCGGGTGAGCCGAGCGCGGCCTTGGTCACGCCCGTCACCGAGATTCCGACCGGTCCCAGGCGCGTGACCAGGGATCGCGCATTGTGCTCGATGGCCGCGAGGTCGACCTCGATGCGCGGCGCGTTCACGACCGAACCGGCTCGCCCTCCGGCACCAGGGCCGGGTACGCCTGCAGCACCATGTTCGCCAGGTGCGCGGGGCCGTCCCAGAGCGGGTCAGCCGCGGGTACGCCCAGCTCGAACTCGTAGAGGGCGGCCGCCGCGGCCACTTCGGAGTGCTCCATGTTCTCGTGGTTGATCGCGAGCCCGATCACGCGGGTACGGCCAAAGAGCTCGATGAGCGCCAACTCGTCCCCCGCCTGCGGCATCGCCACATCGGGGTAGTCGCTCAGCATGGTGCGCCCAGGGGCATGCTGCAGGATCACCGCTTGCGGACGGCTGGCGCGCAGCACCACCGTCGAGCTCAGGTAGGCAGGGTGGCTGAGCGCGCCCTGGCCCTCGACGACAATGACCTGGGGACGTTCCGCCTCCCACGCGGCCACCACGGCGCCCTCAAGCTCGCCCACTCCGAACTGAGCGGGAATCGCGTCGAGCGCGACACCGTACTTGGCACCCTGCATCAGGCCCGTCTGGCCGGTCCCGACCATGACGGCGTGGACGCCGGCGTCGTTGAGGGCGGCGGTCAGCAGGGTGGCGGTGGTGCGCTTGCCGATCGCGCCGTCGGTGCCGAGAATCGCGATGCGCAGGCAGTCGACGCCGTCGATCGCACCGTCGAACATACGCAGGTCACGCGTGGGACGGGGGCGGCGAATGTCGTGGAGCCTCACTCCGGCACCGGACGCGCGTGCGGTCATCTCCGGGTCGTCCTCGAGGAACTCGTGCAGGCCAGACACGATGTCCATGCCAGCATCGATAGCCTCGAGCACGGCCGCGCGGTCTGCGGCGCTCATGAGCCCGGACAGCGGTGCGAGCCCGAAGATGAACACGTCAGCGGTCCGGGGCGTCGGCGAGCCATTCGCGAGCGCCGCCGTGAGCGAGCCCACGACCGGAATGCCAGCTGCGACATCGTCCAAAGCCACACCCGCATCGGCCCCATCCAACGTGCTGTCGATGACGGCCACGATCCGGTAGCGCTCGCTCGAGCGCACCAGGCCGTTGGCGGTCTTGCCATCGATCCGTGCGAAGTTGCCCTCGCAGTAGACGACGGCGGTGGGCCGCTCGTCCGCTGAGGCGGGGGCAGGCAGGGCAGAGACGGGGGGCGGGACGGGACGCATGACGAACCTCGAGTCGATGCTCGGAAGGAGGCGCCAGGGACGTTGCGGCCAGGCGGCCGGTGTCAACGAGAGGTCCCCACCAAGAAGGGGTGAGGGGCTATCTTACGCCCGATTCGTGCGTCCCGCTTCTGCCCCGTAGGAACGCCACAAGCTCTACGAACGCAGCCAACAGGAGCCGTAGCGCCCCAGCGAGACGGTGAGGGTCCCGTCCTCGGCGACCTCGATCGGCTCGGCCACGCCCGCGCCCGACACCAGCTCGTCGCGCAACTGGGTGCCCGGCTCAAGACCGGGCATCAACGTGACCTCGACGGGCCCGTCGCCCAGGTGGTGCACGGCTATCACCGAGTCGCCATCGAGGACTGCCTTGTGAGCGAGCACGCTCGGCTGAGCACTGGTCAGCCACTCGACGTCCCCAAAGCCAAAGTGGGGGTTGTCGCGACGCTTCGAGATCAGCATCGTCATGTAGGTCAGCAGCGAGTCGGGGTCGCCGCGCTGATCGGCCACGCTGATCTCGTCGGGCGAGTAGGGGTGGGCGGGCATCTGCCTGCGCAACTTGTCCGCATCCGCCGTCGTGAAGCCGCCTCCCGCACCCGGCTCCCACTGCATCGGCGTGCGCACCGATGAGCGGCCCGGAACGTCGAGGTTCTCCCCCATACCAATCTCCTCGCCGTAGAACAGCACGGGCGTACCGGGCAGCGAGAACAGCAGCGAGTAGACCATGCGAATGCGGTCCTGATCTCCGTCGAACATGCCGGGCAGGCGGCGACGCAGGCCACGGCCGAACACCTGCATGTCGGGCTCGGGCCCGAACGCCGCGAAGACCTCGTCGCGCTGATCATCGGTCAGCTGGTCGAGCGTCAGCTCGTCGTGGTTGCGCACGAACGTCGCCCAGCGCGTGTCGCGCGGAGGTAGCGGTCGTGACCTGAGCGCGTCGTCCAACGGGCCCGCGTCCTGCCGCGCGAGGGCCAGGTACATCGCCTGCATCCCAGGAAAGTCGAAGGACAGATCGAGCTCGTCCCCACCGTCTCCGAAGAATCGCATCAGGTCGTCGTAGGGGACGTTCACCTCGCCGAGCATGATCGCGTCTCCCGAACGCCGGGCCATGAAGGATCGGAGCGCCCTCATGTACGAGTGCGGGTCTGTCTCCCGCTCGGCGGCAAGCGTGTCGGCGGTGGACAACAGGTACGGCACGGCGTCGACGCGGAAGCCCGACAGCCCGAGCTCCATCCAGAAGCCCATCACCCGCGCGATCTCGTCGCGCACCTCGGGGTTCGAGATGTTCAGGTCGGGCTGGTGGCGATAGAAGTGGTGCAGGTAGTACTGACCGGTCGCCTCGTCCTGGCGCCACAGGCTGTCCTCCTGGTCCGGGAAGATCACGGCCCGCGGTGCGTCCTGCGGCGGCGACTCGCGCCACACGTACCAGTCGCGCTTGGGGCTGGTCAGCGAGGATCGCGACTCCTGGAACCAGGGGTGCTGGTCAGAGGTGTGGTTGACCACGAGATCCGCGATGACGCGAATGCCGTGGTGGCGCGCGGTACGCATCATCTCGACGAAGTCGCCGAGCGTGCCCAAGCGCGGGTCGACGGAGTAGTAGTCCGCGACGTCATAGCCGTCGTCGCGGTTGGGCGACGCGTAGAACGGCATGAGCCACAAACACGTGATCCCCAGGCTTGCGAGGTGCTCGATGCGCGAGGTGAGGCCGCGGAAGTCACCGATGCCGTCGCCGTTCGAGTCCTGGTAGGTCTCGACGTCCAGGCAGTACACCGTGGCGTTGCGCCACCACATGTCCGCCACGTCTGCCGGCCTCATGCGCTCTCCTCCATAGGCCGTACTTCCTCAAGGGTCGTGTGGTCATGGTGTGAGGTCATGTGAGGGCAACGGGACAACCCGCCTCGTTATGCCGCACCACCCCAGCGCCTCCCCCTGTCTGTAGGAAAGTTCTGTACACAGTTCGCGCTCGCAGGACGCCCTGTCGGAACACCACGTGCGCCGCGCAGATCAGACCGCTCAGCAGGCCGATGCGCCAGTTACCAGGGCATCGGGACATCCGTGATGCGCTCCGCATCATCAGGGAGGTGCGGCAGCACGCCACCATCTCCGCGAATGCAGAACCACGTGAGGGGCCCGTCGGACTCAGGGATGCAGCGCCAGGTGCGGCGCACCCCCTGGCCCACCCGGATCGCGGACCCGGGTCCGACGTCCACAACGTCGTCATCCAGCCCCATCTGCCCGGTGCCCGTCAGGAAGATGTACAGCTCCTCGTCCGAGGTATGCGTATGCCAATAGCCCGCCTCTTCCCCGGGTACCAGGGAATTGGCAGTGACGCCGATGAACTGCATCGGCAGCTCGTGGTCAAGGACGCGGCGCCCGTCGCGAGAACGGTCGGGCACGAAGCCGCCGAAGTGGTTGCGCCAGGACTCGAACGGGCCGAGGTCGATCCGCTGGTAATCGCTCATGGTGGCGAGTCTGGTCCCGACCGTGGTGGCCGGGCAAGCTCGGAGCCCGAGCTGCCGTGGACGAGTTCTTCCTACAGCACGCCCTGCGACGGCATTCCGTGTACAGAACCTTCCTACAGGGGGGTGTCGAGGAAGTCATCCTCGAGTCGCCACTCGCGGGTCGGGTCGAGCGCCTGCACGAATTGCGCGTCGTGACTCACGATGATGAGGGCACCCCTGAAGTCGCCAAGCGCCTCGAGCAGGTGGCGTCTCGAGGCGAAGTCGAGGTTGTTGGTGGGTTCGTCGAGCAGCAGCAGTTGCGGCGCCGGCCTCGCGAGCAGGGTGCACGCGAGCACCGCACGCAGCCGCTCGCCGCCGGACAGGGTGTCCGCGACGGCGTCCCCGGCTGCTCCGCGAAACAGAAACCGAGCCAGCGCTTCCCGCACCTCGTGTGGAGTCGCGCCCCGCGCCCGGGTGCGCACGTTGTCCACCACCGACGCCTGCGGATCGAGCACGTCCAGCCGCTGCGGCAGGTAGCCCACGGGCACCAGCGCCGATGCGGTCCCGGCTGACGGCGCCACCTCACCCAGGAGCGTGCGCAGCAGGGTGGTCTTGCCGCTCCCGTTGCGCCCGGCGAGCACGATGCGCTCGGGGCCTTGCACAGATGCGTCCACTCTGGTCCCGGTCGGGAGCACGCACGAGTCGAAGCGCGCGACGTCGCGCCGAGCCGGCACGTCGGTCTCCGCCAACTCGACACGAATCTCCTTGTCCTGGGCGGCGGCATCGGCTGCCTTGTCCAGGCGCGTCCGGGCGGCCCCCAGCCTCTCCTCGTGCACCTTGGTCGCGCGCGCCTGTGACTCCTGCGATGACCGCTTCTGGGCTCCCGCGACAATGGCCGGCAGCCCCGCCTGCTTGGCCTTGCGCGCTCCCTCGCGCTGTCGCCTGCCCGCGCCCTCGACCTGAGTGCGCAGCTCGCGGTGCTGGCGCGCCATCTGCGCGCGTGCACTGCGGAGATCGGCCTCGGCCCCAAAGCGCTCGGCTTCGAGCGCGGCCTCGTACGCATCGACGTTGCCCCCGAACCACCGGAGGCTTCCGCGGCGCAGCTCCCCGATCGCGTCGACACGGGCCAGCAGCGCCCGATCGTGGCTGACGATGAGGGTCGCCCCGCGGCGACTCGCGAGTGCGTCGATCACCCTCTCGGTCGCCTCGGCGTCGAGGTTGTTGGTCGGCTCGTCCAGTACCAGCACGTCCGGTCGCGAGTGCACGGCCGATGCGAGGGCCAGGAGAGTGACTTCGCCCCCCGAGAGCTCGCCGACGGTGCGGTCAAGGGTATCGGCCGGCAGCCCCAGCACTGCCAGGGTAGCTGCCGCGCTCTCTTCGACATCCCAATGGTCGCCGACTGTGTCGTAGTGAACCGGGTCGGTCGAGCCATGCTCGATGGAGCGAAGGGCCGCACGCACTGAGGTGAGCCCCATGACCGCGTCCGCCCGCGCATCGGCCTCGAGGGCGACGTCCTGGGGGACGTAGGCACGCGTTCCGGAGATGGAGACGACGCCCGAGCCCGGCGACAGCTCGCCCGCCAGCAGGCGTAACAGGGTGGACTTGCCGGATCCGTTGGCGCCGACGATGGCGGTGAGGCCGCTGCTCACCGAGCCGCTCGCGCCGGCAAGCACCGGCGCGCCGTCGGGCCATTGAAAGGTGAGGTGGGAGAAGGACAGGAAAGACATAGGTTCTCGCAATGCGTCTGGGTTGCGTGCGTGCGCGTAGCCAGACTTAAGCGTCTGGCGAACCTAGATCTTCATGTCGTGTGCGTCTCCCGGGCTGGATTCGATGGCCATCACCACCATAACCGCAGACCTATACTTTCGCCGTGCCCACCCGTGTAATCCTCGGCCCCGCCGCCGCGCTCATCGCAGGCGTAGTGATGTCCTTCGGCCAGACCTTCTCACCCGAGGTGCTCGCCCCTCTTTTCAACTCTGCGGCGCCAGTCGTCGCCCTCGCAGCGGCAGTTTCCCTGGCCGCGAGGTCAGCGTGGGCCCACGCGCTGCTCGGCGCTCTGGCGGGTCCGCTCGCGATGGTCGGTTACTTCGCCACCTCCGACCTGAGGGGATTCGGCGTGAGCATGGCGTGGGTCATCCTCTGGTGCACGGCTGGAGTCATCGCGGGCGCAGCGATGGGCTTTGCGGTGTGGACGCTACGCAACTCGAGTTCTTGGCAGATGCGTGCGGTCGCCGCGGCGGTGTTCCCGGGAGTGGCGATCGGGGAAGCAGCACACGGCTTGATCCGCGTCTCCGACACCACCCCCGTTGCGTACTGGTGGGCGGCGGTCGCCGTCGGCGTCAGCGTGCTGGCGTGGCTCTCGATCACGAAACTGCGCGACTGGAAGGCCGTGGTCGCGGCGTGCGTTGCGACGGGCGCCTTCGCCTACGCGCTGTTCTTCGTCTACGGCGCGCTCTAGGCGAGCTTCGGCTTCGCGTAGGCCACGACGGCACTCGCGTGGCCTTGCCCTGCTCTCACGCCGCGCTGCACTTGCGGCGCCACCACCCGGTGGGGGCCCGCCTCGCTCACACCAGCACCTCTTCTTCGAGCCGGGCGTAACTGGTCTCCATCCCGTCCGTCATGCCGGTCGCGAGCACCATGTCGCGCACCTGCGTGTTCGGGTAGGTGATGACCAGCGTCAGCAGCGTGTTGCCTTCGACGGGCGTGAGCGTCAGTTCGTTCACGCTGGGCTCCCCTTCGACGCCGATCATCGACTCTGTGGTCACCTCGCGAAACGGGGGGTCGGTTGCCAGCAACTCGCCCGTGAAGCCGAACCGGCCCTCGCCGTGTCCGTCCTCCCACTCGTAGCGATAGGTCTCGCCCACCGACGTGGCGACCTCGCATACCGGCATGGTCCAGCCATCCGGACCCAGCAGCCACCTCTTCATGAGTTCTGGCTCGTGGTGAGCGCTCCACACCTGCTCGACGCTGCCGCGGATCACGCGGGACACGCGCACCTGGGTGTCGGAGAGGATCTGAGCCTCGGCCGCCCGGCCGACCGCGAAAGACTCGAGGTCCGCCAGGACATCGTCGATCTGGCTCATGGCGGAGGTCATGCCCTCCTCCATGCCCATGCCGATCAGTTCTTCGAGAGCGTCGAGGGAGGGGAAGAACGTGGTGGTGATGAGCCGGGAGCCTTCGCCGGTCTCCTCGAACTGGAACGTCATCCGCATCGACGGCATGTCGGTGTTCTCGTTGCCGGAATCGTCGGCGAAGCCGTCCCGCACCTCGAAGGAGTATCCGGGATCGACGGCGAGGAACTCCCAGAAGCCGCCGGACCTCTCGCCGTCGGGCCCGGTCATGACGTAGTGCGACCACCCGCCCGGAAAGACATCGTGGCGGGTGAACGTCGCCGGCCAGTCGACCGGACCCCAGAATTTCTCGATCTGGCGGGGGTCGGTATAGGCCTCCCATAGGCGCTCGCGGGTGGCGGCGAAGTCGGCGATCACGGTCATCGTGAGCGCGTCGAGATCCTTGTTGACGGAGGTGATTGGCATGGCGGATCCTTCCTGCTGAGTGCTATTCGGGAGTGTCTGCGAGCAAGGCGTCGAGCCGCCCGATGCGCGCGCGCCAGATCTGCTCGTAAGCGTCCAGCAGCGCCTGCGCACGCCGGATCGCCTGAGGATTGCCGCGAACCTTGCGCTCGCGGCCGTGAGGATGCTTGGTCACCAGACCGGCTCCCTCCAGGATCGCGACGTGCTTCTGGACCGCCGCGAAGGACATCTCATACGCGTGTGCGAGCTCAGTCACCGAGGCCTCGCCTGCGAGGCTGCGGCGCACGATGTCGCGGCGCGTGGAATCGGCGAGGGCCCGGAAGATCCGGTCCACCTCGTCATCGGTGGGCTCAACTTCTACAACCATTTGGTTGTAGATTACGACCGGTCGATGCGCGTGTCAACAGATAGCGGCGAGTCAGGTCCGCGTGCGTCAGTTCGCGGACAGGCCCGTGGCGACGCGGTCGATGGCCTCGGCGTACTGCGCCGTCTCGACGCAACCGGGGATCGCGAGCCGTCCCCCCACCACCGTGAAGGGAACGCCGGTCGCGCCCAGCTCGCGCGCCTGAGCCTGGTCCGCGCGCACCCCCTCGGCGTAGGCCTCGCCCGCCAGCACCTGTGCCGCCCGGTCGCGATCCATGCCTGCCGATGCAGCGGCGTCGACGAGCGCGCCCGGCTCGGAAATGTCCACGGAGCCAGCGAAGTGTCCGCGCTGAATTGCCTCCCGCACCTCAAGGCCGATGCCGTCCGCCGCGGCGGCGGCGATCAGGCGGTGGGCGTCGAAGGTGTTCGCCGTCACGCGTTCCGACGAGTACGGCAGTCCCTCCGCGCGAGCGAGGTCCGCGACCCGGCGGTCCATCGCGGCGGCGTCCTGGGGCGACGCGCCAAACTTCCTTGCGAGCATGTCAAGTACGCGCTCAGGGTGCGAGTGAGAGGGGTCGAGCTCGAATGCGTGCACCGCCAGCTCCACCGGCACGGCGCCAGCGGCAGTGGCCGCGCGCAGGCGGGCCTCCCCCACGTAGCACCAGGGGCAGACGATGTCCGCCCATGTATCGATGCGTAGCGCGGTGGGTGCGGCAGCGTCCGTAGGTGCGGTGGTGTCGGTCATGCTCGGACCAACGCGCCAGGGCGGCGGCCGATTCCGGTGTGACGGTCACTCGGCGTAGGCATCGTCCGATTCCCCGACTCCGACGGCGGCGTCCATGATGCGGTACGCGTTGGCGATGACAGTGAGCACCGGGTTCACGCCGCCGTTGGTCACGTGCGCTGAAGCGTCGACCACCCTCACATTGGTGTGGCCCCAGACGCGGCCCCACGGGTCGAGCACGGAGGTCGCGGGGTCCGTCCCCATGCGGCACGTGCCTGCCTGGTGCTGGCCCACACTCGGTCCGTCGCCGGGGGCACGCATCGCCATCGGCACCACGGTGGTGGCCCCTGCGGACCGCAACCACTCCTCGGCACGCTCGGTGAGGAACCGCTGGGCCCGCAAGTCCTCGGCGTGCACCTCGCCCGCGAGCCGAGCGACGGGCATCCCCGCGTGATCGGTCACACGCGAGTCCAACGTGACCCGCGCTTCGGCCGTTGTCACCTCCTGGACGGGGCCCACCACCCGCTGCATGCGCGGCGCCAGTTCGCGCAGGCCGGCGATCATGCCGTCCCCCGCGTGCGGCAGCAGGCCCGCGTCCTGCAGGTACCCGAGCGCCGAGCCGGGGGTGGGCACGAACTCGTTCGCCAGCATCCCGCCTCCCACCAAGTCCGGGTTGCCGTGCCGGAAGTCGTTGGTGGCGATCTCTGGGCCCGGGCCGGTGCCGTCCTCGACCTGATCCGCGAAGATGCCGAGCGCACCCGCGTACACATGGGCCTGCAGATGTCGCCCCACCTGGTCGAAGTTGTTTCCCACCCCAGCGGGCTCGCCAGGGTGCCTGCTCGCCAGCAACAGCCGCGCCGTCTCGACCGCGCCGGCCGCCAGCACGATCTGTTCGGCGTCGACAGCCTCCTCCCAGCGGTCGGAGCCGTCTGCGCCGCGCAGAACCACGCCGGTCACCCGCCCCGTCCGGTCCGCCGTCAGGTGGACCGCCTGGGCAGCGCACACGATGGTGAGGCGTCCGGTCCGCGCGGCACGCCTGAGCGTCGTGTTCTGAGCCCCCGCCTTGGCCCCCACGGGGCACGCGAATCCTACGCACTGCGAACATCGCACGCACGCAGCGCGGCCGCGGTAGGGCTCGGAGTTGACGAGCAGCGGCACGGGCAGCGTCTCCCAGCCCAGGGCATCGGCGCCTTCCTTCAGCCGATGCGCGCCATGCGTGCGCGGCATCGGCGGCAGCGGGAACGGACTCGAGCGGGCACCCTCCGTCGCCGGGTCTCCCGGCGCTCCGGACACCCCCCACTCGAACTCCGCGTGCGCGTAGTACCGCTCCATGTCCTGGTACGTCACAGGCCAGTCCGCGAGCGCACTCCCGTCCGGCACGCCGTAGGTCGAGGCCATCAGGAAGTCCTCAGGGGCGAACCGCCAGGCCTGGCCTCCGTACACCCGCGTGCCGCCGCCGAGGGTCATGGCGTTGCTGCCCCACCGCGGATCCGCTGCGGAGACCACCGTGCCGTCGGCGAGCACCCGCGGGTTGCCCGGCGACGGCGGTCCAGTCAGAGCGTCGAGGCCGGCCTCCGCTCGCGGGTTGCGCAGGTGATCGCGGGCGAGCTCGTGCGTGGGCGGCACCCCGCCTCGCTCGACGACCAGAACATTGAGGCCCGCCTCCGCATACTCCTGAGCCGCGACCGAACCACCTGCCCCTGAGCCAATCACGATCGCGTCGTACTGCGGTCGCAGCCGGTCGCGGCCGACGACTGCCGCCAGCACCTCATCCGCGATGTCGGAGCTCTCCGGAACCGACATCGGGGCTGGACGCCAGTTCACGTCCCGCCACACGCGCGAATCGGCGAGGTGCACTCGGGCTGCCAAGCGCGCCAGCCACCGCACCTCCGGGTCCTTCTGGTGGGCGAGGGCGTCCGATGGCGCGATCCGCGCCGCGAGAGCGGCGAACCTTGCGGCCCCGTCGGGGTGGTCCACTTCGAGAATGGCAACGAGGGCGCGAACCGACGACGGCCCCGTGGACGCCGCGCTCACCTCGGGCGCGACGGCCGCTATCCAAGCAGCCAGCGTGTCCTCGTCGACCCTGGTCATACGGCCAGCCTACGGCGGCCACATGACGCCACTGTTTCGCGGAGACTGCCACCACCCATGCGCGATCCGCGCGAAGATGTCAAGAACTCTTGACACGGTGTCAGGCGGGGCTTACATTCATCATGTCAAACATTCTTAACACCGGAGATGGCCATGACCTTCGAACAGAAGACCCAATGGGCGTACGGCTTCGCGGCGTTGATCACCACGGCCGCCTACGTCGTGTGGCTGGCGGTGCAACTCGACAGCACCCCCGCCGCAGACGTCGACTACGTTCCGGCTCTGCTGTGGACACTCGGCGCATCGTTCCTGATCCACTCGGTGGGTCGGGGCATGGCATCCGGGGCCCGGCCCAAGAACCAGGTGACTGACGAGCGCGATCGCGAGGTCACGAGACGCGGCGACGCGCTCACGTTCGTCGTATTCTCCGCTCTCGCCGCCATCCCTCTGGTGCTCGGCATGCTCGAGGTTGACCCGTTCTGGATCACCAACGCCCTGTTCATCGCGTTCGCGATTGCAGCGGTGTTCGGAGTGGTCGTCAAGTCCGTGCTGTACGCGAAGGGGGCGTAACCGCCATGACCTTCGAGGAACGCAACACCATCGTGGGGCTCACGCTGAGCCTCGTCGTCGTCACCGCGTACTGGGCGATCGTGATCGTCCGCGCCGCGACGGACGAGCTCCCGTTCACCGAGGTCGCGTGGCGGGGCCCGCTGCTGTGGACCATGATCGTCGGCGGCGGCCTCTACGCCGTCATCTACGGCGCCACCCGGTGGCGAGTGCGCGGCCAACGCGTCACGGACGAGCGGGACGCCGAGGTTCTCAGGCACGGCGAGTCCGCGGG
Source organism: Demequina ureilytica (assembly GCF_048553575.1). Taxonomy (NCBI): domain Bacteria; kingdom Bacillati; phylum Actinomycetota; class Actinomycetes; order Micrococcales; family Demequinaceae; genus Demequina; species Demequina ureilytica. The sequence goes on along the minus strand of NZ_JBLZIE010000001.1, from coordinate 710,563 downwards.
CGCGGGACTGACGGGCGTCGCGGTGCTGGCGGCGATCATCATGCTCACCCAGGGGGCGAGCGACTTCTGGGTCGCCCACGTGCTGTTCATCGGATCCTTCCTCGGCTCCCTCGTCGCTGCAGGCGTCACGATCGCCGGCTACCGCGAGGGAGTGCGCGCATGAACACGCACGAGCAACGCCTGCCCGAGGACGACGAACGCGCACCCATGACCATGGAGGAGCGTGCGGTCTGGGTCTACCTCGTCGTGTTCGTCGCCACCTCGGTGGCGTACTTCGTCGTGGTGGTTCCGCGCGCGCTCAGCCAGCCCATCGACGAGGTGTCGTGGGTGGTGCCGATGCTGTGGGCCATCGGCATCTCCATCGGCGGCACCATCGTCGGCTCGATCCTCGCCGCCGTCGGCAGTGCGATCGGCCTCGCGGCGCGCGGCCGCAACCCGGAACTCGAGCTGGGCTCGGACGAGCGAGACAAGCAGATCGAGCGCCTGGGCAACCGGGCCACCGCCACCGTCGTGTCCACCGGCATGCTCGCAGTCCTCGTGCTCGCGATGATCGACGCGAACACCTTCTGGATCGGCAACGCCGCCTTCCTGTCCGGCTTCGTGGGCGCTCTCGTCGAGGCGTTCGTGAAGATCCGGGCGTACCGGAGGGGCTTCTGATGGGCCGCTCCGACAGAGTCACCAACACCAAGGTCACCAACTCCATCCGCGCACTGCGGTTTGCGCACGGGGAACTGACCCAGGCCGAGCTGGCGGAGCGCATCGGCGTCACCCGTCAGACGGTCATCGCCATCGAGCAGGGGCGGTACTCGCCGTCCCTCGAGATGGCCTTCCAGATCGCGCGGGCCTTCTCCGTGCCGCTCGATGAAGTCTTCCAGTACCCAGACGCGCCCGACTAGAACCCCCACCCACCCACACGGTTCGGCTGCCACAGGCACCCGACCTCTACTCCGCTCACCCAAAAACTGAGCACACCCAGAAGACAAGCATCACCACTGATCGCATCGTTCGTGCCGGCGCCGATGCGCTCATCAATCCACCACACCTATCTCAGGAGAAGAACATGTCCACATCGATCGGACTCACCGGGCGCATCGCCCGTGCGTCCGCGCGCCGGCCTTGGCTCACCATCGGCGCGTGGCTCACCATCCTCGTCGCGGCGGCGATTCTCGCCGGCAGCGTCGGCAACTACGTCAACTCCATTCAGAAGAACCTGGTCACCACCGAGGCCAACGAGGCGGAGGCGCTTGACGCCCAGCTCCGCCAGACGGTCGACGGTCAAGAGGTCTACTCCGAAACCGTCATCATCACCTCCGACTCGCACCGCTTTGGAGAACCCCCCTTCGACGCGGCGATCGCCAGCGCTGCTGCAGCGGTGCAGGGCGTCGACGGAGTCACGGCGGTCACCGCGCCCGTCGAGGGCGCTCCCGTCGCGCAGAACGGCGCCTCAGCGATGATCACCTTCCACACCACGGCCGATGCCGGGGTGGTCACCGCGGCGGTCGACGCCGTCGCGGCGCTTGAGCACGAGGGCGTCGAGACCTTTGTCTATGGGCGCGAGTCGTCGAACCTCGCGTTCTCGGAGCTCGCGGCTGAGGAGCTCGCACGCAGCGAGGTGTTCGGCCTTATCGCCGCGCTCGTGATCCTGGTGGTGGTGTTCGGCGCGCTGGTGGCGGCCGGCCTGCCGCTGCTGGTCGCGATCGTGTCGATCATCACCGCGACCGGCACGGGTGCCGTCGTAGCGCGCGTGCTCGACGCCAATGGAGTGCCCATGTCTGACTCGATGACGATCTTCATCGCGATGCTGGGCCTCGCGCTGGGCATCGACTACTCGCTGCTCACGGTTCAGCGCTTTCGCGAAGAGCTTGCAGGCGGCGCCTCCGTGATGGACGCCATCACCACCACTGGCGCCACCGCCAACCGTGCGGTGCTGTTCTCGGGTGCCACCGTCGTGGTCGCCCTGGGCGGGCTGCTGGTCGTGCCGCTCAACACCTTCCTCGGCATCGGCGTGGGCGTCATGGCGGTGGCCCTCGCCTCGGTCGCGGCCACGCTGTTCCTGATGCCCGCAGTGCTGCGCCTGGTCGGTCACCGGGTGAACAAGGGGCGCGTCCCGACTGCCCACCCGGGCATGGCGTCGGCTCGCTGGCGACGTCTCGCCACGCGCGTCGTGAAGCGTCCGGCATGGGCCGCTGCGGTGGGAGCGGGGCTGCTGCTCCTGATCGCCTCGCCAGTGCTGGGAGTGACCTTCGCCAATCCTGGACCGGACTCGCTCCCCGAGGACTTCGTGGCGCACCGCGCCAACGACGTGTACGTCGAGGACTTCGGATGGACGGACACTCAGACCGTCGTGTCGATCGAGGGCGCGGCAGCAGCATCGGCGCAGGTGGGGGAGCTCGCGAGCGCGATCGAGGAGGACTCGGCTTTCGAGGGCACCACCGTGGACTGGCGTGGCGACGTCGCGTTCATCGACACGCACGACCTGTTCGACGCGAGTGAAGCGCAAGCGGTGCAGGCGATCGAGCGCTTGCGCGAGACGCTGATTCCCGCCGCGCTCGCGGGCACTGGAGCAGAGGCGAGCGTGGGCGGCACGCGCGCCTACGTCATGGACGAGGCGGCTCTGCTCACCTCCGCCGCCCCGTGGGCGGTCGCGATCATCCTGGGCGTCAGCTTTGTGCTGCTGCTGCTGATGTTCCGCTCTGTGGTGCTGCCCCTCAAGGCGATCGTGATGAACCTGCTCGGCACGCTCGCCACATTCGGTGCCTTGGTGGCGGTCTACCAGTGGGGTTGGGGCAGTGTGCTGGGACTGCCAGACCTGGACGGGATCTCGCCCTACATGCCGGTGATGATCTTCGCGCTGGTGTTCGGGCTGTCCATGGACTACCACGTCTTCCTGCTGAGCCGTGTGAAAGAGCACTACGACGCACACGGCAACACCAAGGCGGCCGTCATCGAAGGGGTGACCCGCACCGGTCCGCTCATCACCGGGGCGGCGCTGATCATGGTCGCGGTGTTCAGCGGCTTCGCGGCGGCCAGCATCCCCGAGCTGTCGCAATGGGGGTTCGGTCTCGCCCTCGGCGTCTTGATCGACGCCACCATCATCCGTGTGCTCCTGGTGCCCGCCGCCATGGTCTGGCTCGACAAGGCCAACTGGTATCTGCCCGCGTGGCTGGAGTGGCTGCCCAGGATCACCCATGAGCCGACCGGGGAGCCATCTGCGGCACCGTCGGTCCTAGAGGACGACCGCGAGCCGGCACTCGCGTGAGTCCCCGGGCGGGGGCCGCGTGTCATCTCAGCGGCCCCCGCCCACCTCAACTTCTCACCACGACTCAGAAAGATGATCATGAAGACCGCAATGTCCACCATGAACGCGATAGCGCACGATCGCTATGGAGAGGCCGACGCCCTCGCTCCGGTCACCCTCCCCGTGCCGTCCCCCGGACCCCGGGACGTGCTGGTCGAGGTCGAGGCGGCCGCCCTCAACCCGGCCGACGTCTTCAAGATGCGCGGCCAGCCGCGAGTGCTGCGGCTCGCGGGCGGCCTCACCCGGCCCACAGTGCGAGTGCGGGGATCGGACATGGCGGGCACGGTGGTCGCCGTTGGCGCCGAGGTCACGCACTGGCGGGCGGGCGACAGGGTGTTCGGCGAGGCTCGATCGGGCTCTCTCGCCGAGTACGCGCTCGCTCGGGACGATCGCGTCGCCCGGATACCTGACGCAGTGACGCCCGCGGATGCCGCGGCCTCGGTTATGGCCGCCCTCGCGGCTCGCGACGGGCTTGCCGCCGCGGGCATCGCGCCCGGGGCCGATGCGACGGGCAAGCGCGTGCTCGTCATCGGGGCATCGGGAGGGATCGGCTCGTTCGCGGTGCAGCTCGCCAAGCATGCGGGTGCCCACGTGACCGGAGTGTGCTCGGGGCGCAACGCCGATGCCGTCCGCGCCCTCGGGGCGGACGGGGTGGTGGACTACACCCGCGAGTCCGTCACCGACCTGCCCGCGTGGTTCGACGTGATCTTCGACAACGTGGGCGCGGTGCCCATGGAGGAGCTCCACGCCCTCACGAGCCCCACGGGAATGGTGCTCCCCAACAGCGGCCTGGCCGGTGCCGACGGCGGACCGCTCATGAAGGTCCTACGGGCGAACGCGCGGCGGTTCCTGCTGCGTCGGCGGTACCGCACGTTCCTGTCCATGCCGTCGACGGCGGCCCTCGCCGAGATCGCGGGTGCGCTGGCGGACGGGACGCTATCGCCGCTGGTGGACGCAGTGCTACCGCTCGCGCGCGGCTCGGAGGCGATGTCGCGCGTCGCGTCGGGACACGCGCGGGGAAAGGTCGTGGTGGTCGTATGAGGGCCGTGCCCGCCGAGCACGCCGCAGGGAAGCCAGTGCTGACGATCGTCTGAGCCCCCGCCCGACGTAAGTTAGTGACATGCCCCGCCCGCACATCGGCCGCCTTCCATGAACCGCACGTTCGCGTCGTTGGCCTACGTCAACTACCGCCTGTGGTTCGCGGGTGCGCTGGTGTCCAACGTGGGCACGTGGATGCAGCGCGTCGCGCAGGACTGGCTCGTGCTGACGGTCCTCACTCAGGACTCCGGGGTGGCGGTCGGCGTCGTGACAGCGCTCCAGTTCCTCCCGTTCCTGATCTTGGGCCCGTGGGCAGGGGTGCTCGCCGACCGGGTGAACCAGCGGCTGCTGCTGATCGCGACTCAGGGCGCCGCTGCGATGCTCGGCCTCGGCCTGGGCGCCCTGGTCCTGCTCGGCCAGGCCCAGCTGTGGCACGTGTACGCGTTCGCCTTCGGGCTAGGGATAGTCAGTGCGCTGGATGTCCCGGTGCGACAGACGTTCGTCGCATCGCTCGTGCCACCGGACGGGCTGACCAACGCGGTGGGGCTCAACAGCGCCTCGTTCAACGCCGCGCGACTGATCGGCCCCGGCATCGCGGGACTGACCGTCGCATGGATCGGCATCGGCTGGGTGTTCGTGGTCAACGGTTTGACGTTCATCGCAACCATCGTGGCGCTGCTGCTCATGCGCGCGTCCGAACTCGTGCCGCTGGAGCGGGCGCCGCGCAGTCCCGGGCAGATCAAGGAGGGGCTCCGATACGTGCGGGGGCGCCCCGACGTGATTGTGGTGATGATCGTGGTCTCCGTGGTGGCAGCGTTCGGCTTGAACTTCCAGATGACGAGCGCGCTGATGGCGCGCATCGAGTTCGATCGCGGTCCCGAGGACTACGGCCTGATGGGCTCGGTGCTGGCGATCGGCTCCCTTGCGGGTGCGCTGCTCGCCGCGAGACGCAGCCAGGTGAGACTGCGACTCATCTTCGGGTCGGCGCTGGGGTTCGGCGTGTCAAGCGTCGCGATGGCGCTGATGCCATCGTACGAGCTCTACCTCGTCGCCTCGGTCGCCGTGGGATTCTCGGCGCTCACCATGCTGACGTCGGCGAATGCGGCGATCCAGACCAGCACCTCGGCGCACATGCGGGGCCGGGTCATGGCGCTGTACTCGATGATCCTGCTGGGCTCCACGCCGTTCGGGTCGCCGCTGGTCGGGTGGATCGGGGACGCGAATCCCCGCTGGGCCATCGGGGTAGGCGCGATCGCCGCGATTGCGGTGGCGCTGGGCGCGACGGTGTGGTCAGTGCGCTACTGGAACCTCGAGGTGACCTATCACCGGCATCGGCCGCTACTCGAGTTCACCTATCCCTCACAGTCCAACTCCCGCGAGGACGCGGTGCTGAGGCTGCGCGCCCAGCAGATCGAGGACGCCAGCGGTCAGCCCTAGGCTGTCCGGGCAGGCTGCTCCAGACGCACCGCGGGCCGCGACCATGCCGGTCGCGGCCCGTGGTGTCTGGTCCGGGGTTAGGGCTGACCGTCGATGTTGCGGCGGTGCTCGTCGACGGGCTGCTCCCTTACCTCGCGGTGCGTGGTGTTGGCACGCTGGCGATTCAAGATGAGCGAAATGATGATGCCGATCGCGCCGGCGATCATGAGGATGATCCCTACGAGCTGGAGATCGACTGCCTCGACGCTCTCGTTGAGCGCGAAAGCCATGATCGCGCCGAGGGCGATCAGGAAAATGCCGGATCCGATAGCCATTGGTACTGCACCTCCCGAGTGGGCGATGCCGCTCCTCGCACGAAGCGACGGGGACCCTCCCCGGGCGACACCTGCACCATGCCCAACCTTCCCCACACCGGCACTATTCCCTAGCCTCCCGTGCATCGGAGATCTACCAGCGAATATTCGCTGCTCGTCGAGCGGCACGAGTTCGCGCAGCCGATCGCCTGGCCGCGCTGGCCAGGGCGGCGTGTGCCGCGTCACCGTTCCGACGAACCAGGGACTCCCGTCACCACATCGCTCACCCGGCGGGTCACCGCTGCTGCCCACCGATGCCGTCCGAGCCGTTGCGCGCCCCGCACTCGTCGAACAGCGCCTGGAGTGCGGCGCGCATCGCGCCGTCGGCCTGGTACTCCGCCGTGATGGATTCGCCGGACACCTCGTACGACGCCCGGAACACGAACGTCTTCTTGGACTCGGCGAAGGCGTGGGCGTCGCAGCGCGCGGCGGTGATGGTGACGGGCACCGCAGCACGCTCCTGGTTGGAATCGAACATCACCGGCAGTGCGCCGGGGTCCGGGACGAGGCGGAAGATCACGTTGCCCGACAACTCGGTCAGCGTCACTGCGGCATCCGACGAGCCCCGCTGCAGCACCACCGAGGTGTCGATGGCGTCGCCGCGCCTGATGGGAGCCGCGAAGGACGGGGCCGCAGCGTCCGTGGCAATCCGCTGCCGGCATTCCGACTTGTTGATCTCCGCGAGCGTCTGGTCGTCGAGCGCCACCTCGTACTCCGCCACCTCCACGCCTTCGTACGCGCGCACCTCGACGATCGCGACCGACGCGCCGGTGCCGGCGGGGCACAGGACGGGGCCCAGCGGCACCCGCAGTCGCGACACCCAGCCGGGTTCGAGCAGCACGTTGGTAGGCACCGTGCCGGACGGGCCGAAGTACGGCGAGTTCAGCGCGACCGACACCACGATTCCGCGGCGGTCGCCGGGTGTCTCGATCTGCACCTCAACCGTGCGGTCTGCCTGGAGAATCCGCGGGAAAGCCGTGCCGCCCGTGGCAGAGACGGGGGGAGGTGGCACGTCGACGCTGGGCGACGGCGACGGCGAGGTGGGCGGGCCTTGGCACGCCGCGACGGCGATCACGCACACGACCGCCCCCGCATCCCGCTTCAACCCCCCCATGAGGACATTGTGCCCGCAAACCGCATCCGCGCATCGGGAAGGCGGCCATGTCCCCCAGACCGGCGCGAGCCTCCAGCGCGACCCTCGCGTATACGCCACAATGTCTTCATGCCTGACAACACTGTGCCCAACGACGCGCCCCGCATCGAGAACGAACGCTGGAGCATCGGCTTCGTCCCCGACAAGGGAGGCTCGCTCGCGTTTGGGCGCGTGCGGATCGGCGACCAATGGCAGGACGTGCTGCGCCCAACCCCAGCGGAGGCCTCCGGGCCCAACGACACCGCGTCCTACCCGCTCGTGCCGTGGTCCAACCGCATTCGCGACGGCCTGCTCGTCTGGGGAGGCCGCGAGTACCAGCTGCGGGTGAACTGGCCCGACGGCACCGCGATTCACGGCACCGGCTGGGACTACCCGTGGAATGTGGTGGAGCAGAGCACCGACCGCGTGGTGCTCGAGTTCGCCTCACGCGACGTCTACGGCGTGAACTGGCCATGGACCTTCACTGCTCGGTTCACTTACGCGCTTGCGGGCGACCGGTTCGTGTGGACCTACTCGGTCACCAACACCGACCACGAGACCTTCCCCGCCGGGTTCGGCCACCACCCGTACTTTCTGCGCTCGGTCGCGGGTTCGCCCGATGCGCGCCTGCAGATCGAAGCCGACGCCGGCTATGACCTGGTGGACTGCATGCCCGATGCGGGCGCCGGGGCCCCTCGCCCAGCGGCGGACTTCCGCGAGGCGCGCGAGCTCGGTCACGAGTTCGTGGACGACTGCCTGGCGGGCCGGCGCGGCGAGCGGCTGGCGACCATCGAATGGCCCGGCGCCGTGACGATCGATGTCGAGGCGGATCAGCTGCTCGAGCACGCGGTGCTGTACATCCCGCAGGACGCGCCGTTCTGGGCGTTCGAGCCGGTCTCGAATGCGAACGACGCGTTCAACCTCGACGCCAAGGGCATCGAGGGGACTGGGCTGTTCCTCGTGCAGCCAGGCGAGACGCGGTCGGCCTCGTTCTCCCTCATCGCCCGGGACGCCTGACCGTCTCCCCCGTCGTGGCTGAGTTCCCCGCGCGCGGGGCTCGCGGCTAAGATGGGTGTCCTGCATCGCCGACGGCGGTGCGCGCGGGTGTAGTTCAATGGTAGAACTTCAGCTTCCCAAGCTGATAGCGCGGGTTCGATTCCCGTCACCCGCTCCACTCCCCCTGTCCGGCACTCATTGACCCCTAGCGGGCCTGTCGGCGTCCTGTCCGGCTGTCATTGCCGCCGGTTGCCTGGTCGTGGACATTGAGACCTCGGCGCCATATTCGCGACGTTTGCCCCACAGTGTTGTATTCTTCCCGCACGAGGGGAGTACTTCCCAACATCGGCCCGGTCACTACGGCGCGAAAGCGACCTCGGGCGGCGGCCCTGCTTTGCAGGGTGAAGGAGACCTCGGTCCTGAGACTCTTGTCCCCTCACTCCCCGGAGAACCCGTGCTCAACGCCGTTGAAACCAATGCCGCCCTGACCTCGATCGGGACGCCCACGATGTGGCTCGTCACCATCCTGGCTGTCCTTGCCCTGCTGGGTCTCGACTTTCTCGTCACCCGCCGACCACATGCGGTGTCCATGCGCGAAGCCCTTGGCTGGAGCGCGTTCTACATCGCGCTGCCCCTGACATTCGGTGCGTGGATCTGGTCCCAATACGGCTCCACCATCGGCGTCGAGTACCTCACCGGCTACTTGGTCGAGAAGTCGTTGTCCGTGGACAACCTGTTCGTCTTCATGCTGCTGCTCACCGCATTCGCTGTGCCCGCCGCGCTGCAGCAAAGGGTCCTGCTCCTCGGCATCATCGGTGCGCTCGTCCTGCGGGGCATCTTCATCGCGCTCGGGGCTGCGGCCCTGGCGAACCTCACCTGGGCCTTCCTGCTGTTCGGCGCAATCCTGTTGCTGACGGGAGTGAAGATCCTGCGCGACCAGCTCAAGGGCGGCTCACACGACGTGGACGTGTCCCAGATGCGTTCGGTCCGCCTGATTCGTCGCTTCATGCCCATCACGGAGGACTACCGCGGCACTCGACTGTCGGTGATCGAGAACGGCCGCCGCGCGCTGACGCCGCTCGCCGTCGTCGTGGTCGCCATCTTCGCGACCGACGTCGTGTTTGCCGTCGACTCTGTTCCTGCGGTCTACGGCATCACCAGCGACCCCTACCTGGTGTTCGTCACCAACGCCTTCGCTCTGTTGGGCTTGCGCGCCCTGTACTTCGTGCTGCAGGGGGCACTGAGCAAGCTCGTGCACCTCGGCTACGGCCTTGCCGCCATCCTGGGCTTCATCGGCGTCAAGCTGGTGCTGCACTGGGCCCACGGCATCTGGCCCGGGGTTCCGGAGATCCCGACCCTCGCGTCTCTTGTCGTCATCGTCGTCGTCCTCGGGACCGTCACCGCCACTAGCCTCTACGCGACCAGGGGATCGGATGGCGACGCGCGCGCTGCGGCTCACGTCGCCGAGCCCGGTGCGCATCGGCGCGATGACGCCCGTCGGCTCGAGAACTCCTCCATGGATGACGCCGAGCAAGGCCGCTGAACCGAGAGCCCTTGCGCGACGGGGTCGCTGGCTGACGGCGACGGCTCTTACGCCAGCTCGTGCGCCAGACGGCGAGAACGGAACTTGACGGCCTCGATCACGCCCACGAGCGTCACGGTGAGCGCCAGCAGCAGCGCCCAGGTACCAAACGCGACCGGCTCGACGCCCAAGACGTCTCGCCAGCCGGGGATGAACATGGACGCGATGTGCACTGCCTGCGACACCACCACGCCTCCAATCAGCACCCGGTTGTCGAGCAAGGGGATACGGAAGAGGGAGCGGGTCTCCGACCGCACGTTGAGCGCCAACACGTTCTCGAACAGCACGAGTAGCAGGAGCAGCAGATTGCGCGCCTCGTCGGTCTCCATTCCCATCTGCTCGGTGAGAACCCAGAACACGCCGAAGGCCACCAGCCCCATATAGATGCCGGAGACGGCGACCTGCTCGATCATCCGGCGGTTGAAGATTCGCTCCGTCGGCGGTCGGGGTCGCCGCTTCAGAAGGTCGGGCTCGCCCTTCTCAAACGCAAGCGCGACGTCCTGAATGCCGTTGGTGACGAGATTGAGCCACAAGAGCTGCACCGGGGTCAGCGGCAGCGCCATGTCGAAGGTGACGGAGAGGATGAACAGCACCAGTTCCGCCACAGCCGTGGTGATGAGCAGCCACACCACCTTGCGCACGTTGTCGTACGCCCGCCGCCCCTCCTCGATTCCGTCGACGATGGAGGCGAAGTTATCGTCGGTGAGGATCAGATCGGCCGCCCCTCGCGCCACGTCCGTACCGCTCTTCCCCATCGCCACGCCGATGTGAGCGGCGTTGAGTGCGGGAGCGTCATTCACTCCGTCCCCGGTGACAGCGACAAAGTGCCCCGAGCGCTGCAGACTGTCCACGATCGTGGTCTTCTGCTGCGGCTCCACCCTCGCGTACACATGCCGGTCGCGGATCAGCTCGTCGGATTGGTGCGCCGCGTCCTCGCTGCCCTCCTCGGCACGGCTCTCGCCGATGTCCGAGCCGACCACCACATCATCGTCGCCCGCGGCGATGTTGATCTCGCGGGCGATCGCCATGGCGGTGGCCGGGTGGTCGCCCGTCACCATGCGAACGTCCACGCCTGCCGAGTGGCAGCGGTCGATCGCATCCGGCACAGCCTCGCGCACGGGATCGATCAGTCCCACGAGCCCGAGGAACCGCAGATCGGTCAGGACCTCGGGGTCGGGTTCGCCCTCTGTCTCCATCTGCACCTGGCCCGCGGCGACGGCAATGACTCGGAAGCCGTCCCCCGCAAGTTCCTCCTCCCGGGCCAGCAGCTCATCCGCGTCGACCTCGGCGCACATGTCGACCACGGCCTGTGCCGCACCCTTGACATGCGCCACGATGCCGTCGTCGTGCTCGTGAAAGCTCGCGGCGAACCGGCGGCTCGACGAGAACGGGATGTGGCCGACCCGCGGATGCTCTCCGACGAGTTCGGCACGGTCGATGCCCAGCTTGTGCCCCAATACCAGGAAGGCCACGTCGACCGTGTCACCTGTCGCGGTCGTCTCCCCGTCCTCGCTTTTCACCTCGCCCTCGCTCGACAGCGCCCCCGTCACCGCGAGGTCGGCCAGCCAGCCGTCGGAGTCGACGGGCTCGCCATCGCGGGTGGCCTCGCCGCTCAGATCGAGACCCGCTCCGGAGATGTCGACAGCGTCGCCATCAGGCGCCACGATCCGGGTCGCGGTGAGTTCGTTCTCGGTCAGCGTGCCGGTCTTGTCGCTTGCGATGAGAGTGCAGGCACCCAGCCCTTCTACCGCCGGAAGCCGCCGCACGATGACGTTGCGCTCCGCCATCCGGTTGGAGCCCAGCGACAGCGCAACGGTGACGGCGATCGGCAGGCCTGCCGGGATGGCCGACACCGCCAGCGCGACTGCCAACAGGAAGATGTCCACGAGCGCCTCCCCGCGCAGCGCCTGGACCAGGCCGAGCACGATGATCACCACGCCGATGCCCATGGCGATGATGCGGGTGAAGCGACGCATGCGCAGCACCAGCGGGGGGTCCTGCGGCTCCTCGGCCAACGAATCGGCGATGGTGCCGAGCTCGGTCGACTCGGCGGTGCGCACCACGACCCCCGTGCCGGTGCCGCTGAGGACCCTGCTCCCCGCGTGCAGCAGCGTCGAGCGGTCGCCCAGCGGCGTCTCATCCTCAAGCTCGGCGCCGGCGTCCTTGTCGACGGGCGTCGACTCACCCGTGAGCAGGGACTCGTCCACCCTCAGCTCCTGGGACTCGAGCAGCCGAATGTCGGCGGGCACCGATGCGCCCGCCTCCATCCTGACCAGGTCCCCCGGCACGATCTCCTCGCTGTCCACCTCCGTCCTGCTGCCGGCCCGCACCACGACGGCCGCCACGGTGATGACCTCCTCGAGCTCCTGGGCGGCGCTCTCCGCCCGATACTCCTGGAAGGTGCCGAGGCCCGCGTTCAGGATCAGCACGACCGCGATGAAGATGGCGTCCTGGACCTCGCCGATGGCGAGCGAAACGCTGCCTGCCACGAGCAGGATCGTGATGAGCGGGTCCCGAAACTGGCGCAGGACGGTACCGAACAGGGTGGTGCGCCCTCGCTCGGGCAGGGAGTTCGGTCCGAATTCCTCCCGGCGGCTGCGCACCTCGTCCTCATCAAGACCGCGGTCCGCATCGGTCCCGAAATCATCGGCCACATCCGACCTGGAGAGGGCATGCCAGGGGCGATCCAGGTCCCCCACGCTCAGTTGCATCGCATCGGTCACGACTCAGCCCCCACGGTCACGGCATGCTGATGACGTTTTCATGAAACCACAGACCGCGGCGGCCGGCCCGGCGTGGGCGGTCGCTCGCGAACCTCGGTGGACCGGCGGGACGCTGCACCCCTAGGCTCATGCCATGAGCGCTGAAGGACTTGCCCAGGCCCAGCAGAAGATGCGCGACGGCGGCGTCACCCAGGCCGCCATCGACGTCTTCACCCACTACTACGGCGAGCTCGAGGCTGGCGCGACCGGCTTGATCCGCGAGGGCGACATCGCGCCGCTGCGCGAGCCGGCCAAGCTCGAGGACGTCGACGTCGATGACGACGTTGCGCGCGAGGCGCTTTCGAAGACCGCAATCATCAAGCTCAACGGTGGGCTCGGCACCTCGATGGGCATGGACCGCGCGAAGTCGCTGCTACCGGTCCGCGACGGCAAGAGCTTCCTGGATCTGATCGCGGGGCAGGTGCGCACCGCCCGCAAGGCCACCGGTGCCCCCCTCCCGCTGGTGCTGATGAACTCGTTCCGCACGCAGGAGGACTCTCTCCGAGCGCTCGGCGCGAACCCCAACATCCAGGTCGATGGGCTGCCGCTGGACTTTCTGCAGAACCGCGAGCCCAAGCTGCGGGTCGACGACCTCACGCCCGTCGAGTGGCCGCCGGACCCGTCGCTTGAGTGGTGCCCACCGGGACACGGCGACATCTACACGGCTCTGCTTGCCTCGGGCGTGCTCGAGCAGCTGCTGGACGAGGGGTTCCGCTACGCGAGCGCCTCCAACTCCGACAACCTGGGCGCAGTGCCCGATGCGCGCATCGCCGGCTGGTTCGCTTCCTCTGGAGCGCCGTACGCGGCCGAGCTGTGCACGCGCACGGCGGCCGACCGCAAGGGCGGGCACCTCGCGATCCGCAAGTCCGACGGTCAGCTCATCCTGCGCGACACCGCCCAGACCGATCCTGGTGAGATGCATTACTTCACGGACGAGCACCACCACCCGTTCTTCCACACCAACAACCTGTGGTGGGACCTCGAGAAGCTTCACGCAGCGCTCACGGAGCGCGGCGCCGTGCTTGGCCTGCCGCTGATCCGCAACCGCAAGAACGTGGACCCGACCGATCCGGAGTCGCCCGAGGTCTACCAGATCGAGTCCGCCATGGGCGCGGCGATCGAGGTATTCGAGGGCGCCACGGCCATCGCGGTGGGCCGCGACCGGTTCCTGCCGGTCAAGACCACCAACGACCTTCTCACGCTGCGTTCGGACGCCTACAGGCTCGCTGATGACGGAGCGCTGCGGCTGGACGTCGAGAAGGCGCCGCTGATCGACCTCGACTCGAGGTTCTACAAGACCATGGGCGCGTTCGACGCGCGGTTCCCCCACGGCCCGCCGTCGCTACGCCACGCGACGTCGCTCACGGTGAGGGGCGACTGGACGTTCGGGGCGGACGTCGTGGTGCGCGGCGCGGTGACGCTCGAGGACACGGGTGAAGCGTCAACCGTCCCCGACGGCACGGTGCTCGAAGGCTGACCCCGCCCGCGCATCGGGCGCGCATGCGCCTGGAGCCAGAAGCCGCACGCGGCGACCCAGATGGCGGCGGCGACCGCTCGTCAACAGCGGCCGGGGGACATGCCTTCGGTAGCAGCGTAGGAGAACGCGCCCTGCTCGCCGCCTTCGTAGACGATCTCAAGGCACCAGTCCGCCGGGCCGTCGCCCACGATCGCAAGCTCGTGGGGCGTGGTGATCTCGGCCGGGATGGCCTGACCGCCCACGGTGTACCCGTCCGCCGTCTCGGCCACCTCGAGAACGCGGTCGGTCTCCACCGCGAGCATCGCGACCGCGGCCCCCACGGCGCTCACGTCCTGCTGCGCCTGCACGTCCACCTCGGCGGGCGTAGGGCCGCTCGCGAACAGCAGCCACGCGCCTGCTGCGGTAGCAGCGAGTCCCATGTACCCCAGGATCAGCCCCGCCATGGCAAAGGTGCGATTGTTCGCTCTGCCCCTCTTCGCGGCGGACAGGCCCAGGTGGCCGAGCACGATCGCAACCAGGCTGAGGAACAGCGCCCCCGTGACGAACGCGACCACTCCGAGCCAATTGCGGTCGGTGCTCGGGGGGCCTGCGGGCGCGTCCGTCGACACCGGCCGGTCAGCCGCATGCTCGCCCTGAGCTTCCGGCGGGGTGGGCGCCCAGGGCGCTCTGCGAGGCACGGGCTCCTCGCCGGGAACCGGGTCCATCACCTGGGTGGGCTCGTCCTTGACGGGCTCCATCACTTGAGTCTCGCCGTCCTCGGCAGTACGCGCGGTGGGAGCGGGTTCTTCGCCGGCGGCGGGGCCTTCACCGGCGGGTGCGGCCGATGCGGGGGCCGGGGACGCGGCCGATGCGGGAGACGGTGCGGTGGAAGCGGGATGGGGCGGCTTCACAGTCGGCGAAGGGCCGCCCACCGAGCCCTCCGCGGAGTGGTCGTCGCGGGCGTCACCGTCCGGCATCGCGGCCTCCCTTGGGTCGAAGATCACAGCCCTCACAACGTACCCCGCGCTGGCGCCGGCGCTGAGAAGGCGTCGCGGGAGTACGGGAAGACCAGGAGGCGTTCACTAAACAAGGGCGTGTCGCAGCCACCCCGCACGGGGCTCGGCATAGCGTGATCATCGGGAGCGCGAAAGCACTCCTGGCAAGGCGAAGGCCCCCCGAAGTAAGCGTTCGGGGGGCCTTGCCATGACCAGAGAGTTCTCGTGCCTGGGGATAACTCCCCTGGCACGACGGCCGCGATTGACGATGCGGCTTCACCCCTAATGAAAGGGGCGACCTCTCGGTCGATGCGCCGGGCCGCCAGGCCCTTGTGCCGTCACCCACAGTTCTCCAGGGCAGCCCGTAGGCAATCCCTTCGACGTGGACCGACGTTGTCCGACGCATCCGTCACTTCAGTCCACCGAATACCGTTCTACCAGGGCGGACGACCCGGATTACCCGAGCCAGCCACCCTCGGCGCCGGCCCTCGAAGCGGTCTTGCGACTTCTCGAGGCGGTGGAACCGAAGTTCCGATGGATCTAGGTCTACTCGCGTCGGCGGCTCCCCGCAAGCGCTCCTGAGCCCTTTATTTCATCCACCGTTTACCCACAGGCTTTTCCACCGTCGCTAGGCGTCGTTCACCCGCTGTTCACATCCCTGTGGATGAAATCTGTGGATAACTTCAGCTCTCGCGGTCGCGCTTGCTGGTCTCCGCGAGCATCGCGTTGTAGGCCCGCAGCTCCGCGTCATCGTCGCGGTCCGCCTGCCGGTCCGTCCGTCGAGCCTCCCGCGCATCGGCCTTGCGCCACGCGACGATCACGCCGATGGCGAGCAGCACCACGGGCAGTTCGCCGATGCCCCAGGCCAGCTGCCCGCCGTACTGCTGGTCCGCGAGCGCGTCGGGGCCCCACTCGCGGCCCATCAGTCCGAACCAGCGCGGCGCGAGCAGCACCTCCGAGCTCATGAGTGAGACGCCGAAGAAGGCGTGGAAGGCCATGGTGGCGAACAGCAGCACGATGCGCATGGGGTAGGACGGTCGCGTCGGCACAGGGTCGATCCCCACCAGCGCGTTCGCGAACAGGTACCCGGCGAGCGTGAAGTGCACGAGCATCCCCAGGTGGCCGACGTGGTTGCTGAGCGCAAACTCGAACAGCGGGGTGTAGTAGAACACCACCAGCGAACCCGCGAAGTTCACGGCGGCGACGACGGGGTGCGACAGGGAGCGCAGCAGCCGGGAGTCGACAACCCCGCGCAACCACTCGCGTGGCCCGCGCGAGCCGTCCGTGCGCGCCGGGAGGGCTCGCAGCGCGAGCGTGACTGGGGCGCCCAGCGCGAGGGGGACGGGCGCCACCATCACCAGCATCATGTGCTCGACCATGTGCCCTGAGAACGTCACCATCCCGTAGATGGTGGGCGCGCCCTGCGTGATCCAGACGAGGACGGTGAGGCCCGACAAGAACGAGAAGGTTCGCAGCCACGACCAGTGGTCGCCCCGCCGACGCAGTCGTACTGCCCACCGCAGGTACATGACGGCGGCGGCGCCCAGCACGAACGCCGAGAGGATCTCGAGCCGCCACAGCACCAGCCAGTTGAGTGCAGACGGTGCGGGGGGAAGCGGGTACCCCGTCAACGCGTACGCGGGACTGGGGTCGTCCACCGCCTCGATCGGAATCGGCGGCGCGGTGCCGGATAGCACCACGGCCACGCCCACGACCGCGACCAAGGCGCCGACGTCGACTGCCATCACCCGCCAGAACCGCTCGCGCACGTGGGCCTCCGACAGTCGCGGCAGGCTCACCCGGCGGTGCCACGCGGCCAACGCGACCGCGAGCGACATCAGGGCGACCTTCAGCACCAGCAGGCGGCCGTAGCCAGTCGTGACGAGGTCGGCGGGGGACCCGAGCCGCACCCAGGCACTTGTGATGCCGGACACGATGATCGCGACCGCACCCCACAGGGCGATGCGTGAACCGCGCCGCACAGCCGCCTTCGCGCCGTCGCCGAGCGGGCGTCGCATCAGGAACAGCGCCGCGATCACCCCGAGCCACAGCGCCGAGGCCGCGAGATGGAGGAACATCGCGCTTACCGCGAGGTGATGATCCGCCGCGCCTGCGGCGTGACCGGTCTGGGCCTGCCAGCCGAGCGCCCACACGACGGGCAGAAGGGACCAGGCCGCGCCCAGCGGGCTGCGCACCAGGGCCGCGAGCACCGACACGACGACAGCTGCGAGAGACATGTGCAGGTACGCCTGCCCGAGCTCGATGGTCGTGGCGAAGGACCACACCTCTTCCACGAAGCGGCCCGGTTCGACGGCCTCGTTGCGGATCAGCGCGTAGGACGCAAAGACGTAGGCGAGGGCCGAGGCGGCCCAGACGATCGACGACCACCGGGCGACGGCGGCGGCGCGGGCGGCCGCATGATGACCGTCGGGAAGCATCACGGCGAGTGCCACGAGGCCCCCGACGGTGAGCGCGAGCGCGACGTCCCGGACGCCGCCCAATGCGGTGACCAGAACGTCGATGGGCATGACAGAAGCGTACGCGCGCGACTAGTCGGGTCGCTTCAGGTGGAGATGGACAAATCGGACCTAGAATCGGCTCATGCCCCGCAAGCAGCGGCGCGACGCGGCGGAGAACCGCGAGCGCCTCATCGTTGCTGCCTTCGACGTCCTCACAGAGCGCGGACCTGACCTCACGGTCCGTGAGCTCGCCCTGCGCACCGGGCTGGGAATCGGGACCGCGTATCGGCACTTCCCCACCCACGAGGACCTGATCCGTGCGCTCTACGACCGGGCGATCGCCCAGGTGACAACGACACTCGCGGAGGACCTGCCTGAGGCATCCGCCTGGGAACGACTGTGCGCGCATCTTGAGGCCGTCACGTTCGCCGTGGCCGAGGTCCCTGCCGTGCGCACCGTCATGCGGCGCATGCACGACATCGATCCCACGTCCACACCCGGCGACGCGGCGACGGGCGACCTCCAGGGTCTCGTCGATGCGGCCCACGCTGAGGGCACGATCCGCAGCGGCATTACCGGCAGGGATCTCGCGCTGACGGCTTTCGCGCTCGCGGGCATGGTGGGCAGACCCACCGAGCGCGAGCGCACGATGCTGCGCCGGCACCTCGCGATCTTCCTCGACGGGCTGCGCGCGGACGGCACGGCAAGCGCGCTGCCTACCGAAGCCATGACCTCGGCTCAGTTCCGTGCCTTCGTCCACCGGTCGAACTCGCCCGCGCGAGAAATCGATGCCGGCGAGCGCGCATAGACCGGCGCCTACGGCTGTGGGACAGTGGTCGCCATGAGAACACTCACCCGCGGGCTCGCGCTCGCCCTCGTGTCCGCCCTTGCGCTCACCGGCTGTGTCCGCGTCGAGATGAACATCGACCTCGCTGAGAACGACACCGTCAGCGGAGACTTCATCTTCGCCGTATCTCAGGAGCTGCTGGAGATCGCGGGCGAGGAGAGCATCGAGGACATGCTCGGGGCAGAGGAGAGCATCCCTGGCGGCACGACGGAGCGCTACGAGTCGGAAGACGAGGACGGCGACGGCAGCCCCGACTTCGTGGGCACCCAGACGACGTTCTCGGATCTGCCGCTCGAAGACTTCGCGGCCGCAGGAGAGGGCCTTCGGATCGAGCGGGACGGCGACGACTTCGTCGTCTCAGGTGCGGCTGACGACCTCACCGAGCAGACGGGCGGCGAAGAGCTCCCCGACACCGCCACGGCGACCATGTCCATCACCTTCCCGGGCGCGGTCTCTGATCACAACGGTGAGCTCGACGGGAACACCGTGACCTGGAATCTGCTCGAGCACAGCGGCGACGTCCAGGCCCGCGGCTCCGCGAGCACGGACAGCGGCTTCCCGCTGTGGATGATCCTCGTGCTCGCCGGCATCATCGGGATCGGCGCCGGCATCGCCGGCGTGCTGATTGTCTCCTCGCGACGCAAGTCCACGGACGAGTCGCAGGTCGATGCGGCCACGGGGCCCGCGTTCGTGCCCGGGACCCAGGTACCCGGGGGCGACCCGATCGATGCTCCCCCGGCGGTGCCGGCTCCCGGAGACGATCAGGCCGTCGCGGCCCCCGACGAGGACCCCGTCGTCGCTCCCACCCGCGAGGACCCCGCAGACGACGAACCCGCCGCAACTGGCGCCGCCGACCCGGCTGAGAGCACCGAGACCACTGAGACCGTCGACCCCGCCGAGACCGCGCAGGCAAACGGCGAGGACGAGGAGGAGCAGCGGCCGTGAACCGGGCGCTGCGCTGGTCGGGCGCGGTCGCGGTCGCCGCGCTCGCGCTGACCGGCTGTGTCCGCACCACCGTCGACACGACGATCACGGCCGACGGCACCTTCTCGCAGTCCGCAGTCATCGCGTTCTCGGACGAGGTCGCCGCGCAGATCGGGGACCAAGCCGGGATGGACGTCGGGGCCCTCTTCGAGGATCTCGAGGGTTCGCCCGAGCTAGCCGAGCTGCAGGAGCAGTACCCCGGTCAGATCGTGCTCGAACGCTACGACGACGGCGAGCTCGAGGGCGTGGAACTCACGATCACCGACCTGCCTGTCGAGGAGTTCAACGCCGCTGCCGAGCAGACCGCGTCGGGAATCGGTGGCGCAGCCACCCTCGAGCTGACCGACGGAAGATTCGTCCTCGAGATGGCGTCTCCCGAGGGCGTCGATCTGGGCGAGTTCGGCGTCACCGAGTCCCAGCTGGGGCTCCTCGAGTCGAGCGTCGACGTGAGCGTGACGTACACCTTCCCGGGGCTCATCGAGGAGGCCAGCGTGGGCGAGGTCGACGGCCGCACGGTCACGCTTGGACTCACCGACCTCGTCAGCGGGCAGGACATCCGGATCGTGGCCGCCGCCGATGATCAGATCGATTGGGGCCCGCTGCTGAGGTGGGGTGGGATCGCCCTTGCCTTCTTGCTCGTCGTCGGGGGCGCGACCGCCCTGATCGTCCAGGACCGCCGCAAGCATCGGGAGAGCTCGCTGCCCCCACCGGTCACCACCGAGGACCCTCACGGTCCGGGGCTGCTCGGCGAGAATGCTGAGCCGCAAACCGCCCCAGGCGACGCCCCCGCCCCTGGTGACGAACGCATCGGCCGCGAGAAGGCTGGCGACGAAGGCCGGCCCGACGGGTCGTCCTGACCGCTTGGTCAGTGAGAGCATGTGGGGGTGCTCGCCCCCTATCGAACGATCCTGGAACACCCCGGTGCGAAGGCGTTCGCCTTCGCCGGGCTGCTGTCCCGCCTGCCCATCTCGATGTTCAACATCTCGTTCATTTTGATGGTGCAGATCCAATACGACAGCTACGAGATGGCGGGTCGTGTCGCGGCCATCGGCATCGTGGTGTGGGCCGTGCAGACGGTGCCGACCTCGCGACTGGTGGACCGGTTCGGCCAACGCACCGTCATGCTGCCACTGCTCGGCCTGCACATCATCGGCGTGGTGCTGGGCATCTGGACGGCTATCAACAACGGCTCCGAGTGGGTCCTGTGGATCGCCGTCATCATCGCCTCGCTGTCCGGTCCGCTCGGCTCGCTCACCCGCGCCCGCTGGTCCAACATCCTCGAGAGCGATGAGGACATCCACACCGCGTTCGCACTCGAAGGCGTGCTCGACGAGGTGCTGTTCATCACCGGGCCGGCGCTAGCGACCATCCTCGCAACCACGGTGTGGGCGCCCGCAGGTCTCGTGGTCTCCGCGGTGGGAACCATCGTAGGGCTCACCATCCTGCTGTCGCAGCGAGCAACCGAGCCACCGGCGCGAGGCAAGTCGGGGGGTCGCGGCCTTGGCCTGAAGCTCCCGGGAGCGGTCATCGGCGCGGCGTTCATCGCTCTCGGGCTGGGGATGATGTTCGGGGCCTTCGACATCTCCACCGTCGGCTTCGCGGAGGAGCAGGGGTTCAAGACCCTCTCCGGAGTGCTGCTCGGCATCGTCTCCGCCGGCTCGTTCGTGGGCGGCATCCTGTACGGGTCACGGCACTGGAAGTTGGCGCTGTGGAAGCGCACGGTGTGGGGCACCCTCGCGCTCGCCGTCGGGTTCGGGCTGCTGACGCTGTCGACGGGGATGGTGATGTTCGCGGCGCTGGGATTCTTGGCCGGCGCGGCGATCGCCCCGACCCTGACCAACGCGGACACCATCGTGCAGCGGGTGGTCAAGCGCGACCAGATCACCGAGGGCATGTCGTGGCTGCGCATCGGCATGGGAGTGGGCGTCGCCTTCGGCGCGTGGATCGCGGGTTACCTGGTGGACAACGTGGGCGCGCATGCCGGGCTCTACCTCGCGGCAGGCTCCGCGGCGGCGATGGTCGGGATCGCGCTGCTCGCGTCTCCAGTGATCCGCCGCGGCACGGACCGGCCGGGCGCTGCCGACGCGCATTCGCCGGCGCTCAAGGACGAGGGCGAGTGGGTCGAGCAGCCGCCGATCCCGCCGAACCTCTGAGCCGCTCCACGCCCGATGCGGGGGTCACGGCAGTCCGTCAGGGCAGCTGCGGCGCTGGCATGAGGTCCGTCCAGTCGTCCGCATTCGGCGGCTGCGTGCCCTGAGCCTTCACGTCCTCGGTGTAGCTGCCGAGATCATGGTTCGGAGTCTGCTCCAGATCCACGGGAACCTCCACGGCGTCCCCCGACTCCAGGTCGACGGCCCATCCCGTCTCGGGAACGGAGGCGTCGATATTCCAGCACATCACGATGACCTCCTCATCGACGGGCCCTTGCGCCTGGCATCCCGTCGCCGACCCGGGTGGCGTGAACGCCGACTGGATGAACGAGTCATCTCCCAAGTCGTGGTCGAAGATGACGTAGGTCGGTGCGGCCGCACCCTGGCCGCCGGCGTCGGCCACCATGTAGATCGCTCGTTCGGACTCGATGGACAGCCAGCCCGAGCCGCTGACGGATCCGGGCGAATGCACGCCATCGTCACCGCGGGCGTGACGCGCCTGTGTGATGTCGAACAATGCGTCGTTCACCGAGCTCGGCTTCCACTCGCCTGCGAGCGGCTCGTACCAGGCCACGCCCCCCGTGTCCCCGAAGGGAGAGACTGCCGCCCAGAGGCGCGTGCCGTCGGCGGCCACGTCGCGAGGCAGCAGATCCGCAGACAAGCCTCCGCCCTCCACCGTCGCGCGCGGTCCTGCTCCGTCGGTGAAGTCCTCCGTGTCCACGACGCCCGTCTCCAGGGCCACCTCGGCGACGTCCCAGGACTCCCCGAAGCCTTGAAGGTGGAGCCACGCCCGCCGGTGGTCCGGGTCCCAGTCGACGATCGTCGCGAAGGCGTCGTGGCCCAGGTCGGCGATGCGGAACGCCGTCCCGTCCGGCGCGAGCAGGTAGAGCCATTGCACCCCTTCGAAGACCGGAGCACCGTCGGCGTCAGTCACCAGTTCGACCGTCGAGTAGATGGCCGTGGACCACGAGTCGTCGACCCATTCCCATAGCCACGCAGGCGCTTCGTAGGCGGCCGGCTCGTCGTCGTCCACCGGTGCGACCTGGGGAGTGGACGCCAGCTCGCGAGGCGGCCACGTGGCAGGGGAGGGCGAGACGGACGGGGACGGGGCTGTCGACTCGCTAGCAGTCGGTGCCGGGGTCGGCGTGGCGGTGGGTTCCGGATCTGGGCCCTGGCAGGCCGCGAGTGTCGCCGTGGTCATCGCGGCGAGCACCGCAACTGCCGCGGCGCGGCAAGCCGTATCTCGCATCGTTGCAGTCACCGAAGGCCCCCTCTGAGCATCACTTCACTCGAGGCTACCGGGGTTCGTAGGTGCGCCTTTGTGCGGGCGCGCCGGTCAGCAGCCGCAGGCGACGCCCGCGGTGTCTCGACGGGTCGGCTCCCCGAACATCACGTCCACCCATTCGGGCAGCTCCTCCAACTGGTCCTCGGCGAGTCCTCCGTAAGTCCCGAAGAACACCTGGCCCCCCGCCTCCACGACCGCCGAGCGATAGCCATCCGGCATCTCCACCTCCAGCGCGACCGACGCGTCGTCGAGCCACCCGGCGGCGATCACGCCCACTGCGTCAGAGGGGAACTGCGGGTCGAACTCGGTGGTGGCGTCGTCGAACAGGCGGTACTCCACCAGAGAGCTGGGCACCGCATCCACGGACGGGGCGACCGCGAGCAGCACGCTGTCGCCGTCGGCCCGCGTTAGCGGAGCGCTGTACCCCGCGGAGTCCCCGAAGTGCCGCGCGTCCGGTGTGTCGTCCCACAGACTCGCCTGCTCCCAACCGTCAAGGTCGGTCCAGCGGTAGTAGCCGCCGCCGTTGTCGTTCTCGGCGAACCACAACTCGTCCCCGCCGGAGTTCGACATCACGAATGTCTCCGACTCGGCCACGTCGCCGTCGATGCTGAACTCCACCGGGTCGTATGTGCCGGTGCGCATGTCGTACAGCCCGCCGCCGTCGGTCGACCACACCCGCGCAGTGCGATCGTCCTCCTGCCATGAGACGACCCGGGCGTCGTTCCACGCAGCCTCGGGCAGCTCCCCGATCTCGAAGTAGACCTCGTCCGGGCTGTGCAGGTACACCACCGCGGGCGGGACCTCGTCTCCCGTCGGCGGGTAGACCAGGGCGGAGGCGATGCCCACACCCCAGTCAGGGCCCACCCGGTCCCACACCCAGTCCTCCATCACGCGGGCCTGGGGGTAGGTGATGCCGAAGTCGGTGCCTTCCACCTGGTGGCGTGGCTCCGCGAGCTCCGGGTAACCGTCGTCCGGGATGCCGTCGGCACTGTCGTCCAGCGCTGGACCCGTCACGGGCTCCTGACTGGGCTCGGCCGTTGCTGACGCGGTGGGGGTCGGCACCGCCGAGGGGGATTCGCTCACGGCGGGCTGCAGGTCCGCGGCACGGTTGCTGCCGGCGATTCCCCAGGCACCCATCCCGATCGCACCGACGGCGAGCACGGCCGTCGCGCCGGTGGCGAGCGCCCGCACTCGGCGGCGGCGCCTCGCCCCACGACGCACCTGTGCGTAGATCTCGGGCCCGTGGTGCGGCAGCGATGCTCGCACCGACTCCTGCTCGCGACGGAGCATGTTCTCCAGCTCGTCCATCACACTCTCCCTGTCTCGACCGGCACCGACCGCGTTACCGGGGCGCTCGGGTCGCTGTGCGTCCCCAGCGCTGCGTTCAACTTCTTGATGCCGTCGTGCACATACCTCTTCACGGACCCCGCTGCGATGCCGAGCTCCGTCGCCGTCTCCTCAACCGAGCGGTGCTCGAGATAGCGCTGCACCACGCATGCTCGCTCGCGCGGGGTGAGCCGGTCGAGAGCGCGTTCGACGTCAGTCTTGTGCTCCGCCAACAGGTCGGGTCCGGCACTCGAATCCGACTCACGGACCCCCATCCGCTCGATGGCCCTGCGTTCGGAGGCCGTGCGCCTGGTCCCGTCGATGAATCGCGACGAGATCACGCGACGGGTGTACGTCTCTGCCGCGATCAGGGAGGGAAAGGTCCGCACCCGGCCGAAGGTCGTGACCAGCGCGTCTTGGACCAGGTCCTCAGCCGCCGCCGTGTCGCCCGTGAGCATCCGGGCATACGCCACCAGATGTCGGTGGCGCTGCGCCATCAGCTCATCGAGCATCGGCTCCCAACGCGGCATCGTTCCTCCTTCAGTCGTTGTGACATGCGTAGAACGAGGCGCGTGCTCTGGGGGTTGGGTATGACTTTTCGCAACCTACAGGCACGGACGGGACCTTGGTCCCCGCCGGGACCTCCACGGGGGTCATAGTGTCGTGCTTGTCGTCAGGTGGCTGAAGAAGCCACCGACATCAACGTGGCGCAGGCGGCCATCCGGGGACTAGGCCGCCTCCCCCGCTAAACGTCCGGGTCTCGGCGTCCCTCCCCCTCCCCTGGGGCGCCGTGCCCGGATCACCCGTGCGCGATGCCCCGGTACCGTCACTGTCATGGATGACTCGGCCGAGGTGCTGGCGGGTGGCAACATGAGCGGCCCCGTGGAGCGGATCGGGAGCCGCGTGCACCGCCAAGCGGGACCACAGGCCCCCACCATCCACCGGCTGCTCGCACACGTCCGTTCCGCCGGGGTGTCGTGGGTGCCGCGCGTGCACGGCTTCGACAGTTCCGGGCGCGAGATCCTCGACTACCTTCCCGGCGCCGTCGTCCACGACCTCCCCCGATGGCTGTGGGACGAGCGAGTGCTGGCCGACGCCGCATCGGCGCTGCGCGAGTGGCACGATGCGACCGCGACCTTCGAGCGCCGGCCTCAGGACGTGTGGTGGCAGGCCCCGCGCGAACCGCACGAGGTCATCTGCCACGCCGACTTCGCGCCCTACAACCATGTGTACCGCAGCCGTCGTTTGGTCGGAGTGATCGACTTCGACCTGTGCTTTCCCGGTCCGCGGGTATGGGACCTGGCATACACCGCATATCGGTACGTGCCGCTTACTCCGCACGTGGCCGATGCGGTCCCCGACGGGGACTCCTGGGGCCGGTCCGAGTTCTCGCAAGATGAGCAGCAGCGGCGGCTCAGGCTGTTCCTCGATGCGTACGGGCACGTCGACGGCGCTCCCATCGCCAGCGCGGCGGTGCTCACAGCGCTTCCCGCGCGCCTCGACGCGATGGCCGACTGGTGCGCGACCCAAGACAGCGCGCCGTTGCGTGGCAACGGCGTGATGTACCGCGCCCACGCACGGTGGATCGAGTCAGGAAGCCTCGGCGCTAGCCTCGAGACATGAGTCCACGCATCGCCATCGTGACCACCGTCGAGATGCCCGTGCCCGACGCGGACGAGGAACTGCTGCTCCCGCTCATGCCGGAGGCTGAACTGGTGTCCTGGGACGATCCGTCCGTCGACTGGGCGCGCTACGACGTGACGCTGCTGCGCTCCACGTGGAACTACACCGAGCATCTCGAGGAGTTTCTGGCGTGGGCCGAGCGCGTGAGTCAGGTGTCGCGCCTGATGAACCCCGTCGAGACCATCCGCTGGAACACCGACAAGCGCTACCTGGACGACTTGATGAAGCAGGGCTTCGCGACGGTGCCCACGGTGTTCGTGGCGCCCGGGCAGGCGGCCGATGCGCGCGCGCTCGACGGGCACGTGGTCGTCAAGCCGTCGGTGGGTGCCGGCTCGAGCGGAGCCAAGATGTTCCGCGATGACCCCGTGCGCGCATCGGCCCACCTGGCCTCGCTGCACGAAGACGGGCGCACGGCGATGATCCAGCCGTACCTGAGCGCCGTGGACACAGCAGGCGAGACCGCTCTGATCTATGTGGGCGGGGAGTTCTCTCACGCTGTCCGCAAGGCCGCGATCCTGTCGCAGGGCATGTCGTGGTCGACCGGGCTCTACGCCGACGAGAAGGTGGTCGCGACCGAGGCGACACAGGCCGAGCGGATGCTCGCCGACCGGATCGTCGCGACCCTGCCCGGCCTCGCCTATGCCCGCGTGGACCTGCTGCCGACCGACGAGGGCCCGGTGGTGCTGGAACTGGAGCTCACCGAACCGAGCCTGTTCCTGGCGCTGGGCGAGGGTGCGCCTGAGCGCGCGGCGAAGGCCTTTCGCGCCCTGTAGGAAACCTCTGATGCGTCAGGGCTCGACCAGCCCAGCCTCATACGCGACGATCACCGCCTGAACCCGATCGCGGACGCCCAGCTTGGCGAGGATCCGCCCCACGTGGGTCTTGACGGTGGCTTCCGCGACGAACAGATCGGCCGCGATCTCCGCGTTCGAACGTCCCGTCGCGACGGCCCGCAGCACCTCCGTCTCGCGCGGCGACAGGGCGGCCAACCTCGTGTCGCCTGTCGGCGCCGGCGCATCGTCCCGCGGCAGTCTGTCGGCGAACATCTCCAGCATCCGGCGTGTCACGCGGGGCGACATCACCGCGTCCCCAGCCGCCACGGAGCGGATCGCCTCCACGAGCTCCTCGGGGCGCGCATCCTTGAGGAGGAACCCGCTCGCGCCAGCTCTGAGCGCTCCGAACGCATACTCGTCGAGATCGAAGGTGGTGAGCACGATGACCCTGGTGCTCGGGCTCTCGGCCACGATCTGGCGCGTCGCCTCGATGCCGTCCATCGCGGGCATGCGGACATCCATCAGCACCACGTCTGGCCGGAGCGCGCGTGCTTGCCCGACTGCGGTTGCACCATCGCCCGCCTCGCCAACCACGTCAAGGTCGTCCTCGCCCCCCAGCACCAAGGCGAAGCCCATGCGCACCAGGGCCTGATCGTCCACGAGGAGTATGCGCAGCGGATCGGGCCTCATGATCTCTCCTCGACAGGGAGTTCGGCTGTGACACGCCACCCGCGGCCGGACGGGCCAGCGTGGACCGTGCCGCCGAGCAGGCCAACCCGCTCGCGCATGCCGAGAAGGCCCATCCCGGCACCCTCGGACTCGGTTCCGAGCTCCGATTCGGTCGCACTTGGCCTCTTGCCCTGATCGATGACATCCACCACCCACGTACCGGGTTCGTGGCGGATCACGAGGCTGACACCAGGGGTGCCCGGGGCGTGCCGCAGGGCGTTGGTGAGGGACTCTTGGACGACCCGGTAGATGGCCAAGCGCAGGCCGGTGTCCTCCGGCAGGGGCAGGCCGAGGCCTTCGGCCCTCACCGGCAAACCCGCTGCCCGGAATCCCTCGACGACCTCGCGCAGGTCGCGAGTCTCTCCGCTCGGACCGAGAGGGGCGTCTCCCTCCGTCAAGGCCCCCAGCACGCGGCGCATCTCGCCCAGTGCAGTGCGGCCGGTGCGGGACAGCTCGCCGAGCGCCACGCGGGCCTGCCCGGGGTGGCGATCAAGCGCCACCGTCGCGCCGTCGGCAAGCCTCACCATCACGGAGACGCTGTGCGCGACCACGTCGTGCATCTCGCGCGCAATGCTCGCGCGTTCCTCGGCCCGTGCAACCTGCGCCTGACGGTCCCGGTCACGTTCGAGGGCGGCGGCACGCTCGGCCAGGTCGGTGAGCCGCTCGCGCCGCAGGCGGACACTGATCCCGAAGGCGATGCCCACCAGAGCCAGCGCCACGATGGCGAAGGTGCTGGCGACACGGTCGTCGACGAGGGCAATCGAACTGCCGTCGCCGGCTGTCACCTCCTCAAGCATGCTGTCCTGCCACACCCAGACGGCGGCCGTGGCCGCCCCCACGGCCGCAGCGGCCGCGATCCAGGAGCGAGGGGAGGGATGCGCGACAGCCAGGGCGTACAGTGCGAGCGCGAGGCCAAGCTCCGTTCCACCGAGCTGCCCGGACGTCAGCAGGACGAGGACCGCCATGACTCCGAACGCGACCACGACCAGCACCGGGTGCCGGCGACGGAGCAGGAGCGCCCCCGCGCCAGCCACGCCGAGCACCACAGCGATCGGCGCACTCAGCGGCTGATAGGGATCGAGTGCGGCCAGGTACGTGTTGAGGACGTAGAAGCCGGCGACGGCCGCGTCGACCAGCCATGGACGGGCGCGGAGACGGCGACGCACCGAGCCGAGCCGGCTCTCAGCCGGCTCGGCTGCGGTGGGACGATCCACGCTCACAGTGCCCTCACGTTCCGCCGCTCAGTTACGCGTCACGGCGTCGCAGCGACACCATCGCCAAAGCGAGCAGGGTCACAGCCCACGCCACGAGCACACCGAAGCCGACCCACGGGGTCAGGTACGGCCCGGTGTTGACGTTGTCAATCGCTGCCAGCGTATCGCTGTCGAACAGGACCTTGCTGCCCGCGGTCATGGGAAGAAATGGGCTTACCAGGTCGAATGCCCGCAGCGGCACCAAGGCAATCACGTTCTCGACCACTAGCAGGAGCGCGATCACGAGGGTGAGTCCGGCGGCAGTGTGCCGCATGAGCGCGCCAATCGCAAGCGATAGCAGGGAGATTGCGACGAGGTACAAGGGCAGTCCCACTAGCATTCTCACCGTCTCAGAGTCAGAGAGGTCGAGTTCAAGCCCCAGGGTGTCGTGGAACGGCATGGTCGCGATGTACGAGGCCACCATCGACACGAGCGTCACCGCCGCGACCGCGCCGCCAAGGACGATGGCCTTGGCAACCAGCACCATCCATCGGCGCGGCACCGTCGTGAGAGTGGTCCGGATGCCACCTGTCGAGTATTCGCCGCCCATCGCCAGGACGCCGAGCACGGCGACCGCGAGCTGAGCGAGCTGGTACCCGGCGCTGACATACTGCGCCACGTTGCCTTGGCCGGGGCCGGCGTCCACCATCTGCGTGGTCGTCCCCCACGCGGCGAGCACGCTCACCGCGACGAGTAGAGCGACCATGGCGACCAGAGTCCACAAGGTGGACCGCAGCCCACGGAACTTGATCCATTCGGCGACCACGGTGCGCCTGAGTGTGACCGGCCCGGCAGTCGTCGCGGGACCGTTCGTCGGGGAGGTCTTCGTGGCCAGTGCAGTCGTGCTCATCGTGATCCACCTTCGTGTCGAGACGCCATGGCGCCGTTGTCGTTCTTATCTGTGGGAGCGGAGCGGAACTCCACGTCGTCGGCGGTGAGCTGCAGGTAGGCATCCTCGAGTGAACCGCCCAGTGCCGTGAGCTCGTGCAGGGCGATGGAGGCGCCCGCAGCCGCGTCGCCGACCTGGGCCGCGCTGAGGCCGGTGACCTCGAGGGAGTCGCGGCCAGTGGCGACCACTGTGGCGCGACGCTCGCGCAGCAACCCCTCGAGTCGCTCGGCGTGGGGGCTCATCACTCGCACCCGCTCTCCGTGCGCGGCCGCGATGAGGTCCGCCACCGGCGCATCCGCGAGCACGCGGCCTCGGCCGACCACGATGACGTGATCTGCCGTCAGGGCCATCTCGCTCATCAGGTGAGACGACAAGAAGACGGTGCGCCCCTCGTCGGCGAGTGATCGCGTCAGCCTGCGCACCCACAGCACGCCCTCGGGATCGAGTCCGTTGACCGGCTCGTCGAGGATCAGCGTCTGCGGATCCCCCAGCAGGGCCGCGGCAATGCCCAGCCGCTGCCCCATGCCGAGCGAGAAACCGCCCACCCGCTTGTCAGCCACTGTGGCGAGCCCTGCAAGATCGATCACCTCGTCGACACGCGAGCGGCCGATGCCGTGGGTCGCCGCCATCGCCGTGAGGTGATTGCGCGCGGTGCGTCCTGGATGCACCGCTTTCGCGTCCAGCAGCACGCCGATCTCTCGCAGCGGCGCTCCGTGGTCGACATACCGCGCACCGTTGACGGCGACGGATCCCTTGGTGGGAGCGTCCAGTCCCACGGTCATGCGCATGGTGGTGGACTTGCCCGCCCCGTTCGGGCCCAGGAACCCTGTCACTCGGCCGGGAGCCACCGTGAACGACATATCGTCCACCGCAGTCACGGTGCCGTACCGCTTGGTCAGGGCTTGTGCCTCAATCATGATCTCTCCTCTTGCTCGGTTGATTTCGAGCGTAGGAAGATCGGGAGTCCAGGACGACCGCCTCAGGACTGAAAGATGGCGCTCGCTCATGTGCGACTTTCGGCGTACGTCTGCGCCCCTGGGCGGAGCCTCATGTGGGAGGCGGGCACTAGCCTGGGCTTCGGCATTCACTTCTGCTGTCCCTTCAGGAGGTTCTCCACATGAGCACGCCGATCATCGAGGCGCGCGGCCTGCGCAAGACGTACAAGGTCCGCGGCCGCGGCAAGGAGACACCGCGCACCGTGGAGGCCGTCAAGGGGGTCGACATCACGGTCGACACGGGCGAGATCGTCGGGTTCCTGGGCCCGAACGGTGCCGGAAAGACCACGACGCTGCGCATGCTCACCACCCTGCTCGACCCGAGCGGCGGCACGGCGACCGTCAACGGACACGACCTCGCGAAGGACCCCGTGAGCGTGCGCCGCTCGATCGGCTACGTAGCGCAGATGGGCACCACGGACCCGAGCGCGGTCGCCGGCGAGGAGCTCGTGGACCAGGCGCGGCTGTACGGCATCGACCGCAGGGTCGCCGCCGACCGCGGCAAGGCGCTGCTCAGCGGCCTCGACCTGGACGGGGTGTGGGAGCGCAAGTGCGGCACGCTCTCGGGCGGGCAGCGCCGTCGCCTGGATATCGCGATGGGGCTCATCCACGAGCCACGCATTGTCTTCCTTGACGAGCCGTCCACCGGCCTCGACCCCCAGTCGCGCGCGAACCTCTGGGACCACATCCGCCGTGTGCGCGATGACTTCGATACGACGGTGTTCATCACCACGCACTACATGGACGAGGCCGATGCGCTGAGCGACCGCCTGCTCGTGATCGACCACGGCGAGATCGTCGGACGGGGCACCGCGGAGGAGCTCAAGCGCTCCGTGGGCGGCGACCAGGTGCTGCTCACATCTACTAGCGCCGCTGCCGCCCAGGCGCTGGCCGATGCCGCGGCCGCCATTCTCGGCGACCTGCCCTCCGAAGTCGACGGAGAGATGGTGCGGCTCACCGTTCCCGATGGCGCGTCGGCGCTGCCCAGGCTGCTGCGCGGGCTCGGCGACTCGCACGACGTGGAGGGGGTCGCCGTGCGTCGACCCACGCTGGACGACGTGTTCCTGACGATGACCGGTCGGTCGCTGCGGGACGAGGAGGACTGACATGACGATCGCTCGCGACACCTGGATCATCTTCACCCGGGCCATGCGCCTGAGCCTGCGCCAGCCCGTGTGGGTGGTGTTCGGGCTGCTCCAGCCCATCCTCTACCTGTCCCTGTTCGGTCCGCTGCTGGAGACGATCGCGGACACCCGTGCGTTCGGCGAGGACGCGGACGCCTGGCAGATCTTCGTACCCGGGCTGCTGGTCCAGCTGGGGCTCTTCGGCGCCAGCTTCGTAGGCTTTGGGCTCATCTCGGAGTGGCGTTCCGGCGTGATCGAGCGCATGCGGGTCACGCCCGCGTCCCGTGCCTCGCTGCTGCTGGGCCGGGTCATGCGCGACGTCGTGGTGCTGTTGGTGCAGGGCACGATTCTGGTGCTGGTCGCCCTGCTGTTCGGCCTGCGCGCGCCGTGGTGGGCGTTGGTCGCGGGGGTGGGGACCGTCGCGCTGCTGGGCGCCTGCTTCGCGTCCCTCAGCTACGCGGTCGCACTCACGCTGAAGTCCGAGGACTCGTTCGCGCCGCTGCTCAACGGCGTGGCGCTGCCGTTGCTGCTGCTGTCCGGGATCCTGCTGCCCATGTCGCTCGCGCCCCGGTGGCTGGAGCTGCTCTCGGACGTGAACCCCCTCAAGCACGTGGTCGAGGGCGTGCGCGCCATGTTCCGCGGGGAGCTCGGCGACCCGATCGCACTCTGGGGCGTCGCGATCACGGTGGGCCTCGTGCTCGGAGGCATCGCGATCGGCACGCGGGTGTTCCGGCGCCAGAGCGCCTAGACGCGGATCAGCGCTCGACCGGGGCCTCGTTGCCGTACGGGTCGAGTAAGTACTCGGCACCGCCGCAGTCGGCGACGATGCGGTCGCCCTCGAACGTTCCCGACCGTGGTCCATCGACCGGCCGGCAGTCGTCGCGAGGAGCCGACACGACGGCCATGTCGTCGACGGCGTCGGTGGCCAGATCGTGGACCACCCACATCTCGTCCGCCAGAGTCTCCGTATCGGGGTCGATGAACACCCCGTGATAGACAGCCCGCTGCGTGCCCGGGTCGAACCAGGCGTCCACGCCGCGCTCACGCGTCAGCCCCTGCTGCGCCATGCGGCGAATCTGGTCGGAGACCAGGCTCGGCTCCCACTCGGTCCCCTCCCGCCAGAGCACCCCTGTGGCGTAACCCGCAGGGTCGTAGGTCACCCACAGCTCGCGCTGGTCAGGCTGGTCGGCGCGGTACTCGATGTTGGCCAGCCCTCCCTCGACCACGTTCGCCGAGCTCACGACGGAACCGGCAAAGTCCTCGGTGCTGTCGAGAGAGAGCAGGTCGTACTCGATCACCTGCTCGAGGTCGGACTTGCCGGCTCGTCTGATCCACGCGACCCGGCGCTCGGGATCCCAATGCACCAGGTCCATGTCGAAGTCGGTGCGCAGGTCGGAGATCTTGAACAGGTCGTCGGTGGGGCTCACCAGGTAGAGCGCCTGGAAGTCCGAGAGCCACGTGTAGTTGTCGCCTTCGCCCTCCCGGACCACATTCAGCGACCAATCATCGTCGGCGAGCTCCCACACCCATCCCTCGAGAATCCGGGCAGGGGGCTCCTGTTCGTTCTCGGGGCTCGTCATCGGCGGCAGCTCGTACGCGGTGCCCTGCAGCCACTCGGGACGGCCATCGGCAGCGACGGCTCCTACCTGAGGAGACGCGGTGGCCTCCGGCGACTGGTCCCCGATGTATCCGTACTCCCCGAGAAGCCAATAGGCACCATAGGCCGCGAGCCCGACCAGCAGGACCGCGATCAGCACACCCACGGGAAAGTGCCTGCCTTTGCTGCCTTTGCCGCCTTTGCCCATGCGCTGATTGTAAGAAGACCCGGCCGCACCTCGCAGGGGGCGCGCGGCCAGAACGGACTTGCGCGCGCATCGGCCGTTCGCCACAGTGTGTGGATGGCCATTCCTGCCCACGCGCCTCAGCGCGCCAATCCGCTCACCGAGCTCACGCTCGCCTCCTTGCGCACGCGCACCTCGGCCAAGTGGCGGAGGTACAGCGCTGACGTGCTTCCGCTGTGGGTCGCGGAGATGGACGTTCCGCCCGCCCCGGCGGTGCGAGAGGCGCTCGAGAGGGCGGTGGTGGGCGGCGACCTGGGCTATCCCGCAGGAACCGCCTACACCGAGGCGCTCGCCGAGTTCGCAGCGCAGCGGTGGGACTGGACGGTGTCGCCCGGTCACATGACCACGGTGGCGGACGTCATCACCGGCTACGTCGATGTGATCTCCATGCTCACCGAGCCTGGCAGCGATGTCGTGGTAAACCCCCCGGTGTACCCGCCCTTCTTCTCCTACCTCAAGGCGGCGGGCCGGAACGTGGTCGACGCCCCGCTTGGCGACGACCTGCGGCTCGACCTCGCCACGCTCGAAGATGCCTTCCGGCGTGCCACGGAGGGCGGTCGCCCCGCCGCCTACCTGCTGTGCAGCCCCCACAACCCCACTGGCACCGCACACACTCGCGCCGAGCTCGAGCAGGTCGCCGCGCTCGCGGCCCGCTATGGAGTCCGCGTGGTCGTGGACGAGATCCACGCGCCGCTGGTCTACGCCGAGCACGAGTTCGTGCCCTACCTGTCCGTCGACGGCGGGGAGAACGCGTTCTCCCTCATGGCCGCCTCCAAGGCATGGAACCTCGCCGGCGTCCCTGCCGCCGTCGTGATCGGCGGCAGCGGGGTGCAGCGCGAGCTCGCGTCATATGCGGCGTCCCCTCACCACGGGCCCACACACTTGGGCACCGTCGCGCAGACGGCCGCGTACCGGCACGGCGGCGAATGGCTCGACGACCTCATGGGTGGCCTCGACGCCAACCGGCGGCTGCTGGGCACGCTCATCGACGAGCACCTGGCCGGCGCAAACTACCGGCTACCGGAGGCCACGTACCTCACGTGGATCGACTGCGCACCGCTCGAGCTCGAGGGCGACCCCGCCGCGCACTTCCTCGAGCATGCGAAGGTCGCGCTCAACTCCGGACCCACCTTCGGCGCGGGCGGCGACGGGCACGTGCGCCTCAACATCGCGACGCACCCGGACATCATCACGGAGGCCGTGCGCCGCATGGGCGCCTCCACGCACCACGGGTAGTGGGGCCGATGCGCGGGCGGCCGATGCGGTTGGCTCAGCCTTCGATCGGGCCGGGTTCGGCGGCGGGCTTGGTCCACACGAGCGTGTAGCGCCACAGCAGCTTCTTCGCAAACGTGCTGCCCGGCATGAGCCGAGCGGACTCGCGCTTGACGTCCTCGTAGGTGTGCCCCGGGGGCCAAGCGCACGGTGAGCCGTGGTCCCAGTAGCCGCGGAAGAGGCGCTGCAGCTTGTCCGCGACGGAGGCCGCCATCTCGCGCGGGATGTCGCGCCACGTGGCCTTCGCGAGGCCCACGACGAGGACCGTGCCGCCCGGGGCCGTCAGCTCCTTGAGGCGCTCGAGTCCCGCCTCCAGATCCATGTGGTGAAGCGAGGCGATAGACGCGACCACGTCGAAGGACTCGCGAGGCAGGTCCGCCTCGAACACGTCGGCCTCGACGTAGGCGATGCGCGCCGTGTCCTGAGCGCGAGCACGGCGGATGCTGTCCGCGTCCTCGTCGATTCCCGTGACGTCGAGGCCGCGCGCCGCGAGGGTGCGGGCGAACAGTCCCTCTCCGCAGCCCACGTCGAGCGCGGTGCGAGCCGTCTCGGGGATCTCTTCGACGACATCGCGCTGGTAGTGGATGTTGAGATTCCAGCGCTTGCGGTCGGGCTTGGGCTCGTCCTCGCTCATGGCGCCATTGTCGCAGGGCGTAGACGTGCAGCCGCCTCGCGCGCGCTGGCAGTCACTGACTGCGGATTCGGGCCCGCGAGTTGCAGCTCATGACCGCTGGCGCTCAACAAGCGGGCAGGCCCGGCACTAGTGCTGCAGCACAGCCCACGCGATCAGGCTGTCGATACGCCGCACATCCACGCCCTTCGCAAGGTTGATCTTGATGTGCCCAGCGCGCGTCCACAACTCCACCTCGGCGTTGAAGTCGAAGGTGCCGGCGTTCTCTGTCGACCACATGTTGATGGAGTTGTAAGGAAGCGAGTAGAGCTCGACCTTCTTGCCCGTGAGGCCCTGGGCATCCCTGACGATGAGCCGCTTGGTGGTGAAGGTGGCACTGTCGCGGAACGTCTTGAACGACGCCACGGCTTCTTCTCCCTGCACCAGCAGCGACTTCACATCGTCCGGGACCGGGATCTCCTGCTGAAGGGTCCAAGTCGCAATGCTCGACATTTCCATGTCGAGACGGTACCGGGTCGCGATCCCCGGGCTCCGTCGACACGCACACCCTGCTCCACGAGCGTCCCCGTGCGCGCTGAAGAGACATGAGTGCAAGATGCGGGCCAGATCCTGCACTCATGTCCCGCTGGGGCGCACGCGGTGAACAGGTGACCCCCGCATCGGGCGGGTTGCGCCGCGCTGGGCGCGTGTGACCGAGCCCCTTGCGCAGGGGCATACGCTGGCAGGGTGACGACGATGCGCACGCCGCCTGCGGAGGTGGCGATCGACGAACTCCTGGTGCGAGCACTGCTCGCGGACCAGCATCCAGACCTGGCGGAGCTTGAGATCAGCGGCCGTGTCGAGGGCTGGGACAACACGACGTTCCGGCTGGGCAAGGCGTTTGCCGTGCGGCTTCCGCGCCGCGCGGCGGGCGCAGCGATCTCCGCGACGGAGCTGGAGTGGCTGCCGCGCATCGGCCACCGCTGGACATTCCCCGCACCGGTGCCCATCCGCATCGGGGAGCCTGCTCACGACTACCCCTGGCGGTGGAGCGTGG
The DNA here is from genome assembly GCF_048553575.1 of Demequina ureilytica. NCBI lineage: Bacteria > Bacillati > Actinomycetota > Actinomycetes > Micrococcales > Demequinaceae > Demequina > Demequina ureilytica. The sequence goes on along the minus strand of NZ_JBLZIE010000001.1, from coordinate 674,237 downwards.
TGCCGTGGGTGACAGGCGAGTTGGCGTACGACGCCCCGCTGACCGATGCCGGCGCACGCGACCTCGGCGTCGCGCTCGCCCAGGTGCACCAGCCAGTTCCGGACGATGCCCCCCTCAATCCATACCGATCTGGCTCGCTGCCCGAGGTCGCGGAGGTGTTCGACAGCCGCCTCCAGGCACTTGAGGACGCTGGCGACATCAGCCTCGCGCACGCCGACGTGCTGCGCGCCGTGTTCGAGGCTGGCGCCGAAACACCGGACCCGCCACGCACCTGGTCGCACCTCGATCTGCACGGAGCCAACGTGCTGACCCGTGGCGGGCGCCTCGCCGGGGTGCTCGACTGGGGCGACGCGGGCGCCGCCGATCCCGCGACGGACCTCGGGCAGGCGTGCACGCTGGTCGGCTCGGCTCACGCCGACGCCCTGCTTCAGGCCTACGGCACGGCGCAAGGGCCGATGCGAGCGGGGGCGGGCAGTCCGGGGCGGCTCCGGGTCGCGGCGCGGGCCGTGGCGTTCGCGGTCACGCTGGCGTCGATCGGCGACGAGCCCTATCGCTCCGCGGGGCTGCGCGCGATGCGCGACTGGGCCGACACCGACGCCGCATGGGCCGCGTAGGGCCAGTCATTCGGTCGCGTCCGCGACCCGCCGCGCGCGGCGGGCGCTGCGCCGGAGCTTGCGATCCAGTGCCACCGGCGACGTCGTCAGAAGGTCGACCACCGCCTGCTCGAGAGCACGCTGAATCGCCGCGTCTCGGGCCCCCGGGAACAGCTCCTCGCCATGCTCCCCCAAGGCCTGCACCACCGGAGCGATCGAGATCCCGTCCTCCCACAGGTCGACGACACGTGGATCGACGTAGGAGGCGCGGGCGACGGCTGCAGTGTTGCCGAGCTGAGCCGCGACCTCGCGCATCACGCTGGCGACTGCTCGCCGGCGTGCAGTCGGGGTCATCTCGGCGGCGTCTCCGGCGCTCGCGAAGGCCTGCGCCGCGATGACCGTGCCGTGCCACGTGCGGAAGTCCTTCGCCGTCGCATCTGGCTGCACCACCATCTGCAGATAACCATTGATGTCCTCGCTGGTGACGTCGTGCCACCGCACAGGGGTGCCTCCCTCGCGCCAGGCGAGCAGCTGAGGGCCGTCGTCGCCGCGCCGCTTGAGGGTGGTGATGGCGGATTCGACCTCTGCGTCGCGCACCACCACGTGCCGCTGCCTGCCCGACTTCCCCACGTAGTCGAACACCACCGCGTCCGACGTCACCCGGGCGTGCTCGCGGAGCATGGTCGCGAGCCCATAGGTGCCGTTGTCCGCCGCATACCCCTCGCCGCCGACGCGGAACAGTCCGCGGTCGAGCAGCCGGAATGCGATCCCGAGCACGTGCTCGCGAGACATGTCCCCGCGGCTTGCGTCGGCATCGGCGACTGCCCGCGCTGCGGGCAGACCCGCCGCCACGTCGAGCACGCGCTCGTGCTTGGCGCGGTCGCGGCGCTCCCGCCACGCCGGGTGATAGAGATACTGGCGCCGCCCCGCCTCGTCGGTCCCGAGGGCTTGCAGATGTCCGTGGGGCCAGGGACAGATCCATACGTCCGTCCACGCCGGCGGAATCGCGAGCGCACGAATCCGCTCGATTACTTGCGTGTCGCCGATGCGCTCGCCGGCCTCGTCGAGATACGTCCAGCCCCTGCCCGCGCGCCTGCGCGTCAGTCCCGGCTCGGAGGGGCGTGAGCGGCGCAATCGCGGCATGCGACGAGAGTAATCCGGCTGTCGCCAGATGGGTCGCAATGACTATCCAGGACGCAATGGGCGACGCAACGTGGGCATGGTGACTCTTCAGCGTGCGCCCGCGGCGCGACGGCAACCGCGACAGGTATCGAGCGCGTGAAGGGGGCGCGGGCTAAGGTCGAGAGATGGAGACCCTCCGGACCGAGCGACTGGCGCTGCGGCCCATGACGATGGACGACGCCGAGGATCTCGCCGAGCGCCGGTCCGACACCAGCACCGCGCAGTACCAGGCGTGGCGGGCCCCCTACCCCGTCGAACGAGCCAAGGAGCTGATCGCGGACGTCACGTCACGGCCGGGGCCGCTCCCGGGGCACTGGTACCAGCTGGCGGTGGTCCGGCTGCGTGACGACAGGGTCCTGGGTGACGTCGCGATCTGGCTGTCGGAGAACGGCCGCACGGCCGAGGTGGGCTTCACGCTCCACCCCTGGGCACGGGGCCACTACTACGCCACCGAGGCCACCGCGCGCCTCGTCGACTACGCCGTGTTCGACCTCGGCGTGCACAGGGTGGAGGCTTCGACCCACCCCCACAACATCAGTTCGATCAAGGTGCTCGAGAGGATCGGCTTCATCCACGAGGGCGTTCGGCGCGAGCGCTACTGGGTCGAGGACGAGGTGTCGGACGATGCGATGTACGCCATCCTGGACCGCGAGTGGCGGATTCGCCGGGCCCAGGACTGAGCTCGCCTAGAAGTCCCCCGGAGCCACCTGCAGGCACGTGAGACCGAGCTCGTCGCGCCACATGTCCACCACGTGATTGCGGTCGTCCAGCACGCACAGCACGTCGAAGCGCGGCGCGATCTCGGAGTGGTAGATCTCCTGCTTCACGATCCCGTCGGACCTGTCGTCGTCATCGGGACGGAGGTGGAGACCCTCATACGGCACGGGGAGGTGGGCCGTGAGCCACGCTTGCGTCTCTGCCCGGGAGACCTCCTTGCGGCCCGAGATGATCACGATCGTGTGGCCCACCAGGTGGAGCGCGCGCACCACCTCGAGCACGGGCTTGTTGGGCGTGTCGAGGTCGTAACCGGTGGTCGCGAACGGGTGCCTGTCGCCCATGTGAGCGAGAGTGCCGTCGAGGTCGACGATCACGGCGGACTGGCGCTGCTGATCGGTCGTGGGATCGGTGGCGGACACGCCTTCTGAGGTCATGGATACATCCTGGTGCATGCGCGGCTGTGGGTCGCACCGGCGCGGCTAGGCTGACCATATGTCCCCCGACGCCCCGATTGTCGTCCCCGACGAGACCGTGCGTGCCCTCGTCGACGAGCAGTTCCCTGAGCTGGCAGGGCGAGAACTCGGCCGCCGCTACACCCTTGAGGACCAGTTCGCGATGAGGATCGGGGACGACTACGGCGCGATCTTCCCCCGGATGCCGGGCCGGGACGAGCACTTCGCGCGCGTGGTCGATCTCATCGCTGAGCCCGCGCAGCGCTGGAGCTTCCCGTCGAGCCACCCGATCGCGACCGGCACGCCCGGGCACGGCTACCCCTGGCACTGGAACCTGGTGCGGTGGATCTCCGCATCGACCGCGGGGTTCGTGCCGCTACACGTCGACTCGGCCCGTCCGTTCGGCGGCGCGCTGCGAGAGCTTCACACCCCAAGCCCGTCGGGGGCTCCCCTCAATCCGCGCACGGGCATCGGACTGCCGCAGTTGCGCCCCAAGTTCGAGGAGCTGCTCGCCTTCGCGGTGGAGCGCGGGGCGCCGGAGAACCGCGTGCTCGATGCCGCCGCCACTCGCGCGATCTACGACGAGGGCGCGGAGGCCTCGGATGACGTGACGTTCACGTGGACTCATGGGCGACTCGAGCCGCGCGCCGTGCTCTCGGACCGCGGCGCCTTCGCCGGCATCCTGGCCTGGCACAACTTCGGCGCCGGCGACCCGGCGGCCGATCTCGGCTACGGCGTCAACCTGCTCTCGTCCGACATGAGCGAGGAGTTCTGGACCGGCTATGGCGGCATTGATGAGGCCACTGCGGCGCGCTCGAAGGCGTTCCAGGTGCACGCGGCGCTCCGGCACATCCAGATCGACAACCCGTTCCTGATGCGCATGGCGTGGGAACGGCTCATCGAGCTGGGCGTTGTGGACGAGGCCTGAGCCCCTCCTGATCGAGCGCATCCGGGTCGTGCCAGACTAGGCCTATGGACATCTACGAGACTCCGCTCCCCGGCATCGGCGTCCGCTACGAGTTCCAGGCTGAAGGCGGAGACCACGTAGGCGTCGTGGTCCGGCGCGACGGCAAGCGCGACATCGCGCTCTACGACCGCGAGGATCCTGATTCGTGCAAGGGCACGGTGGAGCTGTCCGAAGGCGACGCGTCGAAGGTTGCAGAGCTGCTGGGCGGCACCAATATCACCGCTCGGCTTGACGCGCTCAGCCACATGGTCGAAGGACTGTCGATCGAGTGGATCACCATGCCCCCCTCAGGAGGGCTGACGGACCGCACCATCGGAGAGGGCCGCATCCGCACGGAGACCTCGGCGTCCGTCGTCGCCGTGATCCGCGGCGAGGACGGGATCCCCGGCCCCGAGCCGGATTTCACCCTGCGCGCAGGTGACACCGTGCTGGTGATGGGACGCGCCGATGCCGTACGCGGAGCAACCTCGATCCTGACGGGGTAGCGATGCTCGCCACCGGACTGCCGCTGGAGGTGCTTCCCGAGCCGGAGACCAGTCACGCGGGCGCGGTGCTCATAGAGCTTGGCATCATTCTGCTGGTGCTCGCAGCACTCGGGCGCGTCGCCGCTCGCATCGGAATCCCCTCGATCCCGCTCTACCTGCTCGCCGGTCTGGTCATGGGAGACGGCGGCTTCATCCCCGTGAGCGCAGGACAAGAGTTCCTCGAGATCGGCGCCGAGATCGGGGTGGTGCTGCTGCTCTTGCTCCTCGGCCTCGAATACTCTCCCGAGGACCTACGCAATGGGCTCAGGTCGAACTGGGCCGCAGGCCTGCTGGACGGCGTCGCCAACGGCGTCCCCGGTTTCGCAGTGGGCCTCATGCTGGGGTGGTCGCCCACGGCCTCGCTGTTGCTCGCCGGTGTCACCTACATCTCCTCCTCCGGAGTCATCGCGCGCCTGCTGGACGACTTCGATCGCGTGGCCAACCGCGAGACGCCGGTGATCCTCAGCCTGCTGGTGATGGAGGACATCGTGATGGCGGTTTTCCTGCCCATCGTCGCGGTGCTGCTGGTAGGCGCGTCGCTGCTGCAGGGCGCGATCGCCGCTGGAGTCGCACTCGCGATCGTCGCGCTGGCCTTCGTCGTGTCCATGTACTTCTCGCGCCACGTGTCGCGGCTGGTCCACTCGCATTCGCGTGAGCTGCTGCTGCTCGGCGTGCTGGGACTCACCTTCCTGGTCGCCGGACTGGCCGATGCGGTCCAGGTCTCGGCGGCCGTCGGCGCCTTCCTGCTGGGACTGACCCTGTCCGGGCAGGTGGCGAACGACGTGCGCACTTTGCTGCCGCCCCTGCGTGACGTGTTCGGCGGCCTGTTCTTCGTGTTCTTCGGGCTGTTGATCGACCCGCGCGACCTGATGCCCGTGCTGCTGCCCGCACTGGCGCTCGCCCTGGTCACCGCCATCACGAAGATCTACACCGGAATGTGGGCCGCCAAGCGCAATGGAATAGGGCCCAAGGGCCGCTGGCGCACCGGGCTGTCGCTCGTGCCCCGCGGTGAGTTCTCGATTGTGATCGCCGGGCTGGGCGTCGCAGCGGGAGTCGAGTCTCAGCTCGGGCCCTTCACCGCGGCGTACGTGCTGATCCTGGCCATCACCGGCTCCTTGCTCATGCGCTTCGCGGACAAGATCCCCCCTCCCGGGACCTGGTGGGGCAAGCGACGGGCGCCGGGGTCCGCGCCGGCCGCGGACGGGGCCCGCCCTGGTCTGCCCTCCTAGCGCGACCGGCGCGCGCGATCATTCTCGCTGTCGGCACGGCAGAATGTGCTTATGATCCGCGATGCCACAAGCGCCGACGCCGCAGCGATCGCCGCCCTGTACAACCCCTACGTGCGCGAGACCGTCATCACCTTCGAGTACGACGAGGTGTCCGCGGACGACATGGCGGCGCGCATCGCTCGCGTGCAGGCACTCGGACTGCCGTGGCTGGTGCTCGAGGACGAGGGCTCGGTGATCGGCTACGCGTACGCGGGCCCCTATCGCCCCCGCGCCGCCTATCTGCACTCCGTGGAGTCCACGATCTACCTCGCTCATGGCGCCAGCGGGCGGGGCCTGGGCCGCGAGCTGTACGAGGCGCTGATCGCCCGGCTCCGCGCGTCCCACGCGCACTCGGCGATCTCGCTGATCGCGCTGCCCAACGACGCCTCGATCGCTCTCCATCTCGCGACGGGGTGGACCGAGGTCGGCCAGCTGCGGGAAGTGGGGCGCAAGTTCGACCGCTGGATCGACGTCGCGTACTACCAACTGGACGTCTCTGCGCGCTGAGCGCGCGCACCACCGCAACCCGCGCATCGGACGCTCGCAGGAAGGCCCGTCGGACAGGGGTCTTGCGCGCTCGCATGGCCTTGCGCGACGATGGTCGCGCCGTCCTCGAGGTGCTCTGGCACATAGCGGATGGCCCCCGCCCAGGCGGGGTTGACTATGGAAGAAGACAACAATGACAGTCCCCACCTCACGGCGGGGATCCGACTCGGGCTTCTCGTTGCCTGAACTGCTGGTGGTCATCCTCATCGTCGCACTGCTCGCGGCCATCGCCATTCCGCTCTACCTGGATCACTCCAGGAAGGGGAATGACGCGGCCGCACAGTCCGACGCGATGAACCTCGGCACGCTGGTGCGAGCGGCCTATGACGAGGGGGGCGACCCCTCCGTCGCGCTGGACGGGAATCGCAGGTACACCATCGACGGGGAGGTGGCGTTCGGGGCCTCGCCAGGCGTCGAGCTCGTCACCTTCACCAAAGGCGATCTCGAGTCGTGGTGCGTGCAACTGCGACACCCGGACGGCGACAAAGCGGCCAGTCCGGGCGTGCGGTTCGACGCCCAGAACGGCTACGTCGAACAGGCGGCCTGCCCGTAAGGATCCTCAAGCCCACACGCACGAAGGCCCGGTCTCCCTCGCGGGAGCCGGGCCTTCGTACGCGTCTGGGCCTGCGGCTACATGCCGCGGACGGCGCGCGTCGCCTCCAACATGTGCGTCAGCGTCTCGGTGGTCTCCTCGTAGCCGCGGGTCTTGAGGCCGCAGTCCGGGTTGACCCACAGCTGCTTGCCGGGGATCGAGTCCTTGGCCAGCTGGAGCAGCTCGGTGACCTCCTGCGTCGAGGGCACTCGCGGCGAGTGGATGTCCCACACGCCCGGGCCGATCTGGCGCTCGTAGCCGTGGCTGCGGATCGCGGGGAGGACCTCCATGCGCGAGCGCGCGGCCTCGATCGACGTGACGTCGGCGTTCAGGCCGTCGATCGCGTCGATGATCTCACCGAATTCGGAGTAGCACAGGTGCGTGTGCACCTGGGTGTCGTCCTTCGCTCCCGAGGTCGCGAGGCGGAACGAGTTGACCGACCAGTCGAGGTAGGAGGGCTGCTCGGCCTTCTTGAGAGGCAGCAGCTCGCGCAGCGCGGGCTCGTCGACCTGGATGATGCCGATGCCAGCCGCCTCGAGGTCCGCGATCTCCTGGCGCAGCGCAAGACCCACCTGATTGGCGGTGTCGCCCAGCGGCTGGTCATCGCGCACGAACGACCACGCGAGGATGGTGACCGGGCCCGTGAGCATGCCTTTGACCGGCTTGTCCGAGAGTGACTGCGCGTACTGCGCCCAGCGCACGGTCATGGGCGCGGAGCGAGCGACGTCGCCCCACAGGATCGAGGGGCGCGTGCACCGCGAACCGTACGACTGGACCCAGCCGTTCTTGGTGACGTCAAAGCCGTCGAGCAGCTCCGCGAAGTACTGCACCATGTCGTTGCGCTCGGCCTCGCCGTGCACCAGCACGTCCAGACCCAGGTCCTCCTGGAGCCGCACCACGGAGGCGATCTCGTCCTTCATCGCCTGCTCGTAGTCGGCGTCCGACAGCTCGCCCTTGGCCCACGCGGCGCGAGCCTTGCGGATGTCGGGGGTCTGCGGGAAGGAGCCGATGGTGGTGGTGGCGAGCTCCGGCAGGTGGAACCGGTTGGCCTGCGCCGCGGCGCGGGCCGAATACGGTGCACGCTCGAACCAGCCCGGGTCGACGTCCGCGAGAGCGTCGCGGACATCGGCGCGGTTCGTGCCGGGGTGCTCGGCGCGAGCCTTGAGCGCCGCGCGAGACTCTGCAAGGGCGCCGGCGACGGCGTCCTCGCCCTGCGAGCGCGCCGATGCGAGGGTGACGATCTCGGAGACCTTCTCGTCCGCGAACGCGAGCCAACTCAGCAGCTCCTCCCCCAGGTGCTCCTCACCCTGCAGCGTGTGCGGGACGTGGAACAGGCTGGTGCTCGAGGAGATGGTGACGGTCGCACCGAGGGCCGCGACCGCATCGGCCTTGCGCAGTGCCTCGTCGAGGTCGGTGCGCCAGATGTTGTGTCCGTCGACGACTCCCGCGACGATGGTCGCGCCCGTGAGGTCGACGTCCACCGGAACCGAGCCCCGGATGAGGTCGATGCCGATCGCGTCGACGCCGGCGTCCTTCAGGACAGGCAGCGCGTCGTCGAGCGAGTGATACGGGGCGGCGACGAACAGCGCCGGCCGCTCGGGCGCGCCCACGAGGGTCTCGTAAACGTTCTTGGCGTCCGCCAGCACGTCCGCACGATCGGCGTCGATGTCGGCGACCAGAATGGGCTCGTCGATCTGCACCCACTCGGCGCCTGCGGCCTTGAAAGCCGCAAGCAGCTCGACGTAGACCGCGAGCAGATCGTCCAGACGCTCGATGGGATCGAATCCCGTCGGAGCGTCGTCGCTGGGCTTGGACAGGTGCAGGAATGTGAGCGGACCGGTGATGACCGGTCGCGTCACGAACCCTGTCTCCTTGGCCTCGACGAACTCGTCGACCCAGCGCTGGCTGGAGAGCGTGAACTCGGTCTCGGGGCCGATCTCGGGCACCAGGTAGTGGTAGTTCGAGTCAAACCACTTGGTCATCTCGAGCGGGGCCTTGTCGCCCTCGCCACGCGCGATGGTCGAGTAGCCGGCAAGATCCACCGCACCGTTCTCGTCACGCAGCGACGAGAACCGAGTGGGGACGGCGCCAAACGTGACCGCGGCGTCGAGGATGTGGTCGTAGAAGGAGAAGTTCGACGGGATGGACGAGTCGGTGCGGCCGAGGCCGAGCGCGGCGAGGCGGTCGCGGTTCGCGGCGCGCAGCTCCTTCGCGACGGACTCGAGGTCCGTCTCGGACGAGCCACCCTTCCAGAACGACTCGAGGGCCCGCTTCAACTCGCGCATTCGGCCGATGCGCGGGTAACCAAGGATGGTGCCGCCGGGGAAGGCGGGCGCAGGGGCAGATGCATTGGTGATGTCAGACATGGTTCCTCATGGAGGTTCGGTGCGCGGCGGGCTCGCCATTGCGCTTGGTCGACGCGTGCGTTCAGCGCCGATGCGTGCGCCCGCGAGTCTAGTCGGTAGGCGGGGACGTGGCTACTCGCTCCCACGCTTCGAGGGTGACCAGGTTTCGCGCTCAGGCGTCGCTGGAGGCGTCGAAGTGACCGGCCTGCGAGATGCGAGGATGGCAGGCATGGAAGAGATCACTGACAAGCGGGTCACGCTCACGCGCGAGGCGGAGGGCGTCTACCTCGCCCGCAACGCCGACGGCGCCGAGTACCGATTCGGCTACAACGTCGATGGGGCGCTCAGCTCGATCGAGCTGCTCATGGTGGCGATCGCTGGGTGCTCGGCGACGGACCTCGACATGATGACGTCGCGCCGCGCGGAGCCCACCAAGTTCGACGTCACGGTGGACGCGCAGAAGGTCGGGGGCTCCTCCCCGACGTTCCTGCGGGACATCGAGGTGCTGTTCGATGTCGCATTCCCCGAAGGCGAGGACGGAGACAAGGCCCGCGCGCGCATCGGCGCCGCTCTGAAGGCGTCCGAGGAGAAGACATGCACGGTGTCCCGGACCGTGAGCCACGGGTCGCCGGTGACGCTGAGTGCCGCCGACAACACCTGAACCAGCTCTGGCGCTAGTCGCTGGTACGGCGCAGTGGCAGCTGTGAGACCAGCTCGAGCGCGGCCTCGTGCTTGTTGAACGTGATGACGTGAATGCCGGGCGCGCCCGCATCCAGCAGATCGCTCGACAGCCGCGCAGCGTGGGCGACGCCTGCGCTGCGCGCCGCGGCGTCGTCCTCCGCGGCCTCGAGGTCCGCCACGAGCGCTTCCGGGGTCGGCACGCCTGTGAGCTGGGCCGCGCGGTTCGCCCGGGTCACTGACACGAGCGGCATCACCTCGGGGATGATCGGCAAGCCGATGCCGTCCGCGGCGGCGTCAGCCACCAGCGCCCGGTAGTGATCCACGTCGTAGAAGACCTGGGTGATGGCGAAGTCAGCGCCAGCGTCCTGCTTGGCGCGCAGGATGTCGAGGCCCTGCTGGCGCCACTGCGGGATCGCGTGCTGGGCCGGGAACGCGGTGACGCCGATGCTCAGTTCGTCGACGCCGTGTGCCTTCGCGACCTCCCTGAGCAGCATCACGAGCTCGCTCGCGTACAGCAGGCCGTCCGGGTGGGGGTGCCAGTCCACCTGGCCCTGCGGCGGGTCGCCACGCAGTGCGAGGAAGTCGCGCACACCCTCGTCGAGGTACGCCTCGATGACCCCCGTCAACTCCGCCCGGGACTGATCCACGCAGGTGAGGTGCGCGAGAGGGGGGATGGTGTGGGACTCCGCGAGACGCTGGACCACGGTGCGCGAGGTGCCGCGCGTGGAACCGGAGGCGCCGTAGGTGATGGACATGAAGTCCGGGTCCGTGGCTGCGAGGGTGTCCATGGTCGCCTCGAGGGTCGCCTCCGCTGTGGGAGAGCGCGGTGGGAACAGCTCGTAGCTGAGTGTGGGCGCGTGCTCGCGCAGCAGATCACGGATGGTCATGGCGCTGGCCACGATAGTGGCGCGCGGTGCGCGGGCGCCATTCGGGTGGTGCGTGGGCGGGGTTGGCGCGAGCGCTTGCGTCCCCAGGAGCCGGGTGACCGCCCGTGTCCGAGCCTGTCCCCCGGGTCCGGCGCGCACGGGCGTGAGGTCCTTCAGACTGGACCCATGATCACGGAGACGAACGACCTGATTCGGTGCTTTGGCAATGGCGACCCGCTCTACGAGCGGTACCACGACGAGGAGTGGGGCCACGAGGTGCACGGCGACGCGGCACTGTTCGAACGCATGGTGCTCGAGGGCTTCCAGTCGGGGCTGTCGTGGCTGACGATCCTGCGCAAGCGAGAGGCCTTCCGCGAGGCCTTTGCGGATTTCGAGCCCGAGGATGTCGCCGCGTTCGCGGAAGGCGACGTGGAGCGGCTCATGAAGGACGCGGGGATCGTGCGCAATCGGCGCAAGATCGAGGCGGCGATCACCAACGCGCGCGCCGTCGTCGCACTCCAGAATGCCGGCCGTTCGCTCGACGAGGTGGTGTGGTCGCACCAGCCGCCCGCGCGCACGGGTGTGCCCGCGACGTGGGAGGACGTGCCAGGTTCGACGCCGGACTCGGCCGCGCTGGCGAAGGAGCTGAAGTCGCTCGGATTCGTGTTCGTCGGTCCCACCACCATGTACGCGCTCATGCAGGCGTGCGGGCTCGTCGACGACCACGTCGCGGGCTGCATCGCAGCGTCCAAGTAGCGTCCGCGCCCACATCGCGACCGCGAAGCGGCGGCTAGCGCGAGAAGGCCAGTCCAGCCGATCGCACGCCCACCAGCACCTCGGTGTCCGGCAGCCATCGCTGGTCTCCCAGCACCCGCGCCTGCACCGGCTCCTCGCACGCCGGCAGATCCATCGTGACCACCGCGTCGTGCCCGAAGTAGGCCACATCGCGCACCATCGCCCTCACCCCGGGCGCCGCACCCATGCCCACAGCCCCGCCCCCCACCGCGGTGATCGCCAGCTGCTCCGGCCGCAGCACCAGATCAACGGCGTCGCCGGAATGCGCGAGGTGGCCGTCGGCAAGGTTCGCGGGCACCGCCCCCAGCGGACCTACCACCATGCCGTCCTGCCAGGTGCCGGGCAGCACCAGCGCTCCGCCCACGAACTGAGCGAGCCACCGGGACATCGGCTTCGCGTAGATCTCGGCGGGCGTGCCGACCTGCACTAGCCGACCCTGGTCCACGACGGCCACCTGGTCCGCCATCGAGAGAGCCTCGTCCTGATCATGCGTCACGAGCACGGCCGTCGTCTGCGCTCGTCGCAGCACCTGGCGCACCTGGCCCCGGACCTCGGCGCGCAGCGCGGCATCGAGCGCCGAGAAGGGCTCGTCCAGCAGCACCACGTCGGGCTCGGTCGCGAGCGCCCGGGCCAGGGCGACGCGGTGCCGCTGCCCTCCGGAGAGCTCGCCGGGCATGCGGGTCGCATACCCGGCCATGCCGACCATGTCCAACAGATCGAGTGCCACTTGACCACGGCGCTGGGCGCGGGGCAGTCCGAACCCCACGTTGGCGAGCACGTCGAGGTGCGGAAACAACGCGGCGTCTTGCGGCACCAGCCCGATGTTCCGGCGTTCTGGCGCGACATGCACTCGCGGGCCGGACAGCACGGTGCCGCCGATGACGATCGCCCCCTCGATGGGCCGGTTGAGACCCGCGATCACGCGCAGCAGCGTGGACTTTCCTGAGCCGGAGGGGCCGAGCACCGCGGTGAGGCTGCCGTGCGGCACGGTGAACGTGACGCCTCGCAGCACGGGCGCAGCGTCGTAGCCGGCCACGATCTTGCGCACCTGCAGCTCGCTCACAGCGTCTCCTCAGGCTGGCGCCTGCCGCCAGCGACCTCCCGCGTCAGCAACAAGGCTGGCACAGCGGCGACCGCAATCAGTACCAGCGCGTACGGCGCGGCCGCAGCGTAGGCGGTGCCGGACGTCAGCCGCCACAGCGACGTGGCGAGTGTCTCGGTCCCCGTGGGCCGCAGCAGCAGCGTCGCAGGCAGCTCCTTCATGGCTGTGAGCGCGACCAGCAGCACCCCAGCGCCGATGCCGGGCCAGGCGATGCGCGCGGTCACGCGTGTCCACACCCGTGCCGGGGACAGCCCCATCGTGCGCGCCGCATCCTCGAGGCCCGGCTCCACCTGCCCGATGCTCGATCGCACCGCGCCCACAGCCTTGGGCAGGAACAGCACGCCGTAGGCAAAGGCGAGCATCCAGATCGACTGGTACAGCATCGGCGCCACGTTGAGGGAGAAGAACACGAGCGACAGCCCGACAACGATCCCCGGCAGGGCCAGTCCCAGATAGCTGGCCGACTCGGTGACCCTCGCCAGGCGCGACCGAAACCGGGCCGCCAGGATGCCGATGGGCAGGGCGAGCGCCAGAGCGACCGCGGCCCCGGCTGCGGCCAGCCCGACTGTGGACAGGGCATCGGCCAGCAGCTCGCCTGGCTGCACCGTCGTGGAAGTCTCAGTGGTCAGCACGAGGTACTTGGCGAGCGCCCCGAGCGGCACTCCGAGCGACAGGAGCGCGACGAGCGCGAGACCGCCGTGAGCGACCCACCTCCACCGGCCGAGCGGCACAGGCACGGGCGCGGAGCGGGCCGCCACAGCGGAGCCGAACCGTGCGCGGACCCCGCGGAGCCGCCTCTCGGCGACCACCAGCGCGATGCCCATCGCAGCCAGCACCACCGACATCACCGCCGCAAGCGTGCGGTCGAACAGCGACTCGTAGGCGACCTGGATTGCCCATGTGAAGGCCTGATAGCGCATCAACGCGACCGAGCCGAAGTCGCTCAGCACGTACAACGCCACGAGCAGGACCCCTGCCAGCGCGGCAGGTCGAATCTGGGGCCACGTGGTCTCCATGAAGGCCTGCCAACGCGTGCGCCCGAGTGTGCGTGCCACATCCTCACTGGCCGAGTTGGCCAGGCGCAGGGACGCGATGGTCGGCAGGGTCACCAGCGGCACGTTGCACAGCGTCAGCACGATGAATGCCCCCCAGAAGCCGCGCACCTCGGTGGTGGCGATCCAGCCGAACGCCGCCACGTACGACGGCACCGCGAGCGCCAGCGACGTCACCACGAGCCAGGTGCGCCGCCCGCGCAGGTCCGTGCGCACCAGAACCCAGGCGATTGCCACACCCAGCACCAGGCACGCCGTGGAGACCGCGATCACGAGCCCCACGGTGTTGACCATGAGGGTGGCGATGCGTCCGCTCCACAGCGCGTCCACGATCTCGTGGCCGTCCGCCTGGACCACCCTCACCAGGAGGTAGACCAAGGGGATGGTGGCCACCGCGGCGGCCGCCACTGCGGACGCCATGAGCACCAGTCGCCCACTCGGGGCGCGCACACGGCGGCGGGGGGTCAGAGTCGCCTCCGAGCCCCCCGCCGCCGTCTCGCGGGCCACGCGCATGTGTCTCCTTACAGGAGGCCGACCTCCACGAGCAGATCGGTGGTCTCACCCAGAGAGTCGAGGTCGGACAGGTCCAGCTCCGGGTTGGTGAGCGTGTCGAGCGCGGGAAGGCCCTCGGGCGCCGACACCCCATCGATCAACGGATACTCATAGGTATTGTCCACGAAGTACTGCTGGGCGGGCTCGGAGACGAGGTACTCGACGAACTCCAGCGCGTCAGCGTCCTCCGACGCGGCGTTCAGCAGCCCGGCACCAGTGACGTTCACGATGCCGCCCGCGTCTCCCGGCTCGGGGAACGCCAGCTGGGCGCGCATGTTGTCGGTGCCGATCTCGGCGGCCATGCGGTACCAGTAGTAGTGATTGATCAGCCCGAGCTGGATCTCGCCGGCGTTGGCGGCCTCCAGGATCGGCGTGTTCTTCGCATAGATCTGGACATCGTTGGAGCTCATGCCCTCGAGCCACTCCCGCGCGGCGTCCTCGCCCTCGAGCACGCGCAGCGCCGTGACGAACGATTGGAACGAGGCATTGGTGGGCGCGATGCCCACCTGGGAGGACCACTGCTCACCCGTGAGAGCAGCGACCGTCGTGGGAACCTCTTCGGCGCTGAGCTGCTCGCCGTCGTAGACGATCACGCGCGCACGGCCGGTGACGCCCACCCACGACCCATCGGTCGATGTGAACCCCGCCGGCACAGTCTCGCTGACCGTCTCGGGCAGCGTCGCGAACATGTCCGCCTTGGCGACCGCGCCCAGGGCGCCCGCATCCTGCGACAGGAACACATCGGCGGGAGAGGCCTCGCCCTCTTCGAGGAGCAGCGCGGCGAGCTCGGTGCTCCCTGCGTAGCGCACCTCGACGCTGATGCCGGTGTCGGCCTCGAACTGCTCGATGAGCGGGTCGATCAACTCCTGGTCGCGACCCGCGTACAGCGTGAACGAACCGTCGGCTTCGGCGTCGGCGGTAGTGGCGGGCGCCGACGTGGCGGCGGCATCAGAGGTGGCGTTGGACGTCGCAGCGGCATCGTCGTCGGCGGCGGTGGCGCACGCGCTGAGCGTCAGCACGGCAAGGGCGGCAGTCGCAAAAGCGGCTGGGCGCAGGGCAGTCATGTGGAGCCTTCCTGGCGGGTGTCGTGGAGAAGTGAGGCAACCCTAACCAACTAGTCGCCATTTACACAACACGGCGCTTGCGTAACCTCCGGTCCGGCGGTCACCGGCGGGCTCGTCGGCGAGCTCGTCACCAGCCGGTGTTGACCGCCCGCCACGAGAACCGGAGGATCAAGGACATGGACCGCACTCGCGCACGAACACCGGAGCGCTCGCCAGCTCGCGCGGACAAGGGGATCGTGAGCGTGCGGTCGATCGCGACGGCGGTACCGCCGACGGTGCTGCAACAGGACCAGGTGCGCGACCTGCTCGCCAGCCAGCCTGAACTGTCCCGCCTGTCGCGCCGCCTCATCGGCTCCGTGTTCGACGGGTCGGCGATCGAGCGTCGTCACACCGTGATGAGGGAGCTCGGCGCCACGCCCGCCGGCACCGCGGAACCGGTGGATGCGCAGTTCTACGACGCTCAGACGAGGACGATCCTCACCCCGTCCACCGGACAGCGCAACGCGGCCTACACGCGCGAGGTGCGACCGCTGCTCGCGGAGGTCGGCGCTCGTGCCATCGAGGATGCGCCCGGCCTCGACCGGACGGACATCACCCACGTCATCACCGTCTCCTGCACGGGATTCTTCGCCCCCGGTCCCGACTACGTCGTCGTCCGAGACCTCGGGCTCGCCCCCTCCACACGGCGGCTGCACGTGGGATTCATGGGCTGCTACGGCGCATTTCCCGCGCTGCGCGCCGCCGTGTCGACCTGCGTGGCCGAACCCGGCGCGGCAGTGCTGATCGTGTGCGCGGAGCTGTGCACGTTGCATGTGCGCTCGTCCAACGATCCAGACACGATCGTCGCCTCGTCGGTGTTCGCCGACGGCGCCGCCGCCGCGGTGGTGTCTGCCCGTCCGGCCCCCGCCGGATCGGCCGTGCTGGACATCGACGCGCAGGAGACGGCGCTCACCGACGGCGGCGAGACCGACATGGCGTGGACGATCGGGGACCTCGGCTTCGAGATGGTGCTATCCCGCTACGTTCCACGCATCCTCGAGGACCAGATCGCCCACTCCCTGCGCCCCCTCCTGGACCGCCTTGGGGCATCGGCGCCCACGGAATGGTCGCAGATCGACCGATGGGCGGTGCATCCCGGCGGGCGCGCCATCCTTGATCGCGTGCAGCGCGCCCTCGGGCTCTCCGACGCGCAGATGTCCCCGTCACGAGCGGTCCTGCGGGACTACGGCAACATGTCCAGTGCCACCGTCCTGTTCATCCTGCGGCGCCTGCTCGCGGGCGATGGCGAGCAGGAAGCCAATGGAGCGCCCGAGCGAGTCGCAGCGATGGCATTCGGGCCTGGCCTCACCGTCGAATCGGCGCTCTTCACCCGGCGCGTGACGTCGTGACCGCCAAGGGACTGTCACGACGGGACACCCAGTCGCGAGAGCTGATGGACGAGCCGGACTGCGATCCCGACAAGCTCGAACGCACCTACCGCCAGTTCACCACCATCAATCGACTCGTCTCAGGCTGGCGGCGCATCTACTGCCAGCGACTCCGGCCGCAGCTGTCCGGCAACAGACCCACGTCCCTGCTGGACGTCGGCTTCGGCGGCGGGGACATTCCCCGCGCGCTCGCCCGCTGGGCGGCCCGCGACGGGTTGTCACTCCAGATCACGGCCATCGATCCGGACGGGCGCGCCATCCGCCATGTACGCCAGCTGCCCGATGCGGGGATTCGCTTCGAGCAGGCGTCAAGCGCGGATCTGGTCGCCCGGGGCGACCGGTTCGATGTGGTGATCTCCAACCACCTCCTCCACCACCTCGACGCGCCGGCGCTCGGCTCGCTGCTGGACGACAGCGTCGCGCTGTCCCGTCACCTGGTCGTCCACAACGACCTTGCACGGGGACGCGCCGGCTATCGCCTCTACGCGGCCGCGACACTGCCGCTGGCGCGCGGATCGTTCGTGCACTACGACGGGCTGCTGTCCATCCGCCGCAGCTATCGGCGGCACGAACTGCGCGCCCAGGTACCGCCGCAGTGGAGCGTCGAAGCCATGTTCCCGCAGCGCTTGCTGCTCACTCATGAAAGGCTCGTGCGATGAGCGACGGCCGGTCCGGACGGGCGACCCGCAACCTGGTCACGTGGGCTGCCGCGAGCTACGTGACCAACGCCGTATTCGGCGCCGCCGTCGCGACGGGAGCGATCGACAACAGCCGCATCCGGTGGGTGCACCACGGGGTGTTCATCGCCACCAGTTCCCTGACGGCCGTCGCGCTCGCGGCCAGTGCGCTCGAGCGCCGACCTGCCGGCCTCGCCCTGCTCCTCACGGTCGGCCCGCTCGCGGCGCTGCCGTACGCGGGCGGGCAGGTCCGCCGTCACGCTACCGTGGCCGGCATGGCGGCACCGGGGTTTGCGACGGCCCTTTTTCTCGCCTGGAGGAGGCACTGATGGAGTTCCTTGACGTGGTGCGTCGTCGCAAGACGACCAACGGAGCGTTCCTGCCGGACCCGGTCTCCGAGGAGCATCAACGACTGCTCATGGAGGTAGCGGGCCGCGCCCCGTCGCAGTTGAACAGCCAGCCGTGGCGCTTCGTGATCGTGGAGGAGCGGTCGACGATTGAGAGCATCGCTCAGATCAGCGGGGAGAGCATGACGGAGGCGATGTCGAACGGCACCTTCTTCGAACGCTACAAGCCCTACTTCCGGTTCAGCAAGGAGGAGATGGAGCGCCGGCGGGACGGCATGCTCTTCGACCGTCTCCCAGCCCCGCTGCGACCGTTCACGAATCAGGTGTTCACTGCGCGAGGGCAGAAACTCATGAACACCATGCGCGTGCCGCAGACGCTGGGCGCGGAGAACCGCAAGCTCGTCTCCGGCTCGCCATTGCTGCTGGGAGTAATGCTCGACCGATCCGAGTACCGGCCCGGAGAACTGTCCTCGTTCTACTCCGTGTTCAGCATGGGGGCCGCGATGGAGAACGTGTGGCTCACCACCGTCGAGCTCGGCATGGGGATCCAGTTCGTCTCGTTCCCGATGGAGGTGCCTGGGCGCTGGGACCAGATCGTCCGTCTGCTCCAGGTTCCGGACGAGCTGGAACTGATGGCCGTGTACCGCCTCGGCTATCTGCCGGACGAGCAGCGCCGGCCGCCCATCGACTGGACCAGCAGCCAGCGCAAGCTCCCCTCGCAGTACGTCTTCCGAGGCACCTGCGCCACCCCGCAGGAAGGCTGGGATGAGCCGTCAGCCGGGGCGCCTCAGCAGTAGGCGCGGCGGTGGCGGTCGGTGGCGTCCAAGAGCAGCGCCTCGACAATGCGCATGTCTGCCGGGAGCCACGCGACATCGCGCCAGCCGCCGGGCTCCAGCACCCGGAGTTCGTCGTGGTCCTCGAGCGGGCGCGGTTCCACCGTCGCGCCATCGGCGCCGGGCAGCACGCGTGCCCACCACACCCTCATGACCAGGCGCTGGACATCGGCGTCGCCCGGGCGCAGCATCCACACCGGCTCGTCGCCGCACTGATCCTCGACCCCACGACCGTCGTCAGGACCCGCGATCTCGTCGCCGATCTCGACCTCGACGCCCAGCTCCTCGCGCAGCTCCCGCCGCAACGCCTGCTCCACGGACTCGCCCCGCTCGAGCTTGCCGCCCGGGAACTCCCACAGGCCCGCGAGCGCATCCGGAGCCGTCCGCCTCGCTGCGAGCAGTGTGCGCGGCACCTGCAGGTCGTCGGTGATCGCCGCGGCGACGACGAGCCGGGTGGAGCGGCCGCTCACCGCACTACTCCGTCTGGCCCGCGTAGGCACTCGGGTCGAGCAGGGCGGTGGCGTCCTTCGACAGCTGCACGGTGTAGATCCAGCCCTCGCCGTAGGCATCCGAGTTGATGAGGTCGGGAGCCGATTCGAGCGCGGGGTTGACCTCGACGACGCTGCCGGTGACCGGCGAGTACAGCTCGCTCACGGCCTTGGTCGACTCGAGCTCGCCGCACACCTCGCCGGCGACGACGGCCGCGCCCACCGCAGGTGCCTCGACGTAGACCACGTCACCCAGCGCATCGGCCGCGTAGGCGGTGATGCCCACCGTGACGACCGAGCCGGTGGTTGCGTCGCCGCGCACCCACTCGTGCTCAGCCGAGTACTGCAGTCCGTCAGGAATCTCCGGCACGGTGGCTCACCTCTCGATCGCGGGAAGAGGCCGTCTTGGCCATGAGCACGAGGCTAGTCGCCACGCGTGTAGAACGGTAGCGGCACGACCTTCATGGCCTCGCGGCGCCCCCGCACATCCACGCCGACCGCCGTGCCGGGCTCGGCGAGCTCGGGCGGCACGTACGCCATGGCGATGGGCCGACCGAGCGTGGGCGAGGGCGCACCCGAGGTGACGATTCCGAGCTGGTTGTCGTGCGCGTCGGTCACGGGATAGCCGGTGCGCGGAGAGCGGCGCCCCTCGCCGACGAGGCCGACCAGAGTCTTCTTCGCTCCGATGTCGCGGACCTGCTCGAGCGCAGCACGCCCGACGAAGTCTCCCCGCGGAGGGCCATCATCGCGACCAAAGCTCACGATGCGCCCAAGCCCGGCCTCGAAGGGGTTGGTGTCGTGACTCAGCTCGTGGCCGTACAGCGGCATGCCCGCCTCGAGCCGCAACGAGTCCCTGGCCGCGAGTCCGCACGGCATCAGTCCCGCGGAGTCGCCCCGGTCCATCGCCAGGCGCCAGACATCGCGGGCGCGATCCGCGGGCACGAACAGCTCGAAGCCGTCCTCACCGGTGTATCCGGTGCGCGCCGCGAAGGTGTGGATGCCCCCGTCGAGGAGCACGTTCGCGGCCTTGTAGTACTTCAGAGCGTGGATGTCGTCCGCCCCCAGCTCACACATGGACGCGGTGATCGACTCGGCGGCCGGCCCCTGAATAGCGACCAGCGCGATCTCGTGCGTCACGTCCTCGACCGACGCGTCGTGCCCACCTTCGCCGATGCGGCCCTGCAGCTCGTCGCGCACCGCGGCCCGGTTGGCGGCGTTCGCGACCACCATGAAATGGTCCCAGTCGCGGCGGTACACGATCACGTCATCGATCACGCCCCCGTCCGATGCGCACATCATCGTGTACCTCGCGCCCCACAGCGGCACCCGGCTCATCTGTCCCACGAAGGCGTAGTCGAGGGCTGCCGCGGCATCGGTGCCGCGCACCATCAGCTCGCCCATGTGGGACAGGTCGAACAGGCCCGCAGCGGTCCGAACCGCCTCGTGCTCTGCGATGTCACCGGAGTAGCGCACGGGCATCTGCCACCCTGCGAAGTCGACCATGGTGGCGCCGTCGGCAACGTGCTCGGCGTGTAGGGGGGACGTGTGTGTGGTCACCAGTCCAACCTACGCGAAGGGTCCAGCGCGCCGTGTGCGACGGGCGGCGAATGCGGTGACCGGCAGCCGCTGTCGGAGAACGCGCACGCCGCAGCGTCAGGAACCAGCCGCGCCCATGAAGAACATGATGGCGAGCACAGCGAGCGTGCCGATGGCCGCGACCGCTGCTGCGACCGCCAAGGCCGTCAGCAGTCGCCGCCGCCGCGCAGCCAGACGTCGCCGCGTTGCCGCAGCCGGCGTGAGCACGGGGCTCGCAGCTTCCGCGTCTCCGTCGGCCGAGCTCTGCGCTGATGACGCTGTGGTCCAGGCGCCCGCGCTCGACTCGGACGCCGACCGCGGGCGGTAGGAGCCCTCACTTACGCCGAAGGACCCGTGCCACACGTCGCCCGCCACGAGGCCGTGCGGGAGGGCGCCCGCGCCGTCGCCGTCACCACGTGCAGAACCGTCCCGCGCGTGGGGGGCCGTCGACTCGCGCCGGGCGGCGAGCCGGGTCGAGTCGTCGTCGGGATCGTCGTCTTGACGCCCCGCACGGGTGCTCAGCCGGGTCGACTCGTCGTCGTGGCCACCCGCCCGGCTGCTCAGCCGCGTGGACTCGTCGTCCGAGTCATCGCTGCCCGCTCCCGCGCGGGTGCTCAGCCGCGTGGACTCGTCGTCCGAGTCATCGCTGCCCGCTCCCGCGCGGGTGCTCAGCCGCGTCGACTCATCGTCCTGCTCGTCGCTGCCCGCTCCCGCGCCGTGGCTCGTGGCCCCCTCGGCATCGGCACTCGTCGCACCGCGCCAGGACGACAGCCGCGTCGAGTCGTCCTGCTCCTCGGCCACGGGCCGGTCGCGGCGCGTGGCGGAGCCGGTGCCATCCTGGGCGGCCGTTGGCCCTCGTCGGCTGCCGATCCGGGTGGCCTCGTCCGCGTCCCCGCCGTCCACGCCCGGCCGGTCTGCGGGACGTGGCGGGGCGTGGCTGGGCGTGGGGGTCGTGTCGTCGCCCGTGGCGGGCGACTGCGCACTCTCCTGACGAGAGGCGGCGGCCGCAGCCGCGGCTCTGTCGAGTGCCTCGCGCCGTTCGCGACGCTCCCGGCGCCCGCCCCCCGTCACACCGGCTCCCGCCGCCGGCCCGTGACGGTCGTGTCGTCCTCGTCGCGGCCCACTCCCCACACCCGCCACGGGTAGGGGTCCGCACTCCGATCGGTGTCCGCGTGCAAGGTGTCGGCCACCACCACGGTCACGTTGTCGCTGGCGTCGGCGTCGAGGGCGGCGTCCACCAGCCGGCCCGCCGCCAACGACACCTCGCCCGCGAGAGAGGCAATCGACGCGATGCGGGCATCGCTCAGCGCCTTCATCAGGCCGTCGCTGGCGACCACCAGGCGGAGTCCCGGCCGGGCGGGCACGAGCCATGCGTCGAAGTCGCGGATGCCGTCGCCGATGGCACGCGTGACGATGTTGCGCTCGGGATGCACCTCGGCCTGCTCCGCGGTGATGTCTCCCCGGTCCACCAGCCGTTGCACGTACGAATGATCGACGGTGATCTGCGACAGCGACCCTCCCTCGATCGCGTAGACGCGTGAGTCTCCCACGTTGATCACCATCCACCACGGCTGGCCGTCATGCTCCACGGCGATGGCGCCGGTCAGGGTCGAGCCCGAGCTGCCACCCACACGTTCCGATAGCCGCTCCACGCCCTCCTGGGCGCGTGCCACCGCCAACACAGTGTCATCGGGCTGGACTGATGAGAGGTCGGTCAGTGCTCGGAAGGCCTCGACGACGACGCTGCTCGCGGCCGCTCCCGCAAGGTGGCCTCCCATGCCGTCCGCAACCACGTGCACCGGACCGGAGCTCAGGAAGGCGTCCTCGTTGCGCGGCCGGTCGCCGGTGGCCGTGGCACCCGCTCCGGTGCACCAACGAGCAGTCATCGGCGCTCCGCGATCGGCGCGATTCGCACGACCAGGTCACCGAGGATCAGATCGCCGTCGACGACGGCTCCGTGCTCGCCGACCTCACGCTCGGTGCCGTCCTCGGCGCGCAGATAGGTGCCATTGGTGGACCCGAGGTCTCGCACCCACCATCCCCCGTCGCGCGGCTCGAGCTCGGCATGCAGCTTGGACAGGGTGCGGGTGGGATCGTCGACACCTAGGCGTCCGGGTATCGCGGCCGAGGTGGATCGGCCGATCACGACGTTCTCTGTGCCCAGTCCGTATGACGCGCCGCCCTCGACCTCGAGCACCCAAGTCTCGCGGCGCCGCGCCGCGATGATCGTGTGATCGTCGCCGCCATCGGTCGCGGAGCCGCCCGGCAGCGGCGCGCTGTCGGTCTGCGGCGGCTCGGCGGAGACGGGAGTCGGGGGCGGCGGCAGCGGCGTCACTGCAGGCACCCCTTCGAGCGTCTCGCTTCCAGCGCCCGATGCGGACGTGGCCTGGTAGGACGACACGGGTGGGGCATAGGTGGGCCTGGGATCCCCGGCCTCGGGCTCCTCGGCCGTGGGCGCCTGCACCTCCACGGTCGCGGAGGTCGGTCTCGGACCGGGCCGCGGCTCGGGGACGTTCGTCTGAGCCGTGGTCTCGAACGCACGCTCAGGGCCGGGCGCTCGCGCAAAGTCCTCGCCTGCGTCGGCCAGATCCACGGTCTCACTGCTCTCAGACGTGAGTGCGCCGTCGGCCTGCTCGTCACCGCTCGAACTTTCAGCGCTGCCAGCGGAGGTGGCTGGCGGCTGCTCCTGCAGGTACGGGGACAGGCGGCGCACGTACGGGGAGGCCGCCGAGGGCGGCGGCACACGTGGGACCGCTGCGGTCGCCGGCGAGGGCTCGGAGGGTGGCGTCCTGGCCGATCGTGGTGGGACCGCATCGTCCCCCCGGCCGTTCGGCGCGTCCGGGTACGGGCCCGGCGTCACGTACGGAGCCGATGCGCCGACCGTGGCGGGGCGTTCCTCCGTGGGAGCCTCGGCCGCGACGGCTCCCGTGGGCGAGGCGGCGCTCTCCGACAGGGACGGGCGCTCGGACGTTCCGGTGGGGCTGTCGACGACGTGCACGTCGGCGTCATCCTCCGCCGCCGTCCTCTCGACCGGCGTCCCATCATCTCCCACGTCCGGGAACTCCGTAGCACCCTCGAACGCAGGCTCCTGTCCCTCCGATGCCGAGCGCCGCGGCTCGCCGTCCGCAACCCTTGCCCACGTCCCCGTCCATCCTGGGGGCAGCGGGGTGACGGGCGTGGGCTGGCTCGGCACGGAATCGACGGGAGGGTCGTCGGCGGCGGGCGAGGGCTCGGAGGGTTCGCGGGGGGAGTCGCCGTGGCGCGGCTCGGGGCTCGTGGGGACATCGACTGCATCGCCGTCCCCGGCGTCACCGCGGGGCGAGCGGTCATCGGGCGGCTCGTCATCGAGTGACGCGGTTCCGCGTGGCTCGACAGCGCGGTCGCCCGGCAGGACGTCCTCGTCCCGGGCCGCCGCGTCCGAGGTCGGGCCTAGGTCGACCGGAAACTCGTCCCCGGGGGCTCGGCCGCCGGCGGAGGAGGGACGCGGCCAGTCGGGTACGGGATCCTCTCCGAATCCCTCCCATCGCTGCGCGACGGTGACGCCGCCGTCGCCGGTCACCCATGCGGGTGTGCCGCCGGGCCCGCGCGCGGGGCTGCCAGCGTCCTGATGTGTCTGCTCCGGTGGGGGCGTCGTGTCCGTGGGAGGGGTGGCGGGCCGGGGCGGTTCCGCCTCAGCGGGTGCGCGCGAGGGCTGGGACGGCGGGGTACTGGTAACCGATGCGGCGCCAGCTGCCGCCGCGTTCGCAGTCACACCGTGGCCGGTGGCCTGATAGGAGCCCCAGCCCAGCACCGAGGACCAGATTGCGGGGGCCACGGCGGCCAGCCACGTCATCGCTCGCGGTGCGCGCATCCGCAACTCGATGGTGCTCGCACCGTCGATCCACATGAGCCACCCGGCCACACCGCCGATGAGCCACATCAGCAGGCCGACGATCAGCGCGGTGCGCGCTGTCGGGACCGGCTGGTCGGTGACGAGCATCGTCACCCACGAGATGATCGCCACGAGCGCACCCGCGAACTCCACGGCGCGCGCCTCCGCGACCGGGACCGTCGGCACACGCCCCTCCCGTGCAGCCTCGACCCATCGCAGCACCGGTATCCACGCCCGCACGGGACTGCCGCCGAGCTTGCGCAGGAGAGCGCCAAGAGCGAGCCCCATCCACACGACGTCGATCACCACGATGATGGCAAGCGTCGCGAGCACCACAGTCCCCAGTGCCGCGTCCATCCGAATGGTCCCTTTCCTGTGTGTCGTGCCCGTGCGGTGAGCCTGGCTGCGGGGCCAAGGCTGCCGCGCTGTCGTACTACCAGCATCGGGGTTTCGCCGGCCATGCGACACCACCAGCGCCGCCGTACCAACAGAACTGTGCCACGGGCGGGCCCTCGGCGCCCGCCCCCGCCCCGGAGCACAGCGAACTCTCGCCTGCCCCTACGAGGACCTGCGGCCTCCTCCTCGGCGTACTCGCGAGCGCCGCGTGCTGCGCCCGCTGGCGGTGTGAGAGGTGTGCTCCGACCGCCACTGCGGGCGGTCGTCCCGGCGCCGGGCGGGCTCTCGAGCCGCCGGTGCTACGACAGACAGCCACACCGAGCGCAGCGACACCCGCATCCTCATTCGCGCCCACCACCCACGTCCCCGCAGGCGAGCCGCCCTATCACCGTCGACGAGCGCCCACAGCTCCTCGGCCTCCTGCGCGGTCATCTCGGCGTCGGAGAACGTCGCACGGTCGGCAAGGGTCGCGATACGGGCTCCGCGATCGGGCCCGAAGGCGGCGGCCGTCTCGGCGCGGGTGCCCAGTGCCACGGGGTCGAGGCCCGCCTCGACCGCCGTATCCACGTACTCGTCCCAGCCGCGATGCACGGAGTCCCGGGGGTCACCCTTGCGCCGTCGCGCGCGCCGCGCCGCCTTCCACGCGATCACCAGGAGGAACGGGCCGCACAGCACCAGCAGTGCCAGCAGCCCGATGCCGCCGAGCCGCAGTGCAGTGGCGAGCCATCCTGCACTCCCGTGCTGCCCGTCGTCCCTCGCGGCGTCCTCGTCTGACGCTCCGCGCTGAGAGGGCGGGGGCAGGATGGGCTCGGCACGCTGAGGGTCGAGCGCGGTCGGGTACTCCGGGTCGGTCTGCTGCGACACCTCGGGGGCCAGCGGGGACTCGTGCTGCGGCGAGACGTCGGCCTCGACCCAGGTCCCGTCGCTGCCCTGCACCTCCACCCAGGCGGTGAGATTTCGGCCCCGGCACTCCCCTGATTCGCACGCCGGCACCGTCCATGCGGCACCATCCGGCTCTGCAAGACGCGCACCGACCACCACGCGTGACGGGAAGCCCAGCTCGGCGGCGAGCAGCGCAGCGGCGGCCGCGAACTGCTCGTCGTCGCCGACTGCCGCCACGAGGGAGGCGCGGGGATTCGCCCCCACCTCCTCCTCACGCGCGATGAGCGAGGAGAACAGGCGATCGAGGCGGTCGTACGAATGTCCGGCCGGCGACGATGCGAAGACGTACCCGGGCAGGTCGCTCTGCCAGCTCGCGGTCGCCTCGCCCTCGTCGAGCGCATGGCTCAGGTAGCCGCGTTCCCGCAGGCGGGTCAGCAGCTGGTCGAGTCCCGCGCCGTCCCGCGAGACGGCCTGGAGCGCGACCCAGTCCGAGAGGGACTGCGGGATCAGCGCAGAGTCGATGGTGGCGGCGCCGGGTGAGCCACCGAGGTCGGCGAGCTGTTGCGTCTCGGCCGGAAGGTGGCCCTCCACGGTGTAGCTGTCTCCCGCGACGATCCCCCCTTCGGCGCCGATGACTCCGGTCGCTCCCTCATCGAGGTAGTAGAAGCCGTCGAGGAGCTGCGCCTGCCGCGGGCCGTGGAACTGCACGCTGCCCAGCGGGCCGAGCAGCGGTACCCAGATCCCACCGCCTGCACCCACGGTGATGTCGCCGCGAACCGTCACCGTCCCCGAATCGGCTGCGATCGAGGACGGTATGCGCCGGAAGCGCACGGGGGGTGCATCCGGACCGGCGTAGGCGCTGAAGGTCTCGCCATCGAAGTGCTGCAGCGCGGCGAGGCGTACCCGCTGCGGAGTGTCCGTGCTCGTGTTCACCGAGAACAGCACCGCGTCATACGCATCGTCCTCGAAGTACGAGCGGTACGACGCCAGTGGCGACACTGCCTGAGCAACCGTCAGGCGCGGATCGATGGCGGTGCGCGCCACGTCTCGCGGTGTCTCGGCGGCGATGGGGCCGGCCACGAGGGTAGCCATTGCGGTGGCCGCGACCGTGATCGCCGCCATCGCGGCGACGCCGCCGAGAACCCGCACGCGAGGCCTGCGCACCAGCCGGGCATCCTCGCCCGCGCGAGCGATGCCGATCGCGCGCTGGCGCACGTAGGTCGCGCGCCAGCCGAACCAGGCCAGGACCAGGATGAACATGGCGACACCCACGGCGAACTCGCGGGTCAGATAGGTGCCGAGAACGCCGTCGACAACCGCATCGGCCCTCGCCGCCGGGCCGAGGGCGATGCTCGCCCCGAGCAGGGCCCCGAGCACCGCCGCCCCGAGCCCCCATAGACGGCGCGAACGTGTCGCCGCCCACGTGGCCAGCAGCGTCGCCACGAGGAACAGCGCGAAGACCGGCACGAGGGTGGCGCGGTACTCGCCGAGCGGCAGGGGAAGCGTGACGATCTCCTTCCATCCCAGGACGGGTCCACGCGCCAGCTCTGCGGCGGTGCTGCTCCACGCCTCCGGCCCATCGAATGGGCCACCGATCGCGAGCAGTGCCCCTCCCACCACATAGACCACCAGGGCGAGGACGACGGCGGTTCCGGCGCCCCGCCTCGAGCGCTCGCATGCCACAGCGACGGCGGCGCCTGCGATGATCGCCACGCCGACGGTGAGCAGGTACCGCGTCGACTCGTAGACGGGGTGGAGGCTCCACGCGGCGATCGCGCTGCCGACTATGACGAACACGGCGTTCGTGAGCACGAAGGTCCACGTAGAGCCGTCCGCCCTACCGTTCGAGCCGCGGTTACGCAGGCTCATGTCGCGCCCCGTGCGAGCAGCTGCCGCAGATCATCGAGCACCCCGAGGCTGAGCACGCGAGTCCGACCCATGGCGCGCATCGAGGGCTGAGAGTTGGGGTTGCAGACCACAGCGGCAACCGCCACGTCTCCCGCGAACGCCATGGCCGCGCTCTGCAGGTGAGAGTGAGAGGCCGCGGAGCCGGTGATGAGGAACGCGAGCGACGTGGCGCCGGTCGACTCGACGAGCATCCGCGTGAGCGTAGGCATCGCCACCACCGAGGGCCCCGACTCGACCCCCGCGAGATCGTCGAGCAGTCCGCGCGGGCTGGTCACGCGCAGCTGGCGGAGCGACCGCACCGAGGCGCGCGCAAACTCGGGAACCTCACCGCTCACGACGGCCTGGACGTCACGGCCGTCGCGGATCGCGCGAACCCCGAGCGAGCCCACGGCGCTCACCGCCATCTCGAACTCGTCCTCCGTCGCGTACGAGCCCTCGTCGAGGTCGAGCACCACACAGATCGTCGACCGGCGGGTCTCCTCGAACTGGCGCACCATAAGCTGCCCCGTCTTGGCAGTGGACTTCCAGTGGATCTGGCGCTGCGCGTCCCCCCGTGCGTATTCGCGCACGGCGTGGAACGAGATGTCCTCGTTGGTCAGGGTTCGGGTCGCCCGTCCCTCCAGGTCTCGCACGAAGCCGATCGAGGTGCTCGGGATGGCGACGGTGACGGGGTGGATGTACAGCGTGCGCACGTCTGCCCAGTGGAACTCCCGTTGGAGCAGGTGGAGCGGGTCAGTGCGGGACGTGGTCGCCGGGCCCACGTCGATCACCCCTCTGTGGGGGGCGGGGATGACTATCGACTCGCGGTGCTGATGGTCGCGCCTCAGCAGGGGCACGTGGAAGTCGACCAGCCCCAGGCCCACCGGCACGTCGACGCGGCCTGGCAGCGCGAGGCGCGCCTGCGTGTTGCGCACGACGATCTCGCCCTCGGCGTCCGTGCCGACCACCACCGCATCCTGGCTGAGACGGAAGTCGACCTCGTACGCCTCATGCCCCAGCAGGAACGGCAGCGCGAGGAGGAGGAGGATCGCTGCCACCAGTGCCGCGACAAGGAACTCTCCCCAGCCGAACGCCAGCCCGAGCGCCGCGCCCGCCACCGCGCACACGATCGCCGCCCAGCCCGAGGGGGTGACCACGGACCGAGTGCGCGCCCAGCCCCCGCGGACGGCATCGGTGCTCGCTCGGGACAGCCGCAGCGCCCACAATCCGAGCGCCACCCACCGACCGCGCGACTGCCCTGTGAGCTGCGTGCGCGTGCCGGCCCACGTCGTTCCCGTATGCGTGTGTCCGCGGGGGTGCGACGTGGATGAGCGATCGGCGCGGGTGCGCCCTCTGGACTCGACGCTCAAGCGAGATCCTTCTGGCTGGGCGGCGGGGTGTCGAGCAGGACCTGGCCGATGACCGCGGTCGCGGTCACGCCGTCGAACTCGGCCTCGGGGTCGAGGATGAGCCGGTGGGCGAGCATGGGCTCCGCGAGATCCTTGACGTCGTCCGGAGTCACGTAGGTGCGACCGTGACCCAGAGCCCACGTGCGCGTGCCGCGAGCGAGAGCCATCGCGCCGCGCATCGATGCCCCGAGCCGCACCTGGGTCGCGCCGCGAGTGGCGTCGACGAGGCGCGCAATGTAGTCGAGCACGAGGGGGCTCGAGTGGACCTGTGCGGACAGCTCGGTCATGGCGGCGATGGTCTGCAACTCGACCAGCGCCGGCACGGTCACGCGGGGCGGCCGACCGGCTTCGAGGATGCGCAGGGTCACGCCATGGTCGGGGTAGCCGAGCGACGTGCGCATCATGAACCGGTCGAGCTGTGCCTCGGGCAGCGCGTACGTACCGGCCTGCTCGATGGGGTTCTGCGTCGCCACCACCATGAACGGTCGTCCCGCGGGTCGGGTGACTCCGTCGACGGTGACGGCGCCCTCCTCCATGACCTCGAGCAGCGCCGACTGGGTCTTGGGGCTCGCGCGGTTGATCTCATCAGCGAGAACCACGTTCGCGAACACCGGTCCAGCGTGGAACTCGAACGTGCCCTGGCTCTGGTCGAACACGGTGATGCCGGTGACGTCTCCGGGCAGCAGGTCCGGCGTGAACTGGATGCGGGTCGACGTGCCCTTCACCGTCTGCGCCAGGGCGCGCGCGAGCGACGTCTTGCCAGTTCCGGGGACGTCCTCGAGCAGCAGGTGCCCCTCGGAGATCATTGCGGTGAGCGCGAGCTCGACCACGTGGCGCTTGCCAAGCACCGCTCGCTCGACGTTGTCCGCGAGCGCCGCGAACGTCTGCGCGAACCAGTCGGCCTGTTCCTCGGTGACGGTCATCATCTCTCCTTCAGGCGGGGTGGGCGCGCCGTGCGCGCCGCGGGTCGGGGCCGATGCTCGGGGCAGGCCGGCGCGCGCTCACGGTGCGCCCGTCGGGCTTGGCGTCGGGTCGGTCGTGGGGTCGGGAGTCGGCTCGGGTTCCGGTTCGGTGTACTCGCAGGTCACGGTGGTCTGCCAGTCGTTCAGCCCCGCCAGGGCGCCAGAGAACGATACGTCCCACCGCATGCGGCGCATGTCCTCGGCCGGCACGGCGCTGTCGCCGCTGTCCCCGAGCATGGTGGAGGTGGCGGTGTGGTGCGAGGCCTCCGCATTCACAGTGATACCGCCGATGTCAGGGTCGGCTCCCGCGCGGCACTGCTGGACCTGGATCTCGACTGGGTAGCGCGGGGAGCCCGATTGGGCGGGGACCACGGAGGTCTGGCTCGAGCACTGCACCGTACCGTCGTCGTACGTGGTGCAGTAGCGAGCGCTCACCTCGGACACCGAACCAAGCGGCAGGGTGAAGAGCTCGCTCCACCCGCCCCCGCGCACCGAGTACTGGACGAACATGCCGTCGGGTCGGTCGGGGCTCGGGTCGGTCACGCTTGTCGAGCACGACCATTGGTCGCCGCTGCACGTGGAGTTGACCCGGTACCCCCGCTGGAACGTCGGCGCACCGGGATCGACGAACGAGTCGACTTCGCGATCGATGGTGTTGGAACGCGCGTAGGTTGCTCCCTCGTACCGGCTCTCGCTGCAGATGGTGAACAGCGTGCGCGAGTTCGGCTCGACGTCTGCGGTGAAGCGCGCCGTCCCGCCCGAGGCGCGCACCATGCTCGTGCAGACGTCGCCGATCTCGACTCCGACCCAAGTCTGCGAGCCCTGGCCACCCGTCCGCGTCTCCACCGTGAAGGTCACCCGCTCTCGCGCATCGTCGAGGGAGTGCGTCGCGGACAGGAGGGTCGGCGCGCCGACGCCGTGGGCGCTGAAGGTGGCCGACGCTCCGGTGCCGCTGCCCCCGCCCACGGGCGGGATGTCGAGAGCGGTGATCGGCGTGACGGTGACCGTCTGTGCCTGATTGGATCCGACCTCGTAGCCGTCGATCGTCAAGCTCTGCCCGCTGACGGAGTACTCCCGCGTGGCACCGGTGGGGCTCGACAGGGTCACGGCACGTGTGGTCGAGTCGGGGATGCGCATCCGCACGTCGATGCGGCGGCCCTCGCCCCCGGTCTCGCGCGTGGGGCTCCACGTGATGTTCGTCGGCCTGGTCGGTGGCGCGTAGGCCCATGCGATGACGGAGACCGCGTCGCGAGACCGACCCACCGCGTTGATCGCTCGCGCCGTGTACTGCCGCTTGTCACCGTTCACCAGGCCCGTGATCTGCTCGCACGCCCCCTGTGCCGAACATGACGCGACCCGAGCGTCTCCTGCATAGATGTCGAATCCGGAGATCGCGGGATACGCAGAGCCCGCACGCCCAGGGGTCACCGCCAGAGTCACGGACCCGTCCCCAAACGCCGTCTGACGGACCTCGGCGGGCGCCGCGGGGAAGCCCTGCAGGTCGAGGCTGATCGTCCCCTGCCTGTCGCCCGCACTGACCCGTCCCTGCGCGTCCCGCACCGAGAACCTGGCCTCGCACACCCCGCCGGGGGCGTCGGCCGACCACGTCGCGCGCACGGTACGGGCGTCGACGGGAGCGAAGCTGACGTCGGGGCACGACGCTGCGCGGGTCACGGCGACCAGCTCTAGCGGGGTGCTTGGGAGCGGGTTGACCTCTCCCTCCGCCCCGGAGACGGTGATGGTGCACGAGCTGCCCTCGGCCTGCGAGCAGCGCTGCACCACGGTCCCGCCCTTCGGGAGCTCCGAGGGTGCGGGGCCGACCTCGAGAGACAGCGACGCAGCTCTGGTGCCGGGATCGGAGGGCAGCGACACCGTGACGGCGTCTTGACGTCCGGGCACTGCGATGTCCCTCGCGGTGATCGTCAGCAGCGTGCCGTTGCGGGACACCTCGAAGTGCTGGCCCGTGTACTCGGTCGTGTACTCCACGGGACGAGCTGCGGCCCCGGGTGGCCAGGACACCATGCGTGCCACGTCGAACGAGGCGGTGTCACCAGGGGACAGCTCGAGCGAGGCACCCGTCAGGATGGGCTGCGGGTCGTCGGCGATGATCACGATCGGGACGGGCAGCACCGTGCTGTCCTCCTGCCCGGAGAGCGTCACGGGTACCAGGCACGTGTCCGTATATGGCTCACCGGTCCCTGCGGTGTACCGCAGGGTGGTGCCGGCCACGACCGCGCAGCTCGAGTTCGCTCGGCGGCCTGAATCCACCACACCGGGCGCGTCGATCGCAATCTCGACTCCCGCCGGCAGCGCGGCCAGGTCGAGCAGGTCGAAGGTCACCGACTCTCCCTCGTTCACCTCCGGCGGAGCGAAGTCGTCGCGCAGCGCGACACGCAGGTCGTCCTCCCCCGGCACGCGCAGGAAGCCGTACGAGACGACCTCCTCGCCCGCGTAGTCGGGTCCGCTGACGCGAAAGGGAATGAGCCGCGCGGACTCCGGCAGCGGCCCCGCGATGGTGCTGCCGTCCACGGTCAGGTCCGGCTGGCTCCCCCACAGCGACAGCTCGAGCTCGGCGGGGTCCCCTGCGCCCCACGACACCCGGTCCGTGAGCACATCGACGCCCGTCTGGAAGGCGTCGCGCGTCTGCGCAGACAGCACGGTGTCCTCCACGATGGGCACGTCGGCGACGGGCATGCGCACGGCCTTGAGCACGATGCGGCCGATGGCCGTCGAGCCGCCTGCGTTCTGCACCGTGTAGACGAACGAGTGAGTGCCGGGCACCTCGCCCACGGACAGGGTGACCTGGTCGCCGTCGACCGACTCCAGCCGCTCGCTCAGGGCGGCGAACTCCTCCGACTCCGGGTCCGCGTCCGGGCGCACCGACACGAGTTCCAGCTCACCACCGGCGAGGTCGATGTCATTGCCGGTCGGGTCGAGGCTGAAGCGCCGGTCGGAGCCCACCTGCGCCTGAACGTAGTCCGAGTAGGTCACCGGCCGCGGGTCGACTCCCGCCGCAAGCACACCGATCGAGGCGGACGCAACGGCCGACTGTCCGCGCGCATCCATCACGCTGTACTCGAACTCCACCTGACCGGCGAAGCCGGGCTCGGCTGAATAGACCAGCGACTGTCCGTCGGACGAGACGCGGGCCGCTCCGCTCTCGGGCTGAGACTCGATGCGTTGCAGCGACACCTCGTCGCCATCAGGGTCGGTACCCGTCCCGTCGAAGGGCAGCCGCACGCTCTGGCCGGCGGCCACGCGTCCGCTCAAGGCGCGCGGCACGGGCGGAGCGTTCGTCTCCGAGTCGAGCACGGTCACCACCACTGTCGCGGCGTCCCGTTGCGCGGGGTAGCCCAAGACGTACGCGGCATATGAGATGACGTGCGTCCCCGGCTCGTCCGGGGCGAGATAGCGCACTGTCGAGCGCGCCGGGAATGCGAGCCCTGCACCCTCGTTCGCGTCGACGGAGGCGGCGTCCAACGCGATCACGTTCCCGGCGGGGCCCAGGTCGTTCGCGAGGACGTCGATGTCCGCCTGAGTGCCCACCCGGACCGTGACGGCGTCGTCGACAGCGAGCGGCGTCGATGGGGCCTCCGAGTCCAGCAGCACCACGGTGACCTCGCCACGGGCCGTCGCCTGCGGGCGCCCGGAGCCGTCTGACACGGTGTATCGCAGCACGCCCAGCAGGCCCGGTTGGCCGTCTGCGGTCTCTCCACTGATGCGCAGCGCCGAGTGGCCGACGATGTCGGCGGACAACCGGGTTCCCTCGGCGCCTTCGGTGTCGAGCTCGCTCAGCAGCAGCACGTGGCCACCTGGGTTCGTGACCGAGGACAGCACGTCGATCGTGGCGTCCTCTCCCGCGCGCACGAACGCGGTGACGGGGGCCGTGGCCAACCGCTCGTCCTCGGGAGCGATAACCGAGACGCGGGCGGAGGCGCGGACTTCGGAGACGCCGTCCGTCAGGGTGTAGTCGACGGGGTACGAGCCCGGCTCCGTCGCCGAGAACGTGAAGCCCACGTCGCCTTGCGCCACCGCGACGTCCGCATCGTCGCTCGCATCCGACCCGGCCTCCGTCACGACCAGCGGGCCGCGTGCGCCTGACACTAGTCCCGAGACGTCGACCGTGGTGGTGGCGCCCGCTGTCACGGTCGCGACAACGTCGTCGACGCGCAGCTCGGGCTCGCCCATCACCGTCACGGTGAGAGTGCGAGTCGCCCGCGCACCGTGCGCGTCCGCGACGGTCACCTCGACTGGAACGACGCCCGATGCGATGGCTGAGGAGTTCGTGTGCTGGAAGACGACGTCGCCCTCGGGTGACGACGCGACTACGCCCATCGAGGCCGTGGTGCTGGCCTCCACCACGTACATGGGGTCGCCCTCCGGGTCCACCCAGCCGGTCAGCACGTCGACAGACACCGTGCCCCCGGGCGCCACCTGGGGTGCCGGCCATCGTGCCAGGCACTCCTCGGTGCCGCACCATTCGGGCGCACTGTTGCCCGCGGGCTCCACTACGGTCATGGTCACCGAGGCGGGCTCGGAGAGCAGGCCGTCGCCCGCGGTGCCGTCCGTGACGACGTACGAGAACGTTGCCGTTCCCTCGGCGTCCGGCGCGACATCGACGACCAACGACTGCTCGTCATCCGCCGGGGTCAGTGTGCCGAACGAGGGATCGAGCCCTGTCACCGAATTGGGCACGACGCTCAGCACGTCCCCGTTCGCATCGTGGTCGTTCAGCAGCACCGGGAGGCTGACCTGACGCCCCGCTCGAACTCCGAGCTCATCGTCGCGCGCGACGGGGGCCCGCGGCTCGAGGACCTGGGTCGCAACCTCGTCGTCGTCGGGTGCCGCCTGGGTGATGTCCTCGCGCACCCACTCCTGGGAGGAGGGCACCAGCGCGCCGGACGGGACACCCCACACCCACCCCGACCGCGACTCGTTGAGAATCAGTCGCGAGCCGTTGGTCCGCAGCCGGGGCGTCCGGCGCTCGCCGAGCTCGCCGTCGCCGTAGTCGAGCTGAGAGGTGGTGCCGTTGGACATCCACATGGTTCCCGCGCCCTCACCGGCAGGAAGCCAGGCGCCGGCGACGATGGAGGAGTCCGGCAGCGGCGCAGGCCGGGCCGGCTGTCCGAGGACGAGCTCCGGCGCTCCGTGCGCGCGCTGTGACGGGGCGCCATCGAACGGCACCGTCACCGCACCGAACTCGTCTGCGATGACGATCAGCTCCGACGCGGGCGACGGGGACTGGAGGAGCGCACTCTCGGTGGCGACCGTGGCGTGGGGCTCCTCCGCGAAGTTCGTCCACACCAATCCGCTGGCCGGATCGAGCAGCACCCACTCCGCGCCGACCCAGGAGATCTGGACCTCTTCGCTCTCAGGCCCCTCGGGCAGGTAGACGGTGTCCCTGATCTCGCCCGTCAACGGGTCGGCGAGGAGCACGGTCTGACGCTGCGCCGAGTAGGCCGCAAGCGCACCGTCGACCGATACTGCGGCGGCGACTGCGCGAAACTGCGGCCGGTCCTCCCCCTCCTCCACATCGACGTCCGCGTACGGATCGACGGCCCGAGGAGCAACTGCTGTGCCATCCTGCACCGACCCGGCGAGCACCTCGCCGGTTTCCGTGAGGTACGCGACCACGTCGCCGGTCTGGGCCACCTCGACCGTTCCCTGGGGTGTTGGCACCGTCGCATCCGCCGCCAGCTCGCTGATGTCCTGCGGCCGCGCCGTATCAAGCTCCGTCACGGAGCCCAGGTTGTCGGAGTACACGAGCAGGGTGCGCTCCGCCTGGAGGATCTCGCTCGGATCCGCCACCGTCTTCACTGTGTCCACCTCGGACACGACCGTGTTGACTCGGCCGAACCTCTCGCCCGCCGCAGTCTGCAGCGCCCACACGGAAGGATCGTCGACCTGGACCTCGCGCTCGTCGAATCCTGGTGCCAGCGCCACGCCCACGACCAGTCCGGTGAGCACGGCGGCCACCGACGTCCGCCTCACTGTGCGCCACCGCGCCGCAGCGATCTCTCGTGGCCCCGGGTCTCTCGCCCCCATTGGACTCAAGGCCCGACCACGATGAACACGGTGATGGCCGCACCGAGCGCTGCGGCACCGATGACGGCTGCGGTGATGGCGATCGCGCGGCCCACGCGGTTCGCAGCCGCCTCGTGCCGAGTGATCGTGCCCTGGCGAGTGCCGGTCGGTGCGTCGCGGCGGCGCCGCGACTCGACCGAGACCGTCGAGCGCCGGGTGGGCGGGCTCGGCTCGCTGTCGCGCAGACCGACAGCCGCCTGCGCCCACTCATCGGACGGCACGTCGAGCGCCGTGGGGATCAGGCCCAGCTCACGCTCGACCTCGCGCAGCGCCTCGCCGAACGCGAGCGCCGTCGGGTGGCGGTCTCCAGGGAGGCGACGCATGCCCCCTTCGAGAGCACGCTCGAGAGACTCGGGCACGTCGCTGCGGCCCGTGGGCGTGTACTTGGCACGCGAGATGCGCGCCCTCAGCTGCAGGTCGTCGCCCCGCCGGCCGTCGGGCAGGTCGAACGGCGCGCGCTGAGCAAGCAGCGTGTACACCGTCGCGGCCAGAGCCCATACTTCCGAGGAGATCGTGCCGGAGGTGCGCTGCTCGACGACCTCGGGCGCGCTCCACGGAGGTGACAGCGCGATCGTCTCGGCCTCGCCGTGCGCGAGCGCGGAGGCCACTCCAAAGTCCGACAGCACGGGATGGCCGAACGAGGTGAGCAGGATGTTGGACGGCTTGATGTCGCGATGCAGCAGCCCTGCGCGGTGCGCCGCCTCGACGGCGCCGGTGATCTTCACGCCGATCGACAGCACCTCCGCCACCGGCAGCTGGTCGTTGCGGTACCGGTTGGTGAGCGAGGCCGGGCAGTACTCCACGACGAGGTAGGGCCGGCCATCTGCTGACACGCTCGCCTGATACACCGTGAGGATCGACGGATGGGAGCTGAGGCTCGCCATGATGTCGGCCTCAGCCGAGAACGTGCGCGCGGCGGTCTGATCCTCGATGCGGCTGAGCAGCACCTTGACCGCGACCAGGCGGTGGGGAAGATCCTGCTGGAACAGGAAGACGTCCGCGAACCCACCGGAGCCGAGGGGCCGGATGTACGTGTACCCGGGAAGCACGGGAGGGCTCAGAGGTTGACGACGCGTCACGGCTTCTCCCTCCCTCATCAACTCGTGCCACCGCGCTGCGGCCACACGGCCATGGGAAACCAGGTCACTCTAACCGACGGCGCGCGCCACCACATGGGGAGACTCGGCGGGTGTGACAGACACCACGGTGCCGCGCTCCGCGTCAGTCGTGGGCGTCGTCGGCGTAGGCCTCAACCGGTGGGCACGAGCACACGAGGTGGCGGTCGCCGTGGACGTTGTCCACGCGCGAGACGGGCGGCCAGTACTTGTCCTGGCGCAGCCCGGGCACCGGGAAAGCCGCCTGTTCCCGGGGGTAGGCGCGGTCCCAACCGTCGGCGACCACCGCATCGGCCGTGTGTGGCGCGTGACGCAGCGGTGAGTCCCCCGCGGCGATGTCGCCCCGCTCGACCGCCGCGATCTCCTCACGAATGACGAGCATCGCCTCGATGAACCGGTCGATCTCTCCGAGGTCCTCTGACTCGGTGGGCTCGACCATCAGGGTGCCGGGTACCGGGAACGACATGGTCGGCGCGTGGATCCCGAAGTCGACGAGCCGCTTGGCGACGTCCTCGTTGGTGATGCCGGTGGCCTTGGTCAGGGGCCTGATGTCAAGGATGCACTCGTGCGCGACCAGGCCACCGGGGCCGCGATACAGCACGGGGAAGGCGTCAGAGAGCCGTGCTGCCACGTAGTTCGCGGCGAGCACTGCCGTCTCGGTGGCACGCATGAGGCCCTCGTGACCCATCAACGCGATGTACGCCCAGGTGATCGGGAGGATGCCGGCCGAGCCGTAGGGTGCCGCGCTCACCGGGGCGCCATGACGGCGCAACTCGGCCGGGCGCTGGATGGTCTGGCGCAGGGCCGGGAGGTAGGGGATCAGGTGCTCCGCGACCGCGACGGGGCCCACTCCGGGGCCGCCGCCGCCATGCGGGATGCAGAACGTCTTGTGGAGGTTCAGGTGCGAAACGTCGCCGCCGAAGTGGCCCGGCTTGGCGAGGCCCACCAGGGCGTTGAGGTTCGCGCCGTCGATGAACACTTGACCACCCGCGTCGTGAACGGCCGCGCAGACCTCGCCCACGTGCGCCTCGTACACACCGTGAGTCGACGGGTACGTGATCATCATGCAGGCCACGCGGTCCTCGTGCGCCACGAGCTTGGCGTGCAGATCCTCGAGGTCGACCTCGCCGTCGGGTGCTGTGGCCACCACGACCACGCGCAGACCGGCCAGGACCGCAGAGGCGGCGTTGGTGCCATGCGCCGATGCGGGGATCAGGCAGACGTCGCGCTGAGGCTGCCCCTGGTCCCGGTGATAGGCACGGATGGCGAGCAGTCCCGCGTACTCGCCCTGAGCGCCCGAGTTGGGCTGCACCGAGACTGCGGCGTAGCCGGTGATCTCGGCGAGCCAGCCCTCGAGCTGCGCGATCATGTCCCGGTATCCCGCGGTCTGATCGGACGGAGCGAACGGGTGGATGCGGGCGAAGCCGGGCCAGCTGATGGCCGCCATCTCGACGGCGGAGTTGAGCTTCATGGTGCACGAGCCCAACGGGATCATGGTGCGGTCGAGGGCGAGGTCGCGGTCGGCGAGACGCCGCATGTACCGCATGAGAGACGTCTCGGACCGGTGCTGATGGAAGACGGGGTGCGTGAGGTAGTCGCTGGTGCGTCGCAGCGAGCGGGGGATGGCCACGCGTGGCGCCGTGTAGACCGAGTGGCGCTTGACGGCCGTGACGGCCTCCACCAGGTGATCGAGGATGTCGAGGCTGGTGACCTCGTCGCACGCCATCGCGACGTGGTCGTCGTCCACGCGGCGCAGGTTGATGCCCGCGGCCGCCGCGCGCGCGATCACCGAGTCCGCGCCGCCGTGCACTTCCGCCACGACGGTGTCGAAGAAGTTCTCGTGCTTGATGGTCACGCCAGCGGCGGCGAGCGCATCGGCCAGCGTCACGGCGGTGTTGTGCACCTGCTGGGCGATCGCACGCAACCCCTCGGGCCCGTGATGAATGGCGTAGAAACCGGAGACGATCGCGAGCAGCGCCTGGGCAGTACAGATGTTGGAGGTCGCCTTGTCGCGCCGGATGTGCTGCTCGCGCGTCTGCAGTGCGAGGCGGTAGGCGGTGCGCCCGTCCGCGTCCACGCTCACCCCCACGAGGCGTCCGGGGAGCTGACGCTCGAGGCCCTCGCGCACGGCCATGAACGCGGCGTGCGGGCCGCCGAAGAATAGCGGCACACCGAACCGCTGTGCGGAGCCCACCGCGATGTCGGCGCCGATCTCTCCCGGCGCCTTCACCATGGTCAGCGACAGCAGGTCCGCGGCGACGGTCACGAGGCCGCCCGCGTCATGCGCTGCCTTGACCACGTCCTGGATCTCGCGCAGCACGCCGGTGACGCCGGGCTGCTGGAGGACCAGCCCCACGAGGTCCGCGGGTGGCTGCCAGCTCGCGTCGATGTCGTGGATCTCCAGCCGCATGCCGATGGCCTCGGCGTGGGCCTCGACCACCGCGATGGTCTGGGGCAGGCACTCAGAGTCGAGCACCACCACGCCGCCCTCCCTGCCCTTCACGGCGCGGCGCATCAGCAGCACCGCCTCCGAGACCGCAGTCGCTTCGTCGAGCAGGGATGCCCCGGCGACAGGCAGGGCGGTGAGATCGGACACCATGGTCTGGAAGTTCAGCATCGCCTCGAGCCGACCTTGCGAGATCTCAGCCTGGTAAGGGGTGTAGGCGGTGTACCAGGCGGGGTTCTCGAGCACGTTGCGGCGGATCACCATGGGCGTGATGGTGTCGTAGTACCCCTGGCCAATCATCTGGGTGTTGACGTGATTGCGCTGGGCGAAGGACTGCAGGGCGCTCAGAGTGCCGTTCTCCGTGAGCGGGTCCGGCAGCACCAGCACGTCGTCCTGACGGATCGACTCGGGCACGGCGGTCTCCGCCAGCACAGCGAGCGACGGGTGGCCCACGGCCGCGAGCATCGTGTCGATGGCGGACTCGTCGGGCCCGATGTGGCGGTCTGCGAAGGAGGTCACGGGCCCATTGTGTCCCAAAGGCACGAGGGGCGACAGGGGCCGGGCGGCGCGTGGCGGGATTACGGGCCCGCGCCAGCCCAAGAGACCGTGTGCCACGATGTGAACTCGAGGAGGTCACCCATGGAAATTTGGCTCGGTGCGGCAATCGGGCTGCTACTCGGCTGGGGCGCGTCACGCACGCACCCGTCGGTCGACGCAGGCGGGATCGTCGGCGCGCTGGCGGGGATCATCGGCGGGCTCATGGGTCAGGCGTGGCTCGGTCCGGTGCTCGCACCGTCGCTCGCAGACCAGGCCCTCGCGGGCGCGGCCGCTGGCGGAGCCATAGGCGCTCTGGTGTTCGCACCGCTCGCGGGAGTCGCGGTGCTCGAACTGCGCCGGCGCCTCCGTGACCGTGCTGGTGCCGGCAGCGACGACCGCGGCTGACGAGCGCACTCGTGTGTCAGCCATGTGAATTCTCGTCACAGTGGCGAGAGGTCCCGGCTCGCGCCCCATACATTGGGTGATGTGAACGACAACCCCGCACCCTTGGCCGCCCGCGAACACACCGTCGAGAGCTTCACCCGCGAGTTCCTGCGCGAGGTGAACTTCGGACAGGGAGTCGATCTCGATCGAGCCTCTCCGAACGACACCTACCTCGCCCTCGCGCGCACCGTCCGCCACTACCTGATGACCGGGTGGCTCGAGACTCTGCGGCGCCAGTACAAGGAGCAGGCGAAGTCCGTCGCGTATCTTTCCGCCGAGTACCTGCTGGGACCGCAGCTCGAGAATGCGCTGCTCGCGGCCGACCTCGGGCCGATCGCCAAGGAGTCCCTGAGCGAGCTGGGCATCGACATCTCCGACATGTGCGCGGTGGAGATCGAGCCCGGCCTCGGCAACGGGGGCCTGGGCCGGCTGGCAGCGTGCTTCGTCGACTCCCTCGCCACCCTCGACGTGCCGTCGATCGGCTACGGCATCCGATACGAGTTCGGCATCTTCCGCCAGTCGTTCGTGGACGGCGAGCAGGTCGAGCGTCCCGACCATTGGCTGCGGCTCGGCTCGCCGTGGGAGCTGCCTCACCCCGAGAACTCGGTCGAGATCTCGTTCGGCGGCCACACGGAGCCGGTCGAAGGCGGCCCCGACGGCGCCCGCACATGGGTTCCTCACTGGCAGGTGACGGCCGTGCCCTACAACTACATGGTCCCCGGTTACCGCAATGGCCGCGTCAACACCCTGCGGCTGTGGTCCGCCAAGGCCACGCGCGAGTTCGACCTACAGATCTTCAATGCGGGCGACTACGCCGAGGCGGTGCGTGCGCGCACGTTCGCCGAGAACATCTCGAAGGTGCTGTACCCCGAGGACTCCACGCCACAGGGCAAGGAGCTGAGGCTGCAGCAGCAGTACTTCTTCGTCGCCGCGTCCCTGCGGGACTTCCTCGAGACGGTTCTTCCGGAGGACTTCGACCTGCACCGCCTCCCCGATCGCGTGACGTGGCAGCTCAACGACACCCACCCCGTGATCGCGGTGCCCGAGTTCATGAGGCTGCTCGTCGACGAGCGCGGCTGGGAGTGGGACGACGCCTGGGCCGTCACCCAGAAGGTCTTCGCGTACACGTGCCACACGTTGCTGCCCGAGGCCCTCGAGGTGTGGCCCGTCGCGCTGCTCGGCAAGCTGCTGCCCCGCCACCTGGAGATCATCTACCGAATCAACGACGGCTTCCTGGAACAGTTGCGGAAGGCCTACCCGGGCGACGAGCTCCGCGCCCGACGCATGTCGATCGTCGCGGAGGAGCCCGAGCGCTCCGTCCGCATGGCGCACCTCGCCACCGTCGCCGCGTTCAAGGTCAACGGCGTGGCCGAACTGCACTCGCAGCTGCTGCGCGACAAGGTGCTCGCGGACTTCGCCGAGCTGTGGCCGGACAAGTTCACCAATGTCACCAACGGCGTCACGCCGCGCCGGTTCCTGCGACTGTCGAACCCTGGCTTGTCCGGGCTCATCACCGAGGCGATCGGCGACGGCTGGATCACCGACCTCGAGCAACTGCGCGGCCTCGAGCCGCTCGCGGATGACCCCGAGTTCCGTCGCCAGTTCCGCGAGGTCAAGGCCGCTAACAAGGTACGCCTGGCGGGCGTGCTGCGGGAACGCGACGGAATCGACATCGCGGGCGACGCGATGGTCGACGCGATGGTCAAGCGCCTTCACGAGTACAAGCGGCAGACCCTCAAGCTGCTCCACATCGTGTCCGTGTACGAGGGCATCAAGAGCGGTCGCTTGCCGCTCGAGTCGGTCACGCCGCGCACCTTCGTCTTCGGCGCCAAGGCGGCACCCGGCTACGTGCGCGCCAAGGAGACCATCGCTCTCATCAACGCGGTGGGAAGGACCATCAACAACGACGCCTCTCTCGAGGGGCGGCTGCGCGTGGCGTTCCCCGCGAACTACAACGTCACGCTCGCCGAGACGCTGATCCCGGCGGCGGACCTCTCCGAGCAGATCTCGCTGGCAGGCAAGGAGGCCTCGGGCACCGGCAACATGAAGTTCGCGCTCAATGGTGCCCTCACCGTCGGCACCGACGACGGCGCGAACGTCGAGATTCGCCAGCTGGTGGGCGACGACAACTTCTTCCTGTTCGGCATGACCGAGCCGGAGGCGGCCGATCTCGAGGCCGGCGGCTACAAGCCGGGCGACGTGTATGAGACTGACCCGCAGCTCAAGGCGGCGCTCGACATGATCGCCTCCGGCGTGTTCACCGGCGGGGAGCGGGGCGGCGCCGTCGCTTCCATCTTCGCAAGCCTCACCGAGCGGGACCGCTTCATGGCACTCGCGGACTTCCGCTCGTACATGGAAGCCCAGGACCGGGTCGATGCCGCATACGCGGACCCCGAGCTGTGGTCGCGCTCGGCGGTGCTGAACGTCGCCCGCTCGGGCTACTTCAGCTCGGATCGGTCGATTCGGGACTACCTGCAGCGCATCTGGCGCGCCTGACCGGGAGGCCGATGCGCGGGCCGGGCAGTCGGTGAGCGCGGCCGATGCGG
The DNA here is from genome assembly GCF_048553575.1 of Demequina ureilytica. Taxonomy (NCBI): domain Bacteria; kingdom Bacillati; phylum Actinomycetota; class Actinomycetes; order Micrococcales; family Demequinaceae; genus Demequina; species Demequina ureilytica. Next base: position 631,013 of record NZ_JBLZIE010000001.1, on the reverse strand, counting down.
CACGGGCCTTCAGTCCGTGCCGCGGCCTCGCAGCCGGTCGAGCTGGCGGCGTTCGCGCTTGGTGGGGCGGCCCGCTCCGCGGTCCCGGACCCCCACCGGGGCGGGGCGTTCCACCCGCGGGGGCGGCGGCGGGCTGTGGTCGACGTAGGCCGCTTGCGCGACGGGCGCGCTCACGCGCTTCACCAGCAGCTGACGTACCTCGACGATCTTGATCTGCTCGTGCAGGCGCACCTCGACCCGATCGCCCACCCGCACGGTAGTCGCCGGCTTGGCGCGCTCGCCGTTCACGCGCACGTGGCCAGCGCGCGCCGCCGCAGTCGCCGCTGAGCGGGTCTTGGCCAGCCGCACGGCCCACACCCAGGCATCGGCTCTCGCGCTCGTCCTACTGTCCACGGACCGAGCCTAAGCGCGAGCGCGGAGGCGCGCGCGCATCGGCCGGGCATACGCTTGCCCGCATGGACGTCATCCTCGAAGTCATCGGCTGGACCGGTTCCCTGCTCATCGTGCGGTCGCTCATGCAGGCGCGCGTACTCAAGTTCCGGTGGATGAACCTCGCCGGCGCCTTCATCGCCACCGTCTACAACGGGGTCATCGGGATCTGGCCCTTCGCATTCATGAACCTTGCCATCACCGTGATCGACATCTACTGGCTCCGACGTCTCTACCGCGAGTCGCATGACGAGGCGATCTACCAGGTACTTTCCGTGGACGCCGACAACGCCTTCCTGCGTCGGGTGCTAGAGGAGCACGCCGAGGACATTCAAGGCCACGCGCCCGCCTTCGATATCGACGCGGATACGGGCGCCGCCGCGGGTGGCACTCGCCACACGTACCTGGTGGTGCGCGGCGACGAGGCGGTGGGCGTGGTGGTGGTGCGCGACCTCGGGGAGGGCGTGGGCCTGGTCGAACTGGACTGGGTCAAGGAGAGGTTCCGCGACTTCACGCCCGGGGAGTTCGTCTATCGCAAGTCACAGGTGCTCGCGGATGCCGGCTTCCACCGGCTCGAGCTCGCCCCTCACGACGCGACCGATCTGGACTACCTGCGACGCGTGGGGTTCCATCAGTCTGGGGCTCGGTGGGTGCGTCAGGTCGAGGCGGCGTGAGCACGAGCCCGGGCCGTACCGACTTCGCGTCCGACAACTATGCGCCGGTGCATCCCGAGGTGTTCTCGGCGATGGCCGACGTCAACGTCGGCCACGAGGCCGCCTATGGCGCCGATGCGGCGACGGCTGGCTTGGATGCGGCGGTGGCTGCGGAGTTCGGCGAGCACGCCCTCGCGTTCCCCGTCTTCAACGGCACCGGTGCGAATGTGGTCTCGCTCATGGCGATGTCGCCTCGCTGGGGCGGGGTGGTGGCATCCGAGCACGCGCATATCCACCGCGACGAGAACGGCGCCCCCGAGCGCGTAGGCGGACTGAAGATCCTGACCGTGCCCGCGGCGGACGGCCGCATCGACCCCGCTTCTCTCCAGAGCTGGGCGGCGGACCTGGGCGATGAGCACCGCGCGCAGCCCCTGGTGCTGTCGGTGACGCAGTCGACGGAGCTCGGCACGGTGTACGACCTGGCTGCGCTGGCGGCGCTCGTCGACCGCGCGCACGCACTCGGCATGCGGGTCCACGTCGACGGCGCGCGACTGGCGAACGCGGCGGCGGCGCTCGGCGTATCGCTGGCGCAGGCATGCGCAGGAGCGGACATGCTGTCGTTCGGCGGCACCAAGAACGGCGCGATGGGAGCCGAGGCCGTGGTGGTGCTCGCGCCCGACCTGCGCGACTCGCTGGCTACGGACCTGCCGCACCTGCGTAAGGCCACCATGCAGCTGGGCTCGAAGATGCGGTACGCGTCCGCACAGCTGACCGCGCTGCTGACGTCTCGGGACGATTCCGGCGACCCGCTGTGGCTGCGGAACGCACGTCACGCGAACGCCATGGCGGAGCTGCTGAGGGACGCACTGGAGCCCCTCGCCAGTGCTGGCGTGGTGCGCTTCGCGCAGGCCACGGAGGCCAACGCCGTGTTCGTGGAGATGCCCCGGGAACTGGCTGCGCAACTGCGTGAGACATACCGGTTCTATGACTGGCAGCCGGGTACCGCGCCGCAGACGGTGGAGGTGCGGCTGATGTGCTCGTGGGACACGGCGCCCGCCGACTGCGAGGCGCTCGCCTCCCTTGCTCGCGCGTACAAGTGACCAAGCGACGTGCTGAACGGCACCCAAGAGCCGTAGAAGTGACCAGCCTTGGGGAGGCGTGATGGCGCTCGCGTGTCCTTGCGGATCTGAGTCGACGTATGCGGACTGCTGCCGCCCCCTGCTGCGCGGGGAGCGCGAGGCGACGACCGCATCGGCGCTCATGCGATCGCGCTACACCGCGTATGTGCGCCGCGACGAGGACTACCTGCTGCGCACGTGGCATCCATCCACGCGGCCCGCGGCGTTGGACCTTGTTGGCGTGCACTGGCGCGGGCTCGTCGTGAACGCCGCCACGGATGGCGGCGCGTCCGACGGCACGGGCACGGTGACGTTCACCGCGCTGTGGGAGCAGCAGGACGGTGCGCTGGAATCCATGAAGGAGAGGAGCCGGTTTGTGCGCGAGGACGGTCGGTGGCTGTATCTCGACGGCGACGCGGACTGAGCCGAGTCTGAGAAATGTCTGAGAGCCCGCACGAGGTTGACGCCAGGCGTGGACCCAACATCCGCCGACGAGAGGAGAGCACAGTGAGTGCACTGATCATCACGACCAACTACGGGGTCGAGCAGGACGAACTGAAGAAGCCCATCGAGGCGCTTCGCGGCGCCGGTGTCGACTTCACTCTCGCCGCCTCGGAGGAAGGTCCGGTGCAGTCGCTCGTCAGCGACAAGGACCCCGGAGAGACCTTCGAGCCCGACGTGGTGCTCGCGGACGCGGAGATGGGCGATCACGCCGTCCTGGTGATCCCCGGCGGCACCATCAACGCCGACAATCTGCGCATGGACGAGTCGGCTGTCGCGCTCGTGCGGTCCTTCGCCGCAGACGGGCGCACCATCGCGTCGATCTGTCACGGCCCTTGGCTGCTTGCCGAGGCGGATGTCGCACGCGGCAAGATGGCCACCTCGTACCCCTCGCTCACCACCGACCTCCGCAACGCCGGAGCGGAGTGGGACGACGTCGAGCTGCAGCGCTGCGAGAAGGAGGGCTGGACCCTGCTGACCTCGCGCAACCCCAGCGACCTGGACGTGTTCGCGCCCGCAGTCGTGGAGGCGGCGCGGTAGGGGCGCTTACCTCCGCAAGGGCGAGGGCCCCCATCCCGGGATCACCGGGGTGGGGGCCGTCGTCCGTCGCGTGCCTCTAGTGCGTCGAGGTCCTAGCGTGCTGAGGACACAGTGGCGTGGTCGCAGACGATCGCGTTCTCGCGCCCGCTCGCGCGCAGCGAGAAGGTGCCCGCAGCGACGTCCGCCTGCAGCACCACCTCCTGGTCGCCATGGTGCTGATCACTGCGGCTCCAGCGCATCGTGAGGGTGGTGTCGGTGAAGGCGGACGTGAACTCGCCGGCGAACGCGCCGTGGGTGCGGCGCAGGCGCAGCGCGTCGAGCTGTGCGGCCACCACCGGGGTCTGGATCGCCGCACTGATCTCTTCGCCTGAGTAGTAGTGCCGGTTCACGTCACGCCCGACGCCCGAGGCCTCGAGCAGCTCCATGTCGTTCGTGCCCGCCAGCAGGCCCACGTAGTAGACCTGGGGGATGCCGGGCGTCATGAGCTGGATGAGCCGCGCGAGCAGGTAGCGCGCATCGTCGCGGCCCAGCGCGTCGTAGAACGTGCAGTTCACCTGGTAGAGGTCGAGGTTCGAGGCTGCGGCACCCGTCGCTGCCCGGCTGGTGCCACCGCTCGCATCGTGAATCGACTCGACGAGCGCGTCGATCTGTGAGGGGTTCAGCAGTCCGGGATCGCCGGGGCGCAGGTCGTTGGCGCCCACGTCCACGATGCCGATGCCGTCGTGGGTGTCGAGCACCGTCACGGCGTTCGCGGGGCGCACTTCGAACCACGCCTCGAGCGGTCGGAGGTCGCGGGCGTGCAGCGCGTGCAGCACCAGCGGGGGCAGCGCGAAGTCGTAAACGTAGTCGACGCTGCGCGCGATCTCGACCTGCTGCAGGTAGTGGCCGTGGATCTCGAGGAGCACCGAGGCGCCTCGCTCATGCGCGAGCTCCAGGATGCGCTGCGTGTAGCGCGATGCGGGCTCGGTCATGAAGCACGACGTGCCTGCCTCCTTGCCGGTGTATCCCACGGCGTCGAGACGCAGCATCGTGACACCCGCCGAGGTGAGCGCGTCGATCACACTCGTCAAGTACTCCCACGCGACGTCGCTGCGCAGATCCAGGTCGATCTGGTCAGGCGTGAACGTGGTCCACACGAGCCGGCGCTCGCCGCCGAGTGTGATAGTGGTGAAAGGCATGCCGGGTCGCGGCCGATAGATGCGCGCCAGGTCCTGCTCGGTCGCTCCTTGCGGGAACAGCGAGGACAGCGTCATGAACATGGGCGCCCAGCGCGAGGCGCGGCCGTGCTCGACGACGTCCTGGAACATCGCGGAGCTCGACGACACATGGTTCACGATCACGTCACTCATGACCGTGTGGTCCGCGCCGAGCGCACGGACGTCCTGCCACGTTCCCAGGCGCGGGTCCACCTGGGTGTGGTCGGTGGGGTCGAAGCCCGCATCGGTGCCGTCGAAGGGGGTGTAGTACGGCAGCAGGTGCACGCCCTCGAAGGCCCCCGCGAGGGGGCCGCGCATGGCGTCCTGCAGGCCGTCGAGGTCGCCAGCGAGGCGGTCGATGTAGGTGATGAGCTGGGGTCCCCCAGCGGCCGGGATGGTCATGAGTGCTCCTTCAGGGTCACGCAGAGGGAAGGCGGGTCAGCAGGCGCCGCAACCACGCTTCTCGAGTGTCTCGGGCCGTGCGGGCCATGCGGGCCCACGGCGCGAGCATGTCGAACGCGTGTGCGCCGCCAGGCCACACATGCAACTCTGCATCGCCGCCGTCCAGCCACACGCGGGACGCGAAGTCGATGCACTCGTCACGGAACGTCTCTGCCGAGCCTACGTCGATGAACACAGGTGGCAACCCCGACAGGTCTTCTGCCAGCGCGGCCGAGGCGTGAGACGTCGGTTCCGCACCGCCCAGGTAGGCCTCCCACGCCGTGGCATTCGCCGTCGCATCCCACGAGCCCGCGCCGATCATCTGACGTGCGGACGGTGAGTCCGAACGGTGGTCGAGCATCGGGCACATCAGCATCAGACCGCTTAAGGCCGGGCCGTTCGTGTCGCGGCATCGCAGCGCGACGGCGGCAGCCAGCCCCCCACCGGCGCTGATGCCTGCGAGCACGATGCGCGCGGGATCCAGCGCCCGCGGTGCGTCTCCGGAGGCGAGCCATTCGAGTGCGGTGACGACGTCGTCAGACGCCGCGGGGTAGGGCTGCTCCGGTGCGAGCCGGTACTCGACGGACGCCACCGCGCATCCGGTCTGGTGCGCGAGTTCCGCCATCGCCTCCAGGTCCGAGTCGGCAGTGCCGGCAATCATTCCGCCGCCGTGCAGGAACACCAACACGGGCACGGTGCCCTCGGCGGGGGGAGCGAGCACCACGACGTGCACGGCGTGACCCAAGCCCTGCGCGGGCGCCATCAACTCGTACCGATCAAACCCGCCGAGCGCCGCCGGAGGCGTCGCCGGGGTCACGGCTGCGCCCAGCGCGCGCACCCGGGGAATGTCCGCGCTGCTCATCGTGGTGATCACCACGTCGCTTTGCTGCGCCAGCGCTCGGGCCACCTCGGGGTCGAACGGGGGGCGCACGGGCACCTCCGTCATCCCTTGACCGCCCCTTGCAACAGTGCGGCGACGAACTGACGCTGGAAGACGAGGAAAACGATCAGGGTGGGCGTGAGGATCAGCAGCGAACCGGCGCACAGCAGAGGGATGTCCGTGCCCCACTGGCCTTGGAAGGCGCCGAGGGCGCCGGCCATGGTGCGCCTCTCCGGATCGTCCACCAGCACGATGGCGAGCAGGAACTGGTTCCACGTCCACAGGAAGAGCAGGATCGCGAGGGACGCGATGGCCGGGCGCGACAGCGGCACATGCACGCGCCAGAACAGCTGCCACGTGCTGGCACCGTCCATGCGGGCGGCCTCCGATAGCTCGGTAGGCATGTTGACGAAATGTGCGCGCATCCACATCACCGCGAACGGCATGAAGAGCCCGATCAGCGGCAGGATGATCGCGAGTTGGGTGTTGAGGAGGCCATAGTCGCGCATCTGGTAGTACAGCGGCACGATGATGCCCTCGAACGGCAGCGTGAGGCCCAGCACGAAGATGATGAACAGCGTGCGCTTGAAGGGCACGTTGAGGTGACCCAAGGCAAAGCCGGCGAGCGTGGCGATCAGGATCGCGACGGGAACCACGCCGAGCTCGATCAGAAAGCTCGACTGGAGCAGTGCGCCCATGTTCGCGGACTGGAACGCGAGCACGAAGTTGTTCCAGTGGAACTCCTCGGGCAGGGACAGCCCGGGCGGGTACGTTCCAGCGGGGTGCAGGGCGGTGATGAACAGGCTCACGAACGGAACGATGGTCACCGCCATCACGACGATGAGGAGGATCCGCCCCGTCCAGAGCTCGCGAGCGGTGGTGTTCATGAGTCGCTGTCCGATCGGGTCAGGCGGTTGAGCGGGAGGACCACGATGAGCACGAGCGCCGTCAGCGCCACGGCGAGCGCCGAGGCCTGACCGATCTCTCGCTCGAAGAACGCGAGGTAGTAGATCTCGAGGCCGGGCACCATCGTGGAGCTGCCGGGACCGCCTTGGGTCGAGATGAAGATGATGTCGAAGCTGCGCAGCGCGCTGATCACCGTGATGATGATCGCGACACCGAGCTCTTGGCGCACTGCGGGCAGCGTCACGGAGACGAACTCGCGGATGGGACCCGCGCCATCGAGGCGCGCGGCCTCGTACAGGGACGGGTCGACCTTGGTCATGCCGGCGAGCATCAGCAGCATGCAGAGCCCGACGTTGACCCAGGCCCCAATCACGCCGACGGCGGGCAAAGCGGTGTCGAAGTCTCCGAGCCAGGCGCGCGTGAGGCCGTCCAGCCCGATCACACGCAGAACCTGGTTGACCGCACCGTCCGTGGCGAGCAGCCATGTCCACATGATGCCTGCGGCCACCAGCGGGATGACCTGGGGGAGGAACAGCACGGTACGAGAGATGCCCGCGAGGCGGCTCGCCCCCATCTTGCGAATGATCGCGGCCGCGATCACGCCGAACACGACCGGGACGAACGAGAAGTACACGATGAGCTGGAGCGCGTTGAGGATCGGCCCGAGCAGATCCGGGTCCGTGAACAGCCGCACATAGTTGTCCACCCCAGCGAAAGTGGCCGTGCTGATGCCGTTCCAGTCATAGAAGGAGTACTGCACCGTGGCCGCCAGGGGCCGCAGCACGAACACTCCGTAGAACGCGAGCGCCGGTGCCACGAGAAGCAGCCCCGGCAGCCCCACCCGCAGGCGCCGCACCTTGTCGGCACGGCGCCTGCGGCGGAGGTCGTCTGACGACCCTGGAGCGGACGGGAGGGCTGTGGCCCTATCCGTGGTGCGCCAGGACGTAGACATGAGTCAGGTCACTCGCCAATCTGCTCGAGATAGTCAGACTGGACGCTCGACAGCAGTTCCTCAGGCGTGGTGCGGCCCGCGACGAGGTTCTGCAGCTGAGGGGTCCAGCTCTGTGCGTAGATGGAGCCCGTCGCGTTCGCGATGAAGTCCATGGTGCCGTTGTTCTCGGCCACCGTGGCGCCCGCAGCAAGGGTCTGAGCAGTCACCGAGGACTCGTCGAGCTCGGGCATGAACGCATCGGCCGGGCCCATGGGGTGCGAGCCGCCGACCTCGACCGCGATCGTGCGCGCGGTCTCATCGGTCGCCACCCAGTCAAGGAACGTCGCAGCGCAGTCGGGGTTGGCTGCGTTCGCGGACACTCCGTAGGTGAGCGGAGCGGACATGGCGCCCAACTGGCCGCCCTCTTCCAGCGGGGGCATGAGGAAGAAGCCAGCGTTGCCCGGCATCTGGGTGTCGAGGTTGCCAGACTCCCAGTCGCCGCTGAAGATGAAGACGCTCTCGCCCTCGATGAACCGGCTCATCATCTGCGCGTAGTCGATCGAGTTAATGTCGTCCGCGAGGTAGCCCGACTCGATCCAGCCGTTGAGGTGCTCCGTGGCCTGCAGGTTCGCCTCGGTGTCGATGTCCGCACCCTCCTGCTGGTAGACCCACGAGTTGATCGCGCTCGGGTCCCCGTAGGACGCCATGAGCGCCTGTAGTGGGAAGGCGAGCCCGCCGGTCGCGCCACCGTTGAACTGATGGATGGGGGTCAGCCCCTCGTCCGCGGCCGCCTGCAGGTAGGCGTCGAACTCGTCGAGCGTGGCCGGGGGTTCGGTCATGCCGATCTGCTCCGCGAGCTCGAGGTTGTAGAACACGCCAGTCATGGAGTAGTTGAGGCCCATCGCATACAGGGGCCCGCTGCCACGGCGGCCTTCCTCGTCAACGCGCATCTGCTCGAGCTGCGACGAGGGCCACTGGTCCCAACCGAAGGACTCTGCGTAGGAGTCGAGGTCCATGAGCAGGCCGTCGGACGCGAGTTCCGACATCTGCGGCAGGCGCATGATGTCCGTTTCGGAGTCCGCCAGGATGCGCGGGGCGTTCTGCGTGATGACCGCGAACTGGTCCTCCCGGATGTTGAACGTCACGTTCTCGTGCTGGTTCTCGAACTCGGCGGCGAGCTCCGCGAAGACCGGGAAGCCGGTCTCGACGTAGGCCTCGACGGTGACGGGCTCGGTTCCGCAGCTGATCTCACCCGTGGGAGTGGTCGTGACGGAGCTCGTCGCGTCGGGAGTCTCCTCGGCCTCGTTGTCGCCGCCCGGAGGGGAACATGCGGCGAGGGCCAGCAGCCCTGCCGCTCCTACTGCAGCGAAGCGCACTGTGCGCCGCCTGGTGGCGCGGGTTGTGACTGGTGTCTGGGACATCGTTGTCTCCCATTCCTCTCCTGCCCAAGTCTTGGGCGCTGGTGCTAAACCGAACTAGCAAGCGCTAGCCTCGCTCACGTCCTGGCATGCTGTCAACCTGGATGCCATAAGGTGGCTGAATCGTTATGGCCCTGGTGGGCATCGCTACGGGAGCGAACAGGAGGAGGGTGGCGTGGCCAGCAGCAGGGTGACACTCGCCCACGTCGCCGCGGAGGCCGGGGTTGCCGTCTCGACCGCTTCACTCGTGCTTTCCGGCCGTGGCACCGCGGTGCGCATCTCCGCGAGCTCCCAGCAACGAGTGCGCGACGCCGCCGCGAGGCTCGGATATCGCCCCAACGCCGTGTCCGTCGGACTGCGCAAGGGCCACTCCAGCACGCTGGGCTTCATCTCCGACTCGGTTGCCTCGTCGCGCCTCGCGGGCGAAATGATCAAGGGCGCCATCGAGGCCGCCCGTGACCGGGGCTTCATGGTGTTCGTCGGCGAGACCGGCGGCAACACCACACTCGAGCGCCAACTCCTCGATGCCATGTTCGACCGCCAGGTCGACGGCGTGATCCTGGCCTCGATGCTGACCCATGGTCGAGACCTGCCAGCCGAGCTCACCCGCACCCCTGCGGTCCTGCTCAACATTGCGACCGAGGACGACGCGGCACTGCCGGTGGTGCTTCCCGCCGAGCACCAGGCGGGCCGCGACGCCGCGCTGACCCTGGTGGAGGCCGGGCACCGCGACATCCACCTCATCGGTGCCGGGCCGGGGCCGGACGACGTCCGCACCATCTCGAGCGCGGCACGACAGCGCCTTGCGGGGATCCTCGAAGTCCTGGGAGAGAACAACCTGGCCCCCGCATCGGGCCGCGACATCAACCAGTGGCTGCCGCCCGAGGGCTATCGGGCCGCGAGCGCACTGCTGGACGATGGCGTCCCCGGGGCGCTGGTGTGCTTCAACGACCGGCTCGCGATGGGCGCCTATCAGGCAGTACAGGAGCACGGACTGTCGATACCCGGCGACGTGTCGGTGGTGTCCTTCGACGACGCCTCGATCGCCGCGTGGCTGCGCCCGGGACTCACCACGTTCGCGCTGCCCCACCGCGCCATGGGCAAGCGGGCGGCCGATCTCGTGGTGGACGTCATCGAGCACGACCGCGCCAAGTCGGAGGACCCCGCCCCCGGCGCCGGTGTCCACTTGATCCCCATGCCGCTGCGCGACCGCGACTCGGTGCGCAAAGTAGACAGCTGACACGATCCGGGCGGGAACGACAAAGCCCCCGGATCGACCGGTGAACGGGCCTTATCTGTTGTGGGGTGTACGGAGAATTCATGTACTTGGGGTGTCATCGTGGGTTGCGTGCCCGCTGTCCACGCGCGACCGAGCGATTTCCCACGGGGCGGGTGTACATCGTTGGCGTCCGGGCACGTTGAATGGGTGACGGGCGTTTCAGAAGCCGCTGGTCACGTGCATATCGCCTGCGGGGACGGGACCGATGGCACCCGATGACGGTGTGAAGGGGCACAGCCCGGGCGGTCGCTGGGCTTGGTAGCTCCTCGGTCGGTCTCGGTTCGGCGGGTCGGGCCGGGCTCAGTCCGTCCCAGTCGACTGCCGCAGGAACGCAAGCCCCTCGACGGCGAGCTCGTCCTGAGACGCGGCGAGGGGACGCCAAATCGACGCGGCCTTGGCCATCGACTCGTTCTCCGCGGTGAACGACTCGATCCCGAGCATGCCGGCGTAGCCGATCTCCCTGAGCGTCGTGAACACCTCGTCCCAGGGCGTGTGGTCGCCGCCGGGCGCCCCGCGATCGGTCCCGCACACCTGCAGGTGCAGGAGTCGGTCGCCGGCCAGGCGCAGGGCGCCTGCGAACGTCCGCTCCTCGATATTCATGTGATAGGTGTCGAGACCGAGCCCGATGACGTCGGGGTCGAGGTCTCCAATGACGTCGAACACCTGCTCGGTCGTATTGAACACGCTCGACTCGTACCGGTTGAGCGGCTCGATCGCCAGCTTCACACCGAGCGGGCCCGCGTGGTCGATCAGCCGGAGGTAGTTGTCGCGCAACTCACTGTTGAGCCGGCGGCGGTCGTCGGCGTCGAGAGGCCACGCCCGTCCGACCGAGCAGTACGTGGGGCCGATCACCAGCCCGCTGCCTTGTGCGGCGGCGACGTCGATCGCCGAGCGCACGTAGTCCAGGGTGTTCGCCTGGGTCTCGGCGGGCGCCGCGGCCAACTCGCGGCCGGGCGAGAAGACCGTGCACACGGCCGAGCGGAGGCCCAGCTCGGCCATGAGCTCGCCGATCCGCTCCACGTCCCAGTCGCCCACCTGGTCCAGGGGTAGCTCGACGCCGTCGAATCCCCAGTCAGCGAGTTGAGGAAGTCGCTCCTCGAGGATCTGCGTGGTCAGCGGCGAGTGCCAGATGAACGTGCTGGCGGCGATCGGCCAACGGGTAGTCATGCCGCACCGCCCTGGTCCAGGACCGGCAGATCGACGCGCACGCCACCGGCCATGGCCGACTCGTGCGCGCAGATGCCCACCGATGTCCAGTTCGCTGCCGTCACCGCGTCGACCGCCGACGGGCGCTCCTCGACGATGCTGCGGATGAACTCGTGGGCGAGGTGGGGGTGCGAACCGCCGTGACCGCTGCCCTGCTGGAACGACAGGTGAGCGTGCTCCTCGTCGTACACGCCCTTGGTCGTGTAACGCTGGATCGGCTCGGGTAGCAGGTGCGCGTAGTCGGGCACCTCGACGTGCTCGGCGTGCTCGCCGGTGAAGAGCACCGGACCGCTGCCGTGGACCTGCTCCCACTCGAAGGAGGCCAGGTCGCCGTAGACCGAGAAGCTCTCCACGTACTCCCTAGCGGTCTCGAAGAGCGACCGGGTGATCTCCCCGCTGAGTTCGAGGTCGCGTACCTTGACGAGCGCGCTCTCGACCGCGAAGGGCGAGCCGTACTTCGCCGTGAGTTCCGGCGAGATGCGACCGGAGCCCAGGCACACGACGTACTCTGCGAGCGCGCCACCGGCCAGCGCCAGCAGCGGGCTGATTGCGTGGGTCGCGTAGTGCATCGGAGGCAGCCCCTCCCAGTAGCCCGGCCACCCGGCCATCTCCTGTTGGTGAGCTCCTCGAAGGAACTGCAGCCGCCCGATCTTCCCGGAACGCACCAGATCCTGTACGTAGAGGAAGTCACGGGAGAAGACGGTGGTCTCCATCATCATGTAGTTCTTGCCCGACTCCCGGGACGCGTCGACGATCGCACGACACTCCTCGAGCGTCGTGGCCATCGGCACCGTGCAGGCGACGTGCTTGCCTGCCCGCAGCGCGGCGATCGACTGTTCGGCGTGGTTCGGGATCGGCGTGTTGATGTGAACCGCATCGATCTCCGGGTCGGCAATCAGGTCCTCGAAGCTTGTGAACCGCTGCTGGATGCCGAACGCGTCACCGATGCGTCCCAGAGACTCCTCGTTGCGTTGGCAAATCGCGGACATCACCGCATCTGGATGGTCGCGATAGATGGGGATGAACTCAGCCCCAAAGCCCAGACCTGCGATACCCACCCGCACCGGTTGCGTCATCACTGCCTCCTCCGTAGTCAAGAACCTGTGGCTCGACGACCGGGCAGCTGCCGGCGGCTCCTCATCGAGCTTCGCCCAGCCAGCGTAGCCCGCACATCCGCTGTGGTTGCCCACCAAACCGCCCGCCTCCGGGGTCACGCCACGCACACACGCCGGGACGACCGCTGAGGGTAGAGGTGACCCACTCAACAAACTTTGGGACAGACCGGAACGGCCATCGGGGCCGGACTGTGCTAGCGCGAGAACGTCGGAGCATTGCCAGCGAGAGACCTCTCCATGCGGACGCCTGACGCGCCCGGGCGGGAACGACAAAGGCCCCCTCACCGGATCAACCGGTGAAGGGGCCTTCGCTGTAGTGGGCGATACGGAAAATTCGACTACGAGGCACAATGACCGAGCCTCCATGTCCGTTTCCCACGGCGGCTCAGTCGATTTCCCCGCCCGCGCTTACCGCGTTAAACCCCATGAGCGACACGCCACGTCGAACGCACCTCGAACGGAGAGCATTGCGAAGCTACGACGCGCCCCGGTCGGCCGGGCGGAGCCGACAAGGCCTGTGCCGCAGCAGACCGAGGACGGGCAGCGTGTGCGCGGCCCGAGTGCCGTGCCCACGCTGCCCGCCCGAATGCGGGTGGTCATCGCGACGAGCCGGAACGCTTGCGGCGGAGAGATGCCGCAATCGCTCAGTGTGTGAGTTGCAGCGCCGGGTAATCGGTGTATCCGGCTGCCTCCCCGCCGTAGACGCGGTCAAAGTCCACGCTGTTGAGCTCCGCGCCGGCCTCGAGGCGCGCGGGCAGGTCCGGGTTCGCGATGAACGGTCGCCCGAATGCGATGGCGTCGGCCCACCCCGCCCCGAGTACCCGCGCGGCCTTTTCGACGTCGTAGTTGCCTGCGGCGATGATGATGCCGGGGAACTGATCGCGCAGCGCGGTGCGGAACTCGTCGTCAAGCGACGGGCCGCCCGCCCAGTCGGGCTCGCACAGGTGGAAGTAGCCGACGCCACGGTCGGCGAGCTGGCTGGCCATGTACAGCCCCATCTCTTTGCCGTCTGCGTCGTCAAGTCCCTCGAATTTGATCATCGGCGACAGTCGGATGCCCACGTGCGCTGCATCCCACTCGCCGATGACCGCGTCGACCACCTCGAGCGGCAGGCGCGCACGGTTCTCCAGCGAGCCGCCGTACTGGTCCGTGCGCACGTTGCTGCTGATGGACATGAACTGTTGCAGCAAGTAGCCGTTCGCTGCGTGGATCTCGACCATGTCGAACCCCGCCGCCCGCGCGTTCCGGGTCGCGCGGCGGTAGTCCTCGAGTAGCCGGGGCACCTCATCAACGCGGAGTTCCCGAGGAGTCGGGGCGCTGACGGAGATCACGTTGCCATCGGCGTCCTTAATGTTGGTGCGCCCGCGGAACGGAAGCGCGCTCGCCGAGACGCCCGGTTCGCCGCCGTGCACGTCGGGATGGGTGATGCGACCGACGTGCCACAGTTGAACCGCGATGCGCCCACCGGCTTCGTGCACCGTCTCGGTGACTTTGCGCCACGCAGCTACCTGCTCGTCGGTGTAGATGCCGGGGGCTCCGGAGTAGCCCTTCCCTTCCAGAGTGATCTGCGTGCCCTCGGTGACGATAAGCCCCGCGCCTGCGCGCTGGCGGTAGTACTCCTGGTGCAGTTCGGTCGGCGCGTCCGCCGGTTCGGGCGCGCGCATCCGGGTCATGGGGGCCATAAAGACACGGTTGGTCGCCTCGAAGGCGGGCAAGCGAAGTCGCTCTTGCAGATTTGGCATGTCGCTATCTTCCTTTCGCGTGGGTGTGGTGCCGCAGCTCTCGCCGATCCGACAAGGCCGTGCACCTCTAGCGAGGATGGAAACCGATCGGTTTCCCAACTTATTCCGGCCTGAGTACTAATCGGTTTCCGGCCGGCGCCGCGCGCCGCACCAATGCGCTTCCGGTGCCCTGCAAGATGGAAACCGTTCTGTTTCCGGGTGGTAGCCTGATGCTATGACTGCGGAGGAAACGCGGGAGCGAGTGCTCCAACACGCGTCGGAGCTGTTCCATCGCGAGGGTTTCCACGCCGTCGGCGTAGACCGCTTGGCGGCGACCTCCGGCATCTCGAAGAAGACCCTGTACCAACTGTTCCCATCGAAGATGGATGTGCTCGTGGCCGTGCTCAAGGACAGTCGCGAGATGGCAGTCGCTGACCTCCCCGCCGAGCACGACGACCGATCGGTGCGTGAACGGCTCCTTGGGATCTTCGAAGCCCAGCGCGCCTACGCCACCCGGCCGGAATTCTCAGGGTGCTTCTTCGTGAACGTCGCTACAGAGTTGCGGGATCCGACGCATGCCGCGGTCGAGGTGGCCCATCTCCAGAAGAGCGAACTGACCAAGTACGTGCGACGCCAGGCGGCCATCGCGGGCATTCACGAGGGCGATCGTCTGGCCGAAGAACTCACAGTGATACATACCGGAGCCGCCGACTACTCGCTACTGACCGGGTCCTATCCGCTCAGCGTGCTGCACGCTGTGGAAGCACTGCTCGACGCCGCCGGCGTGGAATAGCGAGCCCTGAAAGGCTTGCGTGCCCACGGTCGTCCAGAGAGGCTTGGGAGGCCCCCGGAAGCCCCCGATAGTTGGCCAATGTGGCGGCATCGATGTAGGTGTGAGCAACAACGGGAGGCACAAGCCGGCCCCGCTCCACGTCACGTGAGGTGCGAGCGGCTCGCGGCTTGTATGGTCGAGAGTTCCTTCGAAGAACGACTCGGGCAGGCCGTCGGGCAGACGTCCGCTCAGGGTCACAGCAGTTGCGGTAGTCAGCGGTGGTGACTGGGCCGTAGCAGCACCGCCCCGATCGGGGCCGGGGCGTGCAGTCTGCCGCCCACGCCGCACTGCGCGTCTTCCGTCTCGGATCCCGTTTGCGGCACCAACTACGAGTCGGCACTTTCCTCAGCGGGAAGGCTGAACCAGATGTCGAATGCGATCGCTGCTGCTTGCTCCGTGTTCCCCGTCGCCAGGACCTCGATCAGTTGCTCGTGTAGCTTCTCAGAAGTAGCCCCGTCGCGATCGAAGCGGATCCGTTCTGCCCGACGTACTACTGGGCCGAAGTGGTCGATCACTGATGCCAGAGCAGCGTTGCCTGTAGCGGCGACGGGTACATCGTGCAGATCATCGTCGGCGTCCAAAGCCGCCTGCACATCGCCGGCGTTCAGCGCTTCGGTCAGCCGGCGGTTCGCTTCCCTCATGCGTTCCAGGTCTTCATCCGAGAGCCGGCCAGCTACCTGTTGCGCCGCTAGTGAGTGCATGGCTGCTATGACGTCGCGGGCATCTCGCACTGCCTTGGCGTCGATGGCCGTCACGGTGGTTGATCGGCCTGGTAGCGCAACAACCAACCCGCTGTTCGCAAGGCGCAACAGGGCCTCGCGTACAGGGGTGCGACTCACGTCGAGCCAGTCTGCGAGTTCGCCATCCCTCAGTTGCTCGCCTGGCGCGAAAGTGCCATCGACGATCGCGTCACGGAGTCGTCGGTAGACGTCGTCTCGAAGGAGGGAACGACTTACTCCAGCAGTGTTAGGCGGGATCGGCATGCCATATATTGCACACACCGCTGCCCCTGGAGCAAATCCGACCCGAACCTTGCCAACAAGGTTCACATGCAATATATTGCGTATCACCGGTCGGCACGAGCCGACACAGATGCCTCAACCCCAACCGGGAGCGAGGCCCGAAAAGGAGGAAATCATGGCCCACAACGGAATCAGGAACGTCGTGCTTGTTCACGGCGCGTTCGCGGATGGATCCGGCTGGCGCCGGGTTCACGACAACCTCACAAACCGCGGCTACCGGGTGACTATCGTTCAGAACCCGCTTACCTCGTTCGAGGACGACGTAGCGGCAACCAAGAGAGTTCTCGACAAGTTGGATGGCCCGGCCATCCTCGTCGGGCACTCCTGGGGTGGCACGGTCATCACCGAGGCGGGCACGCACGACAACGCGGCCGGCCTCGTCTATGTGGCAGCACTCATCCCGGATTCAGGCGAGACATCTGGGCAGCAGTACGAGGGCTTCGCTGCGACGCCCGAATTTGTCATCGACATCGGTGACGACGGGTTCGGGTTCCTGAACGACGAGAAGTTCAAGACCGGCTTCGCCGCGGATGCCAGCGATGCCGACGCAGCATTCCTGCGCGATGCCCAGGTACCCGTGAACATGGCGGTATTCGGAGCCGCTGTCACCACCGCCGCATGGCGCAGCAAGCCCAGCTGGGCGGTCATCGCCACCGAGGACAAGGCATTCGACCAAGCGATGCTCCAGCACATGGCGCAGCGTGCCGGCGCGGCGATTACCACCACGCCCGGCAGCCACGCGGTGTACCTCACTCAGGCCGAAGTGGTCTCAGACGTGATCAACGATGCCGCCGAGACTGCGCTCGCTCGCGCCCCTCACGAACTCATCGCGTAACCAACCCGGGCCGGCTTGCGACCGCGCGAGCCGGCCCGGCAAGTCTGGAGGACACGATGGGCATTGTGCAGTTCCAGGTGACATTGTGGGTCGAACTGCTGGCCGCCGCACTCGGCGGCGTCCAGGGCGCACTGTTCGCGGCGGGACGGAAGGATCACCGCATTGATGTGCTGGGGGTCATCGTCATCGGCCTCACCGTAGCGCTCGGAGGAAGTCTGCTCCGGGACGTCGTCCTCAATCAGCCGCCCGTAGTGGTGTGGGTCAACTGGTACCTGTTGGTCGCAGGGGCATCTGCGATCCTCGGGATGGCGCTGCACCCGCTACTGGCACGGACGGGCTGGCTGCTCACGGTTCTCGACGCGGTCGTCATGGGACTCTTCGGCGCCATCGCTGCCTCAAAAGCGCTCTCCCTCGGTGTCGGAAGCGTCGGCGCGCTGGTGGTGGGCGTCATTGGCGCTATCGGAGGGGGAATACTCCGCGACCTCATCCTGAATCGACCGATTTCCATTCTTCACGTGGGGAGCCTCTACGCCGTGGCTGCAGGTGCTGGGGCGGCCGCTCTCATCGTTCTCGTCCAGATCGATACGCCGGTGCCTGTCGCGGGCCTCATCTCTGCTGCTGTGACCACGGGGGTGCGCATCGCGGCAGTCTTCTTCGATTGGACCTTCCCGGAACAGCGGGCGCTACGACCCTGGCGTCCTCGTGTGGGAGTAGCACCCAGACGGGCCAGGATCATCCTTAGGAGAGGGATGTGAGCCAGCACGCGCTGGAGAAGTTGCGGCATTCCTTCGCGGATGAGACAGCCATGGCACCTCACCTATTCGGTACAGGTCCTGCACCCCAGGACGCTGCCTCGCCATTACACACTGTTCGGTCGCGCAGTAACTCAATACCGCGAAGTACCGCGATAACACAACTAAAGGGAGCAACTTCATGAATACGTTTGACTCATTGGTATCTGACGCGAAGAACGCCATGGATGCGCACGACGGGGAGGCGCTAGCCGCTCTCTTCGCGCCGGACGGGCGAGTCACCGACGAAAACACGGAGCACGTCGGCAGGCCGGCGATCGCTCAATGGTTCAGGACGACGCCAGCGATCCGCCTCGAGACCGTCGACACGACGGTCGACGGTAACGCCTACACGTTGATAGCGAAGGGACACGGCGACTACCCCAACAGTCCGCTGACCTTCCGCTACGTTTTCGCGCTCGGCAACGCCGGAATCAGTTCGCTGAGCATCTCGCTCGCGGATGAAGCCGCCTAGCCATGCGCGCGCCCCATCGTCTCGGCCCCGACTCACTTGGAGCTTTACGAATGGTCAATCGGCGACGGACCGCCGCCGCACTCCTGCCAACGCTGCTGCTTGCGGGGTGCGCCACCACAGGATTGCTCGAGTCCGAGTTGAAGACGGCCATCCGCGGCTCTGCTGGCGGCTCCTTTGCACTGTCCGAGGTCGAAGGAGTAGACGGATCGTCCTTCCTGGTGATTTGTCCCTACGAGTCGACCGAACTGATCGAGAGCCGTCTGAACTTCGCATGGTCAGATGCTCCCGACTATTCCAAGGCCGACGACCGGCAGACGATTGCCGTCATCAGTGACGGAGAAGTCGCCTCCGCAACGGAAATCTCGCGAGACACCATCGATTTCTGTTCGGCTGGACCGTGGGAGGTCCTTTTCGTCGAGACGGAACTCGCGGTGTCCGGGTCGACGGATACAGCGCAGGTCACCGTCGCGAGCCGATGATAAGGAGCTAGTCGTGGTCTTCGCGGACATCGATCCACTCTCGCCCGAGAAGCCTCAGAAACGGAGCATCACGTGTTGGTGATCGACGATCGGCAACTTGCATGCGTCGATGGAACTCTGCCTGCGACCGGCAAGGACAGTGTCGAAAACACCGCCGTTGATGCGAGCCAGTACACCGGGACAGCCGCGACCCACGTGCTTGCTGTCATCGGTTCCCTCAACCATGACACCGGTGCGGCAGAGGTTGACGGTGTCATGTCCTCCGACCGCGCGCGGTTCGGACAACCCGGCGCTGAGCGTGGCATCCGAGCTCCTTGGCGCGACTCCCGGTGGCGCAGCGTGCACCGCCGTCTGTGGCGCCGGTTTGCCGCTGAACTCGCCCATCGACGTCAAACGCATCTTTGAATTCGCCTAGAACTTTGCGAATGAACATACGACCAACCATCAACACCACCAACCAGGAAAGAAGAAAAGCGATGCCCTACTTCAACACCACCGACGGAACCGAGATCTACTACACCGACCAGGGAGAAGGGCAGCCCGTGCTGCTCAGCCACGGCTGGCCGCTCAGTTCGGACGCCTGGCAGGTTGAGATCAAACTTCTCGCCGACAATGGCTACCGCGCCATTGCTCACGACCGTCGCGGCCACGGGCGATCGGCCAAGACCTACACCGGCAATGACATGGACACCTACGCAAACGACCTCGCGGAACTGATCGAGCACCTTGACCTCACGAATCTGGTCGTGATCGGCCACTCCACCGGCGGTGGCGAAGTCGTTCGCTACTCGGCTCAGCACGGCGTCGGCCGCGTGGCCAAGGTCATCACGGTCGGGGCCGTGCCTCCACAGATGGTGAAGACCGACAGCAACCCCGGCGGCTTCCCAATCGAAGTCTTCGACGACATCCGCGCAGGCGTTCTGAAGGATGCCTCGCAGTTCTACAAGGACCTGACTGAGGCATTTTTCGGAGCCAACCGTGCGGGCTCCACGGTATCCCAGGGTGCGAAAGATGAGTTTTGGCGCCAGGGCATGCTCGTGAACCTCGCCGCCGCATATGACTGCATCAAGGCGTTCTCGGAGACGGACTTCACCGAGGACCTGAAGGCGCTGGACGTGCCGATCTTCCTCGCCCACGGCGACGACGACCAGATCGTCCCGATCGACGCCTCAGCAATGAAGTCCGCCGAATTGGTGAAGCACGGCACCCTGAAGGTTTACCCGGGCGCCCCACACGGCATCTACGGCGGCTTCCAGGCCGAACTCGACCAGGACATCCTCGCCTTCATCGCCAAGTAGCACCGTCTCCGGGTAACGCACACCCGCATCGAGGGCCCACGTCCGGGCGTCACATCGCATGCCCACGGAACGACAAAGGCCCCCTCACCGGATCAACCGGTGAAGGGGCCTTCGTTGTAGTGCGCGAGGGGGGATTTGAACCCCCACGCCCTTTCGGACACTGGCACCTGAAGCCAGCGCGTCTGCCGTTCCGCCACTCGCGCGCGACGAGCAACTTTAGCATGTGGCACGGGACCTATACGATTCAACCCATGGGAGTCCTGGATCGCTTCGAGAAGGGCGTCGAGAACGTCGTCCACGGTGCGTTCGCCAAGACCTTCAAGTCCGGCGTGAAGCCGGTGGAGCTTGCGAGCGCGGTGCGCCGTCAGTGCGACGCGCGCGCCGCCGCAGTCGACCGCAATCGCACCGTCGCTCCCAACGAGTACTCGATCGCGCTGAGCCCCTCGGACCACGAGACCATCGAGGCCTGGGGCGCGCAGGCGCTGGCGCACGAGCTCGAGGACGCGCTGCGCGACCACGCCGAGCGCCAGCGCTACAGCTTCGTGGGCGCGGTCAGCGTGGAGTTCACGGAGGAGGAGTCGCTGTCGACCGGCCGGCTGGCCGTCACGAGCCGCACCACCCGCGGCCCGGCCGCACCCGCCTCCGCTCACGACCACCACTCGCGCGACCCCCTGCTGGACATCGACGGCGACCGCTATCACCTCACGGGCGAGATGACGGTCGTGGGGCGCGGCTCCGAGTCCGACATTGTGGTCGACGACACCGGCGTCTCTCGCCAGCACTGCCGGTTCGAGGTGACCGACGAGGGCACGATCCTCACCGACCTGGGGTCAACCAATGGCACCCTGGTCGAGGGGCAGCGCATCAACGAGGTCACGCTGCTGGACGGCAACGCAATCACCGTGGGCCGCACCACGATCATGTACTGGGACGGCCTCCCGGTGGACGAGGACGTGTAGCGGCATGAGCGAGCTCTCCATCACTCTGCTGAGGTTCGGCTTCCTCATCCTGCTGTGGGCACTCGTGCTCACCGCGATCGGCGTGCTGCGGTCCGACCTCTACGGCACCCGTGTTGTCTCGCGTGGGCGCGGGCGCGCGTCCCGCCGGACCGTGGCCGCGCGCGCGGCGAAGGTCGCAGCGCCTTCGCGCTCCAACACCGGCGTGCGTACGGGATCCGTGTCCACGAGGGACGATGCGGTCGCTCACCTCGCCGTCACGTCCGGGGCGCTCAAGGGCACCACGATCCCGCTCGGCTCGGCACCCATCCTCATCGGCCGCTCGCCCACGTGCACGCTCGTGATCGACGACGACTACTGCTCCGCGCGGCACTGCCGGATCTTCCCCGAAGGCGACAGATGGATGGTGGAGGACCTCGGTTCCACCAACGGGACCTTCCTGGACAATCAGCGGGTCGACGACCCCATGCCTTTCAAGCGAGGGGACAAGCTGCGCCTCGGCGGCACCACCCTCGAACTGAGGATCTGACATGTTCCTCGGTCTCCACTTCGCCGCGCGCTCCGACGTAGGCTTGATCCGGTCCAACAACCAGGACTCGGCCTATGCGGGTCCGCACTTGCTGGTGGTGGCCGACGGGATGGGCGGTGCGGCGGGAGGCGACATCGCCTCATCGATCGCCGTGGGGCGCCTCGCAGGGCTCGACGGCGAGTCGCACGGCCCGGACGACGCCCTCGACGAGCTCAAGGCCGCGATCGCGGACGCTCACGCGGAGATCGTGGATCGCGCCCACAACGACCCCGAGCTGGCGGGGCTGGGCACCACCGTCACCGCGCTGCTGCGCGCCGGCTCAACGCTGTGCATGGCCCACATCGGCGACTCGCGGGCCTACCTGCTGAGGGACGAGTCTCTCGATCAGGTCACCACCGACCACAGCTTTGTCCAACACCTCGTCGACACCGGCCGCCTGAGCGCGGCCGACGCCGAGCACCATCCCAAGCGCTCGATGCTGCTGCGAGTCCTCGGGGACGTCGATGCCGACGTCCCCGTCGATATTTCTGTGCGCGAGACGCGGGCCGGCGATCGATGGATGCTGTGCTCCGACGGGCTCTCGGGGGTGGTGAGCCGCGAGACGCTGCACAAGACCCTCGTCGAGGTGTCCGACCCCGCGGACTGCGCGGATGCGCTCGTGTCCCTCGCGCTCTCCGCCGGGGCACCGGACAACATCACGTGCATCGTCGCGGATGTGGTCGACATCGACTCCTCGCCCGACGGGGTGGGACCGCCCACGGCGTCGCAGATCGTCGGATCCGCAGCACGCGACCGGCACCGCCCGTCCGCGGCCGGCCGGTCGGCTGCGGGAAAGGCCGCGCGGCTGTCGACTCCTGACGAGGTCGACGACGACGAGGAGCCCTCCCGAGCATCGGTGTGGTGGACCCGCGCACGCCCGTGGCTGCTGCCCCTCGCCGCCCTGCTGGTCGTCATCGGCGGAGCGTCGGGCGCCTACGCGTGGACCCAAACCCAGTACTACGTGGGCTCGGCGGGCGGCGACGTGGCCATCTACAGAGGAATACCCGAGCACCTGCCCGTGATCGCGTTGCATACGCTCGTGGAGACCACGGACATTGCGCTCGAGGACCTCGCTCCGTACCAGCAGACGCGCATCGACGACACGATCCGGGCGGACACGCTCGACGGCGCGCGCGCGATCGTCCTCGCGCTCGAGGCCAACCTGCCCACTCCGATGCCGCAGCCCGCGCCTGCCCCCGACGTATCACCGTCGTCGAGCCCCACCGCCTCGCCCGATGAGTCCGCCACCGCGCTGGAAGGCGAGACCTAGTGGCCACCGTCTCCGAACTCCAGGTCCGCACCGGGCGGCGGCCCGAGCTCGTCCTGATGGGCCTGTCCTGGACCATCATCGTGCTGGCCCGCGCCCTCGTGGACTACCACGCGGACTACCTGGAACTCGTTCCGCTCGGTATCTACGCAGGCGTCGCCGCCGCTCTCATGCTGGGATGCCACCTGCTGCTGCGCCGCTACGCACCCTCCGCGGACCCCGTCATCATCCCCGCAGTGCTCGCGATCAACGGCGTGGGCCTGGCGATGATCCGGCGCGTCGACTTCGCGTATGCGCAGTACCGGGGCCGCGAGACGGACTTCGGCGACGCGCAGCTGGGCTGGACGGTCGCTGGTGTGCTGCTCGCGATGACGGTCGTGTTCGTGATCCGCGACCACCGACTGCTGCGCCGCTTCACCTACACCGCCGGAGTGGTGGGCCTGGTGCTGTACCTGCTGCCCCTCGTGCCCGGCCTCGGCGTGACAATCAACGGCGCGCGCATCTGGATCGACGTGTTCGGCCGTTCGCTGCAGCCCGGCGAGTTCGCCAAGATCGCGATGGTGGTGTTCTTCGCGGGCTACCTCGTCACCAACCGCGACACCCTTGCACTCGCGGGACCGCGATTCCTGGGGCTGAGGTTCCCGCGGCCGCGCGACATGGGTCCGCTGCTCCTGGTGTGGGTGGCCGCGCTCATGCTGATGGTCTACCAGCGCGACCTCGGTGCGTCGCTGTTGTTCTTCGGCATCTTCCTCGGCATGCTCTACGTCGCGACGCAGCGGATCAGCTGGGTGGTGACGGGCGTCGCGATGTTCGGCGCGGGCGCCGTGCTCGCCGGCACGGTCTTCCCCCACGTCCGCGCACGCTACGACGCGTGGCTGAACGCCCTCGATCCCGAGCTGTACTCCTCGGGGACCTCGGAGCAACTGGTCCGCGGGCTGTTCGGCATGGCCTCGGGTGGACTGTTCGGCACCGGCCTCGGTGAGGGCCGCCCCGACCTGGTGCCCTACGCCGAGTCTGACTTCATCATCGCGTCCATCGGTGAGGAGATGGGTCTCACCGGGCTGATGGCGATCCTCTCGCTCTACCTCATCCTTGTGCAGCGGGCCTTCCGCACCTCGATCGGCGTGCGCGACGGGTTCGGCAAGCTGGTCGCGGGCGGCCTGGGCTTCGCGCTCGCGCTGCAGGTATTCATCGTCGTCGGCGGCGTGACGCGGGTGATCCCTCTCACGGGCCTCACCACCCCATGGCTCGCGTACGGCGGCTCGTCGATGCTGGCGAACTGGATCGTCGTCGGGCTCTTGCTGCGCATCTCGGACCAGGCCCGCCGCTCGGCTGCGGAGGTGACCGAATGAACGAACCCGCCCGCAGGCTCTCCGTCGTCGTGCTCATCCTCTTTCTCGCACTCATGGGCGCCGCCTCCTTCATCCAGGTCCTCGGCGCCGAGGACCTCAATCAGGACCCGCGCAACGTCCGCACCCTGTACCGCGAGTACGGCAACTTCCGCGGACCCATCGTCGTCGACGGCGAGGCCGTGGTGTGGTCCGAGCCCGTCGACGATCCCTTCAACTACCAGCGCAGTTACACGCAGGGGGAGCTGTACGCCGCGGCCACCGGCTTCTACTCGATCGTCTACGGTCGCAGCGGGCTCGAGCAGACGGAGAACGCCCTGCTCAACGGCTCGGCCGATGCGCTGTTCTGGACGCGGGTAGGCAACCTCTTCGCGGGAGAGCAGCAGCAGGGAGCCTCCGTCGAGACCACGCTCTCGTCGGAACTGCAGCAGGTGGCGGCGGAGTCGCTCGGCGACCAAGAGGGTGCAGTGGTGGCCCTCGATCCCGCCACGGGCGAGGTGCTCGCGATGGTGACCAGCCCCACGTACGACCCTGCGCTGCTCGCCGGTCACGACACGTCCACCGTCAACGAGAACTACGCCGAGCTCCTGGCTCGCGAGGACGGTCCGCTCATCAACCGCGCGATCGCCGGCGACACCTACCCACCGGGATCCACGTTCAAGCTCGTGGTCGCCGCCGCAGCCCTCGAGGGCGGCTACACGCCCGACACCGAGTTGTATGCGCCCCAGGAGCTCGGGCTTCCGAACTCAAGCGCGACCATCGGCAACTACGGGGGCGCCGAATGCGCAGCGGACGAGCGGCTGCCGTTGGCCGATGCCCTCCGGATCAGCTGCAACACCGCATTCGCGGACCTCGGGATGTCGCTCGGGTGGGGCGTGCTGGAGCGCAAGGCACGCGACTTCGGATGGGAAGAGCCTCTCGAGATCCCGCTGCCCGTGACGGCGTCGCGGCTGCCCGAGTCCCCCGACGAGGCCCAGACCGCGATGAGCGCGATCGGACAGTACGAGGTGCGCTCCACCCCGCTGCAGATGGCGATGGTCGCCTCGGCGATCGCCAACGATGGGGTGCTCATGCGGCCCTACCTCGTCGACTCCGTGCGCGCGTCGGACCTCACCGTCGTCTCGGACACCGAGCCGGAGGAGTACCGCCAGTCGATGTCCCCCGAGGATGCGTCCGACCTCACCCAGATGATGGTGAGCACGGTCGCCGACGGGACGGGACAAGCTGCGCGCATCAACGGTGTCGAGGTGGCAGGCAAGACCGGCACCTCCGAGACGGGGCGCGACACCCCTCCCCACGCGTGGTTCGTGGGCTTCGCGCCCGCGGAGGATCCCGCGATCGCCATCGCAGTCATCGTGGAGGAGGGCGGCGCCACGGGCTCGGGTGCCACCGGCGGAACGGTCGCCGCGCCGATCGCCCGAACCGTCATGGAGCGCGCACTCTCCCTCGACGCCGAGGGGGACCTGTGAGCATTCATTCGGGGACCACGCTCGTCGGCCGCTATGTCCTGCGGTCGCTGCTCGCCGTGGGCGGCATGGGCGAGGTGTGGCGTGCCGAGGACACCGAGTTGGACCGGCCGGTTGCGGTCAAGGTGCTCAAGGACTCCGCCTCCTCCAACGAAACCTTCCTCAAGCGTTTCCAGAACGAGGCCCGCAACGCCGCCGGACTCACCCACCCGAACATCGCGCAGGTCCTCGACTACGGCGACCAGGACGGCACCGCGTATCTGGTGATGGAACTCGTCGAGGGTGAACCGCTGTCCTCCATCCTGGAACGCGAGGTGACTCTCGAGGAGCCGCGGCTGGCCCACATCCTGATCGAGACGTGCCTGGGCCTGCAGGTGGCTCACGATGCGGGCGTGATGCACCGCGACATCAAGCCGGGCAACCTCCTGGTCGCCGAGGGTGACTCCGTCAAGATCACCGACTTCGGGGTGTCCCGCGCGACGGGCCAGACCACGCTCACGCAGACCGGCATGGTGATGGGCACGGCCCAGTACCTCGCGCCGGAGCTCGCGCTAGGGAAGCCCGCAACCCCCGCATCGGACGTCTATGCGCTGGGCATCATCGCGTTCGAGGCCGTGGTGGGCAAGAGGCCCTTCACCGCCTCCTCGGCCGTGGACATCGCCATTGCCCACGTGAACGAGTCCGTGCCTCACCTGCCAGCAAGCGTCTCCGTGGACCTCGCCCGGATCATCAACGACGTGCTGGAGAAGAACCCTCGCAAGCGCGTGCGCACGCCCCACGAGCTGATCGAGCGGCTGCGCGCCGCGGATCTGAACGACGGCGAGGCGCGTGGCACCCCTCGTGAGGCCCGACCCGGCAGCGGCGAGCTGAGACCAGACCACAGCACTGCTCCCCCTCCTTCACCGAGCACGGGAGGGGAGCGCATACGCGGTCGGACGGCGCGCACGATGCCGCCCAGCATCGCGCCCACCGAGCACCGGCCGCGCCCGGACGTGCAGCCCAAGCGGGATTCCAACCGATGAGTGCGACAATGACACCCGAAAGCGGTGCGGAACGTAGGAGACTGACGGACAGATGAACGACGACGCGAACATGCTTGCGGGACGATACGAGGTCGGAGACCTCATCGGCCGTGGCGGCATGGCCGAGGTTCACATCGGCTACGACACCCGCCTTGGCCGGACGGTCGCCATCAAGATCCTGCGCGCAGACCTGGCGCGGGACCCGTCCTTTCAGACCCGATTCCGCCGCGAGGCTCAGTCCGCAGCGGGCCTCAACCACCCCTCGATCGTCGCGGTCTATGACACCGGCGAGGACCACATCCCTGGCGCGACCGGCAACCCACAGGCCGTCCCCTTCATCGTGATGGAGTACGTCGAGGGTCACACGGTCCGCGACATCCTCAAGGGCGATGTGGCGGCGCCGATCGACGAGGCGGTGGAGATCGCCTCCGGCGTCCTCACCGCACTCGACTACGCGCACCACGCGGGACTGGTTCACCGCGACATCAAGCCCGCCAACGTGATGCTCACCCCCACCGGCGCGGTCAAGGTCATGGACTTCGGCATCGCGCGTGCCCTCGCCGACGCCGGCAACACCATGACCCAGACCCAGGCCGTCGTGGGCACCGCCCAGTACCTGTCCCCCGAGCAGGCTCGCGGCGAGACCGTGGACGCCCGCTCGGACCTCTACTCCGCAGGCTGCCTGCTGTTCGAGCTACTCACCGGACGCCCGCCCTTCATCGGCGACTCGCCCGTCTCCGTCGCGTACCAGCACGTGCGCGAGGAGGCCCCCAAGCCGTCCGACTTCGCCTCCGACGTTCCCTCGGCGCTGGACCAGGTGGTCCTGCGTGCGCTCGCCAAGAACCGCGACCATCGCTACGCGACCGCACAGGAGTTCTTGGGCGACCTGCGCGCCGTCATGGGTGGCGGACAGGTGAGCCCCTCGACCGGGGCGATCCCCGTCGGTGCGGCAGCCTTCGGCGCCGGCGCGGCCGCAGGCATGAGCCCCGAGGACATCGCGGACCAGCCCACGCAGGCCATGCCGGCCCAGCAGTCGGGCCCGGCCACCGACGCGACTCAGGTCATGCCGGCCGAATCCGGATCGCCCTGGGCCACGGTAGGAGAGGGTGCCCCCGGCTCGGTGCCGCCGCCTCAGCCCGCGACCGTCGCGGTGAGCGACGAGGACGAGCTCGATGACGCCGACGACTCTCGCCGCCGCAAGATCATCCTGTGGACCTCGCTGGGCCTGGCCGCCCTCATCGCGCTCATCCTCATCATCTGGCTGTTCAACCGGGACACCGAGCCCGAGATCGTCGAGGTCGCCGTCCCCGACGTCGTCGAGATGGCGGAAGAGCAGGCGGTCGCCGAGCTGGAGGAGGTGGGGCTTGTCGCAGATGTCACCACCGAGGCCTCCACCGACATCGACGAGGGTCTGGTGATCAGCACCGACCCCGCCGCCGAGGTCATGGTCGAAGAGGGCACCGAGGTGTCCGTCGTGGTCTCCGCTGGGCCCGATGCGGTCACGGTGCCGAGCGTGCGCGCCCTCCAGCAAGATGAGGCCATCCGAGATCTGGAGGACGCGGGCCTCGAGGTGTCCCGGGTCGAGCAGGACGACGATCCTGACATCGAGGAGGGCCGCGCGACCCGAACGGATCCCGACGAGGGCGAATCGGTATCCGCAGGCGAGTCCGTGATCCTGTACGTCTCAAGCGGCATGGTGGAGTTGCCGGACCTCGAGGGCATGAGCGAGGACGAGGCCCGTGCCGCGCTGAACGAGTTGGGCCTGGTGCCCGACACCACGGACGTGGAGGACGAGTCGGTCGAAGCCGGCACCGTCCTGTCGCAGAGCCCGGGCGCAGGGCGGGTGCCGCAGCGCTCGACCGTCAATCTCGAGGTCGCGGTCGCGCCGTCCACCGTCGCGGTCCCTGACGTCACCGGGCGTTCCCAGTCGGACGCCGAACGCGAGCTCGGCACCCAGGATCTGACCTTCGCCTACGACGAGGAGCAGTTCTCCGATGACATCCCCGAGGGCGCCGTCATCTCTCAGAACCCCAACGGCGGCACCCAGGTCGCACCAGGCACGGAAGTGCGGCTGGTGCTGTCCAGGGGCCCGGAACCGGACGACGAGCCAGCGCCCGTCCCCTCCCCGCCGGGGCTGGGCAACGGCAACGGCAACGGCAATAACGAGGACGAATAGTGACCCGTCCTCTGGCCGAGACATGACTCCGCTCACCGATGCGCGGGCTCAGCGCCCGCATCGGGCGTACTCGGGCGCGCCGCGAACCGACATTGCGGGCGGCGCTCGCGAGTGCCGCGGACGGCGGGAATGCAGGGAGCTTTGCCAGACGTTGACCGGGGCATCATGTCATCGGTGCTGACCATAGACGGCCTGCGCTCCTTCGTGGACGCGCGCCTTCCGCACGTCCACGAGGCCCTCGGCAGGCATGTCAGGACCGCCGCCGCGGAGTTGCCTGTCGCCGGCCCGGACTATGCGCGCCTGTGGGAGACCCTCGGCGATCAGTTCTCGGGCGGCAAGAACCTGCGTCCGTCGTTGACGCTCGCCGCCTACGCGGGGCTAGGCGGGGACGATGCCGACGCGGTGGTGCCCGTCGCCGCAGCGATGGAGATGCTCCATACCGCGATGCTGGTGCACGACGACATTCTGGATCACGACGAGGTGCGCCGGGGGCGTCCGAACCTCGCGGGCTGCCGCCGTGCGGACCTCGCCGACAGGGGTCTGCCCGCAGAGCAGGTGGAGAACCACGTGCTGTCCGCGGCGCTGCTCGGCGGCGACCTGGCGATCTCGAGCGCGTACGACCTCATCTCTCGCACCCAGCTGCCGGCACACCATCGCATCGCCTGCCTGGACCTCATCACCCGTGCCGTGCGGGCGACCATCGCCGGCGAGCTTCTCGATATGTACGGCGACCTCACGCCGGTCGCAGAGGCGGATGCCGTGCGCGTCGCCGAGCTCAAGACGGCGACGTACTCCTTCGTCGTGCCACTGCTCGCGGGTGCCCAGCTCGCCGGAGCGGACCCCACGATGGTGTCGCACCTCGAGCGCATCGGCACAGGACTTGGCCTGAGCTTCCAACTCGCGGACGACGACCTGGGCGTGTTCGGCGACCCGACCGAGACGGGTAAGTCCAACCTGTCGGACCTGCGTTCCGGCAAGCGCACCGAGCTGGTGCGGCTCGCCTTCGTGAGCGCGACTCCCGAACAGCTCACCGTGCTGGAGCGCCACCTCGGTGATCCCGAGCTCAGTGAGGACGACGCCGACAGGCTGCGCGAGATCCTGGTCGAGACCGGCGCGCGTGGTCGCGCCAAGGCGGTGTCGAGGCGGCACGCGCGGGACGCCGCCAGGGTCGCGCGCGAGCGTGTCCCGGCTCCGCTCAGCGGGTACCTGGTCGACCTGGTGGACGCACTCGACGGACGCTCGTCGTGACCCCAGCCCGTCGTCGCGCCCATCACGACAACGAGACGTCGATGGGGCTGTACGACCAGGCGGCGCAGTCGGCGGCCGCGCAGATCATCGGTCACTATTCCTCCTCTTTCGGCGTCGGCGCACGCATGCTGAGCCCCGTCCACCGGCGCCACATCGAGGCCATCTACGCGATGGTGCGTATCGCCGACGAGATCGTCGACACGTATCAGGGCGACGATGCCGGCACGCTGCTGGACGGATTCGAGGCCGAGGTGTGGCGGTCGATGGAGGGCGGGTTCTCCACCAACGTGGTCGCTCACGCCTTCGGTTCCACGGCGCGCGCCGTCGGCATCACCCGAGAGCAGACGGACCCCTTCTTCACGTCCATGCGCATGGACCTCGAGCTCAAGGTGCACGACGACGAGTCCTTCGCGGCGTACGTCTTCGGCTCCGCCGAGGTCGTGGGCGAGATGTGCCTGGCGGTGTTCGTGAACTCCGGCTCGGGCCCCCGGCCGCTTGATCCCGGACTGCAAGCGGGCGCCCGCAGGCTGGGCTCCGCGTATCAGAAGGTCAACTTCCTGCGGGACCTCGGCTCGGATGAGCAGCGGCTCGGCCGCTCGTACTTCCCGGGCGTGACGTCTCACACGCTCACCGACTCCGATGTGGCCGTGCTAGTAGCGGACTGCCGTGCCGACATCGGCGCGGCCCAGGCGTGCTTGCCTGGCCTGCCCCGCCGCGCGGCCGCAGCGGTGAGCACGACGATCGACATCTACGCGCGGCTTCTCGACGAGATCGAGGCGACCCCAGCGGCCGCGCTCACCGGATCCCGGGTGCGCGTGGCGAATGGCACCAAGCTTTACCTGGCCCTGCGCAACTCCTGCCCGTGGACAGCTCCCCGCCGAGAGATCTCGAGCGGCGTCGAATGAATGGTGGTGTGAAGTGAGCGGTCCAGTCATCGTGATCGGTGGCGGCGTGGGCGGACTCGCCACCGCCGCCCTCCTGGCCCGTGGGGGAGCCGATGTCACCCTGGTCGAGCGCCACGAGCGCGTGGGCGGCCGGGCCGGCCGGCTCGAAGTGGACGGATTCACCTTCGACACCGGCCCCTCCTGGTACCTCATGCCCGAGGCCTTCGAGCACTTCTTCGCACTGCTGGGGCGCCGCGTCGAGGACGAGCTCGACCTCGTCGACCTGGACCCGCGCTACCGCATCTTCTTCGAGAGGGACGACGCCTCCCTCGCGGACACCCTCGAAGTCACCTCCTCCGCAAAGACCAACCGCGAGCGGTTCGACGCGATGTCGCCGGGCGACGGCGCGGCGATCGACAAGTACGCGGACGAGTCGACTGATCTGTATCGCCTGGCTCTCGAGCGGTTCCTCTACACGACCTTCGAGCGCCCGCTTGCCGTCGCCGACCGCTCATTGCTGCCGCGGCTCGCGTCGCTCGCTCCGTTGCTCACGCAGTCCCTCGGTGCGCGCATCGCCCGGCGCGTGGGCGACCCGCGGCTGCGGCAGCTACTGGGCTTTCACGCAGTCTTCCTGGGCTCCTCACCCGACCGGGTGCCCTCCCTGTTCTCGCTGATGAGCCACCTCGACCTGCGTGACGGCGTGCGCTACCCCAAGGGCGGCCTGTACGCGGTCATCGAGGCTCTCGAGCGGGTCGCCGTCGCCGAGGGTGTGCACATTCGCACCGGGGCCGACGTCGCTCGGATCGTGGTGGGCGGCGGCCGCGCCACCGGCGTACGCCTCGCCTCCGGCGAGGTCCTCGCGGCCGATGCGGTGGTGTCCGCCGCGGACATGCACCACACCGAGACCGAGCTGCTCGAACCTCAGCACCAGTCACGTCCCGAGAAGTCGTGGAACAAGGTGCGGCCCGGAGTGAGCGCGCTGCTCGTGATGGCCGGCGTCGAGGGCGAGCTGCCCGAGATCGCCCACCACTCGCTGTTCTTCACCAAGGACTGGGACGCGAACTTCCGCGCGATCATGACCGGCGGCGAGGTTCCTCATCCCGCCTCTGTCTACGTCGCGCGCACCACCGCCACCGACCCGTCCACGGCTCCGGTCCGGCACGAGAACCTGGTGATGCTCGTGCCATTCCCGGCCGATCCCTCGCTGGGGGCCACCGACCAGTCGCGGGCGGCGATGGAGCAGCACGCGCAGCGCTACCTGGATCAGGTGGGCGCGTGGGCGGGAGTGCCCGACCTGCGCGCACGCTCGACCATCAAGGCGATCCTGACGCCGGCGCACTTCTCCGAGTCGCTCTCCGCCTTCCGCGGGGGCGCCCTCGGTCTCGAGCACACCCTCATGCAGTCGGCAATGTTCCGGCCCAACAACGTGTCGCGCAAGGTGTCCCACCTGTTCTACGCGGGTGCCTCCACCGCACCGGGCATCGGCGTCCCGATCTGCCTCATCTCCGCCGAGCTGGTCGTCAAGCGCCTGCTCGGAGAGACCTCGGCGCACCCGCTGAACACGCCGCTTCCCAATGGCTACCTGTCCCGCTCTCGCCGACGAGGGGCCCTGGGCGAGCTGGCCCGCTCTCTCGGCGCCCCGGCCGCCTCGGAGCCGGAGCCCGACCGGGCGGCGCCGTGACGCCATGGCTGTACCTCGCTGCGCTGTCGGTGAGCCTGTTGGGTCTCGGCACGCTGGACTGGAGGTACCGGGTCGCCCTGTTCGCCGATGCCGGCCGCACTGTCCTCACCATCGCATCGGCCGTCGTGCTGTTCCTGCTGTGGGACCTCGTTGGGGTGGGGCTGGGAATCTTCTTCCGGGGAGATGCCCCCTACATGACCGGGCTGGTCATCGCGCCGGAGGTGCCCGTCGAGGAGGTCCTGTTCCTCACCCTGCTGACGTATCAGACGCTGCTGCTGTGGCGGGCCTTCTCGCGCCGCACGCCCCGCACCGCCGGTGGTGAGCCCGCGTGATGACCTACGCAGCGCTGTCCGTCGCCGTGCTGGCGGTCCTCGCGATCGCGACGCTGCCGGTGCTCCGCCGGCTACCGCGCGGACCGCTGCTGCTCACCGCCCTGGTGCTGACGATCCTCACGGTGGTGTTCGACAACATCATCGTCGGGGTCGGGCTCGTCGACTACGACGAGTCGCTCATCAGCGGGGTGCTGATGCCCATCGCCCCCGTCGAGGACCTCGCCTACGCGATCGGCTCGGTGATGATCGTGCCGGTCCTGTGGGTGCTGTTCGGCCGCCGGTCTCGCGACTCTGCCACGAGCGACAGGGCCCAGCGGCCATGATCACGGCCATCCTGCGGGCCTCCCGCCCCATCAGCTGGATCAACACCGCGTTCCCGTTCGCGGCCGCCTACCTCATGGTCATGCGGGAGATCGACGCGGTGCTCGTCGTCGGCACGCTATTCTTCCTCGTCCCGTACAACCTGCTCATGTACGGCATCAACGACGTGTTCGACTACGAGTCCGACCTCGCCAACCCGCGCAAGGGCGGCGTCGAGGGAGACGTCATCCGGGACCGCGCCGCCGCCGTGCGCATTCACCGCGGCATCCTTTGGGCGAGCGTGCTCACCACGGTGCCGCCCGCGATCTGGCTCGCGCTGCAGGGCGGAGCCGCAGCGGCCATCACGCTCGCGCTGGTGCTGTTCGGCGTGGTCGCGTACTCGGCGCCTGGGCTGCGCTTCAAGGAGCGGCCGTTCCTCGACTCGCTGACGTCGGCGCTGCACTTCGTGGGCCCGCTGCTGTACGCGCTAGTGATCGCAGACGTCTCCCTCACGGCTCCCGCGGTGTGGCCTGTGTGGGCGGCGTTCATCGCGTGGGGCATGGCCAGCCACGCGTTCGGCGCCGTGCAGGATGTGCGGGCGGACCGCGAGGGCGGCATCGGGTCGGTCGGGACCGTCATGGGAGCACGGACCACCGCCCGGCTCTCGCTCGGGCTGTACGTCGCCGCATCGGCACTGTTGCTCGCGCTGCCGTGGCCCGCGCTGCTGGCCGCCGCACTGCCGCTGGCCTACGCTGTCTCCGTCGCACGCTTCTGGAACGTCACCGATGCCACCTGCGAGGACGCCAACCGCGGCTGGCGCACGTTCCTGTGGCTCAACCAGCCCGTCGGCTTCCTCGTGACGATGCTGCTGATCGTGATCTGGAACGGCTGGCTCTAGCGCCGGCCGCCCCACCTCGCTATTCCCAATGGTCCATGTGGCCGGTGGGACGCATGGTGCTCAGATTGCGTCCAGAGCAGCCCACCATGCCCCACCCGTCACAGTGGCCATTGGGAGTAGCGCACCCGCGGCGGGGGCCAGCGACTCGTGCAGGGGGTGGCAAGCGCCGCCCGGGTCGGGCTATTCGCGCACGAGCGGGGACAGCCCCGCGGACCGGGCCTCGGCATCGGGCATCCCGCACACCTCAAGCCAGTTGGCGAGCAGCCGGTGGCCGCCCACCGTCAGCACCGACTCCGGGTGAAACTGGACGCCGTGCAGCGGCAGGTCGCGGTGCTTGAGGCCCATGATGATGCCGCTCTCCGTGTCGGCCGTGACCTCGAGGTCGTCGGAGACCGTGCCGGACTCGACGGCGAGAGAGTGATAGCGGGTCGCGGTGAACGGCGACGGCAACCCGCCCAGTACCGAGTCGCCGTGGTGCCTCACCTCCGACGTCTTGCCGTGCATCAGCTCGGGTGCGTGGGACACGACGCCGCCATAGACCTCCGCGAGCGCCTGGTGACCCAGGCAGATGCCGAGCATCGGGGTTCCGGTGCGCGCGCACTCGCGGATCACGTCGTTGGACGCCCCCGCATCGGCCGGAGTACCCGGGCCGGGCGAGACCAGCACGCCGTCGAAGCTCTCGATGGCGGCGGCCTCCGCCAGCGCGTCGTTGCGGACCACCACGGTCTCCGCGCCCATCTGACGCAGGTAGCCGACGATGGTGTAGACGAACGAGTCGTAGTTGTCGATCACCAGAATCCGGGTCATGGCTCTCCCACCGTCGTCTCTTGGATCTCCAGGTACTCAGACACCCAGGGAAACACGTACTCGAACAGCACGAACACCAGCGCGAGGAGGAGGACGATCAGGATCAGCGCGCGCACCAATGCCGGCCCGGGCAGGGCGTTCCAGATGGCGGTCGAGATCATGAGGTCGCCTCCAACAGCTCTGCTGGCACGCCGTGCCCGGTGGGTGCCCAGTAGTCCAGGCGGCCGTGCACGATCCACCGCTCCGCTGCGGAGAAGCGAGGGTGGCAGGTGGTCAGCGTGATGTAGCGGTCGTCGGGCTCGACGCCGGGCTCCCCTGGCATCGGTGCGATCACCTGTACGTCCTGCGGCGTCACGATGTCATACGACTCGATGGTGTAGACGAACCACGTCTCCTCGGTCTGCACGATCAGGGAGTCGCCCTCCTCCAACGTGTCGATGTCCGTGAACGGCTTGCCGTAGGTGGTCCGGTGGGCGGAGATCGCGAAGTTGCCCATCTCGCCAGGCAGGGCAGTATCCGGGTAGTGACCGATGCCGAGCGGATCGAGGACATCCGCGCGGGTGACACCCTCGTGGATCATCTTGACGTAGTCCTCGCCCCAGCGCGGCACCATCAGCGCCGCGAGCGCCTCCGTGTACTCGGGGTACTCCAGCGTGGGCGGCTCGACGCCGCGCATCTTGAGGTCCTCGGGGATGGTCTCGGGACCCTCGACCTCCCCCGCGGTGACGCCGCCCACGACGTCCGGGCTGACCCACTCGGTCTGCTCGACCTCTTCACGCTGGGCCCGCTCGCCCTGCACATCGGTGTAGAACAGCTGCCACACCACGAACAGAGCCAGCAGCACCCCGGCGGCGATGAGCAGCTCGCCCAGCATCCCGAGGGCGCTCCAGCGCTGCTGTCGGGGCCGCGCGTGGGCGGCTGGACGGGTGTGCGTGTCGGTCGTCATGATGCGACTAGGGTACGCGAGTGCGCGTGCCGACTATCGACCGCTCGCGCGCTGGGTACGCTAGTAGACATTCATGCCCGCAAGCTGCGGGCCGCATCACAGCATCGGAGACGCACCGTGGCCCTCTCGAAGAAGCGCGAAAGCAACATCTATAAGAAGCCCCACGACGTGGACAAGCCCTCAACCGACAACCCGCGGTGGCTGCTGCCCACGGCGATCACGCTACTCATCCTGGGCCCGGCGTGGATCGTCACGTATTACATCTCCAAAGCCGAACTCCCGCTGCCGATCAGTGACTGGAACCTGCTGGTCGGTTTCGCGTTCATGGCGGGTGCGATGCTGCTGCTCACACGCTGGAAGTAGCACCCGAGTCACACCCGTGTAGTTTTCCCCCGCTGTGGACAAAGCTGGGGACAACTACACCGGTGTGATTCACCGCTCGGCCTCCTGGGCCTGCCGGCGGCCGATGCGCGGGCTGGGTTGCGTACAGCCCCCGGGCTCGGTGCGACGTGCGGAGCGGACGCGGCGGAGAAGCCGCGCGGGTCAGTCGCTCGGCTCAGTCTTGGCTCGCTGTGCGCGTTCGCGGCTGTCGACGCCGCGGAACATCGCCAGCATGACGACGGCCCCGACGACGGCGCCGCCCAGGTGCCCCTGCCACGACAGGCCTGAGAAGAACGCCAATGCCGGGATGAACTCAGCGATGAGCGGGCCGCCGATGAAGATGGCTGCGATCACCAGGACGGACTGATACGGCAGCTTCAGGCGCCTGAGGACGATCCCGTACGCCGCGAGCAGCCCGAAGATCGCTCCCGACGCGCCGCCGTGCACGCCGTCGCTAGCGATGAGCATCACGCCCGCAGACGAGCCGATAAGCGAGGCGGAGTACAGGCCGATGAAGCGCAGTCGTCCCATCGCCGGCTCAAGGGCGGTGCCGAGCTGGAACAGCGCGAACATGTTCATGGCGATGTGGAACAGGCCGAAGTGGACGAACCCGGCAGTGATCCACCGGTACCACTCGTTGCCGAGGCCCTCGCAGTTGGGGTCCTGTGCCGCCGCGCAGTAGGCCGCGGTGTCGCCGGCGAAGCCCGGGATGAGGCCCAGTGAGTAGTCCCATCGTGCCCCGAGCAGCACGGGCGCGAGCAGGAAGATCGCGGCGTTGAGTGCGATCAGCACATAGGTGACGAGCGGTGGACCCGCAGTAGCCGTGAAGCCCAGCCGCGAGCGCACGGGCCGCACCTGGGCTTTCGCCTCCGCCATGCAGTCGACGCAGAGCACGCCCACCGCCGCCGGGCGCTGGCACTCCGGGCACGCGGGGCGCTCGCAGCGCTGACAGCGCACGTAGGAGACGCGCTCCGGGTGGCGGGGGCAGGTGGGCTCGCCCGATGCGTCCGGCGGCTGGGTCACGCGATGTCTCCTTAGGAGATGGTGACGGCCGTGATCATGATGTCCTCGAGCGGACGGTCGCGCGCGTCCGTGGGCGTCGCGGCGATCTTGTCGATGATGGCGCGCGACTCGTCGTCCGCAACCTTGCCGAAGATCGTGTGGGCCTGGTTGAGGTGCGGGGTCGGGCCTACCGTGATGAAGAACTGCGATCCGTTGGTGCCGGAGGGCTTGCCGGTGATCGGGTTGGTGCGCTTGCCTGCGTTCGCCATGGCGAGCATGTACGGCTCGGAGAACTGGTTGTTGGCGTGGATCTCGTCATCGAACGTGTATCCGGGGCCGCCGGTGCCGGTGCCCTCGGGGCAGCCACCCTGGATCATGAAGCCTTCGATGATTCGGTGGAAGATCAGGCCGTTGTAGAACGGCTCGTGGCTGGGCTGGCCGGTCTCGGGGTCAGTCCATTCCTTCTCGCCGGTGGCGAGTCCCACGAAGTTCTTGACGGTGGTGGGGGCGTCGTTGGGCATCAGCTCGATGCGAACGTCGCCTGCAGTGGTCTCAAGAGTTGCGATCATGAGGACTATTCTCGCATGCCTCTCGCGTTACCCATATGGAAGTGACAATATGGAGGATCAGTCCACCCCCTGCTAACTGGAGGAACCTCAAGTGGCACGCAAGAAGAATCCCATCGAAAGCATCGACGTGGACCAGTACCGCGCGCAGGCTCAAGAGGCCGCCGCGCAGGCCAAGGTCGCGGCCGAGCAGGCATCCAAGTCCGCCAAGGAGGCGGCGAAGAGGGCTCAGAAGTGGGCCAGTCCGCAGTATGACAAGGCAGTCGACTGGGCCGGGCCCCAGGCCCACAAGGCGAAGGAGTGGGCCAAGCCCCACGCCAAGAAGGCCTACCGCAGCGGTGCGCGCAAGGCGGAGCCGTACGTGCGCAAGGCGGGCGACACCGCGGTTCACTGGGCTGACGTCGCGCACGCCGCCGTCGTGAGCGCTGCCATCCCCGCCGCTCTCCACGCCGTTGAGAACGCCGCGCACGAGGACGAGAAGCGCAGTTGGGGCCGAGTGCTCGTTCCGCTCGCCCTTGTGGGCGCCGCAACCGCCGCCGTGGTGGTGTGGGCGCGTCGCGACCCGGGCCGCGATCAGTGGGCCGGCGAGGACGAGGAGTGGGAGCTGTCGAGCGACGGCGACTTCAAGCGCCAGCTGCGCGACAACGTCAACAAGGCCACCGACGCCGCCGTGGACGCCGCGAAGAAGGCCGCCGAGGCTGCTGCCTCAGCCGCCACCGCGGTGAAGGAGCAGGCCGGACCCACCGTGGACAGGGTCAAGGAGCAGGCCAGCCCCACTGCAGACCGCCTCCGCGAGACCGCAGTCGACCAGAGCAAGAAGATCGCCGGGCAGGCTGAGGCAAGCGTGAACAAGGTGCGCGACTCGGCCAACTCGGAGGTCAAGCGCGTGCGCGCATCGGTCGACGAGGCGCGTGATCGTGCAGCCGCCGCGGCAGAGAGCACCATCGACGACGCCGAGGACGTCTGGGAGGACGCCAGCACCGGCGAGACTCCCGCCGCCAAGGCCTCGACAGCTGCCAAGTCGGCGAGCAAGAAGACGACTCCTGCGAAGAAGTCGGGCGGCAGCGCCGCCAAGTAGCATCACCGCCGCGCGAAGGCCCTGGCCCCTGTGGGCTAGGGCTTTCGCGCGTCATGGCCCCGTCAGGCACCAGCCGCGCCGCCGGAAGGCGGGTCAGCGCCGGAACCAGTCTCCCGATTCGATGCGTGCCAGGCCGTCGATCAAGGCCCCCGCGCCTGCCACGTAGAGCCAACCCCACCGAGAGCGTCCCGTGCCGGGCTCGGCGAAGGGCACCGCCACCCGCTCGTAGTGGTTCAGTCGGGCCGCACCCTCGAAGCCCTCGAGCGCGTCGAGGTCGGCGCGCAATGCTCGCGCGGCCGCCGCATCGGCCGGCGGCAGGACGATGTCGAGCGCGACCGTCCGTGCGCCGACGTCTGGCACCACGTACGGGTAGCCTGCCAGCGCGTCGTACATCGCGTAGCCATCCAAGGTCGACGAGCCACCGTGGGTCGCACCGTGTCGACCGATGAGGTGAGCGTTCGATCCACCGGGACGCAGCGTGCCGTAGACCAGGTAGGGCACGGTGAACCCCGCGTCGATAGCCGGGGGCGGCCCGTCCGGCGGGTGCAGGCTGGTGGTCACATCAGAGATTGTGCCCGGTCCGGGCCGGAGTTCATGCCGACTGCCGCGCGGCGCTCGCGGGACTTCTGTCGGGGCCGTCTGTCCCGTCGGGACTGGGCCGGCGGCGGCCCGGCCGCCACCAGTTCCACTCACCGAGCAGCGTCATGGTGGCCGGCAGGAGCAGTCCGCGGATTAGTGTCACGTCGATCGCGATCGCGACGATCATGCCGATCCCCACCTCCTTCATGGCGGTGAGGGAGCTGAGCGCGAAGGCGAGGAACACGATGCTGATCGCGACCGCAGCAGTCGTGACGACGGGACCGGTGGCGGTGATCCCGCGCAGCACTGCGATGCGGTTGGCCTCGCGCGGGGGTAGCGAGCGGTCTCGCGCCCGCCACTCCTCGTGGATGCGGGACAGTAGGAAGACCTCGTAGTCCATGGACAGGCCGAAGGCGAGCAGGCCGATGAACAACGGAGTAGTGACGTCGAGCGCTCCCCAAGGCTCGATCCCGAGCACGGACGCGAACCAGCCCCACTGGAAGATCGCCACCAGTACTCCGAGCGTCGCGAAGATCGTCAGCGCATTGAGCACCAGTGCCTTGATCGGCACCACCACCGAGCGGGTGAGGGCGAACAGCAGCGCAAAGGTCGACAACAGGACCAGACCGAGCGCCATCGGCAGGCGGTCGGTCAGGTGGTCCTGCGAATCGACGACCTCGGCGGCCGGGCCGCCCACTGAGAAGTCGACGTCCGAGTCGAGCGCCCGAATGTCTCGCACCAACTGCTGGGCGGCGGCGCCGGTGGAGGAGCCCGTCGGGGTGAACTCGGCCACCGTCACCTCGGTCGGCAGGTCAGGCACGGCCCGGGCGTCCTCGATCCCATCCAGCTCATAGACACGATCGAGGAACGCCGTCACCGCCGGCTCCTCCACGGGAGCGCGGACGAGGACGACGACGGGCTCGACCCCTAGATCCTCGAAGCCAGTCGTCAACGCCTCGTAGGCCCGGCGTTCCTCGCTGCCCGCGGGAAGCGAGTGAATGTCAGAGCTCCCGAGGGTCAGCGACCCGATGGGCGCCGCCACCACGAGCAGCACGCCGGCGGTGGCGGTTGCCACGAGCCCGGGCCGCGCCTGGGACGCGCGCGCGAGCCGACCGAGCAGGGTCACGCGACCGGCGTGGGCGGGACGTGCCCACGGGCGCGACCAGGTGCGCACACCTACGGCCGGGATGTGCCGATGTACGAGCATGATCATCGCCGGAACGAAGGTGAGGCCGGTCGCCGTTGCGACCACGACAGCGATGGCACCCCCCACCGCCATCCCGCTCAGGAGCGGGTCGCCGAGCACCAGCATGCCCGCGAGCGCGTTACACACCGCGAGGCCAGAGACCAGCACGGCCCGGCCCGCTCGCGCCGTGGCGCGCGCCACGAGCGCTCCGGGGGCCGATGCGGGGCTCGCCTCGCGCTCTTCCCTGAACCTGGCGATGACGAGCAGGCTGTAGTCCACCGCAAGGCCGAGGCCCAGAATGGTGACCACATTCACGGCGAACTCGTTCACGTCGACCATGGTCAGGACTCCCCGGAGCAGCAGCAGGGATCCGCAGATCGCGATCAGTGCGGTGAGGATGGGGATCACACCTGCGCGGAAGCTGCCGAGCAGCATCACGAGCAGCACGAGCAGCACGGCGACGGCGACCGCTTCGCCAACGGCGGTGTCCTGGATCGCACGCTGGACGAAGGCCTCCTGGCTCAGCAGCTCTCCGCCGACCAGCACGTCGGGTGCGGGGAGGTCGCGGAGAACGTCACGCACTTCCTTGGCCGCCGCGAGTGCCTCGTCTTCGCTGAGTGACGCCGCGAGCTCGACGGACACCAGCGAGCTGCGCGCGTCATCGCCGATGAGCCCACCGGCCGTGTAGGCGTCGGTCACCTCGACCACGCCGGGCACCGCCCGCACACGCTCCATGACGGCGGGCGCCGCGTCGCCCAGCTCCGGGGCGAAGAAGTCCCGCCCGGCGATGACCGCAGTGACGACCTCGCCCTCTGGGTCGATCTCGTCCAGGGCCTGGGCCACTGCCATGGACTCGGTGCCCGCGGGAGCATCCTCGATCTCCACGGTCTCGTCGAAGACGGCACCGCCGATGACCGCGCCGGCCAGCGCGATGAGGGCCCAGGCGACCACGACGGTGCGCGGCGCCCGGGCGACGATCGCACCGAGTCGGTCAAGCAAAAGACACACTCCTCCGATGGTGGAGACAGGGGAACGGCTCCCTGGGACGGAAGATTATCCCGTCCACAGGCACGAAGAGCCCCGGCACCGTTGAGGTGCCGGGGCTCTTCGCTATGGGTTAGCCAACCTCCACGTTGTTGTGGAAGCGGTTGAGGAACGCGGCGAACGCGTCGCGGGTGGTCTCGTTGAACGGGCGGAACTCGGCTTCGCCGTTCTCCACCCATCCCTCGGTGATACCCGTGGACTCGAGCCACGTGATCTCGGTGTAGAACTCCGTGTTCTCCGACGTGATGTCAGAGAACGGAGACTCGACCGGGTCGGTCCACTCGGGCTCTCCCGCGTAGCGGTAGAGGAACGCCGCAATCGCATCACGAGTGATCGGCTCGAACGGACGGAACTCCTGCTCGCCATTCACCGTCCAGCCCGTAGAGATGCCCTCCTGAGCCAGCCACACGATCTCCTCGTAGAACTCCGTGTTCGTAGGCGTGATGTCCACGAACGGAGACTCCGACGGAAGCGTGACCTCAGGCTCACCCGCATAGCGGTACAAGAACGCCGCCATCGCATCACGAGTGATGTTCGCGAACGGACGGAACTCCGTACCATCCTCCGTGACCCAACCGTTGGTGATGCCCTGGTCCGCGAGCCACATGATCGACTCGAAGTGCTCCAGGGACTCGGGGACGTCCGTGAAGTCGACCTCCACCGGCACCTCGGAGACCGTGACATCGAACGACGTCATGATCGACGTGTCCTCGTCATACGTCACCGTCCGAGTCACGCCACCAGCAGCCGACGAATCGAAGCCAGTCACCGTGAACTCATCCGCCGCCAGTACCGACGTGGCACTGTCGGTCCACGTCGCCGTGGCCTCCAGACCATCAAGATCCAGATCGTCACCCACCATGTAGTCCGTCTTGGTCGGCAACTGCGTCACCTCGATCGACTCCACCGTGGCCGGCACCTCGGAGACCGTGACATCGAACGACGTCATGATCGACGTGTCCTCGGCATACGTCACCGTCAGAGTCGCGCCACCAGCAGCCGACGAAGCGAAACCAGTCACCATGAACTCATCCGCCACCAGCACCGACGTGGCACTGTCGGTCCACGTCGACGGGGCTTTTAGGCTATCAAGATCCAGATCGTCACCCACCATGTAGTCCGTCTTGGTCGGCAACTGCGTGACCTCGATCGACTCCACGACGGGGTCCGGTATGACCTGACCCTCGCCGACCGACAGCACGTCGAAGTTGACGTTGCCGTCATCGCCGGCCTCGAAGCTCAGTTCGATGGTGTTGTCACCAACGCCCAGGTCGATGTCACGGCTGACCGTCGCCCACTGGTTCCAGGCACCGGTGCGCGGGAACACCCAATCACCCTGATCTTCGCCGTTGACGAACAGGCTCATGGACTTGTCGCCATCGAACGGGTTGGGCCCGTTCGCGTAGCGGACGTTCACCGGATAGGTGCCCGCCTCGTCGACGTTGACCGTGATCGTGGCGGACGCACCCTCTTCCCAGATGCCGCCGACGAAGCCCGCACCCGAGTAGCCGCTGTGTTCGGTGTCGATCTTCGCGCCGGACGCCAGTTCGCCTTCTTCCATCTCGTACCAGCGGTTCTCCGCGTAGATCGTCACGTCGAACGTCGTCGTGATCGACGGATCCGCGTCATAGGTCACGGTGAGCGTCACGTCGCCGGCAGTCGACGAATCGAAGCCGCTCACCGTGAACTCGTCCTCGGTCAGCACCACCGTCTCAGAGTCGGTCCACGTCGAGGTGACCTCCAGACCGTCAAGATCCAGATCGCCACCCACCACGTAGTCCGTTCGTGACGGCAACTGCGTCACGTCGAGCGACTCGACTGCAACCGGCTCCCCGCCGACCGACAACAGGTCGAGGTTGACGTTGCCGTCATCGCCGTCTTCGTAGCTCAACTGGATGGTGTTCGCACCAGCGTTGAGGTCGAGGACGCGGGTGACGGTCGCCCACTGATTCCATGCCCCGGTCCTGGGGAACACCCAGTCCCCGCGATCCTCGTCGTTGACGAACAGGCTCAGGGACTTGTCACCATCGAACGGGTT
Source organism: Demequina ureilytica (assembly GCF_048553575.1). Classification (NCBI taxonomy): domain Bacteria; kingdom Bacillati; phylum Actinomycetota; class Actinomycetes; order Micrococcales; family Demequinaceae; genus Demequina; species Demequina ureilytica. The sequence goes on along the minus strand of NZ_JBLZIE010000001.1, from coordinate 587,173 downwards.
GGGCCCGTTGGCGTAGCGGACGTTCACCGGATAGGCGCCCGTCTCGTCGACGGTGACGGCGAACGAGACACCGGCGCCGACCTCTTGGATGCCGTCGACGAACCCAGTGCCCGAGTAACCGTTGTGCTCGGTGGCGGTACCTGCCGATCCCAGCAGCATCGAGTCCTCCGCCTCGAGCCAGCGGTTCTCCGCGTAGACCGTGACATCGAACGTCGTCGTGATCGACGGGTCCGCATCGTAGGTCACCGTCAGCGTCACGTCACCGGCGGTCGACGAGTCGAATCCGGTCACCGTGTACTCATTCGAGGTCACGACCGACGTCTCGCTGTCGGTCGACGTTGCCATGACCGTGAGACCCTCGAGATTCAGTTCGTCACCGACCACGTAGTCAGTGATGCTCGGCAACTGCGTCACTTCGATCGACTCCGCGACGAAGTCGGGGTCCTCGATCTCCTGGATCCGGATGTTCCGGTAGAAGACCGACTCTCCGGCACCGTGATTCTGAACGCCGATGAAGCCGTGCGTCAGGTCACGCGCCGGGTCCGTGCTGGTGAAGTCGTTCACGAGGGTGCCGTTGAGGTAGATCTTGATGGTCTCCCCTTCCACGACGATCTCGTAGCCGTTCCACTGGCCCACTGGGTTCAGCGCCTGCTCCACGGCGGCGTTGTCGGCGCCCTGGAAGGTGTAGATCGCACCGGTGGTGCGGTCCTCCTCGTCGCTGGCGTCGATCTGGATCTCATAGCCTTCGTTGACCGCGACCCACGGGTCGGTGCCCGGGTTGGGGAAGCCAACGAACACGCCCCCGTTGTGGTCATCGACGAGCTTCCAGTCGAGTTTCAGGCTGTAGTCCGTGAACTGCTGACCGGGGTGCCACAGCAGCCCCATGCCGCCGTAGGTCACCAGCGAGCAGTCATCCTGACGCGCGAACGCGCCCGCCCCGGCCATGGACCAGTCCTCGAAGCTCGCCAGCGTGCCGTCGAACAGGCTGGTGTAGCCATCCTCAATCTGAGCCGGGGCACAGATCTCCGGGTTGGCACCGATCGACAACGCGTCGAAATTGACGCTGCCGTCGTTGTCTGGGTCGAACTTGAGCTGGATGGTGTTCGTGCCCGCATCGAGCACGATGTCGCGGGTCACGGTGGCCCACTGGTTCCACTCACCGGTGCTGGGGAACACCCAGTCACCTCTGTCCTCGCCGTTGACGTACAAGCTCCAAGACTTGTCCCCTTCGAACGGGTGGGGACCATTGGCGTAACGAACGTTCACCGGGTGGGTGCCCGCCTCATCGACGTTCACCGTGATCGTGGTGGCGGCACCCTCGTTCGCGGTGCCGCCCATGAAGCCGACCCCGGAGAACCCGTTGTGCCCAGTGTCGACGAACGCGCCCGACTGCAGCGCGCCCTCCTCAGCCTCGTACCAGTGGTCCTCAGGCGGAGCGACGTAGCCTGGAAGCGAGTTCAGCGTGTACCACGCCTCGGTGCTGTATAGCTCCTTCGCCGATGCGGACTCGAACGGCCGCGGCGAGCGCACGTAGACAACGTGACCCGGCTCGAGGCCCTCGATGTCGAGCGTCACGGTGGTGCTGTCAGTGGACACGGTGGCGTCGGTGACAAACAGCGTCTCTTCGCCGATCTTGGGGCCACCGTAGTTCGACGTGGGCGTGTAACTCCACTGCTTGACCGAATACGACTCAGCAATGTTCGCCGCGGTCTCGTCCGAGATGGCCTCGGTGTACTCGATCTCGAAGCCGCCCTCGACGACACGCATCTCCTTCATGTCGAACGTGTCCTCGCTCACAGGTGCGAGCTTCTGGAGGCCGTAGTTGAGCTTGCCTGACTCTCCCCAGTTGCCGCCTTCACCCGTGCCGCCGATGTAGAGGGCACCGTCGGGCCCCGCGATCACTCGGTTGACGCCGACCTCAAGGCCCGCCGTGTGGCGGAAGGCCGCACCCTGGTACTCGCCGTCGACGAGCTCCAGGAACGTGCGCTGCACGCCGCCGTAGGTCACGTCGCCGAACAGCATCTGTCCCGCGAAGTCTCCCTGCTCCACCAGGATCGGCGTGCTCGGGGAGTTGCCGATCTCATTCTGCGGCAGCCATAGCGCCGGAGGAGTGACCGGGTTGGAGTCGAAGGGTCCGGCCGGGTTCATGTAGTGATTGAAGAACCGGTCCTGCTCGACGTGCACGAGCTTGGAGCTCGGCAGCCATCCGCCCTGGTTGTCCATGGCGAACAGTTCGCCGTCGGGACCGAAGGCGATGCCGTTGGGCGTGCGCAGCCCACCAGCGATGTAGGAGACGTCACCCGTGACTCGGTCGATCGCGAGAGTCGTGCCGCGGTTCTCCGCAGGCTGTGGGTCCGTGGTCGCGCCACCGTTGTCGATCGCCACCGACAGGTTGACGTAGAAGTTGTTCTCGTCGTGGATCAGACCGAACGCGAACTCGTGGAAGTTCCCGCCATCGGGCCAGTCCGCGAGGGTGGTGTGCGTGTCATAGAACCCGTCGCCATCCGGGTCGGTCAGTTCGGTGAGCTGGTGACGCTCGGAGACGAAGATCGAGTCCCCGATCACGTCGACGCCCATAGGGTTGAGGAGGTCGGTGGCGAGCTTGGTCACAGTCACGTCATCGGGACCGGTAGCCGTCGTCGCGCCCTCGACCAGGAAGACCTCGCCGGGCTCGGCGTCAGGCACCCAGCCACCCGCGTTCACGGAGCCGGTGGTGCTGATGACCAGTTCGCCGTCGCCGTCGAATGCCATTCCGGAGACCTTGGGCTCGAAGCCCTCGGGGCGCAGGTCGATGAGGTCGTAGTTGGGGTTCACGCTGTCGAGCCGCAGGCCATCGCCTGCGGTGTCGGTCGCGCCTTCGCAGTACTTGAGGCCGGGGGCGGTGACCCGCACCACGCCGGCTTCGGTACCGAGCACACTTGTCGGCACGATCTCGTACCCGGCTGCACCTGGGGGGCTCCACTCAAGCAGCAGCCGCTGCCCGCCACCCTGCTCGAAGAACTCGACGAAGAGGTCGTGCTCACCTGCGGTGAGAGTCACCGTGCCATCGACGCTCTCGGTGCCGTGCAGGCCGTCGTTGTCAATGATCTGCTCGCCGTTGATGTGCATGGCGGAGCCGTCATCACTGGTAAGTCGGAAGTCGTAGTCGCCGTCCTCGGGCACCGTCAGGGTCGCGGTGACGTGAGTGACAAAGTCGTCGGCGCCTCCGAACTCTTCTTCGGACTCAAGGTCGATGAGGGAGATGAGCCGGTCGACGTTGGGCGTCTGACCAGACTTAAGCGTGCAAAGCTCAGTCATGCCGGGGGGCATGTGATAGGTGCGCATGGTCGCGCCGGGCTCTTCTTCGATCGCGGCGCTTGCGGGGATCAGACCCGCGGAGGCAACGAGTGCGCCGATGAGGGCGCCTGCGCCTATCAGCTTCGGCTTCATGGACGGACTCGTCCGCCCCCGCGTGAGCGGGTTGGCGATTGGGGGCATCTTTGCTCCTTCGTGTTGAGGGTCCGGCACGACGGCAGCGTTGCCATCCTTGCCAGCACACATGCGCGGTCATTGGAGAACTCTTTTGACGCGCCTCAAACAACTTATGCGCGAAGTCCGACATAGGCAACCCCTGTTGTCAAGCGCCTTGAATCGTGCGCGAATCGTGACCTTGATGGCGGAGCGGAGCCGGCGAGGCGGGGGAAAGTGCCGTCACATCACCGTTTTAGTGGGATCTTTCGTCACCTAGAAATCGTCTATTGATTGTTAAACGACTTAATAGGTCGCATCGCCCGAGCGGGCCGAGTCGGCCGAATGTGTCGCCGCCGAGGGTGCCCGGCCACGGTGCTTCGCGTCCCCGAAGATGCGCGCACTGGCCCCGTCCCTGAGGCAAGCGCACCCCAGAATCCTCGGCGACCGCATCGGCCGGAGGGTGGCGTGCGGCCCCGCCGCTGACCGATGCGCCAGTCACGCCCAGCGTGCTACGCGCCGATGCGCTCGCTTCCCTCGGGCGCCCGGGCGCCGATTCGGCGGCTGCCCGCCCAGGCGGCCACGATCACGCCCACCACGATGATCACGTCGCCGACGCTGAAGGTGTTGGCCAGGGGCAGCGGCTCCGGCCATGCGAACACGTCACCGAGCCACGGCAGCACCGGATCCTGGACCACGGCGGAGTTGGCGAACTCGTCGCCCGTGTCCAGACCCGCCGCGGACACGGCCCCTGGCCTGGCGGGCAGCACGCCGCCATTGAGGGCGATCGTGACGCCGTTCGAGAGTGCGCCCACGCCGACGACGAGGGCACCAGGCATGGCGCGGTTCAACCAGAGGAACGTGCCGGCGGCCACGTAGGTGAGGATGTGCAGCACCGGCGCGATGCCGTGCAACGCCTCGACCTGCATGATCACCACCTGAAGCACCAGCGAGGCCCACACCAGGACTGGCAGTCGCCAACGGTGCATCAGGAGTCCCGCGGGCCACCGCCCGATGATCAGTGGTGACAAGACGACGAGCACACAGACGGCGAGTAGCAGCATGGTCAGCGCCCCGCCGCCGGGCCGGTCGACGCGGACCGCCGCTCGCTCTCGAGCCGAGCCCTGATCTCATCAGGGGCCGCCGGGAGGCCCAGGTGGTAACCCTGCCCGATCACGCGGCCGAGCTGGGCGAGCGACTGTGCCGTCGCATCGTCCTCGATGCCCTCGGCGACTACGCGCAAGTCGAGGGCGAGAGCGAGAGCGATCGTCGAGCGCACGATGATGAGGTCGTGGTGGTCGGAGCCGATGTTGCTGACGAAGGACCGGTCGACCTTCAACTCGTCGATCTGGAGACGCTTGAGGTAGCTCAACGACGCGTTACCCGTCCCGTAGTCGTCGATGGCAATCTCCACGCCGATGCCCCGGACCGCCCTGATGACCATGTCGGCGCGCACGGTGTCCGACAGGATGCCGGTCTCGGTGACCTCCAGGACCAGTGCCGATGCTGGCACCTTGTGTCGCGCAAGCGCCTCGTAGATCTGTTGCGCCAGTCCCACATCTGACAGGTGCCGGGCGGAGAGGTTGACCGCCACGCGCACGCGAAAGCCGTCCTCGCGCCATTTGGCCATCTGCGCCAGCGCGCGCTCGAGCACGAAGGCGGTCACGGGGAAGATGAGGCCGGAGTTCTCGGCCAGCGGGATGAAGTCGTCGGGAGCGACCGAGCCGCGAGTCGGGTGATCCCACCGCACCAGTGCCTCGACCGCAACCGTCCGGCGCGTGTTGAGGTCCACCTGTGGCTGATAGACGACGCTCAGTTGCTCGGTGTCCAGCGCTGCTCGGAGGTCGGCCAGCAACTGCAAGCGTTCCACGGTGTTGACGTCGTACTCGGGGGAGTAGGTGCTGATGCGGTCCCGCTCGAGCTTGGCGTGATACAGCGCGATGTCGGAGTTCTTCATCAGCGTCTCGCCGTCGGTACCGTGCATGGGGGCGACCGCGACGCCCGCGCTCGCCCGCACCAACAGCTCGAGACCTTCGATCTGGATGGGCGCGTCGAGCGCCGCAAGGAGGTTGCGGGCCACCTGACGCGATTCCTCGAGGCCACCGGGCACTACGACGGCGAACTCGTCGCCTCCGAGACGGTGCACCGAGCCGTGCTCGGGCATCGCTCCGAGGAGTCGCTGGGCGACCTGGCGCAGAATCATGTCACCGACGGGGTGACCGAGGGTGTCGTTGAAGTCCTTGAAGTGGTCGAGGTCGAGCAGCACAAGGCCCGGCCCGTGTCCCTCTGAGGCCTGGCTGTTGCGGAGCGTCCGAGTGATCTCCTGGTCGAGCTGACCGCGGTTGCCCAGGCCGGTCAGCGAGTCGTGGGCGGCCTCGTGCGCGTGACGTGCCGCGGCGGCCGAGAACAGGTGCGCTGCTACGACGGGGGCAGCGAGGAGGGACAGCACCGCGAGCCCGTCCGATGCCACTTCCGCGGCGATGCCCGCGACGCTCAGCAGGACCAGGTTGGTGACGAACGAATGGCGCGCATCAGTGCGCAGCACGATCTTCAGGGGCTGGCCGGATGCGAGCGAGACGACCACGGCGACGAGGAACCAGTTCACGACGACCATGGCGATACCGGCCACGAGAACAGCGCCGATGTGGCCGAGCGTCACCTCGGTGGGCTCACCGAACATCGGGGTGCCGGTCAAGAGGCTGAAGACCGTGCCTGCAGCGAGAACGCTGAGCGCGTACTGCGCAGTGTTGAACAGAGACTTCACGAGCCCGCGACGGACGAGGATGTCGTCAGCGAGGCTCGCCACGACCTGCACCACGATCGCCAGCCCAAGGCCTCCGACCGCGATCAGTGTCAGCACGAAAGGCGCGGACGTCGACAGCGACCGCGTCTCGGCGCCCGCGAGCACCAGCACTATGGGCTTGACCTCACCCGTGATCGCGGCAACAGCCAAGAAGATAACGGAGAGCAGTGGGATCGTTGCAAGCAGTGCGTTCCATGGGCTCAGCGCAATGGCTGCGACCACGGTCCCGACGCCTGCCGTGATGATGATCGCCAAATAGATGGCGAGCGACGAGGGCGCCGCCGAGGATCGATCCCCGGCGACGCCCCCGCCAGAGTGTGAACTCAGTACCACTTCCACCCAGCGCCGACGATTGCGGCGACGGCGACGAGGGTGCTCGCGCTGGCCGTGACGCGCACGACCTTGCTGTTCTGAAGAACGCTCCACTTGTTCATGTATCTCTCCCTTGGTGAGGGGACGATGCCGGCGGTCGGTCCCGCCAGCCGGCATCGTCGCCCCCGGCGGATCCGGGTGCTTCGATGCTCGACCATCGCCCTTGACGCTGTGGTCCGCCGGACAGCGGGCCACAGTTCATACTGTCGCATTGGGGCCCCCAAGACCAGCATCGAATTGCCGCGTCTGGCAGGTATTTTCCTATTAGCCCGTGTTCGCGTGCGGGAAAGCGCCCATCATTGGCTTTGTCGAGATGGTCACATCCGGCCCTGGTGGGTCACTCCCCGCGCGCACCAGCATCGAGACGTCCTTCATCGGAGGAACAGGCGCTCGTTGTTGTGCGTTGGCCCGATAGCCCCGGTTGCGGACGCATTTGGCCCAGATGCAGCCAGTATTCTGATGAGTTCGGCCCTATCGTGCTATTCACGACGGTAGTGATCACCACCATCTGCAGACAGGAACCACGTGCACGGAAACGCCACCGCTCAGTTCTCCAAGGCGACCATGCTCTCGGTCGCCTCTGGCCTGCCGAGCGCGGTCACCACCTCGGAGCAGTTGCAAGACCAGCTGGCGGACGTCCTGGACCGATTGCGTCTGCCCCGCACCCTCTTGCAGCGTGTGGCTGGGGTCGTGGAGCGCCGCACGTGGGCCGCGGGTGAGGACATGTACACCGGCACAATCGACGCCGCGAACCGCACCATGTCACAGGCCGAGGTTAGTGCTGACCAGATCGACCTGATCATCAACACGTCGGTGTCACGGCCGCACCTCGAGCCCGCTGTGGCGACGCGACTGCACCACGGGTTGGGGTTACCCTCCACCGCGCTGAACTTCGACGTCACCAACGCCTGCCTGGGCTTCGTCAACGGGATGAGCCTGGCCGCCAGCATGATCGAGACCGGCCAGATTCGGCACGCCCTGGTGGTCGCGGGCGAGAATGCTGCCGACGTTCACGCGGCCACCATCGCCCGGCTCCGCTCGGGCAACCCCGACCGCGACGAGCTCATGCAGGAGTTCGCCACCCTCACGCTGGGTTCCGGCGCGGCAGCGGCGGTGCTGGGCGCCGCCGATGACCACCCCGAGGGCCACCGGCTGCTCGGCGGCGTCACCCGCGCCGCGACACAGTTCCACGAACTGTGCGTGGGGAGCACGGACGGCATGTTCACGGACGCGACCGGGCTTCTCAAGGGCGGTCTCGAGCTGGTCGTCGCCGCGTGGCATGAGGCTGAACCCGAGTGGCATTGGTCGCAGGCCGATCGGTTCGTCACCCACCAGGTGTCGCGCACGCACACGGATGCGATCACCCAGGCGATCAACCTGGACCCGGCCAAGGTGCCCATCACTTATCCGACGCTCGGCAACGTCGGCCCTGCCTCGCTCCCCATCACGCTGGCCGCCGAGCAGGACTCTCTGCGAAGCGGCGACAGGGTGGTGCTGATGGGCGTCGGCTCGGGCCTCAACACTGCGCTGATGGAGCTCGTCTGGTGACAGACGCCGGCGTTCCCGCCCGGGCTCTTGGGACCCTGCCGGGCCTCGACCCGTTGTGGAGCCGGGTCGTGCGGGTGCCTGGCGCAGGCAAGGACGCTGGCGATCCGGCCGGTATGCGTTCATGGCACGTGCTCGATACGGGGCCCGCGCTCGACCAGCGCGGCCACGAGATCGTCGGCACCGTGCTCGCCGTCCATGGCAACCCCACCTGGTCCTACCTGTGGCGCAGCCTGCTGTCGGCGAGCCTGGCGCAGGCCGATGCGGGCGGCCCGGCCTGGCGCATCGTCGCCGTGGACCAACTCGAGATGGGATTCTCCGAACGCACCTCGCTGGTGAGGGATCTGTCGCAACGCGTCGCCGATCTAGGAGCTCTCGCGGCCACGCTCGTGCCCGATGGGCCGGTGGTCTCTCTCGGCCACGACTGGGGAGGCGTGATCAGCCTCGGCTGGGCGCTGGAGCACCCCGGCCGGCTCGCCGGCATCGCGCTGCTCAACACTGCAGTCCATCCCGTTGGAGGGCGCGTTCCTGCACCGTTGCGCCTCGCGGGTGCCACCGGCGTGCTCCCCGCGGCCACTCGCGCGACAACCGCGTTCCTGGATACCACGCTCGGTCTCGCTCGCCCCGGTCTGCCGCCCGGAGTCCGCGCCGCCTACCGCGCGCCCTACGGAACCGCGCCGCGCAGGCGTGGCATCGGTGACTTCGTCGCCGACATTCCCGCCGATGACGGCCACCCCAGCACCCCTGCGCTCGCCGCGATCGCCCACGGGCTGCGAAGCGTGAGAGTCCCCGCGCTCGCCCTGTGGGGGCCGCGGGATCCCATCTTTAGCGACCGCTATCTGGACGACCTCGTCGACCGGCTGCCACACGCTCAGGTGCACCGTTTCGAGGGCGCCGGGCACCTCGTGGCCGAGGACGCCTCGTGGGCGCCTGCGGTGCTCGCCTGGCTGCCGTCGCTCCAGGACTCCGGCGCATCGCCCGAACCCGTTGCCAGTACTCCTCCCGAGCCGGGCACGGCGTTTCGGCATCTCGGAGCAGCGCTCGAGGACCGCGCGAACGATTCCGAAGTGGCGATCGTCGACATGTCGCAGGCGCCCCCGCTGCGCGTGAGCTGGCGACTGCTGGCACGCAACGTGGAACGGCTCGCGGCGGGCCTCGTGTCCTCCGGTGTGCGGGCCGGCGACCGCGTCAGCCTCCTCATCCCTCCTGGTCCAGACCTCACGGCGAGCGTCTACGCGTGTCTGCGCATCGGTGCAGTGGTGGTGGTGGCCGATGCCGGCCTGGGCGTGGCAGGGCTGTCGCGGGCCGTGCGAGGAGCGCAGTCCGACGTGGTCATCGGGGAGCGCCGCGGCCTCACGGCCGCCCGCACGCTGGGGTGGCCAGGCCGGAGGATCTCCACCAGGCCCCTCGCCGCAGCCGCGAGGACCGCTCTGGGGGCGCCGGCGTCGCTGACCTCCCTCATCAGGGACGGCGCCCGTGCCCTCGCCGAGGGCAGCGTCCTGCCCCCGCACCCCGGGCCCGACGAGGACGCGGCGGTGCTCTTCACCTCCGGCTCCACCGGTCCAGCCAAGGGGGTGCGCTACACCCACGCCCAACTCGCGGCAGTGCGCGACGTGCTGACCGCCGAGCTCGACCTCACGCCCGAGACCGGTCTCGTGACCGGCTTCGCTCCCTTCGCCCTGCTGGGGCCCGCGCTCGGCACCCGCTCCGCTACACCGGCCATGGACGTTTCCGCCCCCCGCACCCTCACTGCCCGCGCCGTCGCGGACGCCGTGACCGCATCGGGCGCCAGGACCGTCTTCCTCTCCCCGGCCGCGATCCTGAACGTCGCGCGCACCGCACAGGACCTGACTGCGAGCGACCGCGCGGCCATGAGCGGCGTGACGCAGTTGCTCTCGACGGGCGCGCCCGTCAGCGCCCAGCTGCTCGAGTCCATGACCGCGCTCATGCCTGCGGCCACGGCGCATACGCCATATGGAATGACCGAGTGCCTCCTCGTGACGGACATCACGCTGCGGGAGATCCATGGCGTCGCGGACGCCGACGATTCCGGCGTGTGCGTGGGGCGCCCCGTCCACGCTGCCGAGCTCCTGATCAGCGCCCTCGACCGCAGTGGCGCGACCACGGGTGCACCGGCCCTTGACGCCGGGGTGCTCGGCGAGGTGCTCGTGAGTGCCCCGCACCTCAAAGACAGCTACGACCGGCTGTGGCTCACCGACCTCGCCGCCACCCGCAAGACCCCCGAGGGCGGACGGTGGCACCGGACGGGCGACGTGGGCCACGTCGACAGCGAGGGCCGGCTGTGGATCGAGGGCAGGCTCGCTCACGTGATCCTCACACCCGACGGCCCTCTTGCGCCCGTGGGGCCGGAGCAGGAGATCGAACGGGCCGAGGCCGTGCGCCGCGCCGCAGTCGTCGGGGTGGGCCCCCCGGGCGTCCAACAGGCGGTCGCCGTGGTCGAGACCCGCCCGCGCGCGCGACGGGCGGGCCTGGCATCGGCAGACGTCACCGCGCAGGTGCGTGCGGCGTGTGGCACCCCCCTCGCGGCAGTGCTGGCCGTGAAGGAGCTGCCCACGGACGTACGCCACAACTCCAAGATCGACCGCGCGGCACTGGCCGAATGGGCCGCGCGACTGCTCGCTGGCGAGCGCGCGGCGGCGCCGCGATGAAGGTGCTCGTCACCGGCGCGAGCGGGTTCCTGGGCCGCGCGGTTGCCACCCGAATCGCGCGCGCAGGTCACGACGTTACGACGCTGCAGAGACGCCCCAGCGGCGTCCCCGAAGTCAGGGACATCGCCGGGAGCGTCACGGATCCGGAGGTGGTGCGCGGCGCCGTGGAAGGCCACGATGCCATCGTGCACCTCGCCGCGAAGGTGTCGCTCGCGGGTGACCCGGCCGAGTTCGCTCGCGTCAACATCGGGGGGACGCGGATACTGCTCGACGCGGCCCGAGACGCGGGAGTGCCGCGATTCGTGCATGTATCGTCACCGTCCGTGGCGCACGTGGGACGCGCCCTCGTGGGAGCAGGCGCCGGAACCGCTGACCCTCGGCGCACCCACGGCGAGTACGCGCGCACCAAGGCAGCCGCAGAGCTGCTCGCGCTCACCTACGATTCACCGACGATGGCGGTGCTTGCCGTCCGCCCCCACCTCGTGTGGGGGCCCGGGGACACACAGCTCGTGGCGCGAATTATCGACCGCGCCCGCCGGGGCCGGCTGCCGCTGTTGGACCACGGCGCGGCCCTGATCGACTCCACTTATGTGGACAATGCGGCCGATGCGATGCTCGCCGCACTCGAGCGCGCCCCGGTGGCGCACGGGCGAGCCCTGGTCGTCACGAACGGTGAGCCCCGTCCGGTGGCCGAGCTTCTGGGCGGCATGTGCCGAGCAGCGGGGGTGGCGACGCCCTCATGGCGTGTGCCCGGGCGACTGGCCCGGGCGGCGGGCGGCGCCGTCGAGCGTCTGTGGGCGTGGCGACCCGGTCAGGACGAGCCGCCCATGACGCGGTTCCTCGCCGAACAGCTGTCCACCGCGCACTGGTTCGATCAGCGTGAGACGCGCGAGGCCCTTGCGTGGAACCCTCGGGTGTCGATCGACGAAGGCATGGCCCGGCTCGGGCAGTTCTACCGCGACGCGCCAGAGGCTTGACCGAGCGGCCTGCGGCCGCCCACGGCCACGCCGTCGCGCCCTATGCGCCTACGCTGCGCGGCGGCGCTGGGCTATCAGGACCGCGGCGCCGCTCAGCAGGAGCGCCACGGCAGCCGTGACGAGCGCAACGTTGTCGCTCCCGGTCTCCGCCAGCTCCTCACCGGCGACCACGCGGGCGTCCGACTCCGTCACCGAGATGTCGGCATCGACCGGCGCTCCCGAGCCATCTCCGTCGCCGGTAGGCGTCGCCTCGCTGACCGTGATCGTGTACGTCGCCGTGGCGTCGGGGGTCGTGCCGTTGGAGGCCGTCACGGTGAACGTGCTCTCACCCTCGGTCGTGGGGATGCCCGAGATGACCCCGCTGTCGCCGTCGAGCTCAAGGCCATCGGGGAGCTCGCCAGTTGCGGTGAACTCGGGTTCAGGGGTGCCCTCTGCGGTGATGGTGAAGTCGTACTCCTCGCCCACAGTCGCATCAGTCGGCTCACTCGAGGTGATCGTGGGTGCGACGGTCTCATAGGGAGTGCCCGCAGGGGCACAGCCGGTGGGGGCAGTGATGACGTTGGTGTCGAGCGTCACGGCGCCGTTCAGGGCGATCAGGCGGCCCTCGATGGTGGCACCGGTGGTCGCGGTCACCGACTGGTCGGCCATGACGGTCCCGCTGAAGTCGGCGGTGGTGCCAATGGTCGCCGAGCTTCCCACCTGCCAGAACACGTTGCACGCGCTCGCGCCGCCGGTGATGATGATCTGGCTGGCCGAGCCCACCGTGAGGGTCGAGGCCGCCTGGAACACCCATACCGATTCCGCTGAGCCCTCCAGCGTCAGGACGCTGCCGTCCGACAACGCCAGCTCGCCACCGGTGTAGACGCCGGGGGTGAGGCTGAGTCCGGCGAGCTCACCGATTCCAGTCTGCGTGGGCGACAGCGACGCCGCCACGTTGTAACCGACAAGTGCGTCGCTCTGTGCTTGTGCAGCTTCCGCATCGGTCTGGTGGATGGTGCCGTTCACAGTGCCGTTGGGCGCTCCGTCGAACCCCGTGATCGAGGTATCGGGCGACAGGCCAAGGTCGCCGTTGACGACGGTGGGGCCGGTGTTCGTGACGGCGCTGGCACCGAGGACGCCGTATGTCGCTGCGGTGCCGAGGTCGACGGGCCCGTCGAGGACGGTCGCCGCGATGGCGGTTCCGCCTGCGCCGAGCATGAGCGTCGTCACCAAGCCGGTGGCGAGAAGGAGGGTCTTGCGGGGAAGGATCGTGCGGGCCATGGTTGCGCCTGACTGAGATCGAGATACACCGACGGACGCCGACGACGTCCGGATCATCCCGGTTTGTCGAGTATCACACGCGGGTCCGGTGCGACCACCAGCGCAGTGGCGAACATCACTCGGAGCCGTACTCGAGGCCTGGGCGTGCCGCGGGGCCCCGGGATGTCGATCCCCGGTGGCCCCGCGCACGCCGTCCCTAGGCGTCCAGTCCGGAGAAGCGGAACAGGAACGCGGCCATCGCATCACGGGTGGTCTTGGCGAACGGGCGGAACTCCGTGCCGCCGTCCGTGTCCCACCCGGTGGTGATGCCGGTGCCCTCGAGCCACACGATCTCGTCGTAGAACTCGCTGGACTGAGGCGTCACGTCGACGAACGGCGACGCCTCCGGCAGCTCCACATCGGGCTCGCCACCGTAGCGGGACAGGAACGCCGCCATCGCGTCACGCGTGATGGGCTCGAAGGGCCGGAACTCCTGACCCGCCGTCGTCTCCCATCCCCGCGACACGCCCTCCTCGTGCATCCACACGATCGCCTCGTAGAACTCGGTGGACTCGGGGCTGACGTCGACGAACGGCGACTTGTCCGGCAGCTCCACATCGGGCTCGCCCGCGTGCCGGTACAGGAACGCGGCCATCGCATCGCGAGTGATGTTCGCGAAGGGGCGGAACTCCACGGAGCCGTCATCGAGCGTCCAGCCTCGAGAGATGCCCTGATCCGCGATCCACGCGATCTCGGTGAAGAACTCCGAGTACGCCGGGCTGTCCGTCTTGTCGCTGACGTCGCTGAAGCCAGCTCCGGGCTCGGGCTCGGGCTCTGTCTCCGTCGGCTCCGTGACGGTGACCGTCCGCACGTCCGAGTAGGCGACGCCGCCGTGCTCATCCGCGGCGCGGACGAACCACGAGTGGGTTCCTGTGCCCGGCTCCCAAGAGGTGGTGACCGCCTCACCACTCGCCACATCCTGGACCGTCGTGATCGACTCGCCAGTCAGCGCGTCGGCCCGGAACTCGTCCGTCTCCAGGACCTTGGTGCGCACGTCGAGCCCCAAGGTGTCGTAGGTCAGGACGAAGTCCTGGTGCTCGTCGTCGAGACTCGGGTCGGTGGCGTTGTAATCCTCCAGGTAGTCCGAGTACGTGCGCAGGTGCACCGACTCGGACTCGTTGTCGAAGTGCAACAGCCGCAGGTACCCCTCGCCGCCATTGGGGAGGCCCTGGTAGTCGAACAGCATCGACGTGACCGTGCGGTCGTCGATCCCGTCGCCGTCGTCGTCGAACGAGTCGTAGCGGGTGAAGGCGTCGTGATAGTGACCGCTGGTCACCACCCGCACATTCGGGTTGGTGGCGATGACCTCATCCATGATGCGCTGCGGGATCGGCCCCAGCCCGCCGGTGGTGAGCATGAACTCGTGCAACTGCACGAACGCCACTCGCTCGGGATACTGCGCGAGCACCTCATTCATCCAGTCGATCTGCTCGTCCCCAGGCGCCCACCCCATGTACAGGAACAGGAAGTCGATGCCGCCGGCGGTGACGAGGTCGTAGTGACCGCGGTTGTCGAGGTGGTCGCCTCCCCACCACGGGTTGGTGTCGAAGCGGGACGCGCCGAACCACTGGCTGAAGTGCGAGTAGTCGTTCGTGGCCTGGTTGACGTCATGGTTGCCGGCGAGCACCCCGTAGGGCAGCCCGGCCTCGTCGAGCATCGCGTAGGCGGGGTCCGCCCGCAGCCACTGCGCCTCCTCCGTCGAGGTGTTCACGATGTCGCCGTTGTGGGCCATGTACTGCAGGTTGAGGTCGTCGCGCACGTCGAGCAGGTACTCGTGGATCGACAGCTGGCGGTCGTAGATGCCCTCGTAGTCGTGCACCCAGTCCTGGTTGTAGTACTGGGTGTCCGATTCCCACGCCAGGGTGAAGTCGTACTCGGACCGAGGCTTGTCGTCCGGGTGGTGCGGTGTGACCGCCGTGGTGCGGGACGACCGGTCGTCGCCGGCGTAACCCTCCGAGTGCTGCACGACCGCGGTGACCACGCCGTCGGCGGCGTACTCCGACGTCGACACCACAGTCTCGAGCGTGAACTCCTCGAGCCCCTCGCCGTCGATGGCCGTGATGTGGCGGTCGGCCTCCACCCACGTGTCCGACTCGGGGTCGAGGACATGGAGCATCACCTTTGCACGGGCGTTGGCGGCGCCGTCCCAGCGCAGCCGCACGTCGCCGTCTACGTCCGTGCCCACGTCCGTCCTGAGCAGCACGTACGGAAGCTTGCTCTCGGACGAGGTGGTGACGGATGTTCCATCGAGGGCGCCGAGAGCGGCGACCTCGTCCGCCGTGACCTCAGTGGCCTCCGTCCGGTCGACGTCGAGAGCGTGAGTCGCCTCTCCCGTCGACACGGTGGTCTCCTCACCGATTGCGAGCGACGAGCCCTGGCGGAACTCGACCTCGAGCACGTCGTCCGTCGGATCGGTCACCGTGGCACTGAGAGGCACCGATCCCTCGATGGTCTCCGCATCCGCGGGCGACAGATCGGCGATCGACGGGTCCTCGACGGGAACCGTGAACGGGATCTCGACCGCGCGGGTGTTGCCCACCTCGTCGGTGGCCGTGATCGCGAGCACGTGGTCTCCTGCCTCGTCGGCGAGGGACGACACCTCGTACGGCAGCACGATGCGGCGCCCGCTCAGCGTCGCCTCGACGGACGCGACGCCGGCCCCGGCGTCGGTCACCGCGGCGTCGAGCGCGCGGACACCGTGCACGACCTCGCCGTCCGTCACCGTGGGCGCGATGGTGGGCGCGGAGTTGTCCACCGTCACCGTCGCCTGCGCCGACTCGTCGCCGTCGACGGCGCTCACCGTGTGCTCGCCGTCCGCCACCGCAGTCGTATCCCAGGCGTGTGCATGCGCGGTGAAGGCGTCATCGGGAGCGGTGAACGTCGCCTCGACGTAGTCGAGAGCGCCGCCCGAGTCGCCCAGGTAGATCCATGCGCTGGCGTCGTAGCCTTCCTGCGGCCGCAGGGTGCGGCCGTCGGGAAGCACGAGCCGCAGGTTGGACACGTTGAAGTTGTCGTTGTTCTCGTCGAGGTCGATCTCCGGCGCCGCCTTGGTGCCGGCGTAGATGCGGACAGAGAAGTCCTCGCCCGGGTTCACCTTCGCCAGCGGCAGCTCCGTCGCCACCGTCACCTCGCGCTCGTAGTAGCCCTCGTCGAAGACGGTGAGCACCTCGCCGTCCATGATCACGCCGTTGCGGAAGTACGCATCGGTCGCCGTGGCCTCGAAGGCGAACACGGGAGCGGACTCGAGCTCCGCATAGGTGTCGACCGGGGCGCCGTCCACGCTGAGTTCCAGGGTCTCGGACACGTCGTCGCCTGAGGCGGAGACCACCGAGGTGCCCGCGAGGTACTGGCCGTCGCTCACGTTGAGACGCAGCGGCGCCTTCTGCTCCGTGCTGGTCACGAAGGCGGGATCCGTCACCGTGTGCTGGAAGCCGTCCGATGCGGACAGTGTGTAGGCGAACTCGGACTTGCCCAGGGTGTCGGCACCGGGGACCTCCACGCTGTAGACGCCGTCTCCGGCCGGCACCAGGTTGTACTCGACCTCGGATTCGTCAGCACCGGATCCCAGGCTGAGCGAGACCGTGCGCACGAGGACGTCGTCCGTCACCGTGGCCGAGAGCTCGAGCGGCTCGCCCGGAGTGAACTGCGCCGGGGAGAGGTCCGTGATGACCGGAGCGTCGCCGGCCGCAGGAGCGGACGCGAGGCCATCGTGAACCTGCGCCGACGTCACGATGCCCGGGGTCGCGGGCGACTTCTCGAGGATTGCCTGCACCGCGTCGCCGTCGCCCGCGACGGTGTAGTGGATGCCCACATCCGGGCTCGTGTCGTCGCCATCGAGGTTGTACGAGACGCGGTTGATCGGAACCTCGGTGTTGGTGATGATCTCCATGCCGCGCAGGCCACCATTGGCCATGCCTCCCACGCTCACCTCGACGATGTCGACGTCCTTTTCGAGCGTCGTGCCGAAGTGGGTGTTGAAGTCGGCCACGCCGAGCTCCTGGTTGCCGCCGTTCTTGACCCACAGCACGAGGGTGCCGCCGGCGGCAATCTCCGCGGCGCGCGGCTGCGAGGGCCACAGCGTCGAGCTCGAGACGGCGCCGTCGCCACCGAGGTACAGGTAGCGCAGCGTGAAGTCCTCCCACGCCACCGGCATGTCCGTGGGGTTGTAGACCTCGATGAACTCGTACCCGTCTGCGCCGTTGACGTTCGCAGTGTCAGGCAGCAACTCGGTGATTTGGAGGAGCGAGGTCTCGAGATCGGCATCAGTGTCGCGCCGCAGCTCGACGTCGAATGCCGTGGCGTCCAAGACGCCCGGGGTCATCGCCGCAGCGGGGGCGTGCACCGGGAGCTCGGTCGCGCCGATGGTCGACGGCGCTCCGAAGTGTGCGGACAGATCGTTGCCCACGTCGGTGCCGAGGTAGTAGGCGTCGACTACCGTCGCACCGTCCTGGTCGACCAGCCGGATGCCCCGCTCGCCGCTGTTGGCGAATGCGCTCTGGCCGTAGAGCTGAGCGACGAGTACGTCCTCAGGGAGCCCCAGGTAGGAGCGGAAGTCGGCCTCCGTCAGGTCGGTTTCGGCGTCGGCGCCGATGTTCCACAGCACGAGAGCGCGGCCTGCGGGGATGACAGAGTCGCCCGCGATGGTGAGAGCCACCGGCTCAGACGCGCCGTAGTACTGCAGGCGCAGACCCTCGGCGGCGAGGTCGATGTCGTCGGTGGTGAGGTTCGCGAGCTCCACGTATTCATACATGTCCGCGCCGCTGTGGTTGGGCATGACCTCGCTGATCACGACCGGCCACTCCGAGGCGACGTCCGCGTCCACCACGATCACGGGGATCTCCGGCTCCGGCCGGGGTGCGAGCAGCGCGGCGTCTGCCTCGCCGGGCGACGGAACCGCCTGCGACTCGCGCACCTGCAAAGTCGGGGACGTGATGTCGTTCGCGACGCCGAACACCGCGGCGCCGTCGACCCCAACATCCGCCGCCCCGTAGTACGCCTCCGCGACCGTCGCGTCCTGTCCGTCGAGGACGCGGATGCCGCGGCCTCCCCCGTTGGCCATGCCGGGCTGCCCCGTCGCGCGCACCACCTGGTACTCCGCGTCCGTGGCGCCACGGGACGCGAAGTAGTCGCGGAA
Organism: Demequina ureilytica; assembly: GCF_048553575.1. NCBI lineage: Bacteria > Bacillati > Actinomycetota > Actinomycetes > Micrococcales > Demequinaceae > Demequina > Demequina ureilytica. Next base: position 568,927 of record NZ_JBLZIE010000001.1, on the reverse strand, counting down.
CCCCTGCTCGTCGTGCACGAAGCTATCGAGCCCGTCCGCGGTGTAGCTCACCCAGAACGCCACCGACTCGCCTGCGGCGATCATGACGCCCTCGGGGATCGTCAGGTCCACGGGCGTGCTCGCTCCGTAGTACTGGAAGCCGAACCCGGCCGCGTCGAGGTCGATCGCATCGGCCGTCGTGTTGGTGACTTCGAAGAACTCGAACTCATCGGTTCCGGTGGTGTTCGGCACGATCTCCGTGACGAGCAGCGCCGGAGGTACAGGATCCTCCGCTGCGGCTGCGGGCACGAGGCCGACGGTGGTCACCATCACCGCAGCCGCGACTGCGACCAGGTTCCGAGCTCTGAAGGGTGAACTGATCACGAAGGCTCCTTCGTTGGCGCACGCTGACGTCGCGGGCGCGAGGGGGACACGGCGTCGCTGGTCGTCCGCGAGGGGCGGCACGACCGGGACCGCGAGTCAGCCAACAGGACCGCTGGGATGCCAAGCAACCTGGGATGACGCCTTTCACCGAACCTTCACCGAACATTCAGCGGGCGGTGTTCTCAGACCCAAGACCGTCACCCAATGGCCACCGACCGGCCATGAGAAGGGCTAGTGGCGCGACGCGTCAACGACGGGCGGCGGGGCTTCGGGGCGCGTGGCACTCCGGGCAGTGGCGGCGTCCGTGGAGCGGGAGGCGGAGGAGCATTCCTGCCCTTACGCAGGCAAGGGGCACTGCCCGGAAGGGCGGTGCGGCCTGAGGGTGGAGCCTAGGGGAATCGAACCCCTGACCTCCTGCTTGCAAAGCAGGCGCTCTACCAATTGAGCTAAGGCCCCTCGTTCTTCTCTCTAGAGATCAGAACTCGTGGTGGACATCTTCCCAGATGTCGCGCCGCGCGTCACGGGCAAGTGACCCGTACACGGCTGCGGCCACCGCCACCGCTGCGGCGATGATGACGATTCTCTTCATGCCATCACCTCGGTGGGCCCAGGAGGACTTGAACCTCCGACCTCTTCGTTATCAGCGAAGCGCTCTAACCGCCTGAGCTATGGGCCCGATGCGGCGTGAGCCGCGGCGACCAACGATACCCCACGCGCGCACGGCCAACCAAACCCCCGCATCGGCCGTCCCGCGGAGCGGGTGGGAAGGGCGCCGGTCAGTCGTCGGTGAGGGTGACGTAGATGCCGCCCACGACCTTCGAGATGGTGTTGTAGAGGAACGCTCCCAGAGTGAACAGGGCGGTCAGCAGCACAACGTTGACCACGGCCATCAGCACGGTGGCGGACATCCACTTGTTGAGAGCGAAGAACTGCAGGAGGTCCACCTCCTGGTCGTCGGTGAACAGCTGCATGACCCACTCGTTCGCGAGAGCGAAGAATCCGATGCTATCGAGGGCGCCCCACAGGACGTAGACGGCGACCACCATCATGATGCCGATGGCAATGGACAGCAGGAACCCGATCTTGAGGGCGGACCACGGGTCGACACGCGAGACGAGCACGCGCACCTTCCGGGGACCGCCGGGGCGCTGCGATGCCGCGATGTCGTCACTGGAGGTGAGATCCTCCTTCGCCCGCGCGGCGAAGCCCTTGAAGCGGTCGAAGCCGGCGGACGCCGTCGCCCCGACTCCCGCAGCCGCGCCGGCGAAAGCCGCGCCGCGGCGGGAGGACGTGGACTGCGAGTCGGTCGTGGACTGCTCGCCGCTCAATGGATAGGCGTCGCTCGTGGGGGCGCTGCTGGGCGAGTTACTGGGCGCCGATCCCGCGCCGGTCTCCTGCGTGCCCGTCGACGGGGTCGCGACAGGGTTCACCGGCGAGAAAGCAGACGCGGCGGACTGCCGGCTCGCCGTCGGCTGCTGAGCGGACGTGGGCTGTTGAGACGACACGGGCTGTTGAGACGGAACGGGCTGCTGCGCCGAGGTGGGCTGCTGACCGGAGACCGGTGACGACGAGGCGCCGTACGGGGAGGATGGATGCTGCCCTGACACGGGCACGTCGCTCGTGATCGGTCGCAACGACGAGCGCTGCGGCGTGCGCCCAGCGTCGGCTAGGCCGTCATCCTGGCGGGGGCTGAAGGTGGGCCCGGTGCCGGGGTTCGCGCGGTTGTCCGCGTTCATGTGCGTCTCCTCCTCGCCCGCGCGACCGCACGGGCATGGTGTACAGGGTACTGGAGGGCGGTCAAGCACCGCGGTCCGGGCGCGCTGCCCGGCCCGCCCATGCGCGCGGCCCACGCTAGGCGAACGCTCCGCACCGCGCGAGAGGTTCCCCGCGCATCGGCCCTGCGAGCGCGATCGACCCCTCCTGACGCCACGAAGCCGGGCCGCGCTGCACACCATCGTGTTGCAGGGCGACCCGGCCGTGGCGTCACAGGATCGAGCGGGTCAGACGTCGGCTGGTGCCCACTTCGTGCCCGGCTCGCCCGCCTCAACGGGAGCGTCGCCCGCAAGGTTGGCGCGCAGCTGCGCTCCGAGCCCGGCGTCGACGTTGGTCCAGTACTGGATCGCGCGCTCGCGGATGTCGTCCGAGATCACCGCTCCCACGTGACCCGTGATCTGCTCGAGGAAGCGCGCCTTCTCCTCGTCGTTGTACACGTCGCGGTACATGGCGCCAGCCTGGCCAAAGTCGTCATCCTCAGCGTGCAGCACCGCGGCGGTGCGCACCATCTCGCCGTCGGACTCCCAACCGCCCGACTCGGCCGCGCGGGCCGGGTCTGCGTGGGCGCCGCCGCGCGAGTTGGGCGCGTAGACCGGGGTGTCGGCAGAGGAGAACGAGTAGCGCATCGCCCCCTCCTTCGAGTACGAGTGCGCGTCCTGGTCCACGTTCTTCGGAGCATTCACCGGCAGTTGTGCGTGGTTGGTGCCCACGCGGTAGCGGTGCGCGTCAGCGTAGGAGAAGATGCGCGCGATGAGCATCTTGTCCGGCGACGGGCCGATCCCGGGGACGAAGTTCGACGGCGCGAAAGTGGCCTGCTCGATCTCGCCGAAGTAGTTCTCGGGGTTGCGGTTGAGCTCCATGTAGCCCACCTCGACCAGCGGGTAGTCGCCGTGCGGCCACACCTTGGTGAGGTCGAACGGGTTGAACCGGTAGGTCTTGGCGTCCTCGTACGGCATGATCTGGACACTGAGCTTCCAGCGCGGGAAGTCGCCGTCCTCGATGTGCGTGTACAGGTCGCGGATGTGGTGATCGGCGTCGGAGCCGGCCAACTGTGCTGCCTCGTCACCGGTGAGGTTGTGGACACCCTGCTCGGTGTGGAAGTGGTACTTGACCCAGAACCGCTCGCCCTCGGCGTTGATCCACTGGTAGGTGTGCGATCCGTAGCCGTTCATCTCGCGCCACGTGCGCGGCAGCCCACGGTCGCCCATGAGCCACGTCACCTGGTGGGCGGACTCGGGGGACAGCGACCAGAAGTCCCACTGCATGTCGTTGTCGCGCAAGTGCGAGCCTGGCAGGCGCTTCTGCGAGCGGATGAAGTCGGGGAACTTGATGCCGTCGCGGATGAAGAACACGGGGGTGTTGTTGCCCACGAGGTCGTAGTTGCCCTCGGACGTGTAGAACTTCAGTGCGAAGCCGCGGGGGTCGCGCCAGGTGTCGGGTGAGCCCTGCTCGCCGGCGACGGTGCTGAACCGCGCGAGCATGGTGGTCTCCACTCGCGGCTGGAACAGCGCGGCGCGGGTGTAGTTCGCGATCTCGGGGTTGGAGACCGTGAAGGTGCCGTACGCACCGCCACCCTTGGCGTGGACCACGCGCTCGGGGACACGCTCACGGTTGAACTGCGCGAGCTTCTCGACGAGGTAGTGGTCGGTCAGCGAGATGGGGCCGTCGACGCCCACTGTCTGCGAGTGCTCGTCAGAGGCGACGGGGGCCCCGGCATTGGTGGTGGTGTACTTCTCAGTCACGTCTGATCTCCTTGATTGACGGTTGACAGGTGCAAAATCAGGTGGTGGCCGCGTCGCGGGCGGCCGATGCGTTCGTACAGTCGGCGCAGACGCCCCAGAAGGTGACCTCGGCCTCGGTGAGGTCGAATCCGTGCGTCTCGCTGGGCGACAGGCACGGCGCACGACCGGTCACGCAGTCGACGTCGGCCACGGCACCGCACCGCTGACACACGATGTGGTGGTGGTTGTCGCCTACCCGCAGCTCATACAGTCCGGGGTGCCCGGCGGGCTCGATACGGCGCACGAGGCCCGCAGTCGTGAGGTCACCCAGCGCGTTGTACACGGCCTGGCGCGAGGTGGTGGGCACGCGCAGTTCCACGCGCGGGACCAGGGCATCGACCCCTGAGTGGGGCATGTCCTGGAGCGTGTCGATGACCGCGACGCGCGTGTTCGTCACGCGCAGCCCGGCGCCGCGCAGCATGGCGGTCGCGTCGAGCAGGGTGCTGGGGGACATGCGTGCCAGGCTACCCGCCTTTATTGACACAGTCAAAAGACGGATCGCTTACGGCTGCGGCGTGCCGACCGGCCGGCCGGATCAACTGAGCCCTCGCCCCCGCCGCACACGGGGCTCGCGAGCGGGCCGCTCAGTTGGTCCGGCTGTTCGGTTCGCGGACACGGCAGGCGGCCGATGCTCGGGCCGCGCGGGCGTGCACCCGGGCGTGACCTTCGGCCCAGACGGCAAGGTCCATGGCGGCGTAGTTTCGAGCCAGAGACAATACCCCTGGAGGTATCTGATGAAGCTGGTCGTCATTGGCGGCGTCGCCGCCGGAGCGTCCACGGCGGCGCGAGTACGCCGCCTCGACGAGTCCGCGGAGATCGTGGTGTTCGAGCGGGGCCACCACGTCTCCTTCGCGAACTGCGGGTTGCCGTACCACGTGGGCGAGGTGATCACCGAGCGTTCACGCCTGCTGCTGCAGACGCCCGAGAGCCTGCGCGAATCCCTCGCGATCGACGTGAGGATCGCCACCGAGGTCATCGCCATCGACCGCGAGGCACGCACCGTGTCCGTGCGCGAGGTCGACTCCGGTCGCGAGTACACCGAGGGCTACGACGCGCTCGCGCTGTGCATGGGCGCCGAGCCCGTGCGCCCGCCCCTGCCAGGGATCGACCTGCCGGCCGTCCAGGTGCTGCGGCGCATCGGCGACATGGACCGCATCAAGGAACGCCTCGACGCGGCTCTGACTCAGCAGCAGGCCGGCCGCCGCGGCGTGGTCACCGCCGTCGTCGTCGGCGCCGGATACATCGGACTCGAGATGGCGGAGAACCTGCACCACCGCGGGGTACGCGTGGACGTGGTCGAACTGGCGGACCAGATCCTGCCTCCCGTTGACGCCGACATCGCTTCCCCCGTGGAACAGCACCTGCGGGCCCGCGGCATCGGCCTGCACCTGTCGACTGCAGCGGCCGCGTTCCGACCGCTCGCGGACGCGGACAGCGAAGACCGCGTGTCCGTCGAACTGAACTCTGGGACCACGATCGCCGCGGACCTCGTGATCCTCGCCGCTGGCGTGCGGCCCGCCGTGGCGCTCGCCGTCGACGCCGGCATCGACCTCGGCCCCAAGGGCGGCATCGCGGTCGACACCCACATGCGCACCTCCGACCCGCACGTCTGGGCCGCAGGCGACGGCGTCGAGACCCCGCACCCGGTGCTGCCGGGCACCCACCTCAACCCGCTTGCCGGGCCCGCGAACCGGCAGGCCAGAGTGGCCGCAGAGAACATCTGCGGCCGGGACACCGAGTACGTCTCGACCCAGGGCACCAGCATCGTCAAGGTGTTCGAGATGGTCGCGGGCGGCACCGGTGCCACCCGGCGGCAGCTTGACGCCGCGGGCATCGCGTACCGGGTGGTTCACGTCCACCCCTCCGGCCACGCCGGCTACTACCCGGGGACCGCCATGATGCACCTCAAGGTGCTGTTCTCTCCCGACGACGGTCGTGTGCTGGGAGCGCAGGCGTGCGGCTTCGACGGCGTCGACAAGCGGCTCGACCTGTTCGCGATGGCCATTCGCGCGGGACTCACGGTGAACGACCTTGAGGAGCAGGAACTTGCCTATGCGCCGCCGTTCGGCTCTGCCAAGGACCCCGTCAACATGGCCGGCTTCGTGGCCTCCAACGTGCTGCGCGGTGACCTCACCCTTTGGTACGCCGAGGACTACCCGGTCGCCACCGAAGGCGCCAGGCTCATCGATGTGCGCACGCCCGAGGAGTACGGCGTGTGGCACATCCCCGGCGCGGAGTCCGTGCCGCTCGCGACGTTCCGGGAGGCCATGACGGATTGGGACCGCACCGCTCCCATTCGCCTGTACTGCGCGGTGGGTTTCCGTTCCTACCTGGCGCATCGCATTCTGGTGCAGAGCGGATTCGAGGATGTCGCCACCCTGTCAGGAGGGTCGACCACCTTCACCCACGTACACGGCCGCGCCGAGGACACCTACGACGCACAGCCGCCGATGGCGAACTATGCGGAGAAGGTGAGTGTCGCATCGGCCGTGGCGACGGCGACGGGCTCGAGCACTGACCTCGACTGCACCGGGCTCGCGTGCCCGGGCCCCATCATGCGCCTCGCCGGCGCCATGAAGGCGGCCGATGCGGGGGACGAGATCCGCATTACCGTCTCCGATCCTGGCTTCGCTCTGGACGGGCCCGCCTGGGCGTCGAAGAACGGTCACACCCTGGTCGACATCGAGCCGAAGGGTCCCGGCTACGTGGCGACGTTCCGCAAGGGCGGGTTCGCACCCGTCGCCGTGCATCGCGCTGGCCCGGAGAAGACTTCGATGGTGGTGTTCTCCGGCGACCTCGACAAGGTGATCGCGGCGTTCATCATCGCCAACGGCGCGATCGCGATGGGCCAGGAGGTGTCGATGTTCTTCACGTTCTGGGGCTTGAACTCGCTGCGCCGCGAGGACCCGCCCCGGCGCGAACGCAAGGCCATGGAGAAGATGTTCGGCGTGATGATGCCGCGCGGCGCGGGCAAGCTCACCCTCTCGCAGATGCACATGGGTGGCGCGGGCACCGCAATGATCAAGAGCGTGATGCGCCGCCACGAGGTCCAGCCTCTGCCGGAGCTCATCCAGGCGGCTCAGGACGGCGGTGCCCGACTCATCGGCTGCACGATGACGATGGACCTGTTGGGCATCGCGGCGACGGACCTGATCGACGGCGTCGAGCTGGGAGGGGTGGCGACGTTCCTGGGGGAGTCTCAGGAGTCGGGCAGCACGTTGTTCATCTGAGTGCCGGGAGGGGCGTTGCTACGCCCACTGGTCGCGCGCGACCAGCACCTTCTTGAGGATGTCGGCGCGGTCGGTCACCAGGCCATCCACGCCGATTTCCAGCAGGTGCAGCATGTGGTCGGTGCGGTTCACCGTCCACACGTGCACCTGACGGCCCGCGGCGTGCGCGGCGTCGACGTGGCGCTTGGCGAGGAACGGCACCGCTCCCTTGCGCCAAGGAATCTGGAGGGCGTCGACGTCTCCCAAGGTGGCGTGCGCATCGGCCCCCACCCAGGTGCCGAGCCACCACGCGATCGCCTCGCGCTCGGAGGCGGGTGTCGCGACGCGACGCGACAGCAGGTTCAGCGTCGCCCGACGGCGGTCGGCATCGAAAGATCCCACGCATACGCGATCGTGGGCACGAGTGCGCTCGATAGCCTCGGCCACCGGGCCGATGGCGGACTCGCCCTTGACGTCGATGTTCACCTTGACTTCAGGCCACGTGCCCAGCACGTCCTCGAGGCGCGGCACGGGCTCGACCCCGCCGATGCGCGCGGCCTTCACCGACTCCCATTCGCGTTCCGAGACCTTGCCGGTGGCGTCGGTGGTGCGATCGAGCGTGCCGTCATGCAACGCGACCGCGACGCCATCGCGGGTGCCGTGCGCGTCCGTCTCCAGGTAGCGGTACCCGAGGTCGACAGCGGCCTGGAAGGCCTTCATCGAGTTCTCGAGCCCCTCGAGCGAGAAGCCGCGGTGCGCAAGCGCGATCGGCATGCCGCCGTTGTCGAAGTACGAGTGCCTGGTGCTCATCTCAGCACTCTATCCACGAACGCCGCGACCGCGTCGAGGTAGACCTCGCGCGGGCCGTCGGCGGAGAGTGACAGGTCGTGGATGCCGCCTTCGACCACCAGCTCCTCGACATCGCTCCCGAGCCCCTTCGCGTATGCCGCGATCTTGTCCGTGTCGACCACGACATCTTGCGAATCTCTGCGCGGATTGTCGGGCCGGTCGGGACCGCATGAGTCGGACCGCGCCACCAGCACCGGCACCTCGATGTCCAGCCCACGGGCCACGGCCTGGCGCGCGCGCAGCGTCGCTCCCAGCCAGCCGGCCGTCGCCGGCTGTCCCTCCGGCTTCTTCCACGCGACATCGAAGGGCCACCGACCCGCGGAGACGAGGGACTGCGTGTAGTGCGAGGGAGCCGGCACCACCACCTGCTCCGCTCGGAAGCGGCTGACCGTCGGCATGCCGTAGATCGCCATCTGCTTCCAGCGCGGCAGGCGCAGGCCGAACAGCGGACTGTTGAGGATCAGCCCGGCGAGATTGGGGCTGGGCGTCCGATCCGCCCACACCGCCGCCGCCAAGCCGCCCGTCGAGTGGGCGTGGACGACGAGCGGCAGGTCCCCAGCATCGGCCGTCGCGGCCGCTGCCGCCGCCGTGATGTCCGCGCCCAGCTCGGCGATGTCCGCGATGTGGTGCGCGCGCTCGCCAGGGCGCAAGGATCGTCCCGCCCGGCGCATGTCCACGGCGTAGAAGGCGCATCCGGCCGCCGCGAACGCATCGGCCAGATGGGTCTGGAAGAAGTGGTCGTTGTAGCCGTGCACATGCAGTGCGATGGCGCGTGGCGTCGAGGGGTTGTCGCGACGGCGGACCAGCGTCGCGCCCGACACGGGTGCGTGCTCGTACCCGGGCAGCACATCGTCGCGCCACTCCAACTTGGCGGGCACGCTCACGGGATCCATGCTCCGATGCTAACCCTGGCGCGCCCGACACTCCCTGTTCACCCGAGCCGGGCACACTGAAGTCCATGAGCTCCGACGATGACGTGCTCCCCTCGGTCGCTGATGCGCCCGGCTTTCCCGACGCGGACCGTGTGCCGCGCAAGCAGGTGTGGGCGTGGGCCCTGTGGGACTGGGCGACGCAACCGTTCAACTCGGTCATCATCACGTTCGTGTTCACGGCGCTGTACCTGACGTCGGAGAACTTCATCGATCCGGCCATCGCGGTGCTTGGCGAGGACGATCCTGCATACGCCGCCGCGATCGACGACCTCGCGTCCAGCCTGGGCTGGGGCATCACCGCGGCCGGACTGCTCGTCGCCCTCCTCGCGCCCGTGCTTGGACAGCGCGCCGACGCCTCGGGCAAGCGCAAGTCCTGGCTGGGCATCATGACGCTGCTGCTGGTGGCGTGCGTAGGAGGGCTGTACTTCGTCGAGGCGACGCCAGGCGCTTTCTGGCTGGGCGTGGGACTGATCGCTCTGGGCTCGATCGTGGCCGAGATCGCCAACGTGAACTACTACGCGATGATGGTGCAGGTATCGACGCCGCGCACGATGGGGCGCGTATCCGGCCTCGGGTGGGGGCTCGGATACATGGGCGGGATAGTCGCCCTCGTGATCGTGGTGCTCCTCGACACGTTCTCCTGGTTCGGCATGGACACGTCCAACGGCATGGCGTACCGGCTCATCGCCTTGGGCTGCGCGGTGTGGACGCTAATCTTCGCGTGGCCGCTGTTCCGCTACGTGCCCGAGACCCAGGTCCGCCGCCGCCCCACCGTCAGCATCATCAAGGGATACGGAATCCTGGTCGCGGACCTGCGCCGGCTGTGGAACGAGGCGCGGTCCACGCTGTGGTTCCTGCTGGCGTCCGCCGTGTACCGAGACGGGCTGGCCGGGGTGTTCACGTTCGGGGCGATCATCGCGGCCGTGGCGTTCGACTTCTCCGACAGTCAGGTGATCCTGTTCGGCATCGCCGCCAACCTGGTCGCGGGAGTGTCCACCATCATCGCCGGCCGATTCGACGACGCTCTGGGACCGCGACGCGTGATCCTGTTCGCGCTCGGGGTGATCGTGGTCACGGGGGTGGTAATCGTTGCGCTGCACGGGATGGGCGCGATCGTGTTCTGGGTCTGCGGCCTGCTGCTGTCCGGGATGGTCGGGCCGGCGCAAGCCGCATCGAGATCCTTGTTGGCGCGGGTGTCCCCAGCCGGCCGCGAGGCGGAGATGTTCGGGCTCTACGCGACGACGGGCCGTGCGGCCTCATTCCTGGCCCCCGCGATGTGGGCGCTGACGATCACAGTCTTTGGCGCGACGATCTGGGGGACGCTGGGCGTGATCTCGGTGGTGCTCGCTGGAATGGTGCTGATGCTGTTCGTCAAGACTCCGGCCGACCGGGGCGCCGCCGCCCCCGCCTAACCCTGTCCGGCACTCATTGTCGCCTGCGGGAACTCACGGTCTCCTGTCCGGCACTCACTGTCGCTGAGTGCCGGACAGGCGTGGGGTCAGTCGGCCGATGCGGGGGTCGGGGCTTCGGGATCAGTCGCCTCAGCGTGTGGGGCTGAGTCGGCGGTCGGGGCGACGGGGCTCTCGCCCTCGGCCTCCTCGATCTCCTCTTCGACCTTGCGCTCGACGTTGCGTGCCACGCCAATGATCACATCGCCCTTGGCGGGCTTGGCGAACGTGACGCCCATCGTGTTCTTGCCCTTGGCCGGTACCTGGTCCACCCGCGAGCGAACCACCTTGCCGGACTCCATGATGACGAGCACCTCATCGTTGTCGTCAACGAGCAGCGCACCGACCAGGTCGCCGCGCTCCTCGGTGAGGGTCGCGACCTTCACCCCTAGGCCGCCGCGGTGCTTGGGTGTCCATGCCGAGACGGCGGTGCGCTTGGCGAAGCCGTGCTGAGTCACCACGAAGGAGAACGGACCCCCGGAAGCCTCGGCCGCATCGGCCGCCGCCTCCGCAGCGTCCTCGTCTGTGGACCCCGCCACGCCAAGATCCTCGGCATCGGGTACGGAAGCGTCGATGACGTCCATTGCCAGCAGCTCGTCGTCGCCACGGAAGCTCATGCCCTTGACGCCGGAGGTGGCGCGTCCCATGGGCCGCAGCTCCTCGTCCGTGGCGTGGAAACGCACCGACTGTCCCTTGCGAGACACAAGCATCAGGTCGTCGTCCGGGCCCACGAGGCGTGCGGCCACGAGTTCGTCGGGACGGGTTTCGCCATCCTCGGACTCGACATCACGCAGGTTGACCGCGATCAGCCCACCGGTGCGGTTCGAGTCGTAGGAGGTGAGCTCCGTCTTCTTGACGAGGCCGCGCTTGGTGGCGAGCACCAGGTACGGCTTGTCCTCGTAGGACTTGAGGTCGAGGACCTGCGCGACATGCTCGCCGGGCTGGAAGGCCAGCAGGTTCGCGACGTGCTGGCCCTTGGAGTCCCGGCCGCCCTCGGGCAGCTCGTAGCCCTTCGCGCGGTAGACGCGACCGAGGTTCGTGAAGAACAACAGCCAGTGGTGCGTGGTGGTGACGAAGAACTGATCGACCATGTCGTCCGTGCGGAGCGTCGCGCCGCGCACACCCTTGCCCCCACGCTTCTGCGCGCGATACTGATCCGATCGGGTGCGCTTGGCGTAGCCGCTGCGGGTGATCGTGACGACCACCTCTTCCTCCGCGATCAGGTCCTCGATGTCGACGGATCCGTCGAACGGACTGATCTCGGTGCGTCGCGCGTCGCCGTACTTACGCACCACCTCGGCCAACTCGTCCGAGATGATGGTGCGCTGGCGGGGCTCCGAACCGAGGATGTCGGTCAGGTCCTTGATCTGCGCCATCAGGTTCTCGTACTCGGCTTCGATCTTCTGCCGCTCGAGAGCGGCCAGGCGGCGAAGCTGAAGGTTGAGAATGGCGTTGGCCTGGACCTCGTCGACGTCCAGCAGCTCCATCAGGCCCGTGCGAGCCTCGTCCACGTTGGGCGAGCGGCGGATCAGCGCAATGACCTCGTCGAGCAGGTCGAGCGCCTTCACGTAGCCGCGCAGCACGTGGGCCTCGCGCTCGGCCTTCGCCAGGCGATAGGCGGTGCGGCGCTGGATGACCTCGATCTGGTGCGTGACCCAGTGCCGCACAAACGCGTCGATGCTGAGCGTGCGGGGCACGCCATCCACGAGGGCGACCATGTTGGCGCCGAACGTGTCCTGCAGCTGGGTGTGCTTGTAGAGGTTGTTCAGCACCACCTTCGCCACTGCGTCGCGCTTGAGCACTACGACGAGTCGCTGTCCGGTGCGGCCGGAGGTCTCGTCGCGGATGTCCGCGATGCCGCCAACCTTGCCTTCCTTCACGAGCTCCGCGATCTTGAGCGCGAGGTTGTCGGGGTTGACCTGGTACGGCAGCTCGGTGACCACCAGGCACTGACGGCCCTGCAGCTCCTCCACCGTGACGACGGAGCGCATCGTGATCGAGCCACGACCGGTGCGGTAGGCCTCCTCAATGCCGCGGCGGCCCAGGATGACGGCGCCCGTCGGGAAGTCGGGGCCCTGGATGCGCGCGATGAGCGCGTCCTGGAGCTCCTCCTTGGTGGCATCCGCGTTGTCGAGGTGCCACTGCACGCCTGCCGCGACTTCGCGCAGGTTGTGCGGCGGGATGTTGGTCGCCATGCCTACGGCGATGCCGGCGGACCCGTTCACCATCAGGTTGGGGAACCGCGCGGGCAGCACCGACGGCTCCTGGGTGCGGCCGTCGTAGTTGTCCTGGAAGTCGACGGTGTCCTCGTCGATGTCGCGGACCATCTCCATGGCGATCGGCGCCATGCGGGACTCTGTGTACCGGTGTGCGGCCGCGGGGTCGTTTCCGGGGGAGCCGAAGTTTCCCTGTCCGTCGGCGAGCGGGTAGCGCAGCGACCAGTCCTGCACCATGCGGACCAAGGTGTCGTATACCGCGCTGTCACCGTGCGGGTGGTAGTTACCCATCACCTCGCCGATGATGCGGGTGCACTTGGAGAACGCGCGGTCAGGACGGTAGCCACCGTCGTACATCGCGTAGATCACGCGACGGTGGACGGGCTTCATCCCATCGCGGACATCCGGAAGAGCGCGGCCCACGATGACGGACATCGCGTAGTCGAGGTACGACTGCTGCATCTCCACATTGAGGTCGACCTTGTCGATCCGGCCATGGTTGTGGATTTCAGATGTCAAGGAACCTCACGTCCTTCGCGTTGCGCTGGATGAAGTTGCGTCGTGACTCGACGTCCTCGCCCATAAGAATGGAGAAGGTCTCGTCTGCGAGTGCCGCATCGTCCATGGTGATCTGGAGCAGGGTGCGGGTCTCGGGGTTCATGGTGGTCTCCCACAGCTCCGAGTAGTCCATCTCACCCAGACCCTTGTAACGCTGGATGCCGTTGTCCTTGGGGATCTTGCGGCCGGCGGCCAGCCCTTCCTTGAGGAAGGCGTCCCGCTCGCGGTCCGTGAACACGTACTCGTGATCAGCGTTGGACCACTTGAGCTTGTACAGCGGCGGCTGGGCCAAATACACGTAGCCGGCTTCGATGAGCGGGCGCATGTAGCGGAACAGCACCGTCAGTAGGAGGGTGCGGATGTGCTGGCCATCCACGTCGGCATCGGCCATCAGCACGATCTTGTGATACCTGGACTTCTCCAGCTCGAACTCGTCACCGATGCCGGAACCAAAGGCCGTGAACAGTGCCTGGATCTCGGTGTTGGCGAGCGCCTTGTCGAGCCGGGCGCGCTCGACGTTCAGCACCTTTCCGCGCAGCGGCAGGATGGCCTGGGTCGCGGGGTTGCGACCGCGCACGGCCGAACCACCGGCGGAGTCGCCCTCGACCAGGAAGATCTCGGAGATGCTCGGGTCCTTGGACGAGCAGTCGCGCAACTTGCCGGGCATGCCGCCCGACTCGAGGAGGCCCTTGCGACGGGTGGCCTCGCGTGCCTTGCGCGCGGCGAGCCGTGCCTGCGAGGCCTGCATCGCCTTGCGGATGATCTCCTTGGCGTCCTGCGGGTGTGCGTCGAACCAATCGGTGAGCTTCTCGCCAACGATCTTCTGCACGAACGTTTTGGCCTCGGTGTTGCCGAGCTTGGTCTTGGTCTGTCCCTCGAACTGGGGCTCGCCGAGCTTGACCGACAGCACCGCGGTCAGACCCTCGCGGACGTCGTCGCCCGTGAGGTTCTCGTCCCTGTCCTTGAGGATCGCCTTTTCGCGCGCGTAGCGATTCACCAACGACGTGAGCGCCGCGCGGAAGCCCTCCTCATGGGCGCCACCTTCGGTGGTCGCGATGGTGTTCGCGTACGTGAACACCGACTCCGAGTAGCCGTTGGTCCACTGCATCGCGAGTTCGAGCGCGATCTTGCGCTCGACGTCCTCGGCCTCGAGAGAGATGACCTCGGCGTGCACGCGCTCCGACTTCTTGGTGTCGTTGAGGTGCGTGACGTAGTCGACGAGTCCACCGTCGTAGCGGTAGGTGACCACACGCGAGGTGGGGTGCTCCTCGGAATCGGGATCGGCGTCCGCCGCAATGTGCTCCGCGCGCTCGTCGGTGAGCGAGATAGTCAGGCCCTTGTTGAGGAAGGCCATCTGCTGGAACCGTGCACGCAGCGTCTCGAAGTCGTAGTCGGTGGTCTCGAAGATCTCCGGGTCGGCCCAGAACGTCTGCTGGGTGCCGGTCTCATCCGTCGGCTCGCCCTTCTCGAGCGTGCCCTGCGGCTTGCCGCCGTCGGCGAACACCTGCTGCCACACGTTGCCCTGGCGCTTGACGACCGTCTCGACGCGGGCGGACAGGGCATTCACCACGGAGATTCCCACGCCGTGCAGGCCGCCGGAGACCGCGTAGCCGCCACCGCCGAACTTGCCGCCGGCGTGGAGGATCGTCATGACGACCTCGACCGTGGGCTTGTGCTCGGTGGGGTGGATGTCGACGGGGATGCCACGACCGTTGTCTGTGACCCGGACGCCGCCGTCCTGCATGAGCGTCACGGTGATCAAGTCGCAGTGGCCGGCCAGCGCCTCATCGACAGAGTTGTCGACGACCTCGTAGACGAGGTGGTGCAGTCCGCGCTCTCCAGTCGAGCCGATGTACATGCCCGGGCGCTTGCGGACGGCCTCGAGGCCCTCCAGGACGGTGATGTTCGCAGCACCGTACGCAGGCTGCGCGACGGGCGCGTCGTTCTGGGCCACAGATTTCGCCTTTCAAGCGGTTCACGCGGGCACGGACGCCTCGCGACATACTGCTACCCATTCTAGACGGTTCTAGGGCCGAAATATCGCGTGTGGATGCCGTTTGTGGGCAAGTCGTGAATGGTCAATCCCGAGCGCCCACGCCGTGTGACCCATCACAGCCCGCGAGCGTTACCCGTAGGTGTCGCGTGGACCCCGCCCGCGGACCGTGCGCTGCCCTCGAGTCCACGACCGCGCCGTGGGCCCAGACACTTTCAGCTCGCGCACGATGTCGCGGCCGAACTCCTCGTTGATGCGGTGACGGATCTGGCCGGACATGATGCCCAGCTGCGTCGCCCACGCGGTCGAGCTCGCCTTGACCGTGAGCACGCCCTCGTCGAAGGTCAGCGGCTCGCAGTGATCTGCGATCTGATCGCCCACGACCTCACGCCACCGGCTCATCACGCCCGAGATCTCGATCTGCTCGGTCCATCCCATGCGCCGCAGCAGCGCATCCACGGCCTCCGACATCGCGGCCGGATCGCGGCCTGGCGCGAAGGGCCGCGAGGACCTGCGCTTCTCTTCGCGCCGGCGGCGGCCGGCTTTGGGGGTCGTGCGGTAGGCACCCCTCAATCGGGCCGATGCGCGGGCTCGCTCCATCGCCTGCCTCGCCAGGTCCTCAGGAGAGTTGGCCGCGGTCGTCTCTTCCCCTACGGGTTCTTCGTCGCCGGAGGGAGGGGGCGCGTCACTCATGGGTGCTCCCCGCCAGCACTGTTCCGTCGGCGACCTCGAGCACCTCGCCGCGCAGTGCCTGCGGCACATCCTCGGCCACCGCCGCGGTGATCAACACCTGGCTCGCCTCCGTCAAGCGGTCGGCTAGAGCTGCCCGCCGCCCAGTGTCCAGTTCTGCGAAGACGTCGTCCAGGATGAGCACGGGCTCCCCGTCCTCATGGGCATCGGGGCCATCATCCCTGGTGAGGAGCTCATACGACCCAAGTCGCAAGGCCAGCGCGCACGACCAGGACTCGCCGTGACTCGCGTATCCCTTCGCGGGCATGTCGCCCAGCGCGATGTCGAGATCATCCCGGTGAGGCCCCGCCATGGTGACGCCGCGCTCGATCTCCTTGGCCCGTACCTCCTGAAGCCGCGTCAACAGGACGGCGCCGAGATCCGCCGCGGACGCATCGGCCGCATAGCCTTCCGCGCTGGCGAGGCCGGTCGCATACGAGACTTGGGCATGGCCGCCCCCGGGCGCCACCGCCTCGTAGGCCGCGGCCACATGCGGGGCCAGCAGCGCGACGGCCCGCAGCCTCGCCGCCATGATTCGACCGCCGAGACCTGCGAGCTTCTCGTCCCAGATATCGAGCATCGTGAGGTCGCCGCGCGCATTCTTCGCCGTCTTGAGCATCGAGGATCGCTGTCGCAGCACACGCTCGTAGTCGGAATGGTCGCCCGCGATCGCGGGCTGGAGCGCCACACACAGCTCGTCCATGAAGACGCGCCGGCCGGCTGGCTCACCCTTCACAAGGGACAGATCCTCGGGAGCGAACACAACTGTGCGCAGCGCTCCCAAGAGGTCACGCGGCTTGGCCTGCGCCCGCCCCAACCGCGCGGTATTGGACTTGCCCAGATTGATCGTCACCTCGATCGCGAGAGAACGCCCCGACTTCTCGACCCTGGCGCGCACCACCGCGCGCTCGGCGCCCTGGCGAACCAAGGGAGCGTCAGCAGCCACCCGATGCGAGGACAGGTTCGAGAGGTATCTCACGGCCTCGACGACGTTGGTCTTGCCCTGGCCGTTGCGGCCCACGAGCGTCGTGACCCGCGGGCCGAGCACGATCTCCTGGTCCGCGTACGAGCGGAAGTCAGTCAGGTGAAGATGGGTGACGCGCACGCTACGACTGCATGGTCACGACTGGATGCGGATGGGTACCAGCAGGTAGCGGAAGTCGGAGGCGAGCTCACCGCCGGGAGCGGTCAGCCCCACGAACTCGACCGGCTTGGTGTCCTGCGTGAAACCTAGCCGCACATATTCGGTGGAGAGCGCGCCCAGCCCGTCTAGGAGGTACTGGGGGTTGAAGGCCACGGTGATCGCGTCGCCTTCGAGCTGGCACTCGAGCGCCTCAGAGGCCTGAGCGTCATCGCTCTGGCCGGCGTCGAGAGTGACCTCACCCTCCGCGAACGACAAGCGCACCGACGAGTTGCGCTCGGCGACGAGCGACACGCGGCGTGTGGCCTCGATGAGCTCGGTGGTCTTGACCACCGCCGTCACAGGGCTCTCGTCCGGAAAGAGGCGGCGCACCTGCGGGTAATCGCCGTCCATCAGCAACGACGTGGTGGTGAGCCCAGCCGCTTCGAAGCCGATGAGGTCGACGCCCTTGCCGGAGCTCAGCGCCACAGTGACGTCCCCGGCTCCGAGCGCCTTCGCGGTGTCGTTCAGCGTGCGCGCACGCACCAAGGCCACGGCCGATGCGTCGGCAGCCGAGGGCTTCCAGGACATCTCCCGCAGCGCCAGCCGGTAGCGATCGGTCGCCAGGAGCGAGATGTGTGATCCCTCGATCTCGACGCGCACGCCGGTGAGGATCGGCAGAGTCTCGTCACGCGATGCCGCCACAGTGACTTGGGACACAGCACGCTGGAAGTCGGTGCCGTCGATGGTGCCCGACTGCGCGGGAAGGTCAGGCAGCGCGGGGTACTGATCCACGGGCATGGTCGCCAGGGTGAAGCGTGAGGCGCCGCAGGTCACGGAGACCTTGGTTCCCTCGAGGGCGAAGTCGACGGGCTTATGAGGGAGCGCGTTTGCGATCTCCTTGAGCAGGCGGCCGGACACGAGCACCTCGCCGGCATCGTCGACGTCAGCTGCGAAGGTGCCCCGGGCCGAGACCTCGTAGTCGAAGCTTGCAAGCGTGACCTGACCGGTCGCATCGGCCGTGATGCGCACTCCGGCCAGGACGGGGACGGGCGGGCGCGCCGGCAGGGCGCGCGACGTCCACGCCACGGCGTCCGCGAGCACGTCGCGGTCGACGGTGAATTTCATTCAGGTGCTCCTTGATGTGACTGACGGACAGACTACGCCACAGCCACGACACGGCAAGTGGTTAGTCGAGTCTCAGCGCGAGACGACAGCTTGTGGAAATGAAGGCCCTCAGGATTCACGTGTAATGACAAGAGTGAGTAGTAGTCATAGGGGACGTGCAAACTGGGGAGAACCACCACAGCCCCTGGCAGATGTCCCCGCCGCCTTGTGTATAGGCCTGGGATGATCACCAGTTCTTGTCATTCGGGGCAGTGGACAGAGTTGCGTGATTCACAGGCTGTCCCAGTTCCCCACAGTTCTATCCCTGTGGAAACCGCGACTGTCCACGGTTACTCACAGGGTTATCCACATGTGTGCAGGGTGTGATATGGCCACGGCCCAGGCGCCCAAGAAATGTGAACGCGCGGACGTGGCCGGGGCGCTCAGCCGCGCGACTGCTGCTTGATGCGCGCGTGGATCTCGTTAACCTGGTTATACATCTGTCGACGCTGCGCGATCTGGTCCTCGACCTTCTTGACCGCGTACATCACCGTGGTGTGGTCCTTGCCACCGAAGTGCTCGCCGATCTTGGGCAGCGACAGGTCGGTGAGCTGGCGGCACAGATACATGGCGATCTGCCGGGCTGTGACGTACACCCGGCTACGGCTCGTACCGGTGAGCTCCTCCATCGAAATTCCGAAGTAGTCGGCAGTGGTGCCGATGATGGTCGACGCCGTGATCTCCGAATCGTCGTCAGAGATGAGGTCCTTCAGCACCACCTGCGCGAGGGACAGGTCGACCGGCTGCTTGTTGAGCGCCGCGAAGGCCGTGACACGGATGAGGGCGCCTTCGAGCTCGCGGATGTTGCTCGTGATGTTGGAGGCGATGTACTCGAGCACGTCTCCTGGTGCCTGCACGTCGTCAGCTGCCGCCTTCTTGCGAAGGATCGCGATGCGGGTCTCGAGGTCAGGTGGCTGTACATCGGTCATGAGACCCCACTCGAACCGGGTCCGCATGCGCTCCTCGATGCCATCGAGGTTGCGGGGGCTGACGTCGGAGGTGATGACCACATGCTTGCCCGCGTTGTGCAGGGAGTTGAAGGTGTGGAAGAACTCCTCGAGCGTCTGCTCCTTGCCCTGCAGGAATTGGATGTCATCGATCAGCAGCACGTCCACCTCACGGTAGGTGCGCTTGAAGCTGAGAGACCGATCGTCACGGATGGAGTTGATGAAGTCGTTGGTGAACTCCTCCGAGTTCACATACCTGACCCGCGTCTGTGGCTTGAGGTGCCTGGTGTAGTGGCCGATGGCGTGCAGCAGGTGGGTCTTGCCCAGTCCCGAGTCGCCGTAGATAAACAGCGGGTTGTAGGTCTTGCCCGGTGATTCGGCGACGGCCAGCGCCGCAGCGTGAGCGAAGCGGTTGGAGGAGCCGATCACGAAGGTATCGAACGTGTACCGCGGGTTGAGATGCGGATCCTCGTACGCCGGCTCAGGCTCGCTCCTCGCTGGGGGACTGTTGCGGCGTGGCGCCGGCTCATCCTCCACGGGAGAGCTCGGCTCTGGAGGACTCACCGACGAGTCGACGGTGACGGCGATGCGCACCTGGCGACCGATCATGTCCGACAACTCGCGAGTGAGCAGCTCGCGAATGGTCGTCTCGACATAGTTCTTGGTGAAGTCCTCAGCCACGGCGAGGAAGACGTTGTCCTCGACGATCGCCAGCGGCTTGATGAGCCGAATGAACGAGCGGTGCTGCGCCGTGACATCCGGGCTGTTGCGCAGCGCATCGAGAGTGCGGGCCCAGACCTGCTCCATGGACTCGGCGCCGGGTTGGGCGGACATACACTCTCCTTCCGGCTTTTCCACACGTTTGTGCACAGGGCGTTGACAGCCTGTCACCCGTTCGTTACCCCCCGGCGCGTGTCGCTGCCCGAGTTGGTATCCGTGTTGGTGGAGCCTATCCTGTTCAAGCCGGGCATCCAATGTGTTCACGGCGACTTGACCCTGCGTGCCTAGTGCGCGTAACGTTAGTGCGCTTTATGACCGTACCCGAAACCCTGTGTGGAGTGACCCGTGAGCAAGCGGACTTTTCAGCCGAACAACCGCAAGCGTGCCAAGACGCACGGCTTCCGCCTGCGCATGCGCACCCGTGCGGGGCGCTCGATTCTGACCGCGCGCCGTCGCAAGGGCCGCGGCAAGCTGTCGGCGTAAGGTGCTCCCGGCCCACTCTCGGATGACGGCCGCCGCGGACTTCAAGTCCGCGATGCGTCAAGGCACCCGGAGTGGTCGGGCCACCGTAGTCGTGCACGTCAAGCAAACCGGCAATGCGAACAGCATCGCCGGTTTCGCTGTCTCTAAGGCCGTGGGAGGTGCCGTGATCCGCAACCGTGTGAAGCGTCGCCTGCGCGCCATCATGAGGGACGTTCTCCCGACCCTCCCAGCTGGCACCTCCGTCGTGATCCGGGCGCTTCCGCGGTCAGCCGAGGTGGACTACGCGCGCTTGAGGTCAGACGTGACGGATGCTGTGGGTACGGCCCTGCGCAAGGCGACGGTCTCGTGAGCCGACTCCACTCTGCGGTGCGCGCCGCCGCTTCCGTCCCTCGGCTGCTGTTGGTCGGCCTCATCCGCCTGTACCAGCTGACCGTCTCTCCCCTGCTAGGCCCCCGCTGCAAGTACTACCCCTCGTGCTCGCACTACGGCCTGGAGGCGGTGCGCCGGCACGGCGCCGTGCGCGGCTTCGTCCTCGCGGGCTGGAGGGTGCTTCGCTGCAACCCCTGGAGCCACGGTGGAGTGGACGATGTCCCCGCCAAGGGCGAGCCGCTGTTCTCGCGCTCACCCCATTCATCTTCCGCTGACGCAGCGGCGTCACTCAGTACTAGGTAAGGATCGCAGTGGACGGCTTCTTCGCATTTCTCTTCCCCCTCGAATGGGTGGTCGCCAACATCATGGTGGGCTTCCACTGGTTGTTGACGAACGTAGGAATGCCCTCCGATGGAGGGTGGACCTGGGCCCTGTCGATCGTGGGCCTGGTGGTCCTGATCCGCATTCTGCTGATCCCGCTGTTCGTGAAGCAGATCAAGGCCTCTCGCGCGATGCAGGTCATCGCGCCCGAGTTGAAGGCCGTTCAGAACAAGTACAAGGGCAAGAAGGATCAGGCGTCCCGCGAGGCCATGAGCCGCGAGACCATGGAGCTGTACTCCAAGCACAAGACGAACCCGTTCGCCTCGTGCCTGCCGATCCTGGTCCAGGCGCCCATCTTCTTCGCTCTGTTCAGGGTGCTCAACTACCGGATGAATCCTGAGGACGCCTCCCTCCCTCCGTCGGAGCAGACGTACAGCGGCATCGGCTGGTTGACCCCGAAGCTCGCGGAGCAGGGGCACGATGCGACCCTCTTCGGCGCTCAGCTCTCGGACACCTTCCTGGGCTCGGAGGGTGCCGCAGTGAAGATCGTCTCCGCCGTCCTGATCCTCGGCATGGTGACGACCACGTTCCTAACGCAGCGTCAGTTGACCCGCAAGAACATGCCCGCCTCCGCCCTTGAGGGCCCCATGGCACAGCAGCAGAAGATCCTGATGTACGCGCTGCCCTTCATCTTCGTAATCACCGGACCGAACTTCCCGGTGGGTGTTCTGATCTACTGGACGACGACGAACGTGTGGACCATGGGTCAGCAGTTCTACGTGATCCGCAATAACCCCACCCCGG
The DNA here is from genome assembly GCF_048553575.1 of Demequina ureilytica. Classification (NCBI taxonomy): domain Bacteria; kingdom Bacillati; phylum Actinomycetota; class Actinomycetes; order Micrococcales; family Demequinaceae; genus Demequina; species Demequina ureilytica. The sequence continues at coordinate 547,145 of NZ_JBLZIE010000001.1, read as the reverse complement.
GATCCGAGGCGGAGAAGGCGCTCAAGGCGCGCAAAGAGGCGAAGGCCCGCAAGAAGGGCGCGGTGATCGAGGGCTCGTCGGAGGACGTGACGCAGATCGAGGAGTCCAAGGAGACCCGACAGCGCCAGCAGCCGAAGAAGGGCGCACCGCGATCGCAGCGCAAGAAGGGGACCCCACGGTCGCCCTCCCCCGGTACGCCCTCCGGCGATGCGGGCTCGACCGACGACTCCGATCCCACTGACTCGACAGACAAAAAGGACGACTGATGACTGAATCGAAGGACGCCAAGGGCCTCGATGCCGAGGGCGACGCCGCCGCAGACTTCCTCGAGGAGCTGCTCGACATCCTGGACATGGATGGAGATATCGACATCTCCGTTGAGGCAGGGCGCGCGAAGGTCGCGATCGTGGCCGAGGGACCCCACCAGGATCTGAAGAGGCTGGTGGGCCCCGATGGCGAGGTCCTCGATGCCCTGCAAGACCTCGCGCGGCTCGCTGTGCAGGCCGAGACCGGGGAGATGAGCCGGCTCATGCTCGACGTGGCCGACTTCCGCGCCGGCCGCAGAGAGCGGCTCGCCGAGCAGGCGCGTGAGGCGATCGTCAAGGTGCGGGAGACCGGTGAGCCCATCACGTTGCCGGCGATGAACGCCTTTGAGCGCAAGGTCGTGCACGACGTCGTCCTCGAAGCGGGACTGGTGTCCGAGTCCGAGGGCGAGGACCCCGACCGTCACGTCGTCATCACGCCGCAGGCGTGAGTTGTTTCACGTGAAACAACGGACCGGATCGTGAACGGCGACGCCGAGGGCCAGGGTGCACAAAGCACCGAAGCCGACCTCAACGACGATCCCCTGCACCAGACAGAGGCCGTCCGCGAGTACTTCGGCGACGCCTACCCGCGGGTCGAGCGGTACGCGATCATGCTGGCCGACCAAGGCGTACTTCGTGGGCTCATCGGTCCCCGCGAGATCGGACGACTGTGGGAGCGCCATATCCTCAACTCAGCCGCCGTGGCCCCATTCCTCGGTGACGGCACGATCGTCGATGTCGGCTCCGGCGCGGGGCTCCCGGGATTGGTGATTGCTGCCATGCTTCCCGAGCGACGGGTAGTCCTGGTGGAGCCGATGGAGCGCCGGACCACGTGGCTATTCGAAGCCGCTCGCGAATGCGGCATCGAGAATGTCACGGTGGTGCGCGGTCGAGCCGAGGAGGTGAGCGAGGCAGTCGAGGGGGACGTCATCACCGCCCGCGCAGTGGCCCCTATCGACCGGCTCGTCAAGTGGTGCGCACCCCTGCTGACCGCGGGTGGCGAGATGGCGTTGCTGAAGGGCAGAAGCGCGCCGGAGGAGCTGGATCGCGCCAAGTATGTGCTGCGCAAGTTTGGGCTGACCGGCTCCGTCGAGTCGGCCCCTACGCTCGCCGGACTTGAGCCGACGACCGTTGTTCGGCTTCGCCGAGCTGCCTGAGAGATCCCCCGCGAGAACGAAGCCCACGAGCTTCGGAATTCTGTCCCCAGCGTTATCCACAGGGGTTTCATACGGGGAATGGAGGTTCTCCCACATGTTCATCCACAGGGGACGCCGCTCGAGCGAAGCCGGTAGAGTCGGGCGGGTGCGGTAACGATGCACGATGTTTCACGTGAAACCAGCGGAAGGACGAAAGTGTCAGATCCCTCGATCGGTGCGGCGACAGCAGGCACCAACGCGCCGGATGTTGCGGGTCGCGTGACGCGGGACGAGCCGACGGTTTCACGTGAAACATCGGAGGGGTTCGAAGGCCTCGCCGAGGACGAGGGAAGCCCTCTCGCGAACGAGCTCATCGCGACTGAGCGTCTCCGGCGCGAGCTCGAAAGAGCTGACTTTCCCAGGCCGCCGAAGACGCGTGTGATCGCCGTCTCGAATCAGAAGGGCGGCGTCGGCAAGACGACGTCAACCGTGAATATCGCGGCGGCGCTGGCCAAGCGCGGCGCCAACGTATTGGTGGTCGACGCGGACCCCCAGGGCAATGCCTCGACAGCCCTTGGCGTCGACCATCGGTCGGGGACCCCCTCCATTTATGAGGTACTCCTGGACGACGAGCCGATGGCCAATGTCGCACAGCGCTGTCCGGATCTACCGACGCTCTGGTGCGTGCCCGCCACGATCGACCTCGCCGGGGCCGACATCGAGATGGTGTCGATCGTGCGCCGCGAGTTCCGGCTGCACGGCGCAATCATGGACCTGCTCGCCGGACCCGGCAAGGGGCTCGACTACGTCTTCATCGATTGCCCGCCCAGCCTGGGCCTGCTGACTCTCAATGCCATGGTGGTCGCACACGAAGTACTCATCCCCATCCAGTGCGAGTACTACGCACTCGAGGGTCTGACTCAGCTGATCAAGACGGTAGAGATGGTGAAGAAGCACCTCAACCGCGACATCGAGGTCTCCACCATCGTGCTGACCATGTTCGATGGCCGTACGAACCTCGCCCGCGAGGTGGCCTCGGAGGTGCGCACCCACTTCCCGGACCAGACGCTCGAGCACACGGTGCCCCGCAGCGTGCGGGTATCGGAGGCCCCCAGCTATGGCCAGACCGTCATCACGCACGACCCCCATTCCTCCGGCGCCGTGGCCTACACGGCGGTGGCGAGAGAGATCGCCGCACGAGGCGCCGCCCCTGACACAGGAGAGCAGAAGTGAGCACAACTAGACGCGGACTTGGACGTGGCCTCGGGGCTTTGATTCCGAGCGAGCCCGACGCGGGCGACTCAAACTCTGACGACTCACCCGCGCGCGCGCCCAAGGAGCGCCCGCACGACGTGTTCTTCGAGTCGAGCGGCCAGCGTGAGGACGTCGACCTCCTCCCCGTGCCGGGAGCCAGGTTCGCAAGCATCGACCCGCATTCGGTGACACCGAACCCTCATCAGCCGCGTGACGTCTTCGACGAGGACGCGATGGCCGAGCTGGTCGGTTCGATCAAGGAGATCGGCGTTCTGCAGCCCATCGTCGTGCGGCCGCACCCGAGCGGCACCGGCTATGAGCTCATCATGGGTGAGCGCCGGCTTCGGGCGACGAAGGAGGCAGGTCTCGACCTGATTCCGGCGATCGTTCGGGACACTGTCGACACGGACATGCTCCGCGACGCGCTGGTGGAGAACCTTCACCGCAGCCAGCTCAACCCACTGGAGGAGGCCGCCGCCTATCAGCAGCTCCTCGACGACTTTGGCATCACCCACGAGCAGTTGGCCGAGCGCATCAGCCGCTCGCGACCGCAGATCAGCAACACCCTGCGGCTGCTGCGGCTTCCGCCGCTGGTGCAGCGCCGGGTGGCGGCAGGAGTTCTGAGCGCAGGTCATGCGCGGGCGCTTCTAGGCCTCGCGGACCCGGCCGACATGGAGACCCTGGCTCAGCGCGTCGTGGCGGAGGGAATGTCCGTCCGCGCCACTGAAGAGGCAGTGACGCTGGGCGTCGACAAGTCCAAGGCTCCCCGAGGACAGGTCAGGGCCGGCGGACGCACCGCGGCTCTCGACGAGCTCGGATCCCGCCTGGGGGACCGCTTCGACACGCGCGTGAAGATCCAGCTCGGCAAGAGCCGCGGCAAGATCACCATCGACTTCGCGTCGGTGGAGGATCTCAACCGGATCGTCTCCGTGTTGGATCCGCAGGATCCGGGCGTGCTGCAGTCACGGTCGACCGACTCCGAGTAGGCCCTCTACCAGTGGCCTTGATGGTGCTGGCGTGTCAGACGAGAGCCGCTCGAGCGATCTGCTCGTAGATCTCTCCGATATCGCGAGGGTCCGCCACGGCAGCTTGCGGCAGCAGCGACGTCTCCGTCATGCCGGGTGCGATGTTGACGTCCAGCACCTGCGGGATGCCGTCATGGTCGACGATCATGTCCACGCGGGAGAGATCACGAAGGCCCATCACTCGGTGGACTGTTAACGCCGCCTCGGTGACGCGCGTCGCGGCGGCGGCATCGAGGCGGGCCGGCGTGTAGTACTGGACCCGGCCCGGGTTGTACCGGGCGTCATAGTCGTACGGACCGTCACATTCGATCTCGACAGGCGGGAGGGCGGCAGCCTCGGCGCCGGTGCCGATCACGGACACCGCCACCTCCGTGCCGGAGATAGCGGTCTCCACCATCGCGTTGTCGCCGTAGGCGAAGCAGTGCACCATCGCGCGAGACAGCTGCGCCCGCTCCGTCACGAGGGAGACGCCGAGCGCTGACCCACCGCGCGCGGGCTTGACGACGAGCGGCAGCCCGAACCGCGCGACGATCGCGTCCATCACCTGCTCCGCACCCACCTCGCGGAACAGCGACTGCGGGAGGGTGATGAAGTCTGGCGTCATCACGCCTTCGCGCCCGTAGACAGCCTTCGCGACGGGCTTCACCCATGCGACTCGGGCCTGCCTGGAACGAGTGCCGATGTAGCGCACGCCCGCAAGCTCGAGCAGCGCCTGGAGGGAACCATCCTCGCCGGAGGACCCGTGCAAGAGGGGCCACACTACGCCATCTGCCAGGGACGATAGTGTTCCGAGGAGGTTGGTGTCGACGTCCTGGACCCTCGTCTTCATGCCCCGGTCCCGCAGAATCTCTGCCACCCTGCGACCCGAACGGATGGACACGTCGCGCTCGTGCGACAGGCCTCCTGCCAGAATCAGCACGTCCATGTGAGCCTCCTGGTATCGATGTCTAGTTCAGTCATGCGAGGTCGGGCGACGGGAAGTCCACGGTATCGCCGTCATCGCCGGCGTCGGTGCCGAAGATCCGCACGGTCTCGAGCTCGGCGTCGACCACCGTCGACAGCCGCCGCACGCCCTCCCTGATCCGATCCGGGGTGGGGTAGCAGTACGACAGCCGCATGTGGTCGGCGCCCTGCCCGTCGTAGTAGAAGGCGGTGCCGGGGACGAACGCGACCCGCGCCGTGACCGCCCGAGGAAGCATCGACTTGGCGTTGAGCCCCTTGGGCAGCTTGACCCAGACGTAGAAGCCGCCGTCGGGAACGTTCCAGGACGCTTCGGGGATGTGCTCCTCCAGAGCGGTGATCATCGCGTCGCGACGCTCGCGGTACTGCTCCTGGAACTTCTTGATCTGTCCCTGCCAGTCGGCGTGGTTGAGGTAGGCCTTGATGGCGAACTGAGACGCGTTGGACGGACACAGGATTGCGGCTTCCGAGGCGAGCACCAATTTTTCTCGCACCGCGTGCGGCGCCACTGCCCACCCCACTCGGTAACCCGGGGCGAAGGTCTTCGAGAATGACCCCAGGTAGATGACGCCTTCCTCGCTCATCGACCTCAGCGCGGGAACGGGCTCACGGTCGAATCCGAGCAGCCCATACGGATTGTCCTCCAGCACCAGCACGCCGTAGCGCTGGCAGATCTCCAGGATCCGCGGTCGCCGCTCGGTGGACAGGCTCACTCCACCGGGGTTGTGGAAGTTCGGCACCGTGTAAAGGAACTTCACGCGCCTGCCCTCGGACTTCAGGCGCGCGAAGGTCGACTCGAGCGCCTCCGGCACCAGTCCGTCCGCGTCCATGGCGACGTGCACCACATCGGCCTCGTGCGCACGGAACACTCCCAGCGCTCCAACGTACGAGGGCGCCTCGGCGACCACCACGTCACCAGGGTCGATGAAGATCTTGGTGACGAGGTCGAGTGCCTGCTGAGAGCCGGTGGTGACCACCACGTCGTCGGGGTGCGCAGAGATGCCCTCGAGCGCCATCACCTGCGTGATGTGCTCGCGCAGACCCTCGTCGCCCTGCCCGGACCCGTACTGCAGCGCGACCTCGCCCTGCTCGAGCACCAGACGCCGTGTCATCTCGGCCAGCTCCTCGAGTGGCAGGCCGCCGATGTAGGGCATTCCGCCAGCGAGAGAGACCACCTCAGGCCGGTTGGCGACGGAGAACAGCGCCCGGATCTCCGAGGCGCGCATCGCGTGAGCACGGGCGGCATACGAGTCGAACCAGGGGTCCAGTCGCGTGCCGGGGCCGTCGGGTGCGTTCATGCTGGCAAGTCTCCCATGGCCCCAAGCCGATGCGCACGCCTGTCAGTACGCACGGAGGCCCGGACCGGAGGGGCGATCCAGGCCTCTTGAGCGGGAAAAGGGTCAGGCGATGATCTCCTCGAACAACTCCGTCAGGGCCGGCTTGGGCTTCGCGCCCACGACCGAGCGAACGAGCTCGCCGCCTTTGAAGACATTCATCGTGGGGATCGAGGTCACGCCGTAGGCCATGGCGAGCTGGGGGTTGGCGTCGGTATCGACCTTCACGATCTTGACGCGCCCGGCGTACTCCTCCGCGAGCTCGTCGAGGATGGGGGCAACGGCGCGGCACGGACCGCACCACTCGGCCCAGAAGTCCACGATCACGGGGATGTCGGAGCTGATGACCTCCGCCTGGAAGGTGTCCTCCGTTGCGGCGACGGGTGCGGCCGGAGCGGCGGCTGCAGGCGTCTCTTCCACCGCGACCACCTCGGGCGTGCCGGGGGCATCGGACGCGATGTCTTCGAGAGCATCCAGGTAGTGCTGAGCGTCCAGGGCGGCCGAGCAACCCGAGCCGGCGGCGGTGATCGCCTGGCGATAGCGGTTGTCCACCAAGTCCCCGCACGCGAACACGCCGTCGACGTTGGTCGCGGTGGTCCGACCGACCACCTGGACGTAGCCCTCGGCGTCGGTGTCCACCACGCCCGTGAGTAGCTCGGAGCGCGGGATGTGGCCGATCGCGACGAACACGCCGGTCGCGGCGATGCTCCGCTCCTCGCCGGTAACGGTGTCGCGCAAGTGGACACCGGAAACCTTGGCGTCGCCCTCGAGCCCCACCACTTCAGAGTTCCACGCGAATTCGATCTTGGGGTCATTCTTCGCGCGGTCGGCCATGATCTTGGAGGCACGCAACTCGTCTCGGCGGTGCACGATGGTGACCTTGGACGCGAATCGCGTCAAGAAGGTCGCCTCCTCCATTGCGGAGTCGCCGCCACCCACGACCACGACCTCCTGATCGCGGAAGAAGAACCCATCGCACGTCGCGCACCAGCTCACGCCCTTGCCGGAGAGGCGCTTCTCGTCCTCCACGCCCAGCTCGCGGTAAGCGGAGCCGGTGGCGAGGATCACGGCCTTAGCAGTGAACTCCTTGCCTAGCGCGGTCTTGACGGACTTGATCGGACCTTCGAGCTGGAGCTCCGATGCGTCGTCGAACAACACCTCCGCGCCGAACCGCTCCGCCTGGCCCTGCAGGGTCTCCATGAGCTCGGGTCCCTGGACACCGTCGACGAAACCGGGGAAGTTCTCGACCTCCGTGGTGTTCATGAGGGCACCGCCAGCCGTGATCGACCCCGCTATGACGAGCGGCTGCAGGCCCGCTCGAGCGGCGTAGATGGCGGCGGTGTAGCCGGCAGGGCCGGAGCCCACGATGATGACGCTGCGGGTGTCGCTCACGGTGCTTCCTTCAGGTTGATGTGCGGATGCCTGAGGCATCCGGCTTGGTAACAGATCGTAGGGTGCGGTTCTTCCCGCCACAGGCACGGGCCGATGCGGTCTCAGTCACCCTCGGACACGCTAGGGGACGGAGATGGCGAGAACGTGAACTCCGGGTAGGAGCCCGGTGGATTGTTGTGGCGTTCGAAGTCTGGCTCGTATGGCTGCGTCAGCATCGAGAAAGCCACGATCGCCACGACCACGGTAGCGGTGAAGAACAGCCCGACCAGCACCGGCCCGGAGTTGATCGGCGCCGGCTTCTGTGCCCGGTGCCGAGCCTGCGAGGCCGCAGTGCTGAGCGCGGTCGAGCGGGGGAACCGCTGCTCGAGCCACTCCAGCACGGCCTGCGCCGCTGACGGCGGTACCTCGGCGTTCTGCTCAGTGGCGATCTCCTGCCACGTCTCGAGGCCCAGCGGTTCGTCGGCCTGGCGCGCCACCACCCTTCGCGTGTGCTTCGAGTACTGCGCCGCGACCTCGGGTGCCGCCAGCACCTGGCCGTCCTCCGCCTGCTCGGCCCTGATAGCGGCGCGGTCCACGTGGTCGGCGCGCACCTCGTCGGCCACCTCGGGGGCGACCAGCCCCGCGGCAATGGCAGCCGCGGCCTCGTGCGCGGCGGTTTCAAGCGTGCCGTCGGTGACGGCGACCGCCGGCCCAGACCTTGCTGGCGGCAGCGGCTCTGCCGCGCCAGGAGCGTTGGGCAGCGTGCGCATCGCCGCGCGCACAGACCGCAGCACCTCCGCATCGGCCGGACCCAAGGCGCGTGACACGGCGGCGAGCGTGTGCGGCCCCGTCCCCGCGACGGTGGCCAGCGCGAGATCTCGTGCTGGCGCTGGGAGCGCTGTGGGGACGTCTGCGGCAGTGACCTCGTCCGGGTCCATGCCAGTGACCAAGGTGAGGTGAAGCCGTGCCAAGGCGACCGCATCGGCCAGTTCCGAATGACCGCGACCGAGGCCGGCCTGCGTCGCGAGCTCGCCTTCCGCGTCGAGGCCGGAGATCACGATGCGGCCGGCCGACGTGACGGTGATCGACGAGGCGCGCAGGTAGCCATGGTGGACGCCGGAGGCGGCCGCCACCTCGAGTGCCCGGGCCGTCTCGCCGACGACGGAACCCGCCAGTCGGGCGGGGAGCACGCGCACGCCGGCGAACAGGTCCATGCGGATTCCGCGGGGGCGTTCCGTGACGACGTAGGTGATCCGCTCGTCACCTACTGACTCGCGCCCGGAGGCCAGGACTCGGGCGAAACGGACGTCCCGGACCTGCGCCGCCCGGACGGCCGCCCGGCGCACCGCTGACGGTGCCAGCGAGGTCAGGAGGTCGACGGTGACGTCGAGCTGGCGGCGTTCGTCGTGCGCGACCCAGCGGTCCACGCCGGGCAAATCATGGTGCTCGCGGCGACGCAGAACGAAGCGGCGACCGAGCGTCGCTCCTGCCTCCACGTCTCAACTCCCTGGTGTCGCCTGGCCCTCGCGGGGGGACACCATCTTAACCGCGGCCCAGTCGTCGCAGGAGCGGTCCCGCCGCGTCCTTGGCCTCCTCGACACGCAGAATCCACAGCGCGGCGGCGTACACCGCCAGGAGGATCACACCCCCGCCGACGACGACCCCGACCGCCGCGAACCGTCCGCCGACGCCCGTGAGCTCCTCGGCCGGCGGGACGGCGAGGAGCAGGCCCCACACCACTGCGCTGGCGGCGAGCGCGGCGAGAAGTGCCTTGCCGTGCAGTGTCATCACTCGGCGCCCGTCGAGGCCGCCGAGACGGCGACTCAGCCCGCCCGCGCGCAGCACGACTCCCACCACGTTGGACATCGCGAGGCCGAGCCCTACCCCGACCGTCCACCAGCGCGGATCCGTGAGCTCTTGGAAGCCGTACGCGATCGCCACCCACGCGATGGTCATGGGGATGTGCATGTAGAAGATCGACTTGGCGTCCTCGAGCACAAAGTAGACGCGCTTGAACAGCACCGTCGCACCCAGCGGTACGAGGCCGATGACCATCGCGCTCATGACCCACGCCACGGACCGAACCTCCGCGGCCGTCGCCGTGACCAGATAGGCCCGGATGATGTACGGCGCGAACAGGATCATGCCGGCGGTGGCGATGACGGTGAACACACCCACGGTTCTCAGACCCCGGGACAGGTCGAGCCGGAGCGAGGCCATTTCGTTCCTAGCGGCATGACCTGCCATGGTCGTGTACATCGCGGTCGCGAGCGAGATGGTGACGACGGAATGGGGCACCAGATAGAGAGACAGCGCCTGGAAGTAGGCCATGTTTCCCGCGATCACGCCGCCGGGTTCGGCGCCAGGTGCGGTCGCTGCGGCGGCGGCCACCCTCATCACGAGGGCCACGCCCACCTGCTCGACGCCCACGGCCGCCAGGGCCCAGGCTGCGATGCGTCCGATCGCCGTGAGCTCGCCCTTGGGTCCGCGCCACTTCCAGTGATAGCGGTACCCGCCACGGACCAGCGGGATGATGAGGATCAGCGCCTGAGCCGCGATGCCGAGCGTCGCCGTGCCGCCGATGACGGCGATGGCCGCCGGCGTCCACTCTTCGGGGGCGAGCGGGTTCGCCTCGTCGAATGGCCCGAAGAAGGCCAGGAAGGCCACGAGCCCGGCGATCGACACCACGTTGTTGAGCACCGGCGACCACATGAAGGGACCGAACTGCGATTTCGCGTTGAGCACCTGGCCCAGCAGCGTGTACAGCCCATAGAAGAACAGCTGCGGGATGCACCAGTACGCGAAAGCGGTGGCGAGCGCGAGCAGCTCCGGCGGCCAGCCCTCGGTGTAGAGGCCCACCCACACTTGGGCGGTGAACGTGAACGCGAGAGTCGCGCCCAGGGTGATGACGCCGCCGATAGTGAGGATCCGGTGAACAGTCTGCTCGCCGCCCTCACGATGCAGCGCCTTGACAATCTGCGGCACCAGGGCGGCGTTGAGGACACCCGCCGCGAGGATCGCGAAGAAGGCATTCGGGAGCCGGTTGGCGATGTCGTACGCGTTCGCCGCATCCGCGTTAAGGCCGATGGCCGCAACGAGCAGCGAGTTTCGCACCAGGCCCAATACGCGGGAGGTCGCGGTGCCCGAGGCCATCACTGCGCTCGCACGCCCGAGTGACGGCCGCGGACGTTCCTCAGGGCCCGATGCGGGCTCGGGGAAGTCAGTCACGCGCGGTCCGTTCGGGGCCGCCGGGGTCGGCAGCGTCGCCGGGGTCGGTGGGCTCCTCGTCGAACGGATCGGAGTTCTCCGCCTCCGGGTCCGGCGCTGTGGCGGGCGCCGGCGCCGGCTCCGCGCGGGTGTCGCGACGCCCGCGGCGGGCGGTCCTCACGAGCCCCGCGACAAGCAGCAGCACGAGCACCACTGAGAACACGGCTGTCGCGGCATTGCCCCAATCGGCGCGGACCCTGACGGCGAAGGTCTGGCCCTCGCCCACTGGTGCTCCCTCGGTGCTGCGTAGGGCCACGGACACAGAGACGTTGTCGCTGGACACCGCCTCCACGCGGACCAGAGCGGCCTGCTCCTCGTTCGCCGGGACGGTGATCGTGGGATCCTCGAGCACCTGCAGGTTGGGCGAGAAGCTGGTGAGGTCCACGCGCACTCTCACCTCGTGGTCGAGGTCATTGACGACGGTGACGGGTATTTCGCCCGTCTCCGCGAGGAGGTTTAGGTCGGAGCTCTCGGCGATGCGCAGCGAGGCGAGCGTCGTCTCGGCCTGAGCGAGCGCGGCAGCGATGGCGGCGTCCCTCACCCCCGGGTTGTCGCGCAGCGACACTTCGGCAGCCCCCAGCAGCTCCGCGCCCCAGTCGGCAAGCGCGGCGTCGGGATCAGTGGTCGCGTGGGCGAGCGTCGTGAGGTCTTCCAGGGTTCCCACGAGCGCGGCGACATCCTCGGCCGGCAGATCGGCCTCCGTCGCGAGGTTCGCAGGCAACTCCACGTCGACCGGATCTGTGTCGAGCAGGTCGGACACCGGCAGCGGCTGCACCCAGGGTGCCGTCATCAAGGCTTCAAGGACCGCAGAGGGCTCCGCCGACGACGGCCGCCACGTGTCCGCGAGCACCGCCAGCACGGGGTCGCCATCGACCTCCTCAGCGAGCAATGCAGACTCGGCGATCGCACGGGCCTCGGCAGCCTCAGTGCCCGGCCGGTACTGCGAGAGAGCGTCGGTCAGACCCGCGTCGGGGACGAGGACAAGCGCGTCATCGTCCTGGACCAACGCCGCATCGGCCGTGTCGGCGAGCTCCGCGTAGCCGGCCGCATCCGGCAGGGCGAGCGTCGCGCGGGCACCCAGCGCCGCCGCAGCCTCGGTGGACGTCGCATCGATCGCGGCGGGAACAGCGAGCCATCGAGCGCGCCCGATGCTGGCCAGGTTGGTGGCGGCTGGGAGCGACAGCGCGAGCTCCATCAGGGACGTCTGTTCCGCGCGCGCGAGCGAGGTCAGGTCCGGCGATCCGCTGGCGAGCCGCCAGGTCTCCCGCTCGACCAGTCCGGCGTCGAATGCCACGGCGTTGGTCACGAGGGTGGGGTCGACGGCGCTCGCGACGCCGGGGATGTTCGCGGCTCCGAGCACCGTCGCGGCGCTGCTCTCCGTGCCCTCCGCCAGCGTCAGCACGGAGAGGTCGAGTTGCGGGACCTCAGCGCCCTGCCAGGTGAGCGGGATTGCGTCGACGAACACGTCCCCCGCCGGCGTTCGGAGCGTGAGAACCGCCCCCCACACACCCCAGCGGCCGGATGGAAGGCCTAGCTCGTCTGGGCTCGCGCCAATGGTGAACGTACGAGACGCCCCCGCGGCGATCGTGGACCCGACGGCTTCCGACGCGGAGTCCGCGCCTTCCACCTCTGACGACACGCCGCCAGTCGCCACCGGGCTGGAGACCTGATCGACGGGCGACTCGGGCTCCTGAGCCGCGAGCCGCGACTCGACCGACGAGGGGTCGGCAAGGAACGCATCGAGCGCGGCACGGTCGGCGAGGGGGCGCTCGGTCAGCGCGAGCTCGAGAACCGCGTCCTCCACGTCCATCGTGGACCTGTTGGTGGCGGTGACGGTCGCGCTCATCCGCGACGAGGGATCGAGAGCGCCGGACGCGAGAGCCACCAGCTGGGTGGTGACGGATTGCTGGTCCACCGCCGTCGGTGTCGAGCGCGCGGAACTGGCGCCCGCATCGGCCGCATGTGCGACGAGGTCGGAAGGGAGGGCCCCCGCGGCGGCGGGGGCGGCGGCGAGGAGCATCGCGACGCCCGCCGCTATCGCGGCGAAACCGTGCTTCACGTCGTGATCGCCAGCAGCTGGGCCGCGACCTGTGCCATCTTGCGCTCGTTGGGGAACGCGAGGCGGCTGCCCAGGTCGGCGACGGGAATCCACTCGGCCACCTCGGCCTCGTGGTCAGGGTCGTTTTCGGTGGTGATGATCCCGTCCTTGGCCTCGAGCAGGAAGTGGTGCACGACCTTGTGGACGCGGCGGTCGTCGCCGGTGAACCAGTAGTCGATGACCCCGATGGGCTGAATGATCTCCGCGTTGATGCCCGTCTCCTCGGCCACCTCGCGGATGGCGGCCTCCTCCGGCGTCTCCACACCTTCGATGTGGCCCTTGGGCAGACACCATTCGAGCCGGCCTGCACGGTTGCGGCGGCCGATGCAGGCCGCCAGGGCGACACCGCCCTGGACGCTGACCGCGATGCCTCCCGCCGAGGTCTCGTTCGAGACCGGGAGCTGTGCTGCGCGCTGCACGTGCCCGTCGTCGCGAGACTGCCCGCTCCGGCGCTGGCGCAACGCGTGTCCCGCGGGCGGGCGAGGCGTCGCGCCGGGGCGCGGATTGGACGGATGGGACATGCGCCAACTCTAACGAGGCGGGCGGCGAGCCGGAGCAGGCCGCGCGGTGAGGGCTGTCGGGAGGGTCGACGAGTCAGCGTCTGGGATGCTGGTGCATGTGAGCGACCCGATTCCCGTCCCCCCGATGGACCTGCTGCGACGGCGCGCAGCGGCCTTGTGGGAGGCGCTGCCCGCGTCCATTCTCGAGCTGGCGGAGATCTTCGATCGCGCGGGTCACGAGTTCGCGCTCGTGGGCGGTCCGGTCCGGGACGCCTTCCTGGGGCGGTCCTCGTCCGACTTCGACTTCGCCACGTCGGCGCGCCCGGATGACACCGAGCGGCTGCTGCGGACCTGGACGCGGTCGACGTGGGACATGGGACGCGAGTTCGGCACCATCGGCGGCCGCCGCGGCGACCTGGTGGTGGAGATCACCACGTTCCGTGCTGACGAGTACGACGGCCAGACGCGCAAGCCGGTCGTGGCCTTCGGAGACTCACTCGAGGGGGACCTGGCCCGGCGCGACTTCACGGTCAACGCAATGGCGGTGCGGCTGCCTGCGCGAGAGCTCGTGGACCTCCACGGCGGCCTCGAGGACTTGGGCGGCGGGCTGCTGCGCACGCCGATCGAGCCGGAGATCTCGTTCGGCGACGACCCATTGCGGATGATGCGCGCCGCGCGGTTCGCCTCCCAGCTGGGCTTCGACATCGAGCCCGCGACCTTCGCGGCGATGTCGCGGCTGGCCTCGCGCATCGACATTGTGTCGGCGGAGAGGGTGCGCGATGAGCTCACCAAGCTGATGCTGGGGTCCGCTCCCCGCGCAGGCCTGCGCGCGCTAGTGGACTCGGGGCTCGCGGCGCACGTGCTGCCTGAGCTGCCCGCGCTGCAGCTCGAGGTGGACGAGCACCATCACCACAAGGACGTCTACGAGCACACGCTCACGGTCGTCGACCAGGCGATTGCGCTCGAGACGGGCGCCGACGGCCCGGTGCCCGCCCCCGACCTGGTGCTCCGCCTCGCTGCGCTGCTGCACGACATCGGCAAGCCGCCCACGCGCCGGCTCGAGCCCGGCGGTGCAGTGAGCTTCCACCACCACGAGGTGGTGGGCGCGAAGATGGCGACCAAGCGCATGAAGGCGCTGCGGTTCGACAAGGACACCATCCGCGCCGTGTCGCACCTGGTGGGTCTGCACCTTCGGTTCCACGGCTATGCGGACGCGCGGTGGTCGGACTCCGCCGTCCGTCGCTACGTCACCGACGCGGGCGACCAGCTCGAGCGGTTGCACCGCCTCACGCGTGCCGACGTCACCACTCGCAACCGCCGCAAGGCCGATCGGCTGTCGTTTGCGTACGACGACCTCGAGGATCGCATCGCCGAGTTGCGCGAGCGTGAGGAGGTGGACTCGATCCGCCCCGACCTCGACGGGAACGCGATCATGTCGACCTTGGGGATTGGCCCGGGGCGCGACGTGGGGTTGGCCTACAAGCACATGCTCGAGTTGCGCATGGAGCACGGGCCGCTGGGTGAGGAACGCGCGCGCGCCGAGTTGCTGGCCTGGTGGGCGGACAGGAACGGCTGATGAACGGGGCGGCGGTGTGGGGCACTCTGGCCGTGCTCACCGGTCTGGCATGGCTGGGCATCGGCGTGGTAGCCGGACGCGCATTGGTCGCGCGTGGAGAGAGCCGTGTTCACGTCGTCGCGCGCTACCCGCTGCGCACCGCGACCGCCGTGCTGCTGGTACCCGCGGTGGGGTTCTCGGGCTTCGGGATCCTCGTCTCCACGGTCGACGGGTCCGGGAGCACGGCCGGGCTGCTGTTCGTCGGCAGCGCGGCGCTTGCGGGATGCGTCCTCGTTCAGGTGGTGGCGCATCGGGCAGTGTCCCGTGGACTTGGCTCGTGGAGTTGGGCGATCCCCGCGGCGGGCTTCGTGCTCCCCACGATCGCGGCGGTGGTGTGGGCGACGGAGCCTGGGGCGGTGGCGTGGCTCCTGGCTTACGCCGTGGCATGCGGTGGCAACGGGCTGCTGCTCGCCTTGCGCGCCGCACCCTCCCCAAAGTAGGCAACTCACGCCTGTGGTGACGGCGCATCGGGCGCTCATGAGGCAACTGATGCGCACCTGCATGCAAGCCCCGTCCCCAGACCACCGGGCCTCGCCCCTGTCTACGAGGCACACCCGTACGCCAAGGCACGAGCGCCCACCCGGAGGCACCTTGTGCCATGGGAATTCTCGACCTGATTGCGCACATGGAGGCGCTACCGATCTCGTTCTCGCTCGCGCAGTTGACCCAGAGCGCCAGCCGAGGCGGAGTCGACGCCGCAGTACAACGAGGTTCGATCGTACGAGTGATGCCTGATCGGTATGCGGCAGCGCTCCACGCGGATTCGTGGGCCGTGAGATCGCATGCGGCCGCCATGTGGGGACCGGCGGGCTGCGCGTTGACAGGGACGGGCGTGCTCTTCGACGCGCGTTTGTTGCCGGCACCTCCCGACCGTGTGCAGCTGCTAGTTCCCCACTGGCGTCACCGCCCATCCCCGTCGTGGGTGCTCGTCACGAGTTCGACCTATCGCCCGCCACTGCTCGCAACACGCAGTGACGGCGCGACCGTCGTCGACCCTGCGCTGGCCTTGATTCACGCGTACGGCCGTGCGCCCGAGCGCGAGCAGGCAGAACTCTTGTACGGCCTTACGAGATCGGGGGCGGTCGACCCCGACGCGGTCCGAGCGCACTTGGAGCGGCTGCCGCGCGTGCGCGGCCGGGCCTCGCTACTGCGCCGGTGCGAGCTGGCGGTCAATGGCGTCGAGAGCTATCTCGAAGAGCGGGGGGCCGAGCAGGTGTTGGTCGGCGCGGGTTTCGAATCGATCGTGCGCCAGCATCGGGTGCGAGTGCGCGAGGGCCGATTTCGGCTCGACGCCTATGACCCGCAGACCCGCACGGCGTTCGAGTTTGATGGCGCCGAGGCCCATGACGGCAGCGCGTCTCGACTTCGAGACATACGCCGCGATGCCGCACTGACGGCTGCGGGGATCGTAACGGTCAGATTTGGGTACGCGGACGTGACGGAGAGGCCTGAGTGGTGTCGAGAGATCGCGCTCGCGACACTGCTGAGGCGCAGTTCGTGAGCACGAGCTGCCTCATGAGCGTTCGATCCGCCCTGATCGTGAGCATGAGTTGCCTAGTTTGCGGTGGGAGCGGTGGGAGCGGTGGGAGCCGTGGGAGCCGTGGGCGGGGCGGTGGGTTAGGAGGTGGGGACCGGGGCCGGCGAGGGCTCGCGCGGGGCGCGGACGAACACCAGCGCCGTCACCACGTACAGCGCCACCAGCACCGACATCACCACGCGCGAGTAGCCGTCGTCGGGAAGCACCAGTCCGCCGATCACCGCGCTGGAGATGAACGCCACGTTGAATGCCATGTCGTACAGCGTGAACGCCCGCCCGCGCACCGAATCCTCCGTGTCGCGCTGCACGATGGTGTCCACCGCGATCTTGCCCCCCTGCACGGCGAAGCTCACCACCACCGCAGCAGAGAACAGCGCCCACGGCTGCGTCGAGATCGCGAGCGCCGTCTGGCCCACGGCACCGACGACCAGGCACAGCACGATCCACTGGTGCCGGGTGAAGCGCGAGCCGAACACCGGCGTCAGCACTGCCGCGAGCCCAAACCCGACCGCAGCGAATGCCACGACGAGAGTGAAGTTCCCCAGAGCCTGCTCGGGCCGGTCCGGATCCCCCAGGACATGCCGTGAGATGAGGATCGAGGCGACGAACATGACTCCGTACAGCAGCCGCTGCGCCGCCATCACGAGCAGCGCGTGAAACGGCGTGACACGGGCGCGCAGGTAGCGCACCGCGGTGCCCAGTTCGGCGCCGAGCCCGCGCACCTGTGCAGCCAGGTTCAGGTGCTCGAGCGGGATCACCGGCCCGAGCGACCGCCGGCCGAGCAGCAGGGTCGCCCACGCAGCGAGGCCAAAGGCCGCTCCTCCGGCGGCGAGTGCCCAGAGCGCCAGGCTGGTATCCGTGGCCTGCGGGGCGATGAACGTGACGATGCCGCCCACCGCGCCGCCCACGGCAGCGGCGATGGTGCCAAGAGTGGGCTGGATCGCGTTCGCGGCGAGGAGGTCCTCCCGGTCCACCACGCGCGGCAGGCCCGCCGTGATCGATGCCAGCAGGAACCGGTTGACGGATAGCGTGAGCAGCGCCGCCACGTAGAGCGTCCACACGGGCAGGTCCGCGACCAGCAGGGCACAGATGGCCGCGACCAGCCCGAGCCGCACGATGTTGCCGACCATCAGGATGCGCTGACGCTGCCACCGGTCGATCAGCGGCCCCACGAAGGGGCCCACGAGAGTGAAGGGCGCGAGCAGCACGGCGAATCCGGCGGCGATCGCGCCCGGGGTCGCCGCCTGGGTCGGATCGAAGAAGAACGCCGCAGCGATGCCCACCTGGAACATCCCGTCGCCGCCCTGCGACAGCAGCCGCACATATGTCAGCCGCCGAAAGCCGTCGGAGCGCCACAGCCGGGACAGATCGCGCGCGAACGACATGGCGTCAGCCTAGGGCCAGCGCTGGCCGCGCTGGAGCACAGCGCGGAAGGCTGCCGATGCGGGGGCGAGCAGCCCTTCCCGAACCCAGGTGCGGTGCGACAGATCGCACCATGGACCTGGAAGCTGCCAGCCGCTACGCTCGCGATCAGCCGCCAAGTGCGGGTCACTGCTACGAGGAGTCGCCGTGGGTTTCGGACAGGCAATCAAAACCTGCTTTGACAAGTACGCGACCTTCTCTGGCCGCGCACGCCGCGCGGAGTTCTGGTTCTTCTACCTCTTCGCCCAGGTGGTCAGCGTCCTCGGCTTCGCACTGATTCTGGTGATCGCCCTGACGGTGCTCCCGACCTCGGAGGGTGGGGACGACCCCACGGCAGCCGAGCAGGCGCTGTTCTTCGGAGCGATCGGCGTGGTGGTGATCGCGTCGCTCGCGCTGGTCATCCCGTTGTACACGGCGTGGGCGCGCCGCCTCCATGACATGGGCCAGTCGGGTCACTGGCTGTGGCTGAACCTCGTGAGCCTGGGACTTGTGCCGCTCATCATGGCGATCTTCGACTCCGAGCAGGGCACCAACCGGTGGGGGCATGACCCCAAGGCAGTGGAGCGCGGGCCGCTCGGCGCGTACGCGCCGCCCGGCCAGGTTCCCGGCGGCTACCTGCCGCGTCAGTAGACACCCTGGCAACCGACCGATGCCCGGGCTAGGTTGGAGCGCATGATCACCGGAGAGACGTTGCTGGCCTTTGTCGCGGTGTCCTCGGCGCTGGTGGCGCTGCCCGGACCGAGTGTGCTGTTCATCGTGGGCCGCGCGCTCCAGCACGGGCGCCGCGGGGCGCTGCTGTCGGTCGTGGGCAATGCTGGCGGCTTCGTAGTGCACGCGGTGGCGGTCGCGGCGGGCATCGGAGCGCTCGTCGCAGCGTCGGCGACGGCCTTCACGGTGCTCAAGATCGCGGGCGGCATCTACCTGGTGTTTCTCGGGGTGCAGGCGATCCGCCACCGGCACGATGGCCTGACCGATCCGGGCGCGGTCAAGGCCGAAGGTGGGTCACCCCGCGCGCTCAGCGCGAGGCGTGCGCTGGCCGAGTCCTTCACGGTGGGCGTCGCCAACCCCAAGACCCTCGTCTTCATGGTGGCGGTGTTGCCGCAGTTCGTCGTGGCCACCAGCGGCCCCGCGTGGTCGCAGATACTAATGCTCGGGTTGGTGTTCGCGCTGATGGCGGTGCTCGTCGACTCCGTGTGGGCGCTCGCGGCCGCGCGGGCACGCGGCTGGGTCGCCTCCTCACCCCGGCGCGTGGCACACGTCAGGGCGGCCGGCGGCGGGATGCTCGCGGCGCTCGGCGTGGTGCTGATGGCGTCGCGCCGCGCCGCCTAGATCGCAGGCCCAGCGCCCGCCTCGGCTGCGCGACGCGCATCGAGGCGGGACGCGGAGTTACCCTCGCAGGAGACCGAGTTCCCCACGCGCAGGGAGGTCGACAGTGGGTTTCGGGCAGGCCATCAAGAGCGGCTTTCGTCAGTATGCGGCCTTCGACGGCAGAGCGACCCGGGCCGAATTCTGGCTCTTCTTCCTCTTCAGCGTGTTCATCGCGGCCGTCGGGTTCGGGCTGGCGTTCATTGCGGCACTGATGACGCTTCAGACTGCGGATCCGGAGACTGGCGATGCGTCCCTGGGCGGACTGGCGATTCACCTGGTGCTGCTGGGACTCACGGCGCTGGCGCTGCTGACTCTTGCGCTGCCGCTGTGCGGCGTGTGGGCCCGCCGCCTGCACGACACGGGGAGGTCGGGCCACTGGCTATGGCTGGCCGTCGTGGGGCTCGGCATCGTGCCCCTCGCGATGGCGCTCGCGGACTCCGAGCGCCAGACGAACCGTTGGGGCCGGGATCCGAAGGCCGATGAGCGGGAAGGCGTCTGAAGGACTGAGCCAGCCCGCGCATCGGCCGCACGGTGGCTGTTCCCGCTTCCATTGCGCCATCCCCACTTCCACTAAGCGCGAACGAACGTGCATCTTGGCCGCGCACGGGGCATGGTGGTGGGATGACCACTACTCCCCAACGCATCGCCATTGTGGGCGGCCACGGCAAGGTCGCACTGCACCTCATCCCGATCCTGAAGGGTCGCGGCAAGGCCGTGGTCCCGCTCGCGCGCAAGCAAGAGCAGCTGCTCGAACTGGCGGCGCTCGGCACGGAACCGCGGGAACTCGACATTGAGGCCGCCTCGGAGGACGACTTCGCCAAGGCCTTCGAGGGTTGCGACGCCGTGGTGTTCGCGGCCGGCGGCGGCCCCGACGGCAACATCGACCGCAAGCGCACCGTCGATCTCGAGGGATCCCTCAAGTCCATCGCGGGCGCGAAGGCGGCCGGCATCGACCGGTTCGTGCAGGTCTCTGCGATCGGCGTGGACAACCCGGTGCCCGACGACACCGAGCCCGTGTGGAAGGCCTATGTCGACGCCAAGCGCGACGCCGATGCCGCTCTGCGCGACTCGGGGCTTGACTGGACCATCGTTCGCCCGGGAGGCCTCACCGACGGCGCGGCCACCGGCAAGGTCGCCCTCGCCGAGTCGGTCGAGCGCGGCCAGATCCCGCGCTCCGACGTGGCGCACGTGCTCGCCGACTGCCTGGACCAGCCCGCCACGGCGGGCAAGCAGTGGGAGGTCGTGAGCGGCGAGACGTCGATCCCGGCAGCGATCGAGCGCGAGGTCGCGTAGGCACAACGAACGCGCTGGCAGTCGTTGAGGGCTGACATCCAGGGCTGATCCGGCACCGAATGACTGCCGAGAAGC
>NZ_JBLZIE010000001.1:397170-526472 GCF_048553575.1 Demequina ureilytica | reverse complement strand
GCCGGGCCACCTTATGGTGGCCCCCCCCTTCTGCGTGCGACTAGTGAGACAGACTCAGCGCTCGGTGTCCCCCGCGATGAAGGCCTCGAGCTGCACGCGGCCCTTCGAGTCCTCCATCTGGACCGGCGGCGACTTCATGAAGTAGGTCGAGGCCGACAGGATCGGCCCGCCCACTCCGCGGTCCTTGGCGATCTTGGCGGCGCGGATCGCGTCGATGATGATGCCGGCGGAGTTAGGCGAGTCCCACACCTCGAGCTTGTACTCGAGGTTCAGGGGCACCTCGCCGAAGGCGCGGCCCTCGAGGCGCACGTATGCCCACTTGCGGTCGTCGAGCCACGCGACGTAGTCCGACGGGCCGATGTGCACGTTGCGCGAATCGGTCAGTCCCTTGAGGGCGCCCTCGAGGTTCGAGGTCACTGCCTGGGTCTTGGAGACCTTCTTGGATTCCAGCCGGTCGCGCTCGAGCATGTTCTTGAAGTCCATGTTGCCGCCGACGTTCAGCTGGTACGTGCGGTCCAGTGCCACGCCGCGGTCCTCGAACAGGCGGGCCATTACGCGGTGCGTGATGGTTGCGCCCACCTGGGACTTGATGTCGTCGCCGACGATCGGCACGCCCGCGTCCTCGAACTTCTTGGCCCACACGGGGTCGGAGGCGATGAACACGGGAAGGGCGTTGACGAAAGCCACGTTTGCGTCGATCGCGCACTGCGCGTAGTACTTCGCGGCCTCTTCGGAACCGACGGGCAGGTAGCAGACCATGACGTCGGCCTCGGTCTCGCGGAGGACCTGCACGATGTCGACGGGGGCATCGTCCGATTCCGTGATGGTCTCGCGGTAGTACTTGCCGAGTCCGTCGAGGGTGTGGCCGCGCTGCACCTGGATATCCGTCTTGGGGACGTCGCAGATCTTGATGGTGTTGTTCTCGGAAGCCTCAGTGGCCTCGACGAGCTCCTTGCCGACCTTGAGCGAGTCGACATCGAATGCCGCCACGAACTCGATGTCCGAGATGTGGTAATCGCCGAACTGGACGTGCATGAGGCCGGGGACGGTCTCGCCGTCCTGGCGGTCCTTGTAGAACTCCACGCCCTGAATGAGCGACGTGGCGCAGTTTCCGACGCCGACGATGGCGACCTTCAATGCGGCCATGATTACTCCTTAGTTGTTGCCCGCGGAAGCGGATCGGTTGGTGTCTCCGCGGGGCGCGGATCGTTCGTTCTCGATGAGTCGGTCGAGCCATTCGACCTCCCGCTCGACCCGTTCCAGGCCGTGGCGGTGCAGTTCAGTCGTGTATGCGTCGTGGCGTTCGCGCACGCGCTGGAGCCCTTCCGAGACCTCTTCCAGGCGCTCGGCGAGGCGGGATCGGCGGCCCTCGAGGATGCGCAGGCGTGTCGCGGAGTCGGTGCGCTCGAACATCGAGAAGCGCACGTCGAACGCGTCGTCGTCCCACGAGGATGCGCCGGAGCTGGCGAGCTCCTCCTCAAGACGAGCCTTGCCGGCCTCGGTCAGCTGGTACGAGATGCGCGAGCGCTTGGAGGCCGCGGCGCGGATCACGCTGTCATCACTGTCGTCGGTGGCGATGAGCCCCGCCGCGACCATGCGCTTGAGACCCGGGTAGAGCGAGCCATAGCTGAGCGCGCGGAACGGGCCGAGCTCGCTGCCGAGCCGCTTGCGGATCTGGTACCCGTGCAGCGGCTGCTCGGAGAGCATGCCGAGGATTGCCAGCGACAGCACGTCGGTCTTGGCCACGGGCACTCCTCTCGTCATGGTCGTTCCTCATCCGGCCGATGCGGTTGTCGCCTCAGCGGCAAGGTCCGGCTGGTCAGGCGATTAACATAGCAGCAGGTTGTATCGACACGATACATCGCAAGACGAGTTTTCGCGCGGCACGCCACGAATGGAGGGTGCCGCGCGTTACTGAACTGACCACCGCATCGGCCGCATCCAAGCGCCAGTGCGACGGCGGGCCGCGACACGCGCCCGCCCCGATCTGCCTAGGGTGATGGATTGTGACTGAATCGAGCCGTCCGAACGGACAGAAGCCGCAGCGCAGGAGCACGCGCACCCCCACGGGGCCGCAGCCCACGCGCTCATCCACCGGCGTGCAGCGCACCAATGCGAGCAAGTCCGCGCCCGCCAACGGCATCCCGCCGTGGAGCGCCACCGGTCAGCCGGCGCGCAAGGGTTCCGGGACTGCGGCGTCTTCCGCCGGAGCCAAGTCGAACGCCAAAGGCGGGGGCAAGGGCGGCGGCGGAGGAAAGGGCCGCGGCGGCAAGCGCTCCAAGCGCGCCGACCAGCCACGCTGGAAGCGATGGCTGCGCCGCATCGGCTTCGGGGCGCTCATCGCGGGCCTGGCGGTCGCGCTGATCGGCATCATCGCCCTGGTCATCAAGTACACGAGCCTCGAGGTTCCTGAGCCCGATGACTTCGCGCAGGCGCAGGCCTCCGCCTTCTACTATGCCGACGGCGAGACCGAGATCGGACGGCTCGGGGTTGCGAACCGTGAGGTGGTCGAGTTCGGCGAGCTGCCGGATCACGTGGGCAACGCGGTGGTCGCTGCGGAGGACCGCAGCTTCTGGACCAACCCCGGCATCGACGTGGTGGGCATGACGCGCGCGCTGTTCCGCACCGTGGTGATGAATGAGCAGCAGGGCGGCTCGTCGATCACCCAGCAGTACGTGGAGCGCTACTACGTGGGCGAGACCACCACCTCCATCCCCGGCAAGATCGAGGAGACACTCCTGGCGCTCAAGATCGACCAGGAGCAGTCCAAGGAGGAGGTGCTGGGCAACTACCTCAACACCATCTACTTCGGCCGTGGCGCCTACGGCATCCAGGCCGCGGCGGATCAGTACTACGGCAAGCCGGCCGCAGACCTCACGCTGTCCGAGTCCGCGATGCTGGCGGGCATCATCCCCGCACCCAGCAACTGGGATCCGCGGATCGACCCCGAGCGCGCCGAACAGCGGTGGAACTATGTGCTCGACGGCATGGTCGACGCCGAGTTCCTCACGCAGGACGAGCGCGACGAGTTCACTGAGTTCCCCGAGCCCATCGAGTACCAGAACGACGATGTGTACGAGGGCACCGAGGGTTACATCCTGCGCGCCGCCATGGACGAGGTGGCCGAGCGCAGCGGCGTCTCCACCGAGGAGATCGAGTCGCTGGGGTACCGGATCATCACCACCATCGTGCCGGAGCACCAGACCGCCGCGGAAGAGGCGGTCGCCCAGATGCCGGAAGACCACGCCGACAACCTACGGGTGGCCGCGCTGACCATGGATGCCGAGTCAGGCGCCGTCACCTCGATGTACGGGGGCCCCGACTATCTCGAGATCCAGCGCAACGCCGTCACCCAGGACGTCGCGCAGGCGGGATCGACGTTCAAGCCCTTCGCGCTCATCGGCGCACTCGAGCGCGGCATCAGCCTGGACACTCAGTTCGTGTCCAACCACGAGATGGAGTTCGAGGGCTTCGACAGGCCCGTGCGCAACTTCGGGGAGGTCGACTACGGCAGCATCGACCTGGTGCGCGCGACCCAGAGCTCGGTGAACACCGCGTACGTCCAGCTGGGCCTGGAGATCACCCCCCAGGTCGTGATGGACACCGCGATCGCCGCAGGAGTCCCGGAGGACACGCTGGGGCTCGAGGCGAATCCGTCGAACGTGCTCGGCGACGCGTCGCCGCACGCCATCGACATGGCGGCGGCCTACGCGACCATCGCGAGTGGTGGTGTGCGCAAGGAGCCGTACCTGGTGCAGACCGTGACGGACTCCTCTGGCGACCTCGTCTACGAGCACGAAGTTGAGGGTGAGCGCGCATTCGACGAGGACGTCATCGCGGACACCACGTATGCGATGCAGCAGGTCGTGGAGAACGGGTCCGGCGAGTTCG
The DNA here is from genome assembly GCF_048553575.1 of Demequina ureilytica. NCBI lineage: Bacteria > Bacillati > Actinomycetota > Actinomycetes > Micrococcales > Demequinaceae > Demequina > Demequina ureilytica. The sequence goes on along the minus strand of NZ_JBLZIE010000001.1, from coordinate 522,581 downwards.
CGAACCAGATCGGCCGTCCTCTCGCGGGCAAGACCGGAACCTCCAACGAGAACCGCTCGGCCTGGTTCGTGGGGTTCTCGCCGCAGATCGTCGGTGCCGTGTCGCTCTACCAGGTCGGCGAGGACGGTGCCGCGGAGCAGATCACTCCGTTCGGTGGCTTCTCGCAGATCACGGGTTCGACCATTCCCACACGCGTATGGACCTGGATGATGGAGCCCATCCTCGAGTCGATGGAGGTCGTGGACTTCCCGCCGCGCGCCAACGTGGGCGAGCGGCTGAACCCGCCGCCCCCGCCGCCCGAGCCAGAGCCCACCCCGACTCCCACGCCGACTCCCACGCCGACTCCCACCGAGACGGAGCCGGAGCCGGAACCTGAGCCGGAGGAGCCCGAGCCTGAGCCGACGCCCACTCCGACTCCCACCGAGACGGAGCCTGAGCCGACGCCCACGGTCACTCCAGAGGAGCCCTAGGCTCCCCCGTTGCGTCCTGGAGGGACATGGGTGCACGAGGAACGCGAGATTCCGCGCTCATGTCCCTTCAGCGCGCCGGCATCCGGCCGATGCGCGCGCTGGGTACGGCTTAGCGCTTCAGCAGGCGCTTGAGGCGCAGCGCGAGGGTGAGGGCTCGGTAGCGCAGGGGTTTGACGGCCACGTCCCACGCGCCGTCCACCTCCACCTCGTCTGCGAACTGGCGCTTGAAGTCGCCCACGCTCTTCAGCTGCGGCGCCCGGTCCGAGTCGACCCCCATGAGGTCGTACTTCGTCACGCCCTCTGCCTTCAGCACCCGCATGACGTGCCAGCGCAGCAGCATCACTGCGTTGGTGCCACGGGCCTCGTGATTCGCGCCGGCGTAGTAGCTCATCGCCTTGCCGTCGTAACTGGTGACGATGACCCAGGCGACGGCGCGGCCGGGCTCGAGCGGCGCATCGGCCGTTCCGGAGTCCGTGCGACGCGCGACGAACACCCGTGCGTACTGGCCGAGCGCGGCGACCATGGCGTAGTAGGTGTCCGCGTCGTAGATGCCGAACTCATCGCGCTCGGCCGTCTCCTCGTAGATCGCGTAGAGCTCGCCGAAGGCCTCGCGAGTCAGTCCGGACTCGTCGGTGAGCTCGAAGTTGTCGTCCCGCAGCGCCTTGCGGATTCCCGTGCGGCGGCGCTTGGCGAACGACGCGAAGATGTCGTCCTCGTCCGGCGTCAGGTCGATGACGACGGTGCGGTCGTAGGTGACGGTCTGCAACAGCTCGTTCAGGTCGGCCGCGCGGTGGCGAGCGTGGATGCGCGCGAACACGATGTGCGGCGCCTCGGCCGCGATGTACGCGCGCAGGGCGAGCCGCAGGGCGCGCTCGGCTCCGGGCGTCTGGTCAGCGATCCAGATCGGCCCGTGCTTGGCCCACAGGTACTGGAAGCCGCGGCCGGCATACTCGGTGAGCGCGATCACGGCCACCGGCCTGTCGCCGTCCATGATCGCGAGTCGCCGCCAGAACGAGCGCGCGGGGACGGACTCGTCGTAGGCATCCCACGCCGGGGACTGCTCGATCGGCACGGGCTCCCCGGACCCCTTGGCCAGTTCCAGAAACTGGTCGTCGGAGACCTCTTCCACGCGCATCTTCCGTCTGTTGCTCACCCCGCCCACGCTACCTGTGGACAACCATTCCCCCGCGACGCCCACGCACGGTATCCTTGTCGCTGGCCCTCCCGCCCCTATGGCGAGCGGGTCGCAGGCATCAACCCTCCTGCCACGGAACGTCCGTGGCCGCATTAGTCCAGAGGAGGTGGGTATTCGATGCGTCAGTACGAAATGATGGTCATTCTCGACCCAGAGGTCGATGAGCGTACGGTCGAGCCATCGCTCGACAAGTACCTGAAGGTGATCACAGGAGACAGCGGCACCGTCGACAAGCTCGACATCTGGGGCCGCCGTCGCTTGGCTTACCCGATCAAGAAGAAGAACGACGGCATTTACGCGGTGATCAACTTCACCTCGGAATCCGCCACGGCCAAGGAGCTCGAGCGTCAGCTCAGCCTCAACGAGTCGATTCTTCGCACCAAGCTGCTGCGCCCAGAAGCCAAGTAGCGCCTCTCCCGACTGCAACCGAACACGACACGACACTTTAGGGAATTCACATGGCAGGCGAGACTCCGATCACCATCGTGGGCAATCTGACCGGCGACCCGGAACTGAGATTCATCCAGTCCGGCGCGGCGGTGGCCAACTTCACGGTGGCGTCCACCCCACGCACGTTCGATCGACAGACGAACGAGTTCAAGGACGGAGAAACCCTGTTCATGCGCTGCTCTCTGTGGCGCGAGGCCGCGGAGAACGTGGCCGAATCCCTCACCAAGGGCATGCGGGTCATCGTGACCGGCCGCTTGGTGTCGAGGTCGTGGGAGGCCAACGGTGAGAAGCGCACCGTCAACGAGATCCAGGTCGACGAGGTTGGCCCCAGCCTGCGTTACGCCACCGCCAAGGTGACGCGTACGCAGCGTTCAGGTGGCTCTGGCGGCTCCGGCGGCCAGGGTGGATTCTCGGGTGGCGGTGGCGGCTCCGCGCCGGCAGGCGGCTCCTCGAACGACCCGTGGGCCACGGCCCCCGCGTCCGACGAGCCCCCTTTCTAAAGCACTGATCCACTTCAGGAGTACCAACAATGCCCAAGCCCGACATTCGTAAGCCCCGCAAGAAGGTGAACCCTCTCAAGGCGGCCAAGGTCAAGACCGTTGACTACAAGGACACCGCCTTGCTGCGCAAGTTCATCTCCGACCGCGGGAAGATCCGTTCGCGCCGCGTGACCGGAGTGTCCACCCAGGAGCAGCGCGAGATCGCGCGCGCCATCAAGGTCGCACGCGAGATGGCCCTGCTCCCCTACGCCGGCTCCGGCCGCTGATCGGGGGTTAGACATGGCAAAGCTCATTCTGACCCACGAGGTCTCCGGTCTCGGCGTCGCGGGTGACGTCGTGGACGTCAAGGACGGTTACGCGAACAACTACCTCGTCCCTCGCAACCTGGCCACGCCGTGGTCCGCGGGTGCCGAGAAGCAGATCGACTCGATGCGCAAGGCGCGTCGCGACAAGGAGATCGCCAGCACCGAGGAGGCCCAGGCGGCCCGTGACTCGCTGCAGTCGAACCCCGTCAAGGTCGAGGCGAAGGCCGGCGAGTCCGGTCGTCTCTTCGGCGCCGTGACACCGGCCGACGTCGCGAACGCCATCGGCGACCGCGCCAAGGTCGACAAGCGTCGCATCCACATCGGCCAGGCGATCAAGGCGACCGGCACCTACTCCGTGCAGGTCACTCTGCACGACGAGGTGACGGCCACCGTCGAACTCCAGGTCGTCGCGGCCAAGTAGCACGTACCGCTGAGCCACAGGCACAGCGCGGGCCCCGGCCAGGAGTTCCCTCACAGGGGCTGCTGACCGGGGCCTTTGCTATGTCCGGACCCGTGTCGTTCCTGCACACGGGTATGACGTGCGGGGGGATGCGGCAGCAGAGTCTTCCCACAAGTCACGCCAGGCCCATCTGTCACAGCCGCGTGCAGAAGTGGCTGAACCGCCGCCCGGAGTGCGTTGAGGGCATGACCGGTCGGTGCACACTTTGGCGGGCGCGGCGGACGTCGTGGGGTCAGCGCGCCGGCAGTGGTCTATCCACCAGGGACGATGCTGCGGTGTGGATAACATCACTCCGACACGCCAGCACGCGACACGCCGGGCTGTTTTTCCCAGGAGTTCTCCCCAAGGGGGTGACCCCTATTCTCCCAGGTAGAGGTGACGACAGGGACAAATGTGATCGCTCATCCACATGCTCGTCCACAGGGGTACCCCGGGTTCATCCACAGGTCGTCCACTGTGCACACGGCGTGTCTCCACGGGTTGTCCACCGACGGCACTGCACCCGACTTGTGCCGCCGCGCCGGCGCCCCTAGGTTTGCGTGTCAGACCGACGAGGGACACTCGTGGCAACGATGCCGAGACAACTCCGTTCCGGTTCCAGCAGTGACAACAGCAGTGAGAGGACGTTCCCAGACGCATGTCGGTTGACGAGCTCGAAGCGGCCTACGGCCCAGAGCGAAACACGTATGACCGTCTCCCGCCCCAGAACGTGGAGGCGGAGCAGAGCGTCCTCGGGTCCATGCTGCTGTCCAAGGACGCGATGGCCGACGTCATCGAGTCCGTGCGTGGCGACGACTTCTACAAGCCCGCGCACGAGACCATCTTCGACATCGCGGTGAAGCTCTACAACTCCGGCGATCCCGTGGACGCCCTCACGGTCAGCGCCGAGCTGCAGCGCACCAACCAGCTGGGCCGCATCGGCGGCGCCGAGTACCTCCACACCCTGATCGCCATCGTGCCGTCCGCCGCCTCCGCCGGCTACTACGCGCGGCTCGTGCGAGAGCAGTCCATCCTCCGCCGCCTGGTCGAGGCCGGCACCCGCATCGCCGCCATGGGCTACGACTCCGACGGGGTCGAGGTCGACATGGTCGTCGACGGCGCGCAGGCGGAGATCTTCTCCGTCACGGAGCGCCGCAACTCCGAGGACTACCTCGCCATCGGCGATGTCATGGAGCAGACGCTCGAGCAGGTCGAGGCGTCGTCGAACCGCGACGGCCAGATGCTGGGGATCCCCACGGGGTTCCGCGATCTCGACGAGCTCACGGGAGGCTTCCAGGCGGGGCAGATGATCGTCCTCGCCGCCCGTCCCGCGATCGGCAAGTCGACCCTCGGGCTCGACATCGCGCGCTCGGCCTCCATCAAGCATGGCAAGCCTTCAGTGATCTTCTCGCTCGAGATGAGCCGGGAGGAGATCACCAAGCGCATGCTGTCCGCCGAGGCCGGGGTCAAGCTCTCCAAGCTCACCAAGGGGCCGATGGGCCCCAACGACTGGGAGCGGCTGGCCCAGACGGCCGCCAAGGTGTCGAAGGCGCCGCTGTTCATCGACGATTCTCCGAACATGTCGCTCATGGAGATCCGCGCCAAGTGCCGGCGTCTCAAGCAGCAGCACGGGCTCGAGCTGGTGGTCGTCGACTACCTCCAGCTGATGAGCTCCGGCCGCAAGGTCGAGTCGCGTCAGCAGGAGGTCTCCGAGTTCTCTCGTGCGCTCAAGCTGCTCTCGAAGGAGATCGAGGTCCCCGTGATCGCGATCTCGCAGTTGAACCGTGGCGCCGAACAGCGCACCGAGAAGCGGCCCATGCTCTCCGACATGCGTGAGTCCGGCGCGATCGAGCAGGATGCTGACATCGTGATCCTGCTGCACCGCGATGACGCCTACGACCGCGACAACCGCCCGGGCGAGGCCGACTTCATCGTCGCGAAGCACCGCGCCGGCCCCACTGACACCATCGCGGTGGCGTTCAAGAAGGACTACGCGCACTTCGCGGACATGGCGCCCGACCTGTAGCCCTCGAAGGAGAGCCGGGTGGCGGAACCCAACCGGCGCATCGGCCGCTCCGAATGCCTGCCGTGATGCGCGGGACCGCCCGCGCCGGTGTCGAGGAGGACGACATGCGTGGAAGCTTTCAGTGGACTGCCGGGATCATTGCTGCGGGACTGACGCTCGCGGGATGTGCGAGCGCCGATGCGGAGGCGCCTGCCTCTGGCGCGATGGAGTCCGGCACGCCCGGGGCTACGCCGTCGAGTTCTCCGTCACCGTCGCCCAGCGCTTCCGAGGCGCCGGAGAGCCCCTTCGCGTTCGAGGCGCAGACCGTCTCGGGAGAGATGCTGGACGGTGAGACGCTACGTGGACGCGACGTGATCCTGTGGTTCTGGGCACCGTGGTGCCCCACGTGCATGGTCGAGGGCAAGGAGCACGTGTCGCAGGCCATAGCGGAGCTTCCCGAGGGCGTCGAGATGGTGGGCATCGCGGGCCGCAGCGACGATGTGGCTGCGATGGAGGAGTTCCTCGACTGGACCGGCACCGGGGACGTCACGCACGTGATGGACATGGACGGCGAGATCTGGGAGGCGTTCGGCGTCCTTCAGCAGCCCGCGTTCGTATTCGTCAATGACGACGGCACCGGGACCAGGGCCGGCTCGGGCCTCAAGGCCGAGGACATCCTCGAGCGTGCCGAGGAGATGGCCGCCAGCTGACTCGCCGGCGCCTGATCGCGGGACCGGGCTCGTGCAGCTCAATCGGCGGTCGCGAGTGCGACGGCCGGATCGGCTAACCCCGTCGGGCCGCTCGCCGCATGGCGTCGAGGGTCGAGGCATCGGCCTTGGCCAGGGCGGCCGGGCCGGCGGGTGAACGCGAGACGCCAGCCGCGCCCTCGGGCTCCTGCGCAGAGGGGGTGTCGCCGCCCTGCAGCCGGGCGGCGACCAGGATGGCGACGGTGGCCAGCGCGATGACCGAGACAAACACGACGAGCGCCACGGTGCCCCATGACTCGATCCACGACGCCATTCCGGACTGCCATTGTGCGGTGGAGCTCAGTACGGGATTCAGGACGTCGACGCCGTGCCGGGGCAGCACTTCCGCGAGGCCGAACACCAAGACATACAGTCCCGCGACGACCATCAGTCCACCGCCGATCCGCATCAGCAACGGTGTGCGGCGGCGCATGGCGGCAGCGGCGGCAGCCCCAGCGACCGCGGCGATCATCGAGATCGCGAGGACCGAGGCCCCCATGCCCGCGCCGTAGATCACGAACGGCGTCACAGCGCCGGCCGGATTGGTGGCGGAGAGCGCGTGCGCCACCACGGCCAGGAACAGGCCGATGGTGCAGCTGAGGGACGCGACCGCGAACGACGCGCCGTACCCGACCTGCGACCAGAATGCGCGCCGTGGAGCGCCGCTCGAGACCCGCAGCCCCGGACTGCGCAGCTGGCCGCCCCTGAGCATCACGATGCCTAGCCAGATCAGCACGGCGCCAATCACGACGGTGACGTACGAGACGTACGGCAGCACCGATCCCTGCAGGCCCAGGCTGACGGCGCCGAAGAGCAGCCCGAACCCGGTGAACACGGCCATGAAGCCCAGGGTCATCGCCAGGCCGAAGCCCACCGCTCGGCGGAGGGCGACCGCGCGGGTGACTCCCGCATCGGCGCTGCCCGTGACGATCACGGTGATGTACGCCGGGAGTAGCGCGAAGCCGCACGGGTTGAAGGCGGCCACGGCTCCGAGCAACAGCACGTAGGCGGCGACGCTGGCGTCGATCATGGATGTCCCCTTCGTGGCGCATGGAAAGCCGACTCGTTGCTTCGTCCTCGATTCGGTGCGGCGAAGGGTTCGGATGGGTGCGAGTAGATCCACCATCGACGGTGGGAGGCACATTACGCGACAGAACTGACGGGCCAAGCGCGATCAGCCCAGAATCGTCAGCCGCGTCGTCACGGAGCAGTGCGCACAGCGAGAGGCTACAACTCGCCCTTTCGCTGCAGGAACGTCAGCGCCGCGTAGCCCAGGGGCACCCGGGCCCAGTATGTGATCAACCGATAGATGATCACCACCGGGGTACCGACAGACACGGGGATCCCCGCCGAGAACAGGCCGCCGATGAGCGCCGCCTCGACTGCGCCGAGACCACCGGGCGTGGGGACGATTGCGCCCGCCGCGTTCGACAGGAAGAACAGCACGGCGACGTCGATGACGGCGAGTTCCTGACCAAAAGCCTGGAGCGTGCAATAGAACGCGCCCACGTATGCGCCGGTCTGTAGGAGGTTTCCTCCCACCCCGAGCAGGAGTCGCATGGGCTGGCCCAGCACCTGCACCAACCTCGGCCACGTCTGGCGCAGCGGCGGCATGACCTTCGCGGAGGACCAGCGACGTACCGGCGGCACCAAGAGCGCCAGCACGACCACGGCGGCGACCGTGCCGATTCCCAGCAGCACCGCCGTGGAGGGCAGCGCCGCGAGAGTGCCTTCGGAGCCCGTGACGAGCGTCAGCACCAGCAGACCCAACACGGTCACGACGATCGCGCTCACCTGCACGAGAGCGACGGTGGCGACGGCGATCGGGCCAGCGACCCGCCGCTTGGTGAGGGTCCGCAGGTTCAATGCCGCAGGCCCCACGCCCGCAGGCACGGCCAGTGCGATGTAGGCGGCGGCGACCTGCACCATGACCACTCGGAACCACGGCAGCTTGATGGGCGAGAACGCGATCATCACGAGGGCCGCCCCAATGAAGGTCAGGAACGACCAGAGGAACGCCCCTACGATCCACCACGCGTTGGCCTCGCGGAGCGCCGCCACCACCTCTTGTGCGTTGAACCCTGCGATGAGGATCCCGCCCGCGATGACGGCGGCGGCGACCGTGAACACTGTGCGCCACCCGAACCGGGCGATGTTCTGCTGCTCGGTGTTTGCATCGGGGATGCGCTGGACGATCAGGGTGCGCAGTTGAGGAAGCAGCTTGTCGTGCGCCTTGACCGACTGGCGCGTCTCACGTGGGAGCACGATGAACTGCAGCAGCGGGGCGACCTGCTCGATCACGTCGTCGTCGAGCGCACGGAACGCAGCCGCCACCGCACGCCCGGGACCGACGATGGCCGCGGTCGCGGCGAGCACCTGCACGTCGTCAATGCGCCGGGACAGCCGCGATGCCGCGACCTCGCCCATCTCCCAGGTGGTGAGCCACACGATCGGGGCGCTGGTGCCGTCGTCCTCGCCGACCAGGATGGTGTGCGCGCTCAGGGCCCGGTGGGCGATGCCGGCATCGTGTGCGCGACTGACCTCGGCCCAGATCGCGTCGAGCATCTCATCGGTCACGTCGTCGGGGTCGGTGTCGCACAGGGCGCGCGAGGCGACGGGCCGCTGGTACACGGTGATCATGGTGTCGCGGGCCTGGCTCATGCCGAGCACCCGCGCGGTGCGCACGCCCGCCGTGCGCGCGGCGTGCGAGGCCAGTGCGGTCGACTCTGCGGTGTGTCGCAGGCTCATCTCCGCGCGGGTGTCGACGCCGCGGAACCGGATGGTTCCCCAGAACTTCGCCAAGAAGCCCGCGGTGTGCTGGTCTCCGTCCAGCGCATTGACTATCAGGTGGTGGCCCTCGACTGTGGTGACCGCGTAGACGCGACCCGAGCGCGTGCGGCCGATCGCCGCGGAGACGTCGTCGACGTCGGCCGGCTGGTAGGCGCCCCGCGCATCGGCCCTCACGAGGCGACGAGGCTCGAAGCCCGCGCGGCGAATGCCGTCCACGAGCGATTCGGAGTAGGCGCGGTCAGCGGTGGAGCCGAGCGCCCACCGCAGCAGCAGCCCGGTGACGCGGCCGATCAGCACGACCGTGATGGCGGCCGGCAGCGTGACGATCCCGGAGATGACGCCCACGGCGGCGGCGACCCACAGCAGTGACCACGAGATTGACAGCACGCGGCGCGTGGTGCGCAGCCCGGCGGCGGTGAGCATCGCGGAGACGGCAGCCAGATACGCCGGCAACTGGATGACCAGCTCCCCCTCGGCGCTACGGACCGACAGGCTCGACACCAGCTCCACGGCGCCGAACTCGCGTGTGGTGGTGATCGCGATGACGGTCGCGATGAAGGCGAGCACGGCGGCGCCCAGCACCTCGAGGATGCGGCGCGGCTCGCGGCGCACGGCCAGATCGATGATGACGGCGGCGGGCACGATCAGCGTGACGACGCCGGAGAAGATGTTGACCGGAGCGACCAGCAGGCGCTGCAGCAGTCGCGAGATGCCGCGCACATCCTCCGTGAATCCCTGCGTGGTTTCGAGGCTGTATGCCCCCAGCAGCAGCACCGCGACGATCGCGATGACCGTGCCGCTGGCAGCGATCAGGTCGGCGATGCGGTGAACCCTGGTTTCGGGCTCGTCGTGGATGATGACGCCGTCCAGCGGGTCGGTCGCGGGACTCTCCTGCGTCGAGGTGTCCGCGGCCATGGGGCGAGTCTATGAGTCGCGTCGCGCGATCAGGCGACCCCGAGTTCCACAAGCCACTCCTCGGGCACTAGCTCGGGTCCGATGAAGGACACGGCGTCGAGAGTCCAGTGCGCCAGAATCAGCGGTCCGAGCCTGCCTGTCCTGTGGAACACCCACGCGAACACGAGCCCCATCACGACGTTGCCGAGCGCCATCGGCCAGCCCTGATAGAGGTGATATGCGCCACGAAGTAGGGCCGATGCGACGATCGCCCCGGTCGCCGACCACCGCATCTCCTTGAGCCGAGTGACGAGGTAGCCCACGGCGATGGTCTCCTCCAGCACGCCCGCCACCGCCGCAGAGAACAGCAGGATCGTGGCCGCCCACCACGCATCGGGCAGTCCCGAGGTGTCGATGCGCACGGTCTGGCCGATCGCCCGCCCCGCCGCGTACAGCGCGAGCCCGGGCAGGCCGATCGCGGCCGCCAGTCCGAGCCCCAGCCCCAGGTCCCTCCACGCCGAGTGCTCGTGCCCCGTGATGCCGAGCCGTCGCAGCGCGCTCTTGCCGCCCGCGCTCAGCAGGAACAGCACCAGTGCCACAGGCATGAGCAAGTACAGCTGGCGCACCACCTGCTGGATCAGGTCCAGGTAGTCGATGTCGGAGCGCGACTGGTTCAGCTGAGTGGTCTGCTGCCCGATCGACGGCTCCGCGAGGTAGCGCTCGATCAGGCGCAGCGTGGCGGTGATCGCGTAGTAGCCCAGCGACAGCCCGAGCACGATGAGCACCTCGGCGCGCAGCCTGCGGCGACTTGGCTGTGCGCCGACCGGGTCCTCAGCATCCCTTGCGGCCGATGCGGGGGCTGGCTCCGGCGCGGCAGCGCGGCTATCTGCGTGGTCGTCCATGGTCACGCTCACCCTAACGACCGACCGCTGGAACCCGTGCCCGCCCCCTTAGCCCGCGCATCGGCCGGATAGCCTGACCGCATGCACGTCACGACACTGCGCCGATATCCCGTGAAGTCGATGGGCGGCGAGCCCCTCGAGTCCGTCGCGGTGGGCCAGCGCGGACTTGAGGGAGACCGGGCCTACGCGGTAAGGGACGCAGACTCGCGACTGGCCTCGGGCAAGAACACCCAGCGCCTGGTGCGCCGTGACGGGGTGTTCGAGTTCCGTGCACGGACAGAGGCGCTCGGCGTCGTGGTGACAGGGCCGGGCGGGCGTCACGGCCTGGTGGGCGAGCCGGAACTCGACGCGTGGCTGAGCGACAGGCTGGCCGCTCCCGTAGCCGTCGCCTCCGAGACGGACCTGCCCCACTTCGACGACGGCGCCGTGTCGCTTATCGGCACCGCGACTCTCGAGTGGTGCGCGCGCGAGCTGGGCGTCGATGCCGATGCGCGCCGGCTGCGCACCAACATCGTGGTCGCCACGTCGGAGCCCTTCGAGGAGGAAGCCTGGACGGGTCAGGTGCGCATCGGCGACGTGGTGTTCAGGCCCGCCGGGCGGGTCAAGCGCTGCCGCACGATTGATCTGGCGCAGGACGGCGTGGACACCACTACCCGCTGGCTCAAGGCTCTGGGTGCGGAGCGTGACATGCGCGTGGCGATCTACCTGGACGTGGTCGCCCCGGGCGAGATCGCGGTGGGCGACTCGGTGGAGTTGCTCTAGCAGCGCCACCCCCTTCGCCGCGCGCTGGAGGGACATGAGTGCAGGATTCGAGCCGGATCTCGCACTCATGTCCCTGTAGCGCGCAGTGGCGGGGCACGACCCAACGATTACCGGCTGCCGCTCCGTTGTCAGGGAGTAAGTGGGATGGTTCTGACGAGCGAATGGAGTGGCGATGGCGCGGTGGGAGCCGGTGCTCGACGAGGTGATGCGGCAGCGCACACCCCGCCTGCTCGCCTACGCGAGGCTGCTCACTCGGGACGACGCCGAGGCCGAGGACGTGCTTCAAGACGCGTTGGTGCGGTCGTTCTCGAAGGGCCGCGCCTTCCAGGACGCGGATCGCGCCGAGGCCTATGTGCGGCAGGCCATCCCTCACGTGTTCGTGGACCGGTACCGCTCCCGCCGTTCCCGAGAGGCCGCTCACGAGCGCCAGGCTCGGGCGGCGGGAGGCCACGCAGAACTCGGTGACCGAGCCGCGGTCCTCGACGTCCGCGCCGCGCTCGCGGAGTTGCCCCCGCGGCAACGCGCATGCATGGTGCTGCGGTTCTACGACGACCTCACCGTGCCACGGATCGCCGCCGAGCTGAGGCTCGCGGAGGGCACCGTGAAGCGCTACCTGGCGGACGCATCGGCCCGGCTTGCCGAAATGCTGGATGCGGAGGCGGACTGGGAGACGGAGCGCGAGCACGCTCCCGTGCAGGACGACGCGAAGGGAGGCCGGTGATGGACCGGCTCGAATCGATGATGGCGCAGTCAGTGAACGCTGATGCGGCGGGGCTCGATGGCGAGGCGTTCACCGCCCGCCACGGCGACACAGTGAGCGGACGGGTGCGCCGCAAGCGTCGCGGTCGCGCCGCGGGTGGAGCGGTCGCGGGACTCGGCGCGGTGGGCGCGGTCGCGCTCGCGGTGCCGATGCTCGGGAGCCCGGGCACGGTGCCCGCCACGCCTCTGGCGACCCCCTCGAGCAGCGCGAAGGCGTGCCTGACCGAGACAGTGTTCGACGACATCGATCCAGGAGCGTATTGGGACGTGATGTACCCGACGCCCCAGGCCACAGGCGCGGGGCAGTCGCGCTTTGTGGCTATGGCCAACACCGCGACCACTTTCGAGTACGACCCGGACCGTCCGTACACGTCCACGTACTACATATGGGACGTGCAGCGGCAGGCGTACCTGATGAGCGTCACGCTCGACTCGGCGGCCGCGGCGACCGTGACGCTCGCCGACGGAACCGAGATGGCGATCGATCCGACGGCAGACGAGCAGGGCGCGGACCAGGCGGTGGCGGTGGAATGGACGGACGTGGGTCGCTTCTCGATCGACTTCGGGTCGAGCGGCGACACCTTCAGTTACCGCACGGTCGACTCGGCCCAGACATCCGACCTCAGACCGGCCGACATGCTGGACGCCTCGGTCACCTCAACGCCTCCGTGCCCGTGGGCGCATCCAGCGGCAACCACCGAGCCTCCCCCTGGCCCGCCGGGATCCGCGAGTCCGACGCCCGAGCCATCGTCGAGGTGGGATTCAGGGATCGAGCCCGTGCCGCGCGCGACACCCGTGCCGGAATGGAGGGCGCCGAGCCCGCCACCCGAGTCCTTGATTCCGGACTAGCGGTCGTGCCGCGCGCGCTGGAGGGACATGAGTGCAAGATCTGGCGCAGATTCTGCACTCATGTCCCTCCAGCGCGCTGCGCGGGGTTGCGCTGCGCGGGGTCGCGCTGGGTGGGGTCGCGCTGGGCGGGGTCGCGCTGGGCGGGGTTGGGGTGAGCGCAGAGGGTGGCAACTCAGCGCAGGTAGTCGTCCACCAACTGCTCGGCCAGCCCCACGTAGGAGCCGGGTGTGAGCGCGGCCAGGCGCGACGCGGTCTCGGCAGGCAGCGGCAGCGACCCCACAAACCTCTGGATGGCTTCGGCGTCGATGACCTGGCCCCGCGTCAGGTCCTTGAGCCGCTCGTAGGGGTCCCCCATGCCGGCCACGCCCGCGATGGCGGCCGCGCGCATCGCCGACTGAATCGGCTCGGCAAGCACCTCCCACGAGGCGTCCAGGTCGGCGGCGAGAGTGGCCTCGTTCACGGTCAGCGTCTTCAGGCCGCGGCGCACGTTGTCGATCGCGAGCAGCGAGTGGCCGAACGCCACGCCGATGTTGCGCTGCGACGTCGAGTCGGTGAGGTCGCGCTGCAGTCGTGAGGTGACCAGGGTCGCACCCAGGGTGTCGAACAGCGCGGCGGAGATCTCGAGGTTCGCCTCGGCGTTCTCGAAGCGGATGGGGTTGATCTTGTGCGGCATCGCGCTCGAGCCGATCGAGCCCTTTGCTGCGGCCTGCGCGAAGTAGCCCAGCGAGATGTAGGTCCACACGTCGGTCGCGAGGTTGTGCAGCACGCGGCCGAAACGTGCGACGTCCGCGTACAGCTCGGCCTGCCAGTCGTGGCTCTCGATCTGCGTCGTCAGCGGGTTCCACGTGAGCCCCAGGCCCTCGACGAAGGTGCGCGACACCTGGATCCAGTCGGTGCCGGGGACGGCGGCCGTGTGCGCGCCGAAGGTGCCGGTCGCGCCATTGATCTTGCCCAGGAACTCCTGGCCGCGAACGCGGGCGAGCTGGCGCTCGAGACGATGCGCCAGGACCGCGATCTCCTTGCCCAGCGTGGTGGGCGTCGCGGTCTGGCCGTGGGTGCGCGACAGCATCGGCGCCCCCTTGGACGAGCGCGCGAGCGCCGCGATGTCCGCCACCAAGGACTCGGCGGCCGGGGTCCACACCTGCTCGACCGCACCCTTGACCATCAGGGCGTACGACAGGTTGTTGATGTCCTCCGACGTGCACGCGAAGTGCACCAGCTCGCTCAAGCCCGCGAGCGACGTGCCCTCGAGCCGGCGCTTGATGAAGTACTCGATGGCCTTGACGTCGTGGACCGTGACCTTCTCGATCTCGGCGTGCTCGGCAATCTCGTCGGCACCGAAGGTCGCGGGGATCGACCGCAGCAGTGCGACCTCGTCGCCCGTGAGCGCACGCACGCCCGGCACAGCATCGGTCGAGCACAGGTGGATGAACCACTCGACCTCGACGTGCAGCCGCGCGCGGTTGAGCGCGGGCTCCGAGAGGTGGTCGACCAGCGGCGCGGCCACGGGGCGATAGCGGCCGTCGAGGGGCCCCAGCGCGATGGCGGGCTCCACGTCGGTGAGGGGCACGAGGGCGGAGGGGTTCCAGTCGGTCACGGCGACCATTGTTCCACGCGCGCCCCCGCTCACCCCCGCGCGGGCCCGGACACTATCCACAACCCTCGCGCGACTGCCCCGAGAGCGCGCGGCGGAGCGCCCTAACGTCGAGCCATGACCGACCTCGCCACCGAATCGCCGGCCCCCGCGCCACTGCTGCTCCCGAGCCACCCGCTCGACGAGGCCCACGCGACGTTGGCGCGCGCGCTTGCGTCCCTTGCCGGCGCCCAGGACGTGGACTGGGTCTCGACAGCGGCCGCGCACTACCGATCGGAGCTCGCGGAGATGGAGGTTCAGGTGCGCCGGCTGATGGTGGCGGTCGACTGGGCGCGCGATGACTGGCACCGCGCGCGCACCCTGGCCTGGATGCACGGGCAGTGAGCGCCGGCACCCCTCCCCCGATCACCATCGGCGGCGGTGCCGGCGGCCACGCAGCGCTCACCGAGGACCTCGAACGCGCAAGCCGGGCGCTCGAGGGCGCCGCGTCCGAGGTCGATGAGGCTGCGCGCCAGTTGCGCATGGCCGTCTTCTGGCTCGAGCGCGCCATGGTGGATGCCCTTCCCCCGGTGCGGGGAGCCCTCCACGCGGCCGATGCGGGGGTCGCGGACGCACTCAACGGCACCGGCGGCGCAGGATTCGTCGCGGCCGAGCTGGCCGATGCGGGCGCCCGGCTGGCAACGGTCGCGCGCGCCTACGAGCAAGCGGAGGGGGCGGCCCAGCATCGCATCGGTGCCGGCGCGTGGATCAGCCGGGCCGGCGCCGACCTCGTCCACACGGGGCTGTTCTTTGCGCGCACGAACCTCGGGGTGGCCTGGAAGCTGAGCCCGCTGGGACTCGTGAGCGCCGCCGTGGTTGACGACCGCATCGGGGACGCGCTGTTGCCGGACGCACCGCCGCCCACCACCGGGTACCTCAATGGGCGCACCGTCGGCGCGGTCCTGGGCACTCTCGACGCGCCGCGCGGGCCCCTGCCCACGCAATACGAGGCGTCCGTCGGCTCGCTGGCGGCGGTGCTGGGCCTTCTCGAGTGGATGGGCGACGAGCCGCGCTACACGGGTGCCGTGCCGCGCATCGGGAGCGCCTCGGAGCGCCCCGCTCCGACTGGGGTTGCTGACCTGGTCGCAGGGATCGACGAGGTGCCCCTTGGCGGAGATGGCGCGGTCGCGATCGACACGATTGCCAGGGCCGACGGCTCCCGCGCTCACGTGGTCCGCATCCCGGGCACCCAGGACTTCTCCGTCACGGCCGCCTCGCCCTTCGACAACCGCACGAACACCGCGGCCGTGCTGGGCGGCGACACCGATGCTGCGCGCCTGGTGCGGGACGCCATGAGAGCCGCAGGCGTGCTCCCCACGGAGCCTGTGATGCTCGTGGGCCACAGCCAGGGCGGCATCGTCGCGGCCACGGTCGCCGCGAGCGGTTCGCCAGAGTTCGCCATCACGCACGTCTTGACGGCGGGCTCGCCGGTGGACCGGATCGCTCATCGTGAGGACGTCCAGTACCTGCACCTGTCGAGCGAGCAGGAGGTGGTACACCAGCTCGACGGCCGCGCTACCAGGGACCGGCCCCACGTCACGACGGTGGTCGCGGACCTGCGCGCATCGGCCGACACTGCTCTCGCGGGAGCCGCGACCGGACTGGTCTCCGCCCACCTCGTCTCGAGCTACGCGGCCACGGGCAGGGCCGCCGACGTGTCGCGCCACGGCTCGATGACCGCGTGGCGCGCGGGAGCCAGCGCCTTCATCGGCGACGGCACGGCATCGCGGCGCGAGTACGCGCCTACCTTCGCCGAGCGGCGTCGCACGCGGCGGGACCGAGGTACCCGCGCATCGGCCCCCTGCAGAGGGTTGCCGTGAGGCGAGGCCTCAGTCTCGGTTCGCCCCCACGATGGCGCTCATGATGGCCGAGGTGATCCCGATCACGATGGCCGCGAGCAGCGTCTGCCAGAACCCGCCGACGGACAGCGTCATGAAGTCCACGAACGACGACAGCCACGCGGTGAGCCACAGGATGAACCAGCTGATCACCAGCGCGAAGAGGCCGAGCGTGAGGATCGTGATCGGCAGCGTCAGCACGGCCAGGATCGGCTTGATGATCCTGTTAAGCAGCACGATGACGGCGCCGATCCCCAAGTAGGCCAGCGCGCGCGTCCACCACTCGGCCTCACCCCCGGAGACCTCCAGGTCGAGCGGCAGCAGTGAGGTGATCCATACGGCGACTGCGGTGACCGCCACTTGAGCCAAGAATTTCATGGCTACGAGTCTGGCACACCTGACATGCTGGGCACATGAATCTTCCCCGCCCCCGGCCAGCGATCGCCGCGCTTCCCAAGTACGTCCCCGGCGCTCGCGGCGAGGCCGATCGGCTTCCGCCCGTCAAGCTGTCGTCGAACGAGACGCCGTACGCGCCGCTGCCGTCCGTCGCGGCCGCGATCGCGGGCGCAGGTGAGGTCGCACACCGCTACCCCGACATGTTCGCGGTGGAGTTGCACGAGCGCATCGGCGAGCACCTGGGGCTCAGCGCGACATCGGTCGCGGTGGGAGGCGGATCGGTGGCCGCTCTGCAGCACGTGCTGCAGGCATACGCCGGCCCCGGCGACGAGGTGATCTTCCCGTGGCGCAGCTTCGAGGCGTACCCGATCCTCACCGCGGTGACCGGCGCGACCGCGGTGACGGTCCCCCTGACGGCCGATGCGCGCCACGACTTGGGTGCGATGGCGGCGGCGGTCACGGAGGCCACGCGCGTGATGCTGCTGTGCTCGCCCAATAACCCCACGGGGCCGTCCGTGCGGCTCGACGAGTTCGAGACCCTCATGGCCTCCGTACCCCGCCGGGTGCTGGTGGTGCTCGACGAGGCGTACGTGGAGTTCGTGCGCGACGGCGACACCGTGGACGGCCTTGCAGCATTGGGCCGCCATCCCAATCTGCTCATCGCGCGCACCTTCTCCAAGGCGTACGGCCTTGCGGCGCTGCGCGTGGGCTACGTCGCCGGATCCGAGGCGCTCATCGCGCCGGTGCGCGCCTGCGTCACGCCGTTCTCGGTCTCTGCTCCCGCCCAGGCTGCGGCGCTCGTGTCGCTGGCCGCGCGCGACGAACTGCTGGAGCGGGTCGACTCGCTCGTCGCCGAACGCGCCCGGGTGGTCGATGCGCTACGCGAGTCGGGCTGGGACGTTCCCGACGCGCAGGGCAACTTCGTCTGGCTGCCCGCGGGCGAGCGGACAGGCGAGATTGCATCGGCTCTCGCGGCGGAGGAGCCGGCCATCTTGGTGCGCCCGTTCGCCGGCGAGGGCATGCGCGTGACCATCGGCACACGTGCAGAGAATGACGCACTGCTGGCGGCGCTTGCGCAGGTGTAAACGCGGATCGCGCATTCGCTTGCATTGCATCCACTAGAATTTGTCGAACTCGACGGGCATTCGATGCGGCCCTTTCTCCGAATATCGCGAGGTGCACGTGGTGGGACAGGACACTTTGGCGGTGTCCTACGTAGTTCCGGTGCTGAATGAGGAGCTTTACGTACGGGCAACTGTCGAGAGCATCCTTTCGCAGGTTGGCGTGAAGGACCCTGAGGTCTTCCTGGTGCGCGGCACCTCGACGGATCGCACCGACGAGATCATCGACGAGCTCGCGGCGGTCCATCCCGAGATCACCGTCATCGAGAACCCCCGCAACGGCATCTCCATCGCCATGAATCTGGGCTTTGCCGCCGCCACCCGGGACATCGTGGTGCGGGTCGATGCGCATTCGGTGCTGCCGCCCGACTACACGCGCACCATGGCCGCGGCATTGCGCGAGTCCGGCGCCGTGAACGCGGGCGGCCGGATGAGGGCCGAGGGCCTGACCGCCTTCCAACGTGCCGTCGCGTGGGCCTACAACTCGCGGATTGGCCTCGGTGGAGGGATCTATCACGTGGGCGGTGCGTCAGGACCGGCCGAGTCCGCGTATCTGGGTGTGTTCCGCCGCGACGCGGTGCTCGAGGTCGGCGGATTCGACGAGACCCTGTCGCGCGGCGAGGACTGGGAGCTCAATCAGCGACTGCGCTCTGACGGCGGAGCGGTGTGGTTCGTGCCGGAGATCGAGGTGGTGTACCGGCCCCGGTCGACGGTCCGCACGCTGGCCAAGCAGTTCTTCGCCTCCGGCCATTGGCGCGGCGAGCTGATGCGACGCATGCCGGACCGCGTGTCCATCAGGTACCTGGTGCCGCCGCTGTTCGTCGTAGGGCTTGGTGCCGCGGTCGTGGCTGCGGGCGTGGCGCCCGCGGTCTCTGGTGTGGCGCGCACCGCGGCGCTCACCGTCGCGGCGCTGCCCGTCGCCGCGTACGCGGCATGGGTGGGAGCAGCCGTCGTGTCGCCCGGCGATCTGGACCGCTCGGCGCGACTGCGGCTGCTCGGCGTGATCCCGCTTACCCAGGTCTCTTGGGGAGTTGGCTGTTTGCTAGGTTTGGTCAGTCCGCGTCGCGGCCGTGGTGGTTTCCATGGGCGCTGACGGACCCGTGGAGGAGCACAGTGACTCAGACTGACTACAGTGAGCTGGCCCGTGAGGCGGGGCTCGAGCGAGTGGGGGCACGGCCGCCGCTCCCGGCGTACCTGAAGGATCTGTGGGCCACGCGGCATTTCGCGGTCTCGCTGGCACGGTTCCGCATCCAGGCGACGCTGGGTGAGAACCGGCTCGGGATCGGTTGGGTCGTGCTGCGGCCGATCCTGCTGGCGGTCATCTTTGGCACGATCTTTGGGCTCATCCTGTCGCGCGACACGCGTCCGGGCGTGAACTTCATCCCATTCCTCGTGGTCGGGATCTTCATCTTCGAGTTCTTCTCCAAGTCCTTCAGCGCGGGCGCGAAGTCCATCACCTCGAACTCGTCCCTGGTCCGAAGCCTGAGCTTCCCGCGCATGCTGCTGCCTCTCGCCCAGGTGATTCAGCAGGTGTTCGAGCTGATCCCGATGCTCGTGGTGATGGGCTTGATCCTGGTGATCTTCGGTGAGCCCGTGACATGGGAGTGGCTCATCGTGGTCCCGGTCATGGTGCTCATGACGCTGTTCAACGCGGGCATCGCGCTGATCGCCGCGCGACTGACGGTGCACGTGCGCGACGTGACGCAGATCATCCCGCTGGTGACGCGCGTGCTGTTCTACTCCAGCGGCATCTTCTACTCGCTCGAGGCCGTGCTCGAAGACCGGCCAGAGATCTTGGCTGTGGCGCAGCTCAACCCCGTGCACGGTTTCATCACGCTCGTGAGGCAGTTCACCGTGGAGGGATCGCCGCCGCTCGCGTATGGGGGCTGGATCGCCGTGGTGGTGGCCTCCGTCGTCGCCTTTATCGTCGGAGTGGTGTTCTTCTGGAGGGCGGAGGAGCGCTATGGCCACGACTGAGAAGGGCTCACCCGCGCTGACCGTCGTGGTCGACGATCTCCACGTCGACTACAAGGCGTACGCGTCTGGCAAGACCGCCAAGAGCCAGCGCGCCCTGATGACGCGGCAGCGTGGCGTCAGGGTGGTGCACGCGCTCAGGGGCGTGTCGTTCGTGGCACATGAGGGCGAGAGCATCGGCGTGATCGGGCACAACGGCTCGGGCAAGTCGACCTTGATGAGGTCGATCGCTGGCCTCACCTCCGCCACCTCGGGTGCCGTCTACGCCGCGAGCCGCCCCGCCCTGCTGGGAGTGAACGCCGCGCTCATCTCCGACCTGTCGGGCGAGAAGAACGTGATGCTCGGCGGTCTCGCGCTCGGCCACAAGCCCAAGGAGATCCGCGAGCGGTACGACGACATCGTGGAGTTCTCGGGACTCGAGGAGTTCATCGACCTGCCCATGAAGACGTACTCGTCGGGCATGCAGGCGCGGCTGCGCTTCTCGATCGCGCAGTCTCGCGACCACCAGGTGCTGCTCATCGACGAGGCCCTCGCGGTGGGCGACAAGGCCTTCCGAGCCAAGAGCGAGGCGCGCATCCGGGATCTCCGGGAGCAGGCCGGCACGGTGTTCCTGGTGAGCCACTCCATGCGTTCCATCATGGACACGTGCTCTCGAGTGATCTGGATCGACCACGGCGACCTCAAGATGGACGGCGACCCGCGAGAGGTCGTCGACGCCTACCAGGCATCCAAGTGAGTGGGGCCGCGGCGGCACCCGCATGACCCTGCACGCGTGGGTCGAGTCTCCGCTGCAGTTCCTCAACGCGGTGGAGTACGCGCATGCGTGTGATGCCGAGACCGTGATCCATCTGCGCCGGGACATCTCCACCCTGACTCGGATGGCCACTCTCCTCAAGCCTCACCTGCCGGCCGCCGTCTCGGTGGTGCCGGGCGGACGTTCGGCCGTGCTCTCGCGCTTCGCACTGTCTTCCGAGCGTGTCCTCGGCGACGCCTACTCCGGTCAGGTGCGCGCAGTGCTTGCTGGCGCTGGAGGCCGGCGCTGCGTGATCGTCGACGACGGCTCCGTGATGCTCGCCCTCGGGAAGCAGCTGGCCGACGGACGTCCCCTGCAGCGCCCGGGCAACGACGAGGGCTGGTCGATGCGGCGGCTGGGCGCCCTGGCGACGCGGCGGATCCGCCGCGGTATTGCCCGCGGGACGGTCGAGATCTTCACCGCGTACGGCTCACGCGCCCCGTTCCGCGAGTTGGCGCGGCTCGGCGCGCGTGTCACCAAAAACTCCTACGGCTGGGTGCGCGAGATTCAGCTGGAGGCCACTCGCGGCCTTCGCCCCACAGTGGTGGTCGGCGCCGCCTTGGTGCCGGATGGGCACCTTCGAGCCGAGCCGTATCTCGCCTGGCTGCGAGAGCGGGCGGCGGCGGGCGAGGTCACCTATATCCCGCATCGGCGGGAGCGCGGGCCGTGGCTGGACAGCATTGCGTCCATCCCGGGACTGGCCGTGCTTCACCCCGGCCTCCCGATAGAGGTGGTGCTGGCCGCCGCCTCGGATACCGTGGGGCACGTCGTGACGATGCCGTCCAGCGTCGTCGCCACCCTGCGTACGGTGCTTGCACCCGAGGTGAGCCTCGAGGTGCGAGTCATCCCGTCCGAATGGTGGTCGGATTCGGCGTCGCCGACGTTGAGGGCGATGATCGAGGCTATTTCGGAGGAGGACCCGACGTGACGGGAGATCACCCGCTGGCTGTGGCGGTCATCCCCGCGCGCGGCGGCTCCAAGGGCGTGCCCGGCAAGAATGTCGCTCCGGTGGGCGGCGTCCCCTTGGTGGCCCGAGCGATTCTGGCGGCGCGAGCCGCCCCCAGTATCGGCGCTGTCTATGTCACCACCGACGACGGTGAGGTCGCGGCAGTGGCCCGTGCTCACGGCGCTGAGGTCATCGACCGGCCCGCGACGTTGGCGACGGACACCGCGACGTCAGAGGACGCGCTGCTGCACGCGCTCGATCAGATCGAGGGCGTCACGGGCTCCCTGCCCACGGCGCTGGCCTTCCTGCAGTGCACGAGCCCGTTCATCGATTCGGGCGCCCTGGAGCGAGCAACGCGGCGCGTCCTGGAGGGCGATGACGACGCGGTCTTCTCCGCGTTCGAGACCTACGCCTTCCTCTGGCGGCAGGGGGACCAAGGCGCCGCAGGCGTGAACCACGACCACTCGTTCCGGCCCCGCCGGCAGGACCGCGAGCCCCACTTCCAGGAGACCGGGGCGTTCTATGTCATGCGGACCGCTGGGTTCCAGGAGGCCGGGTTCCGGTTCTTCGGTCGCGTGGGGCTCGAGCAGGTGCCGGAGGCTACCGCCGTCGAGATCGACACACCTGAGGAACTCGACGTGGCGCGTGCCATCGCGGCTCGGACCGGTGACACTGCGGGCGCGCGCCTCGACGTCGACGCGCTCGTCATGGACTTCGACGGGGTGCACACCGACGATCGGGTCACGGTCGATCAGGAAGGTGTCGAGTCGGTGCGCGTCAGCCGGTCCGACGGGATGGGAATCGGGATGCTGCGCGAGGCCGGACTGCCGATGCTGATCCTGTCGAAAGAGCGCAACCCGGTGGTGGCGGCCAGGGGGGCGAAGCTCGGCGTGGAGGTCATGCAGGGCATCGACGTCAAGGCGGAGGCGTTGCGTGACTGGTGCGAGGGCCGCGGCATCGACCTCGAGCGCGTGGCATACGTAGGCAATGACGTGAACGATGTCGAGTGCCTGCGCCTTGTCGGCTGGCCCGTCGTCGTCCCCGAGGCGAGCGCCGAAGTGGCGGCGCATGCGCGCATCGTGCTCACGCGGCCCGGTGGCGCCGGCGCGGTGCGGGAGCTCGCGGAGATGATCCTGAAGGGGCGCTGAGTGGAGTCGAACGCGCGCACCTCCGACCCCACGCGGAGCATGCTGGTGGTGGCCGACGCGGACTCGTACCTCAAGTGGGCGGTGACTCGCGCCCGCGAGGCTCAGGCTTCCTGGGACGTCGAGCTGGTGCTCGTGGACTCCGCCGTGACCCCCAGCGCGGAGCAGATCGCCGCGGCGGTTGACGGTCGGTGGCACGAGGTGCCCACGCCGATGTCGTTCGCAGACCTCGAACGCCGGCTCGTCTCGAGTCCTCCCGACGCCGTGCTCCTCGCCTGCAGGGGCCCCTTGATCGAGCTCGTGGTCGGCACGCTGTCGCGCGCGGGCGGAACGCAACCCGTGATCGCAAGCGGCATCCCGGGAATCTGGATGCCCCCTACGGCTCTGGGCCTCAGGCTGCGCAGCGGCACGGATGTGATGGTGGTGCATTCTCGCCGGGAGCGGCGTGCTGCGGCCGAACTCACGGGGGAGGGCGCGAGTCCACGAGAGTTCGCCCTCGCGAGTGTGGGAACGGCGACGACCCCTGTTGCCCCTGCGCCGCTGCGCTCAGTCATATTCGCTTCGCAGGCGCTCGTCCCGGCTGCCGCCGAGCATCGCGAGGCCATCGTGAAGGCGCTCGCGACGGTGGCGCACGCACACCCAGAGCTGTCCGTCGTGATCAAGGAGCGAGGCCGTGCGGGAGAGGAGCAGACCCACCGCGACCGTCAGCCGTTCCCGCAGATCCTCGACTCCGTGCCCGACAGGCCAGCCAATCTGGTGGTGGGGTACGGGCCGATGGCCGACTACCTCGAGCCCGGGGCCGCGCTGCTGACGGTCAGCTCGACGGCGGTGCTGGAGGCCGTCGCGCGCGGGGTGCCGGCGCTGTGCCTCGATGACTTCGGGATCAGCGTCGAGAACATCAACGTGGTCTTCGAGGGCTCGGGCCTCTTGGGCTCCCTCGATGACCTCGAGCGGCTCGACTTCCGGCTCCCGCATCCCGGGTGGCTGGACGACAACTACTTCCACGACCCGGCCGCGAACGATTGGCTTGAGGTGGTCGAGCGATTGGCGGACTCGGGCGAGCGGGCCGCAAGCGCCGGCCGCCGTGGTGGAGCCCGGGGTCGCATCGACGCAGTGCGCCGCGCGGCGCGGCGCTGGACGGCGCTGGGCTCCCGCGATGAGTGGTGGCGGCTGCCGGTGACGTGGACCGCAGCAGCGGTGGGAGTAGGCCTGCGCGTGGTGCGCCGCCACCGGCCTTGAGGCGCGCGGAGCGCGGCGCGTTACGATGGCCACTGCGACAAGTCCCGTAGCGGGGCAGATGTCTCGAGCACCTGGCGTGCTCGTCGCGTGAAGGGATTCGACCCGGATCGCGCTCCAAACCCGAAGGGAAATCAGTGTCTGACGCAGTGAAGATCGGCGACGTCCAGATCGGCGACGGCCAGCCCGTCTACGTGATCGCGGAGATCGGCCTCAACCACAACGGTGACGTCGAGAACGCCAAGAAGCTCATCGATGTCGCCGTCGATGCCGGCGCGCAGGCCGTGAAGTTCCAGAAGCGCACGCCGGAGATCTCGACGCCGGATCACATGAAGGCCACCCCCCGCGAGACTCCCTGGGGAACCATGACCTACCTCGAATACCGCTACAAGGTGGAGTTCGAGCAGGACGAGTACTCGGAGATCGACGCGTACTGCAAGGACAAGGGCGTGGTCTGGTTCGCCTCCCCGTGGGACGAGCCGTCGGTGGACTTCCTCGAGTCGATGGACGCGGTGGCCTACAAGATCGCCTCCGCCTCGGTGACGGACCTGGACATGCTGCGCAAGATCGCGGGCACCGGCAAGCCGGTAATCCTGTCGACCGGGATGTCGACCATCGAGCAGATCGACACGGCCGTGGAGACCCTCGGCAAGGACAACCTGATCATCCTGCACGCCACCTCGACCTACCCGCTTCCTGCGGAAGAGGCGAACTTGCGCACCATCCAGACCCTGAAGGACCGCTACGGCGTCCCGGTGGGGTACTCGGGCCACGAGCCGGGCCTGCAGATCTCTCTCGCGGCAGTGGCGCTCGGTGCGGTCGCGGTGGAGCGCCACATCACGCTCGACCGGACCATGTGGGGTTCGGACCACGCAGCCTCGCTGGAGCCGCAGGGCCTGCGCCACCTCGTACGCGACATCCGCATCATCGAGTCGGCTTTGGGCGACGGCGTGAAGCGCGTGTTCCCCGGAGAGCTCGCACCGCTCAGCAAGCTACGCCGCATCGGCGCCTGACTGCCTGGGCGCGCGGCGAGCGCGCCGCGCACCCGTCGCTTACAAGCGCACGCTGAACCACAGCGCCGCGAGCACGTTGCGCACACTGCGGTAGCGCCGTCGAGGGGACGACGCCCCGATCCGGCCGAACACGCCTTCTGCACGAACGGCGGCTGGCTCGCGGCGCGGGTGCGCTCCCGCAGGAGCGTCGACGAGTTGCTGCGCTCCGTCGCACGCTCGTACCGCTTCGAGGGCGGCGGAGTCCGGGCGGCGGTACCGGCGCGGTTGCATGTCGTGACACAAAACGTCGAGAAGCGACTGTGCCTCGACATCGAGCGGCGGATGCTCGCCATTGTCGAAGGTCGGAAGCATCACGCGGGTGAGCGCGAGGGCCACCCGTTGCGGTTCGTCCTCGCGGGTCATTGCCCGTGCGACATCCGCAGTTCCCACACTGAAGGCCGGTATGCCATAGACGGCCGATGCGATCGCTAGGGCGGTCGAGGAGGAGCCGAGCACAGCGCCGGGTCGGGTGCGCTCGAACATCACCTCGGCCGGCTCCGGATCGGTGAGCACGCGGAAGCGGATCGACAGCCGAGCCGCTCGCTCCGCGAGTGCCCCGTGGTAGCCGGGGCGCGAGTTCGGGTGGGGCTTGAACGCCACGGCGGAGTATCCCGCCTCCGCCGCCGCCTCGATCATGGCCAGCTGGAGCGCATCCTGCTGCGCGGGGGTGAGGATGCCGAGATCCGCAAGGCGCTCGCCCAGGATCCACGCTTCTTCGAGGTCTTCGGCCGCCGGGGACCCGGCCATCGCGCCTATCGCCCGGCGTAGCGACTCCGTCGCCACGGGGACCGGCGTCGCCCCGACGTTCCCGAACATCCGGGGCGTCGTCCCGGGTACGAGATCCGCGTAGAAGACCCGCTCCACTCGAGCCGAGATGTCGCGGTTCACATGCGCCGGCGCGGGGCCGTACGTCGCAAGTCGATCGGCGACCACGTCGACCCGTGCTTGGGGGAACATCTGGGTGAAGGCAGCGGAGGGAAGGTGATCGAGCGACGGTACGACGACCCGGTCGACGGTCTCCACTGCTAGCTGGGCGATCCGTGCTCGGGCGCTGCGAGCGGGAGGGCCGTCAGCCGCCCAGCCCCGCGGGTGGAGTGGCGCGATGGCCTCGTTGAGGCTCACAACAGCGTCGAACCGGGAGGCGAGCGACGCGAATCCAGGGTGATCGGCAATGTCGGATGTGATCTCGGGAATCGCGGCATCGTTGATCGTGACGAGGATGCGGCGACCCGGGAGATGACCGTCGTCCACGGTCGCCGCGATCATCGCGCCCGCCAGGAGGTGAGGCACCAGCACCGCTGTTGTCATGAGGCTCGACCCCTCCTGACGAGTGCGCGAGCGACCATGCGTTGCGACAGAGAAAGCGTGCGGATGGCGTCATCCATGGTGCTGTGCGGGTAGGAGGCGAGCAGTGACGCCGAGCGGAGGAACAGCTCGGCCTGGAGCTCGGGAGAGAGCCGCGAGCGGCGAGTGACGTGGAAGGCGCAGATGCGTGCCGCGGCGTAGGCGGCCTTCGTGGTCCACTCGGCGCGTCCGGCGGGGACGACGAGGTCCCGGATCCTGGCGGAAGCGTCGAGGAAGTGCAGTGTCTGCGCGTTCCCCGCCTGCGTCAGCGCCCGCGGGTTGTGGTCCTTGCGGTAGAAGTACCCGTGCAGGTCGACCACGGCCGTGGATTTTGCCTTCATGTACAACCGCCAGAACCATGGGCGGTCCGCAGCCGTCCGAAGGCTCTCGTCGAACAGGAACAGGTCGCGCGGCAGGCGGGTCGTGTCGTAGATGCCGGCCCACAGAAACGGGTAGTCGACCATCGCATTGGAGCCGGCACGGCCGATGCCGGACGCTGCCTCGAGTGGAACGCCGCGGTGCTTCTCGGGTGCACGATCCAGCGTGCGCTGGTAGCCGTCGACGCGGACGTGATCGGTGCGGACGAAGTCCACCTCAAGGTCTTGAATGGCTCGTACGAGAGCCTCCAGGTGTCCATGTCCGTACCAGTCGTCAACATCGAGGTAGGTCAGGTAGCGACCATCGGCGACGTCCAGTGCAATGTTGCGTGACCGCGCCACGCCCACATTGGTGTCGTTGCGGACCACCGTGAGCGTGGGCATGCGCCTGACCGCCGCATCGAGGATGTGAGGGGTCGCATCGGTCGAGTGATCATCCACCACGATGAACTGGGTGCCGTCGTCACCGCTGCGCCTCATGACCTCGAGGCAGGTCGGCAGAAAGTCCTCGGCGTTGTACGTCGGGACGATCACGCTCACGGTATGCACGACGAACTCCTGAGGGATCGGATGACCGGCGAACCGGCCTGCACCATCTTAGGGTGACCGTGCCCCCCGGCCGGGTGAGGGGGGCGTGTGCACTGTCACGCTCGGCGCGCGAGCACGCTCGGCGCTCCGACGCGCTGATACGCTCGTATTCGGTTGCATCATTCTCGGAGGAACGCGTGCGTAAGGTCTCGAAGTTCATCGTCGTGGCTGCAGCGACCCTCATGGTGGGGCTCGCGGGAGCGCTCGCCGCGGCTCTCGGGTCGGTGCAGCTGGGAGTGCTCGCGGGCAATCTCACACTCGTCCTTCTTGCGATGATGCTGGTGATCATCGAGCGTCGTTCCGCCGCCGTCGAACGGCGGGTGCGGAGAAACGATGCCAAGTTCGACGCGCTGCAGAGGCGCGTGCTCGGTTCTCTGAAGGCTTCGCGCGTGGCCAACAAAGCCACGCTCGACATGATGCAGAGACGGGTCGTCGGTGCATTGGAGACGGCGCGCCTTGAAGCGGAGGACAGAGACCGCAGTGCGCGCGACGAGCGCTAGCGCGCGCCCCTCGTCGCGGATCGCCGTTCGGCGGCCGCGAGGGTGAAGCCGGGGCACCAGTACAGCGAAGAGGGATTCGACCCGAGGCATGGGAGAACGAAGTTGACAGTAGACATGGTGGTTCTGGGGCTCGGCTATGTGGGCCTGCCTCTCGCCCGCGAGGCGGTGCTCGCGGGGCTCACAGTCCGGGGCTTCGATCCCAACAGCGCCGTGGTCGATGGTCTCAACAGTGGTCGATCCCACGTCGACGACCTCAGCGATGACGACGTGGCGGAGATCGTCGCGGCGGGATTCAGCTCGACAGCGGACATCGAGAGCCTGCGAGGGGCGCGCAGCGCAGTGATCTGCGTCCCGACTCCACTGAGCAGCTCGGGCGGCCCCGACCTCTCGGCGGTTCTCGCCGCCACGAGGTCAGTTGCCGCCATCCTCGAACCGGGCATGCTCGTCGTGCTCGAGTCGACGACGTACCCGGGCACCACGGAAGGCCCCGTGCGCGAGGAGCTTGAGCGCACGGGACTCGTTGCTGGTCAGGACTTCCACCTGGCGTTCTCACCCGAGCGGATCGATCCGGGCAATGCGCAGTTCGGAATGAAGAACACCCCGAAGGTCGTGGGCGGCCTCGACAGCGCGTCGACGGACCGGGCCGCGGAGCTCTACTCGCGGTTCGTGGATACCGTGGTCAAGGCCAAGGGCACCCGCGAGGCTGAGACGGCCAAGCTCCTCGAGAACACCTACCGGCATGTCAACATCGCACTCGTCAACGAGATGGCGAAGTTCTGTCATGAGCTCGGCATCGACCTGTGGGACGTCATCGACCTGGCCAAGACCAAGCCCTTCGGCTTCCAGGCGTTCTATCCGGGACCCGGCGTCGGCGGCCACTGCATTCCTATCGATCCGAACTACCTGAGCCACCGCGTCAAGGAAGAGCTCGGCTATCCCTTCCGATTCGTGGAGCTCGCACAAGAGGTGAACCTGGCGATGCCGAGCTACGTCGCGCAGCGTGCTCAGGACCTCCTCAACGACGCCCAACTCGCGATCAACGGGGCATCGGTGCTGATCCTCGGGGTGACGTACAAGCCGAACATCGCCGATCAGCGCGAGTCTCCCGCGATTCCACTCGCCTCCTCGCTTGCCCGCAAGGGAGCGCGAGTGCAGTTCCACGACCCATATGTGGAGACGTGGAGGACAGCCGATGAGGACCTCCCTCGCGTGGAGGAGCTCGACACGGCGCTGGCCGCAGCTGACCTGGTGATCTTGGTGCAGAGCCACCGTGATTACGACGTCGACGCGCTCGCGGGAGCGTCGCGCATCTTTCTCGACACCCGGGGCGTGACGAGCACCGGGAGCAGCGCCCACCGTCTGTGATCAGTGGCGGGATGGGGCGCTGCCGTTTCCTCGGAGGGCAAGGCAGGCATGGAAGGGCGTGACGTCATGATGGACGTGTGGCTGCGGGATACGCGGTGGCGCGCCTCGAGTCCCGTGGCTCACGCGAAGGCGGTCGCCAAGGAGGCGCGCGGCACGCGCTCGCACCTCCTACGTGAGGCGGTGATGCGTGAGGCTCGCTTCGATGCCCACCCGGATGCATTGCACGAGTCTGGCGGCGATCCCGTCCTCGCCACGTGGCGCCTGGAGTCTGCACGGCTGACATTTGAGATCGATGCGGACGTCCAGCGCGACTTCCGTGCTCTCCAGCAGTTCGACGCCGCGTGCGCCGCGGATCCAGCGCTGCAGTACTCAAGCCACGTTGCGCAGGAGGCGGCGACCGTCCTGTGGAACCTCGGGGAGCACGAACGACTGGCACACGACCGGCGCATCTTCGACGCGCTGGACTCAGAAGAAACGGGCTACTTGGAGGCCGACCTCATCGGAGCCGCCCACGGTGTGGACTCCCCCGAGTGGCTCGCTCACGTGAACAGCCACCTTGGCGAGGTGTGGCAGCACACCCCGATGGCCTTTGCCGGCGACGGGGCGGACCTCTTCGACCGTCTTGAGGCGAGGAGCGAACGCGCGGTGACCGACGGCCCCCTGGTCTCCGTCATCATGCCGACCCATCGTCGCGGCCGCGAGATCGTCACGGCAGTGCGATCCATCCTCCGCCAGACCTGGAAGAACCTCGAGCTCGTGATCGTCGACGACGCGAGCGGACCCGAGTTCGACGCCCGGCTCGAGCAGGTCGCGGCGCTCGACTCGCGCGTGCGGCTGATCCGTCTGGATCGCAATGTCGGCGCTTACGGCGCGCGCAACGTCGCACTGGGGTCCGTAAGAGGCGAGTACGTGACATTCCAAGACGACGACGACTGGTCGCACCCCGAGCGGATCGAACGCCAGGTTCTGCCGCTCATCGGGGACTCGGGGCTGTGCTCGACCATCAGCCAAAGCGCTCGCGTGACGGATCACATGGTGTTCCGCTACCGGGGACAACGCATCCTCAGGCCCAACGCGTCGTCACTGATGTTCCGGTCAGCCGATCTGGGCGCGGTGGGCTTCTTCGACGCGACGCGCAAGGCCGGTGACACCGAGCATGCGATGCGCCTGGCCGCCATGACCGGCTGCACCCATGTCGATATCCCCGACGTGCTCGCGTTAGTCCGCCTCACCGGTGGTTCTCTTTCTCGGACCGACTTCGGGGTGGGTTGGCGCCACCCCTCCCGTTCCGAGTACCGCGAGGCGTTCGAGTACTTCCACGAGCGCCTGGCGACCGGACGCGCTCGGGTGCCGGGCGCCTCGGGGGCCCGGGTGTTCCCCGCTCCTCGACGGTTCCTGTCCGCAGAGCAGTTGAAGGACCGGCCCACTCGCTACGACGTGGTGGTGGCCCGGGACTGGCGCACGGTCGATCACGGAGGTGACCTCGCGGCAACGGTGCTGCGTTGCGCCAAGAACAGCGGCATGACCGTGGGGATCGTCCACATCCCGGACCCGCGCCAGCCGGGCACCTGGGCAACCCCCATTGCTCCCGAGCTTCGATCTCTGATTCACGACGGAGTGGTCGACCGTTTGCTCCTCACCGATGAGGTCGAGGTCGACTCGTTGCTGATCGAGGACCCGGCACTCCTGCAGGTCGCCGAGCGCAGTCGCTGGAGCATGGATGTCGAGCGGGTCGTCTTCGTCCCTGTCGACGTGCCAGTGGAGTCCGGAACGCCCTCGGCGTGGAGCGTGGACGCGGTGACGGCACTCGCGAACGAGGACGTCGGCACCGCACGCGTCGAATGGATCGGGGGGGACGACGCGTCGCGGCGCACGCGCCTCATGGCCAGCGCGCAGATCGGCCCGGTGCGTGATGGAGAAGGTCGCGCGGGGCGCCTCACTCCCCCTGCACTGCGCCCGGGTGGGTTGGTGGTGGGCACGGTCGGAGGGCTCCCGGATGTCGAGCCCGCTGTGGAATCGAGTGCGCTCGATGTGCGCGTGCTCATGGACCCCAAGGACGAGCAGCCGACGGACGGCGCATTCTCCACGAGCCTGGTCTACCGCAGGGGCGACATCGGATTCCGGGTTTTCATCAACCAGCTCGACTTCTACCTCCTCGGTGATCCCAAGGCGAGCGGCATCGCCTCGAGGGCGACGGCTGTGCGCGCGGCCGCCTTGGGGCGGGTGGTGATCGCCGACCCTGAGTGTGAACCCGACCTTGGGGCAGCGGCCCTCTACCGCCCGAGAGATCAGGTGGCCGGGGCCATTGCTGAACTGGCGGCGAACCGGGGTGCGTACGACGAACAGGTGGGGCGCGCTCAGACGTACCTGGCGAGCGCGAGCGACGACGTCGCTGTGCTGGCGTTGCTCGCCAGCACCGAGGAGACGTGGCGGGTCGGCCAGTCGTGAGCGCCAGCACCACTGGGGCGGCAGCCGCCGCGCGCTCCGCCCACGTCTGCGCCGCGACTAGCGTGAACGCACCGCGTCCTGAGTTGAAGAAGGCTCGCCGGTGACCGCGGCATCGGCGCTCGAAGCCGCGGAAGAGGGCACACGCACCGGTCAGCGCGCGGCGCGGTCGTTCCGCCCGGACATCGAAGGCCTGAGAGCTCTCGCCATCGGACTGGTGCTCGTCTACCACGCGGGCGTGACGTTCGTGCCGGGCGGATACGTCGGCGTGGACGTGTTCTTCGTGATCTCCGGCTTCCTGATCACGGGCATGCTGCTGCGAGAGTTCCGTGAGCACGGCCGCATCTCGCTGACGCGCTTCTATGCGCGCAGGGCGAAGCGCCTCCTTCCGGCCGCCACCCTCGCGCTCGGCGCCACCGCCGCTCTCACGTGGTGGCTGGCGCCGCCCCTACAGCGCGGCGTCTACGGCTACGACATGCTTGCGTCCGCGGTGTCCTTGGTGAACTGGCGGCTCGCGGACCGTTCCGTCGATTATCAGGCCGAGGGAATCGGAGCGTCCCCGGTCCAGCACTACTGGTCCCTGGCGGTCGAGGAGCAGTTCTACATCGTGTGGCCACTCGTGATCGTGGCTGCCGGCCTCGTGGCGGCCGTCCTTCGACTGCGCGCATCCACCATCGCGGTCGGTGCGCTCGCCGTGATCGTGGTGCTGTCCTTCGCGTGGTCGATCCACATGACGGCGGACGCCCCCGCCGAGGCCTTCTTCGTGACCACCACGCGGCTGTGGGAGCTGGGCATCGGCGGGCTCATGGCCGCCTCCCTCACGTTGTGGCGCCGCCTCCCCAGGAGCGCAGCGCTGGTCCTCGGGTGGGCGGGAATCGCGGCGGTGGTCGCCAGCGCGCTGATGTTCGACTCGTCGACAAGTTGGCCAGGAGCCGCGGCCTTGGTCCCCACCCTCGGAACCGCCGCCGTCATCGCGGCTGGCTCCGCCGAGCGCAGCGGTGCACCCGGACCGTTGTCGTGGAAGCCAGCAGTGTGGATCGGCGGCATCTCCTACTCGCTGTACCTGTGGCATTGGCCGCTGCTCGTCGCGGCTGGGTGGCACTGGGGTGAGATCGGGCAGAAGGCCGGCTTGGCTATCGTCACGCTGTCCGTCATCCCAGCCTGGCTGTCCTACAGGCTCGTCGAGAACCCGGTGCGCCGCGCCAAGGTTCTTGAGCGCATGCCCGTGCTAGCGCTGTCGCTGGGAGCGAACCTGGTGGCGGCGACCGTCGTGATCGCGTTGCTGCTCGCCGCCTCCCTGCCTCGATCGAGTCCCGCGCAGGCGGACGCTGCAGCAGAGGGGGGGACAGCTGGTTCCGAGTTCGGCGCCAGGACGCTGGACTACGACGGCGGGGCGGTGTCGGGGGTCGAGGCGTCCCAAGAAGTGGTGCCGTTCGTCCCCGACCTGGTCGCCGCACGGGAGGACTCCTCGGACGTCACCAAGGAGTGCCACGCAGACTTCGCCACGGTCGTACCGGAGCCCTGTGTCATGGGAGACCCCGACGGTCAGGCCCGCGTCTTCCTCGCGGGCGACTCGAAGGCCGCCCAGTGGGGCGATGTCGTCGAAGCCGTCTCGACGGAGCAAGGATGGGTGTTCGAGAGCGCCACCAAGAGCGCGTGCGGTTTCGCCGATGCGCTGCGCGACGACGCAGACGGGCGTCCCTACACGGCCTGCCCCGAGTTCAACGCGAACCTCATGGAGCTGCTGCTTGCGGATCCGCCCGATGCGGTGGTCGTCTCGCAGCGCCACAGCCAGGCCTTCGACGAGGAGGGCGAGCTCTCGGGCGACGTGATGGTGGACGCCCTGGCCGATTACTGGAGCACCCTCGAGGACGCAGGCATCGACGTGATCGTGCTATTGGACAATCCGTCGCCAAGTGACCTGGTCGGGGGCGACGACTCTGGAGTCTTGGATTGCCTCGCGGTACACATGGAAGACCCGTGGCTCTGTGCGTTCCCCCTCGAATCGGGCACCAAGTCGAGCGGCGCAGTCGCTCAGCGGGCCGCGGCGGAGCGCGTGCCGGGAGTGGATGTGATCGACATGTCCGACACCTTGTGCAACACGGAGGTCTGTCCTCCGGTGATCGGCGGCGTGCTGGTCTACCGGCAGGGATCCCACGTGACCAACACATACACGATGACCACCCAGCACGTCCTCGCGGATCGGCTCGCTCCGATAGTGAGCGGGCTCGACCAGTAGCTGGCGGGGTCCGGGTCAGCGCCGGGAAGTCTTCTTGGCCGCTGCCCTGAACACGTCCGCATACATCGCCGACGTGGCTTCGCGGTCCCGACCGTCGAGGGACGGGCCGTCGGGCGGCGTGTCGGTCCGGACGCTGCTCAGTACCTCGGCTGCGACGGCCGGGTCGAGAGGTGCAGTAGAGCGGTGCACCCATTCCGCGCCGACGCTGTCGGCGACGCTCCTCATCAGCGGGCTATCAGGCACGAGGACGGGACGGTCGAGCGACAGTGCGAGGAAGACCATGTGCAGGTCGTCAAGCTCGCCGGCGTTCGGCAGTACCACGAGCTCCGACGCCGAGATCTCCATGACCATGGCACCGTCGGAGACCCGCTCGATCCGTGTCGAGACGGAGTCCTTCCCCGTCTCCGCAAACTCGCGCAGACGTGCCGCGCGCGCCGGGCCGGCCGACCCCACCACGCGCAGGGTCGTCTCGCGGACGTCGCCTTCGACGTAGTCCCTTACGAAGCGCTCGACGCTCGTGTGGAGATGCGCGGCGATGCACAGCAACCGGCCCGGGACCTGGGGGCTGCGGGGGTACCCGACGAACCTCTCCCGGTAGTGCCCGTAAGGGATCAGGGTCCCGGAGGCGCCGTTCGGAACCTTGGTCGAGGGGTCGACGATCACGAACTCGGTCGTCACGCGGTTGAGGATCCAGTTGGCAAGGCGTGCGGAACGCCCTCCCGCGTCGTTCGCATCGGCGCCGTGCCACGTGCGCACCAGCGCGATCCCGTTGCTACGGATCCGCGCAGCGAAGGCGAGGGCGACGGCGACCCGCTTCTTGCCGCTTCTTGCGCGCGCCCCACCCAATGCACTGAGCCGGTGGAGGTGGACCACGTCCACGTCGGTGGCGCGAGGCAGGCCCGAGAAGGCCTCGAAGATGACGTCGTTCTGGTCTTCGCCGACGATCTGGTCGACGTATCCGACGCTCGGCGACATGAGACGTTGGGACACCAACACTCGAGTGGGCGCATGGGAGTGAGCGAGCGGCGGGTCGTTTTTCACCACGTCACTATAGCCGCGCGGACTCTCTCGGCCCCGATCACGGTCCCGTAGACTCCCCCACTATGCATTCCCACTCCACGCAGGACGTGTTCGTCAACCTGGGGGGCCAGGACGACAACCTTGGCGACTCGGTTCTGCGCGCCGCCTACTTCGAGGCCGCTCGCGGCGAAGGCCGTAGTTTCCACGTCCTGCTCGAGGGAAGGTCGAGCGACTACGTGACCGGCCTGCCACTCGATCCGGCTGACACGATCTACACCACCAGAGCGGCCTGGGTCCGTGCGAGCACCGAGGCGACGCGGCCGGTTCACCTGTTCGAGGCAGGTGAGATCAACCCGCGCAGCGCTGTCTATCCCGCCGAGAGCCGGTCCGCGCCGCTGCGACACGCTATCGATAGCGGGGGGGCCGTGATCGTCGCTGGGCTCGGCCTCAAGACGCCCGCGCAGTCCAGCCCCTCGCAGTTCGACCAGGTGCTCCGCGACGCCGCGGTGGTCTCGTGGCGCGATGCCGGGTCGCGGGACGCGGCGGGGTTCGGCGGCGTAGCCCCCGACTGGGCGTTCTCCTACGGCCCTCACACCACGGAGTGGTCCAACCCGGACTCCCGGCCGCTGCTGGCCGTGACTCTTCGCTTCGACAGGCCGTGGCCAGACGACTCGTGGCTCGAGGCCGTACGCGCTCTCGCTGCGCAGACGTCCACCCGCGTGGTCACCGTGGCGCAGGTCGCGAGGGACGCACCCCGGGCCGTGCGCGTCGCGGAAGCCCTGGGAGGCGAGTACCTCATCGCACCGAGCACCCGTCATAGCGACCTCGATGCCCACGTCCGGAGCGTCTTCGGGCAGTCGCTCGCGATCATCTCCGACCGTGCTCACGGGCTAATCATCGGCGCGACTGAGGGCGCGTACCCGATCGGCTCGGCTGCCGACCCGCAGAAGATCAGTCGGCTCCTCGCGGCTGCCGGGCTCAGCGATCTGGTGGGCTCGTATGACCAACTTGCCGAGTTCGGCACCGCGCTCGAGAGCAAGCTGCCTGGCCTGGCTCCGGCGATCGACAGCGCTCGCTCCGAAGTGGCCGACCTGGGCGCGCGCATCCAGACGGCCATGCGTGCCGTCGCCTAGTACCGCTGCACCATCGCCTTAACGGAGGCCCCATGTCATCACCGACCGACGTCTCGATCGTCATCCCCGTCCATAACGACGAGGAGTGGATTGCGACCGCCCTGGACAGTTGCCTCCGTCAGAGCCTCGAACGCGTCGAGGTGATCTGCGTCGATGATGCCTCGACAGACGGCACCGCCGAGGTCATCGAGCGCTACCAGGCCCGCGACCCTCGCATTCGTCTGATCCGGATGGAGAGCAACGTCTCCGCCCTGCAGTGTCGGAGGGCCGGGGTCGACGCCGCCGCTTCCGACTACATCCTCATGCTCGACGGGGACGACGAGCTCGCCCCGAACGCGGCCGAGCGTTCCCTTGCGAAGGCTCGCTCGAGCGATGCGGACCTCGTCGGCTTCGGCATCGACGTGATCAACCCGGACGGTCGTCCTGTGGGGGGCTACCAGGCGCGACTGCAGCCTGTGCACGCGCTGCTCGAAGGGGAGGGCGTTCTGCAGGGCCTGTTCCCCGTCGGCAGGCCCGCGCAGGGACAGTTGTGGCGCTACCTCTTCAAGACCGCCGTGCTGCGCGAGGCGTATGGCATGATCCCTGCGGATCTAATCCTGCGCAGGGTCAACGATCTCCCGTTGACGTTCCTCGCGGCGGCGCTCGCGCGCCGCTACGTCTCGATCCCCGATCACCTCTACCGGTACCACTTCCGTCGAGGCGGAAGTGGCCATGCCGTCGAGGAGCTCTCACAGTTCGAGTTCTACCTAGGCGCCATCGATTCCGTCGACAGCATCGCTCCTGCCGTGGACTCGATCGCCCGGCAGAGGACGGACAGCGCGCCGCTGCGCGCAAGCTTCGAGTCCGCACGCCTGTCGCTGGTAGGCAATGTGCTGGGGTATCTGAAGAACAGTGTGACGGGCACACTGCGTGCCGACTGCCTGGCATTGCTGCACACGCGCGTCTCCGAGCGCGACGTGGCGATGGCCGCAGCCACCTACTTCAAGGACGGCCTCGAGGTGCTTGCGGCGCACGGCACGCGTCTCGCGGTCGGGGAGCGGACAGTGCGCAGCGTGCTGCTCGTCACGGCAACCCTGACCACTGGCGGGGTGTCGGGCGTGCTGCTGTCTCAGGCGCGGTACCTGCTCGATGCGGGCGTCCAGGTGACCATTGCGGCTCGCCGTGCCGGCAGTGACCTCGAGGGACTTCCCGCGGGTGCGACGTTCGTCGAGGTGAGCGGCGAGGACCTGCCCTCCCGCATGACGGCGTGGGCGAACATCTGCGAGACCGAGTCCATCGACCTCGTGATCGATCACCAGGTGCTGTACAGCAGGGATTGGCCCGCCTACGCGCTGATTGCCAAGGCCATTGGCGTGCCCACCATCGGGTGGATCCACAACTTTGCGCTGCGGCCGGTGTACGACAACAATGCGCTGCTGACCTTCCTCACGACGCACCTCAACGTGCTGGCCACGCTCGTCACGCTGTCCCCGCTCGACGTGGCGTTCTGGAAGCTGCGTGGCGTCGCCCACTCCGTCTACCTGCCCAATCCCCCGTCCCCGATGCTCCTGGAGTCCGCCGGCATCGACGCGCCTAGGCGTGCCCCCGAGGGCAAGGTCGAACTGGTGTGGGTAGGCAGGCTCGACCAGCACACCAAGCAGGTGCGCCAGCTCGTCGACGTCGCCGCCGAGCTCAAGCGCCTGTCAGTGCCCTTCCACCTCAGCGTCATCGGCCCCGAGTGGGCTGGCCTCACCGTCGAGACGTTCGCCGCGGAGGTCGCGGACCGCGGACTGTCGGAGCACGTGACGGTGGTCGGCCCCCTCCGGGGCGAGACGCTCATCCGCGCGATCGACGCCGCAGACGTGTTCGTGTCGACCAGCATCATCGAGGGCTACCAGCTGACATTGGCGGAGGCGCAGGCCAGAGGACTGCCCGTGGCCATGTACGAGCTTCCGTGGCTCACGTTGGTGCAGGACAACGAGGGCATGATCTCCGTACCGCAGGGAGACGCGGTGGCGCTTGCACGTCAGATCGTCGCGCTGAGCGAGGACTCCGAGCGCTACGTCCAACTGTCGAAGGCGTCGCTCGCGGCCGCCGAGCGGGCCCGTTCGTACGACTTCTCTCAGTTGTATCGGCAGCTCGTCGAGGGCACGTTGCCGCCCGAGTTCTCGCCCGAGCCGACGCTCGCCGACGCTCAGCAACTGCTTGACCTCACCATCTTCTTCGCCGAGCGCAACGCCAAGCGCTCACGCAAGCCGAAGGCACGTGCGAAGAGCTCGTTGGCGCGGCGGGTCGTACGCGCCGTGCCCGGGCTCGAGCCGATCGCACGCCGGGTGAGGAGCGCTCTGCCCTAGTAGACGCCGCTCGCGGCCGTCGGGACACGGCCGACTTGAGTCATACTGACCCTGAAAGGGGTGTCAATGCTCAAGCAGTACCTCGCGCGGGCCGCACAGTACCTGCCCGTGACCGGTCGGCGCGCCGGCTCGCTCGCAAGGAAGCAACGGCTGCTGGCCGAGAAGCAGCACCGCGAGGTCATGGCCGGTCACGAGGCGCTCCGGTCCCAGCTTGTCCGCCTGGAGGAGGAGCTTCTCCCGCACGGCAAAGGCGCACGGGGTGGAGTGAGGCAGACGCTGGACGAGCTGGCCAGCGCAGTGGACGAGGTGGGCCGCAGCTCACGCTCTGCGGGGCGGACGGCACTCGAGTCCGTCTGGGCCGCCGTCTACCGCGATACCACCGACCGGAGCGACTGGCTCACCGACCAGACCGTCTCGCCCGGACGCTGGGCGGTGGGCTATCCATTCCTCTACGTCTTGTATCGCGTGCTCGATGAGGCGCGACCCACGTCGATTCTCGAGCTCGGACTGGGACAGTCGACCAAGGTGACGGCGCAATACGCGGCACACGCCACAGCAGTGGACCACACCGTCGTCGAGCACGACCCGGAGTGGATCTCGACCTTCGCCGCGAACTTCGCTGTTCCGAGTACCACCCGCATCCGCTCGCTCGACCTCACCACGGTGGAGCTGGACGACGGCAACACTGCGCTGAGGTACGACGGCTTCGCCCAGGCCGTCGGTGAGGCGACGTACGACCTCATCGTGATTGACGGACCGTTCGGCGGCGGGGCGGAACGCGCCCGCATCGACGTGTTGGACCTCATTCCGCAATCGCTCGCGGAGCGGTTCATCATCATCCTCGACGACTACAACCGTCCGGGTGAGAAGCGCACCGCGACCGCGATCGTGAAGGCCCTCGATGCCGCCGGCATCGCGCACAAGACCACCAAGTACTCGGGCGAGAAGGACCTGTGGGTCGCCACCTCCCCTGATTTGAAATTCTTCACCTCGCTCTGAGCCCGCGCAAGACTCCGGGCGAGGGGGCGGACGAGCCGGGAGCCCATGAGAAAGCTGTCACGCGCCAGCCGGCTGGCCCGCGTGCTGGCAGACTTGCCCCATGTCCTCCACGTCCCCGAGAGATTCCCGCGTGGTCGCGGTGGTGGTCTCGTACAACCGCCGTGATCTGCTGCGCGAGGCGCTCGCCGCGATCGGCAACCAGACGGTCGCCTGTACGCTCGTGGTGGTCGACAACGGCTCCACGGATGGCTCTGCCGACGTGGCACGCGAGGCCGCACCGGGCGCGGACGTTCTCGAGTTGGCGGCCAACACCGGCGGCGCCGGGGGCTTCGCTGTCGGCCTGCGACGCGCCCTCGAAAGCCACGCTGCGGACTGGGTGTGGCTCATGGATGACGACACCATCCCCGAGCCGACCGCCCTCGAGGAGCTGCTGAACGCCGCGACCGCGACGGGTGCGGCGATCGCCGGCTCGCGCGTGGTGTGGTTCGACGGCTCTGAGCACCCGATGAACACGCCACGCCCGCGCCCGCTCGACAGCCGCGCACGCCGCGACGCGGCGGCAGCACAGGGTTGCCTGAGCGTGCGGTCGTCCTCGTTCGTCTCGATGCTGGTGGCGGCCGATGCGGTGGCGGAGGAGGGCTTTCCCGTCGCCGACTACTTCATCTGGAACGACGACTTCGAGTTCTCGACCCGCGTGCTGCGCTCGCGGCTCGGGCTCCACGTCCCCGCGAGCGTGGTGGTCCACAAGACCGTCAAGCTGGGAGCCACCGACGTCGACCCCGGCGAGCGCTTCTACTACGAGGTGCGCAACAAGGTGTGGATGCTCCGCCGATCCCGCTCCCTGGGTGCGGTCGAGAAGGCCCTGTATGGCGCATCGTCCCTCGCGCGCTGGGGCCGCACGTACGCGCGGTCAGAGGACAGGACGGTGCTGCGATCCGCGGGCGCGCGTGGCTGGCGGGACGGCTGGCGGACGGATCCGCGTCCCAATGACGAGGTGCTGGCCGGCGTGACCGGTTCCGGACAGACGGACGGGACGTCCGATGACTAACGACCGCTTCACGCTGCTGCTGCCGTTCTACAAGGGGGACCGGGCCGAGTTCCTCCGCGATGCCTTCCGCACGAGCGTCGACGAGCAGACCCGCCCGCCCAACGAGGTGGTGCTGGTCCGCGACGGGCCCGTGGGCGCGGACCTGGACGATGCCGTCGCCGACATCGGCCGGACCGCGAGCGTGCCCCTTCGCCGCATCGAACTCGACGACAACGACGGGCTGGCGAATGCGCTGACCGTGGGGCTCGACGCCTCTGCTCACGACATCGTGGCCCGCATGGACGCGGACGACCTGTCGTTCCCGGAGCGGTTCGCGCGCCAACTCGACTTGCTGTCGCAGGGGCTCGACCTGGTGGGCTCTGGCCTCGTGGAGTTTCACGGCGACCTGCGCCAGACCATGCGCGAACGCGTCCCCCCGGCGGGCGGCGCCATTCGGGACTACGCGCGGTTCCGCTCGCCGTTCAACCACCCGACGGTGGTCTACCGCCGGGCGGCCGTGCGCGCCGCAGGCGGCTACCTGCCCATGGGCCAGATGGAGGACTACTGGTTGTGGGTGCGCATGCTCGACGCGGGCACGCGCGCCGACAACATCACCGAGCCGCTGCTCGGCTACCGCGTCGATTCGGGGGCCTATGCACGCAGGGGCGGCGTCCGACAGCTCGAGGCGGAGATCCGGCTGCAGCGGGGGATGCGGCGGCTGGGCTTCACGAGCCGCAGGCAGTTCGTGCGCAACGTCGCGATCCGCGGCACGTATCGCCTGGTGCCCACCGGCCTGCGGCGCCGTTCGTATCAACTGCTCACGCGCCGAGCGTCCCCCACGGGCGGCGCCTGACGCCCTGCGAGGCCGCCGCAGGCGCGCGAGATAGAATGTGCCGGTGAAACTCTTCGTCCAGGTGCCATGCCTCAACGAGGAACAGACCCTCCCCACGGTGCTCCAGAGCATTCCGCGCCAGATCGACGGGATCGACGAGATCGTCCTGCTCGTGATCGACGACGGTTCGACGGATCGCACCGGCGAGATCGCTCGCGAGCACGGTGCCCACGTGCTCCGTCACGCGCGACCGATGGGGTTGGCGACGTCCTTCCGCGATGGCCTCGATTACGCGCTGTCCCACGGTGCCGACATCGTCGTGAACACCGACGGTGATAACCAGTACCCGCAAGAGCGGATCGGTGACCTCGTCGCGCCGATCCTGGCGGGCGACGCCGACATCGTGATCGGCGACCGCCAGACCCACACCATCGAGCACTTCTCGACGTTCAAGAAGACGATGCAGCGGTTCGGATCCTGGGTGGTCAACAAGGCGGCGGGCACCGATCTGCCCGATGCGGCATCGGGCTTCCGGGCGTACTCCAAGTTTGCGATCTACCGGATCAACGTGGTCACGCAGTTCAGCTACTGCATGGAGACCATCATCCAGGCGGGCAACAAGCGGCTGGCGATCACCTCAGTCGAGATCGACACCAACCCCAAGACCCGCGAGTCGCGGCTGTTCAGCAGCATGGGCGAGCACATGATGAAGTCGGGGCAGGCGATCCTCCGCTCGTACATCATGTTCAAGCCGTGGAGCATCTTCGCGGCGCTTGCGGCGATCTTCATCACCGTGGGCCTGATCCCGTTCGTGCGCTACGCGATCCTGATGGCGATGGGCGACCAGGGCGACCACTTCCAGTCGCTCATCTTGGGAACCGTGCTGATCATCGGCGCGTTCTTGTCCTTGGCGCTCGGGGTGCTCTCGGACCTGCTCAAGACAAATCGAGTGCTGCACGAGCAGACGCTCGAGCGCCTCAAGGAGAGGCAGTACGGCCACGCTGCATCGGCAGCGGCGCGTAAGGAGACCCAGTGATCGGCAA
This sequence comes from Demequina ureilytica, assembly GCF_048553575.1. Classification (NCBI taxonomy): domain Bacteria; kingdom Bacillati; phylum Actinomycetota; class Actinomycetes; order Micrococcales; family Demequinaceae; genus Demequina; species Demequina ureilytica. The sequence goes on along the minus strand of NZ_JBLZIE010000001.1, from coordinate 480,136 downwards.
GCTCAAGCGGTTCGCGAAGACAGCGCTCGCGAACCCGGTGGTGCGCCGCACCTACAACGGCGCGAATCGGGCGGTCCTCGAGGTCGCGGGCTCGACGCGCGTGGGCGCGACGCTGTACTCGCTGCCGGGCTTCATCACGCACAACCGTGAGCAGTTCGCGGTGCTCTCCGGCCGCCGCGCCTACTACCGCAATCTCGGACGGCACCGTTCGAACCACGTGGAGCTGCGCCGCAACGTGCACCGCCTGGAGAAGGGCATCCTCATGCAGCCCCGGCGCGCGGTCTTCGCGCGCGACTACATCGAGGAGACCGTGGAGTTCTATGCGCTTGCCATGGAGCGGCCCACCTCGACCAGCAACATCGACGCCGGTGAGATGCAGTGGGCGCACGACGTCTTGGCCGAGTACTTCTCTATCGTGACTGACGACGACCCGGGCATCGCGCGCTCGCGCCAGCGGTTCGATTCGCTGCCGCGCTACGGCACCCCGTCGAGCATCCACCCCTATCCCCAGAAGAACCTCAAGCGCACGGACATCACCTATGCGCAAATGCTCGAGCTCGCCATCAGCCGCCGCTCGATTCGCTGGTTCCAGGACCAGCCGGTGCCGCGTGAGCTCATCGACCAAGCGCTCATGGTGGCGCGCCAGTCGCCGTCAGCATGCAACCGCCTGCCGTACGAGTTCCTGGTCTTCGACGACCCCGCGCAGGTGAAGACCATCGCGGGCATCCCGTTCGGCGCCGCCGGCTACTCGCACCAGGTCCCGACGGTCATCGTCGTCAAGGGCGACCTGTCGAACTACTTCTCCCCGCGTGATCGCCACGTGCCCTACATCGACGCCTCGTTGGCGACCATGGGATTCATCTACGCGCTCGAGACCCTCGGCCTCAGCTCGTCCGTGATCAACTGGCCGGACTTCGAGCCGCTCGAGGCGAAGATGGCCAAGACGCTGGGCCTCAAGCCCCACGAGCGCGTCATCATGCTGCTCGCGGTGGGCTTCCCGGACCCCGATGCCCTCGTCGCGTACTCGCAGAAGAAAGACATCGAGAGTCTGCGCAGCTTCAACCGCCTTGGTGACTGACGCTCCCGGCGCCGAGCCGGGCCCCGACGGCGCGCCGCCCGCGCGCCGGGCTCCTTGGTGGCGGGGTCGCGCCATGCGCGGGGCCATTGCGACGCTCATCATCGGGGTCGTCGCGTACTTCTTCGCACGGTCACTGTCCGAGAACTGGGACTCCCTGCGCGAGGAGGACCTGTCCCTCGGGTGGTGGGCACTCGCCGCCACGGTGCTGTTCGTCCTCGCCGTCGCGGTCTCGGGCCTGCTGTGGGGCCGGATCGTTCATCGCCTCGATGACCAGCCCATCACCGCCACCGAGTCGATACGAGTCCACTTCTCCTCCTGGCTGCTGAAGTACGTGCCCGGCCAGGTGGGGTTCGTGCTGAACAAGGTGGTGTGGGGTCAGCGCCGCGGCACCTCGCGCCTGCTGGTACTGATCTCCGTGGTCTACGAGAATGCGTTCCTGCTGCTCGGCTCCACGGTGCCCATGCTCGCGATCCTGATCGTCGCGCGCGGCGACTCCGTGGAGATCACCGGCACCGTGTGGGTCGCGCTGGCGGCGATGATCCCGCTCGCGCTGATGACGCACCCCGCAGTGTTTCACCGCGTGGTGGCCCTGCTCGGCAAGCGGACGCTCAAGCGGCCCGTGCCACGAGAGTACTTTCTGCCGTTCGGCACCACCCTGGGCTTCCAGAGCGCATTCCTGATCCCCCGCATCATCAATGGGGTCGGCATCGCGCTTATCGCCGGGGCGCTGGCGGGCGCCGGTCCCGACTCGTGGGTCCCGCTGGGTGCGGCCTATGCTATTGCAGGAGCCGTCGGCATCATGGCCGTATTCGTCCCGAGTGGCCTGGGCGTTCGTGAGGCGGTGTTCGTGCTCTTCGCGGCCCCATACGTGGGCACGGAGAAGGCGATCATCATCGCCCTCGTCGCACGCGTGCTGGCCACTATCGCCGATGCCGTGATCGCTGGCGTGTACGGCATCCTGACACTCACGCTTAAGAAGAGGAAGAGACGCACATGAAGGTCGCCATCATCGCATCAGCCTTTTCCGGGAACCGGGGCGCAGCCGCGATGCTCGAGAGCTCCATCGCTCACCTCACCGAGCAGGAGCCGGACGTCGAGATCGTCCACCTCAGCATGTACCCCAAGTCTGACGCGGATCTCAACAGCCACGCCAACGTGCGGGTGATGGACGCTTCCCCGCTGCGACTGGGCGTCGCGATCAACGGCGGCGCACTGCTGTGGCGCCTGGTGGCGCCCGCCCGCGGCGCGATCCGCAAGTTCGTCCCCGAGGTCGGCGAGATCGCAGACGCAGACGTGCTGCTCGACCAGGGCGGCATCACCTTCGTCGACGGCCGCGAGAAATACCTGATCTACAACGTGGCCTCGATCCTGCCAGCGCTCAACGTCAAGACCCCGGTCGTGAAGTGCGCTCAGGCTTCCGGCCCGTTCGAGGGCACCCTCAACCGCAACCTCGCGAAGGTCTTCTTGCCCAAGGTGGCCGCGATCGTCTCGCGCGGAGCGATCACGCACTCTCATCTGGAGGGCCTGGGCCTCACCAACGTCACCGCCGGCGCCGACATGGCCTTCACTCTCGACGTCACCCTGCGCGACGAGGCGCTGGCCAACGAGGCCATCCCTGCCGACTTCTTCGGCGGCGGCGACGTCGTGGGCTACTCCCCGTCTCAGGTGCTGCGCGAGTCGGCAGAGAAGAAGGGCGACGACTATGTCGCCGAGGTGGTGCGCCACATCGATCACCTCACCGAGGTGATGGGACGCAAGGTGTTCCTGGTGGCGCACTCGACCCGTCCCAACCCGGACAAGCTCCACAACAACGATCTGCCGGTGTGCCGCGAGATCCTCGCGCACGTCGCGTCGCCGGAGAAGGTGGCGTTCACCGACCGCGAGCTCACCCCCGGGGCGCTCCGCGCGCTGATCGGCCGCTGCGACCTCTTCGTTGCGTCCCGATTCCACGCGATGGTCTCGTCGCTGGCGATGAGCGTTCCCACGCTGGTGCTCGGGTGGTCGCACAAGTACCGCGAGGTGCTCGACCAGGTGGGCCAGGCCGAGTGGGCCATGGCCGCCTCCGACGTCACCATCGAGTCGTTCTCGGAGCGCATGGCCGCGCTCGATGCGGCCAAGACCGAGATCAACGAGGTCCTGAACGTCAAGGTGCCGCAGGTCCGCGCGACGGCGATGGAGCAGTTCGGGATCATCGGCCGGGTGGCCCGCGCGGGATCCGCAGCCGTGCGCGCCGCGAAGGGCGCGGCGAGCAGCGGGGCTTAGCCCCCGCATCGGCCCTGCGCACGGTCACTGCGTGCCGCGCTCAGGGCGTGCGGAGAAGGCCCTCGTCCCGCAGCGTGTCCTGGAGGTCTCCGGGTCCCACGAAGACGGTGTAGCCGTACGAAGGGTCGCTGTCGAGCGGCACCGCACCGAAGTCATCGGCGCCCTCCCACCATTCGCACGCGAAGATCACGGGGGACTCAGGCTGCTCGCCGTCCGCGGCGTAGAACAGGTCGACGTCCGTGGGAGCGAACCAGTACCCCGTCCAGTTCAGCGCGGTATCGCGGCTGCGGCCCACATCGCACGTCATCTCGAACGAGATGACGTCGACGTTCTCGCCGGACGCCCCCTCGATGTCGTCGAGTCCGCGCTCGAGGTTGTGCGGCGCCTCGCGTGCGAGATCCTCGTCCGCCTCGATCGCATAGAAGGCTGTCCCCGCGATCAGCGCCACCGCGAGAATCCGCGGGAACCGCGCGAGCAGCACCATGCTCAGCTGGATGAGCACCATGGCGACCGAGGCGATGAGCCAGAATCGGGCCTCGTTGGTGAAGGAGGGAACAAGCGGCGTCGCGAAGGGCTCGGTGGGCCACATCTCTTCCCACGCGCGTATCGCGGCGATGTTGCCGGGACCGTACGACGAGCCCCACAGCGGGATGGTGTCGGCGATGGCGAACACCACCACGGCACTGACGGCAGCGGTCCCACCGATGGCTGCCGCGACGAGCGGCCAGGACATGCGCCGCAGCAGGGCCGCCATGCCGATGACCACCGCGACGATCACGAAGGGCGCGATGTACCTCGTGTAGACCCACGAGTCGAAGCGGGGCTGGCCGCTCGTGAAGTGGCTCTCCTCTGCCGCCCAGTTGACCCACGACAGCGCGGAGCCGCCCAGCGTGAGGCCGAAGAGGAACACTCCCGGGCCGAACCGGCGCTCGCGCACGACCTCGTTCCAGCCCCACACCACAAGCACGACCGCACCGAAGGCGAGCAGGCCCAGGGTGCCGAGGGTCTGCGCCCAGGATTGCAGGAATGTGGTCTTGAGCAGCAGCAGCAGGTTCGGTTCGGCCAGAGCGTTGAAGAGCGAGTTGCCTTGGCCGAATTCGTCGACGAGGACGAGCGACGCGAGGTGATCCGCCGCCACCTTGGTGGCGTATGCGAGGGGCAGCAACGCGATGACAGTGACACCGGCGCCGCGGCGGCGGGACCGGTCGAAGAGGAGGCCGCACAGCCAGATCGCGACCACGGCCACCAGCACGATCCCGCGCGGGTGGGTGAACAGCGCGGCGAGGGTGGCCCCCACGAGCAGCGCCCCAGACGCGACCGAGGGCGCCGCCCAGAACCGGAATGCCCCGTAGGCCGCGAGCACGATGAAGAACGTCAGCACCTGCTCGGAGAGCACGTAGTCTGCCAGGCCGGCGTATGCCGGCAGGCACAGCGCGATGGCGCTGACCGCGATCGCCTGAGGCGTCGCGAGGCCCACGCGACGCGCGATGGCGGCGAGGGGCGCGATGGTGGTGAGCGCCAGGATGTTCGTCAGCAGGTTCGCCCACCCGTACGCCGTCTGAGCGTCGCTCGTGAACCAGTACACCGGTGCGACGAGCACCGAGGTCCCCGGGTAGTAGCCGCGGGTCGCCATCAGCGGCACGTCGTCCTCGCCGGAGATCACGCGCGCGAGCTGGAAGATGCCGTTCTCGTCCCACGGCGTTCGCGGTGCCCAGGCGGTCTGGGCGACCACGACCATCACGGTGATGAGGGTGGCGACCGCCAGCCCCGCGATGACCCACCACCAGCCGTTCGCACGCGCAGGCCGCGGGGTGTCGCCCTCGGGTGTGGCGGGAGAGACCGGCATGGGTGAGGGGGCGTCGGTCATGAAGCAGGGCCTTCCTTGCTGGTACGCGCCTTGGGCGGCGCGAGCCGTGAGCCCGGGTGCTCGTGGGTCCTTCGAGCACGCATGAGAGGGGCCCTGCGCAGAATACCCGACGGCGCTGGCGCGCGCGGAGCGGCCGAGGCCGCTGTCGCATTCTCGCCGTGTGCGAGAATGCGCCCGTGCAGACGTCGGGGGCAGGAGTCACCAGGGCTTCGCGTGCGTGGCAAGTGGGCGTCGCGCTCCTCGTGGGGACCATGTTCGTGCTCGGCGCGGCATGGTCGCTCATGACCGCTCCGTTCAGCACGGTGGACGAAGGGCGTCACTTCAATTCGATCGTCCGGCTCTGGGAGGGCGGCGGTTGGCCCGCGCCGCGCGAGGCCCCGATGCTGGACGCGGTCCGCTTGGCGGCCGTCGAGGCTGGACGGCCGCTCGAGGGCGACCCGGAACTGCCGGCGCCCATTGCTCCCGGCGACCGCTCCACACTCGATTCCGTCTCGGGTGCCGAACGGGGGATCGCGGGCGACCCCGACTGGATGACGCAGCACCCGCCGGGCTACTACGGCCTCACTGCCATCATCCTGGGTGCCCTCGGCGCTCACGGGTGGAGCTGGGATCACGCGCTTGTCGGTGCGCGGCTCCTCGGCGACCTGTGGGTCGCTCTCGCGGCCGTGCCCATCGCCGTCGCTGCCCGCCGCATGACCGGCAGCCCTCGTAGCGCGCTGGTCGCGACTGCAGCCTTGCTCGCAGTGCCGCAGTTCTTCCACATCGGGGCGCTGGTCTCGAACGACTCGTTGTCCGTGCTCCTGGCCTCGTCTGTGCTGTGCCTGAGCGTGATCCTCATGGACTCTCCGCGGCCGGGGTGGCGGCTGCCGCTCGCGATCGGCGTCGCGCTCGGGGCCGGCCTCATGACGAAGGGGCTGTTCCTCGCACTGATACCGGTCGCCCTGATCGCCGTCGCCATCCCTGCGTGGCGCGAGCACCGTGCGCAGTGGCGCGTGGCCGTCGCTCCCGCCATCGCGATGCTCACGGCCTTCGTCATCGGAGGCTGGTGGTACGTCCGCAACCTCGTGGTCTTCGGTGCGCTCCAGCCGAGCAACTTCGGCACCGGACGCAACGAGATAGCCGTGGAGGGCTACGACCTCGGACACTTTATGGTGCGCTGGGCGGTCACGATGAACCACACCTTCTGGGGATCGCTGCGGGGCAGTCTCGACCTGCCGGCCTGGTTCGATGTCATCGCCTTCACTGCCGCGGCGCTGACGCTCGTGGTCGGGCTCCTCGCGGCCTCGCACCGGCTCCGCATCCTCATCATCGGAATCTATCCAGTGGCGCTCGTGGCGATCACGCTGCACCACGCGTGGGAGATCTACTGGAACACGGGGGCCTTCCGGGGCATTCAGGGACGCTACCTGTATCCCGCAGCAGCGGTCTTCGTCGTGATCGCCGCCTTCGCGTGGTCCGCCGTCACGCGCCGGCTGTCCGCGGGCCTGACACGAACCTTGTCGTCGCTGGCGGTGGCCGCGTTCGCCGTGGTCGGGGCCGCAGGCTGGATCTTCGCGATGCGTCGGCTCTGGCCCGAGTCCGCCGGACTGGCGGGCTCCCTCACCGACATGGGCGAGGCTCTCGGGGTGGCGGGGCCGGTCGCGGTCGCGACGGCGCTGGCCTACCCCGTGGCCGCGCTCGCCCTCGTGGCCTGGGTGGCGCACGCGCGGCTCACGGCCGAAGACCGCCGTGACCCAGCCGAGTCGCTGCCCACCCCCACACGATGACCGCCTGCCCCACAAAGGCATCGGCCGCCCGTTTTGCACCCTTCTCGCGGGCGCAGGTACTCTAAGCGGCGACTGTGTGCACGGCCGTGCGCGCCAGCGGACGATCTTGGGAGATCTCAGATGACGGACGTCGTGGTGGTGGGCTCGGGTTTCTTCGGGCTGACCGTTGCCGAGCGACTGGCCGAGGAGCACGGCGCCAACGTGCTCGTTCTCGACCGGCGGTCGCACGTGGGTGGCAATGCGTATAGCGCGAACGAGCCAGAGACGGGGATCGAGGTGCACCAGTACGGTGCCCACCTGTTCCACACCTCGAACGAGCGCGTGTGGGAGTACGTCAACCGCTTCACCGCCTTCACGAACTACGTGCACCGGGTCTACACCACCCACCAGGGCGAGGTCTTCCCGATGCCCATCAACCTGGGCACCATCAATCAGTTCTTCCGCAGCGCCCTCGGACCCGACGCGGCGCGCGACCTCATCCAGGAGCAGGCCGGCGAGCTCGCGGGCAAGGACCCCGAGAACCTCGACGAGCAGGGCGTCTCCCTCATCGGCCGGCCGCTGTATGAGGCGTTCATCCGCGACTACACGGCCAAGCAGTGGCAGACCGACCCCCGGGACCTGCCGGCGTCCATCATCAAGCGCCTGCCCGTGCGCTACACGTACGACAACCGCTACTTCAACGACACGTACGAAGGGCTGCCGCGCGACGGGTACACCGCCTGGCTCGAGCGCATGGCCGATCACCCCCGCATCGAGGTGCGGCTCGACACCGACTTCTTCGACCCGGCGCAGCCCGTGACCAAGGACTCCGTCGTGGGCCAGGTGCCGGTCGTCTACACCGGCCCGGTGGACCGGTACTTCGACTTCACTGAGGGCGAGCTGTCGTGGCGCACGCTCGACTTCCAGCAGGAGGTGCTGCCGGTGGGCGACTTCCAGGGCGCCCCCGTCATGAACTACGCCGATGCGGACACGCCCTACACGCGGATCCTCGAGTTCCGCCACTTCCACCCTGAGCGCGACTACCAGCGCGAGAAGACGGTCATCGTGCGCGAGTTCTCGCGCTTCGCCGAACGTGGCGACGAGCCGTACTACCCGATCAACACCTCGGCGGACCGTGACCGCCTGGCCGTGTACCGGGACCTGATCAAGGGCGAGAAGGACGTGTTCTTCGGCGGCCGCCTGGGCACCTACCAGTACCTGGACATGCACATGGCGATCGGCTCGGCACTGACCATGGTCGACAACCAGCTCGCCGGGATCTTCGGAGGACGGTCATGACCGCGACCGCTGCCGCAGCGACCGCTGACGAGACCGAGGTTGAGCGCCGGGTCGTGCACCGCGTGGTGCTGCCCCCGGACGCCGACCCCGACACCCTCCCGCTGTACGTCGACTTCACGATGGCGCGCGCCTCCACGCCCGTCGAGAAGAAGGACGACAAGTTGCAGTTGCCCCCGGCACTGCACCCGGCGCTGTCGCCGGCAGAGGCGGGCGCCAACGTCCTGGGACGTCGCTCTCTCGAGTTGAACGAGGGCTCCCAGGCGTCGTTCGCGGCATACTTCAGCGCCTTTCCGGCGGCCTACTGGCGGCGCTGGACCAAGGTGAAGTCGGTGCGGCTCAGCGTGAGGCTGTCTGGTCCCGCAACCGTGGCGGTGCACAAGTCCAATGCGCGCGGCTTCGCGCAGCGTGTGGACCTGGTGCAGACCACCGACGGCCGCGTCGACGTCGATCTCCCGCTCGCGCCGTTCGGCGACGGCGGCTGGTACTGGTTCGACCTGTACGCGAGCGACGGCGCGGTCACCATGGAGTCCGCCGAGTGGAGCGTGGATGCGACGGTGGCGCGGCAGCGCTCGACGGCGTCCATCGGCATCACCACGTTTAACCGCCCCGACTATTGCGTCGCGCAGCTGCACACGCTGGGCTCCGACGATTCCCTCGCAGAGGTCATCGACCGGATCTACGTGGTCGACCAGGGCAACGACCTCGTGCAGGACGACCCGGACTTCCCCGAGGCCGCCGAGCGGCTCGGGGACCGCCTGAGCGTCATCCGGCAGGGCAACCTCGGCGGCTCGGGTGGGTTCTCCCGGAGCATGTCCGAGACCCTCGACGCCGGCGAGTCGGGCTACGTCCTGCTGTTGGACGACGACATCGTCGCGGAGCCCGAGGGCATCGCCCGCGCCGTGGCGTTCGGCGACTACGCCCGCACCCCGTCCATCGTCGGCGGGCACATGTTCTCGATGTTCGAGAAGTCGACGCTGCACGCCTTCGGCGAGCGGGTGAACCGCTACTCGTTCTGGTGGGGCGGCCTGGAGGACACCGAGGAGCGCCACGACTTCAGCCTGCAGCCGCTACGCACCACCCGCTGGCTCCACAAGCGCGTGGACGTCGACTACAACGGCTGGTGGATGTGCCTGATCCCCATCGAGGCGCTGCGGACCGTGGGACTGTCCCTCCCGGTGTTCATCAAGTGGGACGACGCGGAGTACTGCCTGCGCGCCGGCGAGGTCGGCATCCCTACCGTGTCGCTGCCCGGTGCCGCGGTATGGCACGTCCCGTGGATGGACAAGGACGATGCGATCGACTGGCAGGCCTACTACCACCAGCGCAACCGCTGGCTGGCGGCCATGCTTCACTCGCCCTACGCGCGTGGCGGCGGGCTTCCCCGGATCAGCTTCGCCTCCGACGTGAAGCACCTGCTCCAGCTGCAGTACTCGGCCGTGGAGCTGCGGCTCGACGCGCTCGAGGACCTGCTCGAAGGCCCCGAGCACCTCCACGCGACCATCGGCACCACGCTGGGCGAGGTGCGCGCCAAGCGTGCGACGTTCACCGACTCGGTGATCGAGAAGGACCCGGGCGCCTTCCCCATGACCAAGCGCCACCGTCCGCCGCCGCGTGGCAAGGTCCCGACCCAGCCCAAGAACGTGCCCGCCGCGCTGGCCTCGGCGGTCACCGGGGTCGCCAAGCAGCTGCGGAGCGTGCGCCCCGAGGCGACGCACGTCCCCGAGGAGCGCGTCGCGACGATGGCCGCCAAGTGGTGGCGGCTCTCGCACCTGGACTCCGCCGTCGTGACGTCCGCGGACGGCACGGGCGCGTCCATGTACATCCGCGACCCCAAGAAGTTCCGCGCCTACCTGCGACGCAGCGCCCGCCTTCACCAGCGCCTGATCCGCAACTGGTCGAGCCTCAGCGCGCACTACCGCAGGTCAATGCCTGAGTTCACGTCACCCGAAGCGTGGAAGGAGACGTTCGCGAACAACGGCTCCGGCGACGATGACTGAGGCTGCGCTGCGCCCGCTGCCAGAGGGGATGCGGCGACCCGGGATCGCGCGCGGGCTGACGAGCGTCTTCGCGCACCGCTACCTGCTGACCCTGCTGGTGCGCAAGGAGCTGCGCGTGCGCTACCAGGCCTCGGTCCTGGGGCTGGCGTGGAGCTACGTCAAGCCCGGCGCGCAGTTCGCCGTCTTCTACTTCGTGATGGGCGAGTTCCTCAACTTGTCGAGGGCGCTGCCGCCATTCGCGATCTTCCTGTTCAGCGGGATCATCGTCATCAACCTGTTCACCGAGATCCTGGGCAACACCACGCGGTCGATCGTCCAGAACGCGCCGCTGGTGAAGAAGATCTTCCTGCCTCGACAGCTGTTCCCGATGGCGTCCGTGCTCGTGGCGCTCGTGCACTTCCTCCCGCAGGTGGTGATCCTCGTCATCGGCGCGCTGGTATCGGGCTGGCGTCCGGACCTGATGGCCGTGCTGGCAGCGCTGCTAGGGCTCGCGCTCGTCATCGCGCTCGCGCTCGGACTTGGTCTGATCTTCGCCGCGGTGAACGTCGCGTTCCGTGACGTCGAGAACACCGTCGACCTCATCACCATGGTCGCGGTGTGGTTCTCGCCCGTGCTGTATCCGGTCGTCCTGGTGCAGGAGCACTTTGGCCCGGACTCGTGGCTGACCCGCCTCTACGAGGCCAGCCCCCTCACGGTCGCGGTCGAGCTGTTCCACCGTGCGTTCTGGTGGCCGGCGGCGGATCCGGGTGTCCGCGACGGCGCGATCATCGACGACGTGATGCTGCGCGGAGGCATCACGCTGCTTGTGTGCCTGGGCTTGCTCGTCATCGGCGACCGGGTGTTCACGCGCGTGTCCCGCAGGTTTGCGCAGGAGCTGTGACGGTGAACGAAAGCATCCTGGTCGACGGCGTCTCCAAGCGCTTCCGCATCCGCCACGTCCACTCCCTCAAGGAGCTCGCGGCCCGCGCCGTGCGGCGAAAGATGGTCGACGTCAACGAGTTCGATGCGCTCAAGGACGTGTCGCTCACCATCAACCAAGGAGAGACGGTCGCGTTGCTGGGCTTCAACGGCTCGGGCAAGTCCACTCTCCTCAAGTGCATCTCCGGGGTGCTCACGCCCGACGCGGGACAGATCGGGGTGCGCGGCCGCATCGCCGGACTCATCGAAGTCGGAGCTGGCTTCCATCCCGACCTCACCGGGCGCGAGAACGTGTACCTCAACGGCGCGATCCTCGGCATGAGCGAGGCCGAGATCGACGAGCGGTTCGACGACATCGTCGCGTTCTCGGAGATCGAGAGCTTCATCGACTCCGAGGTGAAGTTCTACTCCTCGGGCATGTTCCTGCGCCTGGCGTTCGCGGTGGCGGTGCACACCGATCCCGACGTCTTCCTGGTGGATGAGATCCTCGCCGTGGGGGATGAGCCGTTCCAGCGCAAGTGCCTGGAACGCATCCGGCTGCTGCGCGACCAGGGCAAGACCCTCGTCATCGTGAGCCACGACCTCAACATGGTGGCGGACCTGTGCGGCCGCGGAATCCTGCTCGAGCACGGGCGCGTGGTCAAGGACGGCGACCCCCACGAGGTCGTGCGTCACATGCGTGGCGAGGACTGACCCGACCCCCGTCCAGCGAGGCCGTGGCACCTGCGCAACCCGAGCATCGGCCGCGTGCCGCTTGAAACCTACGCAACCGTAGCCTACGCTTGCGTAAGTTAGCCAGGCGGGGCGTGCATGCTCCCGCAAAGCACGAGCCTTGGGAGCATCGGTGGACGATGTCGGACCGCTGTCCGTGGACGGCCTTGTCCAGTTGCTAGACCCGTCAGGCAACTCGGTCGAGCACGAGACCTTCTCTCCGTACGCCGCGCACCTCACGGCTGACGACCTGCGCGCGTTCTGGCGCGACATGACCGTGCTGCGGGCCTTCGACCTTGAGGCCACGAGCCTGCAGCGTCAGGGAGAGCTCGGCCTGTGGGTCCAGTCGCTGGGTCAGGAGGGCGCGCAGATCGGCTCCGGCCACGCGCTGCGCGAGCCCGACTTCGTGTTCCCCAGCTACCGCGAGCACGGCGTCGCCCTCACTCGGGACGTGGACCTCGTGGACGTGCTCAAGATCTTCCGCGGGCTGCAGCACGGTGCGTGGAACCCCAAGGACCACGGCTTCCACCTCTACACGCTCGTCATCGGCTCGCACGCGCTGCACGCCACCGGCTATGCGATGGCGCTCGATCGCGACGGACTGGTCGCCAGCGGCAATCCCGAGCGCGATGGGGCGGCAGTGTGCTACTTCGGCGACGGCGCGACGTCCCAGGGCGACGTGAGCGAGGCGCTGACGTTCGCCTCCGTCTACAACGCCCCCGTCGTGTTCTTCGTGCAGAACAACCAGTTCGCCATCTCCGAGCCCGTGACGCGTCAGTCGCGCGTGCCGCTGGCCGACCGCGGCAAGGGATTCGGCATTCCTTCCGTCAGGGTCGACGGCAACGACGTGGTCGCGTGCCACGCCGTCACCCAGTGGGCCGTGCGCCACGCCCGCGCCGGCGGCGGCCCGGTGCTCATCGAGGCGCTGACGTACCGCATGGGCGCCCACACGACCTCGGACGACCCGTCGCGGTACCGTTCGAAGGCTCAAGAGGCATACTGGGCCGAGCGTGACCCGATCGCGCGGCTCGACGCTCACCTCACCAACCGCGGCGAGCTGTCCGACGAGTTCCGTGCCGAGGTCGCAGCGGAGGCGAAGGCGCTGTGCGAACGCGCCCGCACCGCCGTCCGGTCGTGGGAGCGCGAGCCGCTGAGCACGATGTTCGACGACGTCTACGCGCTGCCCCACGCCACGGTCGAGGCCGAGCGGGCGTGGTTCGAGCGCTACGAGGCCTCGTTCGTCGACGGCGAGCTCGCGGCCGGTGCGGAGGAGGGCAAGTGAGCGAGCGGATGACGATGGCCGGCGCCATCAACGCGGGGATGCGCGCGGCGATGGAGCGCGATCCCAAGGTGCTGCTCATGGGCGAGGACATCGGCGCCCTCGGCGGGGTGTTCCGCGTCACCGACGGGCTGCACAAGGACTTCGGCGATTCCCGGGTCATGGACACGCCGCTGGCCGAGTCGGGCATCGTGGGCACCGCGATCGGCATGGCGATGCGCGACTACCGCAGCGTCATCGAGATTCAGTTCGACGGCTTCATCTTCCCGTCCTTCAATCAGATCACCACCCAGCTGGCGAAGATGCACTACCGCTCGCGTGGCGCCATCACGCTGCCGATCGTGATCCGCGTCCCGTTCGCGGGCGGCATCGGCGCGGTCGAGCACCACTCCGAGAGCCCCGAGGCGTTGTTCGCCCACACCGCCGGACTGCGGCTGGTCTCGCCGGCCACCCCGCAGGACGCGTACGACCTCATCCAGCAGGCGATCGCGTGTCCCGACCCGGTGATGTTCTTCGAGCCCAAGGCCCGCTATTGGGACAAGGGAGAGGTCGACATCTCGCGCGTGAAGGCCCAGCTCGACCAGGAGGACGGCGAGGCTCTCGCGACCGCAGAGATGGCCAAGGCGCGCATCGCTCGTGAGGGCGCGGACGTGACCCTCGTGGCCTACGGGCCCACGGTCAGGGTGGCGCTCCAGGCCGCCGAACTCGCCTCTGCTGAAGGAACGGAGGTCGAGGTCATCGACCTGCGCTCGATCTCCCCCCTCGACTCGGACACCGTGGTGGCCTCGGCCAAGCGCACGGGACGCGTGATCGTGGTGCACGAGGCCCCCACCTCGTTCGGGTCGGGTGCGGAGCTGTCCGCGCGCGTCACGGAGCAGGCGTTCTTCCACCTCCATGCGCCCGTGCTCCGCGTCGGCGGCTTCCACACGCCCTACCCTGGAGCCAAGTTCGAGCACGACTACTTGCCGAACCTCGACCGCGTGCTTGATGCCGTGGATCGAGTGATGGCGCACTGAGGAGCCCAGCATGCCGACATTCCAGCAGTTCACGATGCCGGACGCGGGCGAGGGTCTCACGGAGGCTGACATCGTCACGTGGCTCGTGGCGGCCGGCGACACCGTCGCGGTCAACCAGCCCATCGTCGAGATCGAGACCGCCAAGTCCCTGGTAGAGCTGCCATGCCCGTACGACGGTGTGGTGTCGCGGCTCCTGGTCGAGGAGGGCGAGACCGTCGAGGTCGGCGTGCCGATCCTCGAGGTGGACGTGGACCCGGAGGGTGAGGCACCCGCGCCCGCCGACACACCGGCCGGATCAACTGAGCCCGTCGAGTCAGCTCACGCGGAGCCCGGGGTGGCCGAGCCCAGTTCGTCCGGCCCGTCGGCGTCTCCGGAGGCTTCAGGAGCGCCCGATGCGCGTGCTGGCTTGAGCGACACGCCTCAGGCGGCCGATGCGGGGGCCGGCTCGGACGAGGAGTCCGGGGCCGTGCTGGTCGGGTACGGCGTCAAGGCCGGCTCGGCGCATCGGCGCACGCGTCGCGACGAGTCGGTGCAGCCCGTGGGCGGCGCCCAGGACCTGGGAGAGTACCCCGTGCTGGCCAAGCCTCCCGTGCGCAAGCTCGCCCGCGACCTGGGCGTGGACCTCACGACGATCACGCCGTCGGGACCGGGCGGGATGGTCACCCGCGAGGACGTCGAGCAGCAGGTGAAGGCCACCTCGGCGCAGACCCTCGCCACTTACGCGGGCGACGACCAGCAGTGGCTCGCATCCGGCACCACGCAGTCCGACGGCCGCACCACCCGCGTGCCGGTGAAGTCGGTGCGCAAGCGCACGGCCGAGGCCATGGTGCAGTCCGCGTTCTCGGCGCCGCACGTCACGGAGTTCCACACGGTCGACGTGACCGAGACCATGAACCTGGTGGCGAGGCTCAAGCAGGACAAGGACTTCGCGGACGTAAGGGTCACACCGCTCTTGATCGTGGCCAAGGCGCTGCTGCTCGCCGTGCGTCGCCACCCTGAGGTCAACGCCTCGTGGGATGAGGCAGCCCAAGAGATCGTCTACAAGCACTACGTCAACCTCGGCATCGCGGCGTCCACGCCGCGCGGGCTGGTGGTGCCGAACATCAAGGACGCCCACCGCCTGCCGCTGCGCGAGCTCGCCCTTGAGCTGCAGCACCTCACGGCCGAGGCGCGCGCCGGCAAGCTGTCGCCGGCCTCGATGTCTGACGGCACCATCACCATCACCAACGTGGGCGCGCTCGGCATCGACACTGGCACGCCGATCCTGAACCCTGGCGAGGCCGCGATCCTGGCCTTCGGCTCCATCCGGCAGCAGCCGTGGGTCCATGACGGCGAGATCCAGGTGCGATGGGTGACGCAGCTCGCCCTAAGCTTCGACCACCGATTGGTGGACGGCGGGCTGGGTGCACGGGTACTTTCGGACGTAGGCCGAGTGATGAACGACCCAGCACAGGGACTCGTCTGGGCCTGACGCCGGGGGGCGATTGACGCAGGGGGGGCGGAATCGTGACACTGACTGATGCCGCGAACGCCGCTGAGATGGCGCGCGAGGCGGGCCAAGTGCTGCTCGATCTGCGGCGCGCCTTCGACGAGGATGCGGCGCTCGCAGACGATCGGCCCGGGCGGGAGCTGGGTCATCGCGGCGACGCGGCGGCACAAGCGCGTCTCGCCCAACTGCTCGCCGAACGCTTCCCGGCCGATGCGGTGCTGAGCGAGGAGGCCTCGGACTCCGAGGCCCGCCAGCGTGCCGAACGGGTGTGGATCATCGATCCCCTGGATGGGACGCGCGAGTACTCCGAGGGCCGCGACGACTGGGCGGTTCACGTTGCACTGTGGGCCGGCGGCGAGTTGGTGGCGGGAGCGGTGGCGATCCCGGGCGAGGACCTGGTGCTCGACAGTGACTCCGTGCCGCACGTGGGCGAGCGCGGTGACGGCCCGCTGCGGCTCGCGGTGAGCCGGTCGCGGCCTCCGTGGATCACGGAACCCGTGCGGGCCGGCCTGGACGCCGAGCTGGTGCCGATGGGCTCGGCCGGGGTGAAGATCGCGGCTGTCGCGCGCGGACAGGTGGACGCGTATGTGCACGCAGGCGGTCAGTTCCAGTGGGATTCTGCGGCACCGGTCGCTGTGGCGCGCGCGGCGGGACTGCACGCGTCGCGCATCGACGGCTCGCCGCTGGTGTACAACGCCTTCGACCCGTACCTGCCGGACCTGGTCGTGTGCCGTCGGGAACTCGCGCCACGGACTCTTGATCTGATCGCTCAGGCCCGCACCAGCGAAGGAGTCTCATGACCAAGCCCGCCGTGGTGCCCAGCCAGCTCGATGCGCTGGAAGCGGAGGCCATCCACATCGTGCGCGAGGTGGTCGCGCAGATGGAGCGCCCTGCCTTGCTGTTCTCGGGCGGCAAGGACTCGCTGTGCCTGCTGCATGTGGCGATGAAGGCGTTCGCGCCGGCGCGGCTGCCCATGCCGGTGGTGCACATCGACACGGGCCAGAACTTTCCTGAGGTGATCGAGTTCCGTGACCGCATGGTCGCGCGCCATGGCCTGAATCTGGTCGTGGGCTCGGTGCAGCAAGCGATCGACGCCGGCACCGTCCGCGAGGCGCCCGACGGGTCGCGCAATCGGATCCAGACGCCGGTGCTGCTCGACACGATCGAGCAGCACAGGTTCGACGCATGCATGGGCGGCGCCCGGCGCGACGAGGAGAAGGCGCGGGCGAAGGAGCGGGTGTTCTCCTTCCGTGACGAGTTCGGACAGTGGGACCCGCGCAATCAGCGCCCCGAGCTGTGGAGCCTGTACAACGGCAAGGTCCATCCCGGAGAGTCGATCCGGGTGTTTCCGCTCAGCAATTGGACCGAGCTGGACGTGTGGGACTACATCCGCTCGCGCGACGTGGAGGTGCCGAGCATCTACTACGCCCACGAGCGGGAGGTGTTCGAGCGCGACGGGATGTGGATGGCCGCGAACGAGTTCGCGGTGCCCGGCGAAGGAGACGCGGTCACCGTGAAGAAGGTGCGGTACCGCACCGTGGGGGACGCGACGCTGACGGCGGCGGTGGAGTCCGAGGCGGACACGATCGACAAGGTCATCGAGGAGATCGCGGCCACCCGTCTGACGGAGCGCGGCGCGACCCGCGGCGACGACCGCGTCTCGGAGGCCGCGATGGAGGACCGGAAGAAGGAGGGGTACTTCTGATGGACCTGCTCAGATTCGCCACCGCCGGTTCCGTCGACGACGGCAAGTCCACCTTGATCGGTCGCCTGTTGTACGACTCGAAGTCGATCTTCGAGGACCAGCTGGAGTCCGTGCAGCGCGCCTCGAAGTCCCGCGGCAACGACTACACCGACCTGTCGCTGCTCACCGACGGGCTGCGCGCCGAGCGCGAGCAGGGCATCACCATCGATGTCGCCTACCGCTACTTCGCGACCCCCAGGCGCAAGTTCATCATCGCGGACACGCCCGGCCACGAGCAGTACACGCGCAACATGGTGACGGGTGCCTCAACTGCGGATCTGGCGATCATCTTGGTTGACGCCCGCAAAGGCCTCACGGAGCAGTCGCGCCGTCACGCCACCATCGCCTCGCTGCTGCGCGTGCCCCACGTGGTGCTGGCGATCAACAAGATGGACCTCGTCGGCTGGTCCGAGCAGCGTTTCGAGGAGATCTACCAGGAGTTCGCCGCATTCTCCTCCAAGCTGGACATCCCCGATCTGACGGCAATCCCGCTCAGCGCGCTGCTGGGCGACAATGTCGTCACCCGCTCCACCCACATGGATTGGTACGGAGGCACGAGCCTGCTGCACCACCTCGAGCACGTCCACATCGCATCGGACCGCAACCTCCAGGACGTGCGCTTCCCGGTGCAGTACGTGATCCGCCCCCAGCAGTCTGCGGTCCGCGACTACCGCGGCTTCGCAGGCCAGGTGGCCTCCGGCATCCTCAAGGTCGGCGACGAGGTGCTCGCACTGCCGTCGGGTCTCACCACCACCGTTGCCGCGATCGATGGACCGAACGGCCCCGTGGACCAGGCGCACCCACCGATGTCGGTCACGTTGCGCCTGAGGGACGAGATCGACGTCTCCCGCGGCGACATCATCTGCAGGGTCGGGAATCACCCCGCCCCGACCCAGGACGTCGAGGCGATGGTGTGCTGGATGGACGCCGACCCCATGACAGTGGGACGCAAGCTCGGCATCCTCCACACCACCCGCATGGCACGCACGGTCGTGAAGGACATCGCGTACCAACTCGACATCAACACCCTCCACCGCGACACCGACACGCATGAGCTGGGCCTCAACGGCATCGGCCGCGTGAGGTTGCGCGTCACCACACCGCTGCTAGTCGACGACTACGACGACAACCGCACCACCGGATCGTTCATCCTCATCGACGAGGCCACGCACCGCACCGTCGGTGCCGGCGTGGTCCGAGACAGCTGATCGGGACGGCCGTGCGCCAGCCGCCAAGGAGGGAGGGGCCATGACGGACGTGACGCTCAGCGTGCCGCAGCTGCACGAGTGGGAGCTGATGCGCGCCGGCGCCTACGGGCGCGCACTGCGCTACGAGCTTCCCGGCGACGACCCGCACCGTCCCAGCCTGCTCGTGCGTGACACCGCGCCGGGCTCGACGTTGACCCTGCTGGACACCGAGGCCACGCCCATCGCCCGGGTGCGAGTGGACGGCAGCCGCACGGAGCCGGAGGGCACCTGGGTAGGCGGGGTGGTCGAGCCGCTGCGCGAGCCGGCGACGCCCACGTTCCCCGAGCTGCGGCCTGTCGAGACGGGAGAGCTCGTCGCCCAGGCGACGCTGCTGCTCGGCAGGCGGCACGGAAGGCTCGACGGCACCGTGATCGTGGTGGACACCGGCGACGCGCACGCCGTGTCGCAGACCGTCAGGGGCCTGCGCCACGATCAGGTGGACCTGCGGCTGCTTCCCGAGCCCGCGGCCGCACACCTCGAGGGTGCCGCGCGCACGGAGCTGCTGGTGCACCTCGCGTCGGTGGTGTTCGCGTCCACGGTCCACGTGATCCGGGGGGAGGCGCCGGCCCCGGGGGACGGACTGGTGGTGCTGTTCACAGGCCTGTCGGGCTCAGGCAAGTCCACCGTGGCGCGCCAGCTCACGCGCCGGCTGCGCGCCGAGACGAGCCAGCGAGTCACCCTCCTGGACGGCGACCAGGTGCGCTCGATGCTCTCCAGCGGACTGGGGTTCTCACGTGCCGACCGCGAGCTCAACGTGCGGCGCATCGGTTGGGTCGCCTCCCAGATTGCAGCCCACGGTGGCATAGCGATCTGCGCGCCCATCGCTCCCTACGACTCGATGCGCCAAGAGGTTCGCGCGATGGCCGAGCGCGTTGGCCGATTCATCCTCGTCCACGTCGCGACACCGCTCGAGGTGTGCGAGGCGCGGGACCGCAAGGGCATGTACGCGAAGGCCCGCGCGGGCGAGATCAAAGAGTTCACCGGCATCTCCGACCCGTACGAGGAGCCCGCGGACGCGGACATCGTGATCGGTCGGGACGATGCGGACGCGGAGACGATCACGGACCGCGTCTATCGGCTCGTGATGGGCGGGCCCGAGCCGGACTACGCGATCTAGGCGGCGCAGTGCCGGGTCATGCCGAGCCCCACCTCACCTCCACCTCGCGGCCGAGGAACTGCCCGTACCGCGCGAACGCCTCCTCGAACGAGTGGCGGTCGTGTGCGCCGTGAGCGTCGAACGGCACAGTCTCGACGACCACGATCTGCGGCTTCACGGAGCGCTTCCAGGTCCCTACCACGCGTCCGTCGCGCACGAGCGTCGCGCGGAACACGCCGTTGCGTCCGGGGACCACGGCCTCGAACTGTGCGGCGGTGAGCATGGCCGTGCGGTCGCCGTACCCGAGCATGTACTCGTCGAACCCGGGCGGCACGGCGTGGCCGCCCGCGCTCGGAGGCACGCCCTCGTCGAGAGAGTCCGCTGCGGCAACCATGGGGCCCCACTCGGTCTCGACCTCCCGCAGCGCCGGCCCTGCCGCCGCGACGCCGGCGCGGCAGTCCTTCATGCCGAGCCCCGTCCACCGGGAGAAGTCCTTGACCGTGGCGGGCCCCCGGCCGCGGAAGTATCGCAGTGCGATGGTAGCCAACGCCTCCTCCGGGCCGAGACTGACCTGATCCGGCGCCCACTCGTCGAGGAGCGCGAACGTCTGCTCCTTCCCCACATGTGGGGCGATGCAGGTGAGCCCCACCTGCGACGCGTACCAGAGCAGGTGATAGCCCACCTGGCCGGGGGTCTCGACCCCCGCATCGGCCACGGCCGCGAGGCACTCCGCGCGCGTGAGTCTCTTGCCGCCGCGCAGGGCGCCCTGAAGTGCGGCGTTGGCGCGCTGGACGGTGTCCTCGGTGATCCCCAGCTGCTCGCGCCTCCCGGCGGCGCCGGCGAGCGGCTTCGCGGACATCAGGTCGAGCATCCACCTCGCGTCGCGCGACGGCACCAGGTGCACGGTGCCGCGCATGGGCCACGTGCGCAGCGCCTCGCGCCGCTCGAGCGCCGCCGTGATGTCGCCCTCGGTCCGCCCCGGTAGCCGAATCCCGAGCGACCAGAGCCCGCTCGCAAGGTCCTGCGCCTGCATGGCGCCCATCCAGGTGACCACCTCGCGCACGGTGCCATGGGGGTGGTTGCCCGCCAGCAGTAGCGCGCGCATGCGCAGCGCGCGGACGTCGGCTACGGCGAGGGTGCTCATGCGGTTCACGCTAGCGCCGGTGACCGACGCGGCGCCCCAGCGACAGCGCGCAGCAGCGCCAGACAGGTGCCGCCCGGACCCGCCGCGGCTCTGGGCGCGACGGGCGAAGACTGTGAGAGTCTCACCCATGGCCACCTTCGACTGGTCGGCGCGCGACCGCGACGACCTTGAGAGCACCGCCGCTGTGGTGCAGGAATGGATCCCGCACGCCCCCGACTCGCCGCTCTACCAGGGGCTGGCGCTGCGCATCGCACAGGACGACGTGATGCTGCGCCTGGTCTCCCGAATCGACAACGTGCCGCCGCTGAACCTGCTGTTCGCGGGGGTCAAGCTCCTGCTTCGCCCGGCCGATGCGCTCGCGGCCTGGTATCCGCACCTCGCCTCCGGCGCCGTGCGAGAGCCGCAGGACGCGTATCCGGCCTTTCGCGACTTCGCTCTCGCCCACGAGGAGGAGCTGGTCCGCATCGGGTGCGAGCGTCGCACCCAGACGAACGAGGTCGGGCGCACCGCTGTCCTGCTGCCGTGGCTGCCGCGCACCGAGGCGGGCCTGCACGCGATCGACATCGGTGCATCGGCCGGATTGAACCTGTGCCTGGACCGCTTCGCCTACCGCTACTCGGGTAGCGGCCGGGACGCGCACCTGGGCTCAGGCGAGCTCGTGCTGGAGTGCGAGAACCGCGGGGGGTTCGGTCTGCCCGCGGCCCCGCCGCGCCTGGCCAGCCGCACGGGAATCGACCTTGACCCGATCGATGCGACCGACGCCCAGCAGTCGGCCTGGCTCGAGGCGCTCGTGTGGCCCGAGCACGAGGACCGGCTCGCGCGGCTGCGCAAGGCGATCGCCGTCCGTCGCGCAGTGCCGGTACGAATGGTCGCGGGCGATGCGGCCACCGTGCTCGCGGACGTGGAGCGCGCGTTGCCTCCCGGTCCGCTCGCGGTCTGGCACACCGTCGCGCTCTATCAAGCCGATGCGGGGGCGCGGGCGGACATCGACGCGGCGGTCGAGGACGCGGCACGGCGGCGGGACGTCACCCGCGTGGGGTGCGAACCGGTCGACGGCTCCCTCCACCCTGAGATCCATGTGGGTTCATCGTTCGACTTCGGAGAGACTGTGGCGATCGCGCATGCGCACGGGCGGTGGATCGACCGGCCGTGACGCACGGAGACTCAGCCCTCGAGCGCCTCGGAAACCACGTCGCGCGCGGCGGACTGGACCTCGCCCAGGTGGGACTCCGAGACGAACGACTCGGCGTAGATCTTGTACACGTCCTCGGTGCCGGACGGGCGCGCGGCGAACCACGCATCGGCTGTGGTGACCTTGAGCCCGCCGATGGCGGCGCCGTTGCCCGGTGCCTCGGTGAGCTTGGCGGTGATGTCCTGACCCGCGAGACTGGTCGCCGAGACTTGCTCGGGAGAGAGCTTCTTCAGCGTGTCCTTCTCCGCCTTGGTGGCGGGCGCGTCGACGCGCGCGTACCAGCTCTCACCCAGCTCGTTCGTGAGCCCGCGGTGCAGCTCCGACGGGCTCTTGCCGGTGGCACCCGCGATCTCGGAGGCCAACAGGCACAGGATGATCCCGTCCTTGTCCGTGGTCCACACGCGGCCGTCGCGGCGCAGGAACGAGGCGCCGGCCGACTCCTCGCCGCCGAAACCGACCTCTCCGCTCAGGAGCCCGGGCACGAACCACTTGAATCCCACCGGCACCTCCTCGACGGTGCGGCCCAGCTGGCGGCCGACGCGGTCGATGAGGCTCGAGGACACGAGCGTCTTGCCGATCCGGGCGTTCGACGGCCACTCCGGCCGGGCTCCGCCATACAGGTAGGAGATCGCGGTCGCGAGGAAGTGGTTCGGGTTCATCAGGCCGCCGTCGCGAGTGACGATGCCGTGGCGGTCCGCGTCCGCGTCGTTCCCGGTCGCGAGGTCGTAGGGGGCGTTGGGGTCGTCCATGAGCTTCCGAAGGCCGGCCATCGCGTGGGGCGACGAGCAGTCCATGCGGATCTTGCCGTCCCAGTCGAGGTACATGTTCGGCCACGCCGGGTCGACCGTCTCGTCCACCACGGTGAGCTCCAGGCGGTGCTCCTCAGCGATCGCGCCCCAGTAGTCGACAGCCGCGCCGCCGAGCGGGTCGGCGCCTATCCGGACACTGCCCGAGCGAATGGCGTCCATGTCGATCACGTTCGGCAGGTCGCGCACATAGTTGGCCATGAAGTCGTGCGGCCTCACCTGCGGTGCCGTCCGGGCGAGCGCGTAGCGCACACGCGGGATCTGCTTCCAAGCGCCCCCGACGAGGAACTCGTTGGCGCGGCGGGCAATCCACCCTGTCGCGTCCGCATCGGCCGGACCGCCGTGAGGCGGGTTGTACTTGAAACCGCCATCGCGCGGCGGGTTGTGCGAAGGGGTGACGACGATGCCGTCAGCGAGCCCGGGCCCGGAGGTGCGCAGGCCCTCGCGCGATGTCGCGCCGTTGGCGGTAAGGATTGCGTGGCTCACGGACGGAGTGGGCGTGTAGCGTCCGCGGGCGTCGACTCGCACCTCGACCTCGGCGGCGACGAGCACCTCGATGGCGGTCTCCATGGCGGGCAGGGACAGCGCGTGGGTGTCGATGCCGAGGAACAACGGCCCGTCGGTGCCCTGGCCGCGCCGGTACTCGACGATCGCGGCGGTCGTCGCGACGATGTGAGCCTCGTTGAACGCGGTGTCGAAGGCGCTGCCCCGGTGGCCCGACGTGCCGAACACGACGCGCTGATCCGGCTCGGCAGGATCGGGGACCAGGTCGTAGTACGCCGACAGCAGGGCTGACGGATCGATGAGGTCCTGGGGCTGGGCAGGTGTTCCGGCGCGCTCATGCATGGTGTCCACTCTCCCACCATTACCTCGGGTCCGGCAATGGCAACGGCTCCGTGGCGTTGGGTCACGAGACGTTTACGTTTGCGTCAACGTCTGACAAAACGTCCCAGTGATAACGCTAGGCTGTTCGCGTGGCCGCGAAGCGCAAGCAAACCGCGTCCCCATCGCCAGCGAAGGGGGACGCGCTCGTCGAGACGAGCCCGGTCGGCGAGGTCGCCGAGCGGGCACCCGCTCCTGCGCGCAAGCGGCCCCGGGGCTCTGCCGCCCGCCGTCGTCTCGCGGGCAAGGAGCCTGAGGACCTGCGCGGCGCCGCTGCCCTCATCGTCGCTCACAACCAGGCGCGGCGCATCGCAGCGACGGTACGGGCCGCCCGCGCCATTCCGGGCGTCGACCTGGTCCTCGTGGTCGACGACGCCTCTGGTGACAACACTCAGGAGCTCGCTCGCAAGGCGGGCGCAGTCGTGGTGCGCCACTCACATCAGCGTGGCCGGACCGCATCCGTCGAGACCGGGGCCTCCGTCATCGGCATGCGCGATGAGCCCGGCCGCACCTCGCGGGCCATCCTGCTGCTGCCAGGAGGGCTCGGCCACCGTGCCATTGGGGCCGCGCCACTGGTGCCGGCCGTGACCGAGCACGTGGCGGATCTGGCGATCGCCCTCACCGAGGTTCCCGGCAAGGCGACCGGGGCCTCGTCGAAGGCGGCCCGCCGAGCCATCGAGCGCACCTCGGGCTGGGTGCCCGCGGAGCCGCTCGGACCCATCCGCTGTCTCACCCGAGACGCCCTCGAGGCGGCCATCCCGCTCGCGCATGGCGCCGGGCTCGAGGTGGGAATGACCATCGACGTGCTGCGCGCGGGCCTCACTGTGACCGAGGTCGAGTGCGAGATCCGGCACCGGCCGCAGAGCTCCGGCGCACGGTCGGCGGCGGCGCGCGCGAGCCAGTACCGTGACGTCATGATGGCCGTGACAGCCCGCCGCGTGCGCGGCTCCCTTCCCGGTGGCCGCGCCCCCGTAGGACGCCGCGGGAAGTGGGGCGCTGACGACGCCGGCGTCGACATGTCCGAGGACCAGGTTGCCGTTGACGACACGGCTGGTTCTGACAGCAACGCGCCGGCCGACGGGCACCCGGAGTCTCCGGAGCCGCGGGAGTGACCGGCCTGCCGCGCTACGCCTTCTTGGGGCCGGAGGGAACCTTCACCGAGGCCGCGCTGCGCAGGATGGTTCCTCCGGACCAGGCAGAGTACATTCCCGTCATCGACGTCCCGACGGCCATCGCCGCCGTGCGCGGAGGAGACGCCGACTACGCGGTGGTGGCGATCGAGAACACGGTCGAGGGGGGCGTCACCGCGACGCTCGACACGCTGGCGGAAGGCTCGCCGCTCGTGATCGTGGGTGAGACCGTGCTGCCCGTGGCATTCGAGCTGCTGGTGCGGCGCGGAGTACGTGTGCGCCAGATCCGGCGTGTGAGCGCCCATTCGCACGGCTGGGCACAGGTGCGGCGGTGGGCGCACGCCACCTTGCCCGATGCCGTCTTTGTCCCGTCCTCCTCGAACACCGCGGCTGCGCGGCTACTCGCCGACGCGGCGATCCCGGCCGATCAGGTGGGCTTCGACGCCGCCCTCGCGCCGCCGGGAACTGGGGCCGCGCTGGGGCTTGAGGTGCTGGCGGACGGCATCGCGGACAACGTGAACGCCGCGACCCGGTTCGTGCGCGTGGGGCGACCCGAGGAGCCGCCTGCGCCCACGGGAGCGGACAAGACCACGCTCGTCGTGCACCTGCCCACCGACAAGTCGGGCGCGCTGCTCGAGATGCTCGAACAGTTCGCGGTGCGCGGCGTCAACCTGTCGCGAATCGAGTCACGGCCCATCGGCGAGCGACCCGGCGAGTACTCGTTCTCGATCGACGCTCTCGGTCACATTGCGGAGCAGCGCATGGCTGAGGCTCTGATGGGGCTGCGGCGCACCTGCCCCGTGGTGCGGTACCTGGGCTCGTACCCGGCGGTGCACCGGGAGGTGACGCCCATCGCGACGGGCACGTCGGACGCGGACTTCGCGACCGCGCGCACGTGGGTGGATGAGTTGAGGCGCGGTCAGCACGCCTGAGCGCTGACCGTCACCACCGCTGGCTGGCCGGCTGGGCCTCGGGGGCCCAGAGTCCGCAGGCTGCGCCCACACCGATAGAGCGGTCAGCCGCGCGCGACAGGCTTCGCGGGCACCCGCACTCGGAGCGCTCCTGGCTCGAGGAAAGCGGTCACCCGCTTGGCGCGCCCGAGTGACTCGCCGTCAACCTGGACGCGGTAGGGGGCATCCATCTCGATCTCGACCTTTCTGCCACGCGCGTGATCGATGCGGGAGACCCGCCAGGCCTTGAGCAGCTCCGACTGCTTGATGCCCGCGCCTTGAGCGACCACGGACCCGAACAGATCGGTCCAGCCGACGATCCCGGCGCGTGCATCGAGCGTCGCGATGTCGAGCTGGCCGTCCGTGATCGACGCGTCCGGGATGAGCTGCAGCCCGCCGGGAAGCCGGCCCGCGTTGGCGACCAGCACCGTGCGCATCTCGTTCTGCACCGCATGGGCACCGTCGATCGACACGGTCGCGGTCATGCGCTTGTCGTGCAGATGGCGCAGCGCGGCGAAGAAGTACGCGAGCCAGCCCAGCCGCCGCTTGAGTGTGGGATTGGTGCTCGCGACCATCTCCGCGTCCATGCCCGCTCCGGCCATCACGAGGAACAGGTAGCGGCCGTCCTCGCCGTGCCCGGTGAACGCGCGCTCGATGTCGACGTACCCGACGTCCACCGTGAGGTCGTCGCCGTCGAGGATGGCCCGCAGCAGCGCGGGGGTGTCGCCCACGGGGAAGTCCAGGTTGCGGGCGAACAGGTTGCCGGTGCCGAGCGGGAGGATGCCCATCTTGGCGTCGGTTCCTGCGCATGCCTCGGCCACCGAGCGCACCGTGCCGTCACCACCCACGGCGACCACCACGTCCGCGCCCGCGGCGATCGCGTCCTTGGCCATCCCGTACCCCGAGTCCTCCAGGGTCGTGTGGAACCACATGGGCTGCGGCAGATAGCGGATCGAGCACGCGCGCAGCGCCCGCTCGTGCATCTCCTGCACGCCCTCCTTGGTCGGGTTCGCGATGAACGCGATCGAGGTCTTCTCGTGCGAGTCGGGCGAGAACTGCCCCGTGTTGCCCGGGATGGTGGAGCGCACCATCAGCACGCGCCGCCACATCCGGGGAACAGCGAGAGGGTCGCGGGCACCCAGGCTGCGAGTGAGGGTGACGGCCATCACGAGCGCGACGAGGGCGAGGATCAGAGCGACTGATCCGAGGACGGTGCCAAGCATGAGGTGAGCCTACGCGCCGCCGATAGACTCGCGGGCATGATCGACCTCAAGCTGTTGCGTGCCGAGCCCGACGTCGTGAGAGCCAGCCAGCGCTCTCGGGGAGCCGATCCGGGGATCGTGGACCAGGTGCTGGACGCGGACTCCGCTCACCGGGCCGCCCTCGCAGACTTCGAGGCCAGGCGCGCCGAGCAGAAGGCGCTCGGCAAGCAGGTCGCGCAGTCGTCGGGCGAGGCCAAGCAGGAACTGCTGGCCCGCACCAAGCAGCTCTCCGCCGAGGTCAAGCAACTCCAGGCAAGCGCCGATGCGGCAGCAGCTCGCGCGGTCGAGCTCGCCCGGTCCTTGGGCAACATCCCCGAGCCCGGGGTGCCCAGCGGCGGTGAGGACGACTTCACGGTGCTGCGCCACGAGGGCCAGCCGCGCGACTTCGCGGCCGAGGGCATCGACGTGCAGGACCACCTGGCTGTCGCTGAGCGGCTGCGCGCGATCGACATGGAGCGCGGCGCCAAGGTGTCGGGGGCGCGCTTCTACTTCCTCACCGGAATCGGAGCGCGGCTCGAGCTCGCGATCCTGAACGCGGCGATGAACGTCGCTCAGGAGGGCGGCTTCAGCCCCATGATCACCCCCACGCTGGTGCGCCCCGAGACCATGGCGGGCACGGGCTTTCTCGGCAGCCACGCGGAGGAGATCTACTACCTCGAGCGCGATGAGCTGTACCTGACCGGGACATCGGAGGTGGCGCTCGCGGGCTATCACACGGACGAGATCCTCGACCTCGCGCACGGACCGCTCCGCTACGCGGGCTGGAGCGCGTGCTACCGACGCGAGGCCGGCTCCGCGGGACGCGACACCCGCGGCATCATCCGCGTGCACCAGTTCCACAAGGTCGAGATGTTCAGCTACGTCACGGCGGCCGATGCGGCGGCTGAGCACGAGCGGTTCCTGGAGATCCAGGAGCGCATGCTGCAGGCGCTCGAGCTGCCGTATCGGGTGATCGACACCGCAGCGGGCGACCTCGGGTCCTCGGCAGCGCGCAAGTTCGATTGCGAGGCGTGGCTGCCGAGCCAGGAGCGGTGGATGGAGGTCACATCCACCTCCAACTGCACCACCTATCAGGCCCGTCGCCTCGCGATCCGCGAGCGCGGCGAGCAGGGCACCACGCCGGTGGCGACGGTCAATGGCACCATCGGCACCACCCGGTGGATCGTGGCGCTGCTCGAGAACCACCAGCAGGCCGACGGCAGCGTCCATGTGCCCGAGATCCTGCGCCCGTTCCTGGGCGGCCTGGAGCGCTTCGAGCCGGTCGCCTAACCTCTTCGCCGCCTCCACTCCCAATGGTCCGTGTGACTCAGGGGGCGCTTGAGCCACACGTGCACACCCCTGTGTCACATCCGCCACACGCGTCCCACCGACCATTGGGAGTGATGGGGGGAGCGGGGTGGGGGTGCGGGGAGCCGGGTGGTGGGACAGCGCGCCAGGGTTGACGGGGGCGTCACCTGGCCGTCGTAGGCTCGTCGCATGAACCAGGCTCCCGATCAGCTCAGCCGTCCGCTCGACAACGACACCTGGCGACTGATCGGCCTCGACATCGACGGCACCTTGATGCACTGGGGCGGCGACATCTCGCCCGCCGTGGTGAGCGCGATCGAACAGGTGCGCATGTGCCGCAACCACGTCATCCTCGCCACCGGGCGCAACATCGTCGGCACGATGCCCGTGGCGCAGACCCTCGGGATCCGGCGCGGCTGGGCGGTGTGCTCGAACGGCGCCGTGACCGTCCGCCTCAATCCGGCGAGCCCGGGCGGCTACGACATCGTCGAGACTGTCACGTTCAACCCCCGCGCCGCGCTCGAGCTGATCCGCGAGGAGATGCCTGACGCGTTCTTCGCGGTCGAGGACCTCGGCGTGGGCTTCCGCGTTAACCGCGAGTTCCCGATGGGAGAGCTGGAGGGGCGCCAGCGAGTGGTGGAGGACTTCGACGACCTCGCTCACGAGGAGGCCACGCGCGTGGTGATCCGGGCACCTGGCCAGGACGTCAGCCACTTCGATGACCTGGTTCACCGGATCGGCCTCAACGACGTCACCTACGCCGTGGGTTACTCGGCGTGGCTGGATCTGACCCCGCCGGGAGTCTCCAAGGCCTCGGCGCTCGAGACTCTGCGTCGTCAGCTCGGCGTCGAACTCGAGCACACAGTCACGGCGGGAGACGGCAACAACGACACCGAGATGCTCAAGTGGGCCGGGCACTCGGCCGCTATGGCCTCCGCGCCCGAGCACGTGCGCACCATCGCGAACGAGGTGCTGGGCTCGGTCGAGGACGATGGCATCCTGCCGCTGCTCGAACGGCTCATCGACCCTGATCGCCTCGTGGTGCGCTGACCCCGCAGCCCTGTTCAGCCCGCAACCCACGCCCTAGGCTCGTGTCATGACGTGGCTCACGACCCCTGCCCACCATCGCTGGCTCGAGGCCGAGGCAGACCGCTTGCTGGAGTTCGGCGCGGGGAGTGCGGACCCTAGCGGCGGCTTCGGCTGGCTGGATGAGGCGGGAGAGCGCGTCGAGAACCACGACATCGAGCTGTGGATCACGTGCCGCATGACCCACTCGTTCTCCCTCGCCACGATGATGGGCCGACCGGGAGCGGCGGCACTCGCCGACCACGGCCTGGACGCGCTGCGCGGCCGGCTCAGGGACGACGAGCATGGCGGGTGGTTCGCAGCCGTGAACGCGAACGGCCCCACCGACACCGCGAAGCAGGCCTACGGCCACGCCTTCGTAATCCTCGCCGCGGCATCCGCCACCGCCGCCGGCCGCCCCGAGGCCCGTGAGCTCCTGGACGAGGCCATCGCCGTCCACACCGAGCACTTCTGGGACGACGAGGCCGGCATGAGCCGCGAGGCATTCGCGCGGGACTGGTCGGGCGAAGAGGACTATCGCGGCATCAACGCGAACATGCACACTGTCGAGGCCTATCTCGCGGCGGCGGACATCACAGGGGACAAGACGCTGCTGCAGCGCGCGCTGCGCATCGCCGAGCGCGCCGTTCACGGCTACGCCCGCGGCAATCACTGGCGCCTGCCCGAGCACTTCGACGCGCACTGGGATCCCGTGCTGTCGTACAACGAGGAGACACCCTCGCACCCGTTCCGTCCGTACGGCGCGACCATCGGCCACTGGTTCGAGTGGGCGCGCCTGACCCTTCAGCTGGCCGCATCCTTGCAGCAGTCGGGCCTGGCACACCCCGAATGGATGCGCGACGACGCGTGCGCGCTCTACGACGCGGGAGTCCGGGAGGGCTGGAGCGTGGACGGAGCGACCGGGTTCGTCTACACCGTCGACTGGGACGGTCGGCCGGTGGTGCGCGAGCGCATGCACTGGGTCGCGGCCGAGGCAATCGCCGCCGCCGCCGTGCTGTGGCAGGTCACCCGACAGGCCACATACGCCGACCAGTATCAGCGCTGGTGGGACTACGTGGGCGAGCACCACCTGGACCGCGAAGGCGGGTCGTGGTGGCACGAGCTCGGCCCGAGCAACCGGGTGTCGCGCACCGTCTGGGAGGGGAAGGCGGATATCTATCACGCGCTTCAGGCGACCCTCATTCCGCGCCTGCCCACCTCGCCGGCGCTCGCGGCCTCGCTCGCGGCGGGCAACCTGCGCTGACACAAGCCTCCGGACGGCCGATGCGCGGGCCGGGTCAGTCGCCCGTCGTGAGCACGAGCTTCCCGAACACCGTGCCGCTTTCCAGCGCCCGATGCGCGTCTGCGGCCCGGCTCAGCGGCACCGTCGCGTGGATGATCGGTCGCACGGCCTGGGGGACGAGGGGCCAGATCTGCTCCTCGACCGCGGCGACGATCGCACGCCGCTGCGCGAGAGGCCGCGACCTGAGAGTGGTGCCGATCACGTGGGCTCGCTTGGTCAGCAGCTGACCGAGGTTCAGCTCCGCCCGTGCGCCTCGCTGCATGCCGATCACCACGAGCCGCCCTCCCGAGGCCAGTGCTTCGATGTTGCGGGACAAGTAGGCAGCACCCACCACGTCGAGGATCACGTCGGCACCCCCGGCGGCCGCCATCGTGGTCTCGAACTCGTCGTCGCGATAGTCGATTGTCTGCGCGCCGAGCTCCGCACACCGTGCCGCGCGCTCGGGCCCGCCCGCGGTCGCCCACACGTCAAGACCGAGAGCGATGCCGATCTGAATCGCGAGGTGCCCCACCCCGCCCGAGCCTCCGTGCACGAGCAAGCGCTCCCCAGCCCGCGCATCGGCCGCCTGGAGGTTGGACTGCACCGTGCACGCCGCCTCCATGAGCCCTCCCGCCTCGGCCATGGTCAGGCCCGCGGGAACCGGGAGCACCAGGCCCGCGTCGACCGCTGCCAGCTCCGCGTACCCGCCGCCGGGCAGCAGGGCACACACCGCGTCTCCGACGGCCCATCGCTCCACGCCCTCGCCCACCGCGGCGATCTCGCCCGCGACTTCGAGACCCGGCCATTTCGGGGCGCCGGACGGAGGCGGGTACCGGCCCTCGCGCTGGAGCACGTCGGCGCGGTTCACTCCGGCGGCGAGGATGCGGATGAGCACATCCGTCGGGCCGGGCCGCGGCTCGGGGGCCTCGCCGAGCACCAGGGCCTCGGGGCCGCCGTGATCATGGAAAGTGGCGATTCTCACACTATTGCTCCCGTGTCTTCGCGTCATGGCCGCGTCACTGTAGCGTCTCACTCCATAAGTCGGCCCTAAGATTTCAGGTTCTCGGCAGGGCGGCCGATAAGTGGGGGGTCCAGGCGCATGGAAGCGCGTCCGGGAACCGGACGCCGCAAGCGCAGCGGGACATGAGGGAGAGAATAGATGCTCCAGAGGCTAGGTATCCGCGGGAAGCTCCTCGCGGTGGTCGCGGTGCCCATTCTCGTGCTCGTGCTCGCAGCAGGCTTCATCACCTTCGGGTCGGTGCAGGATCTCAGCGCGGCGCGCAACACCTCCGCGCTGGTCGACACCCTTGCTGAGGCCCGGTCGCTCGAGAGCGTGCTCCAGGAGGAGCGCCGCGCGGCGATCAACTTCGTCTCGAGCGAGGACGACGGCTCGGATGCGCTCACCGCTGCGATCAGCGCCACCGGATGGGCGTTGACCGACGTGGGGGCTGCGATCGATGCCTTCGAGCCGGCGCCGGACGCCGAGGAGCAGGACGATCGCGCCGCCCAGCTCCGCGAGCAAGTCGTGGGCGTGCTCGGTTCGACCGAGAACGCTGCGATCCTGGAGGCCGAGCGCGCTGTCGAGGTCGTTCCCGCCGCAGGCGGCGAGTGGGCCACCTTCCCCGATGAGGCCACGGCGGCTGCCATGACGCAGGGCTACGAGACCGCGGCCACAGGGATCGAGTCCATCGCGGCTGATGCACCCGGAGCGGTTTCGGAGGAGCTGCGGGCTCTGGCGGACCAGATTCGTGCCGAGAACGAGGCAGCCCAGGCGGCATACGTCGAGCCCGAGCGCTGGAAGCAGGCGCTGCAGGAGCTCTACCCCGAGGTCGATGCCGCCGTCGCCGGCCTGCTCGAGCAGCTCGATCAGCTCGGCGCCGACGACCGCAACCAAGCAGCGGTCGCATCGCTGCTCGAGGGCCGTGACCTCCTCGGCAACCTGGAGTCCACTCGCGACTCGACGAGGTCGCTGAGCGTCCTCGTCGCCACGCTGACCGGCTACTACGACGGCGCGCTGGGCAGCATCTCCGCAGCCCCGGACGACGTGGTGGTCGCGGTCTCGGACCCCGAGTTGATCGAGACGCTGCGCGCATATGGAGACCTTTCCGCGCTCGACGAGCGCATGCTGCGCGAGGGCCTGCTCGCCGAACGCATCATCCGCGTCGGTGCATTCGCCCCCGACGGTGGCGAGATCAACCTTCTGCAGGACTACCAGCTCCGCACCAACCTCGCTCTCGAGCGGGCGCAGGCGTCATCGCTTGCCTTGGGCGACGACTGGGCCCTCCCCCCGTTCGGCGCCTCCACGGACATCACGGGCAACCGGGCCGAGTCCTTCGTCTCCACGCGTACCAGCATCTCGAGCGGCCTCGACTTCTCGGTCGCCCAGGAGGACCCGGACGTGTGGGCGGGCGCCGTCGACGCTGAGGCTGAGCAGTACGAGGCCGCGCGAGAGTCCGTGCTGGGCGAGATCGAGTCGCGCGCCTCGGCAGCCTCGCAGGCCGCGCTGACCCAGCTGCTGCTCACGATCGCCATTGCCGCGCTCGTGATCATCGTCTCGATCGTCGTCGCGCTGCTGATCGCGCGCCGCATCATCGGCCCCCTGCGGCGCCTGACCACGACGGCGACCGCGGTGCGACAGGAGTTGCCGCGACTCGTGGAACGCGTGGCCATGCCAGGGGAGACGGTCGACGTCAACGAGGTGCAGATCCCGGTGGAGTCCAGCGACGAGGTGGGACGACTCGCGGAGGCGTTCAACGGCGTCAACGCGGCCACCCTCGCGATCGCAGGCGAGCAGGCCGCGCTGCGTGGTTCGATCTCGGAGATGTTCGTCAACGTCGCCCGTCGCGACCAGGTGCTGCTGAACCGCCAGCTGTCCTCCATCGACGAGATGGAGCGCTCTGAAGACAATCAGGAGACGCTGACCAACCTCTTCGCGCTCGACCACCTCGCGACGCGGATGCGCCGGAACTCGGAGTCGCTGCTGGTGCTGGCCGGGATCGACACGGGCCGTCGCCTTCGTCGCCCCATGCCACTGTCCGACGTGGTCCGCACCGCGTCCTCCGAGATCGAGATGTACGAGCGCGTCCAGCTCGAGCTCGACGCCGACCCGCCCATGCTCGGCCACTCGGCCCTGATCGTGGCGCACATGCTCGCGGAGCTGCTCGAGAACGCGACGGTGTTCTCCGACCCCGACACCGCAGTGGTGGTGCGCACCTCGGAGCGCGGCGACGACTTCGTCGTGGAGATCGAGGACGCAGGCATCGGCATGACGGAGAAGGAGCTCGGTGCCGCCAACGACCGCGTGGACTCGACCGCCGCATCCGAGATCCTCGGCGCGCAGCGGCTCGGGCTGTTCGTGGTGGGACGCATCGCCCGTCGCGTGGGCGCGCGCATCGAGCTCCAGTCGCAAGAGGGTGCAGGCACGCTCGCGATCGTGGCCATGCCTCGCGCGCTGTTCGTCCGCGATGAGGACGTGGCACCGCGTCACGCTGCATCTCCCGCCGCGGACGAGGAGGCTCAGGCTCCGACGGCGCTCCTGCCCCATGACGGGGCCGAGGAGCTTACCCACGTCGCGGACGGATCACGCCCGGACGCCTACATTCCCACTGTCATCGAGGAAGGGGCCAGCCTTACCGGGAGGGCGGACCTGGACGCGGCGGACCCCGATTCGATCGAGGCCCGCATTGCTGCGGACGCAGCGGCCGCGCCGACGGCAGAGCCGACCAACCCCGAAGAGCTGACGACGGGCACGTCGTCGGCAGGTCTCCCCGCTCGCCGCCGTCGGGGCGCGACGGCGGCCGAGGACGCGTCGCGAGAGCAGACGTCGATCGTCGGCCTGCCCGCCAGGGCGACCGATGCGCAGATGTCCGCCCTGGCAGCCGAGCAGGCGGGCGGGTTCACGCCCGCCATCTCGCCGACAGAGATCACCCCGCAGTCTCCCGAGCAGCGCTCGTCCATGTTCCGCGGCTTCCGTTCCCGTCGCGAGACCGAGGAGCAGGTGGGAGGGGCGCCCGAGGCTTCGTTCGCACCGGAACTGCCGCGCCGCGAGCAGCCCTCCATCCCGTCGCTCGAGCCCGATCACGACGAGGCAGCCGACGCCTTCGGATCCGACGACGCTCACCCTGCCGAATCCACGGACCTCGGCGCTGCTGGCGTGGGCGGCTTGGGCGGCTTGGGCGAGAGCGATGCCGATGCGGGCGAGCCTGAGCCCAGTGCACCCACAGCCGAGCAGGCACAGGCCAGTGAAACAGCGCCGACCGGCGCCCCCGAGGCGGCGGGTGCTGTCGCGTTCTTCTCGAGGCGCGAGCGCCATCGCGGTACGGCCCGTCAGGATGCAGACCGGTCAGAGGGAGTCACCTTCTCCGACGACGCCGTCCCCACGGAGAGTGATTCGCCGTCGGACGAGGCCGTTCAATCAGAACAGCCGGCGCAGTCCGAAGACGCGCCGCTCGCCGCGAGCGACGGATTGCCGCTCTTCCGCATGCCCAAGCTGAGCCCCGCGCCGGCCGAAGGATCCGAACGGACCGCGAACGCGGCTCCCTCTGAGCCAGAGCCCCTGCTCGAGCCCGACCACGACGAACCGCGCAGCAGTGAGCTCGACGCGGCACCCGCCAGGGATGATGGCCCGTTCGTGGTGCCGTCGCTCGAGCTGGACGACGACGAGGACGAGTCGCCCGCCGCTTCCTACGCGCCGGCCGACGGGACGCCCGAACACGACGCGGCGCCCGAGTTTGGAGCGACGCCCGAATACGAAGCCGAGCCGGCATCGTACGGCGGCGTCGAGCATGTCTCCCTCGCGGACGATGCGACGCAGCACGCCGACTCGCCGTACGCGCCGTCTCCCGACGCTGCCCCCTGGGACGCAGGGGCCGGCACGGCAACCCCCGAGCTTGGCGTCGAGGCACCTCTCCCGTGGCACTCGCAGATCCCCGCGCAGCCGGAGACCCGTGACGACGCGGCGTCCGCACCCGGCTTCATGCCGAGCCCGGAGGTCGCAGCGGACGAGTGGACCGAGAATGAGCGCGCCACGCACCACGCAGCACCTGCAGACGAGGCAAGCGAGGAGCCTGCTGGCCCGCAGGTCGCCACCCCAGTGCTGGGCGCGGTGCCTGTCGACCAGTCCGCTGCGCCCGGTCACCCGGCGGCAGAGCCTGCGGCTGAGCAAAGCCCGAGCCTCGACGCGCTCATTCAGAGTGCCGTCGACGACGAGACCGAGCAGCGGCCCGGCTTCTTCTCGCGACTGTTCGGCCGCGGCCGGCGCGGCGACTCTCGCGCGCAGGATGCAGGGGGCACGGCCCCCGGCGCGCCTGCCGCTCAGTGGGCCGCCACCGATGCGCCGTCCTCTTTGCCCAGCGCTGCCACCCCGCCACCGGTCGGCGTCTACCAGCCCGTGACCGACCAGCCGGTCGCGCCCGCATCGTGGCAGTCCGCCCCAGAGACCGCATCGGCTCCCGAGAGCCAGCCGGCTCACCTGGACCAGCCAAGCGCCGCATCGGCCCTGCCGACGTCCTTCGCGCCCGCAGCGGCGGACCCGCCGTACCAGGCGCCCGCGTCTGCCGCACCTCAGCACGACGCGCAGCCAACCGATGACGACGTGCCGTGGTGGGAGCGGACCGAGGCGGAGCCCGCCGGGCAGCAGCCCGAGGAGTGGCAGGAGCCGCACAGCGCACCGCAGGCGTTCGAGCCCGGCGTGGGCGACGGCGCCGAGGCCGAGGAGTGGCCGACAACTGCCCCCTCGGCGGCCTCGAGCGCGGCAGGGTACACGCCCGACGAGCTCGCCCAGGCCTCTGGCTGGGAGACCGCCGGTGCGAGCGCACTCGAAGCAGCGGAACCCGACGGAGCGACCACCTACCAGCCAGTCATCCAGCCGGACAACAACGGTGACGGCGGGGCAGACCTCACGAGCGCGGTGTTCTCCGAACTCAGCTCTCTCGCGTCCGAGCGGCCGAAGGTGGAGAAGACGCGCGCAGGGCTCCAGCGCCGCCGCCCCGCTGACGCCGCTCCTGTCGAGGTCAGGCCCATCGAGGAGGACGCCTCCCTCGCGCCGGCGGAGCGCGACGCGGACGCCGTGCGCAGCCGCTTCAGCTCCTTCTACTCGGGCACCAAGAGGGCGCGCGACGATGTTGCGGCCTTCGAGCGCCAGACCGAGCCCGCGGAGGCCTCCGACTCATGAGAGCCTTCGCGAGCACCATTCCGCCTATCGAGATCTCGCTCCTGAACCGGAGCGGCAATTGCAAGGAGACGCAGTGACCGAGCTCAGTACCGAGGCCACCAATTTCGGATGGCTGCTGGACAACTTCGTTCAGACAGTCCCGGGAACCCGACACACGTTGGTGGTGAGCGCTGACGGCCTGCTCATGGCGATGTCGAAGAACCTGGACCGTACTGGCGGCGACACTCTCGCAGCGGTGGTGTCCGGCATGGCCAGCCTCACGCGCGGCGCCGCACGCCAGCTCCGGGCGGGAGAGGTGCGGCAGTCGATCATCGAGATGGACGAGCTGTTCCTGTTCCTCATGAGCGTCTCGAACGGCGCGGTGCTGGCGGTGGCCGCCGATTCGACATGCGACGTGGGCCTGGTCGGGTACGAGATGACGCTTCTCGTGTCGCGCACCGAGAATGCGCTCACGCCGCAGCTGATCACTGAGATGCGTCAGAACCTGCCCACCGACGGTCACACGCGCTCGTAAGGGAGACGGCCGCCATGACAGACGCGACGACGCCCTTCGGCGACGACGAGACGTACGGGGTCCGTCCGTATGCCGTCACCGGCGGCCGAGTGAGCGCGGCGACCACGGGCCTCCCGATGGAGGCGCTGGTCGAGGCGCGCTCCGATCCACAGGCTTTGAAGGGGCTGACCCCCGAGAAGAAGACGATCCTGCAGCTTGCTACGGGTCAATATCAATCTGTTGCCGAGCTCTCGGCCCACACCCGGCTTCCGCTGGGCGTGGTCCGCGTGCTGGTGACGGATCTTGCTGAAGAAAATTACCTGACGATCTACACCGGCGGAACGGCCGACGACACGTCCACCCATGACGAGTCCGGCGGTCTGTCCCTGAGCCTTCTGGAGAGTGTCCTCGATGGCATCGCAGCCCTCTGACGCGGCGGTCGCGACCCCCGCGCCCCACATCGCCCCCACCGTCGTCAAGATCGTCATCGCCGGCGGCTTCGCGGTGGGCAAGACCACGTTCATCGGGTCGATCTCGGACATCGACCCGTTGAACACCGAGGCCGCGATGACGGAAAAGTCGATCGGTATCGATGACGCCGGCGGCGTGACGGACCGCAAGACCACCACCACGGTGGCCATGGACTTCGGGCGCATCGCGCTCCCGGGTTCGCTGTGGCTGTACCTGTTCGGCACCCCCGGCCAAGACCGGTTCCTGTTCATGTGGGACGACCTGGTGCGCGGTGCGATCGGCGCGGTCGTGCTGGTGGACACCGAGCGTCTCGACCAGTGCTTCCCGGCCGTCGACTATTTCGAGGGGCGCGGCGTTCCGTTCGTGGTGTGTGTGAACTGCTTCGATGGCGTCGCCCGCCATACTCTCGAGGACGTTCGCGAGGCCCTTGGTATCCCTGCCGGTGTGCCCGTCATGTACACCGATGCACGCGAGAAGGCGGCGACCAAGCAGGCCCTGATCGCGGTCGTGCAGCTCGCGATGCGTCAGTTGGCCCCGTAGCGCCGGCGCGCAAGGAGGCACCAATACCACCCTTGTGCGGATTGTCTGGAAGTCCGTCCGGCCGCTGCGGCGATAGTGTGGACGGGTGATCTATCTCGACGGCTCCGCGCTCTGCAGGTTCCTGCCGGGCGTGAAGTACTTCGACGAGTGGAACGCCTGGGCGGTGCCACGCATCGACGACGTCGCCATGACTCAGCTGGGGCTCACCGAGTTGCGCCAGGCGGCGGAGCTGTTCCCGCGGGAGACCAAGGGCCGGGCATACGACATCGTCGACCAGGTGCGGCGCACCATTCCGGTGATCCGATTCTCCGACGAGAACGTCTCCGTGTCGACGCACGCGGCAGCGGTGCTGAAGCCGTTCGCGGCGCTTCACCTCGGCGCGGCGGTCGCTCATCCCTCGATCGACACGGTGGCCACGTACGACGCCGAGTTCGCTCAGGCGGCGGAGCTGTACGAGTTGGCGGTGGTCTCACCAGGACTGCCGCAGGGCTGGCACAATGGCACGGCTGGCGCGTAGCACGCGCCAAGGAGAGTTGACCGAGCGGCCTAAGGTGACAGTCTTGAAAACTGTTGAGGCGTAACCCGCCTCCGCGGGTTCGAATCCCGCACTCTCCGCTCTTCCTGTCCGGCACTCACTGTCGCCTGGAGTGGCTCCGGAGCTCCTGTCCGGCACCCCTGGTCGGCAACTGCCGGACAGGGCGGCGGTCCGGCCCCCAGGCGACCACCAGTGCCGGACGAGGGGAACGGAGCCGCTTTGCTCCGTGCGCCATGGGACCGGTACGCTGTGCTGGACCAATCGGGAGACGTGACTGAGCGGCCGAAAGTGCATCCCTGCTAAGGATGTGATGGGGTAACCCATCCGTGGGTTCAAATCCCACCGTCTCCGCCACGAGAGCCGATGTTCCGCCCGGACGGGCGGGCATCGGCGAGGCTGTATACTCGTGACTCGGCCCGCGCGGCCGTGCGCCCGTAGCTCAACGGATAGAGCATCTGACTACGGATCAGAAGGTTGGGGGTTCGAATCCCTCCGGGCGCGCTCACGACTTAAGGCTCCTACCGCTGCTGCGGTGGGGGCTTTTGTCGTTCCACGCGCATTCCCGCCACCGCCGGGACGGGATTAGAGTCGTGCACATGAGCGCTCTCATCACCCTTGCCGACGAGTATTACGCCTACCGCCAGACGACGGACATCAACCGCCACCTGTGGGACTGCTCTCTCGAACACCTCGAGGAGTGGGAGGACGTGGCACCTGATGCCGTGGCCGCCCGCCAGGAGCGCCTGCGTGAGTTCGCCGACCAAGCCGAGGGACTCACGATCGACGAGCACGATCCCATGGAGATCGCACTCAGGGATGCGATCGCCTTCACCGCCCGCTCGGAGGCTCATCAGCTGCAGTGGAGCTCCGAGCTTCACGCGATCAATCCCGCAATGGGCCTGCTGCCCCTCGCGATGGTGTTCGTGAGCCGCTTCCCGCTGCGGACCGACGAGCATGGCGAGCAGTACCTGCGCAAGATGAGCGCGCTCGCCCCCCTGCTCGACGACCTCGTGGCGGCGGTCCAGGCCGCGGCCCTCGAGGGCCGGATCGGCCTGTCGCGCCACCTCTCCGCCTCGGCCGATGCGGTTGAGGCATATCTGAGCGAGCCGGTTGCGGGCGCCGATGCGCTCGCGGCACAGGCGCCGCCCACCGAGTCCTCCGACCCCGAGGCATGGGCGGGGGCGCTCGTGGGCGTGATCGAGACGGAGGTGCGGCCGGCTCTTCGCCGCTACGCCGATGCGCTGCGAGCCCTCGCAGAACGCGGTCGAGACGACGAGCACGCAGGGCTGGTGCACCTCGAGGGAGGCCTCGAGCATTACCGCGACCTCGTGTGGGCGCACACGACCCTGCCGCTGGAGCCAGCGGAGGTGCACCAGCTCGGCCTGGAGGTGGTCGAGGCGCTCGAGGAGGAGTACCGCGATCTCGCTGGCCCGCTGCTGGGCACCACCGACAATGCGGAGATCTACGCGCGGCTGCGCGACGACACCCAGATGCACTACCGCTCTGGCGAGGACATCGTCCGCGATGCCACTGCCGCGCTGGAGCGCGCGAACGAGGCCGCACCCGAGTGGTTCGCCCACGTGCCGCGCTCTGCCTGCGTGGCGAACGCGATCACCTCAGGGCCGGTGGCCTTCTACTCGCCGCCCGCGGTCGACGGGTCGAAGCCGGGCGAGTTCTTCTTCAACGCCTCGGACCCGAGCGCGTGGTCGACCTATGAGCTCGAGGCGATCACGTACCACGAGTCGATTCCGGGCCACCACCTGCAGTTCGCCCTGCACGCTGAGTCCACTCAGCTTCACCCCGTTCTGCGCCAGCTCCACGTCACGTCCTACCTCGAGGGGTGGGGTCTGTACACGGAGCGGCTTGCGGACGAGATGGGGCTGTACACCTCGGATCTGTCGCGCGTGGGCATGTTGGCGGCGGACTCGCTGCGGGCGTGCCGGCTCGTGGTCGACACCGGGCTGCACGCGCTGCGGTGGAGCCGGCAGGAGGCCATCGACTACATGGCGGCCCACTGCCCGCTCAGCATCCAGCAGATCACCGGCGAGGTCGACCGGTACATCGGCCTGCCGGGCCAGGCGCTCGCATACATGATCGGGCGCCGCGAGATACAGGCGATCCGGACCGAGGCGGAGACGGCCTCGGAATTCGATATCCGCGAGTTCCACGACCGGGTGCTGCGCCACGGGATGGTGCCTCTCACGACCTTGCGCCGTCTCGTGCTCGGGTAGCGGCTCCCTTCGCCGCGCGTTGACTCGCGGCCATGGCTAGCCTGGCCTCATCGGCGCCGACGGCGACCGGCCTGGCCTGCGGGGCGTCGAGCACACGGGAAGGCGACCGCCATGGATTTCTTCGAGGGCTTCTTATCGATCCTCATGTACACGCTGTGGTTCATGATCGTGATCTCGTTCTTCGTGATCGTCATCAGGATCATTCTCGATGTCTTTCGCGACCCCGAGCTGAGCGGCTGGGGCAAGGCGGGCTGGCTCGTCCTCATCGTGCTGCTTCCCGTGCTCGGCAGCGTCGTCTACCTATTGGCCCGCGGCAAGGGCATGGCGATGCGTGACGTCGAGGCGGCGAAGGCGGTCCGGGAGGCCCAGGTGGACTACACCAAGGGCCTGATGGACGAGGCCGGGGGTGCGGCTGGCCAGATCCGCGCCGCCAAGGAGCTGCTCGACGCGCGCGTGATCACGCCGGATGAGTACGAGAGGCTGAAGGCCAAGGCGCTCGCCTAGCGAAGACCGTCCTGCGTGGGCGTACCGCTCTCGTCGAGCGCGGTGCGTTCGACTCTCTCGCCGTCGTCCGCCACGATCGTGAGGGCGGACTGCCGGCCGGCGGGGAGCAGGCGCACGGTCACCCGGCCTCGATGTGCGCGCGAGAGTGTCGAGGCGATGACATCGACCATCCGGCTCAGCACCTCGCCATCTCCAGGGCCGCTCCCGCGGTCGTCCAGGATGGTCACCTCGACGCCTCGTCGGCGCGCGTCGGACGCCGCCTCGACGACTGCCGGCACGGCGAGTGAGCGTCCCCGCACGCTGTCGCGCAGCAGCGCCTCCGTCAGCGCGAACTCGCGCCGCATGGCCGCGTCCGTGGAGCCGCCGTCCACGATGCGGTGGAGCAGGGGGACCGCCACCTCCGCGAGCTCGGCCACCCGCACCCTCCGCACTTCGCTTGCCGCATCGCTGGCCGCAGCATCGGCCGCCGAGGCGACAGACCGCTCGTTGAGTGCGTTGATGCGCGCGGATGTGCGCCGGAGGATGAGCGCGAAGAGCGTGGCGACCACGAGGATGCCCACGTGCGTGTCGAGCATGGTCAGGCCGGTCAGCGCTCCCCGGCCGGACTGCACTCCCCAGGCGGCGGTGATCACGATCATGAGCGCCATACCTAGCCACGCGATCCACGCCCTGCGACGCACTGCCAGGAAGAACAGCAGCCAGGTGTTCGACCCCAGATGCCACGTCGCTCTACCCAGCTCCCCATCATCGGGCAATGCCATTGAGATCAGCATGCTCGAGGCCACGACCACCGCGATCACCATCGCTGTGTCGCGCGCGGGGAAGGGATCGGGGTGGGTGCGCACGAGCAGCACGGACGCGGCGTTCACGAGCACCATGGCGGCGAATGCGGGCCACTGATTCTCGAGCACACCGGCCGTCGCGAAGGTGAACACGGCGTTCGACACCATGAACAGTGCGACCAGCAGCCGCGCGGGAGTGCTGCTGAGGAACAGCAGTCGGCTTACGTCGGTGCGTTCCACCGCGCTCCCGTCCTGCGGGGCCGTCATGGGCGCGTCCACATCAGCGTTACCCAGGTGCCGCGGCCTGGACGCGAGCTGACCGAGGCGGCGCCGCCCTCGATCGCAGCCATGCGATCTTCGATGCTTACGCGGATCCCCAGCCGGGATGCAGCCACGGAGCGGGGATCGAAGCCGTCGCCGTCGTCCTCGACCGTGACCACCACGGCATCGTCGTCCAGCACCGCGTTCGCGCGGGTGGTGGCGCCGTCACCAGCGTGGCGGCTCGCATTGCGCAGCGCCTCTGCGAGCGCCTCCGCCAGCGCAGCGACGGTCGCACGGGGAACGTGGGCGGCCCCGCGGAGCTCGTAGGTGAATTCGAGATCCGCGATCACCTCCCCGGCCGTGGCGCGCAGCAGCGCCACCACCTCGCTCGGCGTGTACTCGGCGGGTGCATCCCGGTCAGGCGACGCGATCTCCGTCATGGCGGTGAGGGCGCGCTGGGCCTGCACCGCGAGGTCGGGTGACGGATCCGCGCGCGAGGCGGTGAGCAGGACCGACATGATGTCGTCGTGGACGATCGCGTCGATGCGGCCGAGCTCCTGCTCGCGCGTACGACGGCGCGCGTCGATGGAGGCTTGCGTCCGAGCCCGTTCGCCGGCCTCATCCTGGGCGTCAGCCGCCCGGACGACGGCCAAGGCGGTCCCGGCGAGGATCGAGCAGAACAGCACGGCGCCGAGCCCATTGAGCACCGCGTCCAGGGCCGGGCCCTCGGCCGCTTGGATCTGCACGAGCGCGACGAGGGGCCCCTGTCCCAGTGGAACCGCCCACGCCCACCGGCTGCGCCATGCGACCACGGCGAGCGTGGATGGGAGGGCATTGATCCCCTGAAGCCAGGGGTCTCCGTGGTCCGCGAGCATGGGCACTGTCATGGCGGGGACCCACAGCAGCTG
This sequence comes from Demequina ureilytica, assembly GCF_048553575.1. NCBI lineage: Bacteria > Bacillati > Actinomycetota > Actinomycetes > Micrococcales > Demequinaceae > Demequina > Demequina ureilytica. Next base: position 436,491 of record NZ_JBLZIE010000001.1, on the reverse strand, counting down.
CGCCGCGATGAAGCCCAGCACTGATGCGCGGGCGACCCAGCGAGCCGCAGGGACGGACACCCTCGTGATGATGATGAGAGACAGAGGGAGTGCTATTGCGAAGACCAGTGAGCCGACCCAGAACCACGGCATGAGCTGGGTGCGCTGGGCAACGAAGCCGCTGGGTCCGCCGACGAGCAGCGCGCCAAAAACGATGGCCCCGATTCCGGACGCCGTGTAGACGACGCGCTCCATGCGCGCGCCTGCCGTCCGGATGTCGCGGCTCACTCGAGGATGCCGTCCTCGACGGCCCGCCGGTACAGGTCGACACGGGAGGCTGCGGGGCGTCCCACGCTGCTGTACTTGCGACGGATCGCCTTGACGTAGTCGGTGACCGTGTCTCGGGTGATGCCCAGGGCGGTGGCGACGGACACCGCGGTCTCACCGGAGGCGTACATGCTCAGCACCGCTTGCTCCCGCTCCGACAGCCGCGCATTGGGAAGCTCGGCGTCCGAGTCGATCGCGGCGGCCCAGTCGGTGTTGAAGACGGCGTCGCCGCGCACGGCGCGCCTGATCGCGGCCAGCAGGGTCGCGGGGTCGGAGGACTTGCGCACGAGGCCGAGGGCTCCCGAGCGTGCTGCGGCCTGCACCAGCGCGCGGTCCTCCGCGCCGGTATGGATCAGCACGTACGCGCCGAGTGCGTGGATGGCGGAGATGTTGGCGGCGGGGTTCGATCCGTCCGCGAGACGCAGATCGAGCACGACGAGGACGGGAGGGGGTGTGATCGTGGCGAGCTCGGCCACCGACCCCACCGCGGCGACCAGTTTCAGGTCGGGAGCCTGAGCGATGAGATCCGAGAAGCCGCGGGCGATGAGGGCGTGATCCTCGACCAGCGCGATCCGACGCGGCCCTTCCATGTCTAACCCCCTCGGCTCACCTGGTCGACGGCTTCAGGATACGCGGTCCGGTCGCTTGCGTCCGCATCTGCGAGATCGAGTCGTTCACCTAATGTTCATCTTCTCCCCCCATAAGCGGGGATACCGCGTCACGACGGCCGATGCGAGGCTCGGTAACGAGGTCGGGAGGGCTTAGGTCCTTCCCGCCACTCGGCCCGGGAGGTTAGCGATGTACTGGTCGGCGGAGGAGTTCGTCCTAGTCATCACTGCTTTCCTCTTTCTGGCCATCGTGGCGTCCTCGTTCCTACCGAGGGTGGAACTCACCCCGACGTCACGCGCGACGTTTGCCATCGGCGCCGCAGCGTGTATCGGGTCCGCCGCACTCTTGGTGAGGATCGAGGACGTCCACCACGCGCAGTTCCTGTGGGTGCTGCCCGTCATCCCGATCACCGTGATCGCGGTCATGGCTCGTGATGCCATCAGCCGCTCCCTCCAGCCAGCGCTAGCCGCCGCCCCCGCCACACACGTGCGTCGCATGCCGGCCTTCGTGGCTCCGGTCGGCGAGGTCGCGGTTCGCGAGGAACGGGGCCAGCGAGTGCTGCGCGAACGCGCCGCGAGCCCGGATGCCTCGCCTCAGGAGTTGGCGAGCATCGCTTACTCCCACCCCGAGATCCGCGCGACGATCGCTGGCAACCCCGCGACGCCCGCGAGCCTTCTCGAGTGGCTGGCCTCCGGCGGGGACACCGCAGTCCACGCGGCGATCTCCGCGCGGGAATCGGCCCCGCGCTCCGCGGCCGCAGCGGTTCGCACTCGCGTTTGAGCGCCGTAGGTTGGCGCCGAACCTGGAGCCCGCCCTACGCGTCCTGACTGTCGCGCGCCGGCTCGTCGTCCTGCTCGTCTTCCTGGAGAGCCTCGATGCCGGCAGGGCTCAGCGGCTCGTCGCGAGGCTCGTCGAATACCGCGATGCACAGCGCCACGCGGTCCCCTCGCTCCCATGAGGCCTCCGACGGGGCCCACGCCACCCAGGAGGAGTCCTCGGGAAGCAGCTCGTCGAGGCGGGTGCCGCACATCTCCAATGAGTCCGCGATCATCTGCTCGTCACCGGGGTAGGCGAAGAGCTCAAACCGCGCCGCGGTGAACACCTCTGCCAGGTGGGGATCGTCGCATGCCACGACAGCGGCGTCGACGACCGAGCTGTCGTCGCCCACGGAGTCGAGGCACATGCCTGGTACGACCTGCATGGGGTGGAGGTCACCCGTCTCGCCTAACTCGGCCTCCGCCAGGTTGCGGTCCGACCACGAGAGAGCAGCGGACCACGAGACGCCCACCAGGAGCGCCAGTCCCGCACCGATCGCTACCCAGGCCGCTACCGCGACGCCCTTGCCGGTGCGCAGCATGCTGCGCGGCCCGGCGGTCTCACGGGCGTCGGCCGCGGGCTCAGTCGTTCGCGGCTCGCGCGAAGACGAGCCCTCGGTGGCGCCGCTGGGCCCTGGCGGCGGCGAGAACCCGCTCATGGCGCGTCGATCTCCGCGACCACGGGAACGTGGTCGGACGCGCCCTTGCCCTTGCGCTCGTCACGCATGATCGACACGGCGGTGGTGCGATCCGCGAGTGACTGCGACCCGTAGATGAAGTCGATGCGCATGCCCTCGTCACGGGGGAATCGCAGCTGCTTGTAGTCCCAGAACGTGTACTTATGGGGCTCCGGCAGGTGGCGGCGCGACAGTTCGACGTAGCCGGCCTCGGTGAAGTCGGCGAATGCCGCGCGCGCGGCCTCGGTGATGTGGGTCTCCGCTTCCGAGTCCTCTTCGGACCAGATGTCCTCGGCGGTGGGTGCCACATTGAAGTCCCCCACGAGCGCGGTCGGCTCGTCCGCCCACCCGGCTGCGGCCTCGCGCAGCGTGCGCAGGAACTCGAGCTTGTACGTGTAGTGCGGGTCGTTCAGGCCTCGACCGTTCGGCACGTACAGGCTCCACACTCGCACGCCCCCGGCCGTGGCGCCGATGGCCCGTGCCTCGACCACCGGTTCTTGCCCAGGCTTGCCGAAGGCGGGCTGGCCCGGGAACTGGGTGTCGACGTCGGACAGGCCCACGCGCGATGCGATCGCGACACCGTTCCACTGGCCCAGCCCGTGCAGCGCTACCTCGTAGCCCGCGGCCTCGAAGGGCGCCAGCGGAAACTGCTCTGGCTTGCACTTGATCTCCTGCATCGCGAGCACGTCCGTGTCGGTGCGTTCCAGCCACTCGACCACGCGGTCGCAGCGGGCACGGATGGAGTTCACATTCCAGGTGGCGAGGCGCATGCTCCCACGCTACCGGGAGGCGTGCGGCCGATGCGCTCGCGTGGGCTTGGTCGCGCCGGCGCCACGTGGGCGCGGCGTACCCTGGGCAACATGGCTACCGCACTGATCACCGGCGCGAGCAGGGGGCTGGGCGAGGAGTTCGCCTGGCAGCTGGCTACCGCGCGGCACGACGTCGTACTGGTCGCGCGCAACCGCGACCGGCTCTCCGAGCTTGCAGACACGATCCGGGGCGCAGCGGGCGTGCAGGCAGAGATTCTCGTGGCGGACCTGTCCACTGAAGAGGGCAGGGCCGCCGTCGCAGAGCGAATCGGTGACGAGGCGTCTCCCGTGAGCCTGCTCATCAACAACGCGGGTTACGGACTCGGTCGCGGCATGCTCTCCACGACGTGGGAGGAGGAGCGGGCGGCGCTTGACGTGCTCGTCACCGCGACGCTGCAACTGTCGCAGGCAGCGGCGAAGTCCATGACGTCTCGCGGCCACGGGGCAATCCTCAACGTGTCCTCGGTCGCCGCCCACCTGTCGAACAGCACGTATGCGGCGCACAAGCGCTGGGTGCGGGACTTCACCGAGGCCCTCGCGGGTCAGCTCCACGGCACGGGTGTCTCGGCCACGGCGCTGGTGCCCGGGCTCGTGCGCACCGAGTTCCACGACGGCCCGGATCTCGAATACATGAAGAGCGAGTACCCCGACATCGCGTGGCTGTCGTCCGAGAAGGTGGTCGAGGCCGCTCTTGCCGGTGTGCGCCGCAAGGCCATCGTCGTGACGCCCAGCGCTCGCTACGCCGCAGGCGTGGGCCTGCTGCGCATGCTGCCCGGTGCGGCCACGCGTCGCTCGGGATCCCTGCGCCGCAACTGAGCGGACACTGTCCAGCGTGGCTCAGCCCGCGCATCGGCCGCCCCTCCCGGTCCCGCGCCTGCCCCATCACCGCCGGTACTGTGACCGCATGACTACTGGGACTCCTCGCGAACAGCTCCGCGATCTGATCACCGATCTGGCCGTGGTGCACGGCCGCATCACGCTGGCCTCGGGCAAGGAGGCCGACTACTACGTCGACCTGCGCCGGATCACTCTGCATCACCGCGCGGCACCGCTCGTGGGCCACGTGCTCCTCGATCAGCTCGAGGTGGCGGGGTTCGGGCCGGCCGACATCGACGCGGTGGGGGGCCTCACCCTCGGCGCGGACCCAGTCGCGACGGCACTGCTGCACGCTGCCGCCTCGCGTGGGCTCGAGCTCGATGCCTTCGTCGTGCGCAAGGAGAACAAGGCGCACGGCCTGCAGCGGCGGATCGAAGGCCCCGACATTGCGGGGCGCACGGTAGTGGCCGTCGAGGACACGTCGACCACCGGCGGCTCCGTCCTGACCGCAGTGGAGGCGATCCGGGAAGCTGGAGCCACCGTCGCGGCCGTTGCGGTGATCGTGGATCGCGATACCGGTGCCCGCGAGCGCATCGAGGCTGAGGGCCTGCCGTACCTGTCGCTGTTCGGACTCGATGACCTAGGACTGTCGTAGTCAACGCGCACGCTGCCCTTCCGGGGCTGGCACGCCGCGAGTAGTCTGACCGCCATGGTGCGCCACATGCGAGCGCTCGGCGGCGGGATCGCCGTCGCGGCGATCTGCGTGGCCGCCGTCGTGGGCACGAACGGCTCGGGCTGGCTGCTGGCGCTTGCGGCGGTGGCGTTGCTGGGCGGTGGAGCGTGGTCGGCGTATGACTTCACGCGCGCCCGGCGCCTCCACGACGAGTATCAGACGTTCGCGCACTCTCACGGGTGGGAGTACCTCGCCCGATCCTTCGAGTACGACTCGCGGTTCGCCTCCTTCCCCTTCGGCGAGGGAGGCGCTCGCCGGCAAGAGTCCGTGGTGCGCGGCGAGTTCAACGGGCAGCGGTGTGCGACCTTCGCGCAGGTCTACGAGATTGCTCGCGAGCGCGGAGCACCGGCCACGGTGCACGCGTACCAGGTGACGATGGCGGAACTGCCCGTAGCGCTGCCGCGCATCGACATCGTGCCTCAGAGCCTGCCCGCCACGCTCGCGAAGGCGCTCGGCGGTCGCGACATCGACGTGGAGTCCCACGAGTTCAATGTGCGGTGGCGGGTGCTGTGCGATGACGCCCGCTACGGGCACGCCGTCATCGATCCGCGCATGATCGAGCGGCTGCTGTACTCCGACGTCGAGGGCATGGCGGTCCGTATCGAGGGTGGCGCGGTGTACGTCTGGACGGCCGGTCGCCAAGGCGCGCATGATCTGGCCCGACGGTTGGCCGTCGTGTCCGGCATCGCGCGCCGGATCCCCGCGCACGTGATCCGCGAGTTCACCGAGCTCGGGTACAAGGTGCGGCATGGAGATGCCGCCACGCGCCCGCTCACGGGGCCGGCGTGGGCCATCGAGCCGGGTGCCCTCACCTCCCGCCGCTACACGGGCATCGGCGTCGATGCTGACGGCGACGGCATCGAGGACTGGCGCCAGCTGGGCTGAATGGCGGTGCGGCTAGTGTCCACCGGGGAACGTCGATAGGCTCGTGACGCTCGGCGGGCGTGCCCCGCCATCGACCTCAGGGGTATGTGACATGGAGTGGTTCTTCCTCGCGCTCGGCGCGATCATCGTCATGGTCGTGATCTGGGCGATTGTGCAGTACAACGCTCTGGTGCGCCTGCGAAACCTGGTGCAGGAGGCCTGGCGCCAGATCGACGTCGAGCTGCAGCGCCGTCACGACCTGATCCCCAATCTGGTCGAGACAGTCAAGGGCTACGCGAAGCACGAGCGCGAGACCCTCGAGGCTGTCACGCAGGCGCGCACGATCGCCGCCGCTCCTGGCTCGACGCCGGCCGAGCAGGCCCAGCAGGAGAACGTGCTCACTCAGGCGCTCGGCCGTCTGTTCGCGGTCGCGGAGGCGTATCCGGACCTCAAAGCGGACCAGAACTTCATGCAGCTCCAGCAGGAGCTCACCAACACCGAGGACCGGGTGGCCGCTGCGAGGCGGTTCTACAACGCGAACGTGCGCGCGCTCAACACCAAGATCGAAACGTTCCCCGTCAACGTCATCGCGGGGATGTTCCACTTCTCGCGCGAGGAGTACTTCGAGACCGAGGACCCGGCCGCGCGCCAGGCACCGAACGTCTCCTTCTAGCGGGTGACGGCCCTCCCGGAGCCGGGCGTGGGGCGCGTCCGGGCGGAGAGCCCGCGTGGCCCAATGACCCCCGGCGCGGTCCATTGACCCCGGTGCCTCCTCAACCATTGCGATGCACGCGTGGGTCCGCCAGCATGGGGACGTTGAGGCGCGGACACGGCAACCTGGCGCCGGGGGTGTCGATGTGGCCTCAGTGCTGCGTCATGAGGGTGAGACTCGGGGCTGGCCCGGGCTCGTACATCCAAGGAGACCGACATGCGCTATCTGTTGATCATCGCCTCTGACCCTACTTTGCCGTCCCCCGAGCCGGGTGACCCGGAGTTCGACGCCTACATGAAGGGTTGGACCGACTACGACGAGGAACTGACGGCCGCTGGGGCATTCGTGGCGGGCGAGGCGCTGCTGCCGACCGAGACCGCGACCACTGTGCGGCACAAGGAGGGCGCCACGCATGTGATCGACGGACCTTTCGTGGAACTCAAGGAGCACCTCGGCGGCTTCTACCTCATCGACGTCGACACGCTCGACGATGCGATCGAGTGGGTCCGCAAGCTCCCGGTCGGCGAGGGCGCCGTCGAGGTGCGGCCGATCATGGACTTGTCAGCGTTCATGTGACGACGTCGCAGACTGCGGCCGACGCGCTCACACGCGTCGCGCGCGAGGAGGGCGGGAGGATTCTCGCCCTCCTCGCCGACCGCGGCTATGACCTGGATCTGGCTGAGGAGAGCATTCAGGACGCCTACCTCAGAGCGGCCGCAGCGTGGACCAAGGGCGCGGTCCCCGACAACCCCGCGGCATGGATCTACACCGTGGCTCGCAATAGTGCGATAGACCGGTGGAGGCGCGCTCAGACCGCGAAACGGCGCGCATCGGCTTCCGCTCCGCTGCTTGAGCCTGCCTCAGCGGAAGATGACGGCCGTCGGCCCATCGAGGAACTCACCGAGGTCGGCGACGAGCAACTGCGGCTGATGCTGCTGTGCTGCCACCCAGCACTCGCGCGGGATGTTCAGGTCGCGCTGACGCTCCGCCTCGTCGGCGGACTCACCACTGCCGAGATCGCCGCGGCCTATCTGGTGCCAGAGGCGACGATCGCGCAGCGCATCGTCCGCGCCAAGCGCAAGATCAGGGCGGCGCGTATTCCACTCGTGATCCCTGCGGACCTGTCCGAGCGTGCCGAGACCTTGGCCACAGTGCTCTCACTGATCTTCAACGAGGGGTATCTCGCAAGCACCGCAGACGCCGGTACGCTCACGCGGGCGCAACTCGCGGACCAGGCGATCCGGCTGACGGCGACCGCCGCCGACGCTTTGCCAGGAGAGCCCGAGTTGGGGGGCTTGCTTGCGCTGCAGCTCTTTCACCGCTCGCGCGAGGCTGCGCGCGTCGACGCCGACGGGGTTCTCGTACCTCTCGCCGACCAGGATCGGGCGAAGTGGGACCGCGGCTTGATCGCCAAGGGGCATCGCGTGCTGGCCATGGCCATGGCGCAGCGTCGACTCGGACCGTGGCAAGTGCAGGCGCTCATCGCGGCCGAGCACGCGTCCGGTACCGCGCGATGGGACCGCGTGGTTCGGCTGTATGACCTGCTCATGCGGATGGCCCCGAGCCCGGTGGTAGCGCTCAATCGTGCCGTCGCAGTCGCGGAGTCGGAGGGCCCCGTCAAGGGGCTCGCCGCCATCGATGGTGTACCCGGACTCGACACCTTTCACCTGCGTCACGCGGCGCGGGGGCACCTGCTTGGCAGGCTGGGGCGCTCGGCCGAGGCCAGGCGTGCGTGGGAACGTGCGGCAGCGCTGACCGACAATCCGTCAGAGGTGGCCTTCGCCCTCTCGCGTGTCGCGCAGATCGATGGCACCGGGCCCGGCAGGCGCCGGGATCCCGTGCCGAGCAGCCGCATCGGGACCTGATCAAGAACAGCGTCGTGGTGAACTGCGAGGGCGAGCGGACGGAGTTCTGCGGTCCGTTGCAGGGCATCGTCAGCTTTCTTGACGGGCGCATCCAGAGCCGGAGGTTCGAAGGCGACGCCGTCATCACCCACCACTGGCACGGGATCACCATGTCCAACATCCATGACTCTGTGGTGCGCGACGACGTCGCGCACGATCCCGACACGCTGGCGGATGTGGGCCCGGCGTGGATGCGGATGAACACGTTGAGCACCGCACTCGACGCGCGGCCGCCCGAGGGATGCTGACGTAGCCTGAGCCGGTGAACGACGTCCCCCCAGAGCACGGAGTCGGGCCCTACCCGGATGGCGAAGGCGCGTGGCCCGACGACCCGCGACTCGATCCCGAGCTGCTGCGCGACGGCGACCGCCGGAACGTCGCTGATGGCTACCGCTACTGGCGCCACGAGAGCATCGTTGCGGACCTTGACGAGCGGCGCCACCCGTTCCATGTGGCGATCGAGAACTGGCAGCACGATTTCAACATCGGCTCCGTGGTGCGCACCGCCAACGCCTTCCTGGCCCGCGAGGTGCACATCGTGGGCCGCCGGCGCTGGAACAGGCGTGGCGCCATGGTCACAGACCGCTATCAGCACGTCCGTCACCACGCATCCGTCGAGGAGTTCGTGGCATGGGCGAAGGCTGAGGGCCTGCCGGTGATCGGGGTCGACAATCTGCCCGGTTCCGTTCCCCTCGAGACTGCGACCCTGCCACGTGCGTGTGTGCTGGTATTCGGCCAGGAGTCGACCGGTCTCTCCGACCCGATGCGCGAGGTCGCGGGCGCCACCCTCGCGATTGCGCAATATGGCTCGACGAGGTCGATCAACGCCGGCGCTGCGGCGTCGATCGCCATGCACTCGTGGATCCGTCAGCACGCCGACATCGACGCGGGGCACCGCTGACCGCAGGAAGGCGCGGTCACTATGCTCGAAGGCGACGGCCGACGGGAAGGGCACCATGGCGACTGAGACGACCATTGAGGACTACCTCAAGGCCGTGTGGAACGCGGGCGAGTGGTCCGACGCTCCGGTCACCGTCACCGCACTCTCTGCACGGTTGGGGCTGTCGCCGTCGTCTGTGTCCGAGATCGTGCGCAAGCTGACCGAGCGCGGGCTCCTCACCCACGAGCGCTACGGCAGCGTCGACCTCACCGCGTCCGGTCGCACCATTGCGCTCGCCACGGTCCGCAAGCACCGCCTGATCGAGACGTTCCTCGTCGACTACCTCGGCTACGCGTGGGACGAGGTTCACGACGAGGCCGAGGTGCTCGAGCACGCCGTCTCCGACGAGTTCGTCGAGCGGCTCGCGACCCGGCTGGGCGAGCCTACCCACGATCCCCACGGCGACCCGATCCCCGGAGCCGACGGCTCCCTCCCCGCGGAGGAACAGACCGATCTCGCTTCCGTGGCGGAGGGTCAGCGCGTGCGGGTGGCCCGGGTCTCGGACGACGATCCTGCGCTGCTGCGCCATCTGCGGGAGGTAGGCATTGACATCGGCGCAGTGGTGGAGGTGCATGCGCGCCGGACGGCGGCGGGAACCATCGACCTGTCCATCGCTGGCACCGGCGTGACGCTCGGCATTCCTGCAGCGCGCGTCATCCTCACCGAACACGCGGGCTGAGCCGCCGGGACCCCCGGCCCATGCCGCCTGTCGGCGAAGTCTGACAGAATGGGTGTCGGTTCATTTCCCACTACTTCAGGAGAGACGCATGGCACTCGCCAACCCAGAGTCCTACAACGCAATGCTCGATGCCGCCAAGAGTGGCTCGTACGCGTTCCCGGCCATCAACATCACATCGTCGTCGACGATCACCGCGGCCATTCAGGGCTTCGCGGAGGCCGAGTCCGACGGCATCCTCCAGGTTTCCGTGGGCGGCGGTCAGTATGCGTCCGGTTCCACCATCAAGGACCAGGTCATCGGTTCTCTTGCGCTCGCCGCGTATGCCCGTGAGGTGGCCGACTCCTACGGCGTCACGATCGCGCTGCACACCGACCACTGCCACCCCGACTACGTCGACTCATGGCTGCGCCCCCTGCTCGCGGCCTCGACCGAGCGCGTGAAGAACGGCCAGGAGCCCATCTTCCAGTCGCACATGTGGGACGGCTCGCCTGTGCCGATCGACCAGAACCTGTCGCTTGCAGCCGAGCTGCTCGAGCTGTCGCAGGCCGCGAAGACGATCCTCGAGGTCGAGATCGGCGTCGTGGGCGGCGAAGAGGACGGCTACGCCGCCGAGATCAACGACAAGCTGTACACGACGATCGAGGACGGCCTGAAGACGGTCGAGGCGCTCGGCACCGGCGAGAAGGGCCGCTACCTGACCGCGCTCACGTTCGGCAACGTGCACGGCTCCTACAAGCCCGGCTCCGTCAAGCTGCGCCCCGAGATCCTCGGTGAGATCCAGACCGCCGTTGGAGCATCGGTCGGCAAGGACAAGCCCTTCGACCTCGTGTTCCACGGCGGCTCCGGCTCGACGGCCGAGGAGATCTCGATCGCCGTCGGCCACGGCGTCATCAAGATGAACGTCGACACGGACACGCAGTACGCGTACACCCGTCCGGTGGTCGACCACATGATGAAGAACTACGACGGCGTGCTCAAGGTCGACGGTGAGTGGGGCAACAAGAAGGCCTACGACCCGCGCGCCTGGGGCAAGCTGGCCGAGGCAGGCATGGCGGCCCGCGTGATCGAGGCATGCCAGCAGCTCGGCTCCGCCGGCAAGAAGATCTGACCGAATCGCGTCAGGTGGAGCCCCGGGAGTCGGCAGACGCCCGGGGCTCCACTACGTAAGTCTCGAGATGTACCAAGCCCCCGGCCGAGTTCCGGGGTGAGGGGAGGGCCCAGTGCCCGGTGTAGTGATTGTCGGTGCCCAGTGGGGCGACGAAGGCAAGGGCAAGGCCACGGACGTGCTGGGAAGCCGCGTCGACTATGTGGTGAAGTTCAACGGCGGCAACAACGCCGGTCACACGGTGGTGATCGGTGACCAGAAGTTCGCGCTCCACCTGCTGCCGTCGGGAATCCTCACCCCTGATGTGACGCCGGTGATCGGCAACGGCGTGGTGGTCGATATCGGCGTGCTGTTCAGCGAGATCGATGCGTTGATCGAGCGCGGCGTTGACCCTTCGAAGTTGCTCATTTCGAACGCGGCCCACGTCATCGCGCCGTATGCGCGCACTCTCGACAACGTCACCGAGCGGTTCCTCGGCAAGCGCAAGATCGGTACGACCGGCCGCGGCATCGGACCCGCATACGCGGACAAGATCAACCGGCTTGGCATCCGCATGGGTGATCTGTTCGACGAGCAGCTGTTGCGCGACAAGATCGAGGGCGCTCTCGAGCAGAAGAACCACCTGCTCGTGAAGGTCTACAACCGCCGCGCGATCGAGGTCGAAGAGGTTGTCGAGGAGCTCCTCCAGTACCGCGACCGGCTCGCGCCCATGGTGACGGACACGTCGTTGGTGCTCAACCAGGCACTCGATCGTGGCGAGACCGTGCTGTTTGAGGGCGGTCAGGCCACCATGCTGGACGTGGACCACGGCACGTACCCGTTCGTTACCAGCTCGAGCGCGACTGCCGGCGGCGCCTGCACCGGTTCCGGCGTGGGACCCACACGCATCGACTCGGTGATCGGCATCGTTAAGGCGTACACGACGCGCGTGGGCGAGGGGCCGATGCCCACGGAGCTGTTCGACGCGAACGGCGAGCACCTGGCTCAGGTGGGGCACGAGTTCGGCACCACTACGGGGCGCCCGCGCCGATGCGGTTGGTACGACGCGGTCATCGCGCGCTATTCGGCGCGCATCAACGGCCTCACCGACTTCGTGCTGACCAAGCTTGACGTGCTCACCGGGCTCGAGCAGATCCCGGTATGCGTCGCATACGAGGTGGACGGTGTGCGCTACGAGGAGCTGCCGCAGGATCAGGCCGCCTTCGCCGCTGCGACGCCCGTGTACGAGTACCTGCCAGGGTGGACCGAGGACATCTCCGCAGCGCGCGAGTTCGCGGACCTGCCACAGACCGCGCAGGACTACGTGCTCGCGCTCGAGAAGGTGTCCAACTGCCGCATCAGCGCAATCGGCGTGGGTCCCGGCCGCGACGAGATCATCGTCAACCACGACCTGCTGCACGCCCGCGGGGAGTAGTCGGCTAGTCGAAACGCGCGGCTTGCTCGAGTCGCGCGAGCCACTCCACGACTACTTCGCCTCCGCCTGGCCTGATCCGGTAGGAGCGCCATGGCCCGTCTGGGTAGACGTCGACCAGTTCGGCCTCGGCGAGCACCCGTAGGTGCTGCGAGCCGCGCTTGGCCGAGATGCCAAAGTTCACTGCGGCTGATGCGGCGAGGTCGCCAGCAGTCGCGTCGCAGTCGGCCAGCAGTTCAAGCAGGAACCGGCGCGCGGGGTCGTCCAGCGCCGTGAGCGTACGCCGAAGTTGGACATCCGGTTCGACCCGGTCGAAGAAGGCTTCGTCCTCGATCGAGGCCATCGCGGGCTCCTCTCGCACCGGGTGGTGGCGGTCGTTTCAGGCATCCTAGGAAATCCGAGAATGCCTCGAAGAGAAACGTGTCCCCCGGCTGTGGAGGAGCCGCGGCGCATCGCCGCGGGGGGACAATGCGGCGAACCGGGCCGTCGCGCGGTCCGGGGTGAGTGCGGCACCGCCATCGTTGAACGCGGGTTGCCGGCGACCGCGATGGGTTGCGCCTGTTCACTGGGCTGATCGAAGGCTGAACGGTCTCGCGTCGATAGACTCGCTCGCGTGAAGGTACTGATCGTCGGCTCGGGGGCCCGTGAGCATGCGCTCGCCCGCTCCCTCCATCTGGACCCCGACGTCGAGGAGCTGCACGCCGTCCCTGGCAACCCGGGGTTGGGCCAGCTCGCGACGTTGCACTCGCAGGACCCTAACGACGGCGTTGCTATCGCTGCTCTCGCGGTCAATGTGCGCGCGGACCTCGTGGTGGTCGGACCCGAGGCGCCGCTGGTAGCCGGCGTGGCCGATGCCGTACGCGAGGTCGGGATTCCCTGCTTTGGCCCCACGGCACAGGCCGCGATGCTCGAGGGCTCGAAGGCCTTCGCGAAGGAGATCATGGCCGCGGCGGGCGTACCGACTGCTGAGCCGCGCGTGTGCCGCACGCGCGAGGAGTTGGCCGCCGCTCTCGGCGAGTTCGGCGCACCCTACGTGGTGAAGGACGACGGCCTGGCCGCAGGCAAGGGCGTCGTGGTGACCTACGACCTCACGGAGGCGACTGCGCACGGTGCCGCGATCCTCGACCTCGGTGGCGTGATCGTGGTCGAGGAGTTCCTCGACGGGCCCGAGGTGTCCCTCTTCTGTCTCTGCGACGGCACCACGGTGGTGCCGTTGCAGCCCGCGCAGGACTTCAAGCGCGCCTACGACGGCGACGCCGGGCTCAACACCGGCGGCATGGGCGCCTACTCGCCGCTGCCATGGGCGCCCGCCGGTCTGGTCGACGAGGTGGTGCGCACCGTCGCCCAGCCCACGGTGGACGAGATGGCGAGCCGTGGCACGCCGTTCCAGGGCGTCCTGTACTGCGGCCTCGCGCTCACCAGCAAGGGCATGCGCGTGGTCGAGTTCAACGCGCGGTTCGGCGACCCCGAGACGCAGTCGGTGCTCGCGCGGCTCGCGACCCCGCTGGGCGGCGTGCTGCTAGCGGCGGCGGAGGGCCGCCTGGCAGACCTGCCGCCGCTGGAGTGGCGCGATGACGCCGCCGTCACCGTGGTGCTCGCCGCTCACGGCTATCCGGAGAACGTGCGCGGCGGTGACCCGATCATGGGGACGGACGCCGCAGAAGAGGTGAGCGGCGCCCACGTGCTGCACGCGGGTACTGCAAGGGACGACGAAGGTCAGTTGGTCGCCGCGGGCGGCCGCGTGCTGTCCGTGGTGGGAACGGGCGCCACACTCGCCGATGCCAGGGCGACGGCGTACGAGGCCCTCGACCGCATCGGCCTACCGGGCTCGCACCACCGCAATGACATCGCCCTCGCTGCGGCGGCTGACGCCTGATGCCTGGCCACGTCACCGAGCCGACCGCGCCGCAGCTGCCGGGCTGGCGGCACGTGTACTCGGGCAAGGTGCGCGACCTCTACGAGCCCACCACGCCGCACCCGCGCGGCGACGTCCTGCTGGTCGTGGCAAGCGACCGGATCAGCGCGTATGACTGGGTGCTGCCCACCGAGATTCCAGGTAAGGGCGGCGTGCTGACGGCGCTGTCCCTGTGGTGGTTCGACCGGATGAGCGACATCGTGCCGGACCACACCGTCGAGGCACCCGTGCCGGACGAGGTCGCGGGCCGCGCGATGGTGTGCCGGCGGCTAGACATGTTCCCCGTCGAATGCGTGGCCAGGGGATATCTGACCGGATCCGGGCTGGCCGAGTACCGCGAGTCGGGCACCGTCTGTGGAATCGCGTTGCCGGACGGGCTCGTGGACGGGTCGCGCCTGCCCGAGCCGATCTTCACTCCGGCCACCAAGGCCGATGTGGGCGAGCACGACGAGAACGTGACGTTCGAGAATGTGGCAGAACGCATCGGCCGCGCGGACGCTGAACGACTGCGCGACCTGACCCTCGCGCTGTACTCCCGTGCGCACGAGATCGCGGCGTCGAAGGGCATCATCCTGGCGGACACCAAGGTCGAGTTCGGTCGCGACGCCGACGGCACGATCGTGCTGGGCGACGAGGTGCTGACCCCCGATTCGAGCCGGTTCTGGCCGGCCGATACGTGGGAGCCGGGGCGGGCACAGCCGAGTTTCGACAAGCAGTTCGTACGGGACTGGCTGACGTCCGAGGAGTCGGGGTGGGACCGTGCGTCAGATTCGCCGCCGCCGGAGCTCCCCGACCACGTGGTCGAGCGCACACGCCAGCGGTACCTGGAGGCGTACGACCGCCTTGCCAAGCATTAGCGGGGGTCGTCGTCGTGGGCGCTCAGGTCGACGGGCTTGCCGCCGATGGTGGGCACGCCCCATCCGAATTTGAGTGAGGCGAGGCGGATCGCGAGCACCACCGCGATCGGCACCCAGATCACGGCGGTGCGCGGCACGTCGAGCGCGATCAGCGTGGCGTAGATGGTCGCGCCGGCCAGCGCGGCCGTGGCGTAGAACTGGCCGTTGCGCAGCACATCGGGGACGTCGTTGGCGAGCATGTCGCGGATGATGCCGCCGCCCACGCCGGTGAGGATGCCCATCACCGCGGCCGTGACGGCGCTCGCCCCGGCGTCGATTGCGATGCCGGTGCCGACGGCGACGAAGACCGCGAGCCCTAGGGCATCGGAGATCTGCACGATCCGGTAGCGGCCCAGCCGGTCCGGCGGATGCCAGCGGGCGAGGAGGGCGACCGCCAGCCCCGTGCCGGCGCCGACGAGTAGGAAGCTCGGGCTCTCCATCCAGAACACCGGAGCGTCGAGGAGCACGTCGCGCACGGTCCCGCCGCCGACGGCGACCATGCTCGCGAGCACGACGGCGCCCACCAGGTCCATCCGTTTGCGCCCCGCGGCCACAGCCCCCGAGATGGCGAAGGCCACCGTGCCCACGTATTCGAGCACGGTCTGCAGCGTCTGGAGCGCGGAGTCGATGAGCTCGGGCGCGTCGATCATGAACTGCAGCACTGGAGGCCCCTCTCTCGATCTCGGAACACGGGCGGTGGGGCCCACGCCAGCGTAGTCGCGGTCCATGCGTGCAGCCGGCCGCCGGGCGTGCGCGGTCGAGCCGTTAAGATGCAGTCATGCCCACGATCGTCGTCCACGTGATGCCCAAGCCTGAGATCCTCGACCCCCAGGGCAAGGCCGTGGGCGCCGCGCTCCCGCGGCTCGGTTTTCATGGCTTCGCGTCGGTCCGCCAGGGTAAGCGGTTCGAGCTTGCCGTCGATGGCGACGTGACGGAGGAGCTGCTCGCTCAGGCCCGCGACGCGGCCTCGACGATGCTCAGCAACCCTGTGATCGAGGACGTGGTGGCCGTGGAGGTCGTCGACTGATGGCCCGCATCGGCGTCGTCACCTTTCCCGGATCGCTCGACGATCGCGACGCCGCGCGCGCCGTGCGCCTCGCCGGCGGCGAATCCGTCAACCTGTTCCATACCGACGCTGACCTTCAAGGGGTCGACGCGGTGGTGCTGCCCGGTGGCTTCAGCTACGGCGACTACCTGCGCGCGGGCGCGATCTCGCGGTTCTCGCCCATCATGGAACGCGTGGTGGATGCTGCCCGTGGAGGCATGCCGGTGCTAGGCATCTGCAACGGCTTCCAGGTGCTCACTGAAGTGCACCTGCTGCCAGGGTCGATGATCAAGAACGAGCACCTCCACTTCGTGTGCCGCGACCAGGTCTTGCGGGTCGAGAACGCCACCACCGCGTGGTCCGGCGACTATGAGGCGGGACAGGAGATCACCATCCCGCTCAAGAACCAGGACGGCCAGTACGTCGCGGACGAGCACACGCTCGACGAGCTCGAGGGCGAGGGCCTGGTCGCGTTCCGTTACTCGGGCTGGAACCCCAACGGCTCGCGGCGCGACATCGCCGGCATCACCAACGGCCGCGGCAACGTCGTGGGTCTCATGCCTCACCCGGAGCACGCGGTTGAGCCCGGGTTCGGACCCGATTCGCAGCTCAACGGCCGTCGCGGCACTGACGGCCTCGCGTTCTTCACCTCGGCGATCAAGGGACTGGTCGCCACCGGGTAGCCATGGATCGCCGCCAGAAGGTCATCGGCACCGTCGCCGACTCGCTCCCTCGGCCTGAGGGCGCGCCGGTGCTGATCGCGATCGATGGGCCTGACGCGGCGGGCAAGACCACCCTGCGAAAAGAGCTGGGTGCCGAGTTGCGCTGCCGCGGCCGCGACGTGGTCGAGGTCAGCATGGACGACTTTCACCATCAGCGTGAGCATCGCTACCGCCAGGGGCGAACGAGCCCGCGCGGCTTCTGGGAGGACTCGTTCGACCATGAGGCCTTCATCGAGAAGGTGCTGAAGCCGCTCGCCCCGGGCGGAGACCGGGTGGTGACACTGCGTCACCACGACCTGAAGTCGGACGAACTCCTGCCCGACACCCGGTCGGTGGGCGTCGGCGACGAGGTGACGCTGCTCGCCGACGGGCTGTTCATGCAGCACCCCGGCCTCGCTGACTGGTGGAACGCCGTGGTGTGGGTCGAGGCGCCCTACTCGGTACGGTTCACCCGCATGGTCAAGCGAGACGGCCTCGAGGCCGACCCGGACGATCCCTTGCAGCGGCGTTACTTCGATGGCCAACTGATCTACCGCCGCGAGGTGGCTCCCCGGCACAAGGCGCTCGTCGTGGTCGACAATGCCGATCCCAAGCGCCCCCGAATCCTGTCCGGGCCGTCGCTCGGTTCCGTACCCGTCATCTGACGACGCCGGCAGTCGGTCCCGCCCAAGCCCCCCTTCCTGCCTTCGCGACAACCGGTGTGAGCCGTGATGGCCGCTACCGTGGTGCGGGTGACGGAACCCTCAGCCCTCGCGGCGTTCTGGAACGACTGCCGGGAACTGATGCCTCACCTTCCCGAGGCGCTGCCGGAGGCATGGGCGTTCGGAGCCACCCCTGCGCATGCGGACAGCTTGCTGGCGCTGGTGCTGGACGGTGCCAAGACCGGGACAGCGTCATCGCTGTGGGACTACGAGCCCAGTGGAGAGCCGCTACCGCAGGAGGGTGAGTTGAGCATCATCCTCGACGGGGCCGGCATACCCCGAGCGCTGATCGAGACCACCAAGATCCGCATCGTCCCGTTCGACCAGGTTGACGCCGATCACGCTCGCGCAGAGGGCGAAGGTGATCGGACCCTTGCCTACTGGCGGGCGGTGCATGAGCGCTACTGGCGCGAGCACTCGGAGAATCCGCGTGGATTCGAGCCGGACATGCCGGTCGTGTGCGAGCGATTCCGGCTCCTCGCTCCCGAGCCGGGCACCGCACGGTAGTGCCGCTCGAAACCGCGTAGTCCCCCGGGCAGCCCGCGCCGTCAGCGCGGCGTCGGCACGAGGGTGACGTCGCGCAGAACCCCGTCGTCGGCAACGGCCGTCATGACGGTTCCCACGGGCTGTCGGCGACGGTCGGTGGGCGAGCCGGGGTTGAGCAGGCGCAGTCCGCCGGGCGTCGTCGAATCCCAGGGAATGTGCGAGTGACCGAACACGAGAACGTCGGCCGGCTCGGGGCTGGTGGGCCCGAACCTCGCATCGCAGCGTCGCTCGCGCCGCGCCGCATCCCCGGTCTCATGAGTCATGGCGAACCGCACGCCCTCGATCTCCACACGCGCGATTTCGCCCAGCCGCCTCCACAGCGCGGGCCCATCGTTGTTGCCCGCGACGCCCACGAGGCGGGATGCCCGGCCTTCGATCTCGTCGAGGAGCGCCTCATCGACCCAGTCGCCTGCGTGCAGCACGATGTCGGCCTGCTCGATGAGCGCCCACACCTGCGGCTGCAGGGCGCGGGCCTTCTTCGGAACATGGGTGTCGCTTATGAGCAGGATGCGCGTGGTCACACCTCCGAGGATTGCATGGCCGTCACGCCAATGAGGTCACCGCGCTTAGTGCCGCTCGAACCCCCGCAACCCCTCGCGCGGCCCGGTGTGGTGCGGCGCAAGCCGGTCGCGCAGCTCCTTGAACGCGTGGAAGGTGCGGTGATTGAAGTCGGCGCCTAACTGGTTGGGAATGGTCACCAGCAGTGTGTCGGAGCTCATGACTGCCTCGTCGTCCCGCAGCTCGCGTTCGAGCTTGTCCATGTCGCCCACGTAGGTCTTCCCGAACGTGGCGATGAAGTTGTCGATCGAGCCCACCTGGTCGCGGTTGGCCCCCATCTTGTCCCGCTCAAGGGTGGGGCTGAAGTACAGGGCGGTCTCCTCGTCGATGATCGGCTGAATTGAACGCGACACGGACACTCGCGGCACGTCCCCGTGGCCGGCGTCGGCCCACGCGGACCGGAAGCCGTCGATCTGGCGCGACTGGATCACTGCCAGCGGCTCGCCGGTACCGCCTTCGACCAGCGTCGAAGACATGAGGTTCATGCCCAGTTCGCCTACCTTGCGAGCCGACTCCTCGCCGCCCGCGCCGTACCAGATGCGCTCGGTGAGGCCGGGGGACTGCGGAGTGATGGGCAACTTGGTGCCGGGGCGCACGTGTGCGTTCGCACCCGGGTCGGCGATGCCGGTGCCCGAGATCGCGTCGCGGAACTGAGCGATGCGCTCGGCCGCGTCCTCGACCGGAAGCTTGCCCACCGGGAGGGGGTAGCCGAAGGTGCCAGGGCCATCGGCTGCGGGCTCGGGGCTGCCGCGGCTCACGCCGAGCTGGAGCCGCCCGCCCGAGATCAGGTCCGCGGTGCCGGCCGCCTCCGCCATGTACAGCGGGTTCTCGTAGCGCATGTTGATCACGCCGGTGCCGAGCTCGACGCGCGAGGTGCGCGCCCCCATCGCGGACAGCAGCGGGAACGGCGACGAGGTGTTCTGCTCGTAGTGGTGGATGCGGATCCACGCGCCGTCCATCTCCGCGTCCTCAGCGGCCTCGGCAAGCCGAATGGTGTCGTGCATGAGTTCGCTCGCGGTGCGCACGCGCGAGCCGGGCGCGCCGGACCACCAACCGAAGCTCAAGAACCCGATATTCAGCATGCAATCCTCCGTAGTTGAAGCCTCAAGTATCCACCGAGATCAACGTGAGGAGTGCATCGGCCATTCCGGGCGGCCGATGCGGGGGCTAGGAAGTCGCGGAGTCGCCTTGTTCGCGCTTGAGGTCGCGCAAGATGCGGCGGTAGGAGCCAGCGAAGCCGGCGATCAACAGCAGCCACAGGATGACCGAGAGTGGTTCGGACACTGGAAGGATCCACCGAGGCGGGTTCGAGAGCGTGGCGAAGAACCAAACCGTGAGAATGGTCAGTGCGATGCCGAACGGGGCCATCGCGATCGATGCCCAGCGCGGAGGGCGAGCGGTCAGCCAAGTCTTGAAGGCCTGTCGGCGCAGTTCGTGCTCGGTCACCGGATCTCACCCGTCTTCGCGGCGCGGTAGTTCTCCCCCTTGCCGGCAATCGTCGCTCCGACGATGACGGCCAGGCTGCCGTAGAAGGCGAACGGCACCCACAGTGGGGTTTCCGCATCGCGGATCATGTCGACGTACATGAGGAGGACGAATGCCGAGAAGATGACCTGGCTGGCCTTTGCGCCCGCCTGGGCCCAGCGTTCCTCGGCGAAGGACAGCGCCAAGCCAATCAATGCGACCGCTAGCGCCACGTACGCCAGACCCACTGGCCAGTTCCGGTCGTCGGGGAAGTTCGCGACCGTCCAGACAATGGCTGCGGTCAAGGGGACGAGCGCTACGTAGTTGACGATCCTGACGCGGCGCGGGAGAGGGCGAGTCAGTGCGGTCCGCAGAGCGGGCGTCCGTGTCGCGGATTCACTCATGTCGGCTCACGCTCCGAGAGTTGGCGAGTGCTCCGGCGACCGTCGCGCCGACGATGATCGCAGTGCCGCCACAGACTGCGAACGGCACCCAGATTGGGGGTTCGGAGGCGTTCAGCCATCGCCATGCGGCGAACAGTATGTGCAGTGAGATGACGACCCGGATGGCCTTCGTGCCGGCGCGGGCCCATCCGCTGTCCGCCAGGCTGAAGACGATGCCGAGGACGACCAATGCGAGCATCGTGGGCAACAGAGGCCAGGGCCCCGCCCATGGTGGTTCGCCGGCGCCCTTGAGAATCACCCAGATCATGCCTGCAGCGAGCGGGGCGAGGCCTGCGAGAACGGCGACGGTTGCACCGCGAGGCTGGGGCTCGGTCAGCGCGGCCTTCATCGTAGACCCTCGCGAGGCAGGCACGAGCTCATTCTCTTGCTGCGTGCGCACGGAAGTGCCTCCTTGGGCAAATAGCGTCGGTGCCACCGGCGTCTTCCATGCTGGCACACTGCGGCGTCTCGCGAATGTCGTCCCCGTACCCGCCAGCACGCGCATGCACCAGGATGGACGTATGACCGAGGCCGATCCCCGCACTGCCCGCCGCGCGCCCGAGGTGCTCGACGACTTCCAGCTGGCTGAGAGGAATCCCCACTTCCGGGTGGACCTGGAGCGCATCCGCTTCTCGCCGTACTTCGCGCGGCTGTCCGCCGTCACCCAGGTCATCTCGCAGTCCGGCGCGGGCCTGGCCGTCCACAACCGGCTCACCCACTCGGTCAAGGTCGCTGCTGTGGCGCGTGCCATCGCGATGCACCTGCACCGCGACACGGGCCCCGTGGGACAGCTCGTCGAAGAGCTGGGCGGGTGCGACCCCGTGGTGGTGCAGGCCGCCGCCAGCGCCCACGATGTGGGCCACCCGCCGTTCGGCCACCTCGGGGAGCGCGCCCTCGACAGGCTGGCCCGTGACCGGTTCCGCCTCCAGGAGGGGTTCGAGGGCAACGCGCAGACGTATCGGATCCTCACCCGGCTCGACGAGCACGACGTCTCCGGGGTGGGGCTGAACCTCACGA
The DNA here is from genome assembly GCF_048553575.1 of Demequina ureilytica. Taxonomy (NCBI): domain Bacteria; kingdom Bacillati; phylum Actinomycetota; class Actinomycetes; order Micrococcales; family Demequinaceae; genus Demequina; species Demequina ureilytica. The sequence goes on along the minus strand of NZ_JBLZIE010000001.1, from coordinate 414,804 downwards.
GCGCCGTGCGCGCCGCAGTGCTCAAGTACCCGTGGCGGCGGGGCGAGGGCGGCAGCCGGCGGGGAGCGACGAGTCACAAGTTCTCGATGTATGTGATCGATGCGGCCGATGCGCGGGCCGCCCGGGACGCCTATCCCACCATCGCGGCCGGCCAGCAGACGCTCGAGTGCTCGGTGATGGACATCGCTGATGACATCGCCTATTCGCTGCACGACCTCGACGACTTCTACCGTGCGGGCCTGCTCAACCAGGGGACGATCGCGGGGGAGTTCCGCGAGTGGCGCCGGAACCTCGCCGAGCTGCGCGCTCTCGACACGCTGACCCTGCAGTCGCGCAGCCGGGCCCCCGGATACTCGCTCGAGATCCTGTGGCGCCGCCTCGCGGAGCGCGACCCGTGGATCGCGGACGCCGAGGCCTTCGACAATGCCGTCGCGCGGGTCACCGAGGAGGTAATCGAGGGACTGCTCACGGTGCCGTTCGACGGTTCGCTGAGCGCGGACCGCGCGCTCGCGCGCTTCACGGGCGATTGGATTCGTCACCTGCAGTCCTCGGTCGAGGTGCACCGCGAGCCGGCTGAGCGCTCTGGGCACGTGATGCTCGACCGGACGGCGTGGCACGAGGTCGCCGTGCTGAAGTTCCTGCACGAGCGGTTCATCCTCGACCGTCCCGACCTCGCGGTCTACCAGCGTGGCCAGGCGAGCCTGCTGGAACGGCTGGTGGATGGATTCACCGAGTGGCTCGACGACGCTCACGACGTGCGGCGGGCCCCGCGCCGCATGATCGAGCTGGTGGACCTGGCGACCCACGACTACCTCGCCGTGGCCCGCGAGCACCCGGAGGCGCTGCCCGATATCGACGAGCGCGAGCTGCGCCGGCGCGCTGCCGGCCGCGGCGTCATCGACTACGTGGGCGCCCTGACCGACGCTCAGGCCGCTCACCTCGACGCGCTGCTGGCCGGGCACACGGAACGTCTCTGGGACGCGGGCCAGGGTCTGTAGGCGCGGCCTCCACTCCCTACAATCCCTTCATGATCACTGTCCGCAGCGTGGCCGCTGACGATGCCGACGCGCACCGGCTGTGGAAGGCCCAGGAGCGCGACCTCGCCGAGCGCTACGACGAGCCCGACCTGGAGCTGGAGACGCAGTTCCCCACGCTGGTGGGCTCGTGGGTGGGCTACGCCGAGGACGGTGCGCCGGTCGCGTCCATCGTCGCCCGCTGGTCTCCGTATGCCGAGACCGCGCCGGGTGACGTCGAGCTCAAGCGGCTGTGGGTCGATCCCGGTCATCGGGGCCACGGTCACGCGCGGGTGATGCTCGGCGCCGCCGAGGCCACCGCGCGCAAGGCCGGCGCCACCCGGCTGATCCTCGAGACTGGCACCGGCCAGCCCGAGGCGATGGCGCTGTACGAGTCCGCGGGGTGGACGCCCATGGCGCCGTACGGCGAGTATCGGGACGAACCTGACTCCCGCTGCTACGCCAAGCACCTCGCCACTCGGGTGGTGGTCATCAACGGCACTGTGGGCGCGGGCAAGACCACGGTGGCCGCCGCGATGCACGATCTGCTGGGAGCGCGAGCCGCGCGGAGCGGGTTCATCGACGCGGACGCGCTGTGTCAGGCGGTGCCGGCGCCAGGCTCCGACCCCTATCAGCAGGCGCTGCTGTTCGACTCTCTCGCCGCGGTCGCCGGGGTGTTCCGAGCGCGCGGCTACGGGCTCATGGTCATCCCGCGAGTCGTGGAGGACGCGAACGACCGCGCGCGCTACGAGCGCGCCTTCGCGAGCGCCGATCCGGGTGCGGCTGAGGTGACGATCGTCCGGGTGGTGGCACCACAGGAGACTCGACTCGAGCGGGTTGCCGCGCGCGAGCCCGAGGGCTATTGGCGCGACTGGGCGACGGCGCGCACCGTCGAGCTAGACGCGGTGCTGGAGGACCTGGAGCTGGATGACGCGGTGGTGGACAACGCGGGCGACCGAGACCGGCTCGAGGTAGCCGCCGAGGTCCTCGACCGCATCGGCTGGTAGCCGCCCAGGCGGGCGTCATTCGGCGAGCGCGAACTCCAGCGCCGCCTCGACGTGCAGGCCCATCGAATCGAAGTACGGCTCGCCGACGTCCTCGGCGGTCAGCACCATGGGGATCTCGGTGCAGCCGGAGATGACCCCCTGCGCGCCGCGCTCGCGAAGCGCCAGGTAGAGAGCGCGCACCTGAGCGCTGGCGCCGGCGGGCACGATGCCGCGGGCGAGCGATCCGTAGATGAGCTCGTGGAGTTCGGCAAGCGCGGGCTCGTCGGGCACGATCGTGGTGACGCCCCGCGCCGCCATGTGTTCGCGGTAGAACGGGTCGCGCATGGTGTACCCGGTGCCGAGCAGCGCGACGGTGTCGAGGCCGGCGGCCACGATCGCATCGGCCGTCGCGTCGAGCATGTGGATGAGCGGCACCTCGATCGCACCCGCGACCGTGGGTGCCACCTTGTGCATGGTGTTGGCGCAGATCAGGATCGCCTCCGCGCCCGCGTACTCGAGAGCCGCAGCATCCGCCGCGAAACGCGCGCCCAGTGCCTCCCAGTCGCCCGCAGCCTGGGCATCGGCGATCTGCTGGAAGTTGTACGAGCGGACCAGCAGGTCGGCGGCGCTCGACCCTCCCAGGCGGTCGTTGACGCCCTCGTTCAGCAGTCGCTCGAACTCGAGAGAGCTGTGCCAGGTGATTCCTCCGAGCAGGCCAAGGCGGCGGGGTTCGGTGCGCATCAGTCCAGGCTATTGGCTCGGTGCGGCCGATGCGAGGGCCAGGTCGTGCGCTTGCGGCACCTGCGTCTACGGCTGGGCGGCCGGCTCGTGGCCCCTATGCGGGAACCCTCCAGCGCGCTGTAACGTTGACGAGACGAACCAACCCACGGGAGTGACCATGCGCATCGGCGAATTGGCCCAGCAGGCAGGCGTGACCGCCAAGACGGTCCGCTACTACGAGTCGGTGGGTCTGCTGAAGGATCCGGGGCGCACCGGATCCGGATACCGGGACTACGACGAGGACGCCGTGGAGCGACTGCAGTTCGTGCGCGACGCGCAGGCCGCGGGACTGACTCTCAAGGAGTCGCGCGCCATCCTGGACATGAAGGCCGAGGGACACGGCACGTGCGAGCACACTCGTGCCCTGCTGAACCGCCACCTCGAGGACATCGACGCGCAGATCGCGTCGCTGCAGTCCGCGCGGGCGGAGCTCGTGTCGCTGTCGCAGCGTGCGGACGTGCTCGACCCCGCCGCGTGCAACGACCCCAACCGCTGCCAGGTGGTCGGCGCGCACTGAGGCGACGCGGCTGACTGCCGTGCCCGCGCATCGGCCGGACCTCGCCGCCCGGCGACCGAGCGACCGGATCAACTGAGCCGCTGCGAGCGGGTCGGTGCTTGAGACGCGACGCATGACTCAACTGGTCCGGCCCGTCGGTCCGCGGACCGGCCCCGCCGACGCGCCGGGCCTCTTGCTGGGACGTGGGTCCCGCAGAAGCCGCCCTGGAACGGCCCTAGTCTGAGAGCAGATGGCGGCGGTGCGCACCCTGCGCGGCACGGCCGCCATCTCCCAGACTCGAGACGGAGGGCGCGCCCAAGCATGCTCATCACAGTCCCCAAGGAGACCCGCGCGGGCGAACGCCTGGTCGCCGCGACCCCCCGCACCGTCGAAAAGCTCGTGGCCCTCGGCTACGACGTCGCCGTCGAGTCCGGTGCCGGCATGGAGGCGAGCCTTCCCGACGAGGCCTACGTGGCCGCGGGCGCCCGCATCTGCAACCGCGCGGACGCGTGGTCCGGAGACATCGTCATCGCCGTGAACGCGCCCACCGACACCGAGCTGGCCCTGGTGAAGAAGGGCGCGATCCTCGCGGCCTCGCTCACGCCGCACTCCCACCCCGAGCGCATGTCCGTCTACGCCGAGCGCGGCATCACGGCGCTGGCGCTCGACGCGGTCCCGCGCATCTCGCGCGCCCAGGCTCTCGACGTGCTGTCGAGCATGTCCAACGTCGCCGGCTACCGAGCTGTGATCGAGGCTGCCGAGTCCTACGGCGGCATGTTCGCCGGCCAGGTCACCGCGGCCGGCAAGACCCCGCCCGCCACCGTGTTCGTCATCGGCGGAGGGGTCGCGGGACTCGCGGCCATCGGTGCCGCGGTGTCGCTCGGCGCCCAGGTGCGGGCCTTCGACGTGCGCCCCGAGGCCGCCGAGGAGATCGAGTCGATGGGCGCGACCTTCGTGTCGCTGCCCGCCGCACAGCAGGAGGTCTCGACCGACGGCTACGCGAGCGTGCTGACCGAAGCGCAAGAGCGCCTCACCCACGAGCTCTACGCGCGGGAAGCCGCGGGAGCGGATGTGGTCATCACCACCGCGCTCGTGCGGGGCCAGGCGCCCACGACCATCACGGCCGATGCGGTCTCGGGGATGCGTCCAGGTTCCGTCATCGTCGACCTGGCTGCCTCCGGCGGAGGCAACTGCGAGCTCACCGTCCCCGGCGACAGGGTTGTCACCGAGGGCGGTGTCACGATCCTGGGTTGGACCGACCTGCCCGGCCGCATGCCGCAGCACTCGTCGCAGCTACTCGGCACCAACATCGTTCACCTGCTCGCGCTGCTCACGCCCGCGAAGGACGGCGCCGCCGTGCTGGATCTCGAGGACGTGGTGGTGCGCGGGATGACCGTCGCCCACGAGGGCGAGGTGCTGTGGCCGCCACCCCCGGTGCAGGTCTCCGCTGCTCCCGCGCCTGCTGAGCCCGCCGCCGTGATGCCGGAAGCGGCCGAGCCGCCTGCCGCATCGGCCGCAGCCAAGCAGCGTATGGATCCGAGGACCCGCCGCACGTGGCTGATGGGAATCGGCGCCGGAGCGCTGGCCATCGCGCTCGCGTTCTCCTCGCCGACGTTCCTCGCGATGTTTACGGTGTTCGTGCTCGCGGTGGTCATCGGCTACTACGTGATCTCGAACGTCAGCCACTCCCTCCACACGCCCCTGATGAGCCAGACCAATGCCATCTCGGGAATCATCCTCGTGGGCGCGCTGCTGCAGCTCGGGTCCTCGAACCTGGTGGTGACCGTGCTGGCGTTTGTGGCAGCGGCGGTCGCCTCGGTCAACGTGTTCGGTGGATTCCTCGTGACCTATCGCATGCTCGGCATGTTCCAGAAGGGGGCGTGACACCGTGACGGTGCTGTCCATCGCTCAGGTCGCCTACCTCGTCGCGGCCGTGCTGTTCATCCTGTCCCTCGCGGGGCTGTCCAAGCAGACCACCGCCCGCCGCGGCAACCTGATGGGCATGGTCGGGATGGCCATCGCGATCCTCGCGACCATCGCCCTCGCGCTCGAGCGGTCGGAGCGGCCCGTAGGCGTCACCGCGGTGCTCATCCTCGCGGTGCTCCTCATCGGTGCGCTCGTGGGAACCTGGCGGGCCCGCTCGGTCGAGATGACTCAGATGCCCGAGCTCATCGCGATCCTGCACTCGTTCGTGGGTGCCGCCGCCGTGCTGATCGGCTTCAACTCATACCTCACCGAGCCGCACGACGCGATGCACCAGGTCGAGGTCTTCCTCGGCGTATTCATCGGCGCGATCACCTTCACCGGGTCGATCGTGGCGTACCTCAAGCTGTCCGCGAAGATGTCCTCCGCGCCGCTGACGCTGCCCGGACGGCATCTGCTGAACCTCGCGGGCCTGGTCGCGAGCGCTGGCCTGATGGCATGGTTCATCGCCGCGCCGTCCGTGTGGCCGCTGGCGATCATGACCCTGATCGCACTGGCGATTGGCGCACACCTGGTCGCGGCGATCGGCGGCGGGGACATGCCCGTCGTGGTGTCGATGCTCAACTCGTACTCGGGTTGGGCCGCAGCCGCCGCCGGCTTCATGCTCGGCAACACCCTGCTGATCGTGGTGGGCGCGCTGGTGGGCTCCTCTGGAGCGATCCTCAGCTACATCATGTGCAAGGCCATGAACCGCACGTTCATCGCCGTCATCCTGGGAGGCTTTGGCGGGGGAGGCGTGGCGCCTTCGTCGGGATCGGGCGAGGTCGATTCGGATCTGACCCACACCGAGATGACCGTCGACGAGACCGCTCAACTGCTCGCGACCGCCAAGTCCGTGGTGATCGCTCCCGGATATGGCATGGCCGTCGCGAAGGCGCAGTACCCCGTGGCGGAGCTGGTGCGCCGGCTGCGCGCGGGTGGGGCCGACGTGCGCTTCGCCGTCCACCCCGTGGCCGGACGTCTGCCGGGCCACATGAACGTGCTGCTCGCCGAGGCGCGAGTGCCCTACGACATCGTGCTCGAGCTCGACGAGATCAATGCGGACTTCGCGGATACCGACGTGGTGCTGGTGATCGGCGCCAACGACACGGTGAACCCCGCAGCGCTCGAGGACCCGTCTTCGCCGATCGCCGGCATGCCGGTGCTCGAGGTGTGGAAGTCCCGCCAGGTCGTGGTGTTCAAGCGCTCGATGGCCACCGGCTACGCGGGCGTGCAGAACCCGCTGTTCTTCCGCGACAACGCGTCGATGCTGTTCGGCGACGCCAAGACCCAGGTCGAGGCGATCCTGGCCGCTCTACCCGTGTCGGACCCGATCGAGGCCTGACCGGTCCCGCGCACGCGCCAGCGGGGACGCTGACCCGGCCCGCGCATCGGCCGTAATGCGCTGTCAACGACCGAGCGGCCGGATGAACTGAGCCCACTCGCGCGTTACCGTGCTGAGCGCGCGAGGGGCGACTCAGGTGGTCCGTCCCGCCGGTGCGAAACTCCGCAGAACTCCCGCTTGACCTTCCACCCCACTGGAAGGTTTAACGTGGTCACATGACGGGTCGCAGGGGCGATCCACGAGAGGAGACAGCCATGAGCGAGACCATCGAGATCACCGTCGAGGGCATGACCTGCAACGGTTGCGCGGGCAAGGTGCGCGGCGCGCTCGAGAGCACCGATGGCGTCGCGGCTGCCGAGGTCGACCACGCCACCGGGCTGGTCCAGGTGCGTCCCGACGGCACCGTGCCGGCCGAGGACCTGGGGTTCGCGATCGACGAGGCCGTGGAGAGCACCGGCTACCGCGTGGTGGCCTCGTGACCACCTCGCAGAGCGCCACGTCACCTAACAGCGCCACGTCCTCGGACACCACCGACGGTATTCCGCAGATCCAGGCGATTAACCTCGCCGTGGACGGCATGACGTGCTCCAGTTGCGCCGCCTCGATCCAGGGCGGCCTGTCTAAGCTTCCCGGCGTGGACGATGCGGTCGTGAACTACGCGACCCGGCGCGCCACGGTGCGGCCCGACGGCAGCGTGGACGCCGCGCAGCTCGAGGAGCAGATGCGTGGCTCGATCGAAGGGCTCGGCTACAAGGTGCTGAGCCGCCCGCGCCCGCGCCCGGGCACGGTTGACGGCCAGTTGGCCGATGCGCTCCAGGCTTCGGCGGCGCACGGCACCGACGGCGCTCAGGGGCAGCACGGCTCGCACGACGACGACATGGACGAGCACGCCGCGCACATGCAGGCGGACGCCTCGCGCATCGCCGACTACCGGCGGCGCTTCATCGTCGCGGCCATCCTCACCGTCCCGCTGACCGCGATCTCCATGGTGATGCCCTGGCAGTTCGCCGGCTGGGAGTGGGTGGCCGCCGCGCTCGCGACCCCGGTGATCGGCTGGGCCGCGTGGCCGTTCCACCGCAGCACCCTGATGTCTGCGCGCCATGGCGCCACCAACATGGACACGCTCGTCACGATGGGCACCGTCGCGGCGTGGACGTGGTCCACGGTGGTGCTGATCGGCCACGCCTTCGGTGCCCTCAGCGAGGGGCACATCTACTACGAGACCGGCGCGGTCATCGTCACGCTGATCCTGCTGGGCAAGTGGCTCGAGACTCGTTCGACGGCGCGCGCCGGCGACGCGATTCGGGCGCTCAGCTCGCGTCAGAGCTCCACGGCGCGGCTCGAGGATGGCACCGTCATCGAGCGGGACGCACTCGAGGTGGGGATGCGGTTCGTGGTGCGCCCCGGCGAGACCATCGCGACCGACGGCACCGTCGTGGAGGGCTCCGCCGCGGTTGACGCGAGCCTCGTGACCGGCGAGTCCGTGCCGGTGCGCGTGGAGGCCGGGACCGGCAAGGAGTCCCAGGTCATCGGCGGCACCATCGCCACCGATGGCGCGCTAACGGTCGAGGCAACCAAGGTGGGCGCGGAGACCATGCTCGCGCAGATCGCCCAGATGGTGGACGACGCGCAGTCGGGCCGCGCCCGCGTGCAGCGACTCGCGGACCGCATCTCGCGGGTGTTCGTTCCCGTCGTCATCGCCATCGCACTGATCACGCTCGCCTCGTGGTGGGCGCTCACCGGGGACGTCAACGCGGCCTTCACGGCCGCCGTCGCGGTGCTGATCATCAGCTGCCCTTGCGCATTGGGCCTGGCAACTCCGCTGGGCATCATGGTCGGCACCGGTCGTGGCGCGCAGTTGGGCGTGCTCGTGCGCGGGCCCGAGGCGCTCGAAGACACCCGCGACATTCAGACCATCGTGCTCGACAAGACCGGCACGGTCACCGAAGGCAAGATGTCGCTGGTCTCCGCGGCGGCGCCCGGCGTGCGTGACAAGCACGGCGCCGATGCGGAGGCGGCCTTGCTCGACGCCGTCGCCTCGGTCGAGGCCCGCTCCGAGCACCCGGTGGCCCAGGCGATCGCCGATGCGCGGCCCGGGCGGTTGCGCCTCAAGGGCTTCCGCAACGTGCCCGGTCAGGGCGTGATCGCGACCGTCCAGCACGTGGGGCACGCGGGTGAGGCTCCGGGCGAGCAGGCTGCGAACGCCGACGTCTTGGTGGGGTCGCGCCGCATGTTCGACGAGGTGCCTCACGCTCTCGAGGAGCTTGCCGCCGCTGCCGAGGCCGAAGGCCAGACCGCGATCTTCGCGGGTCGCGTGCCGACGGACGGAGGCGGGCTGGGCTCGGGCACCCTGGCGACCCGCGCATCGGCCGTCGCCGAGGCCGTCGTCGCCGTGAGCGACACCGTCAAGCCCACCAGCTCGGAGGCCATCGCGGCGTTCCGCGAGCTCGGTCTCGAGGTGGTGCTGCTGACGGGCGATAACGAGCGGGCAGCGCGCGCGGTGGCCGAGCCGCTCGGCATCGACCGGGTGATCGCCGAGGTGCTGCCTGGCGACAAGGCCGACGTGATCCGCGAGCTGCAGGCGGGTGATGGCGGCTCCAAGCGCGTGCGCGTCGCCATGGTCGGCGACGGCATCAACGACGCCCCCGCGCTGGCGCAGGCCGATCTGGGGCTCGCCGTGGGCACCGGCACGGACGTGGCTCGCGAGGCCTCGGACCTCACCATCGTCACGGGCGACCTGCGGGCGGCGGCCGATGCGATTGCCCTGTCCCGGCGCACGCTCGGCACGATCAGGGGGAACCTGTTCTGGGCCTTCGCGTACAACGTGGCGGCGATCCCGCTCGCGGCGCTGGGAATCCTCAACCCCATGATCGCGGCCGGCGCGATGGGGGCCTCGAGCCTGTTCGTGGTGGGCAACTCGCTGCGGCTGCGTACATTCGCGGGCTACCGCGCGCGCTGACCCGGATATCAGAGCTCTCGGCGCGGGCGGGAATCAGCGGCGCGGTGAGTACCCCTCGGGAGCGGGCCGCCGGCGACGCAGGTCGGACTCAGCCTGACGGCGGTCGAGCGTCACCGCGAGGATTCTGACGTCGCGTGACAGCTCGACTGTGCGCGGCGACCCCCACCCGTCCTCGTGCGCCGCGGTGAGCAGGCTCAGTTGCGCGCCTTGCAGCCGCTTGAGGGCGCGTGCCGTGGCGTATCCGCCCCGGTGGCGCGCCCATCGCCGTGCGCGACGGCGTGCTCGCCGCGTGGCGAGGGTGCTGAAGTCGCCCGGGCTCACCAGGTCGTCGGGCACCACGTGGGCGGCGAGACCGGCGAAGGTACGCCGCTCGCGCACGTGCGCCCACCGCAGCACGGCCAGGAATAGCAGCAGCACGGGTAGGCCCTTCACCACCGAACTCACGTATGGATCCGCGCCAAGCAGCGGCGCATTGAAGAACCCGTGCACCGCGATGGACAGCCCTAGCGTGCCGCACAGCACGGCGAGCCGTTGGCGCCGAGGGGCGGTCGCATTGAAGAAGTACCCGAGCCCCGCGCCGGCCATCGCGGCGAACGTCGCGTGGCTCCACAGCCCGCCGATGATGCCTCTCAGCAGGAACATCGCCGTCACGGTGCCGGTCTCGGCGTCGGCGGCGAACGTGGCCGTGTAGAGGAATCCCTCCGACACCTGGAAGCCCAGGCCCACGACGGCGCCGTAGAACAGGCCATCCGCCGCGGACCGCACACGGGCGCCAGGGATCAGCGCGAGGGCGAGGACGCCGAGCAGCTTGAGGGGCTCCTCCACGAGCGGAGCGGCGAAGGACGGGATCCATGGGTTGTCGGCGCCGATCAGTCCGGCCACCAGATCGTGCATCGCGGGCGCGGCGATGGCCCCCAGTCCGGGGCCCGCGAGAGCGCCCCACAGCAGGGCGCCGAAGACAGTGGCGGGGGAGCGACGCTCGAACAGCTCGAGCCGGTAGAGCAGGACGAGGAAGGCGAACCCGTACAGCACCCACAGAATCCCCGACAGCACCCCCGTGGTGGGATTTCCCGCGAGGCCGCCCACCACCAGCGGGGCCCAGCGCACCAGGCCAAAGGCCGTGAGAAAGACGAACACCCAGAAGACCCACGAGCGGACATCGACGAACGACGAGGTGCGCGGCGACAGCCGCGGCAGCGCCGAGAGCGTGACGGTGAGCGGCTGAGGCTCGCGCGCGTTCACGGTCCGACTCCCGCCGAGTCGTCGGCGAACACCAAGGAATCGACCATTGCCTGCGCCTGCGGCTCCGCGATAGCCCAACTCTCGATGGTGGTGGAGAGCACCGCAACCGTGGTGAGGCCGTCGTGGCTCACCGCCCACACCTCGCGAGCGTTCGTCTCGCTGCTCGCGGAGATCGTCACGCCGGTGTCTCCCGCCTCGGTGGTGAAGGTCTCTGGCTCGCCGGTCACCCACGAGCTGGACTGGTCTCCTTCGACCGCGGCGATCTCTGCGGCTACCACCGCGCTCGACGAGCGGGACTCCTCATAGGCCGGTATGACGACCAGTTGGGAGCTGCCACTCGACAGCACGGTCGCGCGGCCGTCCTGCGAGTCGATGCGCCAGTCCTCCGCCACCGTGAGCTCGATCTCGTTGCCGACCGAGATGACCTCGCCGGTCGCCTGGGCAGCATCGAGCTGGAGCGTGGCGGCCAGGGGCACCGCCCCGATGAAGACGAAGGCGATGGCCAGTACCAGCAGCGCGCCCGGGAGCGAACTGCGCCCGATCAGGCGGATCGACAGCGGCAGGCGCGTGCGCAGGAGCTCGAGCGTCTGGCTGGTGGGCTGTTGGGGCACCCAGGGTTCCGGAGCGTGAGCGCCGCCGCGCACCCGTCGCCCCGGGCGGTCGTTGTCGCTCCGTGGTGCGTCGCCGCCGGCCCTTTCGTACTCGCCGCCGGTGCGTCTCTGCTCGCCCCCCGCCCCCGCATCGGCCGCGGGAGGCAGTTCATCGGTCATGACGTACGGCGTGCGCTAGACGTGCGCGAGCGCCTGCTCCAGGTCGGCACGCAGGTCCTCGACGTCCTCGAGGCCTATCGACAGCCGTACCGTCGTCTCGGAGATGCCCACCGACGCGCGGGCCTCCGGCGTCATCTTGTTGTGGGTGGTGGTCGCGGGGTGCGTGGAGATCGACTTGGCGTCGCCCAGATTGTTAGAGATCGTGAACAGCCGCAGCGCGTTCATGAACCGGAATGCAGCGGCCTGCGACTCGGGACCGGCGATGTCCACGCCGTCGCCCACGCTCAAGTCAAGGGTCACCAGCGTGCCGCCGATGGTCATCTGGCGGGCCGCGCGCTCGTACTGCGGGTGAGACGGCAGCAAGGGATAGCGCGCGAGGGCGACCTTGGGGTGAGCCTCGAGCCAGCGCGCCAATTCGATCGCGCTCGCGGCCTGTCGCTCGACTCGCACCGACAGCGTCTCGAGGGCCTTCACGAGCACCCATGCGTTGAATGGCGAGATCGTGGCGCCCATCTGGCGCACCATGGTCTTGACGGGGCCGTCAACGTACTCGGCCGAGCCGAGGATCGCGCCGCCCAGCACCCGGCCCTGGCCGTCGATGTGCTTGGTCGCGGAGTAGACCACGGCATCGGCCCCGAGTTCGAGCGGCTTCTGGCCGATCGCAGTGGCGAAGACGTTGTCGACGATGAACAGCGCGCCGGCCTGTTTGGTGAGCGTCGCCACGAACGGAATGTCGACCACATCCTGCATGGGGTTGGTCGGCGACTCGATGTAGACGGCCTTCGCGGGGGTCGCGAGCACGCGCTCCCAGTCTTCGTTGTCGTGGGCGTCGACGTAGTCGATCTCGATTCCCCACTTGTCGAAGAAGTTCGCGAACACCTGGAGCGTGGAGCCGAACAGCGCGCGCGAGGCGACCAGCCTGTCCCCCTGACCGAGGATCGACGCGAGCGAGACGAACACCGCACTCATGCCGGTGGACGTGGCGAAGCAGGACTCGGCGCCCTCGATCGCGGCGAGCCGCTCCTGGAAGGCGGTCACCGTGGGGTTGCCGTAGCGCGAGTACATGTAGATGTCGATGTCGCCGGCGAACGCGTCACGCGCCTGCTCGGCGTTCTCGTATGCGTACCCCTGCGTGAGGTACAGGCCCTCGGACATCTCATTCGCCGCGGAACGGTGGATGCCGGTGTGGAGCGCGAGCGTGTCCGGTCGAAGGCCGCGAGGGAGGTCCTGTGCTGTCATGGGATCAGGGTAGCGGCGCGTGCGGGGCGCGAGCGGAGGCCGGGCGCTGGCGGTGCGCGGCATTCGCAGTTTTGAGGGTGCTGCGGCAGTGAGGCAGGGTGGGCGGATGTCCCCCGACCTTGTTGCTAGCCGCACGCGCTGGCTGGTGCGCGTGGCGGTGGCGCTGCTCATCGCGACGCTCGCGGCCACCGGCGCGCTGTTCTACGGTGCGCTCGGGTGGAGACAGATGGCCACCGCGTGCTCCGCCGAGGAAGCGGTACCGGCGCGGGCGACGGGATCCTCGGTCCAGTTCTCCTGGTCGTGGACGCCGCCGGGCTTTGCGTGCACGTGGCCCGGGACCGGCGGGGATGGCGTGACCGTCACCAAGCTGTGGTGGTGACCGCCGCCAGGGCAAGGCCGTCCCCGTCGGGGTCGACGGACAGCGTCACGGTCGCTCCGCGGGCGGCCGACGCGGGGGCCGAGATCGCGCATTCGCCCGCCACAACTGGCCGACCGGCCGGACGAACTGAGCCCCGCGCGGCCACGCCCGCACGGGCACCGGCACGGGGCTGAGTTGATCCGGCCCGCCGGTCACGGGCTGCGGGAGGAGAGATGGCGCGGCCCCCGGTCGCAGGGTGGGGGCCGCGCCGCGCGTCAGCGGTGGACGTGCACCGTCGCGCCGTCGGTGGTGGCGGAGTCGCCCGAGCCCGTCACGCGGAACGTGACCCGTCGACCCTCTGCTGTCACCACATCAACGTTCGTGTCGATCTCATCCGCTGAAGGGTAGACGTCGAGGACCAGCCCGTCGAGGAAGTCGTAGTCCGGACAGTCGCTGCGGGCACCGCGCGGGATCACGGCACCGGGCCGCACGTACACGGGCAGGGTGTCGAAGCCGTGAGTCTCGCGCACCCAGCGGCCGCCCTCGACCCGCTCGCCGGTGAGGAGCGACGTCCACGTGCCCGCGGGCAGGTAGAAGTCCACCACCCCGTCGGCGGACATCACCGGCGCGATCAGCAGGTCCTCGCCGAGCATGTACTGCCGGTCCAGGTAGCCGACCGCCGGGTCCTCGGGGAACTCGAAGAACATGGGGCGCGCCACCGACACTCCGCTGGCTGCCGCATCGGCACCCGCGGTGTAGAGGTAGGGCATCAGCGTGTTCTTAAGCTCCGCGAACCGCTTGGTCACCGCGACGGCCTCGTCGTCGAACGCCCACGGCACCCGGTACGAGGTCGAGCCGTGCAGGCGTGAGTGTGAGCTCAACAGCCCGAAGGCCAGCCAGCGCTTGAACACGCCAGGGTCGGGCGTGCCCTCGAAGCCGCCGATGTCGTGGCTCCAGTACCCGAACCCGGACGAGGCGAGCGACAGCCCGCCGCGCAGAGTCTCCGCCATCGACACATAGGTCGACGAGTTGTCGCCGCCCCAGTGCACCGGCATGGTCTGTCCGCCGGCGGTCGCGGAGCGTGAGAACAGCACCGCCTCGCCCTGGCCCCGCTCCTCGAGCAGCACCTCCCACACGGCCTCGTTATACAGCTGCGTGTAGAGGTTGTGCATGGTCTGGGGCGACGAGCCGTCGTGCCACACCACATCGGTGGGAACCCGCTCGCCGAAGTCGGTCTTGAGCGCATCCACGCCCTGACGGATGACCTCGCGCAGGCGGTCCTTGAACCACGCGCGCGCATCGGGATTGGTGAAGTCGACGAGTCCCATGCCCGCCTGCCACATGTCCCACTGCCACACGGTGCCGTCGGCCCGCTTGACCAGGTAGCCCGCCTCCACGGCCTCCGCGAACATGCGGCCTCGCTGCGCGATGTAGGGGTTGATCCACACGCACACGCGCAGGTCCTTGTCATCGTGCAGGCGCGCGAGCATGCCTTCCGGATCGGGGAAGGTCCGGGAATCCCACTCCAGGTCGGTCCAGTTGAACTCGCGCATCCAGAAGCAGTCGAAGTGAAAGACGCTCAAGGGAATGTCGCGCTCACGCATGCCGTCGACGAACGAGTTGACGGTCTGCTCGTCGTAGTCGGTGGTGAACGAGGTCGACAGCCACAGGCCATACGACCAGGCCGGCACTACCGGCGGCCGCCCCGTGAGGCGCGTGTAGCGGTCGATGACGTCGCGCGGCGTGGGACCGTCGAACACGAGGTACTCGAGCGCCTCGCCGGCGGTGGAGAACTGCACGCGCTCCACGGCCTCGGACCCGACCTCGAACGACACGTGCTCGGGCTGGTTCACCAGCACGCCGTACCCGCGCGAGGACAGGTAGAACGGCACGTTCTTGTAGGACAGCTCCGAGCTGGTCCCACCGTCGGCGTTCCAGATGTCTATCGCTTGGCCGTTCTTGACGAACGCCCCGAACCGCTCGCCGAGCCCGTAGATCAACTCACCGACGTCGAGGTCGAGCTGCTCGTGCACATAGGTGCGCGACGGCGCGAGACCGGTCTCCGTGTACCCAGCGACCCCTGCAGGCCCCACGGTGACGGGCGCATCGGCCGCAAGCGCCATGTGGCCCACGGACTTGTGCCCGGAGCCGGTGAGCCGGCGGCCTGCGCGCGAGAAGGACAGGTCCCACGGCGCGCCCTTGCCGATGCGCGCGGTGAGGCCGCCCGTGACCAGGCTGGCCCCCGCATCGTCCGTGTGGACGGTAGCCGCGCCGGGCTCGGTCGCGAGGGCGAAGCCCGGCGACCGATGCGCTCCCTGGTGGTGCTCGATCCGCACCCGCACCACTCCCTCGAGGGGCGAGGACAGCGTGACCGTGAGCAGCGCCCGGTTGAGCACGTTGCCGCGAGACTCGATGCGCTGCGAGGGCGCATGGACGACGATCCCGTCGCCGTCAGGGGTCTGTGCGGGCGCGATGTCGTATGCCTCTTGAGCGTAGTTCGCGGTGACGCCGGGGCGCAGATGCCAAAAACCGTCGGTGAACTTCATTACTTCACTGCTCCTGCCGTGATTCCTCGGGTCAGCGTGCGCTGGAAGATGAGGAAGAAGATGATGGTCGGGATGATGCTGATCAGCGTGCCGGCGATCAGCGTGGTGGTGTCCGTCTGACGCTCGCCGCTGAGCTGCTCGAGCACGAGCGGGACGGTGAGCGAATCGGACGTGTTGAGGAAGGCCAGCGGCAGCAGGAACTCGTTCCAGGTCCAGATGAAGAAGAACACCATCAGGACGGACAGCGTCGGGCGCACCACCGGCACGATGATCGAGCGCAGGATCCGCCACCGGCTCGCGCCGTCAACGGCGGCCGCCTCGAGGATCTCCTTGGGGAACGTGCCCAGCAGGCTCGACAGCAGGTACGTGCCGAACGCGGACTGGATCACCACGAACGTGATGATCACGGACCACGAGTTGGACAGCAGCCCCAGGTCGTCGTAGAGGGTGAACAGCGGGTCGAAGAGCATCTCCTGGGGCACCAGGTTGGCCATCAGGAACAGCAGCACGAGCCACGTGCGGCCGCGCACCCGGCCGATGCCGATCGCGAACGAGTTCAGCACCGACAGGATGACCGCGAGGAACGCGACCATCGTGGAGATGAAGATCGAGTTCCACAGCGCGCGCGGGAAGTTGTTCTGCTCCCAGAACGTCTGGATGCCCGTGAGGTCGAAGCTGCGGGGCAGATCGAGCGGGCTCGACGTGGAGTAGTCGGAGGGCGACTTGAACGCGTTGATGAGCAGCAGCAGTATCGGGAAGATGACGATGAGGGCGCCGAGGACGCCCAGGATCATCAGGACCCATTCGGCGGCGGTACGGGGGCGGCCTCCGCGGCGACTGCGGGCCTTGAGACGTCGCTCCTCGCTCGGGGGCTCACCGCCTGCGGCCGATGCGGGGGCGGGGATTTTGCGGACAGGCGTGGTGGTCATGGGTCACGCGTCCTTTCGCTCGGAGCGGTTCTGCACGCGGATGAAGATGACGGCCACGATGGCCACGAGGATCGTGATCGACGAGGCGATCGCGGCCGCGTAGCCCTTGTCGGTCCCGTTCACGAACTCGTTGTACGCGTAGAAGGACGGCACGTAGGTGGACTTGTTCGGTCCGCCTTGGGTGAGGATGAACACGGGCGCGAAGACCTTCATGGCCGCGATGGTGGTCGTCAGCGACACGACGAACACCTCGGGCTTGATCTGCGCGAGCGTGATGGCGCGGAACCGCTCGTACCAGTTGGCGCCGTCGAGTTCCGCGGCCTCGTACAGCTCGGGGTCGACGCGCTGCAGTGCCGCCATGAAGATGACGACCGGATAGCCGATCTGGATCCAGATCATCAGCACCATGACGGATCCCATGGCCGTCGGGTATGAGCCGCCGAGCCAGTTCACGGTGGTCTCGGAGCCGGTGATGAAGGTCAGGAACTGGTTGACGACGCCGCTCGAGTTGGGCCTGAGCAGCCATCCGAACAGCACGCCGGCCACGGCGATGGGGAGGATCTGCGGCAGGTAGTACGTGGCGCGCAGGAAGCTCGACAGCTTGCCGCCGAACCGCCGGCCGATCACGTCGAACAGCAGCGCCGCGATGACCAGGCCAAGCAGCGTGGGGATGATCACCATGGCGAAGATCACCAGGATGATGTTCTGGAAGGACTGGATGTACTCCTGGTCCTGCAGGAGCGCGGCCCAGTTCTCCAGGCCAGCGAACTCCTCCTCCGCGCGTCCCCCGCGCCAATGGAAGAAGCTCAGGCGCAGGTTGCGGACGATGGGGTAGATGATGATGACCGACACCAGGAGGGCGCCGGGCAGAAAGTAGAGCCAGTAGCCGAGCTTGCGGCCGCCGCGCTCAGGGATGCGGGCGGGCTGGTCGGCGCGCCGTCGCCGCTTGGGCGTCATCGTGGGGGTCATGAGTGTCCTTCTCCGGTGCGGCCCGGGCGGTGTCGCCCGG
>NZ_JBLZIE010000001.1:40914-397088 GCF_048553575.1 Demequina ureilytica | reverse complement strand
CCCGGCCCGCACCTATGAGTGGGAGAGGTTATTCGCGGAGGTCCGCGACGTGGCCCTCGTAGTAGGACTCGAGCTCGGCCTGGGCCTCCTCGGGAGTGAAGTCGTCGTTCACCAGTCCCTGCAGCACACCGTTGAGGTCGCCGTAGAAGTTGGGCGTGGGCCAGTCCGGGTAGAACGCCAGGCCGTCACGCTCAAGCACCTCGTTGAACAGTTCGATGAGCGCCTGTGCGTCCTCGTCGGTGATGTCCGCGGGGTCCGCCGCGACGGGCAGGCCGCCGGACTCGCCTAGCAGCGCCTGGATCTCGGGACGCATGGTGATGTCGATGAAGATGCGCGCCAGCTCAGGCTGCTCGGACTCGACGGGGACGACCCACATGTTGCCGCCCGAACCGGGGGTGAGCTCGGTGGAGGGCCAGTTGGTGATGCCCATCTCGAAGTCGGACACCTCGGTCAGGAAGCGGCCGTACCACCAGGAGCCCGAGTAGAACATCGGGACCTCGCCGTTGATGAACTGGAGTCCGGCGTCCTCGGCCGTCATGCCAGTGGCCTCGGAGGAGATGTAGCCCTGCTCGATCCACTCGTCGAGCGTCTCGGTGGCGTAGCTGATCTCCTCGCCCTGCCAGTCGACCGGCTCCGTGTAGAGCTGGTAAGCGTTGACGAACTCGCGGTCCGCCTGGCTGAGCGCGAACTGATACCACAGCTGACCGAGCGGGTACTCCTGGACGGACTCGGCGAACGGGGTGACACCCGCATCGGCGAACGTGGCTGCGGCGGCCTCGATCTCCTCGATGCTCTCGGGGACCTCGATGCCGTACTCGGCGAACATGTCCTCGTTGTAGTAGAGGAAGGTGAACTCGCCGTAGTTCGGGACGCCGTAGTAGCTGCCCGAGCCCATCACGCCCTCGTCGTTGTACTGCGCGGTCGTGGCGACCGAGTCCGACAACAGCTCGTCCCAGCCGTACTCCTCGTAGGCCTCGTCGAGGTTCTGGATCACGCCGATGGCCGCGAGCTGTCCCGCGGTGGCGTTGCCCTTGTTGTACTCGGCGACGTCAGGAGCATCGCCGGAGTCGAAGAGCTGCTCGGCAGAGGTGCGCAGGTCCTCGAATGCCGTGAGCTCCAGGTTGACGCTCGCACCGGTCTCCTCTTCGAAGATCTCGATGGCGCGGTCCCAGGCGATGCCCATCGCTGAGTCCTGGCCTTCGAAGTGCATGACGTTGAGGGTCTCGCCAGACCAGTCGCCGTCGGCCGGGGTCTCAGCCTCGCCGCCGTCCTCGGATGAGCACGCTGCAAGCGTGAAGGTCAGTGCTCCGGCGGCTGTGAGCGCCGCGAGAGTGCGTGATCGGTTCTTCATGTGGTGTCTACCTCCTTGTAGGTGCTCGGGACCGGGGTGGCCCGTCGCGGGGTGTCGACGTCCGTGCTTGCCCGGCAGGCGAAGCGCTTCGACGATGGTGGTGGTCTGGTCTGTTCAGTTGTGGTGATTCGCCGGGCGTGGTGTGGTCTCCGCGCCTTGTCGAAGCGCTTCGATCAAGCGCCCGCGTCAGCGCCTTGGGAGCGTGGGTTTCATGCGACCGTGCTTCGCTCGGGCTTGGGCGCAGCGGCGACTGAGCCGAGCTCGATGTAGGTGGGCGGGATGAGCGTGGTCTCGGGGAGAGAGTCACGGTTCTCCACGAGGCGGACGAGCATGTCGACCGCCGTGGAGCACGAGGCGTGCGCGTCGAGGGGGATGGTGTCGAACGGCACGGGGAAGCGAAGGGTGGAGAAGGTGACGCCGGCGGCCACCACGGAGACGTCTGCCGGCACCGAGCGTCCCAGCCCCGCGAGGGCGGCGGTCACGGATCCGGCGACGTCGATGTTCGTGTTGAGCACGATCGCATCGAGGTCCGGCTTGCGCTCCAGCAGCTCGGCGATGGCCTCGTGGGCGCGGTGGTTCGTGGGGTTCGCGACAGCGATGTCGATGCCGCGCTCTGCAGCGTGCCGCTCGAAGCCGTGACGGAAGCGCAGGGGGAAGTTGGACTCGCGCGCCAGGGTCTCCTCGGGGTGCGAGATGAGGCCGATGCTCGTGCGGCCCGCGTCGAGCAGGCGGTCGATCGACATGGCGGCGGCCGCCTCGAAGTCGAGGTCCACGCACACCAGGCCCGAGGTGTCCTCCGGGATGCCGATGAACACCACGGGGCAGTCGAGTTGGCGCGCCAGGCTGGCGCGCTCGTCATGAGCGTCGACGTCGAGCACGACGATGCCGTCCGCGAGGCTGGTCGCCGCGGAACGCTTCATGCCCTCCAGTGCGTCTTTGTGCACCAGCAGCAGAGTGTCGTAGTCCCGTTCGCGCGCGGCCTTCGTGACCTCCATGGCGAACGTCATGTGCGCGCTGTGGTCTGTGTCGGGGTGCAGCGGGGCGGTGACGGCGAAGATGTGCGAGCGGTTGGCTGCGAGCATGCGAGCCGAGGCGTGGGGGAGGTATGCGAGCTTGGTGGCGGCGGCCTCGACGCGCTCGCGAGTGGTGGCGCTGATGGCCCGCTTGCCGCTGAGGGCATACGAGACCGTCGAGATGCTGACGCCCGCCTCGCGGGCCACATCCTCGATCGTTGCCATCGTTGACTCCATCGTCACTCGGGTTTGTCACCGTGGTGTCGAAGCGCTTCGAAGCATTTCGACGTCACTGACACTAAGTTGCGGATGGCAACTATGCAAGTCATGAGACCAAATCGTGACATCTCGCCGCGAGGTTGGTCAGTTGCACGGCTTGTCAGAACTGTGGAACGAGAGCCTGGTCCGTTGCGACGCGACTCTGCACATCGCACGGGAACTTCCTCGACCGGCCGACCGGCCGGACCAGCCGAGTGTCCTCGCGGGTGGCCCATGCGGGTTCTGACGGCGGGCTGAGTTGATCCGGCTCGCCGGTCGCTCGGCGCCAGCCGACCAGAACCCCGCCCGCACGAACGCCCTCCGACCGCCGGAGCCGAGCGCGCATCGGCCCGCGTGCCGCCCGCTGCCGCGTGCCGCCCGCTATCGCTGGCCACCCCTGACCGACCGGCCGGACGAACTGAGCCCCCGGCGGCGACGCCCGCACGGGCACCGGAATGCTGCTGAGTTGATCCGGTCGGTCGGCGGCGTGTGGGCGTTAAGTGCTCCGTCGCCGGGTCCCAGCACCCGTATGGAGGCCGACGAGGAGGCTGCCGGGAGAGGGGCACCGACAGAGTTAGCATGGTGATGGCGGCGCCGTTGCGGACGCGCGGGTCGCGTTCCCCGGACTGATTTGCGTCGAAAGGCATCCCGTGACCCCCTCTCCCAAGTCAGGCGGCTCTGGCAAGCGCGACAAGAAGCTCGAGCAGTACCGCAAGGAGCTGAGCCGCAAGAAGAGCAACCGTCGCGCCGGAATCATTGGCGCCGTCGCCGGCGTCCTGGTCGTCGGCGGACTGATCGCCTTCATCGTCGTGAACGCGCCGCCACAGGTCAGCTACGACGCCGGCGGCACGGGTGCAGAGATCGACGGCGTGGAGACGTTCGAGAACGAGCCTCTCCACGTTGAGACCCCGGTGACCTACCCCCAGACCCCACCCGCCGGTGGTGAGCACAGCGCCACTTGGCTGAACTGCGGCGTCTACTCCGAGCCGGTGCCCAACGAGAACGCCGTGCACGCTCTAGAGCACGGCGCCGTGTGGGCAACGTATGACCCGGCACAGATCGAGGGCGACGAGGTCGACACGCTCCGGGCGCTCCTCCCCGACACCCACTCGATCCTGTCCCCGTACGAGGGCATGGACACGCCCATCGCCCTGAGCGGGTGGAATGTGCAGCTCAAGGTCGACTCGGTGGACGACGAGCGCATCACTGAGTTCTTCGAGGAGTACTGGCTGAGCCAGAACGTGCCCGAGCCCGGCGCCGCATGCACCGGCGCGATCGACGGACCAGGAAAGGTCAACTGACATGGCGCGACGCAAGGTCATCCTTGCCGTCGCGGCCGTGATCCTCGCGGTCGTCGTCGCGGTGCCCGCGTACACGCTGGGACGGGTGAGCACGCCGGCCATTCCGATCCCGGGCAACGACAGCGCCGAGGCAGGCTTCGCCCGCGACATGCAGGTGCACCACGATCAGGGTGTCGAGATGGCGTTCATCATTCGTGACCTCACCGACGATCCGGGAATCCGGCTGCTCGCTTATGACATCGCCAACGTGCAGGCGCACCAGTCGGGTCAGATGTACGGCTGGCTCTCGGTGTGGGACCTCCCGGCATACAGCGCCGCCGAGCCAATGGCGTGGATGTCGCACGACATGGAAGACATGGATTCCGCCATGAACCACGAAGCCGCGATGCCCGGAATGGCTACCGCTGAGCAGATCGATGCTCTCGAGGCCTCCTCCGGCGTCGAGGCCGAGGTGATGTTCCTGGAGTTGATGATCAGCCACCACCTTGGCGCCGTCGACATGGCGGAAGGCGTGCTGCCGCTGACCGACAACGGCTTGGTGACCTCGTTCGCGAACTCCGTGCTGACAAGCCAGGAGTCCGAGATCGAGTTGATGCGCGGAATGCTCGAGGAGCGTCAGTAGGCGAGGGTTGCTAGCCCTGACGCCAGGGCAGCCCGGCCGCGCGCCAGCCCTGCGATCCGCGATGGCCCTCGCCGTTCACCGCGCCCTCGAAACCCTCGAGGACGTTATAGGACGGCCCAATCCCCGCGTCGGTCGCCGCCACTGCCGCGCCAATCGAGCGCTGGCCCGAGCGGCATAGGAAGATCACGGGCGCCTCGGACCCGGGCTCCAGCCCGCCGTCCTTGAGCTGCTCCACGAACCGGAAGTTGCGCTCGCCATCGGGGTAGCTCACCCACTCGATGAACAGCGTCTCGTGCTCG
Source organism: Demequina ureilytica (assembly GCF_048553575.1). Classification (NCBI taxonomy): domain Bacteria; kingdom Bacillati; phylum Actinomycetota; class Actinomycetes; order Micrococcales; family Demequinaceae; genus Demequina; species Demequina ureilytica. Next base: position 392,244 of record NZ_JBLZIE010000001.1, on the reverse strand, counting down.
GTCGCCGACGTGTCGGGCACACCCACGAACCGCCACTCGGCATCGGTGCGCACGTCCACCAGCCGCGCATCGGGGTTGCTCGTCAGCATCTCCCAGGCCTCCTGGGGGGTGATGTCTCCGGCGTAGTTGCTCACGTGCGGTCCTTCCACGGCTGTCTTCGACCATGCGGCCGATGTGGGTGCGGGGGCGGCGCCCCACACTGGGGGCCGATGCGCGTCAGTCTAGGGGAGCGGTGCGGGCTCCCTGCTGGTCGGCACGCGTCCTACCGAACCGGCGGGGGCGCCCGTGCGGCGGCCGGTCACCCGCGCCGTGATGAACGCGACGAGTGTCATGATCACGACGCTCGCCACGCCGACCACCGCGATGGGGCCCCAGGCGACGGAGTCGAAGCCGACCATGAGCGGCGCGTCCACAACGATCGGACCTAGCGACAAGCGGCCCTGCTGGAGCGCGGTCATCAGGATGCGCGTCACGACGCCGACGGCCATGCCGCCCGCAAGCGCGAACCCGCTCACCACGGCGGTGTCGATCGCGATCGCAGTGCGCATGGTGTGGGCAGTGGCGCCCAGCGCCGTCAGCGTCGCGTCGTCCCGGCGTCGCCTGCGGACAGCGCCCACCGCGAGCAGCGTCAGCGGCAGGCCGAGCACCACGAAGGCAAGCATCAGGTTCACGGCCACGTTCCACAGGGGCTGGGCCGAAGTGGCTCCAGATGTCGATGAGCCCGCCGCGCTGGCCTCGGGAGTCTCGATCTGGTTGACCGCTTCGATGGTGGCGTCCCAGTCGGCATCCTCCGTCGCGTAGATGAGGAAGCCCACGCCGGGCGACTCCAGTTGGACGTGGTCGGCGTTGACGAAGGCGCCACAGCAGGTGGCGATCGGTACGACCTCGGCAGCCTCGAACTCGCCGCTGGCGAGCAGTCCCGTTGGCGCCTCGCCGTTCCACAGCTGGGCGGCAACCGCCTGCGGGTGGCGCTCGAGCACGTCGGCCAGGGCGTCTTCGCGACCCCGAAGACTGCCAGGGGAGACGGCGAACACGAAGTTACCGAAGTCGTTCGGGTCCACGATTGCAGCGTCCGTGGTGATCACGCGATCGACGCCTTCGATGTCCCGGTACTCCGCCTCCAATGCCGCCGCGTCGACGTCGCCCTCCACGATCGTCGTCATGAGCAGACGGTCATCCATCGCAGGGTAGGGGTCGTGCGACGGCAGGGCGGCGATCAGGAATCCGAGCCCTGCCAGCACGGTGACGATCCGGGCCGATGCGCGGGAGCGGTCCCCTGCATAGCTGGCAAGCACGGCGCCCACGCCGGTGTCGCGCCCCACGAGCTTCGCGGCGAGGCTGGTGGCGGCGGAGCGGCGCGACCGCAGCCACGGCACGATGGCCCAGAACGCCAGCACCAGCACGCTCGCCCAACCCACGATCATGGCGATGCCCGCCGCGTTCTTGGCGACGAACCCGACCTCGGTCCAGGGGGTGTCTCGCATCGAGATCGCCAGCCCGGCAATGACGCCGCCGGCGAGCGCGAGCAGCCCGGCCGACAGCATCGCCCGGCGTCCGAGCGATGGCCGCGGGGCGACCTCGTCCTCCATGTCCGCTGTCAGCGCGTCCACTGGCGTGCGCGGCCGCTGGGCTGCGGCCAGGACGTGGGGAACGACGAGCGCCAGCAGCACCATCAAGGCGAGCACGGCACGCGCCGCCCAATGCTCACTGCCTGTAGTGATGGGGTTCAGGCCCGTGCCCACCAGCATCGCGACGTGGATCGCGCCCGCGGCGACGTACGCCCCGCCCATCGCGATCGCGCCGTCACGTAATCCCTGCAGCGCTGCGATGCGCATCGCCGGGCCGCGCGTCTGGCCCAGGGCGGCCAGCACCGCCCCCGCCTCGGGGTCTCGCGTGGACCGGAACCCGAGCACGGCGCGCAGGATGATCATCACCACGAGGGTGGGGATCGCCAACGCGGCGATCGTGAAGCCCAAGGGGAAGATCTGCGCATCGGCGTCACTCGTCTCGCACGCCATTCGCGCGCACTCCGCCTCATCCCACGGCAGCGCGATGGCCATGACCAGCAGCGCGTAGACCCCCGAGATAGCAGCCGCGACGGCCCTCATCGGAGTGCTCCTTCGTGCGTTTTGTGTGCGTGGGTGGTCTTCATGGCGTTCCTGCCTACTCGGTTGCTGCGAGCTATGGGGCTCACCGCTCTACTCCTGCTAGTGCATCCAGCCCGGCCATGACCGACTCGGGCGTGGGGTCGGTGATGTGTCCCTCGACGCGACCATCCGCGAAGAGCAAGACCTGGCTCGCGTAGGACGCAGCGGCAGGGTCGTGAGTGACCATCACCACCGACTGCCCGAGTTCGCGGCAGGACGCGCGCAGGTGCGAGAGGATCTCGGCGCTCGCGTGCGTGTCCAGGTTGCCGGTGGGCTCGTCGGCGAGCACCACGCGCGGCCGGGTGATCAGCGCGCGGGCGATGGCTACCCGCTGCTGCTGACCACCCGACATCTCGTACGGCCTGCGGTCGAGCTCGCGGTCGATGCCGAGCACCTCCACCAGCGTCGCCATCCACGATTCGTCGTGGGGCAGGCCGTTCAGTCGCAGCGGCAGCGCGATGTTGTCGCGGCCGCTCATGGTCTGGATGAGGTTGAAGCCCTGGAACACGAACCCGACCACCCGGCCGCGCACCCGCGCCAGCTTCTTGTCCGACAGCCCGGTGAGCTCGTCGTCGCCCACCCACACCTCGCCCGAGTCCGGTCGGTCGAGCCCCGCAAGCAGGTGCACCAGCGTGGTCTTGCCCGAGCCGGAGGGGCCCATCACCGCGGTGAGGGCGCCGCCGGGGATGTCGAGGTCCACGTGGTCGACTGCCGTCACGGCCGCGTCGCCGCTCCCGTACGTCTTGGTCAGCCCGCGTGCCGTCAGCGTCACGGGGGCCGATGCGGCGTCGGGCTTACCGGCCTGGTTCGGGTTCATACGGGGAACGCTACGGCCGATGCCAGGGCTGGCACATCGGCCTACGGTGTCGACTTGGGCGATACCTGGGTATGACGCGGGCTACCTCACAGCGCGGGGTCGAGCACCTGCCCCACAAAGAGCGCCGCGCCGGTGTCGACGTCGCGGATCACGTACAGGAACGGCCGGTCCGCGATCACCTCGAGGGCGGGGTCCGGCATGCCGGAATCCTCGACGCTGATCCCGGTGACTGCTGCTGCCTCGGTGCCTTCTTCGTCCACGATCACCTTGGTCGCGTGGATGGCGCTCCCGATCAGCAGCTCTTCACCGATCCCGTCCAGCCCGACGACGCCAAAGATCCCGTCCAGGCCGAGCTGCCCCTCCATCACCGCGCCCAGGTTCAGCTTGGATCCGGCCTCGAAGCGCGGGATCTGCACCACGAACGGTTCCTGGCTCCACGCGCCGTCCAACTCCGCCATCAGGTCGCTGCCCATGCGCTCGCGCACGCCGGCGAAAGCCCCCTCGTCCGGCACCACGACGACCATCTCGAGGGCGTCACCCGCGTATGCCAGCGACGCAGCCATGTAGTCGTCCCCGGTGGCCACGGCGGAGGCCGTGTCGGTGGCATCCATCATGGGCACGTCTTCGGCGGTCCCGTCGAGGCGCGTGAACGGGAGGTCGACGGTTAGCTCCGGGTCTAGCGTCTCGCGCCACGCGGCCTTCATGTACAGCGCGTTGAGGAGCGTCAGCCGCGAGGCGTTGTTGAACGACTGCGCGCTGTAGAGGTTCTGGATCAGCCCCTCGGTGCGATCGTCGATCCACGCGTTCATGGCGTCCGCGGCCGCCGCGCCGTCGGAGCGCATCGGCACAGTCTCGGCTCCCGCCCCGAACCATGTCTCCACGTCCTCGATGTACTCGGGCCGGGGGGCGAAATCGGTGTCGGTGTAGACGCGATTGGCGATGGTGACCGTCGGCAGCGTCACGTCCTCGCCCGTCGACGGCTCCTCGCCAGTGGTGCCGGGAGGGATCGACAGCGCCTGCTCATACGCGTTGAACGCCTCGAGCCGCTCCTCGCCCGTGCCAGGAAAGCCGAAAGCAGCCTCGAGCGCATCGGCCACGGACCCGCTCGCCCCCGCATCGGCCATCCCGAAGGCGAGGCCGATCGAGACCGGCGAGACGACCGTGTTCTCGGCGTCGTTGGCGGCCGCGCGGAAGATGTCGTACCCCACATCGTCGATGCCGCGCGCGAGATCCGGCACGAGGTCCGAGGACGGTGCGGGGCGGTCGGCGGCCTCTGCGGTGGCGGTCATGCACCCAGCCAACAGCAGGGCACTGACACTGGCGGCTGCGGCTGCCTTCACTCGTGAGTTCATGCAGTGTCGACGTCTCGCGCGCCAAGACCGTTGGGCCAGGAGTGTGGGGAGACGAGCCCGGCCTCGTAGGCCATCACCACCGCCTGCACGCGATCCCGCGCGCCCAGCTTGGCCAGCACCCGTCCTACGTACGTCTTCACCGTGGGCTCCGCGAGAAACAGGTCCTCGCAGATCTCGCGGTTAGACCGACCGCGAGCCATCAGCACCAGCACCTCCCGCTCGCGGTCGGTGAGGTCAGGCAGGGTAGTCGTCTCGCCAGGGTTGGGTGCGGCCGATGCGATGGTCGCCAGCAGCCTGCGCGTGGACGACGGTGCGATCACGGCATCGCCCGCGTACACGCTCCGGATCGCGCCCAGCAGGTCCTCGGGCGGCGCGTCCTTCAGCAGGAACCCGCTCGCACCCGCCTTGATGGCCGCCACCACGTACTCGTCGACGTCGAACGTCGTGAGGATGATCACCCTGGTGGGCAGCGCGTCAGTGATCGCCCGGCAGGCCTCGATGCCGTCCATGCCCGGCATGCGCACGTCCATGAGCACCACGTCGGCGGGCGTGTCGAGAGCGATCAGGGTCTCGACAGCCGCAGCGCCGTCACCGGCCTCCGCGACGACCTCGAGGTCGCCCTGCGAGTCCACCACCATGCGGAACCCCGCGCGGATCAGTTGCTGATCGTCGACCAGCGCCACACGAATGGTCATCCGTTCTCCGGGTGAGCCGCGCCCGGAATGACCGGCGGCAGCGCGGACCACGGAAAGGTGATCCACTGGTCGGTGCGCTTCCACACGTAGTCGGGCTCGATAATCGATCGCGACTTCGCGTAGAGGACTGCGGTGCGCACCTCGCCGGCGTGCTGCGACATCAACTCCTGGACGAGGGCGAGCGTCTCGCCCGTGTCCGCGACGTCGTCTGCGATCAGCACCCGCAGCCCCGCCATCGCGTCCGTGTCCAGCAGCGGCGGCAGCAGCACCGGGGCGGGCAGCCGCTCGTCGATGCCGGTGTAGAACTCGACGTTGAGCGTGCCCACACCCTTAGTGCCGAGCGCATAGGCCAAGGCGCCGCCGATGGGTAGCCCGCCGCGCGCGACAGCCACCACCAGTTCCGGCTCGTACCCCGAGTCGACGACCGTCTGCGCGATCTCGCGCGACGCGTCCCCGAACGCCTGCCAGGTGAGGACTTCGCGCTCAGCGGGTCCATTCACAGCGGGTCCATTCACAGCAGTGCCGGTCATAGCCGCAAGTATGCCCGGGGTGAGCGCTCAGGAGTCCCCGGCCCGCGCATCGGCCGCCGTCGCCGTACTTGCCGTCGCCGTGCGTGTCGCCTCCCGTGGCGTCAGCGGAAGCCGTGCTCGCACCAGAAAGCCGCCTCCCGCGCGTGGCCCCGCGGTGAGCGAACCGCCGAAGACCCCAACCCGCTCGCTCATGCCGGCGATTCCCAGCCCGCTGCCGTCGCGGCGTGCCGCTGCGCCGCGGCCGTCGTCGCCCACCGCGACCACCGCCGCATCGGCCTCCCACGTCAGCTGCACGTAGACGCTGGGCGAGGGACCTGCGTGCTTGCGCACGTTGGTCAGCGCCTCTTGCACGATTCTGTACACCGCCAGCCCCGCCCCGATCGGCAGGGGTCGCGGCGTGCCCGTCGTCACGTAGCTCACGTCCAGTCCGCCCTCCCGCGTGGACGCCACCAGGGCGGGGATGTCCGCGAGGCTCGGCTGGGGCCCGAGCGCGACCGCGGAATCGGTGTCGCGCAGCAGGCCGAGCATCGCGCGCATCTCTGCCAGCGCCGACCGCCCCACCTCCGCGATCGTCTCAAGGGCGCGCGCCGCTGCGGCAGGGTCCTGGGGGCCGGCGAACCGGCCGCCGTCGGCCTGAGCGACCACCACGGACAGCGTGTGCGCCACGACGTCGTGCATCTCGCGCGCGATCCGGGCGCGCTCATCCGCCGCAGCCAGGGTCCGTTCGGCCTCGGTGTCGCGGCTCAGCTCGGCCTCGAGAGCGCCGATGCGCGCGCGGGCGCGGCGCAGACGTCGCCATTGGATGGCGGCGAGCACGGCAAGGCAGACGGCACCGGTGCCCAGAGCGATCGTCAGCCATTCCATAGCGCTCACCCTAGAGCGGTGCCGACTCGCTGCCCCGATTGTCTGATTTGTCACCTCGATTTCACATCGAGTGAGCGGGTGAGGTGTCATGGAGAGACCTTCAACTGCCGAAGGAGAAGTCATGGCACCGCCACGTCCCAACGCTGAGCACCGAGGCGCACTCGAGCATCTCGCGGACGAGCTCGCACACGACGCCGATTCCTTCACGCCCGAGGTCGAGTCCGTCAACGCTGATCTTCCCGGACGCCGGCGAGGCGCGGCGTCCGCGAGCGACCAGCGTCCGGGCACCGGCGCAGCGGCCGTGCTACTCGACATCGGCACCTCTCGGCACGAGGGTTACACGCACGTGCTGTGGGTCTCGGCCTCGGCGGAGTCCCAGCTGGGGTCCGGCGTTTTCGAGGGACTGGGTGACCGGCTGGGCCAGATCAGGGGCGTGCGCGGATACGAATGGGAGGGTCTCGATCACCTTCACCTGCGCGCTCCTGGCCGTGACCACACGAGCCTCCTGGAGGACGCTCGCCGAGTCGTGGCGAACCTGCTCGGCTGAGTGATCAGGTGACGCCGTGATCTGGTGACGCCGTGATCTGGTGACGCCGTGGGCGAGGCCGGCCCGCGCATCGGCCGCATGCCCTGTGGCCGACGGACCGGATGAACTGCGCCCCAAGCGGCGCGCCATGCGGTGCGCCCGGGTCCTTGCCTCAGTTGGTCCCGCCCGTCGGAGCCCGAGGGTGTCCTCACGCGGATCCGTGCTTGCGCGCGCCCGCCGGTAGTCTGTGGACATACGCCCCGGCCGCCTCTCACTCCAAGGGATCTCATGACCGACGCCCCCGCCCGCCAGTCCGATCACGCCCTGGACACCGTGGAGCAGGCCTCCTCGACTCCTGACCAGGAGATGCCCTTCGCCGCGCTCGGTCTGAAGCCCGACGAGTACGCACAGATCGTCGCGCTGTTGGGGCGCCGCCCCACCGCCGCGGAGCTCGCGATGTACTCCGTGATGTGGTCCGAGCACTGCAGCTACAAGTCCTCCAAGATTCACCTCAAGCAGTTCGGGGAGAAGACCACGGAGGCGATGAAGGAACGCCTGATGGTGGGCATGGGCGAGAACGCGGGCGTGGTGGACATCGGTGACGGCTGGGCTGTGACGTTCAAGGTCGAGTCGCACAATCACCCCTCGTATGTGGAGCCTCACCAGGGCGCGGCGACCGGCGTGGGCGGCATCGTGCGCGACATCCTCGCCATGGGCGCGCGCCCCGTCGCCGTAATGGACGAGCTGCGATTCGGTGCCATCGACCACCCGGACACCGCCCGCGTGGTGCACGGCGTCGTCAGCGGCGTCGGCTCGTACGGCAACTCGCTGGGGCTGCCGAACATTGGCGGCGGCTCGCTGTTCGATAGCGGATTCCAGGGAAACCCCCTGGTCAACGCGCTGTGCGTGGGCGTGATGAAGCACGAGGACATCCACCTGGCCTCCGCCGAAGGCGTGGGCAACAAGGTGGTGCTGTTCGGCGCCCGCACCGGTGGCGACGGGATCGGCGGAGCGTCCATCCTGGCCTCGGAGACCTTCGAGGACGGTGTCCCCACCAAGCGGCCGAGCGTCCAAGTGGGCGACCCGTTCATGGAGAAGGTGCTGATCGAGTGCTGCCTGGAGCTGTTCCGCGCCGATGTGGTGCAGGGCATTCAGGACCTGGGCGCCGCAGGCATCTCGTGCGCGACGAGCGAGCTCGCGAGCAACGGCTCGGGCGGCATGCACGTGTGGCTCGACGGCGTGCTACTGCGCGATCCGTCGCTGAATGCGGGCGAGATCCTGATGTCCGAGTCGCAGGAGCGCATGATGGCGGTCGTCACGCCGGACAAGCTCGACAAGTTCCTGGAGATCGCGGCCAAGTGGGACATCGAGTCCTCCGTGGTGGGCGAGGTCAACGATTCGGGCCGCCTCACGATCGACCACCACGGCCAGCGGATCGTCGATGTCGACCCGCGCACCGTCGCCCACGAGGGCCCCACGTACGACCGGCCGTACGAGCGCCCCGAGTGGATGGACGCCCTTCAGGCGGACACCGCGGGCGCCGCGCTCGAGCTGCCGTCCACGCCAGAGGACATGCGCGCCACCGTGATCGCGCTGATGTCGACGCCCAACCTCGCGGACCGCAGCTGGATCACCGACCAGTACGACCGCTACGTGCAGGGCAACACCGCGCTCGCACGCCCCGACTCCGTGGGCGTGGTGCGCGTGGACGAGGTCAGCGGCCGCGGCGTCGCGATCGCCACGCGGTCAAATGACCGCTTCACCAAGCTCGACCCGTACGAGGGCGCGCGCCAGTCGGTGGTCGCCGCGTATCGCGCGGTAGCGATCGCGGGAGCGACCCCCACGGCCATCACGGACGGGCTCAACTTCGGCTCTCCTGAGGATCCGGACGCGATGTGGCAGTTCGTCGAGGCCATCCGCGGCCTGGCCGACGTGTGTGCCGAGCTGGGCGTGCCCGTCACCGGCGGCAACGTCAGCCTGTACAACGGCACGGGCGAGCCGGGCCGCATCGACAGCTCGATCAATCCGACCGCCATCGTGGGGATGCTAGGCATCCTCGACACGGTCGACCGTGCGACACCGTCCGCGTGGCGCAAGGACGGCCAGCTGCTCTACCTGCTGGGCACCACGGCCGCGGAGCTCGACGGGTCGCGATTCGCCGAGTTGCACGGCCACCTGGGCGGTCTGCCGCCCCGGATCGACATCGAGGCCGAGAAGGTTCTCGCCGAGGTCATGGTCTCCGCCTCCCGCGACGGACTGATCGACGCCGCGCGAGAGGTGGGCGACGGGGGGCTGGCCGCAGCCATCGCTCAGGGCGCGCTGCGCTACGGCGTGGGCGCCCGCATCGTTCTCGACGAGATCGTCGAGCGCGACGGCGTGGCTCCCGCTCAGGCGCTGTTCTCCGAGAGCCAGGGCCGCGTGCTCGTGGCGCTGCCGCGCGACGAGGAGACCCGGTTGGTGGCGATGCTCGAGGCTCGTGGCGTGCCCGCGATCCGGCTGGGCGTCACCGAGAACGGGGACGAGCCGGCGATCGACGTGCAGGACCAGTTCTCGCTACCGCTCGCGGAGTTACGCGCCGCGTGGCAGGCACCGGTGCGGGCGCACTTCGCCTGAGCGATGTCGGCTCCATCACTGGGCCGTTGACGCTCTCGCGAGCGCGGCGCTAGCGTCTCGCCAGCGCCCCGGCACGACGGCCGATGCGCGGGACGGGGAGACCATGCGGGCTCGAGCGGTCCTGGCTTCAGCGCTGATGCTGCTCGTGACCGGGTGTGGGGCGACCGGAGAGGGGACTGCGACAGCGGCCACCCCGACCGCCGACTCCAGCCCCACTGTCGGTCCCGCAGAAGCCAGCCCCACCGCCGTTGCCGCGAGCGACGAGTCGCGCGACTCCGATGGCGACGGGCTCCCTGACACCAAGGAGGCCGAGCTCGGGACCGATCCCCAGAATCCGGACACCGACGGGGACGGCCTCGACGATCTCTACGAGCTCATCCACAGCCTCACGGACCCGCTCCTGGCCGCCACGTACGACGGGGTTCCGGACCCCCAGGTGGACCTCGATGAGGACGGCCTGACTCTCACCGAGGAGCTCGACCTCGGCACCGACCCCCTCACCGGAGACACCGACGGGGACGGCATCGACGACGGCGAGGAGGCGGCCGCGAGCACCGATCCGTTGGACGCCTATTCCCCGGGACCGGTCATGATCGACGGTGCAGTGGTGATGCACGACGGCGGCGAGACCGAGGTGACGGTGACGGCGGAGGGCTCTGACGATTCGCTCGCGCAACTGAACGTATTTCTGTCCGAGGACGGGCAGTGGGCCGAAACCCCCGCGCGACTTGGACCGGTCGTGAGCGCGATCGGAGGCACGGAGCCCGTGACGCTCAGGCTCCGGTACCCGGAGACGATCGCGGGCGGGCTCGCGGCGGAAGAGCTGATCGTCGCCGTGGACGACTACAGGTCCGGGACCATCGACTTCCTGGTGCTCGAGCACGATGCGAAGGCGGGAGTATTCACGGCAGAGCTCACGGTCGCGCCGGACGCGGCGCCCGACCTCGTGCTGCTGGACCTCGAGGCGTACAAGGTCCTGTTCCGCTAGCCCCGGCCCGCGCATCGGCGCTCCTTGCGCCCGGCCGGACGGATCAACTGAGTGCTCTGGTGACGCGCATGCGGGGAGCTCCGCGGCCGGCTCAGATGGTCCGGCTCCTCGGACGGCGACCCCGGGAGGGGAGCGGGTGTCGGGGGCACGTCAGACCCCAATCGAGTGGGAGTCATGCGAATCTAGGACCATGGCTACTCCCAAGAATCCCCGCCGCCGCATCGACCCCGAGGAAGGTCGCGCGGCCCTGCACATGTGGAGCTCGGGCCAGCGCGAGGCTGAGCTGCATCCCGGTGGCCTCGCGCTCGCCGAGGACGCGACGGCCGGCACCGAGCGCGCGACGCTCGCGACAGCTGTGCGGTACTCCCTCGAGGAGCTCGCGTCCCGCGCCCCGGGCCAGGCGCTCGAGGTGCGCGTCCCGCCGTTCGGCGCGACTCAATGCATCGAGGGCCCGTCCCACCGGCGCGGCACTCCTCCGGCGGTCGTGGAGGTGAGCCCGGACGTCTGGCTCGGGCTTGTGACTGGACGCGTGTCGTGGGCCGATGCGGTCGCGGCGGGAGAGGTCGACGCGTCGGGAGAGCGCTCGGACCTGTCCGCTCACGTGCCGATCACCGATTTCTAGCCAGATATCGAAACGGTAGTGAATGTCACGATTCTGTGACGTTGGCCGGTCCTGTTGCCCGGAGCGACATCCCTGCATAGTGTGGGACCGCAAGCGCTTACGTCGATGTTCGCGCCTCACGTGAACACGACTCGGCGGTTGGCCCCGGCACGCTCTGCACCAGGCAGGTCGGAGCAGTACTCAACGAGGAGGAGTGTTACGCATGAGAAGAAGGATCATCGGACCCATCGCGGTTATCGCCGCCGCGGGCCTCGTGCTGACGGGCTGTGCGTCCGACGGCGATGAAGAGCCCGCCGACGACGGCACCATGACGGCCACCGGCGACACTGACAACGGCGGCGATGTCGCCGCCGGCTGTGAGGACTACGCGGACTACGGCACCCACGAAGGCTCGGAGGTCGAGCTCTACGGCACCATCTCCGGCGTTGAGGCGGACCAGCTCGTGGAGTCGATCACGACGTTCGAGGACTGCACGGGAATCGACGTCACCTACAACGGCTCGGACGAGTTCGAGACCGAGATCAACATCCGCGTCGAGGGCGGCAACGCACCCGACCTCGCGATCGTCCCCCAGCCGGGCCTGCTGCAGCGCGTGGTCGGCACCGGAGCGGTCGTCGCGGCCCCCGAGGCCGTCGAGGCGAACGTCGACGAGTTCTGGTCCGAGGACTGGAAGAACTACGGCACCGTCGGCACCACGTTCTACGCGGCGCCGCTGATGGCGTCCGTCAAGGGCTGGGTCTGGTACTCGCCGAGCGAGTTCGAGGAGAAGGGCTACGAGGTTCCGACCACGTGGGACGAGCTCATGACCCTCACCGAGACCATGGCTGAGACCGGCGGCGAGGGCGACAACTACAAGCCCTGGTGCATCGGCTTCGAGTCCGGAACCGCTACCGGCTGGCCGGGAACTGACTGGATCGAGGACCTGGTCCTGCGTCAGCACGGTCCCGAGGCATACGACGCCTGGGTTGCTGGCGACCTGGACTTCACGTCCCCCGAGATCACCGAGTCCTTCGAGGCCTTCGGAGACATCGCGCTCAACGAGGACTACGTGAACGGCGGGCTCGGCGGTCCTTCGTCGATCGTCGACACGGCGTTCCAGGAAGCTGGACTCGAGATTCTCGAGAACTCGTGCTCGCTGCACCACCAGGCATCGTTCTACGAGGCACAGTGGCCCGAGGGCACGAACGTGGCCGAGGACGGCGACATCTGGGCATTCCTGACGCCCAACATCAACGCTGACGACCCGGACGCCGTGACCGGCGGCGGCGAGTTCGTGGCCGCGTTCAACGAAGAGGAGGCCACGCAGGCGCTGCAGGCCTTCCTCTCGTCCGACACCTGGGCGAACGAGCGCGTCTCCATCGGCGGCGTGATCTCGGCGAACACGGGTCTTGACCCCGCCAACGCATCGAGCCCGATCGGCCAGGCGTCGATCGAGATCCTGCAGGGCGAGGACACGATCTTCCGCTTCGACGCATCGGACCTGATGCCCGCCGAGGTGGGTTCGTCGGCCTTCTGGACGAGCATCAATGACTACGTCTCGGGCACCCCGCTCGACACGGTTCTGTCGGACATCGACAGCGCCTGGCCGTGATTCGGCGTAGGTGAGCTGTACGGCTGGGCCCCGCGCGATGAGCGCGGGGCTCAGCCGGGCCCGTCCCACGACTTGAAAGGAATCGACGATGCCGTCGACTGAGGTGTTCCTGGCCGGGCCGCGTGCGCTCCCGGCATCTGGGCTTGATGGGAGTTTCTGGGCGACCCAGAGCTCGAATCTGCTATTCGGCGGCATCGCGATCGTGGTGTTTCTCACCATCGTGGTGCTGGTCATGTATGGCGCGGACCTGGTCAAGGGCAGGTTTCGCGAGAAGTTGACGTTGTTCGTGCTGGTGTCACCAGCGCTGTTCATGCTGGCAGTTGGTCTGATCTGGCCTGCGGTCGATACCACCTGGCTGTCCTTCAACGAAGTGACGGAGGCCCCGGATCCCGACACGGGCATCTACACGACGACCATGCAGTTCGTGGGACTCGAAAACTACCGCTACGCGTTCACGGACGATGGAACGCTGCGCACGATCCTCAACACCTTCGTGTGGATGATCCTGGTGCCGTTGCTATCCACCGGCTTCGGCCTCGCCTACGCGGTCTTCATCGACAAGGCCAAGGGCGAGAAGGTCCTGAAGTCGCTGGTGTTCATGCCCATGGCCATCTCGCTCGTGGGCGCCTCGGTCATCTGGGGCAACATCATGTACGACTACCAGCAGGTGGGAGAGCAGACGGGAATGCTGAACGCCCTCCGCTCGCTGGTGGGGCTCGACCCTTACAACTTCCTGGCTGACGATCCGTTCAACACGTTCTGGCTTATCATCATCTTGGTGTGGATCCAGACCGGTTTCGCGATGGTCATCCTTTCCGCCGCGATCAAGGGTGTTCCGGCGGAGCTCAACGAGGCGGCGTCCCTCGATGGCGCCAGCGCGTGGCAGCGGTTCCGATCGATCACCATCCCCTCGATCCGCAGCACCATCGTGGTAGTGCTGACCACCATCACCATCATGGCGCTCAAGGTCTACGACATCGTCCGGACGGTGACACAGGGCCGCAATGACACGGACATCGTCGCCAACCGCATGTACGTGCTGAGTTTCGTCGAAGGACGTGAGTCCCTGGGTGCGGCGCTCGCGGTGATCCTCTTCGTGTTCGTGGTGCCGATCGTGATCTACAACGTCCGCTCCCTCAACAAGGTGAAGGAGACCCGCTGATGAGCACGTCAATGCAGCCTCCCGTGCAGCAGCCGGTGAGGGAGGGCAAGGACAGGGCGGGCAAAGCCACGGTCCGGGCCAAGAAGGCCAAGGAGAACCTGACCTCCCCGTGGGCTACCGCCGTCGCTATCATCATCGCGATGGTGTGGACCATCCCCACCGTCGCGTTGTTCATGAACGCGCTGATACCGGGCGATCGCTACCGCACCGACGCGTGGTGGACGGTCATGGCCGACGGCGAGTTGACCTTCGAGAACTTCAACACCGTGCTGTTCGACTCCTTTGGCGACAGTGCGAACTCTCCGCCGTTGCTCGCGAACGTGATCAACTCGATCGTCGTCACGGTGCCGTCCGTCGTGTTCCCCGTGGTGCTCGCCATGATGGCGGCCTACGCGTTCGCGTGGATCCCGTTCCGCGGCTCGAACTTCCTGTTCGTGCTCATCTTCGCGCTCCAGGTGGTGCCGCTGCAGCTCGCGCTCATCCCGCTGCTGCGCATCCTCGGACCGGAGAACCTGGGCCTGGCGGGAGAGTTCGGAGGCGTGTGGATCGCCCACACGATCTTCGCGCTGCCGCTATGCGTGTTCCTGTTGCACAACTTCGTGTCCCATATCCCGCGCGAGGTCCTCGAGGCCGCGCGCGTGGACGGTGCGAGCCACACGCAGATGTTCTTCCGGATCATCATCCCGCTGTCGTTGCCGGCGATCGCGTCCATCGCGATCTTCCAGTTCCTGTGGGTGTGGAACGACCTGCTCGTGTCTGCGGTGTTCGGAAGCAATGACACGTACCCGCTGACGTACCCGATCTCGAACCTCGCGGGCGACTACGGCCAGTACGCGTACCTGGTACCGCCGGCAGCGTTCATCTCGATGGTTATCCCGCTCATCGTGTTCTTCTCGCTCCAGCGCTACTTCGTGCGCGGCCTGCTCGCGGGTTCCACGAAGGGCTGATGCCCAAGGTGGGGGGGCAGGGGGCCCATGCTCGCGCATCGGCCCCCGTGCCCCACCGTGGAGAGCACGGCCTAGACTGATGCCGTGAGTGACGCCCCCCGCCCACCGGTGCCATCGGATCCTCCTTCGGAGGACGAGCTGCGGCGCACCGCGATTCCCGCACACCTGCGCCGCGCGCCCCGTTTCGCGCGTGTCGTGGGCACGGGTGTGACGGCCGGATTCGTCATCGGCGCGCTGTGCGGGCTGCTGCTGCCGAACTCCACAGGTGTGGGCCGCGGCGCGGTAGCCGTCCTGGTGGGACTCGCCTTTGCTCTCATCGGTGGCCTCGCGACCGGGCTCATCGCGATCGGTCTCGATCGCGGCACCCCGCGCTATCTCAAGTCCGCTCCGTCCGCGGCCTGGCCGCCGCCGACCGCGGAAAGCACGAACGCGGACGCGGGTCCCGCATCGGTCGGTGTCGAGCCGGCGGAGCCCCCCACGCGGGACGAAGAGCGCCGCTGATGGGGCGCGGAGACGGACGCCTGAACCACGATCTGCTGCCGGGCGAGAAGGGGCCGCAAGACGCGTGCGGCGTATTCGGCATCTATGCACCCGACGAGGAGGTCGCCAAACTCACTTACTTTGGCCTCTACGCGCTCCAGCACCGCGGACAGGAGTCCGCGGGCATCGCCACCTCGATGGGCGACAAGATCCTCGTCTACAAAGACATGGGGCTCGTCTCGCAGGTATTCGACGAGCGGGCGCTTGAGGCGCTCCAGGGGCACCTCGCCATCGGGCATGCGCGCTACTCGACCACCGGCGCCTCCGTATGGGCGAACGCCCAGCCGACCCTGGGTCCCACGAGCTCAGGCACCGTCGCGCTCGGGCACAACGGCAACCTCACGAACACCCCTCAGCTGCTCGAGCTCGTGCAGGAGCGGCTTGGCAGCGAACGCCACGATGCGATTCGCGCCGCCGGCTTCACGGACACGTCGATCGTCACCGCGCTGCTGGGCTGGGACCGTTACGACACCCTCGCGGAGACCGCGCTCGAACTGATGCCGCACCTCGCCGGGGCGTTCTCGCTGGTGTTCATGGATGAGACCACGCTGTATGCCGCCCGCGACCCGCAGGGGGTGCGACCGCTCGTGCTCGGCAAGCTCGCCTCGGGCGGGTACGTAGTGGCCTCCGAGACCGCGGCACTGGACATTGTGGGAGCCACCTGGGAACGCGAGGTCGAGCCCGGAGAGTTCCTGACCATCGACGGCGACGGCGTGCACTCTCAGCGCTTCGCTGAGTCGCGACCCAAGGGCTGCGTGTTCGAGTACGTCTACCTTGCGCGACCCGACACGGCGATCGCCGGCCGCTCCGTACACGCCGCGCGCGTGGAGATGGGGCGCCGCCTGGCGATCGAGCACCCTGTGGACGCGGACATGGTCATGCCGACCCCCGAGTCGGGCACACCTGCCGCCGTGGGGTACGCGCAGCAGTCCGGCATCCCGTTCGGCCAGGGTCTCACCAAGAACGCCTACGTGGGCCGCACCTTCATCCAGCCGTCGCAGACACTGCGCAAGCTGGGTATTCGTCTCAAGCTCAATCCCCTGCGCGAGCAGATCGCCGGCAAGCGGCTCATCGTTGTCGACGACTCCATCGTGCGCGGCAACACGCAGAGCGCCATCGTCGCGATGCTGCGCGAGGCGGGCGCTGCCGAGGTGCACGTGCGCATCTCGTCGCCGCCGGTGCAGTGGCCGTGCTTCTACGGCATCGACTTCGCGACCCGTGAGGAGCTTGCGGCGGTGGGCCACACCATCGACGAGATTCGCGACGAGCTGGGCGCGGATTCGCTGGGCTACATCTCGACCGAGGGCATGATCGCGGCGACCGAGCAGCCTCGAGACCGCCTGTGTGCGGCGTGCTTCACTGGCGAATACCCGATCAAGCCGCCCGTCAATGCCCGCCTTCTGCTTGCCAGCCAGCCCGTGGAGGTTGCTCCGTGACCGCGTCGTTTAAGGATGTCCAGCCCATCACCTATGCCGATGCCGGAGTCGACACCGAGGCTGGCGACAAGGCCGTCGAGTTGATGAAGGAGGCGGTGGCGCGCACGCACGGACCCGAGGTCCTCGGCGGCGTGGGCGCATTCGCCGGGCTGTTCGACGCCTCCGCCCTCAAGGAGTACCGGCGTCCCCTGCTCGCCTCGTCGACCGACGGCGTGGGTACCAAGATCGTCATCGCGCGCCAGATGGGCGTGCACGACACCATCGGCCAGGACCTGGTCGCGATGGTCGTGGATGACATCGTGGTGTGCGGCGCCAAGCCCCTCGTCATGACCGACTACATCGCGTGCGGCAAGGTGGTGCCTGAGCGCATCGCGGACATCGTGCGAGGAATTGCTCTCGGCTGCGAGATGGCTGGCACCGCACTGGTGGGAGGCGAGACGGCCGAGCACCCCGGCGTCATGGATCCGGAGGACTACGACGTCGCCGGCGCGGCCATAGGCGTGGTGGAGGCCGATGCGCTTCTTGGCTCCGAGCGGGTGCGCACCGGGGACGCGGTGGTTGCGCTCGGCTCGTCCGGTCTGCACTCGAACGGCTACTCACTCGTACGGCGGGTCGCCTCTCATGCCGGCTGGTCGCTCGAGGATCACCTCGACGAGCTGGGTCGCACCGTGGGCGAGGAACTGCTCGAGCCGACCCGCATCTACGCCCAACTGTGCGTTGACCTCGCCGCGTCGACCCCAGGCCTGCGGGCGTTCTCGCACGTGACCGGCGGCGGGCTGGCGGCCAACGTCGCACGCGTCATCCCCCGCGGCCTGGCTGCCACCGTCGCTCGGGACGCCTGGGCCCTGCCGGCCGTCTTCGGATTGGTGCAGGCCGCAGGCTCCGTGCCGTGGAATGACCTCGAGTCCACCCTCAACATGGGCGTGGGCATGGTGGCCATCGTCGCCCCGGACGAGGCAGACGCCCTCGTGGCCGCATCGGCCGCCGCCGGAGTGCCGGCATGGACCCTCGGCGAGATCATCGCTGACGACGGCCGTCTGACGAGCCCTGACGCCGTACGGGGCTCCAAGGGCGTCGACGGCGGCGCGGTGCTGCTCAGCGGCGCTTACCGGGCCTAAGCGCCCCCAGCGCGCCGCTCCTCCACCCGTCGCTGCGCCGGCGGGCCGGATGAACTGAGCCCGCGCATCGGCCGCACGCGGCGCGACCGCCGGCGGACTCAGTTGATCCGTCCGGTCGGCATCCCGCGCCAAGCGACCCACGGGTGCCATCGGCGTATTGTGATCCGCGTCAGCGGACCCAACCCGCGCCGCATGCGCTCAAGCTCGACCCCCCGCGTGACCGTGTCCACGAGTCCGGCGAGATCGCGCTCCACGTCCTGCCGGGTGAACCGCAGCGCGAGTCGGCCTCCCACCTGCGTCACGCGGTCACGCCGCCGGTCATCCCAGAACGAACGCTCGTTCATGTGGTAGGTCGAGCCGTCGACCTCCACCACCACCGCATCATCCACGACGAAGTCGACACGCCCCACGCCAGGAAGATGGACCTGCGTCGCAACCGGCAACCCCGCCTCGCGTAGCGCGACCCGGGCGAAGGTCTCCAGCGGGGATTGGCATGATGGGTCGCAGCTGTCGCGCAGCCACTGCGCGCGGCTCGGAGGAGTGATGAGCAGGTGGTCAAGGTCGGCGACGGTCAGCAGCCCGCCGTTGAGCGCCGCGTCAACAGCCGCGAGCTGATCCTGAGCGGACAGGCACATCGATGCGCAGTCCAGTGCTCCCAGCACCGTCCCCGCGTGGGCGACGGGGCCCCGGACCCAGTGGAGCCTCACCTCCAACGACCGCCGCTGCGAAGCCGTGAGGGAACGCGAGTGCGGGATCGCGACGTGGGCCTTCGAGTCGACCGAGGGTGCGGGCAGCCCCCACGCACGCAACGCAGTGATGCATGTGCGTTGTGCACGCCAGGCGGCCTCGAGATGGACGATGCGCGGGGAGGCGGGCAGCGCGTACACGCCTCGCGCGACGCGGAAGACGGCTCGCGCGTCGACGGCTCGGGCCAGAGCGGCGCGTGTCACCCCGAGAGCACGCAGCTGTGCCCAGGAGGCGGCACCCCCTCGCGCGGCGCAGGCCTCCACGGGTGTCATGAGAATGACCTGGCCCCACGTCGCGAGTGGGGAAGGGTATCCACAGGGTGGGGGCCCTGGGGTGCGGTGCGCGGGGCCTTGGGGACGGATCAACTCAGCCGAGGGGAGGCCCGGCCCGTGCGGACTCGAGCCCGGCGCTCAGTTGATCCGGCTGTTGTGTCTGCTCGTGCAGTGCCGGAGCCGACGGGCTAAGTGGCGCAGAGGAAGCAGCGCACTGATGGCGCAGCGAACCGGGGGCCTTGCTGGGTGACGAGGGCGCGAATCAGCGCTCGTCGTCGTCGGCCCACTTGTCGTAGGGGTCCTCGGGCTCTTCGGGCTCGGGAGGGGTGACGGGCGCTGGGGCAGGAGAGCCCGAGATAAGTTCGCGCTCGAGGTCTCGCAGATCCGCTCCGTGGTTGGAGTACTTGAGCTGACGCGCGATCTTCGCGTCCTTCGCCTTCTGACGGCCGCGCCCCATGTCGCCGTCCCTTCTTTAGTTGCGCGGGCGCACTGTGTCGCGGGCCCTGCGGCGTGAGTTCTGAACGTACTTTACAACGCTCACGCACATGGGTGCGAGTCCCCTCAGAACGGAGAGGAGGTGAAAAATCTCGCAAACATCGCCATAATCGATAACGACCCCCGCATTTGGGGTCAAACTGGGGGAGCGGAGTCCACATTTCCAACTGAGGGAAGTACACGACGATGGCAGACACAATTCAAGAACCGGAGAGGTTGCTCACGCCCAGCGAGGTGGCCGCAATCTTTCGCGTAGACCCGAAGACCGTCACGCGATGGGCCAAGGTGGGCAAGCTGTCCTCCATTCGGACCCTCGGCGGTCACCGGCGATTCCGTGAGACAGAGGTTCATGCCCTGCTCGCAGACGCGCAGGAGTTACGCCGCACGTAGCAACAGTGAGTTCACCGGCCCCCGCCCACCTCCGCAGGAGGGCGGGGGCCGATTCACGTGCGGGGTAGCTGAGCGCCACCAGCAGGCGGCGGACCTGGTGCCACCAGGAACTGCACTGGCCCGGTGCGGCGGGCGTAGCCTGTCGGCATGACCCTTGACCCCCTTGTGAGCACCGCCCACGCGACCCCCTTCGGGGAGGTCAACGTGCTGGTGACGCCCGAGGACGGGGTGGTGCGCGCGGCGGGCTTCCGCCCGCTCCGCGACGTGGCATTCGGACTGCGCGCAGACCTCTCGACGCGGGGTTGGGTCGCTGGTGAGGCCCCTGAGATCGATGATGCCGTCGTGCGGTGGCTCGGTGGCGATGCCGATGCGATCGCCACCGTTCCGGTCGACCAGCCGGGTGGCCCGTTCTTCCAGGAGGTGTGGGCGGCACTGCGGTCCGTTCCCGGCGGTCAGGTGGTGTCGTATGGCGAGCTGGCGCAGATGGCGGGACGGCCGCGTGCGATGCGTGCCGTGGGCACGGCGTGCGCCCGCAATGGGATCGCTCCGTTCGTGCCGTGCCACCGTGTCATCCAATCCGGTGGGCGGCTGGGCTCGTACGGGTTTGGCGGGATGGCGGTGAAGGCCGCCATGCTCGAGCACGAGGGGCTGTCCGTCCCCTTGCCTCACCCCGACGCTCGCGTGACGGCCGCGAGGTGACCGGCCTCTCCGATGTGCCGCTGCGCAGTTGGCTGCCGTACTTCTTGGGCGTCTCCGCCGTATAGGGTTCCAGCTTCCTGTTCATCGAGGTGGCGCTCGATGAGTTCACCCCCGTCCAGGTGGCGTTCGGACGGCTGGCGTGCGGTGCGGTAGTGCTGATCGTGCTCGCCGTGTCGATGCGCGCGGTGCCGCGGTTCACGTGGCGCATGACGGGTGCGCTGGCGGTGGTGGGCATCTTCATGTCGGGACTGCCGTTCATCCTGATCCCGCTCGCTCAGCAGCATGTCACGTCCATCCTCGCGAGCCTGCTGAACGCGACTACCCCGCTGTGGACCGCGATGTTCGTGGCACTGCTGATTCCCGCGGAGCGGGCGAACCGCGCGCAGCTCTTCGGCCTTGTGATCGGCGCGCTGGGAATCGCGGTGCTGCTCGGAGCGTGGCGAGTGGACGACTTCCCGGCGCTGGGCGCAGCGTTCATGCTGGGGGCGACCGCCTGCTACGGCATCGGTTCCACGCTGTCACGTGTGCTGCTGAACCGCATTCAGGCGTCCCCCGTGGGCTTGTCAGCCATACAGATCACGCTGTCGACGTTGATCATCGCTCCGCTCGCCCTCGCGACCCCTGTACCGGCGGAGGGCGCGTTCGAGCTTGGCTCCGCAGCCATGTGGGCGCTGATCGCGCTGGGCGTGACGGGGACGTCCTTCGCCTACGTGTGGTTCTGGAAGATCGTGAAGGCGGCGGGCGCGACAACGGCCGCCTCGGTCACGTATGCCGTGCCAGTGATCGCGACGGCGCTCGGGATCGTCGTGCTCGGTGAGCGGCTGCACTGGTACGAGCCGGTGGGGGCGCTGGTGGTGATGTCCGGCGTATGGCTCGCGCAACGCCGCCCGCGACCCCGGCCCGAGGTCCTGCCTGAACTCCAGGGGTCCTCGGTCTGACGCCTTAAGGCAGAAGACGAGTCAAGCGACCGAGGTCGCTACATCTTCTTCTTGATGCGCTCGATCGACGCGGTGGGCACCAGGTCCTTGTTCTTCTTGATCTTGCTCGCACCGACGGCGGCGAAGATCGCGACGAATACCAGAAGGATGCCCGCGACGACGAGGGCGGCGGCCCACGGCTCGAGGATGAGGGCGAAGGCAAGCACGGCTGCGGCGATAAGCACCAGCAGCATGAAGAACCCGAGTGCGCCGGCGATGGCGAGGAAGGCCGCGCCCTTGCCGAGCTCGCGGCTCTTGACCTTCAGCTCAACCTTGGCGACCTCTACCTCGGTCTTGATCGTTGCGATCCACTGGCCGGCGACAGCGCCGAGGATCGCGTTGACGATCATCTTTCCGAGTTTCGAGTCAGCCATGAGAGCTCCCTTGTTTGCTTGACACCTAGTACACCGCCTATCGGCACACCAGTGCAAACGCAGGAGACGCTGGGAGTCTTCCGCGCGGCCGTGCCGTGACATGCAGAAAGCCCCCGCCTTGAGGCGAGGGCTTGTCTGGAAGTGGCTCCGACCGGCGTCGATCCGGTGACCTTTCGATTTTCAGTCGAACGCTCTACCAACTGAGCTACAGAGCCTTGGGGGATGACCCCATCTTCACGCACAATGCCCCTTGCGAACAAGGGGCATTGCCGCTCGCGACCCTGACGGGACTTGAACCCGCGACCTCCGCCGTGACAGGGCGGCGCGCTAACCAACTGCGCTACAGGGCCTAGCGGTCCTTGCAATAGATGCGAGGACCGTATGAAGTGTAGACCATCCCTAGGGAGTAGTCGTACCCCCAACGGGATTCGAACCCGTGCTACCGCCGTGAAAGGGCGGCGTCCTAGGCCGCTAGACGATGAGGGCGCCGTCTGACGCGCGATGTTCTCATGCGTCAAGGACGGTGCCCATGCTACGTCCCGTGGGCGATATTCGCCAAGTCACGGCCTCGCAGCCGTGCGGAGGGCCGATGCGGGGGCGGGCTTGGGCAACAATGGTCGCCATGGTGGAGATGTCAATCGAGGAGTTCGAGTCCGCGGTCAACGACGCCTTGGACACGATTCCCGAGCGGCTGCTCGAGATGGTCGACAACGTGGTGATCCTGGTGGAGGACGATCCGGAGGGCGACGACCCCGACCTGCTGGGTCTGTATGACGGCGTGGCGTTGACGGAGCGCGGCTCCGAGTGGGGCCTGGGCGAGCTCCCCGACCGTATCCTCATCTTCCGCAATCCCACGCTACGCGTGTGCGAGGACGCGGATCACGTGCGTGAGGAGGTTGCAGTGACGGTGGTTCACGAGATCGCCCACCACTTCGGCATCGACGACGACCGCCTGCACGAACTGGGCTGGAGCTGACCCGTCAGGAGGGCTCGACGAGTGTCCAGCCCTGGCGCTGCAGGTCGAACACGAACTTCTGGAGAACGGCCTGCGACTCGTCCTCGTTCTCGCATTGCTCGTAGCCCACGTGCGGCGGTCGCTCCGGAGCGGCGGTGTCGGTGGTGGTGATCACGATCGTCGCGTCGTTGTCCTCGAGGTGGAAGACCTTCACCTCGGTGCCCTTGGTCATGCTGAACGGTTCCATCCCGCCAGCGTACGGTCCTCGGCCTCGTCATAGGGTGGGCATATGAGGATCGTGCGCGGCTCGGAGGGGCCTTTCGAGGAGATGTACGGGTACTCCCGCGCGGTGCGCGTGGACGGTCACGTGACGGTGGCGGGCACCTGTGCGCGTGAGGAGGCGCTGGACGGCGATGCGTACGCACAGGCGGCCGATGCGCTCCACACCATTGAGCGGGCGCTCGGTGAGGTGGGGGCGGAGCTGGCAGACGTGGTGAGGACCGTCGCCTATGTCACCGACATCCGTGACTTGGAGAAGGTGGCCGCGGCGCACCGGGCTGTGTTCGCCGACATCCGTCCGGCGGCGACCCTGGTCGAGGTGAGCCGACTGGCCGATCCGCGCTACCTGGTGGAGATTCAGGCGGACGCCATCGTTGCGGGTGCTGCGGGTTCGGCCTGACGATCTCGGTCGCTGTCAGGAGACCGTGCCGAGCGCCTTCGCAAGGGCCCGCACCCCGTGCTCGACTTCGGTGAACGAGGTGCTGAGCGGCGACAGGCCGATGCGCACGCCGCTCGGGTGTCGAAAGTCGGGGATGACCCCTTCGCCCCAGAGCTGCTCGACCGCCCGGCGTGCGTGCGGGTGGTCGATGGTGATGTGGCCGCCGCGGCGCTCGGGATCACGCGGAGTCGCGAGCCGTGCGTCGGGGACAGAATTGTCGATGAGCGCGATGGCGTAGGACGTGAGCGCGACCGACTTCGCCCTGATCGCGGCGAGACCCGCACGCTCGATGAGCGACACCATGTCGGCGAGCGGCAGCATGGCGAAGATGGGAGGGGTTCCGCTCACGAGCCGCCGGATGCCGGGTGCAGGCGAGAACTCGGTCGTCATGGCGAACGGCTCGCGAGCGCCCAGCCAGCCGGGGATGGGGTTGCGGAGCTGGTCCTGATGCCGCGCGGCGACGTAGCCCCAAGCCGGAGCCCCGGGGCCGCCGTTGAGGTACTTGTACGAGCACCCGACTGCCATGTCGACGCCCCAGGCGTCGAGTTCGAGGGGAACCGAGCCGACCGCGTGCGAGCAGTCCCAGATCATGAGGGCTCCGTGCGCTTGCACGACCTCCGTGACGGCGGCCATGTCCGCCCACCAGCCGCTGCGGTACGCGACCCCGCTGATGAGGGCCGCGATCGTCTTCGCACTCGCGTGCTCGGCGACGAGCGCGGGCGTGACCCCCGCATCGGGCGGTGCGTCGATCCACCGGATCGTGAGCCCGTGCTCCTCGGCGAGCCGCTCGACGATGAAGCGGTCGGTGGGGAACTCGTCGCGCATGATGATCAGCTCGTCGCGGCCGGGCCGAGCGTCGATGGCCGCCCGCAGCAGTTTGAAGATGAGCACGGACGTCGAGTCGGCCACGATCGTCTGCCCGGGCGCGGCTCCTAGACAGGCGGCGCCGATGCGGTCGCCGAGCTCTTCGGCGTGAGTCAGCCAGCCTTCGTCCCAGCCGCGGATGAGCCGGCCGCCCCAGCTCTCGCGCACGAACCTGGGCACGGATTCGGTGGTGACTCGCAGGGGACGCCCGAGCGAGTTCCCGTCGAGGTACGCGACGAGGTCGTCACCCGGAACGAACTCCTCGAGATGATGTTCGAGCGGATCCGTAGGGGCCGGGACAGAGCTGGCAGCGTGCGCGTTCACGCCGCCAGCCTAAGGCGGCGCGGGAGAACCTTGTCGCGAAACTCACCCGGGTGTGACCGCTGGTGCCAGTGGGACGTGGGTGCGGCCACCGGCGTCCCTTGCGTCCCGCCCCTCACACCTGTGTGAGGAATGCGACGGCAGGCGATCTAGCGGGTCGCGCCCGATCTGGGATGCGCCGCCCACGCCGAGGCGACCATGTCCCTCACCGAGTGCCGCATCTGCCACTCGAGGTCGTACGAGGCGCGCTTGCCGGAGGCGACGATGCGGGCGGGGTCGCCCGCGCGCCGCCCGGTGAGCACGGGCTCGAGCTCCGCTCCCGCCACGTCGATGCAGGTGTTCACGATCTCGCGTACCGAGGTGCCGGTGCCTGAGCCCAGGTTGTAGACGGTGCGCAGGTCCTCGCGCCGGTCGAGCGCCTGCGCCGCCACCACGTGTGCCGCAGCGACGTCCGCGACGTGCACGTAGTCCCGCACGCATGTTCCGTCGGGAGTGTCGTAGTCGGTGCCGAAGATGCGCGGCGCGTCGCCGCGGGCAATGGCATCCATCACCAGCGGAAACAGATTGTGCGGCGAGGAGTCGTAGACGCCGGGCGCGCTTGAGCCCACCACGTTGAAGTAGCGCAGCGCGGTGTGACGCAGCTGCTTGCCGACGGAGCGCTGCGCAGCTGCCTGCTCGATGATCGCGCGCTCTGCGGCCAGCTTGGAGGAGCCGTAAGGGGACTCGGGATGCGTGGGGGTGTCCTCGGTGACGAGTTCCGTCTCGGGCGTGCCGTAGACGGCCGCCGTCGACGAGAACACTAGTCGGTCGATCCCGAGCTCCTGCATGGCCCCGAGAACGGCCACGGTGCCGCCCAGGTTCTGGCGCCAGGTCTTCAGCGGCTGTTTGACGGACTCGCCCGCGTACTTGAAGGCCGCGAGGTGCACCACGCCGGTGATGTCGTTCTCCTCCATCACGTCGCGCACGTCGTCCTGGTCCGTCACCGACACCCAGCCGAGCGGCACAGTGTCGGGCAGGAACGCGCGGTGGCCGCTCGACAAGTTATCCAGCGCCACGACGTCGAGCCCGGCGTCGACCATGGCGTGCGCCACATGCGCGCCGATGTATCCGGCTCCGCCCGTCACCAACCAGGTCATGCGGTCACTGTATGCCGGGCCACCGGCGCTGTCACCTAGGATTCGGGCGCCGAGGCCCAGGCGCTCGACGCCATTTCGTGGATAGTGTGTGCCATCTTCCATTCGATGTCGTCCCCGGCGAGCTCGCCGGTGGCGACGATCCGCGCGGGGTCTCCGGGCCGGCGGGGCTTGACGGCGGGTTCGAGGTCGGAGCCGGCCGCCTCGAGGAGGGAGCCGACGATCTGGCGCACCGAGGTGCCTTCGCCGGAGCCGAGGTTGTACACGGGCGCAAGCGGCCGGCCCGCATCGAGCATGCGCGCGGCGGCGACGTGGGAGTGGGCGAGGTCCTCGACGTGGACGTAGTCGCGCACGCAGGTGCCGTCGGGGGTGTCGTAGTCGTCACCGAAGATCAGCGGGGGCTGTCCCGCCTTGATCGCGCGAATGACCTTGGGGAACAGGTTGTGGGGAGAGGCGTCGTAGACCTCCTCCGACCCCGAGCCCACCACGTTGAAGTACCGCAAGCTCGTGGCGCGCAGCGGTGCATCGGACTGTGCCGTGGCGCGCACCTGATCCCGGATGAGCCATTCGGCGACCAACTTGGATTCGCCGTAGGGCGACTCGGGGGTGGTGGCGGTGGCTTCGGTCACCACGGGTGCAGCGGGCGTGCCGTAGACCCCAGCGGAGGACGAGAACACAAGCTGGGTGACGCCCGCCTGAGCCATCGCGTCGAGCAGCGTGCCGGTGCCCTCGACGTTCTGCCGATAGGTGTGGACGGGGTGCTTCACGGACTCTCCGGCGTATTTGTAGCCCGCGCAGTGGATCACGCCCCGCACGTCGTGCTCGCGCAGTGCCGCCGCAACCGCCTCGGTGTCGAGCACCGTCGCACGTGCGAATGGCACGCCGTCCGGCACGAACTCCTCGAAACCGCTCGAGAGGTCGTCGAGCACCACCGGCTCCATGCCCGCTGCGGCGAGAGCGCGCACCACGTGCGCGCCGATGTATCCGGCTCCTCCGGTGACCATCCAGGCCATGGTGACTCCTTAGGGGTGAGATCAGTGCAGGTCAGATGTCGCGGCGCGCGCCCTCGGACGGGGTGACGGTGAACAGGTGGGGTTCGCGAAGACCTGCGCTCGCCAATGCCGAGGTGACGGCCGAGCCGATGTCGGAACGCGCATCAGCCGGAACCAAGGCGATCGCGGAACCGCCGAATCCGCCACCGGTCATGCGGGCACCGATGGCGCCGTTCTCCACGGCGGTGGCGCACGCGAGGTCGATCTCGGGGACGGTGATCTCGAAGTCGTCGCGCATGGACGCCTGCGACGCGTCCAGCAGTGCGCCGATGGCGCGCGGACCGGAGTCGCCGAGCGTGCGCACCGTGTCGACCACGCGGGCGTTCTCGGTGACGATGTGCCGCACGCGGCGGAACGTCTCCTCGTCCAGGGCGGCCGATGCGCGGTCCAGGTCGTCCTCGGACAGTTCGCGGAGCGTGGAGACACCGAGAGCGGCGGCGCCCTTCTCGCACGAGTCACGGCGGTCTCGGTAGCCGCCGGTCGCGTGCTCGTGCTCCACTCGAGAGTCCATGACGAGGATCTCGAGGCCCTCCTCGCGCAGGTGCAGCGCGACTGGCTCTGCCTCCTCCGTGTCGCAGTCGAGGAACACGCCGTGGTCCTCGCGTCCGAGCATGGAGGCGGCCTGATCGAGCAGTCCGGTGGGGGCGCCCACGGCGCGGTTCTCGGCAATGCGGCCGATCCGCGCGAGGTCCAGCGGGGACAGGTTCAGGTCCCATAGGTCATTGAGCGCGACGGCCACGGCACACTCGATGGCGGCCGAGGAAGACAGCCCTGCACCCACCGGCACCCGCGAGTCAATGAGGATGTCGAGGCCAGGCGCTGAGGACAGGTCGTGGCCCTCGTCCGACAGCGCCCACGCGACACCGAGGACGTACGCGCTCCAGCCCTGCATCGCACCGGGGGACAAGTCATCGATCGCGAGCGACACCTCTTCCTCGGTGAAGGTCGAACTCACACGCAGCACGCGGTCGTCACACACCCCCACGGCGGCGACGGTGCGCCGGTCGATCGCGAACGGGAGCACGAAGCCTCGATTGTAGTCAGTGTGCTCACCGATGAGGTTGACGCGTCCGGGAGCCGACCACACGCCATCGGGGCGGCGACCATGGCGGGCGGCGAAGCCGTCTCCCACAGCGCTGACCTGATCACTCATGTGTATCTCCGCTCTCTGGGTGGCTACGGTGGCGTCGCTCGAGTGCCGGCGGCGGGCCTGGCGCGCCACCATGCTAGCCCCAGCGTCCAGGAGCGCGGCCGGCGCCGGGAGTGCCTGATGACCAGCGCCTGACAGGCCCACGCATAGCTGGCGACTGCTGCGACTATCGCCCGCCAACATGCTTGCGTCCGCATCGGGCCAGTTCATCGGTGCTGCCGATACAGTGTGCTCCAAGGAGGAACGACAAGTGGTGAACAGCGCGCGCGGACCGAGCATGCATGACGTCGCTGCGCGCGCGGGCGTGTCCCACCAGACCGTGTCGCGAGTCATCAACGAGTTCGAAGGAATCAGGC
The DNA here is from genome assembly GCF_048553575.1 of Demequina ureilytica. Taxonomy (NCBI): domain Bacteria; kingdom Bacillati; phylum Actinomycetota; class Actinomycetes; order Micrococcales; family Demequinaceae; genus Demequina; species Demequina ureilytica. Next base: position 363,793 of record NZ_JBLZIE010000001.1, on the reverse strand, counting down.
CCGCAACTCGTGAGCGTGTGCTCGCCGCCATCGAGGAGCTCGGCTACCACCGCAACCTGTCGGCGAGGGCGCTCGTGACGGGTCGCACGCACACCATCGGCATGATCGGGCCGCTGATTCCCGACATCGGGCCCCTGTCGACACTGCACGCAATCGAGCGCTCGGCGCGCGGCGTCGGGTTGCACACCCTGATGACGAGCGCCGACGCGACCAGCGAGAGCGCGACGGAGGCCGTTGGCTTTCTCCTCGGACGTGGAGTCGACGCGATCGCCCTGGTCGCTCAGCAGCAGGCGATCGCCGATGCCGTCGCAGCCATGCGCATGGACGTGCCGGTCATTCATCTCCTCACCGGTGGCGAGCCCCGCGGCGAGGCGGCGTCCATCGACCAGCGGGCGGGGGTGCGGCTCGCGCTCGACCACCTCATCGACCTCGGGCACACCCGGATTCAGCACGTGAGCGGTCCCCCCACCTACACCGAGTCTCAGTTGCGCAGGGACGAGTACCTGAAGGTGGTCGCCGAGCGTCAGCTCGCCTCCCTCGACATCCTCGACGGCAACTGGACCGCAGACGCCGGATACGCCGCGGGCGGCCGGCTCGACCCGACCGCGACGGCGGTGTTCTGTGCGAACGACCAGATGGCCTTCGGCCTCATTCACGCGCTCGCGGACGCGGGCAAGGCCGTGCCCCACGACGTCTCGGTGGTGGGCTTCGACGACACGTCCGAGGCGCGGCACAGTCTGCCCCCGCTGACGACGGTGAGGCAGGACTTCGTCGCAGTTGGCCACCTCGCCGTGGACCTCATCGTCCGGGCCTTCGACGGCGCGGACACGTCCGAGACCAAGCAGCTCCTGCCTGAGCTGGTGGTCAGGCAGACCACCGGGACCCCCCGAATCTAGGCCGAAGGTCCCGCATGTAGCGCAACGTGCGGCTCGCTGACCGGAAAACCCGGTGGGTGCATGTGAACGACACTCAATCGTGACCTGCTGAGATTGGCGCTGGCGTGCAAACGTGTTCACAATGATCAGCACGACGGACGCGCAAGGTTGCGCGCCGAATCTCGAGGAGGAGATATGAAGGGCAAGAAGTTCTTTGCCGCAGGAGCGGGCGCCGCGATGGCGTTCACGCTGGCTGCATGCAGTGGTGGCGGCGCAGGATCCGACCCGGACCCGACCGGTCCTGACGAACAAGGCGCAGTCACTGAGGACATGAGCGTGGGCGTTGCGATGCCCACGCAGACCTCCGAGCGCTGGATCGCTGACGGCGAAGCCGTCGAGTCCGGACTCACGGAGCTCGGCTACGAGGTGGATCTTCAGTTCGCGAACGACGACATCCCCACCCAGTCGCAGCAGATCGACCAGATGATCACCAACGGCGTCGATGCCCTCATCATCGCGGCCATTGACGGCACCGCCCTCAACTCGCAGCTCGAAGCAGCTGCCGCAGCGAACATCCCGGTCGTCTCGTACGACCGTCTGATCCTGGACTCGGAGAACGTCGACTTCTACGTCACGTTCGACAACTACAACGTGGGCGTGCAGCAGGCGACCTCGCTGCTCGTGGGTCTGGGCCTGCTCAACCAGGACGGTTCCGAAGGCGACGCCGAGGGTCCCTTCAACGTCGAGCTGTTCGCGGGATCGCCCGATGACAACAACGCCACGTTCTTCTGGAACGGCGCGATGGACACCCTGCAGCCCTACATGGACGAGGGCACTCTGACGGTTCCGTCGGGTCAGACCGACTTCGAGCAGGCCGCCATTCTGCGCTGGCAGCAGGAGACCGCTCAGCGCCGCATGGAGGACGTGCTCACGTCGACCTACGTGGGCACCGACCTTGAGATCGACGGCGTGCTGTCGCCCTACGACGGCTTGTCGCGCGGCATCATCACTGCGCTGGAGAGCAACGGCTACGACGGCACCGTCGAAGAGGGCTTCCCCGTCGTGACCGGTCAGGACGCGGAGATCGCGTCGGTCAAGTTGATCGCGGACGGCGTGCAGTACTCGACGATCTTCAAGGACACCCGCAAGCTCGCTGCCCAGGCGGTGACGGCCACGGAGGCCTTCCTCGCGGGCGAGGAGCCTGAGGCGAACGACACCGAGACGTACGACAACGGCGTGAAGGTCGTGCCGTCGTACCTGCTCGAGTCGGACATCGTCTACCAGGACAACATCCAGGAGCTGCTCGTCGACTCCGGATACTGGACCGCAGAAGAGGTCGAGTCGGGCACGGCCGAGTAACACACTCACCCGCACGGCACGCGGTGCCGGCTCCTCAATTGAGAGGAGTCGGCACCGCGGCCTCCCGCGTCACCCTTGGAGAGGACCCGATGGCTCGCAACATTCTGGAGATGCGCAGCATCACCAAGACCTTCCCCGGCGTGAAGGCGCTCTCGGATGTGGAACTCCACGTCCGCGAGGGCGAGATTCACGCCATCTGCGGCGAGAACGGCGCCGGCAAGTCCACGCTCATGAAGGTGCTGTCAGGTGTGTACCCCTACGGCACCTACGAGGGCGAGATCCATTACGAGGGCAAGGAGGCTCGCTTTCACAGCATCAACGAGTCCGAGAGTTCTGGTGTGGTGATCATCCACCAGGAGCTCGCCCTCGTCCCGCACCTCACGGTCGCAGAGAACATCTTCCTCGGCAACGAACGCCGCGGAAAGACCGGCCTCATCGACTGGAACCAGGCGAACCACGAGGCGCTCAGCCTCATGGAGGAGGTAGGACTCCACGAGAACCCCGTGACCCCCGTCTCGCAGCTGGGCGTCGGCAAGCAGCAGCTCATCGAGATCGCGAAGGCACTGTCCAAGGACGTGCGCCTGCTGATCCTTGATGAGCCCACCGCGGCGCTCAACGACTCGGACTCCGCGCACCTGCTTGACCTGCTGCGCAAGCTCAAGGGTCGCGGCATCACCTCGATCATGATCTCCCACAAGCTGGGCGAGATCGAGGCGATCGCGGACCGCACCACGATCATTCGCGATGGCGAGACCATCGAGACCTTGGACATGTCCGAGGAGGACTCGACCCAGGACCGCATCATCCGCGGCATGGTGGGCCGCGACCTGGAGCACCGGTACCCCGAACGAATCGACCACGCGATCGGCGAGGAGCTGTTCCGGGTCGAGGACTGGACCGTCGAGCACCCCACGCAGCCGGGGCGCATCGTCGTGGACGGTGCCAGCTTCGACGTGCGTGCCGGCGAGGTGGTCGGTATCGCCGGTCTCATGGGCGCGGGCCGCACCGAGCTCGCGATGAGCATCTTCGGCCGCACCTACGGGAGTCATGCGAAGGGCACGGTCTACAAGCGCGGCGAAGTCATCCACACGCGGACCGTGTCGGAGGCGATCCGCAACGGCATCGCCTACGCGACCGAGGATCGCAAGAAGTACGGCCTCAATCTCATTGAGGACATCCGCCGCAACATCTCTTCGGCCGGACTGTTCAAGATGACCAAGCGTGGCTTCGTGAACGGCAACGAGGAGTTGAAGGTCGCAGAGCAGTACCGCGAGTCGATGAACATCAAGACGCCCTCGGTCCTGCAGAAGACGGGTAACCTCTCGGGCGGCAACCAGCAGAAGGTGGTGCTGAGCAAGTGGATGTACACCGACGCTGACGTGATCATCCTCGACGAGCCCACGCGCGGCATCGATGTCGGCGCGAAGTTCGAGATCTACACGATCGTCAACAAGCTGGCAGCGGAGGGCAAGGGCGTGATCGTGATCTCGTCCGAGCTTCCCGAGCTGCTTGGCACGTGCGATCGCATCTTCACCCTGGCCTTCGGCCGCATCACCGGCGTCACGGACGTCAAGGATGCGACCCCCGAGGGCCTGATGACACTCATGACCCAGGAACGAGACGCCGAGGCCCCTGCGGGTGCTAGCGCTGAGGAGAAGCACTGATGACCGGGATTGCCAATGTGCGTGAGCTACTCACGCGCAACCTCCGCCAGAGCGGAATCTACGTCGCCTTCGTGGCGATCATCGGACTGTTCGCTGTGCTCACGGACGGCACTCTGATCAGCCCGACGAACCTCACCAACGTCGTGCTGCAGTACTCGTACATCCTCATCTTGGCTATCGGCATGGTGATCGTCATCATCGGCGGGCACATCGACCTGTCGGTCGGCTCGCTCGTCGCGCTCACAGGCGCTGTGGCCGCCGTCGTCATGATCAGGGGAGGACAACCCTGGTGGGTCGGCGTTCTCGTCGCCCTGGGCGTGGGCCTCCTGGCAGGCGCATGGCAGGGCTTCTGGGTCGCCTTCGTGGGCATCCCGGCCTTCATCACGACCCTGGCGGGCATGCTGCTGTTCCGCGGCCTGACCTTCCGGGTGCTCGAGAACACGTCGCTGTCCCCGGTACCGAACGCGTATTCGGAGATTGCCACCGGCTTCCAGAATGGAATCCTCGGCGGCCCGGGTTACGACATCTTCACACTGGTGATTTTCGGCATCGCCATTGCTGGGTACGTGGTGTCGGAGATCCGCAAGCGCCGCGCAGCAGTCGCCTACAAGCAGACGGTGCCCGTCCTCCCGCTGTTCATCCTCAAGCTCGTCATCGTGGCGGCCGTGGTGATGTGGTTCGCGTGGCAGCTGGCCAACTACCGCGGACTCCCGAACGTGCTGATCCTCCTCGCGGTGCTGGTGATCGTCTACACGATCGTGACGACTCGCACGGTGTTCGGTCGCCACGTCTACGCCATCGGTGGCAACCTGACCGCCGCGACCCTGTCCGGGGTCAAGGTCAAGTGGGTCAACTTCGGCATCATGGTGAACATGGGTGTGCTCGCAGCTGTGGCGGGCGTGGTCTACTCGGCCCGCAGCAACGGTGCACAGCCGAGTGCTGGTGAGATGTTCGAGCTCGACGCGATCGCCGCATCGTTCATTGGTGGCGCGGCCGTCACCGGTGGCGTGGGACGCGTGACCGGTGCGATCGTCGGTGGTCTGATCATGGCGATCATGACCAACGGCATGCAGCTGCTGGGCTACGAGCAGTCGATCCAGAACGTCGTCAAGGGCCTGGTGCTGCTGCTCGCAGTCGCCTTCGACGTGTGGAACAAGCGCCGCGCAGGCGCCCGCTAGTTCGACGACGCCCCGAGCGACCGCATCGGTCCCCCACCTGTCACGCAGGTGGGGGGCCGATGCGCGTCTGGGGTGAGCGCGCGCGGTGCCCTACGGTACGGGCACGCCCGTGAGCTTGATGAGCTCGTAGACCAACGCGGCGCGCGCATCGGCGTCCCGCACGGCGGGATTCGGCTCGAGCTCTTCGCGGCGCTTGAGGTAACGGCCCGTCGCAGTCGCGGCCGGCTCGTCTGAGTCCGCGAGCCACACCTGGGTCTCGGCGCCGAGCTCGACCGGGTCCCATGCCTCGGAGCCGCCCATGTTGGTGCGGATCCAGCCCGGGTCGACCACGTTCACCGCGGCCTCGGGGTGACGTGTCGCGACCTCGATCGCGAGCATCGACACGTGCATCTTGGAGTCCGAGTAGGCCTGCATGCCGTCCCACTCGCGCGTGCTGCCCTGGACGTCGTAGGGATTCCAGCGGCCGTCGGCCTCGAGCCCCGACGTGAGGTAGATCATGCGCTCGGCGACCGGAATGAGCGCCGTCAGCAGGTACGGCGCGACCACGTTCACGTGGAAGATTCGCTCGATCCCGTCGGCGGTCGTCTCCCGCTCCGGGGCCTTGCCGCCGAGCCCGGCGTTGTGGATCACCACGTCGAAGGGACCCTGCTCGTTGGCCGCTGCGGCGAGGGCGGTGGTCTGCTCGATGCTCGCGAGGTCGCCCTTGACCACGGCGGCGGCACGCGGGTTCGCTTCGAGCGCAGCGGCGGCCCTGGCGTCGTCGCGAGCGTGCAGCACGACGTCGTGGCCGAGCGCGATGAGCTGGCGAGCGCACTCGGCGCCGATGCCCTGGGAGGATCCGGTGATGAAGATGCGTGACATGGGCCCATCGTGACACGAGCGGCCGCGACGCGTGCACGTGGGCGCGGTCCCGGATCGGGCACAATGACTGCTGAACGCCCATCCCGGAGGAGACCTCATGAGCATCGCTGACGAGCTGATCGAGAACAACAACCGCTACGCCGAGTCCTACCTGCCTGACCGCCCGCTGCCCCCACGCCGCAAGCTCGCGGTCGTGGCGTGCATGGACTCGCGTCTCGACACCTTCGCGATGCTCGGCCTCGAGGTGGGCGACGCGCACGTGATGCGTAACGCCGGCGGGGTGATCACGGACGACATGATCCGCTCGTTGGTGATCTCTCAGCGCAAGCTCGGCACCCGCGAGATCATCCTCATCCACCACACGGACTGCGGCGCGCTGACGTTCACCGACGACGAGCTGCGCAACGAGCTCCTCGACGAGACTGGTCTCAAGCCCACCTGGTCGCCCGAGTCCTTCAAGGATCTCGACGCGGACCTTCGCCAGTCCATCGCGCGGCTGCGGAACAACCCGTTCCTGGTGGACGCGTCTCAGGTGCGCGGCTTCGTGTTCGACGTGCACTCCGGGCTGCTGCGCGAGGTCGTCTAGCCAGATCAAGCCGGGCCGATGCGGGGGTGAGCGAGCGCTCGCACGTCCAGCAAGTGCATCGGCCGCCTTGCCGCGTGCCGACGGACCGGATCAACTGAGCGCTGCCGCTGGGTTTCCCGTTCGGAGCGGGCGGCCCGGCTGAGTTCGTCCGTCCGCTGTGCCCCCAACACTGCTGTGCGGGCCGCGCGCCGGGGTTAACGTAGAAACAGGAAACCGAGGAGGTGCACCCATGTGGTGGAGGTTCTTCAAGGCCGTGCGACGCGGCGAGCACAGGTTGTCGCCGATGACGTGGCTCACGGCGATCGGCGTCGTGCTCTACACGATCAGCCCGATCGACGTCATCCCCGAGCTGTTCCTTGGCCCCGTCGGGTTCATCGACGACCTGGGGCTCTGGGGCGTGTTCGTGATGCTCGCGACCCGTGAGAAGAACGCGTGGGAGGTGGCGCGAGGCAACCGCGCCACGGTGGTCGACGCCTGAGGCGGAATAGACGGCGCTCGATGCGCGTGTGACATGGCAGGAGGTGTCACCCATGACAGACACGAGCACGCAGCACTTCGCCGGACTCAAGGCCGTCTTCGTCAACTGCACGTTGAAGCCGAGCCCGGCCGTCAGCAACACGCAGGGCCTCATGGACAACGCGATCGCGATCATGGAGAAGCAGGGGGTCCAGGTCGACACCTTCCGCGCGGTCGACTTCGACATCGCACCCGGTGTGTCGCCCGACATGACGGAAGACGTCGAAGGCGGCAACCAGGCGGCAGACGACTGGCCCGCGCTGTCCGAGCGGATCCTCGCCGCCGACATCCTCGTGATCGGTACCCCGATCTGGCTCGGTGACCAGTCGTCGGTGTCTAAGCGCCTGGTCGAGCGCCTCGATGCGCTCTCGGGCCAGACGAACGAGCGCGGTCAGACCATCTACTACGGTCGCGCGGGCGGAGTCATGATCACCGGCAACGAGGACGGCGCCAAGCACATCGCGATGAACCTGATGTTCTCACTTCAGCACCTGGGATTCACGGTGCCACCGAACAGCTATGCGTCGTGGCTCGGAGAGGTCGGCCCGGGGCCGTCCTACTTGGACGAAGGCAGCGGCGGACCGGAGAGCGACTTCACCCGGCGCAACACGGCGTTCATGGCGTGGAACCTCATGCACACCGCCGCGTGGTTGCGCTCGGGCGGCGGGTTCCCCACGGGCGGCAACTCGAGCGAGGAGTGGAGCAACGGCAACCACTTCGGTCATCCCGATCCCGAGCAGGTTCCCCGCCAGTAAGTACCTGTAGGGCGGCCCTTGCCCACATCACCCCTGGTGGCTGGCCGGTGCTGGGTCTAGCCATGGCGTCATGGCCGGTTTCCGCGTCGAGCACCGCGAGGCCGTCGCCTACATCGCTGTCCCCGTTCACACGACAATGGCGGCCTTCCCCGCCCGGGTGGGCGAGGCGTTCGCCGAACTTGATGCATATCTGGCGCAGCGCGGAGCCGAGACGATCGGCGCGGGCGCGATCCGCTATCGCTCCGTCGCGCTCGATGCGACGTTCACGGTCGAGGTTGCGCACGCGGTCGTGGGGGTACCGAAGGTGCGAGACCGGAACCTCGCGGGTCGGTTCGAGGCCGGAACGTACGCCGTCGCCGAGCAGCACGGCCCCTACGCCTGGATCGGCGGACTCACTCGGGATTTGATGGACTGGGGCGATTCGCAGGGGCTTGACTTTGCCATGACCCCAGGGGATGAGCGGCGCCCCGACGTATGGGACTGTTGGTACGAGTACTACCCGGGATTTCCCGTCGAAGGGCCCCGGGGCCTGGAGGGAAACGTCCAGGTATGCGTACTCCTGCGGACCTGACGCCCGGCCGATGCGCGGGTCGGGCAAGCGCCGCCCCAGTCTCGGTCGGTCGCCGGGCTAGGCATGCGGCCGCGCCGCACCGGCGTGGTGCGACACGGCCCGTCGCGCTACGTTGAGGGGGTGAGCGACGGAACCGTCATCGACCTGAACGCGGACCTCGGCGAGGGCTTCGGCCGCTGGTCGCTGACCGACGATGATGCGCTGCTCGAGTCCGTGACCAGCGCGAACGTTGCGTGCGGCTTCCACGGCGGCGACCCGGCGACCATGCGCCGCGTGTGCCTACGCGCGGCGCGCGGGGGAGTGGCGATCGGGGCCCAGGTGTCGTACCGGGACCTTGCCGGGTTCGGCCGACGGGCGATGGACGTGCCGCCGGATGAGCTGGCGGCGGAAGTGGCGTATCAGATAGGCGCTCTCGAGGTTTTCGCCTCCGCTGCCGGTCCGGGCGTCGCATACGTCAAGCCCCACGGTGCCCTGTACCACCGCGTGGTGCACGACTCCAAGCAGGCGGCGGCCGTGATCGACGGCGTGCTCGTCGCGTGCGAGGCGACAGGACGGGACCTCGCCGTGCTCGGCCTGCCAGGGTCTCGCCTGCTCGAGACGGCCAGCGCGGCCGGCCTGCCCATCGTGACGGAGGCGTTCGCCGACCGGGCGTATACCGCGGGCGGCACGTTGGTGCCGCGCGCCGAGCACCGCGCCGTCATCAAGGATCCGCAGGACGTGGTGGCCCGCGCGATCGCCATCGCTGCGGGAGTGCCCATCGACGCCCACGACGGGTCCTCGCTCACGGTGACGGCGCGCTCGCTGTGCGTGCACGGCGACACTCCGGGCGCGGCGGCGCTCGCGGCACGCGTGCGCGCGGCGCTCGTGGAGGCAGGTGTTCAGGTGCGCGCCTTCACCGGCTCCGGCAGCGAGCAGTGACGCCGCAGCGCTGTTCCCATGAATACCGCTGTGCGCATGAATGACCCCATCACGGTGGGGGACCTCGTGTCGCGGGTCCGGCGGGCGGGGGCCCATGGGTTGCTCATCGAGCTCTCCGACCCCACCTGGGTGACGGCGCTCGACGCGCAGGTGAGGCAGCAGTGGGGCGGCTCCAAGAGCCGTGGCGTGTGGGTGCGCGACATCGTGCCGGCAGCGCGCACGCTCCTCCTCGACGGGATCGATGTCGGCGACGATCCTGGCCGGGAGCTTTCGGCCCCGGGTGCGTTCGACCCAGGTGCACTGGAGGCCGGTGCAATGCGGAGTCTTATCGATGAGTTGACCTCGTGGACGCTCACGCCCCTCCGGTCCCGCGACGCTCGCAGCGTCGAGGTGCCCGTCGTCTTCGACGGCCCCGACCTCAAGGCGGTCGCGGAGATGTGGGACATGACCGTCGCTGAGGCCGTCGCCACCGTGGTCGGCTGCGACTTCCAGGTGGCGTTCTGCGGGTTTGCGCCCGGCTTCGCGTACATGTCGGGCCTTCCACCGGAGCGCTCGGTCCCCCGCCGCTCCATCCCTCGCACGCGGGTGCCGGCCGGTGCCTTCGGTCTCGCCGGCGAGTACGCGGGAATCTACCCGCGGAGCTCTCCGGGCGGCTGGCAGCTGCTGGGCACTGCGGTCGAGGTCTTGCTCTGGGACGAGGGACGCCAGGATCCCGCGCTGCTCACGCCCGGCACCAGGGTCCGGGTCCACGAGCACCCCGGCGCGGAGCGATGAGTTCGGGGCTCGAGGTGGTGGACGCGGGCACGCTCACCACCATCCAGGATCGGGGGCGGCCCGGTCTCGCCCACCTGGGCGTGCCCCGGTCAGGCGCCGTCGACGCCCGTGCCGCCGCGCTCGCGAACCGGCTCGTCGGCAACGACCCGGCCGCCGCAGTGCTCGAGGTCACGGCTACGGGATGCATGCTGCGCGCGACGGGCCCGCTGGTGGTCGCGGTCACCGGAGCGCCGTGCCCGGTCTTCGTCGGCTGGGTGCCGGCGCCATTCGGCTCTCCCGTCAGGCTGACCGGCGGCCAGACACTCGAGCTCGGTGCGCCCGCGCACGGGATGCACAGCTACGTCGCCGTGCGAGGAGGAATCGACGTCGAGCCCGTGCTCGGCAGCCGCTCGACGGACACGCTCTCGGGGTTGGGCCCGGCTCCGCTGGTCGCGGAGGACCGAGTGCCCGTCGCAGCAAGTGAGCCGCTGACCGACCGCGACTTCGCGGCGCTTCGCGATGCGGGCAGGGGAAGCCCAGTGTCCGAGACGTCCCGGGGCCGGCGCCGGTCCTCGAGGGAGGATGCCCGCCGCGGGCACGGAGTCGTCATACTCCCGCTCCGGCTGGGACCGCGCGACGACTGGTTCACAGAGCAGTCGCTCGTCGCCCTCGTCGCCGAGGAGTACACGGTCTCGGTCGACTCGAATCGGGTGGGGCTGCGCCTCACCGGAGCCGCGCTCGAGCACGCGAGGGACGGTGAACTGGCCAGCGAGGGACTGGTGCTCGGCGCAGTTCAAGTGCCACCGTCGGGCCAACCCGTGGTGTTTCTCGCGGATCACCCGACCACCGGGGGATACCCGGTGGTCGGGGTCATCGACGCGGCGGGGCTCGCCGCAGCCGCCCAGGCGCGGCCGGGCGACCGGGTGAGATTCGAGATCATCACCGACTGACCACCCGCATCAGCGGTCCTCGTCCTCCTCGGGCAGAGGTTGCACGATGTGATCAGCCTGATGACGCTCGTAGTCCGGGGTGGACTCCTCGCGATCGTCGGGGGCCGGCTCGGGCGGGCTGCCCACCACGAATGTGCGTCCGGTGGCGGCGCCCGTAGTGGACTCCTGTGCCCGCTCGTCACCCTCCGACTGTCCGCGGCGAGGCCGCTTGCGCCCCGGCCAATGCGGCAGGTGTGGGGCGTGAGTGCGCGCGCCCTCGGGATCGATGTCGCTCGGGCTCGGCTCGAGCCCATAGGACTCGCCGACCCGTTCAGTGATGTGGTCCGCGAACTCCGCGCGGTTGGCGCTCAGGTAGCTCCGATGCTCTCGCCGGAATGCGCGCAGCGTGGCCGCGCACATCGCGATCATCACGAACGAGAATGGCAGCGCGGTGATGATCGCCGCCGTCTGCAGTGCATCGAGTCCTCCCGCGAGCAGCAGGGCGATCGCGACGATGGCCTCTACGGATGCCCAGAACACTCGCAGCCATCGCTTGGGATTGTCATTGCCGCCGGACGTGAGCATCGACAGCACGAGGGAGCCCGAGTCGGAACTGGTGACGAAGAACACCGCGATCAGGATGATCGCGCCGATTGCGGCCACGCTCCCGCCGGGGAGCCCGTCCAGGAGCTGGAACAGCGACCCCGTGTAGTCGATGGACCCGTCTGCGGCGATGAACCGTCCATCGCCGTAGACCTGCTCGTACAGCGCGGAGCCTCCCAGCACCGAGAACCACAGGAATGTCACCAGAGCGGGCACCAACAACACGCCCCACACGAACTCGCGGACCGTGCGGCCCTTGGACACGCGGGCGATGAATACCCCGACGAACGGTGCCCACGAGATCCACCAGCCCCAGTAGAACGTGGTCCAGGCAGCCTGCCACTCGGCACCGGCGTCTCCCTGGTATGCGGACACGTCGAAGCTCATTCCGATGAAGGCTTGGATGTACGAGCCGATGGACTGCACGAACTCCTGGAGCAGGAACACCGTGGGACCGGTGGAAAGCACGTAGAGAAGCAGCAAGCCGGCGAGCGCGAGATTGATGTTCGACAGCCACTTCATGCCCCGGTGGACGCCGGTGACCAGGGAGAAGATTCCGATGATGGTGATGATGATGATCAGCACGATCTGCGTGGTGGTGCCCGGCTCCGCGATTCCCGCGCTGCCGAGCCCCGAGGAGATCTGCTGAACACCCAGGCCGAGCGAGGTCGCGACTCCGAACAGCGTGCCCACCACCGCGGTGACGTCGATGACGTTTCCCCACACGCCGTGGATGCGGTCGCCGAGGAGGGGTTCGAGCGCGTAGCGGATCGAGACGGGGCGTCCTCTGCGGTGGACCGCGTACGCGATCGCGATGCCGACGACGATGTAGATCGACCACGCATGCACGCCCCAGTGAAGGAAGGTCCGCGACATGGCCTGCTGTGCGATCGACTCCGGTGTACCGGTCACGCCGGGCGGTGGCGCTGCGAAGTGGGCAAGCGGCTCGGACACCCCATAGAAGACGAGGCCGATTCCCATGCCTGCGGCGAACAGCAGCGCGAACCACGAGAACATGGAGAACTGCGGCTTCTCGTCGTCCTTGCCGAGCACAATCCCGCCGTACTTGCTGAAGCCGATGAACAGCGCGAACGCGACGAAGAACGCCGCGATCAGCACGTAGTACCAGCCGAACGCGCCGATGATCTCGCCCTGAATGGTGGCGAAGGCGCTCTCGGCGGCGCCGGGGGCGACGATCGCGAACAGTGCGAAACCGAGAATGATGACGGTGGAGGGCCAGAACACCCATGTAGCGAGGGTCTTCTTGGTCATGGGCTCACGGGCGACAGAGGTAGTGGTGGCCATCGTTCTCGCGCCGGGGGACAGTCGGCGCGCTCTCCTTTCTCGCTCCACGTTAACGCTCTTCCTGCTAGACCGCCGAGTATTGCGGAGAGACCCGCCTCCACCGCGTCACCTGGAACATCGCGGACCCGGCGAGCACCCCGGCGGCCACGATTCCGACTAAGACCGCGACCACCGGTCCGTAGCCGTCATCCGCGTCGAGGAACGGGTACGGCACCCACCCGTCCGTCGCGCCGCGCACCAACACAACCGCCAGCCATACCAGCGGATACAGCGCGGGAACCCACGCCCACCGCCACGAGATCGGACGCCGAGGGCCCTCCAGCAGCCAGTCGGCGAGCACCACCGCACCGCTCACCGCGTGAATGATCGCGTTCGCCCACGGGTGGGCCACCTGCCCCAGGGTGGGCCACAGCAGGATCCAATAGACACTCACCACGATGAGCAGATACACGACGGCCGATGCTCGGGCCAGCTCGACCCACAAAGCCCGGTCGCGCGCGGTGCGGGGCAGCGCGATGAGCAGCACGGCGGCGGCGATCAGGTTCGCCTGGTTGGTGAAGTAGCCGAAGTAATCGACGAACACGAACCTGTCTCCGCGCACGTCGGTGATGAGATTGGCGGTGATCGCCGCCAGGATCGCGACCGGCGTGAGCACTCGCCACAGTCGCACGACCATCGTCATGCCGCGATGCTAGCCCGGGCACTACTGGCCGGTGGGCGAAGCGTCCTCCTCAGCCCCCGCATTGGCCTGCTCGCTGTCGTCGCCCGGGTGTGTCCGGAGGTACCAGGCCTCGAGCGCGTAGACCACGCCCACCCCCGTGAAGGCGGCCACGATCACCCACGGTGCCTCCTGACCGCGCACGACGGCGAACGCGGTCAGCACCACCGCATCGGCGATGAGCGCGCTCACCAGCACCCACGCCTTCGCGCCCACGTCGCGGCGCAGCCGGCGCAGCACTCCCCAGTGGATGACGATGTCCATCACGAGATAGAAGATGATCCCCACGGCGGCGATCTGACCCATGTCGAGGGCCACCGCGAGCACCGCCGCGACCACGCCCAGATAGATCAGGATGTGATGGCGGACGTCGCCGGCCATCCCGAAGTGGCGGTGCGGAATCATGCGCATGTCGGTGACCATCGTCAGCATGCGCGAGACCGCGAACAGCGAGGAGATCAGGCCGGTGATGCACGCGACTACCGCGACCGCCACCGTTGCCCACACTCCCCACTGGCCGAGCGCCGGGCGAGCGGCCTCGGCGAGCGAATAGTCCCGAGCGTTCACGATCTCGTCGACGGTCAGCGACGACCCTGCCCCGATGGCGACGATGACGTAGACCACGGCGCACAGCGCCAGCGAGATGATGATCGCGCGGCCCACGTTGCGCGACGGGTTCTCGAGCTCGGAGCCGTCGTTGGTGATGGTGGTGAATCCCTTGTAGGCCAGCACTCCCAGGCCGGTCGCGGCGATGAAGCCGGCGAGCGAGGTGCCTGCGGTGAGTCCCTCGGAGCCCGCCTCGTAGGTCCCTCCCGCCGCCACGAACGCGGCGATGGCGAGCAGCCCGATTCCGCCGATCTTCACGATGGCCCCGCCGGTCTGAAGCCACCCGATCGATTCGTTGCGGACGAGGTTGATCCCGACTGCGCTCGCGATGACGAGCACCGCCAGCACCGGCACGAGCCAGCGGGAACCGAGTCCGAGCGGCTCCACCAGATAGGTGCCGAAGGTGCGCGCGACGAGAGCCTGGTTCAGCACCATCGACAGCGCCATCAGCATCGCCGAACCCGCCGCGACCGTCGAACGTCCGTAGCCTAAAGTGAGGATCATCGCGATGCCGCCGGCGTCGGGATGCTTGCGTGTCACCAAGACGTAGGAGTAGGCGCCCAGCCCAGCGACTCCCGCTGCGGTGACGAACGCAAGCGGCAGCAGCGGCCCGGCAAGCGCGGCGATCTGCCCCGTGAGGGCGAAGATGCCCGCGCCGACCATGACGCCCGTGCCCATCGCCACGGCGCCTCGCAGGGAGAGCGACCCCTCCCGGTAGCTGTCTGCCATACGTGAGGTTCGACGCGCCCGGGCGGCCTGCTATTCCCGCTTCGGCTAGCGGGCCGATGCGCGGGCTGGGTTCAGTGCTCTTCGTTCGCCGCGATCACGACGGACTCGCGGTGCCGGGCGGCGGGGGTGAGCCAGCCCACCGCGCACAGCACCACCACGGTCACTAGGGTCGCGATCGTGGGATCGATCAGGGGCATCCACAGCATCGCAAGCACGAAGAACACGGCTGAGACCACGAGCCACCGAGCCGTGCCGCCCGCCATGCGCATGAGCCAAGCGCACGTGAGGGCGACCAGCGCCGCGCCCCCTGCCATCAGCAGCGCCGAGTCCCCCGACGGCTGCTCCGACTCGATGGCCAGGACGGATCCCTTGTTGCCCGCGGAGACCAGCAGGATGCCCATGATGAGCGGCAGGTGCAGATACGTGTAGGCGTCGCGTGCGAGGTCGTTGCGGTGCTCCGGATCGGCTTCGCCGAGTGCATTCTCGAGGGTCGGCCCGACGTCCTTGAAGTACGGCCACCACAGGGCGATCGCGATGAGCACACCCAGCAGCGCTATCGCCATCAGTTCCGGGTTGAGCTCGATTCCGGCGGCGGTGATGCCGACGGCCAGCACGGATTCACCGATCGCCAGAATCACCATCAGATCGAACCGCTCCGCGAAGTGCTCGCCCGAGTGCACCTTCCAGCCGGGGCCGCGCACGGACAGGATCCACGTGGCGAGGATGTCGAGCGCAACGGTGCCGACCCACCAGTACAGCCGCTGCTCGGGTTCGACCAGGGCGCCCGCCACCAGGAGCCCCGCGGCCGGAATCCATGCGGCGGTGGACAGTATGATCTGCCGGCGGATCCGGGGATCGTCGCGCACTCCCCAGAAGAACACTGCGGCATGGAGCACCCGGATCAGCACGTAGAACGCCGTGAAGGCGAGGGGGGCGAGGCCCCCAGCTTCCGCCTCCCATAGGCCCGGGATCGTGATGGTGAGGCCGAACACGGCGACCATCGACACGACGAATCCGGCAAGAGGGAGCCCCTTGTCCGCGCGCATGACGTTGCCGAGCCAGGCCCACGCGATCCACACCCACCACAGGATCGCGAGCACCGTGAGGCCCTCCGCTGTCGTGCGCCACGAGAAGTCCTTGGCCATCCAATCGGTCACCTGGATGAAGGCGAAGACGTATACGACGTCGAACAGCAGCTCCTTGGGCGTGACGCGATGGTCCTCGCCGTTGATGCGGGCGCGCAACGACCAGCGGGTGGGGCTCATCTGCCGAGCATAAGCGCGCCTCTCACTTCCGTGCCGCGCGCCGGGAGGACAGCGCCGTGGAGTTGAGCAGCCTGATCAGGCGGTCGAGGGACGCGAAGGTGAGCCGGTCCTCGGACATCGCCGGCAGCGCCCGCAGTGGCATGTTGACGACGAACGAGGTCATGGTCTCGCGCACCTCGTCGGGCATGTCGCCGTCCGTGGGCATCGCCTTCGCCATGGCTGCGCGGAGCACACCCCCGAACCTGCGACCCAGCCAGGTCGATGTCAGGTCGCCGATCGTGGAGTCATAGTGGAACGGGAACAGCGGCCGCGGCGCGGGGATCGGTCGGCCCAGCATCCCGGCGAACTCCTTGTCCGCGGCGATGGCCGATGCTGGGGCGGCAGCGGGCGCGATCACGTCGTCGGACGAGATGCGGACCGTCTTGGTCGCGACGATCCGGGTCGACGAGAGCCCGATGCGCAGTTCGTACTCGCCGGCCTCGACCTTCCACGCGGAAGCGTCGACGTCGTACACGGCGAAGGAGCGCGCGTCCAGTGCGATGGCGGCCTGAGCGGTCTCGCCTGGCTCGAGCCATACCTTCGCGAAGCCTTTGAGCTCCTGGGCCGGCCGATGGAGGGTCGAGACCGGGTCGTGCACGTAGACCTGCACGACTGTCGAACCCGCGCGCCCGCTGGTGTTCGTGACCGGCACGGTCACGGTGCGCGAGGTGCCGCGGCCGGTGAGCTTGGTGTCGCCGATCTCGAATGTCGTGTAGCTGAGGCCGTGCCCGAAAGGGAACCTCGCGGGCACCCCGAAGGTGTCGTGGAACCGATATCCCACGTAGATGCCCTCGCGGTACTGCACCTGCGTGGGTGCGCTCGCGAAGTGGTGATCCGAGGGCAGGTCCTTCGCTTGCACGGGATAGGACTCGGCGAGGCGGCCGCCGGGCTCCGCGTCTCCGAACAGCACGTCGACGATGGCGCTGCCGGCGGCCTGGCCGCCCAGGTGCCCGGTCACGATGGCCTCCGGAGCGTCGGCCCACGGCATGTGCACGGGCGCGCCGTGGGACAGGGCAACAACCACACGGTCATGTCGCGCGGTGACGGCTTGAATGAGCCGCTCGTGAGAGGAGGGCAGGTCAAGGTGGTCGCGGTCGTAGCCCTCGGATTCGAAGGAGGTGGGCAGCCCGACCATCAGCACCACGGCCTCGGCGCCCTCAGCTGCGGCGAGGGCCTCCGCAATCTGGGCGTCGCTCGCCTCACCCGTCGCGGCGTCGTAGCCGGGCGCGTACACGACCTCGCCGTCGTCGCCCAGGCGTGTACGCATCGCCGCCAGCGCGGTGTCCATCCGAGTCGAGTTGACGAGCGAGCTGCCGCCGCCTTGGTGGCGCGGGGTCTCTGCGAAGGCGCCGATGAGCGCGATCCGCCCGCGCGGTGCCAATGGCAGCGTGCCGTCGTTCGTGAGCAGCGTCGCGGCGGCCGCGGCGACGCGGCGCGCCAGGTCGTGATGGTCGTCGTGCATGGCGACGGGGTCGGCCGGCAGCCGCGAGGCGCGTTCGGCGGCGACCTTGAGGGCGAGCGTCACCACGCGCCCGCATGCGACGTCGAGGTCTGCCTCTGAGAGCTCGCCCGCCTCGATCGCGGCCTCGATGCGCCCGTCCCACGCCCCCGAGCTTGACGGCATCTCGAGGTCGAGCCCCGCGCGGATTCCGGCGGGGCGGTCGAACGTGGCGAACCAGTCGGTCATCACCAGCCCGTCGAATCCCCACTCGTCGCGCAGCACCTCGGTCAGCAGCTTGTGGGACTCGCCCGCGTGCTCGCCGTTGATGAGGTTGTACGCGCACATCACGGTCCACGGCTCGGCCTCGCGCACCGCGATCTCGAAGCCCGTGAGGTAGATCTCTCGCAGGGCGCGCTCGTCGACGAGGGTGTCGATCCGCATGCGGTCGGAC
Organism: Demequina ureilytica; assembly: GCF_048553575.1. Taxonomy (NCBI): domain Bacteria; kingdom Bacillati; phylum Actinomycetota; class Actinomycetes; order Micrococcales; family Demequinaceae; genus Demequina; species Demequina ureilytica. The sequence goes on along the minus strand of NZ_JBLZIE010000001.1, from coordinate 345,671 downwards.
TCTTGGTTGTTCGCGGCGAAGTGCTTGAGGCACGCACCCACACCTTCGGACTGGATGCCGCGCACGAGCGCCGCAGCCATGCGTCCGGACAACAGCGGGTCCTCCGAGAGGTACTCGAAGTTGCGCCCGCCGGCGGGGTGGCGCTTGATGTTGAGACCGGGGCCGAGCAGCACGCCCACCTCCTCGGTGCGCGACTCGCGGCCGAGCGCGGCGCCCACCTCTTCCAGCAGCGGCACGTCCCAGGTGGACCCGAGGGCCGACGCGGTGGGGAAGCATGTGGCCGGTACCGAGTCGTGGAGCCCGGCGTGGTCTCCGGAGCCGTTCTGCTTGCGCAGGCCGTGCGGCCCGTCCGTCAGCATGAAGGCGGAGACGCCCTGGCCCTCGGCCGCTTCGGTGTTCCAGAAATCCGCGCCGGACACGAGCCGGATCTTCTCCGCGCGCGGGAGCGCCGCAATGATGCTGGCGGCCTGGGCCGTGACTCCGCGCGACTGGGCGGGAGAGGTGCTGGCGGCGGTCATGATCGCTCCTTCTGCGGCGACATCGCCGCGAGGTCGTTACCCTTATCTAACAGCATTAGATAAAGTCCATCCTAGGTGCTCGTCGGGTGCCCGGACAAGCACGGGAGGTGGCTGTATGGCGCAGCGACTCGCTCCCGAGGTGCGCCGCGAGCAGATCCTCGACACCGCGCTCGCGATCATCGACGCCGACGGCCACCGGGGCCTCACCATGGCCGCTCTCGCGCGCCGGTGCGGGATGTCCGCGCCGGGACTCATGCACTACTTTCCGAACATGCCCACGCTGCTGGTCGCGCTGGTCCGGCGGCGCGACGAGCGCGACAGCGCAGAGTTCTCGGCGCTCGCGCCGGGGGCCGATGCGCGGGCCGTCTTGGACGCAATCGTCGCCAACATTGCGGCCCGGCCACGCGCAGCGCAACTGTTCGTGATGGTGGGCGCGGATGCGCTCGACCCCGCGCATCCCGGCCACGAGTACTTTCGAGAGCGCGCAGACGCTGTGGCGTGGTGGCTCGCCGACCTGCTCGGCGATGAGGACGCCGGAAGAGCGCGACGAGTGTTCGCCGCCATGGATGGGTTGCAGGCGCACTTTCTGCGCGACCCCGAGGGCTTCGACCTCCTGGGCCAGTGGCGCGCCACGGCCGATGGTCTGCTCGGCCCGCACCCGGCCCACTGAGCGCGCGCACGGGCCCGGCCCGCGCATCGGCCGCTGGCCATCCCGGCCGTTGGATCCACTCACGGACCGGACCAACTGAGTGGGCACGCGCCGGGCGCCGTCTAGCACCCCCGGGCCGGCTCAGTTGATCCGGCTCGTCGGCATGCCCAGCGTGCCTACGATGACTAGATGGCAGACAAGAAGACGTTGCGCACGGCTCGAGTGGTCCGCACCGAGCGCCTGTCGCCGTCGATGGTGCGAGTGGTCGTCGGCGGCCCGGACCTCGCCGACATGCCCCCGCTCGAGCTCACCGACCACTACGTCAAACTCAGGTTCGACGACGTCAAGCGCACCTACACGATCCGATGGTTCGACCGCGAGGCGCTCGAGATGGCGATCGACTTCGTGATCCACGGCGACGAGGGGATCGCGGGCCCGTGGGCGGCGCGCGCGCAGCCGGGGGACGAACTCCACTTCGTGGGGCCCGGAGGCAAGTGGGCCCCGCGTCCCGATGCTGACGCCCACGTGCTCGTCGGGGACGAGTCCGCGCTGCCCGCGATCGCCGCTGCGCTTGACGCCCTGCCCGCCGAGGCGGTGGCGCGCGTATTCCTGGAGGTCGCATCGGCCGCCGAGAGGCAGGCGCTGCCGGTGACCGACCGCACCGAGGTGACCTGGATCCACCGCGACGAACTGGGCACGGCGTACGGCGAGGCATTGACCTATGCCGTGGAATCCTGCGAGTGGCCCAACGGCGACGTCGAGGCGTTCGTGCATGGCAACGCGGACATGATCAAGCCCCTGCGGCGCCACCTGTTCCGCGACCTCGGCGTCCCGAAGGGGCGCGTGTCCATCTCCGGCTACTGGCGTACCGGCATGAACGAGGACGGCTGGCAGTCGAGCAAGGCGGAGTTCGTGGCCCAGATGGAGGCCGAGCAGGACGGTCCCGCCGGCCCTTCCGACCGACCGGCCGGATGAACTGAGCCGCGGACGCCCCGCGGCCGTGTGCCGGTCGCGCTAGCGCTCAGTTGATCCGGTCGGTGTGCACGGGCCGCCGCGACTCTAGAGGCAGCCGCCCGCGACGTCGTCGCTGTTGGCCGTCGCGAAGTCCGGGTCGGACTCGTCGTCTAGCACGCGCATCAGTATCACCGTGGGAGGGGTGCCCTCGGGCTGAAGACCAGACTCCTCGCCCTGGGTCTCGAACACGAGGTAGCCCTCGTCGCCCTCGATCCACCACACGTCGGACACCCCGCCGCTGGAGCCTGACTCAAGGTCAGGGTGTGCGTCCTCAAGCTCCGCGAGCGTGGACCCGATCGAGATCCCCGCCTCGCTCGCGATCTCGGTGGCGAAGATGTCGATGCGCCACACTCCCTCGTCGTCATCCACGGCGAGGGTGAAGGGCGCTGTGGTGCTGTCGTAGAAGCCGGTCACGTCGTCGTACTCCGCGACCCATCGCCCGGGGTCAGCTCCCTCTGCGCCGCCGGGGCCTCCGGCGCAGTAGTCCTCGTCGAAGCTGATCATCTGCTCGCCAGGATTGCCCTCGGGGGGTTCACCGATGGCGAGCGGCCCGAGTCCGTCCGGCGTCGCCACCAACTCCTCGACAGGGGGGTGGGGATCCAGGGTGGGGCTCGGCGAAGGCGATGCCTCTGCACTGGTAGTGGCTGTGGCGGTCGCCGTAGTCGTCTCCACGGCGGTGGGGTCGGGAGTCGCGGTGGGTGACTGATCTCCCGAAGCGTCGCACCCGGCCACCAGCAAGGCCAACGCGGTGATTCCCATTGCGGACAGTGAGCGCATCATCGTTCCTCCTTGGGGTGGGGCTCGTGTCGCGCGCCGTCGTTTGTCTGCGCGCCTTACATCTCCTCGTGAGTGTTCGGGTCGCCGCCGAACAGCCGCCCGTCCTCGCGGGTAAGCCCCGAGATCGCGGACATCTCGGCCTCCGACAACTCGAAGCTGAACACGTCCAGGTTCTCCGCTTGGCGCTCGGGCGTCCCGGACTTGGGCAGCGGCACGTTGCCCAGTTGCACCTGCCAGCGCAGGATCACCTGGGCTGGAGTGACGTCGTGGGCCTTGGCGGCGTCTCCCACCGGACGCTCGGCGAACGGCGCATTGGCTTTTCCGAGCGGGCTCCAGGACTGCGTGAGGATGCCGCGCTGGTGGTGCTCGGCGCGCATCTGCTCCTGGATGAAGTACGGGTGCAGCTCGATCTGGTTGATCGCGGGCGTCTCCCCGCTCGATTCGACGATGTCCGCGAGGTGTTGGGCGGTGAAGTTGGACACGCCGATCGTGCGGACCACGCCGCTGGCGCGCAGATCCACCAGCGCCCGCCACGCGTCGCGGTACTTGTTGGTGATGGGATTCGGCCAGTGGATCAGCAGCACGTCGATGCGCTGCAGCCCGAGCCGCTCGAGGGACTCCTCGACCGAGGCGATCGCCAAGTGGTAGTCGTGGTGGCGGCCGGGGAGCTTGGTCTGGATCGTCAGCTCATCGCGGTCCACGCCGTTGTCCTCGAGCCAGTCGCGGGCGGCGCGCCCCACCTCCGCCTCGTTCTGGTAGTTGACCGCGCTGTCCAGCAGTCGGTAGCCGTGGTCGAGAGCGGAGCGGACGGCCTGGTAGCCCTCGTCCCCCTTGAGGGGGTAGGTCCCGAAGCCGATCGCGGGGATCTCGTTGCCGTCGTTGAGGGTGCGGGTGGGAATCGTCATACCTCCACGCTACGCCCGATCCGTGCCTCGGGCCCGTCCGGCAAGACCGAGCGCGGGTGCGGCTAGAGCCGCCTGCCCTCTCGCAAGGCCTTGCGCAGCGGCGGAACGGTGACGCCCGCATCGGCCATCTGTGCGCGGGTGCGTCGGCGAGAGTGGAGGATGCCCGCGACCCCGATGGTCCAGGGCACTGCCATGGTTGCGAGCGCGATCCGGTAGTCGTCGAGCGAATAGTCGGAGGTGCCGGGGGAGACGATCTGCAGGGCGGCGCCGATCAGGGCGACGGAGACCACGGTCGCCGCGAACCCACCGATGTTGACGAACCCGGTCGCGGTGCCGAGCCGGCCGCGGATGCCGAACGTGCGTGCGTAGTCCATGCCCACGAGCGCAACCGGGCCGCCGAGGCCCAGCACGACGATGAGCCCCGCGAGCTGCCACAAGGGCCGGGGGTTCGACGGCAGCAGGATTGCCGCCCATGTGACGGCGATCGCGGTCGCGCCGCCGAGGATCAGCCACGACCTGCGCAGCGGATGGCGCGCGGTAAGCGTGCCGATCACGGGCGCGGCGGCGATGTTGGTCATCACCAGCAGCGTGAGCAGGCCGCTCGCCTGCGCCGTCGTGAGCCCCTGTCCCTGCACGAAGAACGGCACGCCCCACAGCAGCGCAACGGTGTTGGCGGAGAACAGCCCGGTCCAGTGGGTCCAGAACCCGAGCTTGACGCCGGAGGGACGGATCGCATCGCGCATGCGCAGCGCCACGGGCTCAGCGGGGGAGTCGCCTTCATGCGGCCGATGCGCGGGCGAGGCAGGCGCCACCTCGCCTGAGGCGCCGGTTGCGGAGGGCACGGGATGGTGAGCGTGGTTCTCGGGTGGCATCCGCACCTGCCACAGCGACATGGCGCCAGCGAGCAGACCCAGGGCCGCGAGCGTGGCGAAGGTGGTGGTCCAGCCCTGCTGGTGCAGCAGCCACGCGACGGGGATCGCGCTCGCCAGCTGGCCCACCTGTCCGAGCGTGCCCGTGACCTGCACCATGAGCGGCGCGCGCCGGGGCGGGAACCACTCGGACACCAGGCGCGTGGCGGCGATGAACACGGGCGCGTCGCCCGCGCCGATCAGCACGCGGGCCGCGAGCGCCCAGCCCAGCTGATCGGTGAAGGCCAGCAGCAACTGCCCGAGGCCCATGATCAGCGAGCCCGCGAGCAGCATGCGCTTGGGCCCCAACCGGTCCAGTAGCGCGCCAGCGGGCAGCTGCAACGAGGCGTAGACGGTGATCTGCACCACGGACAGGGCGGACAGCCCGAGCGCCTCGACGCCGAACCGGTCGAGCGCCTCGACCCCCGCCACGCCGAGCGCGGTGCGCTGCACGACCGCCACGAAGTAGATGAAGGCAGCAGCCGCGAAGATGATCCAGGCGGTGCGAGGGGTGAGCGAGCCGCGGGTGGTGGCGGGCTGGCTCATGCGTGCTCCTGGAGTGTTGGCAGGCTTCACGCTAGTGTCCCAGCCTCCGGTGGTGCCAGGGACCCACGGCCTGGTCGGGCCTGGGTTCGGGTCAGTCCATGTTGGTGACGCCCTCGTAGAGCCCCACGGCGTTGCCGTCCGGGTCTGCGAAGGCGGCCCACCAGCTCGTCTCGTCGATCTCCGACTTCTCGACCAGGACCGTGCCGCCGTGCTTGATGATGAGCGCGAGAGTGACCTCGATCGAATCCACCTCGATGTACGAGCGCGGCTGGGTGAAGTCCTCGGACCGTGGCGCGAGGCCCCCGCTCCCGACCCCGTTGGGGGTGCTCCACATCGGATAGCCCTCGAAGCCCGGCGGCTCCGAGATCTGCCAACCGAACAGCGTGCCGTAGAACTCCGTCGCGGCTTCCATGTTGGAGACCGGGATGTCGATGTGGGTGATGTCGCCGTGCGCCATGGCGCCTCCTCGTCTTGGGCCACCGAGATCGCGGGCACCTGGATGGCGCGCCGTCCACGGCACGAGTGTCGCCCCGCTTCGCGCGCCTGGCAACCGGAGGGGCATGTCGGGCCTGGACGCCACAACGGCCGCCGACACCCGGGGGTGTCGACGGCCGCGCCTCAGGGAGAGAGGTCTGTGACGAGGACTACGGCATCAGCACCGTGTCGACCAGGTAGACGGTGGCGTTGGCGGTCTGGACGCCGCCGCACAGCACGGCGGACTCGCCGTTGATGGCGAAGTCGTCGCCTTCGCCCGTGACCTCGACGTCGGCGCCGTTCACGGTCGTGTGGGTGCCGGCGATGTCCATCGGCTCGATCTGGCCGGGGACCACGTGGTAGGTGAGGATCGAGCTCAGCAGGTCGGCGTCCTCCTGGAGCACACCAATGGTCTCCTCGTCGATCTTCGCGAAGGCATCGTCGACCGGTGCGAAGACGGTGAACTCGTCACCGTTGAGGGTGTCGACCAGGTTCACGTCGGGATTGAGCTCGCCGCTCACTGCGGACACGAGGGTGGTGAGCATCGGGTTGTTGGAAGCGGCGACCGCGACCGGGTCCTGGGACATGCCCTGGATCGAGCCGGCGCCATCGGGCACCTCTTCTGCGTAGGCCATGCAGGCCGGGCCCACGAGATTCGCTGCGGGGTCCATCGCCATGGCGTCGTCGTCCATCGCGTCCTCTGACATCGCCGGGGTGGGGGACTCCTCGGTCATTGTGGGGCTTTCCGACATGGCCGGGTCCATCGCCTCGTCGTCGGATGCGGAACAGGCGGACAGGGCGAACGTGCTGGCAACCGCGAGTGCGAGGCCCGTCGAGAACTTCGTCTTGCTGGTGAGCATGACTACCTCCGAAAAGTGAGCCCGAGCGTCCGGGCCGTGAGTGAGGCGTCCCGGGTGGGGCGCCCGCCGCTGTTGCGGCGATGACCGGGGTTCGCCTGGCTCGACCCGGCGGATTGGTGCGTGTCGAGAAATCCGACGGCCGCATCGGCCGCCCAATCCGTGACCCCGTGCCGAGCGAACCCACCGCAACAACTCGAGAGGCACGGACATGGAACTCGTGATCATCGGACTGCTGGGCGGTCTCATCACCGGCATATCGCCGTGCATTTTGCCGGTGCTGCCGGTCATCTTCCTGACGGGAGGCGCGCAGTCCGCGCGGACTCAGGGCTCGACCATCCCCCGGATCGATGCCATCGGCCCCGGGGGCGTGGCGCGCACCGGCACCACGGCGGTCAAAGCCCGGCCGGCCGAGCGGAAAGTCGGCTCGGTCTCGCGCTGGCGCCCGTTCTTGGTGATCGCGGGGCTGGTGACGAGCTTCACGCTCGTCACGCTGGTCGGCTCGCTGATTCTTGGTGCGCTGAACCTGCCGCAGGACATCATCCGGTGGGTCGCGATGGCCGTGCTGGTGGCGATCGGCGTGGGGCTCATCGTTCCCCGTTTCGCACACGTGCTGGAGCGGGCCTTCACGTGGGTGCCGCAGCGGCGTGTGGAGAACAACCGCGGCGGGTTCGGCGTGGGGCTAGCGCTCGGCGCCGTCTTCGTCCCGTGCGCCGGACCGGTGCTCGCCGCGATCATCGTCGCTGGTTCGACAGGGCAGATCGGCTGGGGCACCGTCCTGCTGACCATCGCCTTTGCCATCGGCGTCGCGGGCCCGTTGCTGTTCTTCGCGCTCGCGGGCCGCCGGGTGGCGGAGCGGGTCAAGGCGTTCCGTCGTCGTGAGCGCGGCCTGCGGATCGCCGCCGGCGTGGCCATGATCGCCCTCGCCGCCGGCCTGGCCGTGAACCTTCCGCAGACGTTGCAGCGACTCGTGCCCGACTACACCGCCGGGATCCAGAGCGACCTCACCGACAACGAGTCTGCACGGCGCGCTCTCGACCTGGGCGGACTGGTCACGGAGGAGAACAAGGACCTCGACCAGTGCACCAACGGCGCGACCGAGCTCGAGAGCTGCGGCACCGCGCCCAGCATCAGGGGCATCGAGCGGTGGCTGAACACTCCCGGCGGCGAGGGGATCGAACTCGATGAGCTGCGCGGCCAGCTGGTGCTCATCGACTTCTGGGCCTACTCGTGCATCAACTGCCAGCGCTCGATCCCCCACACCGTCGCGTGGAACGAGGCCTACGGGGACCTGGGGCTGAACGTGATCGGCGTGCACTCTCCGGAGTACGCCTTCGAGAAGGACGCGGGCAACGTGCGCGCCGGGGCCGAGGACTTTGGCATCACCTACCCCGTGGCGCTCGACAACAACCTGTCGACCTGGACCAACTACCGGAACCGCTACTGGCCCGCCCACTACCTGATCGACGCCGAGGGCACCGTCCGTCACATCGCCTTCGGCGAGGGCAACTACGAGGCGACCGAGGGGCTGATCCGCGAGCTGCTGCGGGACGCGGACCCCGATGTCGAGCTGCCCGGCGATACCGACGTTCAGGACGTGACTCCGGACGCGGGTTCGACCACCCGGGAGACCTTCCTGGGGACCTCGAAGGACGTCAACTACGGCGGCGAGGGCCGGTACGCGCCTGGCGAGGGGACGTACGCGTTCCCAGCGGCCCAGCCCGATGACTCGTTCACCCTTGCCGGAGACTGGGTGCTGGAGACGCAGTACGCCACCCCCGCATCGGCCGATGCGCGGGTCAGGTTGGACTTCCATGCCACCGAGGTGCGGATGGTCCTGGCCGGTTCCGGCGCGGTCACGGTGACGCTGGATGACGGCGAGGCGCGGGTGATCGAAGTGGACGGAACCCCACGCTCGTACGCGCTCGCGGAAGGCGTGGACGACGGGCAGCACGTGCTCGACGTCGAGCTGTCGGAGGGGGTGCAGGCCTACTCCTTCACGTTTGGGTGACAGCGCGTGGACGGGACCACGCAGGGAATGTGCCCGTCGGCGACCACGTTGACCCGGGCATGAAGACACTCATCATCGCCCTGCTCGTGCTGTGGCTCCTGCTCGCCGTCGTCGGCTTCGTCGTCGAGGCGCTGCTGTGGCTCGCGTTTATCGGCCTCATCCTCTTCGCCGCCACCGCGGTGTACTGGTGGGTCAAGAACAAGCGCTCACGAGGGTCCGCCACGAGATAGTTCACCTGTCGTCAGACCCGGGGGTCCGGGCCGCTTCAAGCGGCCCGGACCCCCGGGTCTGCTGCATGCGGGAGGGCGCGCCCGGCACGCGTTCGTGGGGATTGTCACAGGACGCGGGCGCGTGCCCCTTGCTGGCCCTACAGTGGGGTCCACCATGAATAGTTCGTCGGGCGCGAGGCTGACAACGCCCGGCGACTGCGCTGACGCCGCTGCCCGCAAGGCGTCCGCCACGGAGGCCGCCGCGCGTCTAGCCCCGTTTGAGCACTCCACGCTGGGTGTCCTCTTCACCAGGCCGGACGGGGACATCGTCGCGGCCAACCCCGCCGCGTGCCGGTTGCTGCAGCGAGACGACGCCGAGATTCAAGCGCTCGGCCGTGCCGGCCTGGCGGACCCGACGGACGACCGGTGGGGTGCTGCGGTGGAGACCCGCGCCCAGCACGGGGCGTTCCGCGGCAGGCTCCGCCTGGTGCGGGGCGACGGCTCGGTGTTCACGGCCGACCTCGCATCGGCGATCTTCCTGCACGATGGCGAGCCGTGGAGTTACGTTCTCTTTGAAGACGCCTCCGACGTCGACGCGGAGCTGCAGGCGGCCTCGCGCGAGCGGGAGCACGCCGGCTTCGTGATGGAGATGCTCGACTCCATCAGCGACGCGTACTTCTCGGTGGACACAGACTGGCGCATCACGTTCTTCAACCGACAGGCCGAGCGGCTGCTCGGCGTGGATCGCGCCGATGTGCTCGGCGAGGGTTTGTGGGAGTCCTTCCCGGCAGCTCGAGGCACGGAGTTCCAGCACCATTACGAGCACGCGGTGCACACCGGCCAGGCCGTGACGTTCGAGGGTCACTACCTGGGGACGGACCTGAGGTGCGAGGTGCGGGCCTACCCGCTCGACGGCGGTGGTCTGGCCGTGTACTTCCTCGACGTGGGTGATCGCTACGCCGTGGCGGCCGAGCGCGAGCGCCTGCTGGAGGCCGAGAGCTCCGCCCGTGAGGAAGCCGAGGCGGCCCGCGCTGCCGCCGAGCGGGCACGTGCGGAGCTGGCGCTGCGGGCGGCGTCGGATGACCTCACCGGCCTGCTCAACCGCTCCGGCCTGGCCGAGGCGCTGCGAGGCGAGCTCAGGGTGGACTCCGGACGGGCCTGCCTGCTGCTCGCCGACCTCGACAATTTCAAGCTTGTCAACGACACGCTGGGACATGTGGCGGGAGACGCCGTCCTCCGGGCATTCGCCGAGCGCCTTCGTGCGACCGCCGGACCCACGGCGCTGCTGGCGCGCCTGGGGGGTGATGAGTTCGCGATCATTCTCCCGGGAGACGCGGCGGCGGACGCCGAGCTGATCGCCACGCGAATCCTCGACATGGCGCGGCAGCCGGTGGAGGTGGACGGCAACTCGCTGCTCGTCACGGCCAGCATCGGGCTGGCCACGATCCCCGACGGGCGAGCGGACTTCGGGCGACTGCTGCGCGACGCCGACGCCGCCCTGTACCGGGCCAAGGGCGGAGGACGCGACCGGGCGGCATGGTTCGATGACGCGCTGCACGCTCAAGCCGTCGAGCGCGTCGATCTTGAGCAGCGCTTGCGAACCGCCCTGGCATCCGGTGGCCTGAGCGCCCGGTATCAGGCGGCCTTCGACCTGCGCACCGGCCGTGCCGTCGATGTCGAGGCCTTGGCCCGGTGGACGGATGCAGAGCGCGGCCCCATCTCGCCTGCGGCCTTCATTCCTGTGGCAGAGGAGTCAGGGCTCATCCAGGTGCTGGGCGATTCGGTGCTCGCGCTCGCGGCGTCCCAAGCCGCGCGCTGGGCCTCGACCCAGCAGGTGCGGGTGTGGGTGAACGTCTCGCCACGGCAGCTGGGGGCGACTGGCCTCGCCGACCGCATCGGCGCGGTGTTGGCAGACCTGGGACTCCCCCCCGAGCGATTCGGCGTCGAGATCACCGAGTCGAGCCTGGTGGATGAGCATCGGTTCGTGGAGGAGCTGCAGGCCATCCACGGGATGGGCGTGGGTCTCGCGGTCGACGACTTCGGCACGGGTTACTCGTCTCTTGCCCGGCTCGCTCGCATGCCGGTCGACCTGGTCAAGATCGATCGGGGCTTCGTGTCTGGCGAAGCGTCGCCCCGCCGCGAGTCCGTCCTGCAAGGCATCGTGGCGCTCGGGCATGCCCTAGGAGCGCGCGTGACGGCGGAGGGCGTCGAGACGCCCGACGAGCTGAGGCGTGTCATCGACTCGGGGTGCGATACCGCGAGCGGATACCTCCTGCAGCGCCCGGTCGAGCCCGAGGACGTCGCGTGGTCGGCGGACCTGTCGTAGCAGTGGTGGGCCTCCGGGCGTAGCGGCCGCGCGGGAGTCTCAGGCGGCCAGTCGGTAGAGGAACGCCGCCATTGCCTCGCGGGTGACGTGATCCAGCGGGCGGAAGGTGCCGTCCTTCCAGCCGGTCGAGATTCCAGCGTTCGCCATCCAGGTGATCTCGTCGTAGAACTCGCTTGACGTGCGGCTCACATCCTTGAATGACGCTTCGCCGGTCGCAGTCGCCGTCGCTCCGGCATATCGGTACAGGAACGCCGCCATGGCGTCACGGGTGATGCGCGATTCGGGCCGGAACTCGAAGCCGCCGCCGCGGGCCCAGCCGCTGGTGATGCCTTGTTGGTGCGCCCACACGATCTCCTCGTAGAACTCGGTGTTGGTGGGAGTGACGTCGGTGAAGGGGGATCGGCGTGGCAGGGTCACGGCGGGCTCGCCGGCCAGGCGGTAGAGGAACGCCGCCATCGCGTCGCGAGTGACGTTGGCGCGAGGACGGAAGGTGCCATCGGCCCAGTTGCTCGTGATGCCGTTGTCCCGCAGCCAGTCGATCTCCTCGCCGAACGGAGACGGGTTCGGGCCGCCGGTGGTGATGGTCACCTTGACGGCTTCGGTCGTGGTCGCGCCCCCAGCGATGGAGAAGCGGTCGAGATCGTCGACGAGCGTCGTGCCTGCGCGCTGAACGGCGTCCCACCGGTTGGTCGCCGTCAGCGAGGTCAGCACCGACACGGCCCCGTCGTGCCCATGCTGGGAGACGACGACGCCGGGGCCGAAGCGCACCTGTCCGCCGTCGAGCCGGATGCTCGAGGTCGACTGGTAGAAGGTGCCGGCGTCCTTGCCTCCACCGGCGCGGTACTCGACGAAGAACGTCTCGCCCGTGGCGGAATCGAGGAGACGCACGGCGGTAGTGCCTGAGTCGGCATAGACGGGGGCGAGCGTGATGGTGCGAGTGTCGCCCATCCCCATCTCGATCAGCATGTGTTCGGTGCTGTCGCGCGCTCCGGGCAGTCCCAAGAAGTATCGCTGTGAGGCGCCGACCGCTCCGGGTGCGAAGTCTGCGCCGACGGAGCCAGCCATCGGGCCGAAGAGCCCGAAGTACTCGTGCGCCTTCCAGCGTCCGTCCTTCAGGTACTGCAGGTTCGAGTGCATCAGCGACAGGTTGTGGCCGATCTCGTGGACGATCGTGGGGTGCTCATTCGCCGCGATGTGGACGACGCCGCCGTCCAGCCGTCCGCCCACGGAGGCGATGCCGGCGTACTCGTAGGTGCAGTCGTCAGGGGTGTACACGATCAGATGATCCGTGCCGGCAAAGAAGTCGACGTCGGGGTAGAGCCCCATGGCCTGGTTCCACAGCGTGAGGTATGCCGGGCACCGCGATCCGGGCGTGAAGGTCCGCGAATCGGCAATAGTGAAGTCGCCGATGGCGCCGTCGGTCTCGTCCATCCAGTAGTCGAGCGCTAGTCCCGTGGCATCGACAGCCTCGGCGACAGGGACGTCCGTCTCGGTCGCGTTGTCGTCCACGGTCACGACGTAGGCCCGGTGCGACGCGCCGTCCTTGGCGACTGGCGCCTGCGCCACGACCGTCACGGTCTCGAGCTGGACCTCGTCCTGCTCCTCGCCCTCCTCGCCGCTGGGCGCTCCAGCGGGGTCCGCGGCGTCCTGCTCGAACGAGGTGATCACGTCCACAGATCCCGCCGTGGCTGTCGCCTCGACCTGCGAGCCGGCCTCCACTTCGACGCCTGCGGGCAGCTCGACGGGGACCAGCACACCGTCGTCAGTGACGATGACGTCCTGGTCGCTGGCGTGCCCCTCGTCGGCGAAGACGTCGTCCCCCTGCGCGTGGGCGACGGTGATGAGCACCCCGTCGACGCTGTTGGCCGAGCCGGCACCCTCGGCGGGAGCGGCCAGGGCGGTCGCGGCAGCGATGGTCACGGCTGCGGCGGCAACACGGCCGGGGAAGGGGCGGCGGCCAGTCATCGATGCTGGGATGGCTCGCAGGCTAGGCAGATGCACGGGCCCCTGTACCTCTCTATGCCGAGCGCTCCTGGGGCGTCAGGAAGCGGCGTGTCGCAAACGGTACCGGCACTATGCGGCCGTTTCGGGGGAAACGGGGACGTGCGGACCGAGTGGGGGGCGCTGCCGCCGGGTGGCCAGATCAGCGGGCGGCGGCAACTGCCGGCGCGACGAGCCCCCTAAGGGCTTCTACCAGGAGGATCAATGGGGCTTCCAAAGTCATGGCGGTGTCGAGACCCCCGTCGTTCACCGCAACAGTACGAGGGCCGTCGCGCTGTGAGATGTATCACTGGGTGACGAGGATGCCTGAGTGGGGAGGGCAACCGTCGGGTCCGGCAGCGTGGCCAGGTCGCTGCGATCGACTTCGGTGGCCCGGCCTCACATGGCGCTCGTGCTTCCAGGCTTTTCAGATGAAGTCGCGAGGGATGCGGGTGCTCCAATTCTTGGCGAACACGCGCTCGTCTCCCTCGAAGCCGTCGAGTTCGGCCCGGACATGGAACTCGGTCGGAGTCGACGTGAGCACCGTGCGAGTCTGCGCGCGCACGCTCCACTCGTCGCGCTCGAATCCCATCAGCCAGTCGGTGCGACCGCGGACGGAGTTCGCATCGCTTCCCTCGAACGTGTATCTCTCGTCCGCGCGCCGGGTCACCATGAGGTCGATGTCCTCGAAGTGCACCTTGCCGAGGTCCTTGACGACGTCCAGCGTCCCCTCCATGGTCACGAGGTTCCGGCTCACGTGCCAGTCGTGCTCGCCGGGCACGATCTGGCGCACCGTGATGGGTGCTGCACCTTCCGGCTCCGCGAAGGTGGGCGGAGGGAACTCGTCGTCGATGCGGGTGGGACGCACAGGGAGCACCAGAGAGCTCTCGTTGGGGTGAACCGTGAGGCGCGCGGGCTCCGGCGAAGGCCACACCACCGGCCAGTACGACGAGGACAGCGACAGCCGCAGCCGATGGCCGGGAGGAAACGACTGCGCCATGCCGTTGAGCTGGACCTTCACCGTCACCAGCTCGCCTGGTTCCAGCATCTGCGGAGCGTCTGAACCTTCGTAGTGGTTCAGGTTGCACACGCCATAGCTCACGCGCGTGGCCTTGCCATCTGGCGCGACGTCGGACAATCGCAAGGCGACCATCGCGACCGGCTTGTCCGCGGACAGGGCCAGCTCGGCGACGGGAGCCCCCAGCGCCTCGAGCCGCTCCTCGAGTGGCTCGCTGTCGAACACCAGCGCTCCGCCGTCCTCCTCCCGCTGGTCGTACGGCATGTCGGGCGGCGCGTTGTAGGAGCACCACTTGCCGGCGAACTGTCCCACGGACAGGGGGGACTGCACCGTCAGCTCGGGGCTGACAGGATCGGTGTCGGGGGCGCAGATGCGGTGGCGCCCGAGCGGGTACCGCGTGCGCTCGATATGTGGGCTGGGCCAGCTCGGCTCGCCCACCCAGCGGCCGGGGCGCTCCTCATACGTCGTCGCGGGTCGCACCGCGTCCTGCATCCAGATGCTCAGCGCGGGGCCGTCCATCGCGCCGTTGTCCTCCTCGTCCTTTAACCAGCGGTCCCACCAGCCCACTGCCTCCTGCAGAAAGCCGATGGCGGGGCCGGGCTGGCCCAGGTGCGGGTACTTGTGGCTCCACGGCCCGATCAGGCCCCGGGTCGGAGCGTCGAGGCTTTCGAGCAGGCGAAACACCGAGTTGGAGTAGCCGTCGGCCCAGCCGCTGACCGCAAACACGGGGCATTCGATGGCGCTGTAGTCCACGCTCACCGATCCGCGTGTCCAGTAGTCGTCGCGGCGCTGGTGACGGAGCCACTCCTCGAGCCACAGGCCGCTGTGCTCGAGCCGCTCGAGCCACATGTCGCGCCAGTGCTCGCCGACGATCGCCGGGTCAGGGGGACACGAGTTGTAGGCGAACATGGTCGACGCCCAGGAGAGGTTGTCGGTGAGCAGGCAGCCACCCATGTAGTGGACGTCGTCCGAGTAGCGGTCGTCGGAGGAGCACGCGGTGATGATGGCGCCGAGACTCGGCGGTCGCCGTGCGGCCACCTGGAGTGCGTTGAACCCTCCCCACGAGATGCCCATCATGCCGGTGCGCCCGTTGCACCAGGGCTGTTCGGCGAGCCACGAGAGGACGTCCTCAGCGTCCTCGAACTCCTGATCGAGGTACTCGTCGGTGAGCACGCCCTCGGAGTTCCCGCTGCCGCGCAGGTCCACACGTACGCAGGCGTAGCCGTGCCCGGCGAAGTAGGGGTGATGGATCGAGTCCCGCTGTGCGGTGAGGTCGCGCTGGCGATAGGGGATCATCTCGACGATCCCCGGGACGGGCTCGCGCTCGGCATTGCTCGGTCTCCACACGCGCGCCGCGAGGCGGGTGCCGTCGGTCATCGGGATCCATACGTGCTCGAGCTGCTCAACGGCGAACGGCAATTGGGTGACTATTCGCATTGCGCTCCTCCCTCAGGCGTGGCCCTGCTCGTCGGTGTCGTGTTCAGGGCCCATCGTGTCCAGCGTTTCGGGATCGCTCACCTCGTCGATCTCGAAAGGCAGTGCGTCCAGGCAGCGCGAGTACTTGTTTGTGAGATCGCGTTCGTCCGCTGCGCCGATGAAGATCTCGGCGAGCACGTAGCTGTAGCTGTCCTCACCAAAGCCGGCTGACAGGCGCTCGCCCTCGTCCACGGTCACGTGCACGCGCACACCGTCGATCTCTCGCTCGCAGGCGGCGATCTCCGCATCTGTGGGCGTTCTCGCGACCACGCCGTCGGTGAAGCTGCGCACGAACCATTTCGCGGCGACCCCGTACCGCCCGTTCCCGGTGCGAGGCGTAGGACGACGGCCCAGTGCGAGATCAAGCATGTAGGCGTGATTGGCAACGCCGTCCACATGCTCGAACATGAGGGCGTGCGACTGCGAGTGCCGCGCGTTGATCTCGAGAAGAGCGAGCGTCTCCGTGTCTGGATCCCAGAAGAACTCGATGTTGAACGTGCTGTTGTCGAGACCCACCGCCACCATCACGCGACGTGCGACGTCGCACATGTGGTCCTGGGTGGCTTGGTCGATGCGAGTGGCCGGGTACTGATAGCGCAGAAAACTCGGTGCCTGCTCGTAGGTGATCGAGTCGACGACCCCGTACGTGACCGCCTCGCCGTCCTTGCAGAAGCCTTCGACTGTCATCTGATAGCCGGTGGCGGCCTCCTCCACCAGGCACATCCGATCAGTGACGGAGACGATCTCCTCGGGGAAATCGAAGCGGTCGAGCAGAGCACGGAAGGGACCCGAGAGCCGGTCGACCGTCTCGCGCTCGCTCTCGAGCGCCTCGCGCAGGCGCTCCTCGCCGTCGATGTAGTGCGCTCCCTCGGATGAGTAGGACTCGATCGGCTTGATCCACACCGGGTACGACATGCCCGAGGGCAGCACGGGGTCGTCATCCTCCAGGTCGAGGAGGCCGAAAGCGGGGTGCTCATCGATGGCGCTGCGCTGGATGAGGCGACTCCAGTACTTGTGCTCGCACTTGACGACGGCCTCCATCGGGGCGGACCGGAGACCGTGCCGTTCGCACAGGATCGGGACCATGAGCGTGCTGGGAAAGTCCCAGTACCCGACGATGGCGTCGATCTCCCCGTCGAACTCGTCGAGCTGGCGCTCCGCCCTGGCGATGAGCGCGGGCACCGAGACGGTGTCCTCCTGGAGATCCTCGACGGTGAGGAGCTGGTGGAACCGGTAGTCCTCGGCGCCGGGAACGCGGCGCAACACCGACAGATTCTCCTCGTCCAGCCCCACCACGAAGATGTTCTTGCTCATGAGTCCCCTTCCCGAGCACTCATGACCACGGTGCTCCTGGTACGCGCGTGCTTCCTCAGGCGACCCTCGACTTCGATGGTAGGCCGAGATCTCTGAGAGTTCAGGTCGAACTAGGACCTGCGTGACCGCACATGGCCCGAGGGGACGCCTCTTCGGGTGCTGAGCACGATCACGGAGAGGAGAGCGCCGAGGAGTCCCCCGGCGAGCGCGCCAGCGCTGTTGAGCAGCACGTCGTCGACATCGGCCACGCGACCGAGGACGTACTGCGATATCTCGATCGACAGCGACAGCACGAACCCGGAGATGAACGTAGCCGCCACCCGAATGAGGAAGCCGCCCCTCACCAGGCACGCGGTAACGAAGCCGAAGGGCAGGAACAGTGCGATGTTGCC
The DNA here is from genome assembly GCF_048553575.1 of Demequina ureilytica. Classification (NCBI taxonomy): domain Bacteria; kingdom Bacillati; phylum Actinomycetota; class Actinomycetes; order Micrococcales; family Demequinaceae; genus Demequina; species Demequina ureilytica. Next base: position 328,297 of record NZ_JBLZIE010000001.1, on the reverse strand, counting down.
GACGAGGTTGTCCCACGCCCCGGAACCGCGCGCCCCAAGCCCCCGGTCGATCTCCTGGAACGGTACGAGGTTCAGGCGGCGGTCTCCCTGGAACTGCGAGGTCACGGTGGAGCCGAGGGTGACCACCGCGATCACGAAGAGACACAGGATGAGCGCGGTCCACAGCACGTACCGGGTGGCGCGTCCCCGCCGCGCGCCGATCAGCCCTGCAGCGACCAGAGCCAAGGTCCCGAAGGCTCCGAAGCTGATGGCGGACACGAGCTCGTCGCCGATCATCTGCGGCATCCTTCCTCGGGCTCGGGACCAGTCGCGCTCGCCGAGCGCGGCGCAGTGGGCCCCGTGGGGCTCGAACCCACGACCTACGGATTAAAAGTCCGCTGCTCTACCAACTGAGCTAGAGGCCCCGTCAAAGAATCCTACGCGGATGAGACGACCCCGAGCTCGCGCAGCCCCCGCCACGCCATCGCGACGTTCAGCGGCCGGTCGAGCGTCGCCCACAGGAGGCACTTGTGAAGCGCGATGCCGAGCAGGCGGGCCTCGAGACCCGCATCGTCCACGCCGGTGGCCGCGCGGTACGCGGACACGGCGCTGTCGACGCCGGTGCGGGGCATCGCCGTGTAGAGGAACGCCAGGTCGACGGCCCGGTCCCCGCGCGCGATCTTGCCCCAGTCGATGATGCCGGCGAAGTCGCCGTGGTCGCCCAGCAGATTCGACCCGTGCAGGTCCGCGTGCGACCACACCTGCACGTCGGGTCCAGGAGCGTCCAGCGCGGCCTCCCACATCGCTCGCGCGGCGCCCGCTTCCACGCGCTCTCCCGACGGTCCGCCGTCGCCGGCCTCGACCTGCCCCAGCGCCCACATCACCTCGGGGCTGCGGTCAGCCAGGGTAAGGGACTGCTCGGGGTTGAACCACGCCTGCTCGACAGACGGTCTGCCGGACTGTCCCGCGGACCCTGCCCGCGCATCGGCCGCAGGCGTCGAGCTGACACCGTGGATCTCCGCGATCGCTCGCCCTACCGTGTCGCCGGCCGCCGCGTCCAGAGGGGCCGCATCGGCCGTCGTGCCCGGCACCCAGGTGACCACTGCCCAGGGCCAAGGAAAGCCCTCGCCCGGGACGCCGCTGCTCACCACATGCGGGTAGGCGAACGACCACTCGTGCCCGAGCGCCGCGGTCCAGCGGGTCTCGCGCGCAAGCGACGCGACAGCGGGCTCGACCCGCGGCAGACGCACGGCGAGCGCGTCTCCCAGCCGGTACATCGCCATGTCCCAGCCGTCGAACCGCTCTCCCACTGGGTGGTCAGCGAGGTGGGGCATCTGAGTTGCGAGCAGCGCACGCACCGTGTCGCGAGAGATCGAGGGGTGCGCGGCGGGCGGGCCGGTGTCCAGGGGGCCGTCCGTGATGGTGGAGGCGCCCGTCGCGTTGGCCTTGCTCATGTTCGCGACGCTAGCACCGTTGCAGCGCAAGGCAACGGCGCCCGCACCCCCATGGATGGATCGCGCGCCGTCATGCGTTACGGACGCAAGAGGCAATCCAAGGAAGGGAGCACATCATGACCGATGACAAGCACCACGACCAGGACAAGCCGCGGGACGACGCGAGCGAGACGGACCAGGACAAGCCTGTCGCCGTGGACAACGCCGCGAGCCACCGCCCGCCGCAGGCCGGAGGCCCTGATCTGCAGTCACCGCCGAAGGAGCCCGTCTCCGCGAAGGGGCGGATCGCCAAGGGCGGCAACCAGAACCCCGAGGCGAAGCAGCCGCCCGACTCGCGGATCCAGAAGGAACAGCGCAGTCAGGGCATGAACCACTCGGGGTGGGAAGGCAAGGGCTGAGGAGCCTCAGCCCTACGGCTTCGCGCCGTCTTCGCCGTCGTCGCTGAGTTCGCCCGCACCGGCGTCCTCGCCCGTCGACATGACGGTGCCGGCGGAGACGTCCAGCGAACTCCCGGACTCCTTGGCCATGTCGATGCGCGGCAGCACCAGGTCTCCGGAGTCAGCGATCGGGGCGCGGACAAGCGTCCACGTCGCCCAACCTCGCGTGAGCAGGTGGTGATCCGAATTTGGCTCGATCGTCGCCTCCACGCCTGAGTAGGTCAGTTGCACGTAGCCGACGCCTTCCTCCTTGACCCGGGCCTGGACGGCACCGAAGGTGGCGAGTTCGGCCGAGCGTATTCCGCGCAGTCGCTCGATTGGCGTGTCGGGCACGTTGACGTTCAGTACGCGGTCGCCGACATCGTGCTCAGAGGTCCACGCGAGCGCGTGGTCGACGACGGCGCGCGCGGTGTCCCAGTGCTGAGGCTCGGCGGAGGCGATCGATACCGCCATGCCCTTCACGCCGTGGGAGGCCGCCGCGAGCGCGGCACCCACCGTTCCCGAGTGCAGCACCGCCCGCCCGGTGTTGGCCCCGAGGTTGACCCCCGACATCACCAGATCGGGGACGAAGCCGAACGCCCCGGAGCTGGCGACGAACCCGATGAGACCGGGCGCGGCCTTCACGCCGGTGGCGCGCACCGACTCGTCCAGGCCTGGCGGGCGGGCGTCGACGAACACGAGATGCCCATCCGCCTCCGTCGCGGTGAGCGATGCGCTGGCCCCCGAGTACTGGCGGTGCGGGGCCACCACGGAGACCTCGTGCCCGGCAGCCAGGGCCGCGTGGGCCAGCACGGTCAACCCATATGAGTCGATGCCGTCGTCGTTCGTCACCAGCACATGCATGTCACTGTATCCCTCCCGTGTCGCTGTGTCCTTCCCACGTCACGCTGTCCCGTGGTGGTTCCGCTCGCCGTTCGTGATCTCGATGTGCGCGGCCAGGCGTTCAATCTGCTCACGGCGGCCAGATCCGAGGCCGCGCCGGGTCACGTTGAGAGTGCCCGCCGCGGTGCCGAGTCTGAGCGCGTCCGTCACCGCCATGCCGCGTCCGATGCCCACGGCGAGGCCGGCGGTCAGCGAATCCCCAGCGCCCTGGTGGACCACGGGCCTGACGGCCGGCCCTGAGGCGAGGCGGTAGCCCGCGGAGGTCACCAGCAGGGTCGGCTCGTGCGCGCGCGAGATCACGACGGCGCCCACGCCTGCCTCGACCATGCGCTCTGCTGCGCCACGCAGCGAATCCAGGTCGTCGTCCTCAGCGAGGCCGGCGGCGTTCACCTCCTCGTGGCTCATCTTCAGCACGGCCGGCCCCTCCTCGATCACCGCCAGTGCCGCCGCACCGGACAGATCCGCGACCACAGGCAGCCCGGCCGCGCGCACGTCCGCGACGAGCCGCGCGAAGAAGCTCGGCGGGACCAGGCCAGCGGGCTCGACGCCCGTGACCACCACTACGTCGGAGCCCAAGGCATCGACGAGCGCCATGCCGTAGAGATCGTCGAGGTCGTGGCGGCCGAGGGCCGGGGGCGGCATGTGCGCGACCGTGGCTCGCTCCGCTCCGCGCAGGTCGATCACCGCGGCCCCCGTGCCGGCGCCCACGCCCGCGTCGACCACCGTGATGCCGGCCGCACGGAGCATGCTGCGGACGGGTTCGCCCAGCTCTCCGCCAAGCGGTGCGCACACGCTGACCGTCGCGCCCAGCGACACGCCCATGCTCGCGACCCAGATGCCCTGCCCGCCTGGGTGCATGTGCACGGTCGGTTGGCCGGCAACTCCGGCGGTGCCGTCGTCGCCGGTGATCTCGACGAACATCATGGGCGCGGGCGCCAGCACGCACACGCGGGGGCCGCCGCCGCCCGAGTCGGGACCTTGCTCGGAGGACCCACGTTCGGCGAATGCGCTCATGTCAGCAAGCCTAGATCGCGAGACCTGAGAATTCGCGGGTGAACGCTTCCCCGAGGTCAGCAGGCGCTCGGGCCGTGCCTATCCTCCGTGAAGCGGACGGACCTCGATGGGGGCGCCGCAGGCATCGGCGGTCCGTGCCGCCCAGCTCTGCGCTGCTGCGAGGGTCGGCACCTCGATCACCCAGATGCCCGCGATGTGCTCACCCGACTGGGCGAACGGACCTTCGGTGACGACCGCATCGGCCGTCACCGTGTTGGCTTCGCTGGCGGGCGCGAGGCCCGCCCCGAAGACCCACACGCCGTCCGTGCTCATGTCTCGCTCGAGGGCGCCGACCCGCCGGCCAAAGTCGGCCATGCGTTCGGGCGTGGGCGCAGGGCCGTCGCCGCGATCGTGCACCATCAGTGCGAACTGAGCCACGTCACCCTCCCTGTGGACGGACCTCGGCCGGGTCCCTGGCACGCTGCGGAAGCCTTCGCGGCCCATGCTAGCGCCGTAGCCTGGCCGTATGCATGAGACGAACACAGGTCTTCAGGAGCTGGTGCGCACCGGCGCGTGGACCACCGAGCCGATGCGCGCGGAGTGGGGCGCGGACGGCGAGCTGCTGGTCGAGGCCCGCGAAGAGTCCGACGCGTGGCGCGAGACGTCGTACGGGTTCGTCCACGACAGTGCGCACGCGCTGTTGTCCCCCTTTGGTGCGCGCGAGGCCGTCGAGGTCACGTTCGTGCTCGACTACGACCAGCAGTTCGACCAGGCGGGCGTCATGATCCGCGTCGACGAGTCCACCTGGATCAAGGCGGGGGTCGAGGTCTCGGACGGTGCCGCGCAGGTCGGTGCGGTCGTCACCCACGGCGTCTCGGACTGGTCGGTCGCGCCGGTGCCCGAGTGGATGGGCCGTGAGGTGACGGTGAGGGCGTCGCGCGACGGCGGCGCAGTCACCATTCGCGCGCGGGTCGACGACGAACCCTGGCGGTTGGTGCGCGTCGCGCCCTTGTCTCCCACGGCCGATGCGCGGGCTGGCTTGTTCTGCTGCGCACCTACCCGGGCGGGCCTGGTGGTGAGGTTCGTGGCGCATCGGCGCGGTGAAGTAGACGCCGCGCTGCACTGATCTCGGGTCCCGTGAGTCCCGCGCGTCCTAGAGGGACATGAGTGCAGGATCCGGCCGTCTTCTTGCGCTCATGTCCCTCCAGGACGCGGGGTCGGTGGCCGGGAGGTGGGGCAGTGGGCGCAGCGATGAGTCAGAGGCCAGCGAGCAGCAGCGCCGCGAATGCCGCCGCGCCCGCCAGCAGCGTCCATCCCATGGACCGCTTCCACAGCGCGACGCCCACGGCCACGAGTGCCGCCAGGTGCCACGCGCCGAAGCCGCGCCACTCGGTCTGGTCCAGGAACAGCGAGTTCGCCACGATGGCGGCCATCGCGGCCGGTGCGACGAGGGACAGGGCCTTGCGCACGCGCGGCGGCAGATCACGGTCGCCGCCCAGCAGCACGATTCCCGAGATGCGGATCGCGAACGTGCCGATGGCGGCGATCGTGAACACGACGAAGGCGGTCATCATGGTGCGGCCTCCGGGGGCGGCTCGGCCGTGCCTGCGTCCTGCGGGCCACGGCGAGCCGGCACGAGCGTGCCGAGACCGATTCCCACCAGCGCGCCGATCAGCACGTTGAGGCCGTACGGCACGTCCTTCAGCGCCAGCACGACGGTGATGGAGATGCCCGCCGCGGCGACGGCCGGCCAGGTCGTGAGCGCGGGCACCAGGACCGCGAGGAACATCAGCGGCACGATGAAGCCGATCTGCCACGACTCGGGTATCACGGGGCCCAGCACCACCCCCGCCGCAGTGCCCAGGATCCACACCACGACGAACGGCCCTGACACCCCAAAGATGAACCAGCGTCGCCGCACGGCGTCCGGCCACTCGCCGGCCTTCAGCACCGACACGGCCGCCGACTGGTCCGTCATCAGGTAGGCGAGACCGAGCTTCCAGCGCATGGGGAAGGCCGAGAACACCGGGGCGAGCGCCGCCGAGTACAGCGCGAGCCGCGCGTTGATCACGAGCGCCGTCGCGATCGCGATTACGGCTGGAGCCCCTTGCCGCAGCGCCTCGATGATGGCGATCTGGCTCGCGCCCGCGGAGACCGTGCTGCTGGCGTAGGGCGCCATCCATCCCGGGAGCCCGACGACCTGGATGAGGGCACCGAAGGCGAGGCCGAACACCGCGGCGCCCGGCATCAGGGGGGCGATCGCGCGGATGCCCGTCCAGATATCCCGCCACTGCGCTGCGCCGATGCGCAGGAAGCTGCGCGCCCCGGGTTCGCGGGCGGGCGGCGGGGCAGCGGTCACCGGGTCAGTGTGGCATGGCCCGATGTCGCGCAGATGTCGCGTGACGGGCCGATGCGGGGGCCCAGCACGTGCCCAGGGTCAGGCGCGCGCGGCGAAGGTGAGGCAGTCGGCCTCGTCGAACGATGCGCCCACCTCGATGGCCTCCGCGGTGCAGCTGAGCTCTTCGTTGTGCACGCAGTCGGTGCGCGAGCACGCGCCGACGGCGGCGACGTCGGCGTTGCCGCCCTTGGCGTCGGTTACCGCATAGGTGTTGCACGCCGAGTTCTCGTTGCCGCGCGCAGCTCCAACCGAGATTGCTGAGGCGTGGCAGCCGTCGTGGTTGTAGCCGCAGCTCTCAACGGAGCAGGACGAGACGATGGGCAGTCCGATCATCGTGGGCATGGTTCCTCCTTGGTAGATCCATTTCCCTCAACAATACGCCGAGAATGCACACCTTGCGCGATTTGAAATAAAGAAACAATGCGGTTCCGCAATCATTATGGGAACATTATTGTTGGAGAAAGGTGACCCTTACCGGAAGTACGCGGCGATCCGGTCGCCATCCACGGCGTGCACCCGGAAGTTCATGCCGTACACGTCCTCGAGCGCATGCTCGGTGATCACCGTCTCTGGCGGACCGTCCTGGACCAGTGCGCCGTCACGCATCGCGATAATCCGGTCGGAGTACGCGCTCGCGTAGTTGACGTCGTGCAGCACCATCACCACGGACTTGCCCTGGCTGTCCGCGAGCCCGCGCAGCAGCCGCATCAGCCCCGTAGCGTGCACCATGTCCAGGTTGTTGAGCGGCTCGTCGAGCAGCACGTAGCGCGTGTCCTGGGCGAGCACCATCGCCACGTAAGCGCGCTGGCGCTGGCCTCCCGAGAGCTCGTGGATGGGCCGCTCGGTCAGGTCGCCGAGGTCGCAGTAGTCGACGGCCTCGGCGACCGCGACGCGGCATTCGGGCGTCAGGCGCCCGTTCGAGTGTGGAAAGCGGCCGAACTCGACGAGCTCGCGCACGGTGATGCGCGCTGTCATGTGAGTGTCCTGACGCAGGATGCTGAGCCGTTTGGCGACCTCCTTGGACGGTGAGGTGAACACGTCCAGGCCCTCGACCGAGACGACTCCGGCATCGGCGCCGAGGATGCGGCTCACCACAGACAGCAAGGTGGACTTGCCCGCCCCGTTGGGCCCGATGATCGAGGTGACCCCCGCATCGGGCAGTGCGAGCGAGACGTCGTCGACCACCACGTGGGAGCCGTAGGACTTGGTGACCGAATCGATCGCGATCATGCGCGCGCCTCCTTGATGAGCAGGGCGATCAAGTAGACACCGCCCACGAGATTGATGAGCGAGCCGAGAGTGCCGCCGAAGTGCAGCACATGCTGAAGGATGGCCTGGCCCAGCACGAGCGCGACCATGGCGATAAGCGCTGCGGCGGTGAGGGTCACGAGGTGACGGTGGGTGCGGGTGAGCTGATAGGCAAGATTGGCCACCAGCAGCCCGAGGAAGGTGATGGGGCCCACCAGCGCGGTCGAGACCGCCACCAGCCCGGCCACGATGATGAGCAGCGCGGTGACCGTCCGCTGATACTCGAGGCCGAGCGCGATCGCGCGCTCGCGACCGAGCGTGAGCACGTCCAGGCGCGGCGCGAGGGCGTAGGCGGCCACGATCCCGGCGCCCAGCAGCGCCGTCGCCATCCCCAGGAGGGTCGTGTCGATGGCGTTGAACGACGCGAACAGTTGGTCCATGAGCGTGTCGAACTCATTGGGGTCCATGACCCGAAACATGAATGAGGACAGCGAGGAGAAGAACGTGCCGGCTACGACGCCCACCAGGATCAGCGTGTACAGCCCGCGGGTCCCGTCGCCCAGCACCCACCGGTACAGCAGAGTCGCGCCGCCCATCATGAGTGCGGTGTTGACGGCGAACATGGCCAACGGATCGATCGCCTCGGCCGTCGCGGAGCCGAGAACGAACACCAGCGCGGTGGTGACCAGGACATAGAGCGCGTCGAAGCCCATGATGGACGGGGTGAGGATGCGGTTCTGCGTCAGGGTCTGGAACACGACGGTGCTGACGGCGATCGCGGCGCCCACGACCACCAGCGCGGCGAGCTGCTCGAGCCGGCGCGGCAGCGCGAAGTCCCAGTGGCCGTCGACGCCCCACGTCAAGAACAGGGCGACGGCGCCCGCGAGCAGCACGGCCAGGCCGATGAACAGCAGCGGCAGGCGGCGATCGCGGCGCCGATGCGCGGGCTGGCTCGTCCGTCCGGCTCCTGGGGGCGCGGCGGCATGGGTCCGATGCGCGGGCGGCTGCGCGGCAGGCGCGGCGGGGGCGTCAGGCATGGGCATAGCGGTTCCCCTTGCGCATCAGCAGGAACAGGAAGATCGCGGAGCCGGTCACGCCCACGATGGTGCCGACGGCGATCTCGTAGGGGAAGATCAGCCAGCGGCCCAGGATGTCGCACGCCAGCACGAGGGCAGCGCCGCCGAGGGCCGTGGTCGGCAGGCCGCGGCGCAGGTTGTCCCCCATCGTCATGGTCACGATGTTCGGGACGATGAGTCCCAGGAACGGGATGGCGCCCACGGTCACGATCACGACCGCGGTGACGAGCGCCGCGATCGTGAGGCCGCCGGCGACGGCGAGACGGTAGTTGACCCCGATGTTGGTGGCGAAGTCCTGGCCCATGCCGGCGGCCGTGAGCCTGTTGGCGAACAGGTACGCGAGCAGCGCGATCCCTCCCGCGAACCACAGCGTCTCGTACCGCCCTTGGATCACGCCCGAGAAGTCGCCGTTCATCCACACGTCAAGGGTCTGGGTGAGGTTGGCGCGGTAGGCGAAGAACTCGCTGATCGCGCGGAACACGCCGCCGAGCACCAGACCCAACAGCGGGACGAAGATGACGTCCTTGAACTGGATTCGCTGGATGAGCGCCAGGAACAGGGCGGTGCCCGCGAGGGCGAACAGCATCGCCAGCAGGATCTTGGACATGATCGAGGCGCCCGCGAAGAGGATGGTCGCGGTGAGCAGGCCCAGGCCGGCGGCGTCGATCGTGCCAGCGGTGGTGGGGGCGACGAACCGGTTGCGGGTGAGGTGCTGCATGATCAGGCCTGCGATCGCCATCGCCGCGCCGGCGAGGATGACCGCCGCGGTGCGCGGGAACCGGCTGATGACGAACACCTCACGCGCGGCGGGGTCCGTCAGTAGCGATCCCAGGTCGACCTGCGCGACTCCGACGAACAGCGATGTGAGGGCGAGGACGAGCACGACCGCGGCCGCCGCCCAGGGGGCGACGGCCGCGACCTTGCTGCGAGGAGGGGCCATCGGGTCAGCCGACCAGCGTGCCGACCTCGTCGAAGATGGACGTCACCGAGGTGAGACCGCCGAAGGCGAGGTACCACTTCTCGGTGTCCACATACGCGACCTTGTCGTTCTGGACGGCCGTCGTGCCTGCGACCAGGTCGTTGTCGAGTACCGCCTGGGCGGAGTCGCCGGGCTCGCCGATGGCGGCGTCACGGTCGAGCACAATCAGCAGGTCGGGATCCAGCTCGGAGATGAACTCGAACGAGATCGCATCGCCGTGGTCGTCGATCGCGACCTGGTCGACTGCGGGCGCGATGCCCAGCAGGTTGTAGACGAAGTCGAACCGGCCCTCTTCAGACGGCCCGTACGCGGAGACCTCGCCGGCGCTGGTCATGAGGACCAGGCCCTCGCCCTTGTCTGCGGCATCGGCCGCGACTGCCTCCGCGGTCGCGGTGACCTCTGCGAGCGCCACCTCCGCCTCATCGTCCGCCCCGAAGATCTGGCCGATCGCGCGGGTGTTGGCCTCGAACGTCGACATGAAGGCCTCCGAGCCCCAGCCGAACGACAGGTCGATGGTGGGTGCGATCTCCTCCATCTCGGCAAGGGTCGCGGCAGAGCGTCCGCCCACGATGATGAGGTCCGGCTCAGCGGCGTTGATGGCCTCGTAGTCCGGCTCGAAGAGCGTGCCGGTGTTCTCGGTCGAGGACTCGAAGTCCGAGAGGTAGGACGGGACCGCGTGGTGGGGGATGCCCACCACGGCGTCGCCGGCACCGAGGAAGTCGATCGTGTCGAGGATGCCGTGCTCGACGACCACGACCCGCTCGGGCTGGAAGGGCACGGTCACCTCTCCCTGCGCGGTGCTAACGGTGACTTCCGTGGGGGCCTCCGTCTCCTGCTGGTCCGTCTCCTGCTGTGCGGAGGTGGCAGAGGCGGTGGCTGTGGTGTCGGCGGGGGCCCCGGGCTCGGATGCGCATGCGGTGAGAGCGAGAGCGGCAATCGCGAGCAGCGTCGGCGCGCTGAATGACTTGGAAAGAGGCATGGAAACTCCAGTACTAGCGGTGGATGGAGAGCGTCGACGTCGATTGCGTGGCCCCGTCGGCGGGGCTGGCGGGAATTACGCTAGCGGAGAGTTGCGAAAAGGCCAACCTCGTAGGTAAGGTTTGCCTTATTCGGATATTTGCCAGGGGTTATGATCGACCAGGCCAACCCGCGCATCGGTCGCCGTGCTGGGGGCGGGGAACAAATCTGCGGCCGCCGGCGTCTCACTTGGTGACCTGTCACGGCGAGATGCTGCACGGGAACCTTTCAGTCACAGCGTGCGGCGCCCGGTCATCCCCCCCTCAGCGGCCGGGCGTCGCGCCTGTCCCTGCACAACCGTGCGTGCACTCCATGTGCTGCGGAGCGATGTGCTGTGACTCGACGTGGCATGAACCGAGGCTCCCGCGCGTACGCTGACAGCTACGGAGAGCCAATCCGAAGGGAACCACCATGACACCGCGCATCGAGAAGTCCGACGCCGAATGGCGCGCCGAGTTGAGCCCCGACGAGTTCCACGTGCTGCGCGAGGCGGGCACCGAGCGCCCCTGGACGGGTGAGTTGCTCGACAACGCGCGCGACGGGGTCTACCGCTGTCGCGCCTGCGGCGCCGAGCTGTTCCGCTCCGACACCAAGTTCGACTCCCACTGCGGCTGGCCGTCCTTCTTCACCGCCGAGAACGACGCAGTCAACCTCACCGAGGACGTGTCGCTGGGCATGATCCGCACCGAGGTGCGCTGCGCCACCTGCGACTCCCACCTGGGCCACGTCTTCAAGGATGCGCCGCAGACACCCACCGGCGACAGGTTCTGCATCAACTCCGTATCGCTCACCTTCGAGGACGGCGGCGAGAGCGGCGGGGGCAAGACGGCCGATGCTCGGGAGACTTACGGCGACGGCGCCGGGACCACTCAGGAGGACTGACGTGGTCGAGCCGCGCTTTCGCCGACCAGCCATGCTCGACATGGAGGAGGCCGAACAGATCGAGGGGGACATCGATCCCGCTGATCGCGGCCTGATCGCGCACGAGACTGCGCTCGCCCTGGTGTCCCAGGCTCGCGCCGCCCACGACCCGGACCTCACCAACCGACTCGTGCGGCTCGTCGACGAGGAGGGCATCGACACCGTCGCGATGATGTGGTCCAAGGCCGGCGCGCATAGTCTTCCCGGAGCCCTGTGGCGCATCTACATGCTGCGCGAGTGGGTCAAGCACGAGCCTCGCTCCGTCGCGCGCTCGTATCACCACGGCGTTCACGCGGCTCACGTCCGGCACGCCATCGCGGGCGTCGAGGATCCTCCGGGTCCCGACGAGGTACAGGCGCTCGCCGACTCGGTACTGTCCGGCGTGTTCTCCGGCGACCTGGCCGTAGCGCTCGAGCGCGCGGGGGCGTTCTGCCGTGTGGTCGCCACTGGCGCCGCATACGAGGCGGAGTCGGACGACGGCCACAACGATCGCCGTGCCCACGAGACCTCGTTGCGCGCCGCCCAGCTGCTGCGCACCGGCGAGGACCTCGAGCGTTGCGCCGCGATGTGGCGCGAAGACCGCCTGGACTGAAGCGCCTGGACTGGGCCGCCTGGACTGGGCCGTCTGGACTGGACCGCTGGTCCCGGCCCGCGCATCGGCAGGGCTCCCGCCCACTCGCCCGCCAGCAGTCACTCAGTGCCGAAGGCGGGCCCGCTCTCAGCACTCGATGACTGCTAGGACACGATCAGCCCAAGGGCGGCGTGGGGTGGGACTTGAGGTCCGCGGCGAGAGGCGTAAAGTGGAACCAGACATCGGACTGCGGTAGCCCCGGGCTCCAAATCAAGCCGCCACGAGCGGCCTTCGCGCCGACTGGCGCTCCCAGTCCGATGTCGCCCCTTTCTCCCTCGCGGCTGCGGCCGTACGCGCCCCTGTGCTGCGTGCCCCCGTGCCCCCGCCTGCGTACTGCGGCCCCTTGCCCCCGCTCCTGCGCCGCTGTGCTGTGCCGACGGGCCGGATGAACTGAGCCAGCGCCGCTCCGCCAAACGTGAGCTGAGGCGCGGGAGCTGAGTTGGTCCGGCCGCTCGGGTCGAGCAGCGGCGGGGGTGGGTCGCAGCCGGAGGGGCTGAGCAGTCGCGCAGTCCCGCAGTCGCAGAGTTCTGCGGTCCCGGTGACGGGGGTGCGGTAACGGGGCCCGGGTGATACGAGTGCGGGCGCAGCGCTACGGGTGCACCTGCAGCAGGTGGGTCTCGATGGCCGTCACGCGCGGCCCGGAGTCAGTGTCGAGCACGTGTGCCACCAGCACCCCGCCCGCAGGCAGGTACGGGTTCTTGCGGGGCAGCGCGCCACGCGTGTAGGAGCGGGTGGCCGCGCGGACCATCTCGACGATGGTCGGCAGCGTGGGGCGGTGCACGGAAACGACCCGGCTCGACTCCCTCCCCAGGAGATTCACGAACACCGATGCCGTCGACAGCGGCTTGGATGCGTGGCCGGGCTCCGTGAGGGCACGGAAACTCTTCACCTTGAGGCCGGCGGCGTCCGCGTAAGGCTCGACGGTCTGGATGCAACGCAGCGCCGGCGAGGAGTCGATGTGCTTGATCCCGAAGGCCGCGAACAGCGGCACGAGCTGCTGTGCACGCTCGCGGCCGGCCTTGGTGATGGGCCGGTCGATGTCGTCGCCCGCCCACGCCTTCCGGCGCTTGGCGCGGGCGTGGCGTGCGAGCACGAAGGCGCGGGTCTCGAGCCTGTCATTCCGGTACGCGTCGACCAGCACCTCGAGCGGCCGCAGATCGTCCTTGAACGTGATCTTGGCGCGGGCCTCGTCGACGTTGAGCCACCGCTTCTTGTCGATCTCCTCCTTGGAGGCGGGCTTGTAGGCGGGACGCGCCTTCACGGCGCAGGCACCGTCCGATGCGAGGTGGGCTGCCCAGTATTTGACCACCTTGGTCTTGCCTCCGGCCGGATAGCGCAGGGTCGGCAGGGGCTGCCCGAGGATCACCTGCTTGCCGGTTTCCTCGGCGACCTCGCGGATCGCGCACCCGGGCAGCGTCTCGCCCGGGTCGAGCTTTCCCTTGGGCCACGACCAGTCGTCGTACCTGGGGCGATGTACCGCGAGGACCTGCAACTCGCCGTCCCGGACACGCCAGATCAGAGCCCCTGCCGCGATGACGGTCCCGGGGGGATATCGCTTCACTTGCGCTTGGCCCTCCGCTTGGGCTGGCGTTTGATGTAGGTGGCTTGGACGTCCTTGAGCCGGCGGCCGTCGGCGTCCTCGGTGGTGCGGGTGAACACGCCGTCCTCCCCGAGCTCCCACGCGGAGTAGTCGGTCGACATCGCCATGTCGATGTTCTCGAGGAGGAATTCCTTCTGGTGCGGCGCGACGATGGAGATCAGCGCCTCGATGCGCCGGTCCAGGTTGCGGTGCATGAGGTCGGCGGAGCCGAGGAAGATCTCGGGCTCGCCGCCGCCCGCGAACGCGAAGATTCGCGAGTGCTCGAGGAACCGTCCCAGCACGGAGCGCACACGGATGTTCTCGCTGAGTCCCGGTACGCCTGGCCGCAGTGCGGAGATCCCGCGCACCACCAGGTCCACCTGCACGCCGGCCTGCGAGGCACGGTACAGCGCATCGATGGTCTTCTCGTCGACGATGGAGTTGAGCTTGAACTTGACCCACGCCTCCTTGCCGGCGCGGGCGTTCTCGGCCTCGCGCTCGATCCGGTCGATGAGGCCGATGCGCACGCCGGTGGGCGCCACGATCAGGCGCTTGAACTTTGCCTTGGGCGCGTAGCCGGAGAGCTGGTTGAACAGCTTGGTGAGGTCCGCCCCGACGTCGGGATCCTTGGTGAGGAGTCCGTAGTCCTCATACAGGCGGGCGGTCTTCGGGTGGTAATTGCCGGTGCCGACGTGGCAATAGCGCACCAGCCCCTCGTCCTCCTGCCGCACGACGAGTGACAGCTTGCAGTGAGTCTTCAGACCCACGAGTCCGTACACGACGTGCACGCCGGCCTTCTCGAGCTTGCGGGCCCAGCCGATGTTCTGCTGCTCGTCGAACCGCGCCTTGATCTCGACCAGCGCGAGCACCTGCTTGCCGTTGCGTGCCGCCTCGATGAGCGCGTCCACGATGGGGCTGTCGCCGGAGGTGCGGTACAGCGTCTGCTTGATCGCCAGCACCTTGGGGTCGAGCGCAGCCTGGGACAGGAATGCCTGCACCGACGTCGAGAACGAGTCGTACGGGTGGTGCAGCAGGATGTCGCCGCGGCGGATCGCATCGAACACGTTCTGCTCGTCTGCGGTCTCGACCGGCGCGAGCTGGTGGTGCGTGGTGGGGCGGAAGGCGGGGAACTGGAGCTTGGGGCGATCCAGGTCCGCGATGACGTTCAAGCCGGTGAGGTCCAGCGGCGCCGGCAGGTGGAACACGTCGTGCTCGGTGATGCCGAGCTCGCGCACCAGCAGGTCGTGGACGTGCCCGGGCAGATCCTGCGCCACCTCAAGACGCACGGCGGGGCCGAACCGGCGGCGCAGCAGCTCGCGCTCCATGGCCTTGAGCAGGTTCTCGGCGTCGTCCTCCTCGACCTCGACGTCCTCGTTGCGGGTGACGCGGAAGGTGGAGCTGCTCATCACCTCCATGCCGGGGAACAGGTAGTCGAGGTGCTCGGCGATCACGTCCTCGAGCGGCACGAAGCTGCGCGGCTCGTCCGACAGCGCCGATGCGTCGGTCACCTGAGCGGCCTTTCCCGTCGAGTCGACGCTCAGGAATCGGGGCAGCGTCTCGGGCACCTTCACGCGAGCGAAGAACTGCTTCAGGGTGTCGGGGTCGCGCAACTCAACGGCGAGATTGAGCGACAGCCCGGAGATGTACGGGAACGGGTGAGCGGGGTCGACGGCGAGCGGCGTCAGCACCGGGAAGATGTCGGAGCGGAACAGCTTGCGCAGTCGCTCACGCTCGGTCTCGTCGAGGTTCTGGATGTGCACCAGGTGGATGCCCTGCTCCTGGAGCTGCGGAAGCACCTGGTCCTCGAACACGTCCGCGTGACGGTCCATGAGGTGGTGGGCGCGGTCAGTGAGCGCCTCGACCAGACGGGTGGGGCTCATGCCGGTCGCGCTGGGCACGGCGAACCCTGCCGCGATGCGGCGTTTGAGGCCCGCCACGCGCACCATGAAGAACTCGTCCAGGTTCGAGGCGAAGATGGCGAGGAACCGGGCGCGTTCGAGCAGGGGAGTGGACTGGTCCTCGGCCAGCTCGAGCACGCGCTCGTTGAACGCAAGCCACGACAGCTCGCGGTCCAGGTAGCGGTTCGGCGGGAGGTGTGCGGAATCGTCCGGCGTGTCCGCGTCGTCGTCGTGGGCGTTGTCACCTGCGGTGGCGATCGCCCCGCTCGTGGGCGAGGTTGCCTCCGTCGTCTCCCCGACGGGAGGGGGCCCGGCTGCGGTCTTGTCGAGGCTGTCAGCCTGGGTGCCATCTTGCATGTGCCCATGGTGACATGGCCTCGCGCGCGCGACCACCCCCAGGGTCCCGGTCCCGGCGCGGATCATCCGCACGGACGATGGACAGTTTCATTAATTTCAAATAGAACTGAAACTATGACCGACGACAAGGCCTCCCACGACCTCACCCCCGAGCGTCTGGCGTATGTCGAGCGCGTGGCGGACTACTGGCAGGCGGGCGGGCTCGGGCACGCCGCAGGTGCCATCCTCGGGTACCTGAGCGTGTGCGAACCTGCCGCGCAGACCCAAGCCGAGATCGCATCGGCCCTTGGGCTCTCCGCCGGCACCGTGTCCACGCAGCTGCGCAACCTCGCCGGCGTGGAGATGGTCGAGAAGGTGCGGCGCATGGGCGTGCGGACGCACTTCTACCAGTTGCCGCAGGACATGTGGGTGCGGCTCATCGGCTCCGAGGACCGCCGCATCGCGGGTCTGCGTGAGCTCGCGGACATGGGCGCCGACGTGATGCCCGCCACCCGCCACGACCGCATCGTGTCTCTCGACCAGATGGTGCGGTTCTTCGAGCACGAGTGGCCGCTGCTGTCGAAGCGGCTCGAGGAGTTCCTCAGGAAGGAAGAGTCATGACCGACACCCCCGCGATCGAGATCGATCGCCTCACCAAGAAGTTCGGGCAGTTCACCGCGGTGGACGACGTGAGCTTCGACATCCATCCCGGCGAGATCTTCGGCTTCCTGGGACCCAACGGCGCGGGCAAGTCCACCACCATCAGGGCGCTTCTCGACCTTATCCGGCCCACTTCCGGAGAATGCCGGGTCCTGGGCCTCGACAGCAGGCGCGACGCCGTGGAGATCCATCGTCGCATTGGGTTCCTGCCCTCCGACCTCGCGCTGTGGCCGGGACTCACGGGCCGCCAGACGGTCCAGTACCTGGGGGGACTCCGTGGGGGTGTGGACCGGACGCGCGTCGACGAGCTCGCGGAGCGCCTGGATGCGGATCTGTCCCGGAAAGTCGGCGAGTACTCGTCGGGCAACCGACAGAAGCTCGGGATCGTGCTCGCCTTCATGCACTCTCCCGAGGTGGTGATCCTCGACGAGCCCATCACGGGTCTCGACCCGCTGGTGCAACTCGAGTTCCACACGCTGCTGCGCGAGATGGCCGATGCGGGCGGCACCGTCCTGCTGTCGTCTCACACCATCAGCGAGGTCGAGCGGGTCGCGGACCGGGTGGGGTTCATTCGCCGTGGCCACCTGATCGCAGTGGAGCGGATGGATGAGCTCCAGGACAAGGCGCTCCGGCGCATCACTCTCGAGTTCGGCGACGCCGTGCCTCGGAATGCCTTCGAGGGTGTGGAGGGCGTACACGAGCTGACTGTCGACGGCCCCACGGTCACCGCGCAGTACGAGGGCTCGATGGCGCCGCTGCTGGCCGTCGCGACCGAGCACGACGTCCTCTCGGTCTCCTCCGCGAGCGTCGATCTCGACGAGATCTTCCTCGAGTTCTATCGTGACGAGGTCGAGGCCGCGGGCGATGACCCGGACGGTCGCCGTGACCCCGAGGACGGCAGGGCGGCGTGATGCTGCGCACCGTCTATCTGAAGAGCCTGCGCGACCGCTGGCTGAGCGCCGCCATCGCGGTCGCATCCCTGTTCGCGATCGCCTGGATGGGGATGTGGGCCTACGCCGGCATGGGGGACGACGTGATCGACTTCATCTCCCAGATGCCACCCGCCTACCTGTCCTTGCTGGGCATCACGGCTGATGCGGGCGCCGCCGGGCTCATGCTCGGCAACCTGTTCAACTTCCTGGGTCCGTTCGTGATCGCGGGGATAGGCGTGTCGATGGGTGCGGCGGCGATTGCCGGCGAGGAGTCGGCGGGCACCATGAACGTGCTGGGCACGATGCCCCGCAGTCGCAGCCGGCTGCTGCGTTCCAAGGCGCTCGCGGGGGCGACGATCGTGGTGGTCGCGGGCGTCGCCGCCTCGGCCTCGTACGCGGGTGCCGCCGCGCTCGCGGGGTCCGACATCGGCTCCATGGACCTGACCGCCGCGACGGTGCACCTGCTCGTCGTCTGCCTGTTCTTCGCGGCTCTTGCGCTCGCCGTGGGCGCGTGGACGGGCGGCCGTGCCCTCGCATCGGGCGTAGGTGTGGGGCTGATCGTGCTGTCCTTCCTGGTCTCGGGTTTGCTGCCGCTGTTCGAGGGCTTCGAGGAGTGGGCGAAGGCATCGCCCTGGTACTGGATTAGCGGTTCGCAGCCCATGGCGAACGGCGTGGACTGGCCGCCGCTGCTGGTGCTCGGCGCGTTGACTGCCGGGCTGGTCGCTGCGGCGTGGTGGGGAGTGAACCGCCGTGACCTCGGCTCCGGAACCGTGCGCGCCCCCCTGCTGGAGCGGCTGCGCGAGGACCCGCGCGTGGGGCGGATCGTCTCGATGCTGACCGGGAGCGGCTCGACCCGGGGGATCGCAGCCAAGGCGACGACCGACCTGCGCCCGCTCCTCCTTGTCGCAGGTGGGGCGCTGGTCTTCCAGACCCTGGTGCTGGGGCCCATGTTCTCGGCGATCAGCGGGGAGATCGGCGACGTGGTCGACGCGATGCCGGAGTCCATCCTCGCGATGGTGGGCTTTGCCGACTTCTCGACGCCCGAGGGTTGGTACTTCGGCGAGGCAATGAGCATCGTCGCACCGGTCGCCGTCGCCGTGGTCGCGATCAACGCCGGTGCCGCGCTCGCGGGCGAGGAGAAGCGCCGCACCGTCAGCATGCTGGCCACGATGCCGGTCTCTCGCACCGCGATCGCGGCGCGGAAGGCGGCGGCGATGGCGGTCGGATCGCTCCTCGTGGGCGCGGCGCTCTTCGCGGGGGTCGCGGGCGGCAACGCGATCGCGGGCCTGGGGATGGACGTCGGTCACATCGCGGCTGCGGGAGCGCTGCTCGCGGGGCTGGGGATGCTGCTCGGGTCTGTCGCCTTCGCGGCTGGCGCGGTCACGGGGCGCGCGAGCACTGCGATCGGGGCGGGCACGGCGGTGGCCGTGCTCGGGTGGGGCATCAACAGCTTCGTGCCCGTGAACCCCGACCTTGCGAACTGGGCGCGCGTCTCGCCCTTCTACTACTACGGAAACGGAAACCCGCTCGAGATCGGGATGACGTGGTGGTATCTCGCGGTGCTCGTGGGCGTGGCGGCCGTGCTCGTCCTAGGAGGACTCGCGGCCTACCGCCACCGCGACCTGCGGGGATAGCGAGGGCGGCCGATGCGGGGGCCGGCTGGGGTGCTCGAGCGTGGGGCCGCTTAGGCTTGGTGGATGATTCGGGACCGTTGGATGAGGCTGCCGCCGCTGGTGCGCGTGATCGTGCCCGGCGCACTGCTCCTCGGCCTCGGCGCGTGGGGATTCGTCGCGGTGCTCGACGAGGTGCTCGACAACGACATCATCGAGGCGGCGGACCAGCCGCTCATCGAGTGGCTCGTCGACAACCGTGTCGCGTGGTTGACGACGGTGATGACCGCGATCACCGAGACCTTCGGACCGGTGGTCTTGCCGATCCTGATCCTGATCGGCTGCACGTTCTGGGTCCGGCGCACGCGTGCGTGGCGGGACCCACTGCTGCTCGCGGGGTCGATGGTGATGGCCACCGCGACGTCCATGCTCGTGAAGGCGATCGTGGCACGGGCGCGGCCGGAGGAGGGGTTTCAAAGCGTCCCCGGTTACGAGACCTCGTACTCGTTCCCGTCAGGCCACACCAGCGGCGCGGCCACTCTGGTGCTCGTCACGGCGTACCTGCTGTGGCGGGGGCGTAGCAGCGTGCGCGCCGCGCTGTGGTGGACGTTCGGTTCCGCCCTGCTCATCGCTCTCGTCGGCGGCACCCGGCTCTACCTGGGCTATCACTTCTTGTCCGACGTGCTGGCAGGAGCGTGCGTAGGCGTCATGGTGCTGGGCCTCGTGGTTGCTGCTGATCGCTGGCTGGATCTGCGCCGGGCGCAACTCGGGCCGCGTGCCGAGCCCGCGTCCTACGACTAGGCGGCCCTACGACTAGGCGGCCCTACGACTAGGTGACGGTGAACGTGACCTCCATGCCCTGTGCGCGGTGCGCGCCCACGGAGCAGTACAGCGTGTAGGTGCCGGGTTCGAGATCCACCGTGAACGAGTCCGTCTCGCCCGGGTTGATGATGGCGGTCGCGCCCCTGGCGTCCTCCCCTTCGAGCACCAGGTCGTGCTGCATGTCGCCGTCGTTGAACATCTCGAACGTGTAGCGGCCGGCCTCGATGGGTGCCACGAGCTGGTAGCCGTACTCGAACGCGGACACGGCGACCAGGGCCGCCTGCTCCTCGGCGCCCCCGCCGGTGCCGCCGGTGGGCTCGGGCGTTGATGCGGGCGCACTGTTGCCAGTGCCGAGGTCGACGACGTCTCCGCCGCCAGAGGAGCCGCATGCGCTGAGAGCCACGGCTGCGATCGTCGCCACCGCTGCGGCGGCGGCCCTGCGGGTCAAGGTGAGGTGAGCCATGGTCCGATGCTAACCCGGCGCGTTTGGGCGTGTGCGGGCGGGGGACGAAGGGGAGGCGCTAACGTGTGCCGCATGAGGGCAACCGCGAGGGCGATTGGCGGCGTGGGCGCGATGATCGGCCTGGTGATGGTCGCATCGGTGCTGGTGCTGGGGGTGACGCTGCCCGGCTTCAGTGGCGAGGGTGGCTTCGCCGGCGACGTGCGCGCCGCGCTCGTCGGCGTGGCGATCATCGCGGTGTCGCTCACGATTGGCGCGATCGCGCGCCGCTCGGACCTGTGGGCGAACCACGTGTTCGTGCTGCTCGGGGTCCTGGGTGCGGCCGCCGCGGCGTGGTGGGCGGTCGCCGAGCTGCTCGGCTGAGGACGCCTCCCTCACCCCGCCCGCGCATCGGCCCCCCGCCTGCGCAACGGGCGCTGTGGGGAAGAGTGGCGGCGCTACAGGCCGGTGCGCTCGCCCAGCGCCCGGAGTGCGCCCGCGGCGTCGACCTCGCCGAAGATCCGCCGTTGCAGCAGTAGCCCTGGCATGACGCCCGCGAGCGCGATCGTCAGCGTCTCCGGGTCTTCGCTGGCGGGGATGTGGCCGGCCTCCTGCCAGCGAGTCACGAGCGCGCCCAGATCAGCGCGAATGCCGCCGTACACCTGCTGAAGCGCGTCACGAATCTCGGCATCCCGCTGCGACTCGGCCCACACGTCGAGGGTCAGCGCGGTCATGTCGGTGCCGTCCTGCTGGGCCCTCTCCAGCAGCGCGGCGAACATCATTCCCATCGCCTCCGTGGGGCGCACCACCTTGCCCGAAGCGGCGAGCGCGGTCAGCGGAGCGGCGGCGGGCAGGAACACCGCGCGGCCGGCGGCGACCACCAGCGCGGACTTGGACGGGAAGTAGCGATAGACGGTGCCCGCAGAGACGCCGGCCGCCGCGATCACGTCCGCCATCGACGCCGCGTGGAAGCCGTCGCGCGCGAAGCACTGCAGCGCGGCAGCGAGCACCTGCTCGCGGCGCTGCTCGTGGTGCTGAGGAGAGCGACGGGGCATGCGCCCACCTTAACGAATGAACGTTCGTTCTTGACAAGCCACGGGGCGCGCGCCACGATGGATCCGTAAAGCGAATGAACATTCGGTTTAGGCCTCCGGCACCGTCGGGGCCACGTGAACGACGCCGAGGAGGCACCCGTGAGGGCCATGATTCTCAAGGAGTTCCGCGAGCTGCGGCGGGACCGGCGCACCATGGCCATGCTGGTCGCGCTGCCCATCGTGCTGCTCATCGTCTTTGGGTACGCGGCCAACTTCACCGTCGACGAGATCCCCACCGCAGTGACGGGCGAGCGAGCCGATCAGGTCGAGCAGGCGCTGCCCGAGATCTTTGTCGTGGCCGCCAGCAACGATCCCGGCGCCGATCCGCGGGACCTGCTTCGCGACGACGTCGTCGACGTGGCCATCGACACCTCGACGCAGCCCCCGACCGCCTACCTCGACGGTTCGAGCCTGTTCGCCGCCCAGTCCGCAGGGGCCGCGCTGGCCCGCGCGGGTGGCGCCGTCCAGGTCGAAATCCTCTTCAACCCCGGGCTGGACACCTCGTGGGTCATGGTCCCCGCGCTGATAGGCCTGATCCTGACGTTCATCGGCACCATCATCACGTCGATAGGCCTGGTCAAGGAGCGCCAGAATGGCACGCTGGAGCAGCTCGCGGTGATGCCCCTGAGGCCCTGGGAGGTGATCCTGGGCAAGATTGCGCCGTACTTCATCCTTGCGGCGATCGACATGCTCATCGTCACGCTGGTGGGCGTGTGGCTGTTCGACGTCCCCCTCGCGGGCAATCCCTGGCTGTTCGCCGCAGGCGCTGGTCTGTACTTGTTCGTAGTGCTGGGGTTGGGCGTGCTGATCTCGACGGTGTCCCAGACGCAGGCGCAGGCCATCCAACTCGCGATCATGATGTTGCTCCCACAGATCCTGCTCTCCGGCTTCATCTTCCCGCTCGACGCGATGCCCACCGTGATCGCATGGATAGGCCGCTGCCTGCCGCTCACCTACTTCGTCGAGATGAGCCAGGGCATCTTCCTGCGCGGCGCGGGGCTCGCGTCACTGTGGCCGGTCTTCGCCGTGCTGGTGGGGATGGCAGTGCTGATCTTCACCGCGGCCGTGCTGCGGTTCCGCCGCGACTTGGCCCCCAGCCCGCATCGGAAGGTGCGGGCCTCATGACGGCCGATGCGAGGGCCTGGGGGCTCGACTCCGTCACCGTCCGCTACGGGCGCCATACGGCGCTCGATCAGGTGACGCTGCACGCGGTACCGGGAGAGGTGCGCGCCCTGGTCGGCGGCGACGGGGCCGGGAAGACCACGGCACTGCGAGCGCTGGCCGGCGCGCTGCGACCCGAGGAGGGCGAGGTGCGCGCACCGGGCCGGTCGCGCATCGGCTTCATGCCTACCGCCGCCGGGGTGTGGCGCGATCTGTCCGTCGACGAGAACATCGCGTTCGCCGCCGCGGCGCACGGCGTGCGCGGAGCGACGTTGCGCGAGCGTCGCGCTGAACTGCTCGAGCGCGCGGGACTCGCTGCTGCGACCGACCGGCTCGCGGGCGCCCTGTCGGGCGGCATGCGCCAGAAACTCGCGTTCTTCCTGGCAATGCTCCACCGCCCCGACCTGTTGATCCTCGACGAGCCGTCCACCGGCGTCGACCCCGTGAGCCGCGTCGACCTGTGGCGCATGATCTCCCAGGCCGCCGCAGACGGCGCAGCCGTGGTGATGGCGACCACGTACCTGGACGAGGCCGAGCGCGCCTCGCACGTGCTCGCGCTCGACACCGGACGGGTGCTCATCGAGGGCACGCCGGCGCAGGTGCTGGCCGCCGTGCCGGGCCACGTGACCACGCTCGAGACCCCTGAAGTGCCCGCGTACGCGTGGAGGCGAGGCGCGGCGTGGCGGCAGTGGTCACCCGAGGCCCCGGCGTCCGGCGATGCGCCCGCGGCGGATCTGGAGGATGCGATGGTGGCCGCGGCGTTCGCGAAGCAAGCGAGCGCGGAGGGGGAGGACTCTTCGCGTGGCGCACCCGCTGCCCCGGCGCCATCCGACGCCCGGCGACCCCGCGCCGTGCCATCGTCGGTGCCGGCCGGGCGGCTTGGTCAGCAGGTTGGCGCAGACGCCGCGCCGCTGATCCGCGCTACCGCCGTGACCCGGCGCTTCGGGGAGTTCACGGCCGTCGACGACGTGTCCCTCACGGTGCGGCCCGGCGAGATCGTGGGACTCCTGGGCGCGAACGGCGCCGGCAAGACCACGCTGATCCGCATGATCCTGGGGCTGCTGCCGGCCTCGGAGGGCGAGTTGGAGCTGTTCGGGCAGGTCCCGTCGCGGCACACCCGCGCGCGCCAGGGATACGTGCCGCAGGGTCTGGGGCTGTGGTCCGCGCTCACCGCACGCGAGAACCTCGACTTCGTGGATGCCGTGTTCGGGGCTGGCGCGACCGCGCTGCCGGAGGCGCTCGCGGCCTCGGGCAACCGCACCGTGGGCCAGATCGGGCTGGGCGGTCAGCGACAGCTCGCGTTCGCCGCCGCCCTCGGGCACGAGCCCGAACTGCTGGTGCTGGACGAGCCCACCTCAGGCGTGGACCCGTTGTCGCGCGCACGGCTGTGGGACGTGATCCACGAGCGCGCCGACCACGGCGTCGGGGTGCTTGTCACGACGCACTACATGCAGGAGGCGGAGCAGTGCGACCGGCTGGTGCTGATGTCGCGGGGGCGCAACGTCGCCGCCGGGTCGCGCGCCGACATCGTGGGCGACGTGCGCGCCCTCGAGGTCGAGGTTGAGCAGTGGCCGGCCGCCTTCCGTGCGCTTTCCGAGGCGGGGCTGTTGGTGTCGCTCGCGGGGACGCGGGTGCGGGTGATTGGGTCCTCGGCGGAGCGGGTCCGGGACTCCCTGGGCGCCGCCGGGCTCCGCGGCACCGTCAGCCAGGTCCCGGCGACGCTCGAGGAGTCGATGCTGGAGCGCGAGGCTGGCGTGCGGATCTGATACCAGCACCGCGCTCGCCTTGACGCATCGTCGGGGTGAGGCGGCGGGATACCGTGGACCGGTGAACGAGCCATACGAATCCCTGACCGACATCATCGCCATCCCCCGCATCGAGGGCCTCGCCCTGTCGCCCGACGGCACTCGCGCCGTGCTCACGGTCGCCACCCTGAGTTCAGACTCGACGGCGTTTGAGCGCGCCCTGTGGGAGGTGCCGGCGGACGGCTCGGGGGCGCCCGTGCGCCTGACGCGCTCGGCCAAGGGCGAGACGGGTGCGGCCTTCACGGCGGACGGAGACGTGCTGTTCACCTCCGCGCGCCCCGACGGCGACGAGGAGGACGCAGCCCAGCTGTGGCTGCTCCCGGCACGTGGGGGAGAGGCCCGATGCGTGACGCGCCTGGGCGGGGGTGCCGGGCTGGCAGCGGTGGCGGCGGACGCCCCGGTGGTGGTGGTGACCTCCGAGCTGATGGCCTCCGCGCAGAGCCTCGAGGACGACGCCCGCATTCGCGCGGACCGCACCAAGCGCAAGGTCAGCGCGATCCTGCATACCTCGTACCCGATGCGTCACTGGGATCACGACCTCGGACCCGCCGAGCCCCATCTGCTGGCCCTCGACCTCGGCGAGCTCCCAGCGGAGGCCGCCCGCGCATCGGCCGGCAGCCCCGGCGAGGCGCACGCTGGGGACGCGGATTCCGCCGCGTCCACCAAGCCCTACCCGGAGACGATGCCGCGGCCGCGCGACTTGACGCCGGCACCGGGACGTCAATCAGAGGCGCCCGAGGCGGCCGTGACGCCCGACGGCACGACGGTCATCGCGACGCAGTCCGTGCCCGAGGGACGCTCGAACCGCTACCGGCTGGTCGCGATCGAGGTCGCCACCGGCGCCACGACCGTGCTGGCGGACGAGCCGCGAGTGGATTTCTCGAGCCCCGCGGTGAGTCCCGATGGCGGGATGATCGCCTACGGGCGCGGCGCGAAGTCGACCCCGGCGGGCCCTGCGGACCAGGAGATCTGGGTCGCGAACCTGGACGGGTCCGGCGCCCGCCGCGTCGCCCCCGCATGGGACCGGTGGGCCACGTCGCTCGCGTTCTCCGCGAACGGTCGCGCGCTCGTGGTGACGGCCGACGACGATGGCCGCGCGCCGATCTTCCTGATCGATCTCGAGGACGACGAGGTGATCCGCCTCACCCAGGACGATTACGCGTACGCGAACGTCCAGGTCGACCGCAATGGCGGCGGGCTGGTCGCGCTGCGGTCGAACTGGCTCGAGCCGCCCCACCCGGTGCGGATCGACAGCGAGGGGGCCGTGACCGAGCTCGCGACGCCGGCACCGGCCGCCCCGGTCAATGCGGACATGACGCGCGTCGAGTCCACGGCCGAGGACGGCGCGCGTGTGCCCGGCTGGCTGCTGACGCCGCCTTCCGCGACGGCCGACACCCCCGCGCCGCTGCTGCTGTGGATCCACGGCGGCCCCTTGGGCTCGTGGAACGCGTGGTCGTGGCGGTGGATCCCGGCGCACGCCGTAGCTCAGGGCTACGCGGTGCTGCTCGCGGACCCCGCTCTCTCCACCGGCTACGGGCTCGACTACATCGCACGCGGCTGGAACAGCTGGGGCGACAAGCCCTTCACGGACCTGATGACCATCACCGATGCGGTGGAGGCGCGGCCCGAGATCGACCAGGATCGAACCGCCGCAATGGGCGGATCGTTCGGCGGATACATGGCCAACTGGGTCGCGGGTCACACCGGCCGCTTCGACGCGATCGTGACGCACGCGAGCCTGTGGGCGCTGGACCAGTTCGCACCCACCACTGACCACGCCGACTACTGGCAATCGATCTTCACACCCGAGGCCATGGTCGAGCACTCGCCGCACCAATACGTGGACGCGATCACCTCGCCCATGCTGGTGATCCACGGGGACAAGGACTACCGCGTGCCGATCGGCGAGGGGCTGCGGCTGTGGGCCGAGCTCGCCGAGCGCTTCGCGGAGCCCGACGGCACCATGGCGCACCGGTTCCTGTACTTCCCCGACGAGAACCACTGGATCCTGAAGCCCCAGCACGCGGTGGTCTGGTACGAGACGGTGTTCGCCTTCCTAGCTCAGCACGTGCTCGGCGAGGAGCCCGAGCTGCCGGAGGTGTTGGGCTAGCTCTCGTCGGGCTCCAGTGCGCCGTAGACGGTGGGCAGGAGCTCGGCCACGGTGGGGTGGATAGTGAGCCACGTGTGCAGCGCCGATGCGGGCCCGTCGAGGTGCATCAGCATCGACAGCGCGTGGATCACCTCGTCGCCATGGTGGCCCAGGACTGCGGCGCCCACGAGCCGGTCGCGGTCCGCGTCCACGACCAGCCGGATCGTGCCGGCCGTCACGCCGTCGAGGGCGGCGCGCGCGACGCCAGCCATGTCGTAGTTCGCGACTGCGACGTTGATGCCCTCCTCCCGAGCCTGCGCCAGCGTCATGCCGACGCGTCCGAGGGGCGGGTCGGTGAACATCGCGTAGGTGGGGATGCGGCCCGCCACGGACCGCTCCTCGCCCCCGAGGTGCTCGGCCAGGATCTCGTGATCCTGATAGCTGGTGTGGGTGAAGGCGCCGCGGCCGTTGACGTCCCCCAGCGCATAGATGCCGAGCACCGAGGTCTGGAAGTGCTCGTCGGTGGTGATGTAGCCGCGTCCGTCCGTGTCGACACCCACGGTGTCCAGCCCCAGGTCGTCGCTGTTGGGGATGCGCCCGGCTGCGACCAGCACCCGGTCCGCCTCCACGGTAGAACCGTCCGCAAGCGTCAGCACCGCACCCTCTCCGCGACGGTCCGCGCGGGTGATGTTCACGCCGGTGCGAATGTCGAGGCCCTCGTCGCGCAGGAAGGTGGCCGCGACATCGGCAATGTCCGGGTCCTCCCGCGGCATGATGTGCTCACCCGCCTGCAGCACGGTGACGTGTGAGCCGAACCGCGCCCAGATCTGGCCCAGCTCGAGACCGATGTAGCTGCCGCCGATCACGGCCAGCCGCGCGGGCAGGTCGGTGAGGTCCAGGATGGTGTGGTGGTCGAGAAAGTCGACCTCGTCCAGCCCGTCGATGGGCGGAGGCACGGAGCGTGCGCCCGGATTGAGGACGATGCGCGGCGCGGTGACCACCGTCAGCTCGTGCGCACCGTCACCGCCGAACTCGACCCGGAACAGATCGCCCTCGCGACCCGCGATGCGGGCCCTGGCGGTCACGTAGCTGATGGTCTCGTGGTCCTCGAAGTACCCGCCGCCGCTGTCGCGCCAGCCGTCGATCAGTTCGTCCTTGCGCGCGATCGCCTTGGACACGTCCACGGTGACCTCGCCCACGTGGACGCCGTGCGCGGCCGCGGTGCGGGCAACGTGCGCGGCATGGGCCGATGCGCGCAGCGCCTTGGTGGGCCGGCAGCCGTCATTGAGGCAGGTGCCGCCGAATGGCCCGTCTTGGAACACGGCGACGCGCTCCCCGCGACCGTCGAGCTTCGCGGCGAGCGATGGACCGGCCTGGCCGCCGCCGATGACGATGGTGTCGAACTCAGTGTGGTGAAGTGTCATACCTCATTGTGCGCCCTTTTGCGGCCGATGCGCAGGCCGGGTATCGCGTCACGAGCGACCAACCTCGGCTCGGTTCAGTCGTCCTTGCCGGACTCCAGTCCCGCCGAGATCGCGTCCATGACCGACGAGTCGGCCAGGGTCGTGACGTCTCCCACCGGCCGGTGCTCGGCGACGTCGCGCAGCAGGCGCCGCATGATCTTGCCAGAACGGGTCTTGGGTACCTCGGAGACCACAAGGATGGTGCGCGGCTTCGCGAGCGGGCCGATCTCCTTGGCGACCTGCTCGCGCAGCGCGACGGAGACGTCGTGGCCGGAGGCGTCGGCCCCCGCAGCATCGGACCGCACGACCACGAACGCCACCACGGCTTGGCCGGTGGTCTCGTCGCTCGCGCCCACCACGGCGGCCTCCGCGACCCACGGGTGCGACACGAGGGCGTGCTCGAGCTCGGTGGTGGACAGGCGGTGGCCGGAGATGTTCATGACGTCGTCCACGCGGCCCATGAGCCAGATGTCGCCGTCGGCGTCGCGCTTGGCGCCGTCGCCCGCGAAGTACAGGTGGCGCCAGCGGCTCCAGTAGGTGCGTTCGTAGCGGGCGCGGTCGTTCCACACGCCGCGAAGCATCGACGGCCACGGCTCGGTGAGGGCCAGGTAGCCGCCGTGACCGGGACCCACCTCGTCTCCGTGATCGTCGACCACGGCGGCCGCGACGCCGGGAATCGGCTTCTGCGCCGAGCCGGGCTTGGTGGCCGTGACGCCCGGCAGGGGCGAGATCATGATCGAGCCCGTCTCCGTCTGCCACCAGGTGTCGACCACTGGGCAGCGGTCGCCTCCGACGACGCGGCGGTACCACATCCAGGCCTCAGGGTTGATGGGTTCACCCACCGAGCCGAGCAGGCGTAGCGAGCTGAGGTCGAACTTCGCGGGGATCGCCTCGCCCCACTTCATGAACGTGCGGATCGCGGTGGGCGCGGTGTAGAAGATCGACACCTTGTACTTCTCGATGATCTCCCACCAGCGCCCCTGGTGCGGGGTGTTGGGGGTGCCCTCGTAGAGCACCTGGGTCGCGCCGTTGATCATGGGTCCGTAGACGATGTAGGAGTGGCCGGTGATCCAGCCCACGTCCGCCGAGCACCAGAACACGTCCGTCTCGGGCTTGAGGTCGAACACCACGCGGTGCGTGTACGAGACGCCGGTGAGGTAGCCGCCGGTCGTGTGGAACAGGCCCTTGGGGGTGCCGGTCGTGCCCGAGGTGTACAGGATGAACAGCGGGTGCTCGGCCTCGACCATCACGGGGACGTGGACCTCGGACGCCGGCTCGACGACGTCGTGCCACCACGTGTCGCGGCCCTCCACCCAGTGCGTGTCCTGGCCGGTGCGCTTGACCACGAGCACGTTCTCCACGGTCGCCGACGGCTCGGGGTGGTGGTCGCCCGCAGCGATCGCGGCGTCCACCAGGGGCTTGAGGGCGAGGTGCGCGCCGCGGCGGTTGCCGCCGTCCGCGGTGATGACCAGCTTCGCCTCGGCATCGTCGATGCGCTGGCGCAGCGACTCTGCGCTGAAGCCGCCGAACACGACGGAGTGGATGGCGCCGATGCGCGCGCAAGCCAGCATGGCGACCACGGCTTCCGGGATCTGGGGCAGGTAGATCGCGACCCGGTCCCCCTTGGTCAGGCCGAGGCTCTCCAGGCCGTTCGCGGCCTTGGACACCTCGCGCTGCATGTCGGCATAGGTCAGTGTGCGGGTGTCGCCCGGCTCCCCCTCGAAGTGAAAGGCGACGCGGTCGCCGCGCCCCTCGCGCACGTGGCGGTCGACGGCGTTGTCGCAGGCGTTGAGGGTGCCGTCGGCGAACCACCGCGCCACGGGAGCGTCCGACCAGTCGAGCACCTCGGTGAAAGGTTTCTCCCAATCCAGGCGTCGTGCCTGCTCAGCCCAGAACTCGGGGCCGTCGGCCTCCGCCTGCTTGTACAGCTCGGCGGTCGCGTTCGCCTGAGCGGCGAACTCGTCGCTGGGAGGGAAGGAGCGAGTCTCGGTGTGGAGGTTCTCGAGGGTGGGGGACTGTGTCCGGGCGTCATCGACCATGATCGCCAGCCTAGGAGGACTTTGGTCCTAGGCCAACCGTTTGTGTGTGCCCGCCGTTTGTGTGTGCCCGGTGTAGGGGGCCGGTGCTCGGACCGTGTCCCGTGCCTTTCGATCTGCCCAGACCTCTCTCGGTGACCGGCGTCTTAGAGTCCGGACGCCCACCCGGATCACGCTGAAAAGGAGCCGCATCGCCAGAGTTCTCGGCGGACACGGCCCCTTCCGAGCGTCAGCGAGATCAGCTGGCGAGCACCACTCGCTCGTTGGGCACGCAGTGAGTCATCACCAGGTCGTCGACCTCGCGCGGTCCGTTCTGGCCGAGGTTGCCCAGGCGGGCGAGTTCGGCGTCTGACAGGGTCTGGCTCTGCAGCGGAGGGAGGTCACGGATCTCTTCGAGCGAGATGCCGAGTCCGTCGCCGACGCGTGCACCCAGCTCGTCTTCGACGAGGTAGAAGTGCCAGAGCATCCGCTCCTGCACCTCACGGGACGCCTGCGAGATCAGCGTGATGAAGTTGTCCACGAGGTCGTCGCGCTCCCAGTCCTCCATCAGGCGGAAACGCTGGCCGGCCTGCGTGTAGTCGTCGGTACGGGCAATCCGCTTGCGCGTCAGGCGACCGACGATCTCGGGGCCCTGCTCGTCGTGCGTGGGGTAGGTGCCCTCGCGCAGCCCACCGGTGATGGAGGGCTCGTAGTTGACGTGCGGGTTTTCGCCGCCGCCATCCACCGCATAGGTCATCTGGCCGTCGCGCTGGTTGGTGCGAACCTTGGCGTTCTTGGCCTGGTTGACCGGTAGCTGGAGGTAGTTCGGGCCGACACGGTAGCGCTGGGTGTCGCTGTAGGAAAAGGTGCGTCCCACCAGCATCTTGTCGTCCGAGAAGTCGAGGCCGTCAACGAGAACTCCCGTGCCGAATGAGAGCTGCTCGTTCTCGGCGAAGTGGTTGGTGACGTTGCGGTTGAGCACCATCTTGCCCACGGTCTTCGGCGGGAAGTCGTTCTCGGGCCAGACCTTGGTGTCGTCGAGCGGGTCGAAGTCGAGCTCGGAGTGGTCGTCGTCGCTCATGAGTTGCACGCGCAGCTCCCACTCGGGGAACTCGCCGCTCTCAATGGACTCGTAGAGGTCCTTCGAGGCGTGGCCGAGGTCCTGGCCCTGCACCACAGCGGCGTCCGCGTCGGTGAGGCTCTTGACGCCGACGGACGGGATCCAGTGGTACTTGACCAGCTTCGTCTCGCCGGCCGCATTGACCCATTTGTAGGTGTTGACGCCGAAGCCCTGCATGGTGCGGTAGTTCGCGGGGATGCCCCGCGGGCTGAACAGGTTCATCAGCATGTGCATCGACTCCGGGGTCTGCGACATGAAGTCGAAGATGCGGCCCGGCTCCTGGCGGAATGTGACCGGGTCGGGCTTCAGTGAGTGGATGACGTCGGGAAACTTGATGGCGTCGCGGATGAAGAAGACGCCAATGTTGTTTCCGACGAGGTCCCAGTTGCCGTCTTCGGTGTAGAACTTCACGGCGAACCCGCGGGGATCGCGTGCGGCTTCAGAGGAGTCACGCCCGCCGATGACGGAAGAGAAGCGGATGGCGACGTCCGTACGCTTTCCCGGCTCATTGAACAGCTTCGCGCGAGTAAAGGCCGAGATGGGCTCGTCGCCCCACAGCCCGGTGGCCTCGAAGTAGCCGAAGGCGACCGCGCCGCGGGCGTGGACGACTCGCTCCGGGATGCGCTCGCGGTCGAAGTGGCTGATCTTTTCGAGGAACTGGTAGTTCTCCAGAGTTGCGGGACCACGGTGTCCGACGGTGCGGGAGTTCTGGTTGTCGTAGACCTGGTGGCCCTGCCGGTTGGTGAGGATCTCGCGGTCGTCGCCGTCGTCGGGTGAAAGAGATGAGACGTCGGTCATGGCTACTCCTCGCTCGTGGGTATCGGTGGGCGCATTACTGCTGCGTATGCGTTGCACCCCGCACTGGGTTCTTTCGAATATATCGAAACAACGCGAACTGTTGGCGGTGAACCAAAGCCCACTTCCCCCTCGCAGAAACGGATGTGGTGCAGCACCCGAACCGTGCTCCCGGCCTGAAAGTGACTCAGCCACGAGTGGCGGTGTTGGCCACGTTCGACCAAACCGCACGCGCATCGGCCGCCTGTCGTGTCACGATGGGCAGATGACTGAATCCGAGAACTTCAGCTACACGACCCGCAAGAACGGCGAGGTCGAGATCCTGCGCGGCGGATCGGTGTCCCGCCTGCTGCGCGGCGACGATGCCCGGGACTTCCTCGCGCAGGTCAAGGAGGGCGATGCCGAGGAGGTGATGGCGCGCTTTGTCGACTCGCAGTCGGAGACGGCGCAGACCTCGGGCACCGACACCCACCCCGCGATGGAGCGGCCTTTCGACGGCCCCGTGCCTCACGGCGACGGCGTGACGCGCGAGTACGACGGCGAGGAGCGCCCCTCGTCGTAGCCCGCCAGCCACCGCGGCGCGGGAGCGTCCGCACCCGCTCCTCGCGCGCATCGGCCGGTTGTCGTGTCACCATGAACCCATGACTGGATCAGAAGGATTCGACTACCGCACCCGCAGCAACGGCGAGGCGGTGATCTTCCACCACGGCAAGCTCGCGAAGATGATGCGGGACGAGGAAGCGAAGAAGTTCCTCGAGGACGTGAAGGCCGGGGACCCGCAAGAGGTCATGGGCACCTACGTCGGGAACGACGGTCAGGCGCAGAAGCCTGGCAGCGCGGGCAAGAGCGCCGGACCGGACTCCTTGCACGGCAATGGCGAGGCGCACTCCGCCAAGGACTTCCGCCGCAAGACCGGCTGAGCCACCTCTACTCCACCGTGCCTCTTACTCCACTGTGAAGGTGGCGGGCTCCGAGATCGCGACTGCAGCGGGCGCATCCACGACGTAGTGCTCGGGCACGTCCCGCGTCAGCACCTCGGCGAGCACGTCCTGAGGGACGTTGCACAGCAGTTCGGTCTGACCCTCGGGGGTCTCGGACTCGGTGCAGTGCTCCACAATTCTGGGATCGTCCTGCAGGACCGAGTATCCCGCCGTGTACTGCAGGTACGCGAGGCCCTCGAGACCCTCCTCGGCCAGGGCGCGGGCAGCGGCCGCCGGCTCCCCGAGGATGACGGGCGTCCACGCGTACACCTCGTACTCGCCGGGCGGCAGGTCGGAGTTCTCGGCCGCGAAGTCCTCGGCCTCCTGCTGACGTTCGGCGATCTGCTCCTCAGTGGCGTTCGACCACTCGAAGTCGTCCCAGATGGCGGACAGCTCGGCTGCCGTGTCGCACAGGGTCGCGCCGGAGAACTCGACCGAGTCCGAGGACGGCGCGGTGGTGTCGGCCGAGGTGACGAACAGGTCCGGCACGAACTCGGTTCCCCAGTCGGGGGTCACCACCACGCCATCGCGAGTGATGATGAGCTGCCCCTCCTGCGCGAGGAACGCGGTCAGATCATCGTCTTCGCTGGTGAAGGTCACCGTGGCCGATGCGCTCACCTCACCCTGGGTCACGCTGACCTCGGGGATCACGCCGTTCGCCGGGGTGGGCTCCGCCGACCACTCGGCGCCGCAGTCCGGGGGAGAGAAGAGGCCACTGGCCTGAGCCTCGACCTCGTCGATGTTGAACGTGACCGTCACGGTGTCGACGTCGGAGGCAGGCGGATCGGACTGCCCTGCGACCGGAGTCTCTTCGCCCGCCGTGAGGAACTGGACGCCATACCAGCCCACTGCTGCCGACAGTCCCGCGATCGCTATCGCGCCCACGGCCATGAGCCCCTTGTTCATCGGCTGGTCGTGCCCCCCTGGGCGCTTGCTGCCGCCCTGCTGAAAACTTGTGTTGAGGCTCAATGGTACGTCCCCCAAAGGGGGCGAAACGTAGGTCTTGAGGACGATTCTGCGCCGTCCCTGGTCAGGGACATGCCCCTGCGAAAAGTTCTTTGGAGAGCCCGGCGCGTCGGCCTCATTCGGCCGCCTTGAGGGGTGCTGTGGCCACTCCTGCGTTGGCCATTCCGGCCGAAGGCTGCCACTGCTGCCACGTCCAACCTGTGGCCACACCCATCAGTAGCGCGAGCGCCGCCACGGTGGTGTACGCGATCCGGACCATGATTCCCCTTCAGACACGTCGAGCCACCGTCCTGTCACAGTGTCAACGTGTGGGGGGTGTCCAAAGGTTGGGGTCACGGACCGAAGAAATTGTTCTCCGGTCTGAAAGCGAGTGCATCGAGCTCGAGGAACGCGCCGTCTGGGCTCGTCGCGATGGACGCCGGCTCTGCGATGAAGGCCCCGTCGAATGCACCAGGTTCCCCTGCACCGTCGCACCATTCCAGGCCGGAGACCGTCAACGGCCATGGGGCTGGTCCCTGATAGCGGTCGATGGAGACGGTGGTCCCGCCGACTGCGGTGGTGTCGATCCAGCCCACGATTCGATGGCCTTCGTAGAGCCAGCTCCCGCCGTCTTCCTCGTCGACCTCGACGTCTTCCGCGCGAGTGATCCATAGCCGCGGCGCTTGCGGCACCTCGACCTCGGCGCTCGTCCATCCGAAGGCGAAGCGCCACAGCGACGGAGTCAGGGTGTCGCGCTCGTCGATGTCGCGAACATCGCTCGTGGATTCGTTCCAGACTCCGGCAAGCACACCGTAGGACCCGTCTGCGTAGATGTCTCCGCAGGCGGGCACGGTGCCTGGTTCGTACGTCGGTGGCTCGGTGTAGTCCCAGGTGTCAGGCTGGTCCGACTCGTCGAGGAGCGTCACGGTGATCGGCGGCGACACGTGAGTGAGATCGAGGTCACGGCTGTAGTAGTCGCTCTCATACGGCACTCTCGCGGTGAGCGCCTCGTAATCGAACTCGACCCCTGGCAGGGCATTTGGCACGCACGTGAGTGGGGTCGCCCCGAAGTACATCTGCGAGTTCTCGCATTCGTAGCCGCCCTCCCGAAAAGCGGGGGCGTCGGCCACTGGAGGCAAGGTGTAACCCTGCATCTCCAGGCTATGGATGGCCGCGGACGGCTCATCCATGCGGATGCTCGTCACGAGTACCGTCTCGTACTCGCCGGGTTCCAGCGGTCCATAGGTGCCCCCGTGGTCGCAGCCCACGACGTATCCGCCCCATCGCCACAATTGCGAGTCGCTGTATCCGGGAGTCATCGTGATCAGAGGTGACTCTTGCATCATGGGGTCCCACCCGACCACCTCGCCGTCGCGGAGGAACAGCGCATGGGGTGCGTCGACGAACGCGCGCAGATCCTCCGCTCCGGAGTAGGTGAACGTCACGGTCGCGTTGGCGTCCTCGGGTCGAACGGTCATGCCGGCGGTGGTGGGATCCAGTTCGAGGGTCAGGGGCGTCTCGGACCCGAACGAGAAGTCCTCGTCCTCGGCCACCGATTGGGGCGCGGGCTGTCCGCACAGCTCCGATTCTTCGACCACTCCGAGGCCCACGTCCGACTCCGGAAACGGCACGGTGGCGTACTCGATGGTGCTGTCGATGGACAGGTCGACGGAGGCGCTGGGGCTCGGCTCGGGCGAGGCGCCGATGCCGGTGAAGCCCGCCCCAGCGGCACCGACCGCTCCGATCGCCACGGCCGCGACGCCTGCGGCGCCGCCGAACCGCAGTATTCGTGCCCGCCCAACGGCGCGGCGCAGTTCGCGCGGCGCGCGAGCGTCCGAGGAGCGCTGGGCCTGCGCCTGGGCCGCGTCCCTGATGCGCTCGCTGAACTCGTTCACGTCAGGTCCTCCCGGCGTGGTCAGCGACGGTGACCTCGGAGCTCACGCAGCCCTCGGCCGCGTGCGGCTCCGCCTCGAGCTCGATGCCCAGACGGGTGCGCGCCACGCGGCGCACATCCTGCAGCGACGAGCGCACGCCGTCGAGGCTCAGCCCGAGCCGTTCAGAGATCTGCCCGGGTGTCAGCCCGTCGTGGTGGCGCAGCAACGCCACGACGCGCGCTCGGGGCGGGAGAGCCAGGAGCGCGTCGCGCAGGCGGCCATCATCGTCCGGCGGGGATGGTGAGCCATCGACCGGTTCGGTCACTGCGTCTTCGGTCACTACGGCCGATGCGGGGGCTGGCTCGTCCGCACGGTCGCCCTCTGCGGGGGCTGGGTGCGACGCGGGCGGGAATGCAGACTCCTCGCCCGGCGCAGGGGGCGCGTAGGGGTTGGGGCTCGCGTGATGATCAGGCTCGGGCCCGGCGACGGGAAGCGGCTCGGGTGACGTGCCCGCCTCGACACCGCCGTCGGCGGCTCGGGCCGGGACGGTCACCGCCTCGAATTCGCTCGCGCGTGCCAGGAACTCTGAGACGATCGCTTGCCGCACCTGGTGCTCGACCGGGCCGATGTCGCCGAGTCGCCTGGGCCGCGCGAAGGTGCGCCGGAGTGCAGCGGCGACGAGCGCATCGGCCGCTTGGCGTTCTCCGGTGAGGAGCTGCGCGTAGGCGAGGAGGGCGGGGTAGCGCGGACCTGCGAGCTCGTCGTAGAGCCGAGTCCACCGCACCATGTGATGTGCGCCGGGCCGCTAGCTCTTGTCCGAGCGCAGCGCCCGCACCAGCAGCACGACCCCCGTTGCGACGGCCGCGGTGGCGAGCAGCGTCAAGGCGGTTGAGCGCGCCGAAGGCCCGGTGCGCAGCCCCACCGGCTTCTTGAAGGTCAGGGTTCCCCAGCCGTGGTGAGCGGCGGCTCGCCGGAGCGCCCGGTCGGGGTTGATGACGAACCCGTAGCCGACGGCGTTGAGCATGGGTTCGTCGGTGATCGAGTCGGAGTAGGCGTACGAGCGCTCGAGGTCGTAGCCCTTCTCCTCCGCGAGCTGGCGCATCGCGTCCGCCTTGGCGGTGCCGTACGCATAGAACGTGATGTCGCCGGTGTAGAAGCCCTTCTTCACGCCGAGCTGCGAGGCCACCACCGCATCGGCGCCCAGCAGTTCCGCGATGGGCTCCACGATGTCGGAGGCCGAGGCGCTGACCACCACGACGTCCCGCCCGTTCGCCTGGTGCCGGCGGATCAGTTGGAGGGCCTCGTCGTAGACGACGGGGTCGATGTAGTCGTGGATGGTCTCGGCGACGATCCGCTTGACCTTCTCGACCTCCCACCCCTTGATGAGGTCGCTCAGGGAGTCGCGCAGCCGGCTGGTCTGGCGCTCGTCGGCACCGCCAACGAGAAACAAGAACTGCGCGTAGGCGGTGCGCAGGGCGTGCGCGCGCGTGACGAGGCCGCCGTCGTAGAACGGCCGCGAGAACGCCAGCGACGAACTGGTCGCGATGATGGTCTTGTCGAGGTCGAAGAACGCCGCGGTGGGCTTCGATACCTTCCTGTTCGCCATGCGGTCAGCCTAACCGTCGCGGCCGACATCCGACAGTTGTCGGCCGTCCCCAGTTGCTTGCGGCTGGCGTGCTTTCCACCGCTCAGGTGTGCGGCCGATGCGCGGGCGGGGCGACGCGGCCACGCTTGCTCGGTGACTGGTGCGGTGGAGGCTTCTGCGAACGGATTGGCCGCTTCGGGGGAGAGTGGTCCTGAGCCCGCTGCGACGTGGGCCGGCCCGCTCGCGATGCTGCTGCGCACCCCGGGCGTCACCGACGTGCTCGTGCACCGCCCTGGCGAGGCGTGGGTGGACAAGGGTCTCGGTCTCGAACGCGTCGAGGTGGCGCTTCCCGATGCCGACGCGGTGCGTGCGCTCGCGGTGCGGCTGGCCGCGGCCGGGGGACAGCGGCTCGATGACGCCAGCCCGGTCGCGGACGCGCGGCTTCCCGACGGGAACAGGCTGCATGCGGTGTTGCCCCCGGTGGCGCCAGGGTGTGCCGCGATCTCGCTGCGCGTGGTGCGCGCGCAGGCGCTCACGCTCGCCGATCTCGCCGCCGCGGGCGCGATCGACGCCCGCACTGCGGCGCTGCTCGCGCGGATCGTCCGGGCACGGCTGTCGGTGCTGGTGTGCGGGGCCACGGGCAGCGGCAAGACCACTCTGATGGCGTCCTTGCTGTCGCTGGCGGCGCCGCACGAGCGGATCGTGGTGATCGAGGAGGCCGGTGAGATCGCCCCCGCTCATCCCCACGTGGTGCGCCTGGTCGAGCGGCGCGCCAACGTCGAGGGGGCCGGGTCGGTGGGGCTCGCTCGCCTGGTGCGGGAGGCGCTGCGGATGCGTCCCGATCGCGTGGTGCTCGGGGAGTGCAGGGGAGCGGAGCTGCGGGAGGTGCTGTCCGCGTTCAACACCGGCCACCGGGGCGGCATGACCACCATCCATGCCAACTCCCCGGGAGACGTGCCGGTGCGGCTGACGACCTTGGGCGCGCTCGCGGGCATGCCTGCGGCGGCCGTCGAGGCGCAGGCTGCCGCGGGGCTGGACGTGGTGCTGCACGTCGCCCGGTCCGGGGGAGTACGGCGGCTCACCGAGGTGTGCGTGCTGCGTGCGCGCTCGCCTGGCCTCGCAGTGGAGGCGGCATGGTCGCTCGGCGCCCGCGGGAGGTGGGGCCCGGGGCCGGCGTGGGAGGAGCTCCTCTCGGTGCTCGGGGAGGCGGCCGATGCGGTGGCGTAGGGGCGGAGGTGCCGACGAGGGCGACGGGGGCGGCGCGGGCGGCAGTGGGACTGCGGCTGGCGGTAGCGGTCGAGCGCGCACTGGCTGGCGGGGGCGAGGCGGCGGCGTGTCGCGTGAGGCCGACGTCGCGCTGGTGTTCGCGGACGCGATCGCGCTGCTCGAGTCCGGCCTGCCGCCGGCGCGCGCTTGGTCGCTCGCGGGAGTACCCGTCGATGACCGGGGCGTTCCTCTCGCCCATGCCCCGGTGTGGCGCGGGGAGAGGCCCGCTGCGGAGTCGGTGGTGGCGGCCTGCGTGCTGGCGCGCGACACCGGCATGCCACTGGCGCGGGTGCTGGCGCGAGTCGACGACGCCGTGGCGCGCGACCGCGACTCGCGCGATGCCGCAGAGGCCCAACTCGCCGGCCCGCGCATGAGCGCACGCATTCTGCGGTGGCTGCCGCTGGTGGGGGTGGGGCTCGCGGCGGCCGTCGATCCGGGGGCGCTGGGGCTGCTCGTGACCTCGCCGTTGGGCTGGGCGATGCTCGGGGGCGCAGGACTGCTCACCTGGCTCGGGTCCTGGTGGATGGCGCGGCTCGTGGGCGCGGCGACCGCGAGCGACTCCGAGGGGCTGCCCATCCCGGTGGTCCTCGCGCTGGTGGATGCGGCACTGGCGGCAGGGCTCGACGTGTCGAGCGCGCTGGCCCGCACGGCCGATGCCACCGACCCTCGCACCGCCGTTCCCCTGCGTGCGCTCGCGGCTGCGCACGCCTACGGCGGGGTGGCCCCGGAGCTGGACGGCCCGCTGGTGCAGGCTCTCGCGCGTCCCTTGGCGCTCGCTCAGATGGCGGGCGCGCCGGCCAGCCACGGGCTCCGTGCCGCCATGGTGCGCCTGGACCGGGAGTCGCGGCGCGCGGCGGCGAAGTCTGCGGGTGAGCTGGGCGTGCGGCTCGCGCTGCCGCTGGCGCTGTGCCTGCTTCCCGCCTTCGCTCTTGCGGGCGTGCTGCCGCTGATTGTGGCGGTGGTGGCCGGAGCCGAGTTGGGGTCGCTTGAGGTGCCGGCTCTAGATGGACCGTCACCCGCTCCCTAGCCTGGCTCGCCGCGCCAGGGGGCGTTTGCCGGCTTCGTCTACGGCACATGTTGGCTCTGCCCGGCTCGGTGTCGCTGGCGGCCCAACTTGGCCCACGACACGGCCCAATTCGGCCCTTCCGTGCGCTCCACCGCATCCATGGGTATCCCGTCCCCAGGCAAGGGCACGCTGTCGCCGTCCACGGTTCGGCCGTGACGGCCATGCGCCGCCCGTGACGCGAGATCACCGTGGTTTCAGGGCGGCGAGGGTCGCGGCCCGGAAGGGATGCGGATGAACAAGTGGATGGACGATCGCACCGGTCGGGAGTTCGACCCGAGCGATGACGAAGGCATGGCCACCACGGAGTACGCGCTCGTGACGGTAGCGGCGGCCGCGTTCGCCGGCGTGCTGATCGCGCTGGTGCGCTCGGATGAGGTGAGGGAGCTGCTGGCGGGCATCCTCCGTTCAGCGTTCGGGTGAGCGGCGTTCCATCGCCACTCCCGCACTCTCATCGCGGCAAACTCGGCAGCGGGCTTGGCGGGGGATGGCGAGGCCGGCCCTGGCGTGACCGAGACCAGGGGTCCGTCACGGTCGAGCTCGCGGCGGCACTGCCTGCGGTGGTGATCGTCCTCGGGTTGGTGCTCGGCGCGGTGGGGTGGGCACGCACGGGCATCACCGCCACGGAGGCGGCCGCGGTCGGGGCGCGGATCGCCGCCGTGGAGGGGGCGGATGCGGCGCGCACCGAGATCGGGCGGTCGGTGCCGGGCGCGGTGGTCGCGGTGGATGCGAGCGGCGGTCGTGTCGAGGTCACGGTGAGCATCGACGGGCCGGGGTGGCTGCCCGCCGCCTCGGCCACGTCTGTGGCTCGCGTCGCGCCGTGAGTGCGACGTCGGGGTCGCGGTGCCCCCACGAGCGCGGCAGCGGGAGCGTGGTGGCCCTCGCGGTCGTGATGGTGGTGCTCGTGGTGGGTGCCGCGATCGTTGCCGGAGCCGCAGCATCCGCGACCCGGGTGGCCGCTCAGCAGGCCGCGGATGAGGCCGCGCTCGCGGGGGCGCACGCAGCCCGGGGCGAGGTTGCGCTCGGGCGTGACCCTGCGGCGCGTGCATGCGAGATGGCGGCAGCCGCAGCCGGCGACAATGGCGCCCGCTCGACCCGGTGCGCCGTCGTTGGCGCAGTGGTCACTGTCGAGGTGACGCTCACGCGGGCCCGGCTCGACGCGGTGGCCCTCGCCGTCGCGGGACCCGCATTCGCCGCGCCGGGGTGAACCGCGTCCGCCACGTCCACCGCGCCCACCGAGGCAGCGCCCGAGCGCGAAGCCTCCGCAGTCTCCCCGCGCTTTCTCCCCGTGCGGCCTGCTCGGAAACTCCCTCGCGAAGTGTCCGAAAAGAGAAGATGGATAAGAATGTCGGGGTGAGAAGCGTCAGAGCCCTGCGGACAACGTTCAAGACCTGCCGGTTGGATCGAGGCCGGGCGACGGCAGCGTGCCGTCGCGGCGCCTGAGGGAGGCCGCGTGGTGAGAGGGCGTCCAGAATTCTCGTCCAGTGGCCGCGTGGGTCTGGCTGGCGCCGCGGTGGTCGGCGTCGCCTTCGGCATGGCGCGGTACGCATACGGCTTGACGCTGCCGGGCATCGAGGAGGACTTCGATCTCTCCGAGTTGCTGCTCGGCATGATCGCGAGTGGGACCTTCGTGGGATATCTACTCGGTCTTGTGCTCGCGGTGCCGCTCGCCAACCGTCGTGGCCTCCGGGCACCCACCACGGTCGGCGGCTTGTGTGGCGCGGTGGGCGCGCTGCTCGTGACCTTCGCGCCGTCGGCTGCGGTGCTCGCCGTCGGCGCGGTCCTGGCGGGGAGCGCAGGAGGGTGGGTCTGGGCCACGTACTCCGACATCGTGAGGCAGGCGGTGGATCCCGCACGACGGCCGCGCACCCTGGCGATCATCACGACGGGCACCGCAGTGGGGCTGGTCGGGCTGGGCGCGCTCGGCGTGCTCGCAGCCCAAGGGGCGTGGCGGTGGGTGTGGGCCGGCATCGCTGTGGCCGCGGTTCTCGCCGCCCTCGTCAACATCCGGCTCGCGCCGCGAGCCGCGCGCGCCGAGCACTCCACGGGCCAGCACGGTGCCGCCGCGCTCCTGCGAGTACTCAAGTTGCCTGCGATCTATTCGTTCATCTACTTCGCGGTGATCATCGTCTACTTCACCTATGCCGCCGAGATCGTGGCGGAGGGCGAACTGCCGGCTGAGGCGGTGCCGGCCCTCTACGCCGTCATCGGCGTCACGGGAGTGGCGGGAGTGACAGCCGGCGCTCTCGCACAGCGGCTGGGCAGCCGCGCTGTTGCCGCCTGGTGCCTCGCGGCGGTGGCGGTGGCCTTGGCGCTGCTCGGCTGGGGGCAGGACTCGCTCGCCGCTACGGCGGCCTCAGCAGCCGTCTTCGGTGCGGCCTACATGATCGGGTCAGCGGTGCTCGCGGTGTGGACGGCCCAGCTCGTCCCCGACCGTGCGAGTGCAGCGTTCACGGTGTGCCTGGTCGTCGGGGCGGTCAGCTCGGCCGCTGCACCGGCGCTCGCGGGCATGGTGATCCCGGCCCTGGGCCTCGAGACGCTTCTGATCATCACCGGAGCGATCTCGCTCGTGTCCGGCGCGACGCTGCCGTGGAGCAGGTCCGCGAGGGCGGAGGACGCCGCCACGCACCGCTGAGGTCGTGCGCCCCGTCGGCGGGTCTGCTCGCCTGCAAGTCAACACCTCTGACCCCGCCGATGCGGCGCCGGACTGCCGGCACCGCATCGGCGATTCCTGCCGTCGGGCTACGGCGAGGCTCAGGAAGCCGAGAGCGTGATCGTGCCCAGAGAGGTCCAGCCCTGCAGCTCGATCCAGTCCATCTGTTCGCCTCCCCAGGTGGCGGTGGGCTCGGGCACGGCGATGGCGGGCTCGTCACCGCCCAGCTCCGAGTCGTATAGCGCCGCGTCGCCGCCGTCGAGGCTCCAGGGGGTCGGGGCGATCAGCGGCTCGCCGCTGGGCGCGATCCGCGGCTCCACTCCGGACCCTTCGAAGGCGATCTGCATGTTCGAAACGCTCACCGACTGCATGGCGAGGACGGTGTACTCACCGGCACGCACGTCCGCCTGGCCGGACTCGGTGTAGCAGCCCGTGACGTCCCGCCACAGGAAATCGTCGCTCACCGACTGACCCGGCTCGAGACCACGCCCGTATTCGGGAGCGATCACCATCCCGCTCTCCTCGGCCTCCATCGCTATCGACATGCCGTCCCGAGACGTGCTCACGGGATACGCCTCGGCCACGACCCGGCCGTCCCGCACCAGGAACAGCTGGGGCTGGGCGCTCCAGTAGCCCGGGATCGTGTAGTCCGATGCGTTGGTCACTGACGAGGAGACCAGCGGGTTGCCGTCCACGACGAAGCCGTAGGAGACGTCGATCCGCGCCGGCAGGTCGACGTCGACGTCCAACAAAGACATCTGGGCAGACGTGGCGGGGAACGTCGCCCCCTCGGCGGCGTCCCACGAGCAGCCGAAGTAGTGGCGTGCCCAGTCGTCCTGTCCTGATGCGGAGTCGCCCACCTTGACCCATCGCTGCGTTCCCGCAGCCATGTCCCACTCGCCTTCAGGCGCATTTGTCACCCCGGCCTCGAACATCTGACGCGCGATGTCGGGAGTCAGGTAGCCGTCGGGAAGGGGCGCGGGCCCACCGCTGGGTGCGGGTGACGGCAGCGGCTCGACCGGTCCGTCGCCGCCCAGGTAGTCGGCGAACGGGTCGTCGACGCGCTCTCCGTCGATCGTCAAGGGCACCGGTTCTGCGGCCACCCGGAACAGCTCCGGCGTCGGGGGTGCGGGTAGAGACTCGGCGCTGTCAGAGCCCTCTCCGGCCGAATCCTCCGCCACACCCGTTCCCGGGGAGGGGCTCGGGTCGACGGCGGGCCCGGACGGCTCGACGGGGCCCGATGGTTCTGCGGGCACTGGCGAACCCGAGGGCACGCCAGGCTCAGAGGGCGAAGACCACGGAACCACCGCATCGTCCCAATAGGCCAGCGTCCACGCCTGGTGCACCTCGTAGTCGGCGGCGGGCAGCGGCTCGCCGTCCCAGCAGTTGACGGGCTCCAGAACTGTGGACTGCTCGAGCGTGGCGAAGTCCGTCGCGGGGTCGAGCCGTTCGAAACCCCCGCTTTCGGGCAGCGTCGGCTCGTCCGCGGGTCCGTACTCGATGGGCGGCGGTTGCACCATGCGGCCTACGACGATGCCGTCCCACGTCACCACGTAGTCCGGGCTGGAGATCAGCTCGACGGGTCGGGAGGCCTCAAGGGAGTGAGGCAGCAGAATCTGCTCGCCGTCGACCTCGGGCTGCCCGACGGAGAACGTCACGCCGGAATCGTCGCCCCAGGACCAGGTGCCATCGGCGGGGTCGAACTCGGTGCCGCACATCCACTGCTCGGCGGGCCGGGAGGCCTCCGCTGCGGAGTCTTCTGAGGAGCTCATCTCCTCGTCCGCGCCGGAGTAGGACTCGGCCCCTCCGTCCATCGCCGGGGCGCTCATCGCGTCCTGGCTGGACATGCTGGCACCCAGCGGGCCCATCGCCCCCACGGCGATCACGGCGGCAGCGCTGGCTCCCACGAGTCCGTTTGCCCCCATGCGCAGCGCGCGCTCGCGCTTGACCCTGCTCGCGGCGCCCGCCGCGGAGACGCTCATCTGGTCGATGGGCGCGCGGTCTGCGGCGCCTCTCAGTGCGTCAGACAGCTTCATGACCCGTTCCTTCCATGCATGCGGTGCGAATCCACTGCGGTTTCGCCCGCGTCGGCGTCTTGCGCGTCTTCCAGCGGGCCGAGCGCCAGCTGCATCTGCGTCATCCCATCGCTGAGGTACCTCTTGACGGTGCCCTCGGCGATGCCGAGCGCCCGAGCGACCTGTGGAACCGTGAAGTCGTCGAAGAATCTGAGCACCACGCACGCCCTCACTCGAGGAGGGAGGGTGGCCAGCGCATCGGCCACCTCCGAGCCGGCCTCCACCTGGCCGAGCTCGTCGGGGGCAAGCCGCTCCGGACGGAACAGGTGCTGGACCCGCTGCCAGCGCTGCTGACGGCGGTACTGGTCGACGTAGATGGTGGTGATGGCGCGGCGCACGTAGGCCTCCGCCTTCACGGAGGTGAGGCCCTTGCGCTCCTTGGAGAAGGTCCGCACCAGCGCGTCCTGGACGAGGTCCTGGGCCTGCACGGGATTGCCGCACACGAGGTACGCATAGGACAGCAGTGCGCGTTCGCGATTGCGCACC
The DNA here is from genome assembly GCF_048553575.1 of Demequina ureilytica. NCBI lineage: Bacteria > Bacillati > Actinomycetota > Actinomycetes > Micrococcales > Demequinaceae > Demequina > Demequina ureilytica. The sequence continues at coordinate 283,537 of NZ_JBLZIE010000001.1, read as the reverse complement.
AACTGCTCCATCGTGTCCTGCCACTGAGACATGACCCCTCCGGTCCTTCGAGAATGCGTCCTTGGCAAAATCTGGTTCCGTCGCAGTATCGACGCACTACTAGGGCGGATCGTTGGGTCACACCGTGCCCCGCGCACCATCGTCCCCTAGACTCCCCGAATACCGATCGACCGCGCGACACCGTCGTCGCTGCGGCAATGCTCTCGTCAAGGAGGACGAATGCATCACGTGGTCAGCCCCGCCGTCGAGGTCGGAAGTTCTAGCCTCACCATCGTCGCCATCATCGGGCTGATCGGGGTCGCGGCCCTGGTGTTCTCGTACGTCCTTCGCCAACAGGTGCTCAAATCCGCGGACGGCTCCGAGAAGATGCGCGACATCGCGGGCGCGATCCAAGAGGGCGCGTCGGCGTACCTCAGCCGGCAGTTCCGGACCCTGCTGCTGTTCGCGGTGGTGGTCTTCGCGCTGCTGTTCCTCCTTCCCGGCGATGCCGGCGTGCGCATCGGGCGTTCGATCTTCTTCCTGCTGGGTGCCGGGTTCTCGGCGACCATCGGCTACATGGGCATGTGGCTCGCGGTGCGGGCCAACGTGCGGGTCGCGCACGCCGCCACTCAGCCAGATGGACGCGTCGCCGGCGCGCGCATCGCGTTCCGCACGGGTGGCGCGGTGGGCATGTCCGTGGTGGGACTCGGCCTCCTTGGCGCGGCCTCGGTGGTGTTCCTGTACCGCGGCGACGCGGCGGCGGTCCTCGAGGGGTTCGGCTTCGGGGCGGCGCTGCTCGCGATGTTCATGCGGGTGGGCGGTGGCATCTTCACCAAGGCGGCCGATGTGGGGGCTGACTTGGTGGGCAAGGTCGAGCAGCACATACCTGAGGACGATCCCCGCAACGCCGCGACCATCGCGGACAACGTGGGCGACAACGTGGGCGACTGTGCCGGCATGGCCGCGGACCTGTTCGAGTCCTACGCCGTCATGCTGGTGGCCGCGTTGATCCTCGGCAAGGCCGCGATGGGCGAGCAGGGCCTGGTGTTCCCGCTCATCGTCACCGCCATCGGCGCCTTCGTGGCCGCCGTCGGAGTCTTCATCACCAAGATCCGCAAGGGAGAGCCGGGCCTCGCAGCGATCAATCGCGGCTTCTACACCTCCGCCGCGATCGGCGCGGTGCTTGCCGCCATCGCGGCGTTCGCCTACCTGCCGGATTCGTTCGACGAGATCGGCACCGCCGCACTCGAGGGCACCACGGGGGACCCCCGGATCATGGCCACGGTCGCCGTGTTCGTCGGGATCGGCCTCGCCGGTCTGATCCTGTGGCTCACCGGCTACTTCACGGACACCGCGTCCAAGCCCACCATGCGCGTGGCCGAGACCTCACGGACGGGAGCGGCGACCGTGGTGCTGTCCGGCATCGGCCTGGGTCTCGAGTCCGCCGTCTACACCGCGACGGTGATCGCGGGGGCGGTGGTGATCCTGTACTTCGTCGCCGGCGGCGTGATTACCCTCGCTCTGTTCCTGGTGGCGCTGGCAGGGTGCGGGCTGCTCACGACCGTGGGGGTCATCGTCGCGATGGACACCTTCGGGCCTGTCTCCGACAACGCGCAAGGCATCGCGGAGATGTCTGGGGAGGTCGACGCCGAGGCGGCTCAGATCCTCACCGACCTCGACGCCGTGGGCAACACCACCAAGGCCGTCACCAAGGGCATCGCGATCGCGACGGCGGTGCTTGCCGCGACCGCGCTGTTCGGCTCGTACTCCGATGCGGTGAGCCAGGCGATGGCGCAGGCCGCCGCATCTGCGGACGACTTCTCGTACGAGGTCATCAACCCGCTGACCCTGGTGGGCGTGATCATCGGTGGGGCGACCGTGTTCCTGTTCTCCGGGCTGGCCATCGACGCCGTCACGCGAGCGGCCGGCGCCATCGTGTACGAGGTTCGCCGCCAGTTCCGTGAGTTCCCCGGCATCATGACCGGCGAGGTGCGGCCGCAGTACGGCCGCGTGGTGGACATCTGCACGCGCGACAGCCTGCGCGAGCTCGCGACCCCCGGGTTGCTCGCCGCGATGGCCCCCGTCTTCGTGGGCTTCGGGCTAGGCGTGGGCGCCCTTGCCGGATTCCTGGCGGGCGCGATCGGCACCGGCGTGCTCATGGCAGTGTTCCTCGCCAACTCGGGCGGCTCGTGGGACAACGCGAAGAAGATCGTCGAGGACGGCCACCACGGCGGCAAGAACTCCCCGGCGCACGAGGCGACGGTGATCGGCGACACCATCGGCGACCCGTTCAAGGACACGGCGGGTCCTGCGATCAACCCGCTCATCAAGGTGATGAACCTGGTGGCGCTGCTGATCGCCCCGGCCGTGGTGATGCTCAGCTACGGCGACGAGGCCAATCCGTGGCTGCGGTGGGGCATCGCGGGCCTCGCGGCTGCGATCGCGATCGTGGCCGTGGCGGGCGCGTCTCGCCGGTCGCACGCCTCCGACCTCGAAGGGGTCGCGGACCGGGCGGTGGCCTCCGAGGGCCACCACGAGCCGTCGCCGGGGGACTCGGCCCAGGCCGGCATGGATCGCGACACGGCCGCCACCGCCACGACCGACGACCGCCCCTCAAAGTAGGCACGTGACGCTCACGAATCCGGCCCTTCGCTTCGGAGGAGGCACGTCAGGTCTACTGGCGCCACTGAACGCGCCCCGCGACACGGCCGCGACACATGCGCATGGCACCATGCCCTCATGACGAGATCCCGCACCGCGCTGGCCGGAGGGGTGGTGGGCGCGCTCGTGGTGGTCGAGGGTGTCTCCGGCGTGCTCCAGGGCTACTACACGCCGCTGTTCACCGACATCGCCCGCCATCTCGAGATCAACGACGCGGACATCAACTGGTTTGAGGCCGCCCAACTGCTGCTCAGCTCGATCGCGGTGCCGGTGCTCGCGCGGCTCGGGGACATGGTCGGTCACCGGAAGGTGCTGATCGCGTCCCTGATCCTCACGATGATCGCGAGCTTCGGCATCGCGTTCGCGCCCACGTTCCCATGGTTCGTGACCGCGTGGGCGCTGCAGGGGTTCTACGTGGTGTGGCTGCCGCTGAACGTGGCGATCATCTTCTCGCGGGCGCGTCACAGGCCCGATGGTGCCGCGCTCACCCGCAAGGGCGCGGGCATCATCGTCGTGGCCCTGCAGGCGGGTGCCATCTTCGGCGCGCTCGCAGGTGGCCAGATGGGCGAGCTGTTGCCTCTGTGGGCCGCGCTGTGCGTGCCCGCAGTGCTCGTCTCGGTCGCACTTATCGTAGTGATCGCCAAGGTTCCAGACACCGGCGAGCGCGGCGGCGGCACCATCGATACGCGCGGCACCTCGGTGCTGACTATCGCGCTGCTGGCGATCATGGGCGGGCTGTCCCTGGTGCGTCTGGACGGCATCACGGTGTGGGTCGTGGCCATGGTGCTCATCGGCATCGCACTGCTGTGGGTGTTCATCAAGGTCGAGCAGCGCACCGAGCACCCGCTGGTCGACATCACCATGCTGAAGAGCCCCGCGCTGTGGCCCGTAGTCGTGACCGCAGGGCTGTTCGGCGTGAGCGTGCTGGGTGCGCAGGGCCCGCTGTCCACCTTCGCGCGCACCGATCCCGCCGAGGTGGGCTATGGGCTCGGCCTCGGCTCGGCCACCGCCTCCTACCTCATCGGTGCGTATGTGATGTCGCTGCTCGTGGGCGCCGGGGTGTTCGCCAAGATCTCCACAATGACCTCGCCGCGACTGGTGCTCATCGGCGCGTCCGGGCTGGTAGGAGCCGGCTACCTGGCCCTGATCCCGTTCCACGACACGTTCGTGATGGTGCTCAGCTGCATGGTGGTCGCCGGGTTCGGCTCCGGGGCGCTCGTCGCCGCGCTGCCGGCCGCCGCGGCATCGGCCGCGCCCCCGCAGCACACCGGCGTCGCAGCAGGCCTCACGAACACCACCAAGACCATCGGCGGCGCGTTCGCCTCCGCCGCGTTCGCGATCGCGCTGTCCACCGGAGTCGCCGTCACCGCGACAGGGGCAGCCTCCACGGCCGGTTCGATGTCCGGCTACATCACCGTGTGGGCTATCTGCGGCGGTACGGCGCTGGTCGCCATGGCCTTCCTCTTCGCCATGCCCAAGGTTGCGTTCGCGTCTAGTTCCGATGCGCTCGTCGCCGAGGCGGGTGTGCCCGCCGGGGGCGTCCCCATACCAGGGCCCACAAGTGAGGTTCCTGACTATGATCGGCCCGGCAAGGAAGAGGAGCCGCGATGAGACTGAGGCGTCCGTTGAGAATGCTGAAGCGCGCATCGGCCGCACTGACCGCCGCGCCCACTGGGCAGGCACCCGATGTTCGTCAGGCACAGCGGGCCGCCGAGCACCTGGCACGCCTGGTCCGCATCCCCACCGTGACGCCTCCGCCGGGGCCGCTGTCGAAGTCCGATGCCGCCCTCTTCGCCGCGTACCGCGAGGAGCTCGAGGCGCTCTATCCGCGCGTGTTCGCCGCGGCGGAGGTCGAGACCACGGGTCGTGCGGGTCTGCTCCTGCGCGTGCCGGGGCAGTTCGCGGAGCGGCCGGTGCTGCTCATGGCGCACCAGGACGTGGTGCCGGTGCCGGTCGATTGGGCCGCCGAGGGCTGGGAGCACCCGCCGTTCGACGGCGTGATCGCGGGCGGTCGCGTGCACGGCCGCGGCACGCTCGACGACAAGGGCGCGATGGTGGTGGCGCTCGAGGCTCTCGAGTCGCTGCTCACTGACGGCTGGTCGCCGCTGCGGGATCTGTATCTGTTCTTCGGTGGCGACGAGGAGTCACATGGCGCGGCCGCGGTCGAGGCCGTCCGGCTGCTCGAGGAGCGCGGCGTCGAGCCGTGGATGGTGCTCGACGAGGGCGGCGCGGTCGCCACCCAGGCGTTCCCCACTTTGCGGCGGCCGATGGCCGTGATCGGCGCCTCGGAGAAGGGCATGATGACGCTGCGGCTCGCGGTCGAGAGCCTGGGCGGGCACGCCTCGACGCCTCCCCGCCAATCCGCGCCGGGCATCCTGGCGCACGCCTTGGTCGCGATCGAGGACAAGCCCTTCCCCACGGCGGTGCACGACGTGACCATCGAGATGCTCGAAGGAGTGGCGCCTCACGTCGCCCGGCCGATGCGGGCACTCCTGAAGCGCGCAGGTCGCCGGCGCTCGCTGCTGGGCCGGGTCGTGCCGAGGCTGGGACCCGAGCTCGCGGCGATGGTGCGCACCACGGCCGCGATCACTCAGCTCGAGGGCAGCCCCGCGCAGAACGTACTGGCGACCCGTGCGACTGCCGTCATCAACGTGCGGGTGGCCGTCGGGTCCACCTGCGACGAGGCCGTGGCGCACTTGCGCGCGGCCATCGACGACCCACGCGTGGACCTGGAGATCCTTGAGGCCAGCGAGCCCTCACCCGTGTCCCCTACCGGGGACGATGCCAGGTGGCGCGCGCTGGGAGCGGCCGTCTCGGCCTCGTACCCGGACGCGGTGACCGTGCCGTACATCATGCTCGCGGCGTCCGATGCTCGGCACGTGGCCCGCATCTCGCCTGCCGTGTACCGATTCTCGCCGCTCGCCATGAACAAGGCGCAGCGCGAGGCCATCCACGGGCCGAACGAGAGCGTCGAGATCTCCGCGCTCGGCGCCGGGGTGACGTTCTATCGCGCGCTGCTCACCGGGGACGCGCTGGGCCCGTCGGATCCCGCTGCTTCGTAGCCACCGGCTAGCCTCGATCCCGTGACCACCCGTCCCCCCGCGGCCGATGCCCCCATGGCCGCCTCCCTCCGCGCTGACCTCGACGGGTGGACCGTCGACGGCGTGAGCGAGCTCGTGGGCGACCGCGCCTTCCGCGCCCTTGACCGCGAGCAGGTGACCCCGGCCCTGGTGGCGGCACGCGCCGCGAGCTCCGACTCGGCGGCGGTGCTGACGCGGCTGTTCATGCTCGGCGACGATGTCACCCGTGCCCAAGCCGACGCCGCGCTGAGCCGGCTGAGCGCACAGGGTGCCGAGCGCATCGGCCTCATCGAGGCGGCCGGGGAGGCTCCCGACGACCCCGTGCGCGCGCTGGTGGACCTGCAGCCGTACTCGTCCACCACCGAGCACGGACAGGTCGACTGGTGGATCGCCTCGGACCAGGGTGAGGCCGTGACCGCACGGGCCGTGGGGCGCGACCACGTGCTAGGGGTCGGCGGGGCGTCGAACACGCTGGCGTCGGTGACCATGCGCGCGCCGCGACGCCGGGTGCTCGACCTGGGCACCGGCTGCGGGATCCAGGCCATGCACGCCTCCCTCCACGCCGATGCGGTGGTGGGCACCGATATCTCGTCGCGGGCATTGGCATACGCGCGGTTCAACGAGACGGTCAACGCCGCGGCGCTCGGGGTTCACGGCGTGGGCGCTGGCGCGGCGGCCCACCGCGCGTGGGACCTGCGCGAGGGGTCGATGCTGGAGCCGGTCGCGGGCGAGGAGTTCGACCTGGTGGTGTCCAACCCGCCGTTCGTGATCACCCCGCCCGGCGCGCCCACGTACGAGTACCGCGACGGCGGGGCGGTGGGAGATGGGGTGACCGGGGCGCTGATCCGCGATGTCGGGACCGTGCTCGCCCCCGGAGGCGTCGCGCAGCTGCTGGGCAACTGGGAGATTCGCGCGGGCGCTGGACTGGGTGAGGCGAGCGCGGACTGGCGTGACCGCATCGGCCGCTGGCTGGACGCCGCCCCCGCGCCGCTGGATGCCTGGATTGTGCAGCGCGACGCGCTGGACGCGGCCGAATACGCGGAGACGTGGCTGCGCGACGCCGGCGTGACGGCCGACCGCGATCCCGAGCTGTGGTCGAGCGCATACGAGGCGTACCTGCGGGCCTTCGACGAGGGCGGTGTCGAGGCGATCGGGTTCGGGCTGGTGGTGCTGCGACGGCCGCTGTCCGGCGCGCCCACCATGCGCCGCTTCGAGGAGCACGAGGGGACGTTGGCGATGCCGCTCGGGCCTACGTTGACGGCGGCGCTCGAGGCGCACGATTGGCTGGCGTCCGTGTCCGATGCTGCGTTGTTGGACACCGCGTTCACGGTAGCGCCGGACGTCACCAAGGAGACTCATGGGCGGCCGCTCGAGGCCCATCCCGAGCACATCCTGCTGCGCCAGGGCGGCGGGTTCGGGCGCGTGATCAAGGCCGACACCGCGCTCGCCGGCTTGGTAGGGGCATGCGACGGTGAGCTGACCGTGGGGCAGATCGCCCACGCACTCGCGGCGCTGCTGGATGTGGCGCCCGGCGAGATGATCCGCGGCCTGGTGCCCGCGGTGCGCGACCTCGTGCGGGACGGCCTGCTGCTCCACTAGGTCGTTTCCACTAGGTCGTTGAGCGTGCGGCACCCTGCGCAGTCTGTTGGTCGCCTGCTGGTCGCCTATCGGTCGCCTGCCGTTCATCGGGCGGTCAGCGGCCAGCCATGGGCCCGTCATTCGGCACCTCTAGCGTCCTAGTGAAACGTTCTCCCTCACTCAGGAAAGGCCCCGCTGTGCTCTCTCGCGCCGCTCGTACCTCGGCAGTTATCGCCGTCGCCACGGCCCTCGTCGCCCTCGTCGCCGTGCCCGGCGTCGCGGTGGATCAGGACCAATCCCCAACCAGGGTCGTGCTGACCCCGCCCGAGGACCCGTCGACCTCGCAGTCCTTCACGTGGCGCGTTCCCGCGGAGGTGACCGACGGCGCGGTGCATCTGCGCGAGGTCGGCACGGAGGAATGGACCGTCGAGGACGCCTCCTCCGTGGTGCCGCTCGACGAGGCCTACCTGAACCACTCCGCTACCGTCGGCGGCCTCGCTCCTGCGACGGAGTACGAGTACTGGGTCGGCACTGAGGCCGCACCCAGCCCGACCTACAACTTCACCACTGCGGACGCAGCGGGCGAGCCCTTCACCTTCATCTATTTCGGTGACGCGCAGAACAACGTCGCCGAGGAATGGTCCCCAGTCGTCGCCCAGGCCTACGAGCGGTTCCCGGACGCGGTCGGCACCGTCAACGCTGGCGACCTCATCAACGTCTCCGGCAACGACTCCGAGTGGGACGAGTGGTTCGGCGCGATGGATGGGCACAGCCAGACCACCAACGTGATCGCGGCACCCGGCAACCACGAGTACAGCGGCGACAGTTTTCTGCGGAACTGGAAGGCGACCTTCGAGTATGCCGAGAACGGCCCGCAGGTCATCGGCGACTACGGCGACTCGGCCGGCGAGGCCCAGCGGCGCGCCTACGAGGAGCAGATGGTGACGGCGCTTGAAGAGACGGCGTACTACACCGACTACCAGGGCGTGCGCTTCATCTCGCTGAACGCCTCCCGAAGCCAGGCCGCGGCCCTCTTCACGCCGGAGGACCTCCCCGCGTGCACGGTGGACTGCCCCAACCCGGCGGAGCTGTGGCTCGACATGCAGTCGCAGTGGCTCGACCAGATCCTCGAGAACAATCCGAACGAGTGGGCCGTCGCGGTGTTCCACCAGCCCGTGTTCTCGACGGCCGAGGGCCGCAACGAGGTGGACGTGCGCCGTGCATGGCTGCCGGTCTTCCAGAACCACAACATCGACCTGGTCTTGATGGGCCACGACCACACCTACGCCCGCGGCCACATGGTGGACGACCAGACCGACGTCGACGGCGTGACGTCCGGACCGGTCTACGCCGTGTCAGTGTCGGGACCCAAGTACTACGAGATGCAGCCCGAAGACGCGAACGTCTGGACGGCAAACGGCGCCACCCAGGTGGTGCGCGCCGGGCACACGTCCACCTTCCAGGGCATCACCGTCGACGGCGACACTCTGACCTACGAGTCCGTGGTCGCGCGCAAGGGCGCGGAGTCCACCACTTCCCTGGAGATCGGGGACACGCTCGACGCTTTCAGCATCACCAAGTACGACGACGGCACCAAGTGCGTGATGGAGGACGGCGTCGCCGCGCCGGGGCCCGGCGTGTGCACGTTCTCCTACGAGGACGAGACCGAGGGGCCAGGCGCGCAGCGTCCTGACGCGCCGCTCGGGCACGTGGTTGCCGGCGACATCGAGGCCGGGCTGACCGCCGCCGGTCCCATCGCTTTCGACGAGGACCACGGCACCGTATTCGTCGCCGACGATGCCGCCGACGGTCCCCGCATCGTCGAGGTCGACGTCGAGACGGGCGCGGAGCTGCGGTCCTTCGCGGTGCCGTACATGCCCGTCGACATGCAGTTCGGGGCCAACGAGCGAGCCGTGCTGGTGGGCTTCGCTGAGGGCGTGGTGGCCGCCTACTCGGTGGACCCGTGGTCCATGGGCGAACCGCTGATTGACCCCACTCCGATCCAGGAGGGCATCACCGGCGTCGCTTACGACCCGTGGCGCGCATTCGCGTATGTCGCAGTCGACGCGGGTGCCTACGGCGTGATCCTCACGCTCGACCTCGACAGCGGCGACCTGCTGGGACAGACCGTGACCGACGGCGGCGTGGGTCCCATGGCGCTCAATCCGTCATCCGGCCGTCTCTACGTGTCGTACGACGGCGACCCTGCGGTGCGGGTGTTCTCGACCCTCGAGGACATGGCGCCGGCGGGCGAATACTCCCTGCGGGCGGGAGCCGCTGCGGTGGCTCTCGACGCGCCCGCTGGCCTGCTGTATGTCGCGCACCCCGGAGCGGGTGAGGATGATGGTGGCCTCTCGGTCGTCGACTTGGGGACTGGCACAGTGGCTGTGCTCGACGACGCCGGCTTCGGCCGCTCTCTCGCCGGAGTGGCCGTCGACACGAGTTCCGAGCGTGTCTATGCGGCCTCGGCCTCCGGTGTCCCTGCGCCGATCGCCGTGGCCGAGCGGTGGAAGGCACCATTGGTCACGGCACACCCGGCCGATGCCTCAGTCGGCGAGGGCGACGCAGTCACCATGGATGCAGCGGCTGACGGCGTGCCGGAGCCGACGGTGCAGTGGCAGCGGCGTGACGGCGAGACCTGGACGGACGTGCCTGGCGCGAACGCGACCACCCTCGCCTTCGATGCAGCACCCGCCGACGACGGCGCCGTGTTCCGCGCGGTGTTCACCTCGGAGATGGGTGACGAGGACATGACGGTCACTAGCGACGCGGCCTCGGTGGACGTGACGGTCGCTGGGGTGCGCGTGGAGTTCACCGACGTCACCACGGCCTCGTCCGAGTTCTACACGGAGATCATGTGGCTTAGTCAGCAGGGCATCACCAAGGGCTGGGAGACCGAGAACGGCACCGAGTTCCGACCGTTCCGCGCCATCACCCGCGACGCCATGGCAGCGTTCCTCTACCGCTACGCGGGTTCGCCCGAGGTGACCTTGCCCGACGAGTCGCCGTTCGTGGACATCACTCCGGACACCACGGAGTTCTACAAGGAGATCGTGTGGCTGTCGCAGCAAGACATCACCGAGGGCTGGGAGACGGACGAGGGTATCGAGTTCCGTCCCTTCGAGCCCATCACGCGCGACGCGATGGCTGCGTTCCTCTACCGGCTTGCTGAGGAGCCCGCCTGGGAGGACCCGGAGAGCTCGCCGTTCGTGGACATCGCGCGCGACGAGACTGAGTTCTACACGGAGATCACATGGCTTGAGAGCACAGGTATCACCACGGGATGGAAGGCGAAGGGCGGCGTAGAGTTCCGGCCCTTCGCGTCCACCACGCGCGACGCGATGGCGGCGTTCGTCTACCGGTACGAAGAGGCCGTCCCCGTCATCGATTGATCAGCGCCACCGTCCGCTCGGGGGCCGTGTCAGGGTTTGCACCTGGCACGGTCCCCGAGGCGTTGTGGTCCTGCGTTGCCCCACGTCCCCCCCGCCTTGGCGCGTTGGCGGGCGCTCAGTGTCGGATTTCTCACGGCTGCGCCGTGGCAATTCCGCTGAGTCGGGCCCATAGTCCCGTACGAGTGCGTTTTCGTGCCCTCAGTCTTGGGTCACACGCAGTACCAACCCCGGATGGGAAAGGACCCACATCATGAATGCTCGAATCAAGCTCCTCGGCATCATTCTCGCCATCATCGGCATCGGCTTCATCGGCATCGGCGCATTCGCCGCGCTGCAGGTCAAGGCCGGCAACGACTCCCTGCAGGCGTTCTCGGAAGCGCAGAACGTCACTCTCACCTACAACGAGGAAGGCCAGCTGGTCGACCGCGGCGAGGTGGAAGGCGCAGAGGCCATCAAGTCTCTGGTCGAAGACGACTGGAACTACTCGCTGAAGAGCTGGGAGATGGACGCCAACGACCCGCTCGTGAACACCGGTTCCGAGTACATGTACCAGATGGGCCTCGTGGCGTACCACACCCTGTCCGGCACCACCGAGGTCACCCTGGCCGAGCCCGTCGAGTACAACGGCGAGACCTTCGAAGCTGGCACCTACGAGGTCGCGACCGATGGCCGCTACTGGGCCGACTTCGACCGCATGCACCCGCTCGAGGGGCAGGCTCGCGAAGCGGCCTGGACCCCCACCGCTCACGCGCTGATCGGTGAGCTGGGCGTCGGCTCCGTCACCGCAAATGTGCTGGTCCTCGGACTCGGCACCGCGGCCATCGCCGCTGGACTGGGCCTGACCCTGATCCTCGCCGGCCTCGGCCTGGTGTGGGTGAGCCGCGCTGACAAGCCGGCCCTCAAGGAGGCACCGGCCATCGAGAAGATCGACGAGCCCGCCACCGTCTAGTCAGTTCACGAAGGGGCCCTCTGCGGAGGGCCCCTTTTGTGCGTCCGGCCCCGCCCCATCTCCTGTCCGGCACTCATTGTCGCTCTTGAGCGGTCCGAGCGCGCTGTCCGGCTGTCACGGTCGGATCGAGCAGGAGAGACGGCAGGCTCAGGGAGACGGCTGCCGACAGTGAGTGCCGGACAGGAGGCCGCGACTGCCTGTCGGCGACAACCAGTGCCGGACAGGGGGAGGGGACAGGAGGGGTGGGTTAGAGCACGCCGGCGCGGGAACGGATGGCGTCCGCCAGCGCCTCCCACTCGGATTCCCGGGCCACCAGGAACGGCCGGCCAGGCGCCCCAGGACGGTACTCGGCCCCATCGAGGTGCCGCACCGTATACCCCGCGGCCCGGCAGATCGCCGCACCGGGCGCGTGGTCCCACGGCATGGCGCGGAAGTACAGCAGGAAGTCGAGCTCGCCGTCGATGATGTCCCAGTAGTCCCATCCGGCGCACATGCGCGGCGGCGTGATCTCGGCCACGTCCTCGGCGAGTCCCACCAGCCCCGTGGCGGCGGAATCCGGGGCGAACCTCAGCACCGCCATGCCGCGCAGCTCGGACAGGGGCCGCGCCGACTCGCCGGCGACGGACTCGATGTGCCGCACGAGGCCGTCGTCGCCGGTCACGGTCACGGGGGAATCGACCCCGCCGTGAAACAGGTACCCCGTCTCGGGCTGCAGGATCCAGCCGGAGTGCGCGTCGCCGCCAACCACGTGCCCCACCATGACCGCATAGTCGATCGAGCCGTGCGCGAAGTTCCAGGTGCCGTCGACGGGGTCGACGGTCCAAGCGGCCGATGCGGTCGCGAGCAGGTCCGGCAGGGAAGGGTTGGCTGCGGTGGCTTCTTCGCCCACGACGGGCTGATCCTCGATGCCCGCGAGGATCGGGGTGAGCGCGTGTTCGGCCTCGATGTCCGCGACCGTCACGAGATCGTCGGGCCCCGACTTGGTGTCGATGTCGCCATCCACGAGGGTTCGAAACCTCGGTCGGATGAGATCGTCCGCGACGTCTCGCATCGCCTGTCCTACTGCGTCACTGTTCACGCCCCTATCGTGACAGAGCCTGGTGACGCGCGGGCGAGATCCGGACCGAGCGGCCGCGATCGCCGTGTCCCCTTCCCACGCGAGCGGCGCAATGATAACGTTCACAACGGCTCATCCATGTCTCAAAGAGGAGATGCACTTCATGCGACTCACGCGCGCATTTTTCCCTGCTGTACTGACGGCGGCCCTCGCCGCAACCGTGCTCGTGCCCGCGGCGCAAGCCGCCGAGGCTCCACAGCCGGTCGCTCACTATCCGTTGACGGAAGACGTCGCGGACGTAGTCGGCTCCTACGACGGCACCGTGAACGGCACCGTCACCTACCCGGATGGACTGAGGCTGACCGGAGGGTCAAACACAGGTCCGTTCGTGGACCTCCCCCCTGGGCTGATTACCGACCGCGGCGAGGACCTCACGGTCTCCGTGTGGGTCAAGCGCGAGGTGGCGAACGGCAACTACGCCGCGATGTTCTTCGGCACCGCGCCGGTGAGCAACGTTCCGCAGAACTACTGGATCCTGAACCCCGCGAGCCCTGCCGGCTACTTCAAGTCGGTGTTCACCAACAGCACGGGCACGTCGCCGTGGAGCACCGAGGTGGGCCCGTCGGGCTCGGCCAACTCGGTGAGCACCACGTCGCTGCGCAGCAAGTGGGCGCTCTACACGACCGTCTTCACCGAGACCTCGATCCAGGGATACCTGAACGGCGTCCCGGTCGGCCCGGCGCAGACCAAGGCCCTCGCCATCGGCGACTTCTCCGGACCCATCGATGTGATGATCGGCAAGTCCAACTACACCGCCGATCAGACCTACAACGGCTCGTACCGGGACCTGATGGTCTTCGAGGACGCTCTCGACGCCAGTGCGATCGAGCAGATCTACCTTGACGCGATCGATGTCCCTCAGGCGGGACCCGCGTCCGCATCGTCCTCCACCACGGCCGACACCGTCATGGCGACGTGGAGCGCCGTGGAGGCAGGCGGCGACTGGGAGCCCGTCTCGGGCTACCGAGTCACACTGACCGACACCACGACGTCCGCCGTCACCACGGAAGAGGTCGGCGCGAGTGCCACCTCGGCCACCCTCAGCGGCGTGGCCGACGGCACGTACGACGTGTCCGTCGCGGCCTTCAACGCCGCGGGCTCGAGCCCGGCGACATCCGCCGGAACCGTCACCGTGATCGCCAACCCGACCGATGAGCAACTGGTGCAGAGGGCCGCTGACGGCCTTGCCGAGATTGCGGCGCTCACCGCACCCCAGGCCGATGCGGTCCGCGGTTCTCTCACGCTCCCCGAGACGCTCGCGGCGCTCCAGGGCGAGGTCACCGATGCCGGAGCGGCCGACGTCACCATCGACTGGGTCTCCTCCGACCCGGCCGTGATCAGCGACGCTGACGTCGCACCTGGTTCGACGACGGACGGCGTGGCCGACGTGATCGAGCAGGGCTTCGTCACACGACCCGACGTGGACACCGACGTCACCCTGACCGCGACCATCACCTCGGGCGCCGAGTCCGATGCTGTCGCGTTCGATCTCACCGTGCTGGCCGATCCCGGCCTGACCGACGAGTCGTACGAGTCTTACCTGTTCTCCTACTTCACGGGCAACACCACCGCCGGCCAGCAGATCTACATGGCGACCGCGCGTGGAAATGACGCGTTGGAGTGGGACGAGGTCAATGACGGCGAGGCCGTGCTGACCTCGTCTGAGGGCACCGGGGGTCTGCGTGACCCCTCGATCGTGCGTTCTGTGGACGGCGACAGCTTCTACATGCTCGCCACCGACCTGGACATCACTCAGACCACGTGGCCCGAGGCGTACACCAACGGTTCGCGCTACTTGGAGATCTGGGAGTCCACCGACCTGGTGAACTGGACCGAGCAGCGTCACACGCTCATCGCACCCGAGTGGGTGGGCATGACGTGGGCACCTGAGGCGACCTGGGATCCGTCCATCGGCGCCTACCTCGTGTACTGGTCCTCCCGCGTGTACCCCGAGGGCGAGCCGCACGTGACGGGTGCTCCCGGCACCACGACGGCCCGTACCGTGGCCGTCACGACCCGTGACTTCGTCAACTTCTCCGACCCGTTCATCTGGGTGGACGAGGGCGACCAGATCGACGCTGACGTGTTCACCGACGATGGCACCTTCTATCGCTTCATCAAAGAGGTAGCAGGCCCCGCTGGCTGCCAGGGCATCATCACGGACTACTCGACCGAGCTGCGCTCCGTCCTGACGGCGGAGGACACGGGTGCGTGGACCCCCATCGAGGACTGCGTGACACAGAACGCCGACTACACGCCGATCGTCGAGGGCTCGACCACGTTCAAGGCCAACCCGGGTGACGTGAATGGTCCTGGCTACTACATGTTCGCCGACTACTTCAACGGAGACGGCTACCAGGCCTTCTTCACCGAGGACATCAGCCAGCCTGGGTGGGACTACCTCAACCCGGCGACTGACGACAGGGTGGACCTGCCGGGCGCCCCGCGTCACGGTTCGGTGATTCCGATCACCCGCGCCGAGCGCGACGGAGTGCTGGCGGCGTACCAGCCGGAGATGCTCGTCACCTCGGTGGTCCCCGAGACCCTTGAGGTCGCGGTCGGCACCGACTCGGGCATCACCCCGCCGGCGACCGTCACCGCGGTGTACGGCAACGACGGTGACCGCACCGAAGAGGTCGAGGTCGAGTGGGAGACCATCGACTACGGGCCCCTCGCCACGGTGGGTGGCACGACGACGGTTACCGGCTCGCTCCTCAACGGAGCGGCCACGCCGGCGACGTTTGAGATCACCGCTGTGGCCGCGGCACCTACCTCGGTGTCCGTCACGCCCACGACGCTCGACCTCGAGCTCGGTGACACGGGAAGCCTTGCGGCGACCGTGGCACCTGCCGAGGCGTCGCAGACGGTGACCTGGTCCTCGGATGACGAGTCGGTCGCGACGGTGAGCGCCAGTGGCGTGGTCACCGCAGTGGCCGCAGGCACGGCGACCGTCACCGCGACGTCGACCGCCAACAGTTCGCTATCCGGGAGCGCCGACGTCACGGTCGCCGCACCTGCGCCGGAGCTGGAGTCGATTGCGGTGACGCAGTTGCCGTCCAAGTCGGAGTATGTGGTGGGTGACGATCTGGATCTTGATGGTCTGGAGGTCACGGCGACGTGGACCGGTCAGTCGACGACGGTGCTGGATGCTGCGGAATACACGGTGTCGGGCTTTGATTCGTCGGTGGCTGCCACGGTGATGGTGTCGGTGACGTCGACGGATGATGCGTCGATCACGACGTCGTTCACTGTGACGGTGTCCGAGCCGGCTCCGGTGGAGTTTGCCAATATGGACGAGTCGCTGGAGCATTACGACTCGATCATGTGGCTGGCGGATCGGGGTATCACGCAGGGCGGGGTTGTCGATGGTGAAACCCAGTTCCGTCCGTTCAACAAGATCACGCGTGATGCGATGGCGACGTTCCTGTACCGCTACGCCGGTTCGCCGGATGTGACGTTGCCGGCTCAGTCTCCGTTCGCGGACGTGGACGTCTCATCCGAGCACTACGAGGCGATCGTGTGGCTGGCCCAGGAGGGTATCTCCGAGGGTTGGGACACCAACGCGGGTCAGGAGTTCCGTCCGTTCGAGCCGATCACGCGTGATGCGATGGCGGCGTTCTTGTACCGCCTCGCGGACGAGCCCACCTGGGTCGAACCGGTGAACTCTCCGTTCGTGGACATCACGTCCACGAACACGGAGTTCTACACCGAGATCACGTGGCTCGAGGACACCGGCATCACGACCGGGTGGCAGACGGACGAGGGAACGAAGTTCCTTCCGTACCGTTCGACCACCCGTGACGCGATGGCGGCGTTCTTGAACCGCTACGACAACCTGCCCAAGTAGCACGACTGCTCGGGGCCGTGCCAGGGTTTGCGCCCGGCACGGCCCCGAGCCACGTGTGGCCTCGGGGCACCCGTCCGTTCGACACCTCTCAGTCCGTATGTATCCTGTGAGCGTCCCTGGCCAGTTGCGCCCGTGACGACCCCACCCCGAAAGCAGGAGCAGATGACGCACAAGCTCGTGATCGTCGAGTCGCCCACCAAGTCGCGCACCATCGGCGGCTACCTGGGTGCCGACTACGAGGTGGTGTCGTCCGTCGGCCACATTCGTGACCTCCCGCAGCCCAGCGAGATGCCAGCCGACAAGAAGACGGGGTCGCTCGGAAAGTTCGCCGTCGACGTCGAGAACGGCTTCGCGCCCTTCTACGTGGTGAGCCCGGAGAAGAAGAAGCTGGTGGCGGACCTCAAGCGCGCGCTCAAGGGCGCCGACGAGCTCTACCTCGCGACTGATGAGGACCGCGAGGGAGAGGCCATCGCGTGGCACCTGCTCGAGGTGCTGCAGCCCAAGGTCCCCGTCAAGCGCCTGGCATTCCACGAGATCACCCGCGAGGGGATCGAGCGGGCGCTCGCCAACCCGCGCGACATCGACATGGAGCTGGTGGAGGCCCAGGAGGCCCGCCGCGTCCTGGACCGCCTTTACGGCTACGAGGTGTCGCCCGTGTTGTGGCGCAAGGTCCAGCAGGGCCTGAGCGCCGGCCGCGTGCAGTCCGCCGCGCTGCGCCTGGTCGTGGACCGCGAGAAGGAGCGCATGGCGTTCCAGTCCGCCGAGTACTGGGACCTCACCGCCACCTTCAGCGCCACCGAGGGGGCCGATGCGGGCAAGGACTTCTCCGCTCGCCTCACCACAGTGGACGGCAAGCGAGTCGCGACCGGTAAGGACTTCGACGACCGCGGCGTGCTTAGAAACACCAAAGTGCACCACGTGACGGCCGGAGAGGCCGGTGCCCTCGCATCGGGCCTTGCGCACTCGGACTACAAGGTCGCAAGTGTCGAGTCCAAGCCGTACAAGCGCCGCCCCGCGGCGCCGTTCATCACGTCGAGCCTCATCCAGGAGGCCAGCCGCAAGCTGCGCCTGGGGGCTCGCCAGTCGATGGGCGTCGCGCAGGGCCTGTACCAGCGCGGTTACATCACCTATATGAGGTCGGACTCGCCTGTGCTGTCGGGTGAGGCCATCCGTGCCGCCCGTGCGCAGGCCGCCGAGCTCTACGGCTCCGACTCGGTCGCGTCCTCGCCCCGCATCTACGCCAGCCAGGACACCAACGCTCAAGAGGCGCACGAGGCGATCCGCCCCGCCGGCGACAAGTTCCGCACGCCGGCCTCGGTCCGCAGTGAGCTCGCGGGCGATGAGTTCCGCATGTACGAGATGATCTGGAAGCGCACCGTCGCCTCGCAGATGGCCGATGCGATCGGCAGCACCTCAACCGTGCGCATCGGGGCGAAGACCTCGGGCGGGCACGCGGTCGAGTTCTCGGCGTCCGGCACCATCATCACGGCGCCCGGCTTCCTCGCCGCCTACGAGGAGACCAAGGAGCGTTCGCGCTACGAAGAGGACGCCAAGGACGAGACGCAGGACAAGGACAAGCGCCTGCCGCAAGTCAAAGAGGGACAGAAGGTGGACGCCGAGGACCTTGCGCCCATCACTCACTCGACCACGCCGCCGCCCCGCTTCACACAGGGCGGGATGATCCAGGAACTCGAGGACCGCAAGCTCGGCCGCCCGTCGACCTACGCCTCGACCGTGGATGTGCTGGTGGCGCGCGAGTACGTGCGTATCGACAAGCAGGTGCTGGTGCCCACGTGGATCGCCTTCGCGATCGTGCGACTGCTCGAGCAGCACTTCCCCACGCTGGTGGACTACGCGTTCACCGCCGAGATGGAGGCGGGCCTCGACCGCATCGCCACGGGCGAGCGGGACATGAAGAAGTGGCTGCACGAGTTCTACTTCGGCAAGGACGGCGACGGCCCCGAAGGGCTGAAGAACCTCGTGGACTCGCTGGGCGACATCGACGCGAAGGCCATCAACACGTTCGAGATCGGCGAGGGCATCGCGGCGCGCCCCGGCCGCTACGGCCCGTACATCGAGCGCACCGTGGACGGCGAGCGCGAGACCGCCTCGATCCCCGAGGACCTGGCCCCCGACGAGCTCACGGTCGCCAAGGCGCTGGAACTGTTCGAGAACCAGGGCGGCGACGAGCGCTCGCTGGGCAAGCACCCCGAGACCGGCCACGAGATCATCGCGAAGGGCGGACGCTACGGCCCGTACGTGACTGAGGTGCTGCCCGAGGACGCCAAGGGCAAGCCCGCCACCGCGAGCCTGCTCAAGTCGATGCAGCTCGAAACGGTCACGCTCGAGGATGCGCTGCAGCTGATGAGCCTGCCACGCGAGGTCGGCAAGGACCCCGAGTCGGGCGACGTCATCACGGCGCAGAACGGCCGCTACGGCCCGTACCTCAAGAAGGGCACGGACTCGCGTTCGCTCGAGACCGAGGATCAGATCTTCACGGTCACCCTCGAGGAGGCCCTCAAGATCTACGCCGAGCCCAAGCGCGGTCGCGGCCGTCCCGCCGCCAAGCCGCCGCTCAAGGAGCTGGGCGAGGACCCCGTCAGCAAGAAGCCCATCGTCATCAAGGAAGGCCGTTTCGGCGAGTACATCACCGACGGCGAGACCAATGTGACGATCCCGCGCGGCGACACCGTCGAGGGCATGACTCCGGAGCGTGCGATCGAACTGCTGCAGGACAAGCGCGCCAAGGGCCCGGCCAAGAAGAAGCGCGCCCCGGCCAAGAAGAAGCCGGCTGCGAAGAAGGCCGCGCCTAAGAAGAAGTAGCGCCGCCCTCGGCGTACCCTCCCGAACATCTGGTGAGCAACACGCCGGGCGCGACCCGCGCATCGGCTGCCCTGACCGGGGTGTCGCGGTCCAGAATGTTCGGGACGGTCCACAACCCTTTCCGCGCATCGGCCGTTTGTATGCCGACGAGAGGGGCCACCGTGACCGATGACGAGCTGCTGGGCGAGATGCTCGAGCGCGCGTCCAAGCGGCTCGCGGCCTACGGCTACCTGCTGACGGGCTCGCAGCATGCGGGCGAGGACCTGGTGCAAGACGCGATCGTCAAGGTGTTCGTGCGCCGCCGTCGCATCCCGAACGCCGCCGCGGCCGAGGGCTACGTGCGTGCCGCGATGCGCACCCTGCACCTCGACGGGCTGCGGCGCGACAAGCGGTGGCGCCGCCTCATTCCGGGGCAGGCCGTCCGCGACGAGCAGCCCGACGCCACCGAGCGCATTCATGCGGCCGATGCTGTGGGCAGGGCGCTCGGCGCGCTCAGTCCGCGCCAGCGCACCGCTGTCGTTCTGCGCTTCTACGACGACCTCACGGTGGCGGACGTCGCGCACGAGATGGGCCTCGCGACCGGGACCGTCAAGAGGTATCTCTCGGATGCCCTCGACCGGCTCGCGGTCGAGGTGGGTGACGACGCGACCTTCGACGTCGAACGCGTCGCGGTGGTGGAGACGGAGGGTCGATCATGAATCTTCACGAGGAGCTTGGAAGGCACGGGGCCGATGCGGTCGACGAGTCCGCGCAGCGCTTGAGTTCGAGCGACGTGCGTTCGGCGCTGGGCGAGCGGGTGCGCCGGGGGCGCCGACGTCGTGCAGTCGGGGGCGGTGTGGGTGCCGTGGCCGGGATCGCTCTCGTGGGCGTGGGTGTTTGGGGCGTGCTGCCCGGGGCGACTATGAACTCTGAGCCTGCCGCGCCCGTTGCCTCGATTGACCCGGAGCTCGAGGCACGCGGCGAGGTCTACCGCATCGATGGATCGGCGCCGGCGGATCCGGAGATCCCGATCGATGTGCAGGATCTGTCCGAGGAGATCTGCGCCATGACGCTCGACGTGAATGAGGGTGTGACGGTGCACGATCCGGACGTCGTCGACAGAGGCGTGGCGGTGGCCGCCCTGTCGCTCCAGGCTACGCCGGAAGATGTCACTGAGGAGTGGCTCCGCGAACTCCCGTCGGGAGACCCGGGAGATGCCTGGGACAACCTAGTGGCCGAGAACCCAGTGGCTGTGGACGCTACGGCCGAGCAGCACTTGTTCGATCACCAGGTGGCTTGGCAGGTGGGTGACGACATCACCACCACCTCCGTCGCGCTGCTTCTGCAGGACGACGAGGTTGTGGGCGTGTCGGGCTCCAAGGGCTTCTCCGGGGACGGGGCTGGGTCGGCGTCCTCGCACATGTGGACACCAAGTCCGGGTGTGTGTGGGGATGGCAGCGACGGCGAGGTCTACACCGACGGCGTCTACGAGCCGGTGCTCGTCTCCCAGGTCTGGTCCGACGAGGGTGGCGCACCGCTCGCGACGGTCGTGATCAGCGCGGGCGAGGTCGACTACACGGGGCTCCGCGAGCCAGACCTCGACGACTCCGACTCGCTCGGAAGCGCTTGGGGTGACGACGCTCTTGCGTCCGTCATCGAGGTGCGGGAGTGGACCGGCGGGCTCGAGTGCGCCGCGCTCTTGGGTGACCAGGACTTCGTGACCGGGACAGGCGACTCCGGAGGCTTCGTCGGCAGCATCCCGGTGCCCAGCACCATCGAAACTGGTCGCCTGTACGGGTACGGCGACGACGCCCTCGTGGGTGGGTACCCGATCCCCGTCGGCGGCGCCGATGGTGAGGCAGACCCGGTTGAGCGCATGACAGACGTCGGGGATACGCGACTCCTGCTGCGCGGGGTGGATGGGACGTGGGTGTTCGACGCCCGCTGGTCGGAGCGGGACGACCTGCCTCACGACGAGCCGGGTTGGTTTGTCGAACTGAATCAGGTGTGGGACTGCGGCAACCCAGATCTCATCGCAGAGGGGGAGTACTCCGCCAGCCTCGTGGTGCCTGAGATGGGGGATGTGTACGACCTCACGCCCATCACCGTCGTGAACGGTGTCCCCTCTATCCCCGAGATCGACGAGCAGGGCTGAGCGAAAGCCAGCCCGCGCATCGGCCCGCTGCACCGCGACACGGTTCCCGACCTCGCATATGGTGGAAAGTGCCGGTGTCGCGAAGCGCCGGCGGCGTCGAAGGGAGAGACCGATGACGGAACCAGGGGATGACCCAAACCGCACAGGCCATTCGGCTGACGATGCGAGGGCCGCTGGGCGCGCCGAACGTGCCCAGCGCGGCACCCGGCGCACGACGGCGCTCATCGGCGTCGGGGTGGCCCTCGCCCTCATCATCATTGCGGTGTTGGCCCTGTCGCTCTGAAGCCGGAGTGATCCGAAGACCGGCGGCCGTCGCCGGGTCCGCAGTCGAGCGCGGCAAAGTCGCACCCCACCCTTGAGCAGTCCCCAACCGTCTCTATGGTGTGAGGGACATGAGACAGCCAGACATCGCGCAGGTGGTCGCGGACGTGTACCGCGAGGCCGGGTCGCGCCTGGCCGCCTACGGCTACGTGCTCACCGGCACCCACCACGGTGCCGAGGAGCTGGTCCAAGCGGCGGTCGTGAAGACCCTCGTCAAGCGCAGCCGCCTCGACGACCATCGCGCCATCGAGGGCTACGTCCGAGCGACCATGCGCACCCTCCACATCGACGGGATCCGCCGCGACGCGACGTGGCGCCGGCTGATTCCCAAGGTCGCCTCGCGCGATCCGCACGAGCACGCCAGCGACGTCGAGGAGCATGACGAGATAAGCCGGGCGCTCGCGGCCCTTCCGCCGCGCGTGCGCACCGCCGTCGCGCTGCGGTTCTACGACGACCTCACGGTCGCGGACGTCGCTGTCGCGATGCACCTGAGCGACGGCACGGTCAAGAAGTACCTGGCAGAGGGGCGCCAACGACTCGCGCCCGTGCTGGGAGTGAGCGACGAGGAGCCCGAGCAGGTCCCCGTCGCCGAGAGGAGCAAGCCATGAGCGACTTCCACGACGCGCTGCGGCGCGCGGCACAGCAGCACGGCGAGGAGGTGGCGCCTGGGCTTTCGGCCGATGCGGTCGTCACCTCGAGCGTCCACGGCATCTCTCGCGGTCGGCAGCGGAGGGCTGCGGCTCAGGCCGGGGCCGGCGCTCTGGGCGTGGTGGCGATCGGCGTGGCCGGATGGGTGGGGCTGCCACTCCTGGGAGAGGGGAACATGGAGCCAGCGGGTCCAGAGATCGGGGTCGAGGCGGGCCCGTGGCGCTACGACGCGGAGCCTGGTGAGGCCACCGAGGGAGACCCACAGGTGATGCTGCAAGGTGAAGACGAGGTCATGTGCTTGGACGAACTGTCTTTGGACCCCGGGGTGAGAGTCCACGATGACCAGGCGTACGAGCGTTCGATCTGGCTCGAGGCCGCCCTTGCCAGGATCGACGAAGCGGCAGCGTCGCCTCCGCCCAGCCAGCCCAATGTCGCCCCGACGCCTGAGGGGCGGCTGACGCCGATCCCGAGTGCACCACAGTGGGTAGTCTCCACGGGAGGCGAGGCGGCGTCGTTGACCTTGGCAACTCTACGAGTCGTCCACGGGACGGTGACGGGCCTCTCTCTCCACTATGCCGGCCGCGACCGAGGTGAAGGGACCCGGGCAGAGGCCACTCTCGTGCCCGGCGGAAATGCTTGTGCGATCCCGACCGGGGACTTGACCGGGACGTCCGCCGAGCCCTCGGGCCAGGGGGAGGAGACGCTCGTAGTCGCGCAATTCTGGGCGACCGGAGACTCGGGCGATGGTGACCCGCTTGCGACCATCGTCGTCGACTCGAGCGAGCCGGCCAACACCACGGACTTGCCGCGCATCGGTGAGACCTCACCGACGCCGGAGCCGACGGCCGGCACTTCGGGCGTTCCCGAGCCCAGCGACGAACCGACTCCGTACCCGGCGACGCCCGCGCACCTGCGCGCGCCCGAAGGTAGCGAGTACCAGGCGTTCGTGGTCGAGCGGCCGCAGCCAGGCTGCTCCCCGCTCGCGGACCTGCTGGCCGCCGGTCAACCCAGTCCGAGCGCCCCCGAATACACCGTGGAGGTTCCCGGCGTGACTGACAGCCTCACGGCCGAGTTGTGGGCCCGCGGCACCTTGGCGACATTGCCGGCTGGTGACGACCCATGGTTCCTGAAGCACCACGCGTGGCTCGTATCGCAAGAGATCACCGACGGAGTGAGACCCGAGGCTCACCTGGAGTGGACCGGCGATCGCGTACTCCAATGGGGAGAGTCGGACCCGTTACAAGGTCCCGACTGCGCGTACGTCGAGGTGATGCCCCAGATCGGCGGGTCCGTGTTCCTGGTGATCGACGGCGTGGACCCGAGTGTGGCCGGCAGCCTCGACTCTCCCGACGACTACCAGACCTGGGTCTACCTGGGCGAGGCCGACTGACCGCTCTTCGCGGACCCTCTTGAACATCTGGCGAGCGACACGCAGGGGTCAGCCCGCGCATCGGCCGGGGTGCCGGAGTGTTGCGGCCAAGGATGTTTGGGACGGTCCGGTGGAGGCTCAGGCGCGGCGGACGTCGGCCCTTGCCGTCCGCACCAGGCGCCAGCTCAGCCACATCAGCCAGCCCGGCATCACCACCATGGTCAGCGCGCGCTGCCACCAGCCGAACCCGTCGCTCTCGGCCATGAGGTTGAAGGTCAAGAACAGCGCGAGCGTGACGAGGCCGAGCAATAGGTGCGGGACGGCGAGGCCCTGCAGCCGCGTGCCGCGCAGGAGCCACGCGGCGAGCAGACCGAACACGATCAGCCCGCCGAACGCTGCCAGGCTGCCGGCGGTGTGGAACACGTCCTCGGGGCTGGCGTCGCCGGCACCCAGGTCGTCGGCGCGCCACATCCCGGCGACCAGCAGCCCGAACCCCACAATGAGCAGCAGGATCCGTAGCACGCCGCCCGCACGTGACTCGCGGAGCGCGCGGCTCAACGAGATCCCGGCGGCCATCCAGCCGAAGCCGAACACCACGAACGCCGCCTGCATGAGCCACTCGTAGTCGCCGCGGCCGTAGTTGCTGACGTATGCGCAGCACGGGTCGAGGTCGGGCCGGATCCAGTGGAAGGCCAGCACCACCAGCACCCAGAAGATCGCGGCGTAGATCGCCCCGAAGCCCAAGAACGAGGACGACAGTGGCACGCGCTTGGACCTACGTGGACCTGCTTCGTTGCCGGTCATGTGAGCCCCCTCTCGAGGTCATGCCTGATACCTCCGACGTTACTCCTCGCCGGACCTGCCCGCCGCCACCCGCGCGCCGTCGCGTTCCTCACACGCTTGTGACAGGTGGGGTGCGTGACGCGGGTGGGGCAGACCCAGCGGTCCCAGGCGTCGCGGGGGTCACACGTGTGTGAGGAACGCTTCAGGGTGCGGGGCGGACCTCCGCCGGCCGACGCGAGTGCGGCTGGGGAGCGACGTCCTTCCGGGATGCTTCGCGGGTCAGGCGCCACCCCACCGATGCCAGCGCCCCCGGGATCACCACGGCCGCGAGCAGCCGCTGCCACCACCCGAAGCCGCCACCCGCGACGGCAGGCCAGGCGTTGAACGTGACGAACAAGATCAAGGTCGTGAACCCGAAGGCCAGGGACGGCAGCGACCAGTCGCCCCACGCATCGGACCGGCGCGCGGCCCACCACCCCACGAAGCCGATCGCGATGAAGCACAGGAACGCGAGGCCCGCGGTGCGCGAGTGGATCAGGCCCTCGAGAGATGGGTCGGTGGTCAGCAGTGGATCAGCCCGGAAGATCCCCGCTAGCGACATCCCGAGGGCCGCGACACCGCCGAGCACCGCCAGCGCAGTGGCTCCGGGTGCGGGCGCGAGCACCCGCCGCAGCCCGAGCCCGGCCGCCGCCCACCCCGCAGCGTTGATAAGGAACGCCGCCTGCATCACCCACGCCCACTCGCCGCGCGCGTAGTTGCTGATGTACGCGTCGCCGGGGGAGAGGTCGGGGCGAATCAGGTGAAACGCGGCGACCGTGCCGATCCACGCGACGGCGCCGACGATCGCGATGACGCCTAACCCGCGCGTGGAGGGGGAGGGCGACGTCGTTGACGAGGACGGTGAACTCATGAAAGAGGTTCGCACGCCGCGGCCGCGCGGTTGGGTCGGGTAGGCAACGCGGGCCGCATCGCTAGGCTGGCCGCATGAGCACTGACACCAACACCGCCAGCACCAAGCCCACCTATTCGCAGACCGCGATCTGCCCCGACCCCATGCACGCTCCGGCGTACCGGTGGGGGATCATCGGCGCTGGCGGCATTGCCCGCAAGCTCGCGGACGCCGTGACCCAGTACACGCAGTCGGAGGTGGTGGCGGTCGCATCGGCCTCCGGCGTGGAGCGCGCGCAGGCGTTCGCCGACGAGAAGGGCATCCCCGCGGCCTACGGGAGCTACGAGGAGCTGCTCGCTGACGACACCATCGACATCGTCTACGTCGCCACCACCCACAACAACCACCACGAGCCCGCGCTCCTGGCCATTGAGGCCGGCAAGCACGTGCTCGTCGAGAAGTCCTTCACACAGAACGAGGCCCAGGCCCAGCTGATCGTGGATGCGGCCCGCGCCAAGGGCGTGTTCGTCATGGAGGCCATGTGGGCCCGTCACCTGCCGCACATGTACGCGGTGCGCGCAGCGATCGCCCGCGGCGAGATCGGCCAAGTGGTCTCGGTGCAGGCCGACCACGGCCAGATGCTCACCCACGTGGACCGCATGGTGCGCGCCGACCTCGCGGGCGGCGCGCTGCTGGACTTGGGCGTGTACCCAATAGCCTTCGCTCACGACATGCTGGGCGTGCCGGACAAGATCACGGCGGTCGGCCGCCTGCGCGACACCGGGGTCGACGGCCAGGTGTCGATGGTGTTCGAGTACGAGGACGCTCAGGCGAGCCTCACCACGACGATGGAGGCCCGCTCGCCGGGCACCGCGCACATCGGCGGCACCGAGGGCGCGATCGAGATCGACGGCCTGTTCTACACGCCCACCACGTTCACGCTGTTCCGCCTCGACGGCACCTCGTGGACCTACGACGGCCTGGTCGACAACGGCTTCCAGTTCCAGGCCGCCGAGGTCGCGCGCCTGGTCGCGGCCGGCCAGACCGAGAGCCCGCTGCACACCCTCGACAACTCGCTCGAGATCATGCGCATTCAGGACGAGGTCCGCGCCCAGATCGGCGTGGTCTACCCCAACGAGAAGTAGCGCCGATGCGCGGGCGGGGTGTGCGCTGAAGCCCGCGCCCGCATCGGCCGCAGTCAAGTAGAAGGCGAAAGGCGCCGGCCCCAGCGAGGGGACCGGCGCCTTCGTCACGTGCGTCGCTAGATTAGCTCGGGCGCGCCTGTGTCACCGTGCGGTAGATGAACGCGGCGATGGCGTCACGGGTGATCTTCGCGGTGGGCCGGTACTCGGGGCCCTCGCTCGTCGACCAACCGTTGGCCAGCCCCTCCTCGTACATCCAGGCGATCGCCACGGCGTGCTCCGAGAAGTCCGCGGACTCGGGGTCGCTCGAGACGTCGGTGAAGGGGTTGCCCTGAGGAGCCGAGGCGCCACCGTCGAGGCGGAACATGAACGCCGCAACAGCGTCACGCGTGATCTGCGCGGTGGGACGGTATGCGTAGCCGCCGTCCACGGGCCAACCCTCGGCCAGGCCCTCCGCCGCCATCCAGTAGATGGCCTCCCAGTGCTCGTTGTAGTGCGGGGAGTCGGGGTCGGAGGACACGTCGACGAACGGCTCGACCGCAGGCTCGTCCGAGACGGGGTTCACCTCGTCGCCGAAGGTGCGGTACATGAACGCGGCGAGCGCGTCGCGGGTGGTGCGCTCGTACGGACGGAACTCGAAGCCTTCCGGCGTCTCCCATCCTCGAACGATCCCCATGTAGCCCAGGGATCCGATGGCCAGCCAGTGCTCGTTGTACTTGGAGAGAGCCATGTCGGCGTGGACGTCGATGAACGGGTGCTCGTCGGAGTGGACGATGCCGAACACCGCCGCGCCGTTCATGTCAGGGGACCCGCTCTCGATCAACGTCCACGAGGCGTACAGGGTGCCGTCGTAGAGGTAGTACTCGAGCTCGGTCTCAGCGTCGAACAGCGAGTCCGAGTACAGCTCGACGCCGCCCAGGATGAAGTCGCCCGTGATCTCGACGCTCACGTCTGCGGTCTCGAAGTTGCACGCGTCGCTTGAGCTGGACACCGTGATGGTCTGCATGCCGAGATCCACGTCCACCTCGACCTCGCCGCAGTACCCAGAGGGGTTCGCGATCTCGTCATCGCCCGTGAGCTCGGGGCCTTCGCCGATGACCACGTCCGTGGCCGAGAACACCATGGGTCCTTGGCCGCTGTCGTCGGTGGGCAGGTCGATCTCGACGACGATCGACGCGAGCGACTCCTCGTCCGGTGCTGCGTTCGCGGCGGTGGCCCCGGCGGCGACGGCGGCTGCGCCGATGGCCATGGTGGCGACGGCAGCGACCGTCCTTCTTGCAGATCTGTACACGTAGATTCCCCTCAGCGGTGATGTGGAAGCGGGAGCGCCCTTTTTTGCATTCTCACGCTTGCGAAAGGTAGCAGTACCAGCGCCGTCGCACTAGGGACACGCGGCAGGTTCGCCATGCGCCGTCCGGTGTCCGCGCCCGCCGGTAAGTTGGTCGCATGACGGGATTCTTCGTGGTGTTCGAGGGCGGCGACGGCGTGGGCAAGTCCACCCAGATCGACCTGCTCGCGGGTCACCTGCGTGCCCCGGCGGGCGGCGGCTTCGAGGTGGTGACCACCCGCGAGCCCGGCGGCACGCGGCTGGGGCAGGAGCTCCGGCAGGCGGTGATGCACGGGGACCACGTCGCCCCACGTGCCGAGGCGCTCCTGTACGCCGCCGACCGGGCCCACCACATCGCCACCAAGGTGCGCCCCGCCATCGAGCGCGGCGCCGTGGTGGTGCAGGACCGCTACGTCGACTCGTCGATCGTCTACCAGGGCGGGGCCCGCGGGCTGGGCGACGAGGTGGAGCGCATCTCGCGCTGGGCGACCGAGGGACTGCTGCCGGACCTGACCGTCGTGCTGGATATGGAGCCGGCCGAGGGGCGGATGGAGCGCGAGCTCGACCGCGTGGAGCGCGAGACGCTGGAGCACGCGGTGCTCATTCGCTCCGCTTTCCTCGATCTCGCCGCGCGCGAGCCCTCGCGGTACGCAGTGATCGACGCCGCGCGCTCGATCGAAGACGTCGCGAGCGACGTCTCACGCGCGGTGTCCGATGCGATGGCTCGGTCGGGTCCCTGGACGGCCGATGCGCGGGCTGGGTCTGCTTCCCGCGAGGCTGAAGGGCTCGAGCCTTGGGGAACGCCGTGAGCGCAGCGTCCACCGACAGCGCAGTGCCTACTAACAGCGCCGCGCGGGTGAAGAGCGTGTGGGACGAGGTGGTGGGCCAGGAGGTCGCCATCGCGCCGCTGCGGGCGGCGGTCGCCGACTCCGGTGCCATGACCCACGCCTGGATCATCACTGGGCCGCCGGGATCGGGGCGGTCGTATGCGGCCCGCGCCTTCGCCGCGGCGCTGCAGTGCCTCGAGGGCGGTTGCGGCACGTGCCGGGCGTGCACGACGTCGCTCAGTGGAGCGCACGCGGACGTGACGCTGCTCGCCACCGAGAAGGTCACCATCAGCATCGACGAGGTCCGCGACCTGATCGCGACCGCGCAGTCCTCGCCCAGCGAGGGGCGTTGGCGCGTGATGGTGATCGAGGACGCGGATCGTATGACCGAGCGCACCTCCAACGTGCTGCTGAAGTCCATCGAGGAGCCGCCGCCGCGCACCGTCTGGCTACTGTGCGCGCCGTCGGCGGAGGACGTCGCGGTGACCATCCGCTCGCGCTCGCGTCATGTGCGCCTGCGAGTGCCGGACCCCGAGGTGGTGGCGCAGCTGCTGGTCTCGCAGGACGGAGTGGAGCCGGAGCTCGCCCGTCAGTGCGCGTACGCGTCGCAGAGCCACATCGGCATCGCGCGGCGGCTCGCCCGTGATCCCGCCGCCCGCGGCCGGCGCGACCAGGTGCTCGCGCTCGCGACCGAGATTCGCGGCGTCGGTGACGCGGTGCTGGCTGCCGCCGACCTCGTGGCAGTGGCGGAGGCGGACGCGAAGGCCTCGACCGAGGAGCGCGACGTCGAGGAGCGCAACGAGCTGCTGCGCACTCTCGGCGCCGACGACGGTGGGCGCCTGCCGCCCGCGCTGCGCTCGCAGGTCAAGCAGCTCGAGGAGGACCAGAAGCGGCGCGCGACCCGGCTCAAGCGCGATGTGCTGGACCGCGCCATCGTCGACCTGATGTCGCTCTACCGGGACGTCGCCTGCCTGCAGGTGGGCGCGACGGTGCCGCTGGTCAACGAGTCGCACCGTGGGCACGTCGAGGGCCTGGCGGGGCGCGGCACGCTGGCGGACACCATGCGGTGCCTGGACGCGCTGGCCCAGACCCGGGACCGGCTGGCAGGCAACGTCGCGCCGGTGCTCGCCCTCGAGGCGATGGCGCTCGCGCTGCGGCCCCGCACCGCATCGTAGGAATGGCGCCGCGTCCTTCGAATAGCACAGGCGCTTAGGCTAGGCGCATGATCCGCCGCGCGCCCGCCCTTGCCCGCTTGGTTGCCGCATCGGCCGTCGCCGTGCTCGCCCTCGCCGCCTGCACTCCGGACAAGACGCAGGTCTCCCCGGACGATGCCGCGCCCACGTCCACGGGGACGCCCGCACCTGGGGGGACGGGCGCATCGGGCATCTACGAGCAGCAGCTCGAGTGGAGCGAATGCGGGGAGCTCGAGTGCGCGACGATCCGGGTGCCGCTCGACTGGAGCGACGAGGACGGCGACACCATAGAGGTCGCGCTCAACCGACACCGCGCGCTCGACGCCGATGCGCGGCTTGGCTCGCTGCTCATCAACCCGGGCGGGCCGGGCGGCTCGGGGCTGGCGCTTACGGAGCCCTTCGTGACCACCGCGGGCGAGGCGCTGCTGGACTCCTACGACGTCATCGGCTTCGACCCGCGCGGGGTGGCCGCATCGACGCCGGTGCAGTGCGGCACGGACGAGCAGGTCGACGAGTACTACATCCCCGACAGGCTGATCGAGACCCAGGACGACCTTGACGAGGCCAACGAGGCCGCCGCCGACTTCGCCGCCCTGTGTCGCTTGGAGTCGGGCGCCGTCGTCGAGAACGTGGACACGGTCAGTGCGGCGCGCGACATGGATGTGATCCGTGCCGCGGTGGGCGACGAGCAACTCAACTTCTTGGGGTTCTCGTACGGCACCCAACTGGGCGCGACGTATGCGGAGCTCTACCCCGAGAACGTGGGCCGGCTCGTGCTCGACGGCGCGGTCGACTTCCTGCTCCCGTCCGTCGAGCAGGCGAGCGGCCAGGCCGAGGGGTTCGAGAACGCGCTCACCAACTTCCTGCGGTGGTGCGGCGAGCGCGACTCGTGCCCGCTGGCGGGAGGGGTCGATGCGATGAAGTCGCAGCTGAGCTCCATGATGGATCGCGCTCTCGACGACCCCTTCCCCTCGGGCACCGAGTGGGGCGTGAACGGCAACCTGTTCGTCTACGGCGTGGTCGTCACGCTGTACGACGAGGCATCGTGGCCGTTCCTCGAGCAGGCGCTCGCGGAGGTCGCCGCCTCGGGGGATGCGTCGATCATGTACGAGCTCGCGAACTTCTATCTGGACCGCGACGGCACCACCGGCGAGTACACGACGAACTCGACGTGGGCCTTCACCGCGATCGGCTGCCTGGACGACGTCCCGGGCGACGAGTGGACCATCGAGGACGTGGACGACTTCCGGGCCGAGATGCGCGAAGCGTCGCCCACGTTCGGCTGGTGGTTCGCGAGCGGCGCGGGGTGCGACGCGTGGCCATGGACCGCGGACCGGCACATCACGTCGCTCGAGTCTGCTGCGACCGCCGAGCAGATGCTGGTCATCGGCACCACCAACGACCCGGCCACGCCGTACTGGTGGTCGGAGTCGCTCGCGGAGCGCCTGGACGCGACGCTGCTCACGTATGACGGCGAGGGTCACACGGCGTACGGGCGGTCGAACCAGTGCATCATCGACCAGGTCGACGGGTTCCTTGTGGACGGCGAGATGCCGGATTCGGGAACTCAGTGTTAAGCCGCTAAGATGGCAAACCGCACCGGTTGGTGCACGCCGCCTTAGCTCAGTCGGCAGAGCGATTCACTCGTAATGAATAGGTCAAGGGTTCGATTCCCTTAGGCGGCTCGTTTGGCCCCGGTCTTGTGATCGGGGCCTTTCGTATGTCCGCCCCGGCTCCGCCTCCTTCCCCCGACCTCCTGTCCGGCACTCATGGTCGCCTGTGGCGGGTTTCGTGGTGCTGTCCGGCACTGACGGTCCGCCAGGACCGGCGGCTCCCGCAGATCCGACACCCAGCGTCCGCTAGGGCGCTAAGGCGGATAAGGGGTGTGGGGCAAGGCCCGAACGCCGCCGCCGAATCTATGCCGTAGCGGGTGACCCAACCGGGAACCCACCCTGCCGCCGCGACGACCCTGTGCCGAATCCATCGCGGTGACAAAGCCAACACGCTGAGTCCTCTGCGCGACCTAGGTGTCGGGCAGGCTCCACACAGTCCTTGCGCCGCGACAGCGGGTCACGTGACCCTTCCATGACTTGACCAGGACTGATGAGGTATATGGGCTATCGCGTCAGTGGCCGTGACGGGGCCGCAACCGGACGACGCGACGAAGACCACTGCGCGGTCGACATCCACGAATTGGCGCGCTCGCTACTGCTTCGCGTCCGAAGTGACCTACAGTCACCCGCATGGCCATCACGGCCTACCCACCCGGTCAACCGATCCGGGCGTGAAAAAGGCAAACCCGTCGCAAGGCGGGGACGCAAAGCCAACGGGACCCACGCGGTCGGCCGGGCTACCACAGAGGGAGCATTACCATGCAAAAAATCACACGCGCCATCGGCGTTGGCATTGTCGCCACCGCACTCTTCGGCGCCACCACCGTCTCTGCTTCTGCCGGGGACACCACCACGACGTTCGCGCTCGCGGGAGGCACGCTTTCAGTCGCCGCGGCTGGGAGCGCAGCCCTCACGGCGGGGAACTCGGGTGCCACGTCAGTGAGCGGTGCGCTGGGCGACGTCGTCGTCACGGACAACCGCGGAGGCGTCACGGGCTGGTCCGTCAAGGCAAGTACGAGCGCGTTCACCAACACCACCACGAGCTCCACTGGTGTGTCGTACGTGACCGGCACGGTCGCCAAGACCGGAATCGTCACGGCTACCGGCGGGACAAAGGCGCTCACCGCGGTCGCTGTCGAGGTCGTCGGCGGCACGCTAGTCGAGGGCAACAACACGGCGACGTGGAACCCGACCCTCACGGTCACCTTGCCTGCGAGCAGCACTGCCGGAACCTACACCGGGACCATCACCACCTCTGTGGCCTGAGGCAGAGGTCAGTCTTGCGTAGAGCTTTAGTAACGCTCGCACTGGTGGCCGGGGCGATGGTCCCGGCCACCAGTGCGTGGGGCGTGACTGCCGGGTCGCAGGATGAGCCTGCCGGAGGCATCGGAATCCGACTGCTCGACGCCCCGGTGGCCACTGCAGACAATCCGAGGGCAAACGTCTACATCATCGACCATGTCGCACCGGGTACGGTCATCGAGCGACGCGTCGAGGTGTCCAACGGGACGAATGAGTCCACGACCGTCACGGTCTACCCGGCAGCTGCTCAGATTAGTGGCGGCAGTTTTGTGGGGGAGCCAGAGGACGCCCCGAACGAGCTCTCCAGTTGGATCGACGTGTCCCCCTCTGCGCCTGAACTTGAGGCGGGGGAGCGGGCGGAGGTCGACCTGAAGATCGCCGTGCCGACCGGTGCAACAAGGGGTGAGCACTACGGTGTCATTTGGGCCGAGGTTTCCGATGTGCCTGAGGGGGGCGGCGTCACCGCGGTGACTCGCGTGGGTATCCGCATTTACCTTTCGGTAGGCGAGGGGGGCGTTCCACCGTCGGACTTCACAGTCGATGGGCTGACGGCGTCTCGCACCGAAGATGGCTCACCTTCTCTCGAGGCCACCGTGACGAACACCGGCGAGCGGGCCCTTGATCTGACCGCTGAGGTCAGTCTGTCTGACGGACCCGGCGGCGTTTCAGCTGGTCCCTTCAGCACCGATCCGGTGACGACTCTGGGTATTGGGGAGAGCGCACCCGTGACGGTCGCACTCGACCCCTTGCTTCCGAACGGCCCATGGCACGCCGAACTCACCGTGACAAGCGGGCTCGAGGAGCGGTCGATCGAGGCGGACCTGACGTTCCCGGAGCCGGGGGGCGTTGCTGAGGCGACCATCGACGAAGGCGTGTCTCACCTGTTCGTCATCCTTGTCATCGCCGCAGCCCTGGCAGTTCTGGCGGCCGCCATCGTCGCCATCACGATCGCTCGAAAGCGCTCGCGGGCATCTTCGTAGGCCTCGCCCGACGCGCCTGCTGCCCCGTCAGACGCTGGCGGTCAGAGCCGCTCCAGTCCATTGGCGGCTCGTTCGGCCCCGGTCCTGCGACCGGGGCCTTTCGTGTGTCCCGGGGGCGCCCGATGCGCGGGCCGGGTCATCCTTCGCTGTCCGGCACTCACGGTCCTCCAGGATCCGTGACTCCCTCAGATTCGACACTGGGCCATCACTGGGACGCTACGGCGGTCGCGGGGGCCGGGCCTTTGCCATGCGCGCCAACCGCGTTGCGCTAGGGAGCGGTGATCGGCTCGCCGCGCGCGCCGTCGATGACATCGCGGTCGCCAAGCGGCTCCTCGAGCGTCACCACGAACGGCGTGGGCGGGTTGCCTTGGCAGGTCTGGTCGCCGGATTCGGGCTCGATGCCGAGGGTCACCGTGACCGCCGCCGCGGTCTCCGTGTGAGAGACCAATTCGATGCGCCCGTCCGCGGGCCGGCCTGAGTTGCAGCCGGCCTCCGTCACGAGGAGGTGTAGCTCGGTGGTGTCAGCGCTGGGAGGGGTCGCAGGGTCAAGCTCCACCGTGGGGACGGTGAGGTCACCCAGGTCGATCGTGAGGCTGCAGCCGCCCCCGGCCATCACGTACCAGCCATCGGGAATGTTGGATGCGCCCTCGACGCGGCGCACCTCGAGGAACTCGCGGTAGGTGCTGCCCAGGTCCTCCTGCGCGGCCAACTCCGCGGGCGCCTCCCTCATGATGGCGATGCCGTCCTCCCTGAGCTGGGCCAGGTACCAGGCGTCCGGATCCTCGAGCTCCAGCGGCTTGCCGTCGTCGTACATGGCCGCGTCGAGCATGGCCGCCGCGTCACCGGTGAGATCCGCCACCGGTGTGGCCTCGGCGAGCACCTCCCCGTCCAGGGTGAGGCCCTGGCAGAGGAAGGTCTCCGCGGCGTCGAACGGGACCTGGGCCGCAGGCGAGGACGACGTGGCCGGGGACGACGTGGCCGGGGACTGGGAGGCAGGCGTGGCGGCGGGTTCCTGTGCTGCAGTCGCGCACCCGGTGAGGGCCGATGCGGCAAGGACCATGCTCGCCAGGGTCGCCGTGGTGCGCGGGCGCCGCGAGCGGCGCGTGGCATCGGGCCCGGTGGTGGGCGGTGTCGCGGTCATGGTGTCCCCCTTGCCGGGGAGTATGGCACAGCGCACTCAGCGCCTCACAGTGTTCGCCGCCGCCCGACGACCAACACTGAGCAACTCATGCGGCGCTCAGACGGGGGAGGGCGCGAGGGATCAGGCCGGGGTCATTGTGTACCGCGTCTGCAGGTACTCGTGGATGCCCTCGGCACCGCCTTCGCGGCCCAGCCCGGACATCTTCACGCCGCCAAAGGGTGCGGACGCATTCGAGATCACGCCCACGTTGAGCCCCAGCATCCCGGTCTCGAGCCGGTCGATGATCCGCTGGCCGCGCGCGAGCGATTCGGTGTACGCGTACGCGACGAGCCCGAACTCGGTGTCGTTGGCCATGGCCACCGCCTGATCCTCGGTGTCGAAGGTCTGCATCGCGAGCACCGGTCCAAAGATCTCCTCGGCGAGCAGGTCCGCTCCGTCCGGCACGTCGGTCAGCACGGTGGGGGCGTAGAAGGTGCCCCCGCGGTCCAGCCGCTCGCCGCCGGTGCGCAGGGTCGCGCCCTTGTCCACCGCATCGGCCACGAGGCGGGAGACCTTGTCGAGCGCGTCGTCGTCGATGAGCGGCCCGATCTCCACGCCGTCCTCGGTGCCGCGGCCCACGGTCATGGCCTGGACGCGCTCGGTGACCCGGTCCGCGAACTCGTGGGCTACGGACGCGTGCACGATGAACCTGTTGGCGGACGTGCACGCCTGCCCGATGTTGCGGAACTTCGCCTGCATCGCGCCGTCGACGGCGGCGTCGAGGTCCGCGTCCTCGAACACCACGAACGGCGCGTTGCCGCCCAGCTCCATCGATGTGCGGAGGATCCCGGGGGCGGCCTGCTCGAGCAGCGACGAGCCCACGCCGGTGGACCCCGTGAAGGACAGCTTGCGCAGCCGCGGGTCGCTGATGATCGGCTCGGAGACGGCGCGTGATTCGGAGGTGGTCAACACGTTAAGCACTCCGGGTGGAAGGCCCGCCTCCTCCATGAGCGCCGCGAAGGCGAGCGTGGTGAGCGGCGTCGAGCTGGCGGGCTTGATCACCACGGTGCACCCGGCAGCGAGGGCCGGCGCGATCTTGCGCGTGGCCATCGCGAGCGGGAAGTTCCACGGCGTGATGAGGTAGCTCGGGCCCACGGGGTGGTGCGACACGATGGTGCGGCCGGTGCCCTCGGGGTTCGTACCGTAGCGGCCCTGGATGCGCGCGGCCTCCTCGGAGAACCAGCGCAGGAACTCGGCGCCGTACGTCACCTCGCCCTGCGATCCGGATAGCGGCTTGCCCATCTCGAGCGTCATCAGCAGTGCGAAGTCGTCGGCGCGCTCGGTGAGCAGGTCGAAGGCGCGGCGCAGGATCTCGCCGCGCTCGCGCGCGGGGGTTGCCGCCCACGCAGGGAAGGCCTCGCACGCGGCATCGAGGGCGGCGCGTCCGTCCTCCACACCGGCCGATGCGACCGTCCGGATCACCTTGCCCGTCGCCGGGTCTCGCACGTCCAGAGTCGCGCCGTCAGCGGCGTCTCGCCACTCGCCGGCGATGAGCAGCTGGTCGGGAACGGTCTCCAGCAGGGAGGTCTCGCGGTCGGTCATGACGGCTCCTTCGTTGGTCGTATGACGGGTTCAACGGCGGGAGGGCCGCGAGTCATCCGCCGACCGCGGGCATCCAGCGACACTGAGGGTCCGCCAGGATCCACGGGGGCGCCGAAGCCGACGCTGGGCGCCCCCTGCCGCGCTAAGGCGGAGGGGGCGGGAAGGGGCGGGGCAGGGCTGGGGCGCGGGTGGCAGGCCCGCATAGGATGGTGAGCGGTCGCTTGCCCGCGGCCACGTCGACTGAGGGGCCACACATGAGACTGCCGATGAGTGCGCTGGCGATGGCGGGCGCGGCCGTGCTCCTGGTGAGCGCGTGCGGCTCCGATCCGGAGCCTTCGACCAGCCCCACCGGTCCGAGCGCTGGCCCGACCCCGGCAGTCACGGCGCCGGAGACCTCGGTCAGCCCGACCGCGAGCCCGGTGGAGCTCAACGCGTCCACGATCGCAACGGCGGTCTCCTCGCCTATCGAGATCTACGACGGCCCCGATGGCGACGTGGCGCAGTCCATCGCAGCCGAGGACGTGCTGACGGCTCCCGAGGCGACCCCACTGGTGTTCCTGGTCAAGGATCAGGCCGACGGCTGGCTCGAGGTGTACCTGCCGGTGCGGCCCAACGGCTCGACCGGGTGGGTGCGCGCCGACGACGTCACGGTGGCCAGCACCGACTTCTCCGTCGAGGTGTCGCTGGTGGACTTCGAGCTCACGGTGATGAAGGGCTCGTCGGAGGTGCTGACGGCGCCCATCGGGGTCGGCCGTGAGGAGCGGCCCACGCCGGGCGGCGTCTACTTCATCCGGGAGTTGCTGCAGCCGCCGGACCCCACGGGCGTCTACGGGCCGTACGCGTACGGGCTCTCGGGGTTCTCGCCGGTGCTCGACGAGTTCAACGGCGGCGACGCGATCATCGGGGTGCACGGCACCAACGAGCCGGACCTCATCGGCGAATACGTGTCGAGCGGCTGCATCCGACTCTCGAACGACACCATCACGGAGCTCGTCATGGACATCGGCCTGCCCTTGGGAACGCCGGTGCGGATCAGCGACGAGGCGGCCCCGGTCGACGGCGAGGACGGCTGACCTCCACGTCCGCCCGCGAGACGGGCCGATGCTCGGGCTGGGCTTCGTACCTTCGCTCCGGCCGATGCGTCAGGCGGGCTACCCGCGCACACACTGGCAGCCAGACACGACCCGGCACGCAACTGCCCGGCCCGCGCATCGGCCGCCGGGCAGGACCACACACCCTGTGGCTGGCGCGACCGGCCGGACAAAGCACGACGCCCGCCACCGCGCCGTGAGGCGCGATAGCGGGCGTCAGTGCCTACCGGCTGGTGATCAGCCGGCGTAGGTGGCTACCGCGACGATGGGTGTCGCGGCCGGTGCCTCGAGCGGCGGAGCGCCGAGCACGACCGTGAAGTCCTCGCTGCAGCCGCCGTCTTCCATCTCCGCGTCCCAGAGGAGCATGTCCTCGGTGAGCTCGGATTCTGGAATGGTGCCGGCCTCGAAGGTGCCTTCCTCATCGCCCTCGACGCAGACCTCCACGTACGTGATCTCTTCCTCGTCCTCGAAGCAGTCCGAGGCGTCGCCGGTCCACAGGATGTACTCCGCGGGCAGCTCATCCTCGGTGACCGTCAGGCCGTACCAGGTGTCGCCGTCCTGGGCGCAGATGGTGACGTCGTTGACGGACTCGACGCAGTCCTCGCTGGCGACCGGATCGCCAAGCGGGAAGTTGCCGTCGTCGCGGACGGTGTCCTGAACGAACCCGCCGTCACCGTCGGCGAAGCAGTACGTCGCCTCGTCCGGGGTGCACTCGGAACCGTCGAACCACGGGGTCTGAGTGGGGCTGATGCTGTCGACCTCGGTCATGACCGGGGTGTCCTGCTCGTCGTCCCACAGGCAGATGTACAGCGGCTCGTCGTAGCAGTCCGCTGCGTCGCCAGTCCAGAGGATGTACTCCGCAGGCAGCTCGTCCTCGGTGACGGTCAGGCCGTACCAGGTGTCGCCGTCCTGGGCGCAGATCGTGTACTCGACCTCGTCCTCGACGCAGTTCTCAGCGTCCACGGGGTCGCCGAGCGGGTAAGTGCCGTCGTCGCGGACGGTGTCCTGAACGAACCCGCCGTCACCGTCGGCGAAGCAGTACGTCGCCTCGTCCGGGGTGCACTCGGAGCCGTCGACCCATTCGATGTCGCCCTCGCCGATCTCGGCGACCTCGGTCCTCACCGGAGTGTCGGTCTCAGCGTTCCACTCGCAGATGTACTCCGGAGTGGGCTCCTCGCACTCGTCACCGACGGCGGACTGGAACACCCAGTCCACGACCATGTAGGCGTCGTGCGCGCTCTCGCCGTTCCAACCGTTGCCGTTGGCCTTGAGGTACTCCAGGTACGCCTCGTCCTGCTCGGACTTCACGATGTACTCGTCGAGCTGGAACCAGGTGATGGTGTCGCAGTCGGCCACGATGTCCCAGCAGTCGCGCAGGTCGGTGAACGAGTCACCCTCCATGACGAACTCCTGCGGGGGTGTGAACAAGTCACCGTTGAACAGCGGGTGGCCCCACTGGTCGGTCTGCAGGTCCTCGCCCTGGATCTCCCAGCAGAAGAACGTCGTGTACTCCTCGAAGCAGTCCGCGGCGTCGCCGGTCCACAGGGTGTACTCCGCAGGGAGCTCATCCTCGGTGACGGTCATCCCGTACCAGCCGTTGTCGCCCTCGGCGCAGATCGTGTACTCGACCTCGTCCTCGACGCAATTCTCTGCGTCGACGGGGTCGCCCAGCGGGTAGGTGCCGTCGTCGCGGACGGTGGCCTCGGTGAAGCCGCCGTCACCGTCGGCGAAGCAGTACGTCGCCTCGTCGGGGGTGCACTCGGAGCCGTCGACCCACTCGATGTCGTCGCCGGTCATCGCTGGAACCGTGGTCTTCACCGCGGTGTCGGTGTCGGAGTTCCACACGCAGATCTCGTATTCGACCTCGTCCTCGATGCAGTTCTCTGCGTCGACGGGGTCGCCCAGCGGGTAGGTGCCGTCGTCGCGGACGGTGGCCTCGGTGAAGCCGCCGTCACCGTCGGCGAAGCAGTACGTCGCCTCGTCGGGGGTGCACTCGGAGCCGTCGACCCACTCGATGTCGTCGCCGGTCATCGCTGGAACCGTGGTCTTCACCGCGGTGTCGGTGTCGGAGTTCCACACGCAGATCTCGTATTCGACCTCGTCCTCGATGCAGTTCTCTGCGTCGACGGGGTCGCCCAGCGGGTAGGTGCCGTCGTCGCGGACGGTGGCCTCGGTGAAGCCGCCGTCACCGTCGGCGAAGCAGTACGTCGCCTCGTCGGGGGTGCACTCGGAGCCGTCGACCCACTCGATGTCGTCGCCGGTCATCGCTGGAACCGTGGTCTTCACCGCGGTGTCGGTGTCGGAGTTCCACACGCAGATCTCGTATTCGACCTCGTCCTCGATGCAGTTCTCTGCGTCGACGGGGTCGCCCAGCGGGTAGGTGCCGTCGTCGCGGACGGTGTCCTCGGTGAAGCCGCCGTCACCGTCGGCGAAGCAGTACGTCGCCTCGTCGGGGGTGCACTCGGAGCCGTCGACCCACTCGACGTCCTCGGCGCCGATGGACTCGACCTTGGTCTTCGTGAACTCGTCGGTCTCGGAGTTCCACTCGCAGATGAAGTACTCGGGGTCGGGCTCGCCGCAGTCGAGAGCGCCGGACCAGTGGTAGTCCTGCCCGGAGACCTGGACCCACACGACCGTGTACTCGGCCCAGCCTGGCCAGTTCGGGTGGTCGGCGTAGACCGCGGTGTAGGGGTTGCTCCACGAGTCGTCGTCGTTGTGGAAGTTCAGCGTGATGTTGCTCTCGCCGGCATCGGCGCCGCGAGGCTTGATCTCGACGTTGATGTGCTGGTCCTTGGTGGAGCCCGGATACTCGAACGTCATCGACGCACAGTCGGGCTGGAAGGTCTGCTGCTCTTGCGAGCCCTTACAGACGATCCAGTGCGAGACGCCAGCAGGCTTTCCGCTTGCGTTGTCGGGTGCGTGATAGACCTCGTTGGCGTTGGGCAACTCGTAGACGTTGCGGTCGTTGCCGCCCTTGACGATGAGCACCTCCCAGCGGTCACCCTCCCAGGACTGCACGAACTCCTTGAGCTTGACGCCCTCGTTTCCCTCGGCGTCGTCGGTCACTTCACCGTGACCGGAGTCGCCCTCGCTGTAGTAGCAGGCAACGGCGTTGTCGTACTGGTTCAACCAGTAGTCGGCAGTGTTCTTGTTATCGGATGAGCCTCCGCCGCCGGTCGCGACCGCGGCCGGTACGGCCCATCCCACGAGCGCGAGCGCAGTAGCGCTCAGCGTCACGAGAAATTTGGTTCCTAGCTTCATGACATCCTCCCCAGCACGAGGGATGGATCGCGATGTGCGCGATCCCCTCAACTCCCTCGCCCAATTCGAGATTAGTGACATTTCTCACACTGTCAACGGGAGGGTGTGACTCATGTGACGCCAGTCAACTCATGTGAACCAAGTGACGGAAGTAGTCACGCGTGAACGGAGAGTACGGGCTCATCGTTGAACCCCTAGGGACCTTCGTCATGCTAGCGCCAATGCGGGTGTGAGCGCCATCACTCTCGCCGCCTCGGCGCGGCGAAGGCGGGCATTGGGGCGGGCCTGGGCCCGTGCATGGTAGGCACTCGCTCGTCGAATACCTCAACCAACATTGAGGTACACTGGCGGCATGAGCGCGCCCCCGACGACCGACCGGCGAGCCCTGCTGTCCGCGCTGGCGGACCCCCAGCGGCTGCGCATCGTCGACGCCCTCGCGCTCTCGGACCGCTCCCCCTCCGAGCTGTCCCGCGACCTCGATCTCCCGAGTAACCTCCTCGCGCATCACGTAGGGGTTCTCACGCAGGCCGGAGCAGTCATCAGGCGGCGCTCCGAGGGCGACGGCCGTCGCTCGTACCTCGCCCTCGACTGGGAGCAGCCGCTCGTCGCGGCCACGGCCGCGCACGGAGACGCCGTCGGCGCCTGCCGAGTGGTGTTCGTCTGCACCGCCAACTCCGCCCGCTCGCAGTTCGCGGCCAGCCTGTTCGCACGCCAGTCCGACGTGCCGGTCGCCTCGGCCGGGACCGCGCCGGCGCCCTTCGTGAATCCGTATGCCGTCGCCGAGCTCGCGCGCCACGGCCTGCAGCCGCTGTCCTACGTCCCTACCGCCCTCGCCGCTGATCGCCGGGAAGGCGACCTCGTCATCACCGTGTGCGACAACGCGCGCGAAACCCTCGACGGCGACGCCGCCCTGCACTGGTCCGTGCCGGACCCAGCCCGTGCATCGGACGATTCCACCGCCCAGGCCTTCGCCCAAGCCTTCATTGAGATCCAACCCCGCGTGCAGCGCCTCGCTGCCGCTGTCACGAATGGAAGTTAAGCCATGAGCCACCTCAAGCGCCTCGAGACCTTCTCGATCGACCAGACGTACGCCCTCGAGACGGCCGCCCGCCAACTCGAGTCGGAGTTCGTCGGCACCTTCAATCGCGAGACCATCGAGAAGTTCCTCGCCACCTCTTACGACCAGTTCTCCGGCCGCGCGACCGTGGTGAACTACCTGCCGCTGCTTGCCGAGCGGTTCGCGCGCCAGCGCCTGCACGCGCTCAGCCGCATCGAGAACGAGACCCGCGACGGCAAGCCGGTGGTCCTCTTCCTGTGCGTCCACAACGCGGGCAAGTCGCAGATGGCGCTCGGCTTCATGAAGCAGCTGGCGGGCGACCGTGCGATCGGCTGGTCCGGCGGCTCCGAGCCGGGCCTCACGCTTAACGAGCACTCCGTGGCGGCCATGCGCGAGGTCGGCATCGACATCTCGGGCGAGTTCCCCAAGCCGTGGACCGAGGAGACCCTCAAGGCGGCCGACGTGGTGGTCACCATGGGCTGCGGCGACGCCTGCCCCGTGTATCCGGGCAAGCGCTACCTCGACTGGGAGATCGACGCGCTGCCGGGCACGAGCATCGAGAACGTGCGGCCGGTCCGCGACGAGATCGAGCAGCGGGTGCGCGGCCTGCTCGAGGAGCTGGGCGTGGAGATCGAGGAGAAGGCTGCGGCTTCCTGACCGCCTCGCCTTCTACGCAGCCTCCTGCGTAGTCACCATGGCCACTTTTCGAGGCCTCGTGCGCGCTACGTAGCCGTCAGGGCCGATCGGCGCCCGTGAAAGAATGACGGCGTGACCGCCCCTGCGCCTGAGACCACGGACCTCGCGGCTCACCTGCGCGCACACATCGACGGCGAGGTCGACGACAACACCCGCCGCCGCGCCGAGTACTCCTCGGATGCCTCCAACTATCGGGTGCCCCCGGCCGTGGTGGTCTTCCCGCGGGACGGTGACGACCTCGCCGCGACCTTGGAGGCCGCCCGCACGGCCGATGCGCAGGTCACCATGCGCGGCGGCGGCACCTCGGTCGCCGGCAACGCGATCGGGCCGGGCGTGGTCATCGATGTGAGCCGCCACCTGAACAAGATTCTTGAGGTCGACGCCGAGGGCGGCTCGGCGCGGGTCCAGCCCGGCGTGGTGCTCTCGGAGCTGCAGAAGGTCGCGGCGCCGCACGGGCTGCGGTTCGGCCCGGACCCGTCGACCACCAACCGCGCCACGCTGGGCGGGATGATCGGCAACAACGCATGCGGCCCTCACGCGGTCGCGCATGGCAAGACGGCGCAGAACGTCTTGGGTTTGCAGGCGATCACGGGCGACGGTCGGGTGCTGGCCGCGGGCCCACGGACGGCCGATGCGGTCGCCGGGTTGAGCGACCTCGTCCGGGCCAACATGGCTTTGATCCGCACGGAGTTCGGTCGGTTCGACCGGCAGGTGAGCGGCTACAGCCTCGAGCACCTCCTGACGGAGAACGGGGCGGACCTGGCCAAGTTCCTGGTGGGCACCGAGGGCACACTCGCGACCACGGTCGAGGCCACAGTGCGCCTGGTGCCGATCGCCCCGGTCCGGCTGACGGCCGCCCTGGGATATGCGGACATGCCTGCGGCGGCCGACGCCGTGGTGCCGATCATGAAGCACGGCCCCCACGCGGTCGAAGGGTTGGACGCGCGGCTGGTCGATCGGATCCGGCTGGCGAAGGGCGCGCAGGCGATCCCCGACCTGCCGCCGGGCGGGGGCTGGCTGTTCATCGAGGTGGGCGCGGACACCGAGGCGGAGGCGCGGTCGATCCTTGCCGGCCTGCTCGCCGACTGCGGCACCGACTCCGTGCGCGTGCTCGAGGACCCGCGCGAGGCGGCCCGGCTATGGGCGATCCGCGCCGACGGGGCTGGTCTCGCGGGCCGGAGCGCCGACAACAAGGAGTGCTGGCCGGGCTGGGAGGACGCGGCGGTCCCGCCGGAGCACCTGGGCACCTACCTGCGCGAGTTCGATTCGCTCATGGCCTCGCACGGGGTGACGGGTCAGCCGTTCGGACATTTTGGGGACGGCTGCATTCACGTGCGGCTCGACATTCCGCTGCAGCACGACGGCCGACCCTTGCGCGCGTTCATGGAGGACGCGGCCGCGCTGGTGGCCTCGCACGGCGGATCACTGTCGGGGGAGCACGGCGACGGTCGGGCCCGCGGTGAGCTGCTCAAGGCCATGTACTCGCCCGAGGCGATCGCGCTGTTCGGCCAGGTCAAGGCCCTGTTCGACCCACGCGGCCACCTGAACCCGGGCATCATCGTCGACCCGGCGCCGTTGGATCAGGACCTGCGCCGGCCCGCCGCGCCCCGTACGAAGCCCAGCAGCGGAGGCCTCGCCTTTGCTCACGATCACGGCGACCTGACCGAGGCGGTCCACCGCTGCACGGGCGTGGGCAAGTGCCGGGCCGATGCGATCGGCTCGGGCTCGGGATTCATGTGCCCCAGCTACGCGGCGACGGGGGACGAGAAGGACGTCACGCGCGGACGAGCTCGGGTGCTCCAGGATGCGATCAACGGCACGCTCGTGGGCGGCCTCACGGCGCCGGAGGTGCGCGAGAGCCTGGACCTGTGCCTCAGTTGCAAGGCGTGCAGCTCGGACTGCCCCTCGGGCGTGGACATGGCGGCCTATAAGGCCGAGGTGCTGCACCGGTCGTACAAGAACAAAGTAAGGCCGATGACTCA
This sequence comes from Demequina ureilytica, assembly GCF_048553575.1. Classification (NCBI taxonomy): domain Bacteria; kingdom Bacillati; phylum Actinomycetota; class Actinomycetes; order Micrococcales; family Demequinaceae; genus Demequina; species Demequina ureilytica. The sequence goes on along the minus strand of NZ_JBLZIE010000001.1, from coordinate 238,774 downwards.
CTACAGCATCGGCTGGCTGCCGCGCTGGCTCAAGGTGGTCGGCGTCGCGCCGAGGCTCGTCAACGCGCTGCTCCGTCCGGCGTGGATCCAGAAGTTTGCGGTGGGTGCGGCGGGCATGGACACGCGCCGCCGCTTGCCGGTCTTCGCGGCGACGCCCTTCCGCCGCACCGAGGTGGCGAAGTCGCATCGACCGGTGGGGCCTGGCGCTTCGGCGGCTGGGGCTGGCTACAAGGCGGCGCCCGACATTGACAGCGTGGCCGGGTTGAGTGCGCAGGTTTCGGGTGGGCGCGGGTCGGCTGGGTCCGGCATCGGCGGCGCTAGCGGTGCGCAGTCCGCTTCCGAGCTGGTGGGGTACACAGCGGCCCAGGACGGCGGCAGCGGGGTTGGGTCTGGTGCTCCAGGTTCGGCGAGCCCAGCAGAGCGCGGCTCGGCTCGCTCCGGCGAACCTCAGGCGGGCCAGTCCAGTTCGGCGGCTGGCGACAAGGTGGCCCTGGACGGCGGGAGCGGGACCCAGTCGAGCGCTCATCGTTCAGTAGGCCAGGAGTCGCCTCGCGCAGACGCGGGGCGCGGGATCGAGCCCGGCGCCGAGGGTTCGGCTTCATCCGCCACCGACGTCCCCACGCCAGCGGCAGGCACGGAGGCGGAGGTTCTCAGTGCGGTCCGTCCCGGCTCGCCCGCCTTTGATGCCGCGCAGTTGGACGACACAGCGCAGACGGACGGCAGTGCATCGGCCGAGGCAGGCAAGGCCCCCACCCGACAGCGTGTGGTGCTGTGGGCCGACAGCTTTACCGACGGACTCGACCCCGAGGTTCCGACGGCGATCATCCGGGTGCTCGAGGCGGCCGGGCTCGACGTGATCGTGCCCCGCGAGCAGGCGTGCTGCGGCGTCACGTGGATCAGCACCGGGCAGCTCGACGGCGCCCGGCGACGCATGAGCGACCTGCTGAAGGTGCTGGGCCCCTTCGCGATCAACGGGATCCCGATCATCGGTGTCGAGCCGAGCTGCATCGCCACGCTCCGCTCCGACCTGCTCGAGCTGCTGCCCGACGACCCGCGCGCCGTCGCGGTCGCGAGCCACACCTTCACGCTCGCCGAGGTCCTCACCGGCCAGGCGCCGGTGAAGCCCAAAGACGGCTGGAAGGCGCCGAGCCTCGCCGACGTCTCGGCCGTGGTGCAGCCGCACTGCCACCAGTACTCGGTCGTGGGGTTCGGCGCCGACCGCGAGCTCATGCGGGACCTGGGCGCGACCGTCACGGAGGCCTCGGGCTGCTGCGGACTGGCCGGCAACTGGGGCACCGAGAAGGGCCACTACGACGTCTCGGTCAAGGTCGCCGAGAACTCGCTGTTGCCGGCCCTGCGCGACGCACCCGAGGACAGCATCTTCCTCGCGGACGGCGTCAGTTGCCGCACTCAGGCCGACGACCTCGCCGGGATCCGCGGCCGCCACCTCGCCCAACTGCTCGCCGAAAGGCTCTAGCCGACGATGCGCCGGCGGGGCAAGGCGGCGATCGTCGTCGTCGCAGTGGCCATCGTGCTTGTCGTCGTCGGGATTCCGATTCTCGTCACGCCCGCCACCGACGACCCCGGCACGGTCAACGTGGACGTCGCCTACGTGATCGGCCCACCCACGGACGCCCGCATGGAGGTGGCCTACGACTTGATCGCAGACGGCCGCGCCGAGGCGCTGCTCGTCTCGCTCGACCCCGAGGAGAGCGACCGCTGGACCGAGGCCGCGCGGGCCTGCGGGCTCGACGGAAGGGCTGAGGGAATCGGCGCAGGGGCCGAGCGCACCGCCGAGGCGGTCGGCTCTGCCGGCGCGGGGGCCGAGCGCACCGCCGAGGCGAGCGGGTCTGCGGGCGCGGGGGACAAGCTCACCAACGAGGCTGCCGGGTCTGCCGGCGCGGAGAACTCGGGCACCGGTCCGGACGCTCCCGAGGCTCCGCTCGACCTTGAACCCGGAATCCCGGTGCTGTGCTCGAAGCCCGACCCCTTCACCACGCGCGGTGAGGCCCGCTGGCTCGAGGACGAGATGGTCGAGCACGGCTGGGACTCGGCCGCCGTCATCACTCTCACTCCCCACATCTCTCGAGCGCGCATGATCATGGAGCGCTGCGACACGGGCGACATCGCCATGGTGGACGTGGGGGAGAGTCTGGCCCCTTGGTACTGGGCCTACATGTACGCCTACCAGACCGCGGGCTTCACCAAGGCGGCGATCCTCCAGGGCTGCTGAGCTCGCGCCCGGAAACGGGCAGAGTTCACCCAGCATCGGGACTCACGGGTTCGTCAAACAACCCCAGTTCCAACTCCGAGTCAGCCCCGTCCTCGTCGCCGGGTCCGTCGGCGTCGTCAGGCCCGTCCTCATCGTTAGGCCCGCGCGGCGACCCCGCCGCGACCAGCTGTTCTCGTTCTTCGGGCGTGACCCCGAATCGAGCACGGCCACCCAGCCGCGGAGTCCTTGCCGGATCCACCTCCGCTGGCGGGATGAACCACACCTGGTCGTGGGTGGTCTTGATGCCCCAGTCGTTTCCATGCACCGTGTGGTGGCAAGCGACGCACAACATTACGCCGTTCGAAAGGTCCGTGCGCCCGCGGTCCCGGTCCCACCACTTGATGTGATGGGCCTCGCAGTGGCTCGGGGGCGCCCCGCACATCGCGCAGCCGCCGTCCCGCTCAAGGAATCCGGTTCGCTGCGCCCGGGAGAACCGGCGCCACTTGCGGCCCACGTCGAGCACCTCGCCCTTGCCGCCGAGCACCACGGGGATGTACTGCGCATCCACGCCCAGCCGCCGCAGCTCCGAGACGGGGATGACGCCGTCACCGCCCTCGACCTCGGCCGCACCCACGCCCCGGCGCAGTTCGTCCAGCCCGATCCGCACCACCACAGTGGTGGACGCGCGCGAGATCGGCGCCTTGCTGCACCCGAGCATGTGACGAGCAAAGGTGCTCAGGGCATCGGCCCGGATCTGTCCCACCGTGCGGTTGTCGGGCGCCAGGGGGTCAGGATCGTCCCGCCGCATACGGAACGCCCGCTTGACCATCCCCTCGATGGCCGCGCGCAGCGGCGCCGCGCTCACCGGATCGAGCCGGCCACGAATCTCCACCATGCCGTCGCTCTGCTCGGTGAGTAGCAGGTAGCGGTCGGCGGCCATGTTCTTCTGGCGCTCCTCGGCGGCTTCGGCGCGCAGCCAGGCCAAGTGCCGGCGCACGACCACCCGGAACTTCTCGGTAGAGAGCCCCGGGGCCTTGGCCACCAGCAGCCGCTCCGTCTCCGCCACCACCTCGCGCGTCACCATCTCTCGCACGGAGTCGAGCATCCCGGTGATCGCGCGAGCGGACTCCACTCCGATGCGCCCCTCCGCCAACGCCCGCGCCACCGCCGGGTATACCGGCTCCTCGGGCTCGGGCGGCGGCGCCCCGGTCGCCAAGGCCTCGAGCTCCTTGCGTTCCTGGGCCTCGGCATCGGCCATCGCGCGCCCCACGTCGATGAGCGTGCGGGCATCACGCCGGGAGCCGCCCGTCTGGTTGGCCAGCATGTCCGCAGGGTCTGTGAACCCGCGCTTGCGCGACAGTCCGGTCGAGCCCAGGTCAGGCGTCGAGCGCCGCCCGATCTCCGCGCTCGTGGGCGCCATGCACAGGTCCCACGACTTCTTCACGCCCGCGAGCTCCCCGTGCACCTCCATGAGGAGGTCCTCGTTGAGCTCGCGAACACCGGGGCCGGCCAGCGGCCCGCGCGCCTTGTCCATCAGCCGGTGCGCCTCGCGGAGCACGCCGACGAGCTCGGCCCAGTCGTCCTGGACCGGCGGGGCGGACTCGGTGGTCGTGGTCATGAGGCAAGTCAAACACCGACCTCTGACATTGAATAAGCCCTGGCAGAATACTGTGGACAAGACAAGTCCGGCACTGCCTGGGGACGGCTAGAAAACCGGGCCAACGAACCCACGCAAACCCGACCCCCGCATCGGCTGGCTACCCTGAACCCGTGAAGCCGCGAACCCGCCCAGCCAAAGCACTAGCCGCCGCAATAGCGCTAGCCGCGACCGCATCGGCCGCCTTGACAGGTTGCGCCATCCGGCAGCCGGTCGACATGCCTGCCCCGGCCGAGTACGAGCAGCAGCTGCTCGACCAGATCAACGCCATGCGCGTACAGGAAGGCGTCGGGCGCCTGACAACAAGCGACTGCATGACCGGCCACGCCCGCGACCGCGCCGCCGACCTGCCGGGCGCAGAGACCGTCCCTCGCGAGGAGCTCCCGGCCGATTGCGGCGACTTCGACTACGCGGGCGAGAACGTGTCGCGCTCGGACCAGAGCGCCGCGGAGGTGGTCGACACGTGGGCTGCGGACGACCTGCAGTTGCCCAACCTCATCGACCCACTGTTCGAGCGCGCGGGCGTGGGCTGCGTGGGCGTCTCGTTCGAGGACACCAACCGCGCCGTCGAGCCGGGCGAAGAGATCGCCGGGATGGCGTGCTCGGTGATCTTCCAGGGGTACGTGGAATGACATTCGGCCGAGCGAAAAGTGGCCTGGCAACGGCACTTGCCTTCGCCGTGGCAACAGTAGGGTGCGCCGGCCCTGAGCAGTCCCTCCTCGAGCCGGAGACCTACGCCCAGCAGCTCTTCGAGGGCACCAACGAGGAGCGCGCCGCCCAGGGCCTCGACGAGCTCGAATGGAGCGACTGCCTGGTCGAGCCCGCCACCGAGCGCGCGCGGGACGCCGCGGACGCCGACTCCCTCGAGCACCAGGTGCTGTCGCTCGACTGCGCGGAGGGGGCGATCGCCGGCGAGAACCTGTCGCGTGCGGACGTCGAGCCGCAGGAGATCGTGAACCGCTGGATGAACTCGGCGGGGCACCGGGCGAACATCGTCAACGAAGACTTCGCGGTGGGAGCGGTCGGGTGCGTCGCGGACGACGGCCTCATGACCTGCTCGTGGCTGGCGCACGGCGAGCCCGACAGCGACGGCGGCGCCATCAGTTAGACCCTCGCCAAAGCCCAGTACGGCCGATGCTCGGGCGGCGCAGTCCGCCTACGCGCCTTAGGTAAGGTGTCCCAGCGGGGCGGCGGGCATCCGACTCCGGCCCCCACTCCTTCTCTCTCAGCGAGGTCGTCCATGGCTCAGCAGCCCACCCACGCGGCGCCGCGCACGCGCAAGCGCCGCGTGTGGCCGTGGGTGCTGGCGCCCGTGCTCGCCCTCGCAGTATGGGCTGGCTGGCTCGCGTGGGACGGCATGCGGCTCATGGAAGAGGCGCAGGCTCTCGACAGCGGCGCCGCCCGCGCGCAGCAGGCGCTGACCGACCGCGACGCGGCGGCACTCTCCACCACCGTCGACGAACTCGCGCAGTCCGCGCAGAGCTTCAACGCCCACAGCGACGGCCCCCACTGGTGGCTGGCCGCCCGTACGCCGTGGCTGGGCGACCAGGTGCGGCCGCTGCAGGCCGCCGGCACCGCGATGGGCGTGCTCGCCGAGGACGCCTTGGGCCCGCTCGCGGAGCTCGACGACCTCAGTGCTCTCGAGGCGCCACCGTTCGAGGACGGGCGTATTGACCCGTTCTTCCTCGAGCCCTTTGTTCCCGCGCTGGAAAGTGCGGATGCCGCGCTCGCCAGTCAGAACACGGCATTGCAGGCGGCCGATGCGGACGGGGCCATCGCACAGGTGCGCGAGCCCTTCGAGCGGTTGCGCACGGAGATCGACGAACTCTCTGTGGTGGTGGCCGATGCCTACGCGACCGCGCAGGTGCTGCCCGGCATGCTCGGCGGCGAGGGGCCGCGCGAGTACATGGTGCTGATGCAGAACAACGCGGAGCCACGTGCGCTGGGCGGCATCGTGGGCGCGGCGCTGGAAGTGACCATTGACGATGGCCGGTTCGAACTGGGCGAGTACTACACCGCCGGCGACCTCAACGTGCCGGACGAAGAGGTCACCGAGCTCACCGACGACGAGTATCAGATCTTCACCCGCCGTATGTCGCTGTACCTGCAGAACGTCACCTTCACGCCGGAGTTCCCGCGTGCCGCCCAGGTGGCGTCCGCGTTCTGGGAACGGGAGCGGGGCAGCGTCCCCGACGGCGTCATCGCGGTGGACCCGGTGGCGCTCCAGTACATGATGGCCGGCTCCGACGAGCGTGAGGTGGACGGGCTCACCATCAGCGGGGACAACCTCGCTCAGGTGCTGCTTAACGAGATCTACCTGCGCTACGAGGACCCGAACGTTCAAGACGCGTTCTTCGCGCTCGCCGCGCGCGAACTGTTCGGCGAACTCGTCAGCGGCGGCGCGGGCGTGATGGATGGCGCTCAGCGGGCCCTCGACGAGGAGCGCCTACTGGTGTGGTCCGCCAACGAGGCGGAGCAGGCAGTCCTCGACACCACCGTCGCGGGTGGCAACATCCTTGAGCAGGACGAGACCCTCGGTGTTTTCATCAACGACGGCTCTGGCTCGAAGATCGGCTACTACGTCGACGCGACCCTGGAGGCGGAGCGCTCGATGTGTGGCGCAGGTGATCAAACCACCGGTGGCAGTGCGGTTCTTGAACTCACACACACATTCGACGGCGATGTGAATGACCTTCCGGGGTATGTCTCGGGGGCTGACGCCTTTGTGCCTGCAGGAGAGTTTCACGCGAATGTAGTGATCTACCCCCCTTCAGGTACCTCAGTGACGAATCTCGCACTCGATGGGGAGCAGGCCCAGATGCGGCCCGTAATCCATCACGGCCGGCCCGCAGCGAACGTCAGAGTAGAGGTTCTGCCAGGGCAGACGCGGACTCTCGCGTGGGAACTACAGTCCTACGAACCCTCGGCACAATGGACTGATGCGACTCTCACACCTGGCGCGAAACCTACTGTTAACGTCGCCGAAGTTCTCGAATCGCCGGAAGGTTGCTAACCTTTCGTCTGCATCCGTATTTTTTCGCATCACTTAGTTAGTCTGGGGAACCTCATGAGAGTTCGCGCACTTCTGGCCGGAGCGGCCACCGCCGCCGTCCTGGCACTCGGCACCGCTACCGGCGCCAACGCCACCTACCCGGCTCCCGAGGACTCCCTCCAGTTGGAGACCTCCGTTGTCGAGGCCGGTGCTTCCTTCAACGTGACCATCTCGGGTCCTAACGGTTCGGACGCGACGTTGTCCATCACCACCGATGGTGCTGATGCCTCGATCGCAGGCACTGTGTCCCTCACCAAGCTCATCGAGAACAACGCGGCAAATTTCACCGTGACCCTGCCTGAGGGTGTGAGCGGCGAAGTGACCATCACGGCCGCGCTCGACGGCGAAGTCGTGGACTCCTCGACGGTGACGATCACCGACGGAGACAGCGCAGTTGGCGGCGGCACCACCGCTGACGGCGACTCGCTCGCCGCCACAGGCGCAGACAACATGGGCCTTGCGGTCGCAGCGGGTGGCCTCCTGGTCGCCGGCGCAGCCGCACTGGCAATCGGTGCCCGTCGCAAGGCCGGCTCGAACAACCTGCAGTCGCGCGAGACGGTTTCCGTCTAACTCACACCGTTAACAAAAGTAGGCCGGGCGGTTCACCGCCCGGCCTACTTTTTAGTCTCGAGGGGCCGGTCAGCCCCGCACCCACGCGCTGATGTCACGCACCGCGGCCTCGATCATGGCGTAAGCACGGTCGTAATCGTCCTGGCTGCGACGGTACGGGTCGGGAACGTCCTCGATCTGGAACGCGCTGAGCTCGGGCCGGAAGCCCTGAATCGCATCGGGGATGTTGCGCAGCCGTTCGGCGGGGCTGTCGCCTTCCAGAGGCGCCTGTTCCCGCGCAGCCTTCGCGAGCTCGTCCAACAGGAACGTGCGGCGCAGCACAGAGGGCACCTCTTGCACTATGCGCGTGCGGTGCTCCGCCGTCATGGCGATGATGAGGTCCGCCTCGCGCGCTAATGACTCAGTGAGCTGGCGGGAACGGTGGGCGCGGGCGTCGATTCCGGCGGCGTCCAGGCCCATCAGCATCTGGGCGGGAATACCGGTGTCGGTCATGGCGTGGGTGCCCGCGCTGGAGAAGTCGGCAATATCGCCTAGGTGGTGCCTCAGCAGCGCCTCCACGGCGGGGGAGCGGCAGATGTTGCCCGTACACACGGTGAGGACCGTCGTCATGGGTGTTCCTCGCAGTTGCGTTGGTGGTTAGTCGAGCGGGCCTCGGAGCCCGCGTGGCACCACGGTACCTGTGGGTTCGCGGACCGAATGCAGCCGATGAGTCGGCGAGCCCTGTGGGGTAGATCACATATTGCGCATTCGGGCTGATGCTCGCCATTGTGCGAGTTACCATGCATCTTGGAGCCTAGACAGGGTAGCCACTTCCTTGGAGGGACACATGATCATTCGACGAACCTTGGCGATCGGCGCTATCGCCGGACTCTCGCTAGCAGCACCCACGGCCGCAATGGCCACCTATCCGGCACCTGAGGCCGAACTGACGTGCGCCACGAGCCAGACCGCTCCCGGCGACTCGTTCGCCTGCACGAGCACGGGCGCGGATGGCGACGAGCACCAGCTTCAGGCGACCACTGCAGGCGAGGACGCCTCGATCGCCGGCACGGTGACGTCCCAGGTCAAGGTCGTGGACGGCGGATCGGTCTCTTGGACCGTGACCCCGCCGAGCGACCAGGGCACGGTGGGCCTCTCGCTCATCGTCAACGGCGTGGCGACTGACACCGCTACCGTCGTCGTCGCAGAGGGCGGCGACACCGGCGATGGGGTGGGCGCCGGAACCGAGGATGGCCTCGCCGCCACCGGCTTCGACAACATGGGTCTGCTGGTTGGTGCCGGCGCGCTGGTTGTGGTCGGCGGAGGCGCCGCGGCATTCGCCGTGCGACGCCGCTCGAATCAGAGCGTCTGAGCCGCTCAATCAACTGACAGAAATGCCCCTCGCCTCGGCGGGGGGCATTTCGCGTTGAGCTACTTCTTCCTAGTTGACGGCTCCTCGTAGGTGTAGCCGTAGCGGCCGTACCCGTAAGCGTCAGGGCCCTTCGTGGTGAGCATGGTGAGCACGACTCCCGACACGGGAGCCTCGACGTTTTCGAGTGCGTCAACCGCGGCCTCGAGTTGAGGACGGCGCGTGCGGCCGGTGGCGACCACCAGCAGGCTCCCGCCCACCAGGCGTGCGAGCACCGCGGCGTCTGTCACCGGAAGCAGCGGGGGAGAGTCGTAGAGCACTACGTCGTATTCGCCGCGCAGGCGCTCAATGAGATCCGCCATGGTCGTGGATCCGAGCAGCTCGGAGGGGTTCGGAGGAATGGTGCCCGCCGGCAAGAGGTAGAGGCTAGTCCGCCCCCACTGCTGGGTGGCATCGGCCAGTTGCGCTCGGCCCACCAGCACGTCAGTGAGGCCTACTCCACCCTCGATGCCCATGTATTGCGCCGTCTTGGGCCGGCGCAGGTCGGCACCCACGAGAAGCACGCGCGCACCGGCGTCCGAGAGGGCAATCGCGAGGTTGGCCGCAGTGGTGCTCTTGCCCTCGCCCGGCAGCGAGCTCGTGACTACAAAACTCCTGTGCCGCTTGCCTGCATCGAGGAACTGCAGGTTGGTGCGCAGGGTGCGGAAGGACTCGGCGAGCGGACTGCGGGGCTCCGAGTGGAGCACCAGCGGGCGTTCTTTGGCCTTAGGGTCGAAGACAATGCCGCCTATGACGGGCTTGTCCGTGATCAGCTCTACTTCGCGCTCGCCTCGCACGCGCGTGTCGAGGGCGTTGCGCAGAAGTGCGAAACCGACGCCAATAGCAATGCCTAGCAAGAGTCCCAACGCTACGTTCAAGCTGAGCCGTGGGCTCGTGGGCTGTGACGGCACCTCGGCCTCCTGGACTACCGACAGGCTCACGGGTGACTCGGTATTCGCCTCGGTGGTCTCGATGTCCTCCACCACTTCGATGAGTGCGTTCGCTGTTGCTGTTGCGAGGCTAGCCGCGAACACAGGATCCGCGTTGGTGACCGTGATGTCCAGGACCGTGGTGTTGAGGGGCGCAGTTGCCGAGACGGCTTCACGCAGGCTCTCGACGGATGTGTCGATTCCCAGGGCCTCGATTGTGGGCTGCAGTACCGCCGCGGTCTTCACCAGTTGCGCGTAGGTGGTGACGCGCTGTTGCGTAAACGTGTTGCCCTGCTGAAGCTCGGAGACGCTGTCTCCACCAGAGGTGGAGACGAACACTTTGGCCGAGGCTGTGTAGGAGGGTGTGGCGGTGACGCTATATGCCACTGCCGCCGCTGAGCCCACGATGGCTGCAAGCAGAATCAGCCACCAGTTCTTCCTCAGAATGAGCAGGTAGTCCTGCAGTTCCACGTGATTGTCCCGTCCGCGCCTGGCTCTCAGGCGCTGGCCCATTCTGTCACGTGCGCGGGCCTAGGTAGTGAGAACCTCCGCACGCTCGCTAGTGTGTGCGGTGTGATATTCGCACGCGCTTCTATTCGTGATGAGGCGTCCTCAGAGCGCATGGGGGGCAAAGACGGCTGGTCGCTCAAATACGAGCGGCGCCTATTCCTCACGGACGCATTCGTCGTTGCGGTAGTAATGGTACTGGCCCACGCAGTGCGGTTCGGTTGGGATCCTGTTGCTCCTGTCTCAGGTACGTCGGCCCCCACCTACTGGCTTGTCTCACTTGCGATAGCAGTACTGTGGATACTCCAGCTTGGCTGGGCGCGATCGCGCGAGGCGCGGATTTTGGGTCACGGGCCGCAAGAATTCCAACGAGTGATAAACGCCTCGTGGCTGACCTTTGCGATCGTCGCCATTGTGGGATTCTTGACGCAATGGCAAATCAGCCGCGGTTATCTGCTATTCGCAATCCCAGTCGGCACCGCGACTCTTGTGCTCTATCGGGCTGCCTGGCGCCACTGGGTTCACGCGCAGCGTGACAGCGGTGAGTTGCAGGCACAGGTGCTGGTGGTGGGGCCGGTCCGCACCGTCGAGCAGATGGTGCGGCGGCTCAATCGAGCGCGTCGTGCGGGTCTACATGTCGTGGGAGTTGCGACGCCGCCGGGGTTGAGTCTGCAAGGGCTTGACGAGGTGTTGGGGGTGCCCTACGTGGGCCAACTCGACAACGCAGTCGACCAAGCTCGCGCGGTTGGCGCTGAACTCATCCTGCTCGCCGGCAACGACGCTATGTCTTTGGCTGAATCGCGCCGGCTCGGATGGTCGCTCGAGGGCACAGAGATTGGCCTGATCGTCGCGCCTTCACTCGTAGACGTTGCGGGGCCTCGGGTGCAAATGAGCCCGGTCGAGGGTCTTCCCCTCATGTATGTCGAGACGCCCACCTTCTCCGGCCTCAAGTACTGGGTCAAGGCGTTGTTCGACCGCACGATCGCCGCAGCCCTCCTGCTCATCTCAGCGCTGCCGATGGCGGTGATCGCTGTCGTCGTCAGGCTGAGTTCCCCCGGGCCTGTGCTGTTCCGACAACAGCGCGTGGGACAGAACATGCATCCGTTCGCCATGCTGAAGTTCCGGTCCATGCACGTGGACGCGGAGGAGCGTCTTGAGGACTTGCTAGAGACGAACGAGAGCGATGGAGCCCTGTTCAAGATGAGGAACGACCCACGCGTCACCGGACCCGGCAGGTACTTGCGCAGATTTTCGCTCGACGAGTTGCCTCAACTGATCAATGTTCTCAAGGGACAGATGTCGATGGTGGGGCCGAGGCCGCCCTTGCCGCGTGAGATCGAGCAGTGGGATGAGCGAGTGGGTCGTCGCCAATTGGTGAAGCCCGGCATCACAGGTCTGTGGCAGGTGAGCGGTCGTTCCGACCTTCCATGGGATCAGGCTGTGCTGCTCGACCTCTACTACACAGAGAACTGGAGCCTCGGCGGGGATCTGGTCATCATGTTCCGCACCTTCTTGGCAGTCTTCGCCAAGCGAGGGGCGTACTAGCTGTTGGTTCTCATGAGGTTAGGGACGGCATGGCCGCGAGGGAGGGATAGCCCCTGGGCCAGGATGGAAGTACCACTACATCCGTCTGCTGGAAGGACCGACCCCTCATGCACCACGCCGGGGACTGCTGAGGGTTGAGGTGATTCCTGACTTGCGGTGACTGAGGTTGCTGCTGGAAGGATGTTCCTCATGCCGAAAGCGTTGCCGAAGGAGTTCAGGGAGGACGTGCTCAGGGTGGCCCGCAACCGCGGCCCGGTAGTTGGCGCCGTTGGCGGTAACGACGCGCACGAACCTGTCGATGCCGTGAGCCTTGAGGAACGCGCGAGCTCGTGAGCAGAAGCCGATGGTGGTGGCGGCCTTCTCGTCTTCGAGGGGTTCAGCGTAGGCCAGGTGGAAGTAGTCGTCGATCATCGAGTGCAGAAAGACGTAGCTGCCCTTGGCGCCGCTTGTCTTGGCCCGATCCGAAGCACGATGCTGGGCGCTGCTGCGCCCGTGGGCGCGGTGTCCACCACTGTCGGGGATCCGTCCGACCTTCTTCACGTCCAAGTGGACCGTGTGGCCCGCGAACCGGGCCGTGATGGTGCCCACGACCCAGTTGGTTCATCCATCCGGGTCCAGGTGGCGAAACCGGGAGATCCTGAGACGTTTGAGCCACCCGCCGACGGTAGCCAACGAGATCGTATGGCCGTGAGCGACCAGTTCGCGCCGGATCGCTCTGGCCGTCCAGTAGTGCTCACGCCGCCACGCCTCGATCATGTCCACCACCTCGGACTCCGTGACCGCGGGACGTTCGAACGGTGCGCTGCAGCGGTCCTGAAGTCCCTGTTCACCCTCGCGCTCGAATCGGGACTTCCGCTTCGACAGGCACGCCCGCGACACCCCGGCTTCCGCGGCGACGTGAGCGACGGGACGATGCTGGCAGCACTGAATTGGGCGATACCGGCCCTCCGGCGCGCGCGGGGCTTAGCGTGGGTGATGAGGGATAGGTCCTTCCAGCAGGCAGATGTAGTGGTACTTCCATCCTGCCGCCAGGGCCCATCTCTCCCTCACGGCCCCGCTGTCACCACGCTTATGAGACGCAACAGCTACCTCGCGCCCCTCGACTATGCTCGCCACTGCACCAACGAAGTGGAACGCCACGGCTCACACACCGTCCGGACCAAACAACGGGGGCGGCCCAACGGTAGTGGGTCTGATGCGCAATAATGCTATCGAATGAGTCGACGCTTACTCGATCACATTTGTTGGAAAACCAGTTTCTGCCAGGCAAACAGAAGAAGGTGCCCACGTTGGACAACGAAGTTCGTGAACCGCCATTGCGAATCGCTTGCGTCGTACAGTCACAAGTCGCCGGCGGTGCTGAGAATTACCTCCGGCTGCTCTACGACCGGACCAGCCTCCCCGCGGACACAGCGGTACGACTCTTTGGTCACATTCCTCATTGGGACGACGCTGGCCAGCGCGCCACTGCAATCGACCTTGGGCCAAAGTGGGGACGTCGGACCCTGGCGAAGGGTCTACTAAGGGTCCGTGAGGAGCGCATGGCGGTTGAGAAGTCAGTGGCGGACTATCGTGCTGATGTTTTCCATCTCCAGTTCAAGCGTGAGCAGATCGCGTTCACGAAGTCGCTCGCGCGAACGGCTCCAGTGGTTTGGACGGAGCACGGAGTTGGCACCCCAGAAATGCGTGCGGTTCTCGGAGTCGCATACAGGCGGGCCGCTCAACATGCCGCAGCTATTGTTTGCGTATCCGACGACGTTGCAGCGCACGTTCGAGCACTTGTCGGGGAGAGCACGCAGATAGTCACGATAGAGAACGCCATAGACACGTCACAGCACCGGCCCACAGATGACGCAACCCGCCGCGCCGCGCGCTCGGAATTGGGGCTGAAAGAGGACGCCCTTGTGGCTGCCTGGGTAGGGCGAGTCGACCCAGACAAGAGGCCCATGCTTGCACTAGATATTGCACAGGGGTGGCACGGTCACCTGCTGGTTGCAGGAACGGGTTCGGAAGCGAGTGCTGTGCGGTCTCGCGCTGAAACTATGAACAATGTCCACTTCCTCGGATACCGCGATCCTGATGTCGTTTACCGCGCGGCCGACGTGTTTCTCATGACGACTCGCGGTTTGAGTGAAGGGCTACCGAACAACACTTTGCTCGAAGCAGCGGCGCGTGGCATCCCTACCGTCGGCGCGCCCGTCGGCGCGGTTGCCGACGTTGTTCGGCGCGCCGGTGGAAAGTCTCCCGATACCGACGCTCCGGAAGAATGGAGGCACGCGATCGAGGCGCTACGCGCAGACGTCGGAGCGCGAGGTCGTGCCATAGACTGGGCACTCGATCACGACATTGTGCAGTGGCGCGATAGGCACTTTGCGGCTTTCAGGCGCGTCGTTTCTGCCGCTGGATGAGCGGTGCCGCCTACAGAGCTGTAAGAGCGATGTGGAATCGCCCTTGTCTGCTTCACTCGGGATGACTGCGCCACACAATTGCCGCGGCGATAGCGACTGTATTGCCGCCGTGCGAGATGATTTTCGCCAGGAGCGCAACCTTTAGTTGGGCGCATCGCGGCGAGCTTCGGGAAGGAATTAGACGACACGTGACTCGCGGAGCAATCATCCATGAGTGGCTCGAACCATTCGGTGGAGCCGAAAATGTAGTCGATCGGCTTGCCGGTCTGTACCCGAGCGCAAATATTCACGCTCTCTGGAATGGTGCGCCCGGGCGCTATGAACAAGGCCGCGTCCATGAGACTTGGCTGGCACGTACCCCGCTGCGACACCATAAGGTACTTGCATTGCCCGCAATGCTCTCGGTTTGGAGGACACTTGGGCAGAGCGATATCGACTGGATGGTGTGCAGTTCTCACCTGTTCGCACACCACGCGAGGTTTTCCGGAAAGGCCCGAGATGCCGACAAGTATGTATATGCGTACACGCCAGCACGGTACGTATGGGAGCCCAATCTTGATCCTCGGGGCAAATCACCAGTTACGCGCCTTGCATCCAAAGTCTTGCAGCCACTCGACCGGGCTCGCGCCCAGGAGGCGAAAGCCGTGGCAGGAATTAGCAACTTCGTGCGCGAGCGCATTCGACGCGCGTGGGATGTCGACGCGACGGTAATCTACCCGCCAGTCGACGTCGGGCGGTTCGCCTCTGCGCCGGAGAACCTTAGTGGTGAAGATCTCGCCGTGTTGGAGTCGCTGCCGTCAGAATTCATTCTCGGGGCCTCCCGGTTCGTTGCTTACAAGCGCCTTGATTTGGTAGTCGAAGCCGGGGCGGCCCTGGGCATTCCCGTGGTGCTCGCCGGAGCAGGTCCACAGGAGTCGCAACTACGCGCGATGGCAAGTTCTCGGGCAGTGGATGTCAGGTTCGTGCACCAGCCCTCACATGAACTCTTGTCGATGCTCTATCGGGCGGCGGAAGCTTTTGTTTTTCCGGCGATCGAAGACTTCGGAATCATGCCTGTTGAGGCCATGGCGAGCAGTACTCCAGTGATTGCGCGTACGGTGGGCGGAGCGTCCGAGACGGTCGTTGACGGCGTGAGCGGTGCGCTCGTAGATCACTTCAGCCCAGGCTCTATACGTCAGGCGTTCGACACGGTGGTGACGCTGAATCGTTCCGACATCAGTCAGCGCGCCCAGCACTTTGATCAGCACGTCTTTGATATTCAAGTGAGTGCATGGCTGCCGTGAACTGTCGCGCGTCACGAAGGGGCGCCGTAGGGTTCTTGCGACACGACATTTTTCACTCCTGGTGTGAGGCGCCTGCTCCGTGACGAGCATTGACTTGACGCTGCGGCAGCGGCGGTACACTAGCCAGTCTGCACGCGCCCACCTACTTACGGGAAGGCGCTTCAGGTTCGTCATGTCTGAACGTGGATTGAGGGGGCGGCTTTGGGCGTGATGGCGAACAGACCGTCTGACGGCCAAGGAGCTAGCCCCCGAAGATTGTTGGGTGCAGTTTTCGGGAATGGCGGCGTGCGAATCTTAGGCGTTGCCAGTGGAATTGCAGTCGCTGCGACACTAGCCAGAGGGTTGAGCCACGCCGACTTCGGACGATTGGCACTTGTGCTCTCGCTAGTGGCGATGGCAACGGCCGTCAGTGATCTGGGCCTCACAAACACCGCAATCCGCCAACTTTCAGTCGAACCCGAATCGGATCGTGAAATTCTCGGTTCGCTTATTTCAGCGCGAGCCGTGACAGGATTTGTTGGCGCTTTGCTCGTCGGCGCTGTCGCCCTCGCGATCGATGGGTCTCCCCAGATGAAGGTGGTGGGACCGCTCGTTGCTGCCACGCTTCTTCTTAGTCCTGTGTCTTCGTGGCTGGCCATAGCTCAAGCCCGGCTGAAACTTGGGCGAGTCAACGGTCTGCTGTTACTCCAGAGCCTACTATGGACGACTTTTGTGCTCGTGTTGGCGGCCCTACACGCCCCACTCGTCGGATACGCGTGGGGGTTTCTGGGTTCTGCATCGATCCAGGCGGCTGCCACTTGGCTGTCACTTCGCTCTTATACTCGCCCAACATTCGTCGGGTCGGTGGCGAGGCTACGACAGCTCGCCACAGTTGCATGGCCAATAGCTGTAGGCGGCTTTTTTGTCACTGCGTACTATCGCATCGACGGTGTAATCCTCTACCAGCTCAAGGGGCCCATAGCTAACGCCGACTACTCTGCGGCCTACCGCGTTCTCGACGTGCTGCAGTTTCTCCCGGGTGCACTTCTGCTAGTTGTTCTTCCCCTTTTGTCTGCGACTTGGCGAACCGGCGTCCAACTAGGCGCAGAGAAGAGGGCTCGGCTATTCCGACTGGCGTCGACCGTAACTATGGCCATGTCACTGCCCGTCGCGGTTGGGGGCGCCCTTCTCGCGCCTAGGCTCGTTCGCTTGGTGTATGGGGAAACGTACGTAGATGCCGGGCCCCTCTTGGCGATCTTAATGTTGGGGTTTCCTGCTATCTCATTTGGTTATGTCGCCGTAGGCTTGGCTCTCGCGAGCGGCAAGACGAAACTGTATGCAATTACAGCGGCGACCGCAGCTGTCTTCAATATCGTGGCGAACATTCTGCTAATCCCGGGCTACGGTGCTGTGGCGGCGGCGTGGACCACTGTGGCCACCGAGTTCGCTGTTGCGGGTACGTTGCTGTTGGTCCTGACACGGCGTGAGCGATTACCGCTTCCCTGGTCCGCATGGCTCGGCTCGATTGTGGCGACTGTGTGCATGGCGGGTGTCCTGTTGGTGCTCGGGGGTGCACCTCTGGGCGTGTTGATTATTGTGCCCGGTTGCGTCTACGCCGTTGCGGCGCTGGGCTTCAAGGCTGTGCGCTGGGCTGACGTCAAGTCAGTCATGAGCCGGCGGAAATTGGAGTGGTAGTGACTCGAGATGTTGTCTGCCTTTCCACGGCTGATTGGGGCGCAGAGCTCTGGACGAACAAGCAGCACCTGATGTCCCGCCTGTCAGACGCGGGAGTGCGGGTCCTGTACGTCGACTCTCTAGGCCTTAGGGCTCCCAGTACGTCGAAACGCGACTTGAGACGGATCGGGAAGCGCCTAGCAGGCTGGCGGCCCTGGGCTACAAGACTGCGGCCGCATCTGTTCCGCGACTCCCCCCTTGCTCTTCCGTGGCCGGCGGCGCGACGGCTGAACAAGCGCCTCCTTCGAGCGCGAATGCGCCGAAACGCCCTGCGCTACCACCTGAGCAAGCCAGTGCTGTGGACCTACACGCCTACTGCCGTGGACGTCTATGAAGCTGAGCGTTTTTCCGGAATCGTGTACCACTGCGTGGACGATCTCGCCGCATACCCGGGCGTTGATGCCGAGCACTTTCTCGCTCGCGAGACAGAACTAGTGGCGATCGCCGACGTGTGCATTGCGTCGTCACGGCCTCTGCTGGAGCACCTCCATCGGCTTGGGGCCCGAAAGGCGATTTACTGGCCGAACCCCGCGGACGTAGCCCAGTTCCTGCCTCTCGTCAGGCGAAACAGGCCACTGACAGACCGTCCTCAGATCGGCTTCGTTGGCGCGATTCAGGAACACAAGGTCGACACTCAACTAGTAGTTGACATGGCAAAGCTAAGACCTGATTGGGACTTCGTTTTGGTTGGACCAGTCGGGTTTGGTCTCCAACAGTCGGGGTTGCACAAGGTGCATTGGCCTGTCAACGTTCATCTTCCCGGGATGGTTTCGCATCAAGAGTTGCCCGACGTCCTACAGAACTTCGATGTCGGCCTTATTCCATATCGCATCAATAACTACACCTCTTCGGTGTTCCCCATGAAGGTGTTTGAATACCTGGCGGCTGGGCTTGCGGTCGTATCCACGCCGCTGCCGAGCATCGTTGGCGAGGTCGAACATGTTGAGTTTGCGGACTCGGCCGCCACGATGATCACTGCCTTGGATCGCGTTCTTAGTGCCGATCTCAATTCAGATCGCGCGCGCTTCGCGCGTGTCGAGTACGCCTCCGGGCACTCTTGGGAGTCGCGATGCGATGAGGCCCTCGCCCTGCTTGACGAGCTCGCAAAGCAAAGGAGACTGTAGTGATTGACCTCCTAGTCGTCGCATTGGAACCCATGTGGCCCGCCCGCCAGGGAGGGCAAGTTCGCATGGCAGGTCTTATCGAGGCATTGTCAGGACAGTTCCACACTGTGGTAGCCCTTCCTCGGGGCCAGGTGATGACGGGCGCACCGGTAGCCGTGCGTTCATTGGGAGACCCAAACAGCAGACGCGCTATGGCTCGAGGGTTCTTGAGCCCACTACCGCGGATAGGTCACGCCACCCTTGGCGCCCAGGGGCGAGATCAAATCAGGTCCATAACCGAGGAGTTCAAGCCCCGCGCGATCCTCTACACACACAGCTACTTAGCCGCAATGGCTGGCCCTACGGACGTGCCAGTAATCGTCGACTTCCAGAATCTAGAAACCCAACGACTCTCCACGTTCGCGCGACGCGGGCGCTTGCACAACCGCGCATCAGCACACTTCGAGTATTTTAAAGCGCGCCGATGGGAGCCCGAGACCGCGCGCCGGGCCTCGCTTTGTTTAGCATTGAGCGACGCCGACAATGCAGAACTCAAGGGGTGGGGGGCCGAAGTGATAACTGTGCCCAATGGAACCGCTCGCGCCTCCGCTCTTGTACGATCGCCCCGCCGAGGACCTGCTGTGTACTTGGCTAGTGGCGACTATGCGCCGAACTTGGACGGTGGCAGGTGGCTACTCCGTCATGTTTGGCCCCAAGTTATCGCGAAGGATCCAGGGGCTAGGCTCGTCATCGCGGGAAGGGGCACCGCGGCCGCGTATGCCTACGCGGCGTCTATGCCTGGAGTGACAGTGCTCGGCGAGGTTGACGATACGCGCGCGCTACTAGATTCAGCGGCAGTTGTCGTCGCGCCCGTCAACTCGGGAGGGGGACAACAGCTAAAGGTCATAGAAGCGTTGTCCCGGGCTCGAGTCGTATTGGCGACGCCGTTCTCCGCGCGATCTGTACCCCCTGAGACGCGTGATCTGTGTATCACGGCCGAAGACGCCATGGCCTTTTCTTCGGCACTGGTGGACACGCTTCATGACACAGCGGCCAGATGGAGCCGCGAGGATACAGCCAGCAAGAGTGCCGAATTACTGCCCACATGGCGGGAGTCGGTTGCGCCGGTCGCGGTCTGGCTGGCCGCGAGATGAGCGCCGCACCCATATCCGTGCACTTCGTTGAACCGGGGGGGCAGGGCGGGGTATTCCAACACACGGCTGAAGTGGCCCGGCTTATAGTTGAGGACGGCGGTCGAGCGGTGCTACATACTTCCGCTGACCGTGAGCCTTTGGAATTTGGGGACATCGTCGTCTGCGGTTGCGTGAAGTGGTATCGCGACACTACACCTCGAGCACTTCGCTATTTCCAAATTGTCTTCGGTTATCTCTTCTTGACCTTGCCTCACCTGAGTGCAGAAACCAAGGGACGCATAGTGCATTTGCATGGACTCTTTAAAAGTCCGCTCTATGCGATGACACTGTGGCTGTTGAGACTGCGGGCGGAGCGTGTCGTCTTCAGTCCACACAATACTTTCTCTCGCGCTGGTCGGCGTTGGGAGGCGCGAACACTGCAATGGGCAATGCGCCGCACCGATATCGCAGTATGCTACTCGAATTTTGACGCTGAACATGTCAGGCCTTGGGGGGTTGAAGCGGTGGTCTGTCCGCTGGTCATGTGGATGCCGGAGACGACGCTGGACGATATCGCCGAGTGGAGAACGCGACTTTCGGAAGGCTCCTCTTCTGTCATCATTCTTATGGCTGGACAAATCCGCGCGGACAAAGGAATTGACCAGATGATACTGGCGGCGCCGCTGATCACCGTGCCTTTCAAGTTCGCGGTCGTGGGGGAAGACAAGGGGCATCTTGAGTACTGCCGCGAGATTGCCAATCGAACCGGTGTCGAAGTGGTCTGGATGAACGAATATTTCACAACTTCGGAAATTGCAAGCGCTATTGCTGCCGCCGATGTTGTTGTACTTCCCTACTCCCAAGCGAGCCAGAGCGCTGTAGCCGTCCTGGCGAATGCCGTGGGAACGCCGACCGTGGCCTACCCTGTAGGAGGAGTGCCGGAACTGGCAACCGTGACGACATCGCAGGCCAACCCGCGAGCCTTGGCTGAAGGGATCATGCGCGTGATAACAACACAGGACTGGTGCATCCGGGAGCCCGTTGAGGGGCTCGGCCCCTACGAAGGAGTATACGGTTCATGAATGCCCGCTCCCTCGATGGCGAGGTGAAGGTTAGCGCAGTACTGCCAACTTTCAACCGGTCGGCCGCGCTTCGCGAGAATCTTTCCAGTTTTTTGGAGATCGAGCACCTAGGTGAGTTGATTGTCGTTGACGATTGCTCTAGCGACGACACAGAGGCCTATCTGGCTGGGGTCGACAATCCGCTGCTTCGGATAGTCAAGCACTCCACAAACTGCGGATCTCCCACCGCCCGGGCAACTGGGGTTTCAGTGGCCCGCTTTCCTTGGATTCTTATGCTCGAGGACGACGTCCGAGTGCCACTTGACTACGCGAAGGTCTTGCTTGAGGTGGCCGAGCGTATGGACGCTTCTGTCGCGGGAGCGCCATGGGTGCACAGTTCCGCCGAACGCCTCGACGCTGATGTGCAAAGACTGCAGTCCCTTGCGGTAGACCGTATCGGTCTCGACACTCATCCCAGCACGTTTCCAATGACAGATACGGACACACCATTCTTGCCCGCCATTGTACTCGTGAATCGGAGCTTCTTCGAGGGAGTGAACTATGACCCGGGGTATCGAGGGAACGCCTGGCGTGAAGAGACTTCGCTGTACATCTCTGCTATTGAACTTGGGTACCGCTGTGTTTTGACGCCGCATACCTTCTCGTATCAGATTCAACAATGGGGCGGCGGACAAAGGCGCTCTCGTTTAGCATACGAGGGCTGGGTTTTTCGGAACAACTGGCGTTTTCTGCGCCGCCATGAGACGTTCCTTCGCGAAGAAGGATATATTGCTTCCGTACCTCTTGGACAGGCGGATTTTGTGATGGCCCGATTGGCGGGCCTCGTTCGCGGAAAACTGTCATCTTTGAAGCGGAGGTCGACGTGAGGCGGCGACTAGCCATCATTGCAGCTGGAACCGACACACGTATGGGTGGTGTTGAGCGTTTCTCATCGAATCTCGAGGAAGCGCTTGAAGGCGATCATGATATTGAACGTCTGTCTCCAAGCCGAATCGTTCCCAGGGGTGCAGCGAGATTCGGGCTGAAAGACGCTTGTCAGTCTCGGGATGCGACACGCGAGTTCGGCGAAGGCACCTTCGACCTCGGAATCAGCAACGGCACGCTTGGCTGGGGGTCACCGAAGACTATTCCTAGAATTCACGTCTTTCATGGCACTTCACCGACTTCGGCTTGGCGCAATAAGGCACTTCCACGAAGGGAGAGGATTAGAAGCGGTGTGTCCGGCGGGGTCGCGGAGTGGCTGGGGGGAAGAACCGTCACGACTGTCGCAGTGTCCCGCTCAGCTGCTGAGGAGGTTCACAGGCTCTATCGGATCAAAGTTGATGCCGTGATCGAGAACGGTATCGACACGAGGCTGTTCGCTCCCCGCGACCAAGCCGAGGCGCGGCGTCGGCTTGGACTGCGAGAGGGCCAGAAGGTGGCACTGTTTGTGGGTCGGGCTGAACCGAGAAAGGGGTCGGGGGTGGCTCTTGAGGCAGCCAGGGCTGCGGGATTCACGCTTGCGGTAGCCGGCGCGCGCCCCGTCGAGGGTGCAACTAATCTAGGACTACTCAGCCCGGACGAACTGTCCTGGGCATACTCTGCGGCGGACTGCGTCCTCTTTCCCACGAGCTATGAGGCCTGCAGTTTCGTAATTCTCGAAGCGCTGGCATGCGGCGTACCGCTCATCACGACCCCGACTGCGTGGGCGCGTGACTTGGGTGCCCGGGTAGGTGGCTACTCGGAACTACTAGTGCCACCCAGGGTGAAGGAAATCACTGCAGCGCTGCAAACGGTGCGCGACTCACGACTTGACTCTCTTGTGACTGCCGGTCGGGAGCTGGTCGAGGCTTCGAATTCGCTCGACTCGTTTGGGAGCGCCTGGAGAGAGTTAGCGACTCGAGCGATTCGTGGTTGACGTTAAGGGTGTCGCCTGTGGTGCCCGTGGAACTTATGCTGTTTTGCGGCTCAGTTGACGCGAGGAGCCACCGTGCCAAGTGATCCGTCCCGGGTTTAGTTCCGATTCCCATTTGGGAGGATCGTTTCATACCAAGCAATTATCCAGATGATTCTCAAACATGAGGGTAGTGTCCTGTGAGCCGCCCCCGTTGTTTGGCCCGTACTGTGTGTGAATCGTCGGGTTCCATTTCGTGGGGGCAGTGGCGAGCATAGTTGGCGGGGGCGAGGTAGCCCAGTGCTGAGTGGCATTGCACGGTGTTGTAGTCGTCCTTCCAGTCGCTGATCACGACTCGGGCGTGCAGGAGCGAGTAGAAGCGGTTAATGTTCAGGCACTCGTCGCGGATGAGTGAGCTGAGTGACTCGACGAAGCAGTTGCACCAGGGTGAGGCTGGAGGGATGTATGACAGGCCGCTGCGGGTGCCGGCCCAGCCGGCCACCGGCTGGCTGATGAACTCGGGGCCCTTGTCGCTCCTGAGCACCGCAGGGGCTCCTCGCTGGGCGGCGAGGTGAGCCGTCCCCGGTTTCTTGCCGCTCCTATGCGGGTAACAGTACCGGTGGTGTTGGCGTGGTGATGTCAGCGTAGTAGGCCGCCTCGAACTCGTCTGGTGGGACGTCTCCGAGGCGGGAGTGCAGGCGGTCCTGCTTGTACCAATCGACCCAGGCCATGGTGATCCATTCGACGTTCTCGGGACGCTTCAGCGGGCCGCCTCGAAACTGTGAATCCTCACGGATTGCTTCGTTCTTGAACAACCCGATCGTGGATTCTGCTAGAGCGTTGTCATACGCATCGCCGATCGAGCCGATCGATGCGGCGATCCCTCCCAACGCGAGGGTCTCGGCGAACGCCACGGATGTGAATTGGCTGCCAACGTCCGGGTGGTGCACGAGTCCATCTCCGATGGGGTGACCTGCATGGTCGCGTCGCCATAGTCCCATTCTTAGCGCTGTCGCTACCAGCGGGGTGGTCTTGGTCATCGATGCGTGCCAGCCGACGATGGCACGTGACCAGCAGTCGATCACGAAGGACACGTAGGCGAACCCGGCCCAGGTCCGGACGTAGGTGAAGTCCGCGACCCACCGCTGGTTCGGTGCCGGCAAGGAAGTCCCGGTCCAGCAGATCCGGTGCCCGGGTGGCGTTCTTGTTGGGCACGGTGGTGCGCACGCACTTGCCGCGGACAAGGCCGTTCATGCCGAGATCACGCATGAGTCGATCGACCTGCCGCGCACGGACGTCGAGCCCATGCCGGCGCGGATGGGGAACCATCTTGCGCCGCGCATACATCCCCTCCGGGGTCGCCGTGAGCTCGAGCAGTGCGTCGATCACGACAGCGTCGCCGCGGTCACGCGGCGACGCCTGGCGGCGCTTCATGGCCCGGTATGTTCGTGCGGCAACCCGCACGCCCTGCTCGCGCAGGCCGTTGCAGATCGACTCGACCGCACGACCCTTGGCCCGCTGCTCGTCGAGAAACCAGACGATCAACGGCGACGGGAGTCGAGTTCCCTTGGCTCAAGAAGACCGCCGCGTCCTTCAGGATCGCGTTGGCCTCACGGAGTTCGCGGTTCTCGCGTTGGAGCGCACGAATACGTGCCGATTCGCTCGAGCTGACGCCCTGGCGGCAGCAGGCATCGACCTGCGCTTGGCGCACCCAGCGGCGCAGTGACTCGAAACTGAAACCGAGCCGACCAGCGACGTTCTGGCACGCCACAGTGAGATTCTGATATTCATCGAGATGGTCAAGGACGAACCGCACAGTACGCTGCTTGGTGTCCTCCGGGATTCACTTCGGCATGGTGTCTAACCTCCTTCCAGACTCGGAAAGAAGCGGCATCAAACCGGGGACGGTTCATCGGCCCCACACTCGAACCTTGCCGACACTATCCGTGCGGCAGAGCGTGATTCTGTCCCGTTCAACGAGGTTGCCGAAGTGCGTTGATACGATCAGCGCTACGCTACGTGACCAACACGGCAGGGGAAAAATGACTAACGGAACCAAGTCTGCACTCGTGACTGGCATAACAGGGCAGGACGGCGGCCATCTTGCTCAGTTGCTTCACGAGCAGGGGTATACGGTGTATGGATTGGTGAGGGGGCAGCGCAACCCCAAGAAGGCGGAGGTCGAACGCGAGTATCCGTATGTGGAACTTATCGAAGGTGATCTCACGGATGCAACGTCGCTCTTTCGAGCGGTCGAGGTAGCAAATCCGAGCGAAATCTACAATCTCGCGGCCGTCAGCCACGTCGGTTACTCCTTCGATAACCCGTCGCTTACGGCGGATGTCACGGGCAAGGGCGTGCTCAACCTGCTTGAGGCGGTGCGACTGACTGGTCGATCAGAGTCGACGCGGGTCTATCAGGCCTCAACGTCCGAGATGTTTGGTGGCCTTGATTACAATAGGCCGGGCCGGGGTTATAACGAACAATCTCTCTTTCACCCGCGGAGTCCCTACGGCGTTGCGAAACTCTATGGCCACTGGATTGCAAGGAACTACCGCGAGAGCTACGGAATGTTCGTCTCGTGTGGAATCCTGTTCAACCACGAGGGTGAGCGCCGCGGACTCGAGTTCGTGACGCGAAAAGTTACTAACGCGGTCGCACGCATTAGCCTCGGTAAGCAAGACCACATTGTTTTGGGCGATCTGTGGCCCAAAAGAGATTGGGGCTATGCCGGAGATTACGTTCGCGGCATGTGGCAGATGATGCAGCACTCCGAGCCCGACGATTTTGTACTCGCCACGGGGCAGACTCACTCAATTGAGGACTTCTTGACCCTCGCATTCGCAGAAGTTGGAATCGGGGACTGGAGACCATATGTTCAGCAGGACCCCCGGTTCATGCGGCCCGCAGAGGTCGACATCCTGTTGGGAGACCCAACAAAGGCCGAGACCGTCCTAGGGTGGGAACGCTACGTCGACTTTCCTGGCCTAGTGAATCTCATGGTCATGCATGACCTCGAGTTCGAGCGCTCGACGTCACGCTAGAGATGTCGGTGCATACAGGCTCTCTTGTCGTCACGGGCGTGGATGGCTTTGTCGGGCGCCACGTTGCACGGCAGGCGAAGGACGCTGGGATGGCAGTCCACGGCATCGGCTACTCCAATGCTCCAGATTCGAGTGTGTCGGATTGCCTAGAGACCTACATTGCTACTGATCTTCGGCAGGGTTGGCCGTCGACAGCCAGGGCCGATTCGATCATCCATTTGGCCGCGCTAGCAGCGGTCGGACCATCTTTCGGCCAGCCGCAACGGTACATCGAAGCTAACTCAGCGATGGTGACGCATCTAGCGGAGTCTCTTGTTTCGAGCGGATTTGAGGGCACTTTACTTGCGGTCAGCAGCGGGGCCGTGTATCAACCTACGGGAGACAGCGCACAGACTGAGGCCTCCCCGATCGGCTTCACGTCGCCGTACGTAGTGAGCAAGATTCTGGTCGAGAATCAGATAGCGTACTATCGCAGACGGGGGATTCGCGCAGTTGTAACTCGTCCCTTCAACCACATCGGCCCGGGCCAGAAACCGGGATTCCTGGTGCCGGATCTCCGTCAACAACTGTTGGACCGTGACGTGACTCAGCCGATGCCCGTCGGCAACCTGACCACCTATCGCGACTACACGGATGTGCGCGACGTAGCGAGCGCGTATTTGACTCTCGTCAGGTCTCCGAGCCATCGCCATTTGGTCTACAATGTCTGTTCCGGCGTGTCGGTTGCGGGCATTGAAATTTTGGACCACATCTGCTCGGCCATGGGAATTCCGGTGCCGGAAACCTCTGCTGATCCCGCCCGATATCGCCCAGTAGATGCCCAAAGAATCACCGGCTCGAGTGAGCGGCTCCGTGAGGAATTTGGGTGGACCCCGCGCTATACGCTCCAGCAAACAATCACTGACGCCGTCGTGTAAGTGGTCGGCGAGTCAGGGAGGATCCGAAATAGGTCCGTTCAGCGCCGCAGAATCCCCGAGAAAGCCGTCGTGCCGGGTCTTCGCCTTCAGCACCGTCGACTCGGCATTGTTTGGGAGCGCCGGCGCTGTGCAGTGAGCGGCCTCCGCTGTGTATAGCCGGTCCGAGTCTACGGTGACAAAGATCGCGTGTCCCTCGAACGTCGCGAGCGCTTGCCGGGTGCCGCCGCGACCGCTACCCACATCTTGCCCCATAGGTGGAAGCCGAAATTGGGAGCAGCCAGCGCAGCCAGAATGATCTTGCTTGTGGTGGTGTTCGCCTTTTCAGGTAGCTGTCCACGATTCGGGGTCAATATGGCGGTCGACTATGCTCGGGGCACCCCTCCGCGGTTTGTGCCGATATGCTCTGAACATGGCCACGGTGACGCAGCGCATGGGGCGCGACATCAGCCAAGTCGTGTCACGTAGTTGGCTTCCAGCGGCAGGCATACCCCTCGCTGCAGTCGGCGGGTGGCAAGTGGCCCGCGGCGGCATGCACGGGTTCGTCCTCGTTATCGGGATGATCGCTGCGATTTCCGCATTCGTGGTGACCCTCAAGCGCCCCCAGATCGCGCCGTTCATCGTGATCGCGCTAGCCATCTATGACAAGCCGTTCCAGGTGGCCGGCGTCACGATGACAACGTCTCTCGCCGCTCTCGCCCTCTTCGCGCCGATCTTCTTCCGGGCTGCTACCGCGCGCCGGGTATTGCCGCGATACGCCGAGATCGGAGCGAGTGGGCTTTTGATCGGGCTTTTGATTGCCTCCGCGACGGCTGCTGACGGCGAAGCTGCACTGATCGGAACTTTGCAGTGGTTACTCGTCCTCAATATGATCTTAGGTGTCGCGGCGCTTTGCGCCAATGACAGCGCTTTGGTCCGACGCATCGCACTGGGGTTCGTAGTCGCTGGCGCTGTCGCAAGTGTTTTCGCTATTCTGCAGCGTCAAGGTATCTACTTCATCGTCGGAGCCCCTTATAGTAGTGACGTATTTGACTCGACATTCGCCTACTATAGCAATTTCGCGAACTTCGAGGCGCTCGCAACCGTAATCGGCGCGGGTCTCGCGGTCTATACGTTCCGCCGCTCCAGCGCGGTTTGGTTGCTCACAGTCGCGTGCACGCTGCTGTCCGCCTTGGGCGTGACTCTTGCCCTATCCCGCGGTGCCGCGCTGCTAGTCGCCGTCGGTCTTGTTGTGTTATTGCTCAAACAAGGATTACGGCCGGCTCGATTAATCGGTGGCGCAATCGGAATCGCGGTTGCGGGTTGGCTTATCTGGACGGTTACGCCCCAGGATGCATCGCAGCGCTTTATCGCGCGGTTCAGCGAAACCCAAGGCGGAGACTCATTGCGATCGCTTCTGCAAGCGGGTGGGACGGAGACGCTCCTGCAAACTCCACTGGGCATCGGTTTCGACAACTTCCGTTCACTTATTGAATCGGGCCTCATAAGCGCGCCCCAAGCTCTGGCCCACGCCCACAGCACCTACATCCAAATGGGTCTTGATGGTGGATGGCTTGGGCTCGCTGGCTTCCTCATCCTCGCCGTCGGCGCAGTTCTCAGCGCTCTTCGGTCCAAGGACAACACCGTCCGGATCACATTCGGTGCTGCCCTCGCGGGGTTACTTGTTCAGGTCACCCAGGACTACTTCTTCCTGGAGCCCGCGTCGCTTGTTTTCTTCGGACTGCTCGTCGCAGGCGCAATTGCAAAATCATCAACGCGCGCCAGTTCGGGTGGTGCTCCCACAGTGGAACGTCGGATGCACGTTAGGCGATGAGCGCTGCGTAGAGGCTGATGGCCTGTGCATGGATGGCCGTCCAACGTGACGAAGCGCATGCGAACTTTATTGCTTCGGGATGATGGCCGGGGCGACGACGTTGCCGATGTAGTCCATCCCCTCGTGGGTGGGATGCAGTGAATCTGGCTGATATGTCCCATCAGCATTGTCCGCCGTCGTTGCCTCCATCCGTGGGGAGAGGTCGATCACACCAACTCCCGCGCTTGCATCTTCCACCTCGCGCATACCCTCGATGTATGCCGACCAAGGCGCGGCATAGCTCCCCGCAGATTGGAAGTTAGCAACGAGCCCGATTGCGTAGCGCCCCGTCACGTACTGTCGGAACTGGCTGATGAGCGTTAGGAGGGATGCCCCGAAAATTGCCACCGAAACCATCCGCGCTCGCTGGCCATTCAACCCGAGCTCTAGGCGCACAAGACCTGGCCCTACCGAGCGGGTATCGCCGTGTCGGGAGATGTTTTGCGCGAAGTCGACGGTGGCCGCAAAACCCGAGTGGCGCGCCTCCATGACGTGAACTCCCTTGGAGTAGTCGCCATCGAGAACTAAAAGCCAGTGCAGATGAACGATTCCGCTTACCCAAGTAACAATGAGCGTGTGAGCCCCTGCGGTAAGCCCGGTGAGGTTAACGTGCCTACCGCTGAGGGCAATTGAGTCAGTCGATGTTGCAAAGGTGACGGTGACAGGGGGTGCGCCATCGGGGGAGTAGGCGAACGAGCCAGCGCTGTTGTACTCGCGGGCGTGGAAGAGGACAGCATCTGTGCCCGTGAACGGAATAGTGACCGTACCAGCAGCTGACATCCTCACGTTGCGTCGCCCAGGACCGAAGTCCGCCCTGATTTCGACGCCCCGGTGAACGCCCGTTGGCCGGGGAGTGCTGAACCCGCGTAGTAGGACGGCAGGTGTCGGGTTCCGGTTGCACCAGTGCTCGGCGCGATCAGTGGGAGGCGGGCGCGTAGGGCGCGTTGTAGCGCCTCACTGGAACGCTTCGACAGGTTCACATTCCCGGCTCCCTCGATTGTGGAATCCCCGATCCATACGATGGGAACCTTGGAATCGTGACGCTCCGAAAGACGCGCGTGGAAGGGGCGTAGCCACTCGGCGTCTGCTTGGGGCGCCGTTTCGACCGCCGCTGCAATCGTGCCATATAAACAGGAGGATGCGTTCGTGCGAGGGCAGGTGCACGTATGCGCCTAACCAGCCCGCGCATCGGCCGCGTGAAGGCTAGAGCGACCGCTCGAACTCCTGCATGAACGCGTTGAGCTGACCGGATTCGACCAGGAATCCGTCGTGGCCCACGGGGGAGTGGACCACCTTGACTCCGTCGGAGCCGGACATCGCCTGGTCGAGCCGCTGCGAGTTCTTGAGCGGGTAGAGGCGGTCGGAGTCGACCGCGATCACCAGCGCGGGGTCCGTGTAGCGGGCCAGTGCGGTCTCGACGCCGCCACGGCCGCGCCCCACGTCGTGGCTCTGGATGGCCTGCGCGAGCCGTACATACGTGTTCGCGTCGAACCGTCGCGCGAGCTTGCGGGCATGGTGCTGCAGGTAACTCTGAATGGCAAACAGCCCGCCCTTGCCCAGCGGGTCGCTATCACCCTGGTACTGGCGGCCGAACCTGTCGGCGAGCTCCCGTTCCGACCTATACGTGGCGTGCGCAATCACGCGCGCGATGCCCAGCCCCATGTGCGGGCCTTCGCCGTGCGGTTCGTGGCGAGCGCCGGTGCTGCGCGGACATCGCCAGCAAACTCCGGTCTGGTCAAAGACTGCGCTCGAACTGCCTTGCCTCATCGATGAGTGCTGGCCAGTCCGCGAGGAAACTGTCGTGGCCGCTCGTTGCTTCCAACACGGTGACCTCAGCGCCATTCGGGAGCGCGGCTGCCGTGCTACGAGCGTCCTCAACCGTGTAGAGCCGGTCAGAGTCCACGGCCACCACGAGTGCTTGGCCCTCGAAGGCCGCCAGGGCCGGCTTGGCTCCACCTCGACCACGCCCAACATCGTGCGTGTTGACAGCGTGGATCATGCGCAGGTACGAGTTCGCATCGAACCGGCCCACGAGTTTGCGGCCGTGGTGGGCCAGGTAGCTCTGCACCGCGAACTGACCGTCCGGCGTCAGCGGGTCTCCGTGCTGAACCTCACGACCGAACCGGGCCTCGAGCTCTGCAGACGTTCTATAGGTCGTGTGCGCAATCTCGCGCGCGAGGGCGAGGCCCCGCTCAGGGCCGGCTTCCGTCTCGTAGTAGTCGCCACCGAGGAAGTCGGGGTCCAACTTGATCGCCTGTGCTTGGGCCGAGCCCCACGCGATCTGATCTGCGGTGGTGGCCGCGGTCGCGCCGATCACGCCGATTCCCCTCACACGCTCCGGGTAGGTCGCCGCCCACTCGAGCGCTCGGAGCCCGCCCAGCGACGGACCGAGGACCATGCGCCAGCGGTCGATGCCGAGCGCATCGGCCAGGCGAACCTCCGCCGCGACCATGTCGCGCACGGTCACCCAAGGAAAACGGGAGCCCCATGGCTTGCCGTCCTCGGGGTGGGGGTGTGCCGGGCCGGTGGTGCCCTGGCAGCCGCCCACGACGTTGGCGCACACAATGAAGTGACGCTCGGGGTCGATGGCCTTGCCTGGGCCTACGACTCCCGGCCACCAGCCGGCGCTGGGGTGGCCAGGACCGGCTTCTCCCATCACGTGGCTGTCGCCCGTGAACGCGTGCGCCACGTAGATGGCGTTGTCTTTGGGCTCGTTCAGTTCGCCCCACGTCTCGTAGGCGAGGGAAACGTCGATGGCGCCAAGCGGATCGGCTTCGAGCGGGAGCGCCTCGATCTCAAGGAACTGGCGGTGGCCCACCGGGTCGCCGGGGCGCCAGGCCGCGGTCGCGCGCGGCTGTTCGCCGCGGGTGCTGCTGCCTGGCGCCACCGACGCTCGGGTATCGGTCATGGGTCAGGCCGTCGCTGCCTGTCCGGCGCCTTCGCGAACCTTCTTCGCTGCGGCGAAGCCCAGCTCGAGGTCCGCGAGGATGTCCTCGATGTGCTCGAGGCCCACGGCCAGGCGCACCAGCCCCGGCGTGACGCCGGCTGCCGCCTGCTCCTCCGCGGTGAGCTGCGAGTGCGTGGTGGTCGCGGGGTGGATCACCAGCGATCGGACGTCGCCGATGTTGGCGACCAGCGAGTGCAGGTCGAGGGCGTCGACGAAGGCCTGTCCGGCCTCCTTGCCGCCCTCGATGTCGAAGGCCAGCACGGCGCCGCCGCCGCGCGGTGCGTACTTCTGCTGCAGCGCGTGCCACGGCGAGGACTCCAGGCCGGTGTAGGCGACGGACAGGACGTCGTCGCGGGCCTCGAGGTAGTGCGCGACCTTGCCGGCGTTCTCGACGTGGCGCTCGATGCGCAGCGATAGCGTCTCGATGCCCTGCGAGATGAGGAAGGCGTTGAACGGAGAGATCGCGGGTCCGGTGTCGCGCAGCAGTTGCACCCGCGCCTTGAGGATGAAGGACAGGTTGGCGCCGAAGGCCGAGCCGACTCCGAGATCGCGGGCGTAGACCAGGCCGTGGTAGCTCGGGTCCGGGGTGTTGTACTGCGGGAACCGCTCCGGGTACTGGGCGAAGTCGAACGCGCCGCCGTCGACAATTGCCCCGCCGATCGCGGTGCCGTGTCCGCCCAGATACTTGGTGGCCGAGTGGGTCACGATGTCCGCGCCCCACTTGAGGGGCTCGACCAGGTACGGCGTGGCGACGGTGTTGTCGATGATCAGAGGCACGCCTAGCTCGTGGGCGACGCCGGCGACGACCTCGATGTCCAGCACATCCTGCTTGGGGTTGGAGATCGACTCGCCAAAGAACGCCTTGGTGTTGGGCTTGGCGGCCGCGCGCCAGGACTCCGGGTCATCCGGGTTCTCGACGAACGAGACCTCGATGCCGAACTTGGGCAGCGTGTAGTGGAACAGGTTGTACGTGCCGCCGTAGAGCGAGGGGGAGGAGACGATGTGGTCGCCGGCCTCCGCCAGGTTCTGGATCGCGATGGTGTTCGCCGCGGATCCCGAGGCGAGCAGCAACGCGCCCACGCCGCCCTCGAGCGCCGCGATGCGGTCCTCGACGGCCTGCTGGGTGGGGTTGCCGATGCGCGTGTAAATGGGTCCGAGCTCGGCGAGAGCGAAGCGGGCCGCAGCCTGCTCCGTGTCCTCGAAGACGTAGGAGGTGGTCTGGTGGATCGGCAGCGCGCGGGCACCGGTGGCGGGGTCGGGGACCTGGCCGGCATGGATCTGCTTGGTTTCGAAGGCCCAGCTATCGCGGGTCATGGGGTTCTCCTCGGGTTGTCGTTTGCGTGGTCGTTGCTGTGGTGATCTGTTGAGGCTGTCGGCCCGTCATCACCCGCGAGACGCAAGCGGGATCGCCGCCGGCCCACGGCCCATGAACGGGCCTGGTGTCACGTGGCATGTGCCCGAGGGGCGGCTGCCGGCCCGGGTGGGGCCGGTCGCGGTTCGCCTTTGGAGAGGCGCGCCCGAGCGGGCGCACGCCGAACGTGCGCTGGTCAGCGACACATTCGACGGAACATGTTTGGGAGTCTAGGACAGAGTGGTGCGCACAACCAAACCCGTCCCGCCCACGGGCCGGTGTGAAGGCATTCCTGACGCGGAACAGGGGTCCTTGTGGGCCTTTTTCACCATCGTGAGCGAAAACGCCCCTTGGCGTCACACGTTGTCTATTGCGCGGAAACCCAGCATGGGTAGACTGCACGCGGCGCTGAGGGGTGTCTATAGCAAAGCGGGGGAATTCTGTGGCAAAGCGTCGAACGCATCGGACGCACGGAACGCATCCGGTGCATCGGGGTTACGAGCCGCCTTGGCTCAAGCGCGAATTTGGGGGAATGCCCAACTGGGGCACGCTCGTGGTGCTCGCCATGTTGGGGGCGATGGTGTTCTTTGTCATCTCGGAACGGGCACAAACCAGCGCTGACACCGGCTTGATGCCGGCTGCTGAGGTGACTCCGCGTGCGTCTGCCGCCCCGTCTGCGGTACAAGCTCCCGAGCCCACCCGTGTGGTGGCGGTCAGCGACTCGTACACCGCTGGCTCAGCGGAGGACTCGGGTGCTGAGTCGCGGTGGCCTGCGTCCATTGGTGTGGAGCCCATTGCTACCTCCGGAGTGGGCTACGTCCAAGGAGGTGCAGAGGGCTCCTTTGTCGCCCTTGCAGGCGAGATACCTGCGGGCGCCACGACGGTCGTGTTCTTTGGCAGCCGGAATGACATGTCCTATGGGTACGACGCCGTTCGGGAAGGCGCCGATGCGGCGTTCGCTACCGCTCTTTCGATTGCGCCGGACGCCACCATGATTGTCATTGGTCCGCCCTGGGTGGACGCGGACCCGCCAGCGGAGATCCTCACGGTGCGGGACGCCGTTTCCGACGCGGCATCGGCGGTCGAGGCGACCTGGGTCGACCCGATCGCCGAAGGCTGGTTCGTCGACGACGAACAGTTGATCGGCTCCGACGGTGTTCACCCCACTGACGCGGGTCACGCGTTCCTCGCGGAGCGGATCAGCGAGATCCTCGCCGCCTCCAGAGGCTGAGTTCGGACGCCCAACTGCGCCACTCCTGACGCGCCGCCGGGTGAGTGTGCGTTCCCCTCGCTAGCCCCGCTTCTCGCTCCTGGTACCCCCATAACTGGGGGGTTGACCCTCGTTCGACCACGCCGCAACGATAGTGATGTACATCACACGAGACATCACGAACTCGGGGGAGTGGCCTATGCACTGGAGCACGATCCGAAGCCATCAGCGACCAGCCCGGTGGCGATATCGCTCCAGTCCCCCGCGAAACCGTGACGCGCACCGCGCGGGCCTCCGCGCACAGACCCTGCTCACTGTCGAGACGCAGGGCGGGCGCTCATGATCAAGTGGTTGTAGAGATCCCCAGAGACTCCTAGTGGCGAGGCCTGTTGCCAGGCCTGCCCCCGCATTGGCCGCGCTGAGAGCGCTTCGCTGGCCTTGACGGGCGCGCGTTGAACGGACCGCGTGGCACACACGTCAGTTCGGTCTCATTCCCGGTAATGGCTGTTGACACGGGGTGACGCTGCCGAAAGCATGGGGACGCGCGCATAGCGGATGGGCGCCACGATTCTGAGGGGAATTGCATGCGCTCGAGTGTCCTGGTCTCCATTGACTCGTACCGGGCGAGGCTCCTCGCTGGGCTTACCGCCATGACGGCCCTGCTGGCGGTGATGCTGATACCTGCCGCGCCGGCAGCTGCCGAGGAGGAGCAGGGGTACCTGACGATCACTACCTCCTCTCCCGACGATGAAAGAGAGGTCGTGGCGGGCGAGTGGTACGAGTTCACCTACGAGGTCCACAACGACACCGGTGCGCCCCTGACAGTTGACCGCGGCGCTTTTGTCGACATCTTGTTTGCCTTCGACCCCGAGTACTCTGCCCACCCGGCGAGGCGCGACTGCAACTTCGAACCCGACGTCCACTGGGACTTTGAGATCAACCGCGTTGTTGGGCTGTGGACTCTCGCATTGCCCACTGTCATCGATCCGGGCCTCGTGGGCGAGTGCACGTTCCGCTACGAAGCGACGAGCCACGATGTCGACTACGGCGGCCTGTGGACCATGCTCATCGTCCACTCGTCATCCGACTGGGGGGACTGGGAGTCCTGGATCGAGCATGCGATCACCGCACCCGGGGTGAACTACTGGCCCGAGGTGGCGGGCGATGGCCGGGCCGGCCATACCCTCACTGCCTCCACCGGATATTGGGGGCCGCTGGTGCCACCGCACGTCCCGGAACTTGAGTACCAGTGGTATCGAGGAGTCAACGCGATCCCGCGCGCAACCTCCCGCACGTACATCCCTACGACGGCTGACGTGGGCGAGGAGTTGTCGGTCGGCGTGTTCTCACCCGGAGTGGCACTCGAGAAGTTCTCGGACGCTGTCGTGATCGAGCCCGCCGGGCCCGTGGTGCTTACGGACGTCTCGGACAACGAGTCGTCGCGCTACTACTCCGAGTTCTACGACGAGATCACGTGGTTCGCGGAGCAGGGGATCACCACCGGCTACTCGAACGGCGACGGCACCAGCCAGTACCGGCCGTTCGGCAAGGTCACGCGCGACGCGATGGCCGCATTCCTGTACCGGTACGCGGGTGAGCCCGAGACGGTGCCGCCCGCGGAGTCACCCTTTGTGGACGTGACCCCGGCCAGCTCGGACTTCTATGGTGAGATCGCTTGGCTCTCGGACCAGAGGATCACCAAGGGCTGGGACACCCATGCCGGTGTGGAGTATCGCCCGTTCGAGCCCATCACTCGCGATGCGATGGCGGCCTTCCTCTATCGGTACGCGGGCGAGCCTCGGTTCGACGCGCCCGCGGAGTCGCCGTTCGTCGATGTGGATCGCATCCACCACGAGTTCTACACGGAGATCGCATGGCTCGCGGAGTCAGGGATCACCACCGGGTGGGATACGTCCGCAGGCAAGGAGTTCCGGCCTTTCGAGCCCATCACTCGCGACGCGATGGCGGCATTCATCTACCGCTACAACGAGATGTTCGGCGAGGTTGCGCCCGAGTTGGGTGCGCTGTCGGAGTCTCCGGAGCCTTCCGGCTCGACCGCGCGGTCTTCGCTTGCGGGGCCGTCGAGCGGGCCGTACTCGAGCGCCTCGGCTGGCTCATGTGTGGACGCCTCGGTCTGCGCCGCGCTTGCTGAGGAGCGGGTGAAGCCCACGGGGAAGTAAGGCCCCTCCCGCTCATCGGCCGCCTCCGCGCCTATGCGAGCGTGCGCACGCGTCTGTTTCGATGCGTCTGAACCGCCTGGATCGAGCGATGCCCCCGGTTCGGGTCCCTTCCGGTTGAAGACATGCCTGCGTTGTGCCTAACGTGGGGTGAAATGTCCGCTTTATGGGAGGAGACCAGCATGGTTGCACGGTTGTATGCACGGGTTCTTGGAATCATCCTCGCGCTGTTGGCGATCGTGGGGTTCTTCATCGAGGACGAGTTGCTCCTCGACTTCATGAACGTCGACATCTTTCTTGATGTGGTGCGCCTGCTGCTCGCAGTGCTGCTCATCTGGGTCGGCTTCTTCCGTACGTCTCCCCAGGCGCTCAACGCGGTGCTGGGGATCACGGCCGTCAGCTACCTCGGCGTAGGCCTGCTGGGCCTGTTCGACCGTGAGCTCTTTGGCCTGCTGCCCACCGGCCTGACCGGCTTCGACTTGGTCTTCCACATCGTGCTCGGTATCGCCACGGTCGCGGTGATGCTGGTGCCCGGTCGCTCGGGTGCAGGGGACGCCCACACGGGCGACCCCCGGCCGCGGGCGTAACTGCTGAGCGGGTGAGGTGCGCGGGCTGGGAAATCCGGCCCGCGCATCGGCCTGTCGGCGGGTGTTAGAGCGACCTCTCGAACTCCTGCATGAACGCGTTGAGCTGACCGGATTCGACCAGGAATCCGTCGTGGCCGACGGGGGAGTGGACCACCTTGACGCCGTCCGAGCCGGACATCGCTTGGTCGAGCCTTTGGGAGTTCTTGAGCGGGTAGAGGCGGTCGGAGTCGACCGCGATCACCAGCGCGGGGTCGGTGTAGCGGGCCAGCGCCGTCTCGACGCCGCCACGGTCGCGGCCCACGTCGTGACTCTGGATGGCCTGAGCGAGCCGTACGTATGTATTGGCGTCGAACCTGCGCGCGAGCTTGCGCGCGTGGTGCTGCAGGTAGCTCTGCACCGCGAACAGCCCGCCCTTGCCCAGGGGATCGCTATCGCCCTGGTACTGGCGGCCGAACCTGTCGGCGAGCTCCCGCTCCGACCTATACGTGGTGTGCGCGATCATGCGCGCAATGCCGAGCCCCACGTGTGGGCCCTCGCCGTCGGCGGCGCCGTAGTAGTCGCCGCCGCGGAAGTTCGGGTCCGCGTGGATCGCCGCCAGCTGGCTCGTGGACCACGCGATCTGGTCCGCGGTCACGGCCGCCGTCGAGCCCACCGGCGCGATCGCGCCCACGCGGCCCGGCGCCATGATGGTCCATTCAATGGCGCGCATGCCGCCCATCGACGGCCCAGTGATCAGCCGCCAGCGGCCCACGCCCAGGTGGTCGGCGAGCGCGATCTCCGCGTTCACCATGTCCCGCATGGTCACGTACGGGAACCGCGATCCCCACGGCTGGCCGTCCTCCGGGTGCGCGCTCGCGGGGCCCGTGCTGCCCTGGCAGCCGCCCACCACGTTCGCGCTCACGATGAAGTGCCGCTCGGGATCGATGGGCCGGCCCGGGCCCACCATCGCGTTCCACCAGCCGCCCGTGATGTGGCCATCTTCGGCCGGGCCCCACACGTGAGAGTCCCCCGTGAGCGCGTGCGCTATATATACGGCGTTGTCCTTGGCGGCGTTCAGCTCGCCCCAAGTCTCATACGCGAGCGTCACATCGGGCAGTGTGCCCATCGGGTCGGCCTCGAGCGCCAGGTCGCCCATGGCGAAAAATCGGCGGCGGCCCGGGTGGTCGCCTTCGCGCCATGCGGCCGATGCGGGGATCGGGGCGCCTATTGCGGGACCTTCGTCGGCGGCCCAGGCCTCGGTCTCGATGCCGTCGTCATCCATGCCGCAACCCTAGTGCGACGGGGTGTCCTGCCTGTTTTTTCACATGGGGTAGCCAGATGGGAGAACCCCGCCTACTCTTTGACAGGTGAGTCTCATGTGATTCATGTGACACATGTGACTGGATCTTGCTGAGGAGAACTGTGAAGGTAAGCGACATGCCGCGACGGCACGCTGTTCGCCGCGCGCCCAAGCGACTGACCGTGATGGGTCTCGTGGGTGCGCTCGCGATGACCGGGCTCATGACGTTCCCCATCGCGCCCGCGCAGGCCGCCGACTACCCCGGTGAGAACGAGATCGCCGCGGCCCAGGCCGCCGCCGCTGACGCCGCGGCCAGCGTCTCGCAGCTCGACGCCGCGATCGCGCAGCTCGAGGACGCCCTCCACCAGGCCGACGTCGCCGCCCGACTGGCCGACGAGGACTACCACATCGCTCAGGACGCCGCCGTGGCCGCCGAGCGCAACCTGTACGCCGCCAACAACCGCGCCGACGAGGCCGATGCCGCGCTCGCGGAGGCCAAGACCGGCCTCGCAGCCGTCGCCATGGCCTCGTACCGCAACGCCGGCTCGATGGGCAGCGTCGAGGCCATCGTCAAGTCCGACGGATTTGACGAGGTGGTGACGCGCACCGAGGGCATCAACCGCGCATCGGCCGACGCGGATTCCACCGTGCAGAAGGTTCAGGCCGCCGAGATCGTGGCCGACACCACCCGCGAGTACGCCGAGCAGGCCGCCATCGACTCCGAGAAGGCCGCTGAAGAAGCGGAAGAGGCGCTGGACACCGCGAAGGCCGCACGCGCATCGGCCGAACAAGCCGTCGGCGACGCCGCCACCGCGCGCGCCGCCGCCACCGAACGCCTCGCCGAGATGCGTGGCGTCACCGCCGAGCTCGAGCAGGAGCGCCAGAACGGCCTCGCCGCCGAGCGCGCCGCTCGCCAGCAGGCCCAGTTCCAGGAGGAGCAGGAGCGCGCTCAGCAGGCATCGGCCCCCTCCCGCGGTTCCTCGAACTCTGGGGGATCGAGCTCCGGCGGGTCCAGCTCCGGTGGCTCCAGCGGCTCGGGCGGCCAGCAGGCTGACAACCCCACTAACCCGAACCCGCGTCCCACGCAGACCTCGGACCCCGTGGAGACCTCGGAGCCCGCACCGGAGCAGACCTCCGACCCGGCCCCCAAGCCCAAGCCGGAACCCGAGCCCGAGCCGTCGAACTCCTGGCGCTCCAGCGCCTCGCAGGGCTCCACCGCGGCCGCGCACTCGCTCACGCTCAAGGGCGCCCCCTACGGATGGGGCCAGTCAGGACCGGCGTACGACTGCTCGGGACTCACCTCAGCCTCGTGGGCGAAGGCCGGGATCTCGATCCCGCGCTCCTCGGGACAGCAGTACAACGGCATGACGTTGCTGCCGTACTCCGAGCTGCGCAAGGGCGACCTGATCTTCTGGGGCGCCGGGCGCAGCTCCTCCGCGATCTATCACGTGGCCATGTACGTCGGCGGCGGCATGATCATGGAGGCGCAGACCAAGGGCACGACGGCGCAGTCGCGCGGCATGTACTCGTGGGCCGTGGGCGACATGATGCCGTACATCGGCCGCCCGTAGCCGTTCCGCTCGACCGGCGACGCCCGCACTGAGCCAGCCCGCGCATCGGCTGGACGCAGGCCCGCCAGTTGTGCACACGCCTGCGTTGCGCGTGACTGATGGGGTGCTAGAAAGGGACCACTCGTCTCCCTGGTTTCTGCCTTCACGACCGTGTGCAGAGGCGGCCGGAGCACCCCGCGAACATTCCGGAAATTGACTCTTGTCGAAACGTTCTCCGTAGCGCTACATTCAGCCTCGAACCCAGGTGTTCGGTGGCGGCCCTGAGTCCTGAAAGTCGACAACTGGTGTCGGCTTCGTCACGAGGGGTCGTCATGAGCAATTCGGGGTTGTCTGTGCGCGTGCGCGGTATTGCTGCCGCCACCATTGCAGTGCTGGGGATGGGCGCGGCGGTGACGCTTGCGGGGCCCGCGACCGCCGCCACCGGCGCATCTTTGACGGGAACGGTGACCATGCCGGCCGGCGCCCCCGCGGAGTGGCTCGACGGAGTGACGGTCTCCGTGGAGACGGACGCCCGGAGCTACGAGGCTGACGTCGAGGCCGAGACCGGCGCGTACGTGATCGAGGACGTGCCGGTGGGCAACCACGTCGTGTACTTCTCCGTGATGTCCTACTACGACCTCGACACCGACGAGTGGATCGATCCCAACCTGGTCCCCGAGTACCACGACGACGCCTGGTTCTACGAGGACGCCACCCCCGTGCGGTTCGACGAGGGTGCCTCGCTCACCATCGACGCGTCGCTCGACTACGGCCGTTCGATCACGGGCACCGTGTCTCTTGACGAGGGCGCGGACCCCGCACTGCTGGAGTCGCCCATCGAGGTTGCCGCGGCGCTGATGAGCGCGGACGAGTGGTTCGAGCGGGCCGCGAGGGTCGACCCCGAGACCGGCGCGTACTCGCTCACAGGGCTGACCCCCGGCGACTACCTGGTGAGTTTCTCCGGCATCGCCGACGGACCGGGTAGTGCCACCAACGTGATCCGCGAGTACTACGACGACGCCTCCTTCGAGGACACCGCGACGCTGGTCGACGTCCGCACGGCCGATGTGACCGGCATCGACGCCTCGCTGGCCGAGGGCCTCACGGTGTCGGGCACGGTCACTCTCCCCGACGGCGCTCCCCAGGAATGGCTCGCTGGCATTGCGGTGAGCGCATACGACGACGACGGCAACTGGTACGGCGCGTCCAACGTCGACCCCGCCGACGGCACTTACACCGTCGCGGGCCTGCCGAGCGGCGACTACACGGTGGAGTTCGCGGCCGACGGCTACTGGGACGACGAGTTGGGCGAGTGGGTCCAGATCAACCTGATCGGGGAGTTCTACGACAACGCGTCGTGGATGGACGAGGCCACGTACGTCGAGGTGACGAGCTCTGTCACGGGCATCGACGCGGAGCTCTCGGTGGGCGGCTCGATCTCCGGCACGGTGTCGCTGCCGAGCGGTTCCCCTGAGGAGTGGTGGAACGGCGTGGGAGTGTCGGTCGAGTCCGTCGACGGCTTCTACAGCTCGTACAGCGGGCTCGAGCCGGACGGCAAGTACACCGTGTGGGGCCTTCCCGCCGGCGAGTACATGGTGAGCTTCGAGGCCGAGGGCTACTGGGACGGGCAGACAGACGAGTGGATCCCTACCGGCCTGATGGGCGAGTACTACGACGACGCCGCTACCTACGACCAGGCCACCACCCTCGCAGTCGGTGCGGGCGAGGGGGTGACCGGGATCGACGCTTCCCTCGAGCCGGGCCTGACGCTCTCCGGCACTGTCGCGATCGAGGACGGCGGCGACCCCGGGCTGTTGGCCGAGGGCATCGCCGTGTCGGTGGAGGCCCCCGAGTGGGAGGGCTTTGGCGGCTGGGGCTCGGCCATCGCAGACCCGGTGACTGGCGAGTACACGATTTCTGGGCTCGCGCCCACGTCCTTCCACGTGACCTTCACGGGTGAAGAGGACTGGGACGGGGACGGGCCCTACTCGATCACCAACGTCGTCACCGAGTACTACGACGACGTCCTGGACTACTGGGATGCGACGCTCGTGGATCTGTCCGCGGGCAGCGTCACCGACATCGACGCCGAGCTGGCCGAGGGGTACTCGATCAGCGGCACCGTGACCCTCCCCGAGGGCGCGCCCGCCGAGGAGTACGAGGCAATCTCCGTCACGGTGGTCCACCCCGAACGCGACACCGTGCAGGGGGCGTGGGTGGACCCGGAGACCGGCGCCTACACGGTGTCCGGTCTTGCGGCCGACGAGTACTACGTGCGGTTCGAGGCGTACGAGTTCTACGACCCCGAGTTGGACGACTACGTGCAGTCGAACCTGGTCGCCGAGTTCTATGAGGATGCGATTGCGATCGAGGACGCGACGGCAGTGTCCGTCGTGGACGGCGACCGCGACGGGATCGACGTGGCGCTGGCCTACGGTTCGACGGTCTCCGGGACAGTGACGCTTCCCGAAGGGGCGGATCCCATGGCCGGCGAGGCCGTGTGGGTAACCCTCGAGCGGCCCGACGGCACCGGCCCGCAGTTCTGGGCCAACGCGGACTGGGAGACCGGCGCCTACGTGATCCGTGGGGTCCCGGACGGCACCTACGTCGCCTCCTTCGGCGCCGAGGACTACTGGGACGAGGCCAGCGACGACTACGTCCCGTCAGGGATCGCGACCGAGTACTACGACGACGTCGCCGACATCGAGGACGCGACCGACATCGTGGTGGACGGCGACGTGTCCGGGATCGACGCGGCGCTCGACTTCGCGGTCGACGACGGCGCGTTCTTGGCCGACATCTCGGACGACCCGGACTCGCCCGACTTCAGCGAGTTCTTCAACGAGATCACGTGGCTCGCGGACGAGGGCATCACGCGCGGCTGGGACAACGGTGACGGCACCGCGAACTTCCGGCCCTTCGCCAACGTCACCCGCGACGCGATGGCGGCGTTCCTCTACCGGTACGCCGGCTCTCCCGACGTTGACCTGCCGGACGAGTCGCCGTTCTCCGACGTGAGCCCCGAGACGTCGGAGTTCTACGAGGAGATCGTGTGGCTGTCGCAGCAGGAGATCACCGAGGGCTGGGTGGTCGGCGACGAGACCGAGTTCCGTCCCTTCGAGAAGATCACGCGTGACGCGATGGCGGCGTTCCTGTACCGTTTCGCCGATTCCCCGGAGTGGACGGCGCCCGAGGAGTCGCCGTTCGTTGACGTGACGGCCGACAACACGGAGTTCTACGCGGAGATCACGTGGCTTGCGGACAGCGGCATCACCACCGGGTGGACCGTGGGCGACGAGACGCAGTTCCGTCCCTTCTCGCCCATCACCCGCGACGCGATGGCCGCGTTCCTCTACCGGTTCGACCAGCTGCCCGAGTAGCCCGTGCCGAGGCCGATGCGCGGGCTGGCTTGGCCCGCGCATCGGCCGGACGGACGCTGAGCTGAAGCGTTGCTCACCCACTTGGGACTGGTGCGACGAGTGAGGCGAGTGGGGGCTCACATGCGTCACTGGCGTCACTCCCGCCACACGTGTGTGAGGAACGCGCCGGCGCCGACGGCGAGGACGCGCCGGGGCGCGACACGCCGAAGACGCCCGGCATGAGATCCCTCACTTTGCACAGGTTTTGCGTCATTGGGAGACCCGCCGTCCGTCACACTTCGTGAACGCCGTCACTTCACGAAAAGCAGGGCACGATGATCGAGTCACGTATCTACAAGCGCGAAGCCGAGCTGGGCCTCACCGGAGGCGCGCTGCGCCGCCGCCAGGCGCTGCGCGTGGTGCGCGACGGCACCATCACCCCGGCGGCGACCCCCGATTCGATCCAACTGCGCCTGCGTGCCGACGGGACGTTCGCGCAGCACGGGGTGCTCGGAAGTCCTGACGCGCTGGTGGTACGGGTGGTCGTCGAGAACACCGGCGCCCAGCCCGTGGCCGTCCGCGACGTTGATGTGGCCTTCGACCTGTCGGGCGCGCATGTGGCCATCGACACCGGGGCGGGAGCAGGCTGGCGCGGCCCGGCCGAAGGCTGGAGCTTCACTCTCACGCGCATCGGCGTGCGCGTGGCCGTCGCACTCCTGCACCGCGGCCCCATCGAGCCCGGCGCCACCGCAGAGGCGACGTTCCAGCTGAACATGACCCCCGAGGCACGGCTGGCCGAGGGGCTGACGCTGCGAGCCTCAGGGCACGCGGACGGTCAGCCGAGCGGCT
This sequence comes from Demequina ureilytica, assembly GCF_048553575.1. Classification (NCBI taxonomy): domain Bacteria; kingdom Bacillati; phylum Actinomycetota; class Actinomycetes; order Micrococcales; family Demequinaceae; genus Demequina; species Demequina ureilytica. The sequence continues at coordinate 195,201 of NZ_JBLZIE010000001.1, read as the reverse complement.
CGTGGTCGAGCGAGATCACGTTCCCGGTGGAGCGACTGACGCTCTGACGTCCCGAGGGGTCAGTGGACCTGCGGGGGCAGCAGCGGGTTCATGTGTGCGAACACCGTGCCCTTGGCGCGCTCGAAGGAGCGGCGAATCTCCGCCTCGGCCTCCTCGCGGCCCTCCCAGGTCGCGCCCTCGACCGACTTGCCGGGCTCGAGGTCCTTGTAGACCTCGAAGAAGTGCTGGACCTCCAGGCGGTGGAAGTCGGAGATGTCCTCGAGCTCCTGGCGCCACGCCTGACGCTGGTCGCCCATGGGCACGCACAGCACCTTGTCGTCCACGCCGGCCTCGTCGCTCATGCGGAACATGCCCAGCGCGCGGCAGCGGATCATGCAGCCCGGGAACGTGGGCTCCTCGAGCAGCACCAGCGCATCGAGCGGGTCGCCGTCCTGGCCCAATGTGCCGTCGATGAACCCATAGTCATCCGGATACCGGGTAGACGTGAACAGCATGCGATCGAGGATGATGCGACCCGTCTCGTGGTCCACCTCGTACTTGTTCCGCGATCCCTTGGGGATCTCGATCGTCACGTTGAATTCCATGGTCTACCTCGCGTCGGGGAGTTAGGTGCTGCGTACTAGTGTGGCCTACGTCCGGAGGTGACGCGTGCGCAGAAAGGCGTTGGCGGGAATTCTTGTCCCCGCCTTTGTGATTGGCGGTGCCGCCCTTTACGCGACCGCCGATGCGTACGATCTCGTTCCCGGGTTCATCACCGCCGATCCCGTCCCGGTCGCCCCCGCCCCGTTCCTCACCCACGCGGCTGTGAGCGCCTCCCCGGCCCCCGCATCGGCCGTGTCCTTCATCGGGGACGACGCGCCCGTCCCCTCGGCCGCGCGGCTCGAGGAGCTCGCGCGGGCGGTCCGCGACGACCCGCGCACCGGCACCTCCACCAACATCTCCGTGATCGACGTGGTGACCGGCGACGTGCTCGTGGACCTCGACGCCGCAGACCCCCAGGTGCCCGCCTCCTCCACCAAGCTGCTGACCGCCGTCAGCGCCGTCGCCGACCTGGGCCCCGACTTTCAGATGATCACCACCGCGACGTGGGAGCCCGGCGAGCGGGTGCTGACCCTCGTCGCGGGCGGCGACATGATGCTCGCGGCGGGGGAGGGCCATCACGGTGAGGGGGAGGACGCGAATGGTTACGCCGGCGTGGCCGACCTCGCCGAAGCCATCGCGCTCGCGGCCCCCAGTGCCCTCGACGGCTCCCCGATCTCCGTGGCGGTCGACGACTCCGCCTTCGAGGGACCCGCGGTCAACCCCGACTGGCCCCAGTACGCACTCGACCAGGGTTACATCGCCGCCGCCACCGGGCTGGCCGTCGACGCCGGGCGCACCAGCCCCGAGACCTACGCCTCTCGCTACGACGACCCGTCCGTGGCCGCCGGCGAAGACTTCGCCGCCGCCGTCACCGAGCTGGGCGCGACCGTCTCCGGCGAAGTGGAACGCGCCGCCAGCCCGGCGGGCGCATCGGCCGTCGCCGCGGTGCCGAGCGCGCCGCTGAGCGACATCGTCGCCCTGCTCCTGCGGGAATCCGACAACACCATCGCCGAGATCGTCGCCCGCGTGCACGCCATGGAGACCGGCCGTCCCACCACTCCTGCCGGTGCGGCCGATGCGACCATCGCCGGGCTCTCCGAGCTTGGGGTGCCCGTGGAGGGCTTGGTACTTCGCGACGGCGCCGGGTTCTCCGAGCGCAACCGCATCTCGGCACAGCAGCTGACGAGCACGATCACGGCCGGGCGTGAGGCCCCGAACACCAGCGAGTTGCTCGACTGGCTGCCCGTCGGCGGGCTCGAGGGAACCGTCGCCGCGCGCTACGCCGAGGAGCCCGCCGCCGGGTCCTTGCGAGCCAAGACCGGGTCGCTTACCGGCGTGACCGCCCTGGCAGGCACCGTGCAGACCGCCGACGGCCGGCTGCTGGCCTTCGCGATGCTCGCCGATGGCATGGAGTACAACCCGCAGGGGCCGCGCGATGCGTTCGATGAGATGGTCAACGCTTTGGCACAATGCGGCTGTGAGTAGTTGCTGTCCGCTGACGCGCACCCCGGGTGCGTGCCGCGCTGAGCCGACCCCCGCATCGGCCGCCCGGACTGGTCAGAGATGACCGGCCCGCACCCCTCCGTCGCCGCGATCCGCACCGCCGTGCGCGCCGCCCTCGACGAGGCCGAGGTCGGCTCCCGCGTGTGGGTCGCGTGCTCGGGAGGGCCCGACTCGCTGGCGCTCGCGGCCGGCGCAGCATTTGTGGGCCGCAAGGAGGGCTACCTCACCGGCGCGATCATCGTGGACCACGGGCTGCAGGAGGGCTCGGCCGCAGTCGCCGAGCGCGCCGCCGCCGAGGTCCGCAAGGCCGGCATTCACCACGTCTTCATCGAGAAGGTCACCGTAGGCCGCGAGGGCGGGCTCGAATCCGCCGCGCGCAACGCCCGCTACGCCGCGCTCAACAACCGCATAGACGCCGAGGGCGGGCTGTCGCCCGTGCTGCTCACCGGTCACACCATGGACGATCAGGCCGAGACCGTGCTGTTGGCGCTCGCGCGCGGGTCCGGTGCTCGCGCGCTGGCCGGGATACCCGCGCGGCGCGGGCGCATCATTCGGCCCATGCTGTCGCTGCGCCGCAAGGACACGGTGGCGGCATGCGAGGTGCTCGGGCTCGAGCCGTGGCACGACCCCACCAACCTGGTGTCCGACGGGCCCAAGCGATCGGCGGTGCGCGCCAAGGTGATGCCCGCGCTGGTCGACGTGCTGGGGCCGGGCGTGGTGTCCGGGCTGGCGCGATCCGCGGCGCTGCTGCAGGCCGATGCCGACGAGCTCGACCGGCAGGCGCGCGCCGCCATGGGCACCGGCATGGGTGCCGGGAGTACGGGAGGTGCGGGCGCATCGGCCGGGCGGGGCGGCGACGAGGAATGGCAGTGCGACAGGCTCGCGGCGCTGCCCGATGCGATCCGCTCACGCATGATCAAGATGCTCGCCGAGAAGCGCGGGGCCGGGCCGCTCACCACCGCCCACGTGGTGGCGATCGACCTGCTCGTGACCGGGTTCCGCGGACAGGGCGGCGTCGCGCTCCCCGGAGGCTACGAGGCGCGGCGCGAATATGGCAGGCTGGTCATCACCCGCCCGAGTCCCCGCCCTTAAGCCCGGGCGTCACCAAGGAGCAGCCGTGGAACCCCAGTACGACATGAAGGATTTCACCAAGGTGATCGTCAGCGAGAACGACATCTCGCGCAAGCTCGACTCCCTCTCCGCGCAGATCCGCGCCGACTACGATGGCAAGGACCTGCTGCTGGTCGGCGTGCTGAAGGGCGCGGTCATGGTGATGGCGGACCTCGCGCGCCGCATGCCGCCGAGCGTGCAGATGGACTGGATGGCGGTGTCGTCGTACGGCTCCGGCACCAAGAGCTCCGGCGTGGTGCGCATCCTCAAGGACCTCGACGCCGACCTGTCCGGGCGCCACGTGCTCATCGTCGAGGACATCATCGACTCCGGCATCACGCTGCACTGGCTGCTGGGGAACCTGCGTTCGCGCGGCGCGGCCTCCGTCGAGGTCATGACGCTGCTGCGCAAGCCCGACGCCCAGCAGGTCGAGGTCCCGGTCAAGTACCAGGGCTTCGAGATCCCCAACGAGTTCGTGGTGGGCTACGGCCTCGACTACGCGGAGTCGTACCGGACACTGCCGTTCGTGGCGATCCTGAACCCGAAGGTCTACGGCGAATAGTCCGATCTGCAGCGTTCCTCACCCACGTGTGACGGGTGGTGCGCTTGAGCAGCAGGTGACTGTCACTCAAGCATCGACGGACTCACTCGTCACATCCGTGTGAGGAACACCCCGGGTTGGTGATGAGGCGCGGCGTCCCCAACGCTCCCAGGCTCACTCGCTTCCCCCGGCTGGGCGTACTGAAGTAGCCGTCGGTAAACGCCGCCTCCCATCCTCGGGCGATGGACCCACTCCGAGCGCTCCGTGCTGCTGGCGGTGCCGCTCACCGTGCAGCGCTGCTGAGAAGCGGGGTGAGCGAGCGTGCCCTCGACCGGGCATTTCGGGATGGACTCATTCACCGCCCATACCGAGGCGTCTACGTCCTCTCCGATGTCTCCGACGCGAGAGCGTTGGCGTGCTACTTCGGGGGGCGGATCACGTGCGTCAGTGCTGCGGAAGCACGTGGGCTTCGTGTGCTCGAGCGACCCACTGCGGTGCACCTGGAGCTCGCTGCCGAGCTCGGGCGCAGACGCCGGCCCACCCCTGCGCATGTCGCGGCACGGCTGCATCGTTCGCGCAGCTTCACAGAGGGGCGGGTGCTCGTGTCGACGCCCCGGGCAATTGACGTCTCGGCGCATTGCGTCGATGCCAGAGCGCAGTTGGTGATGCTCGACCACGCGTTTCGTATCGGCACATGCACCCGAGACGACATCGCCGCGTTCACTGTGACTCCCGGGCCGCGACGCGCGTGGTTGCTCGCTGCCGTTGATCCACGATCGGACTCGGTGTCAGAGACGTGCGCACGCATCGCGTTGCGGGCCGCAGGGCTCCAGGTGCAGAGCCAGGCCGTGTTCCCCGGAGTCGGCAGGGTGGATCTGCTGGTGGAGGGTCGGCTCGTGGTCGAGTGCGACGGGCGGGAGTACCACTCCGATCCCCGTGCGTTCGCGAAGGACCGCGCCCGGGACCGCGAGTTGGTTGCTCAGGGCCTCGACGTGCTTCGCTTCCCTTACGCCGACACGGTGTACCGCCCGGAAAGAGTGGTGAGCGACGTGCGCCGGGCACTCGATGCGAGCCCGTTGCGCAGGTGATGTGCAGCGTTCCTCACACACATGTGATGAGTGGGGGTGATGGTGATGCTGATGCAGCCCCAACGGCCCCACGCGCCCCGTGTTTCACATCCGTGTGAGGAACGCGACGCAGGGGAGGGGAGGGGTGCCGCCTCGCCTTCAGCGAAACCTTGATATCGCCCCAGCACACTGCCGTAGGCTCTACACCACCATGAAAAAGGCACTCACCCTGCGCCGCATCATCCCCCTCGTCCTCCTCGCCGTACTGATTGGCTGGCTGGTGTCGGGTCTGTTCGCGCCCCAAGTCCAGCGCGTCGACACGTCCACCGGCCTCCAGATCCTGGACGCCGAGCTGGTCGAGCAGGCGAAGATCATCGACATCGACCAGCGCGTGCAGCTCACGCTCGTCGAGGACTGGGCCGAGGAGATCCCGGAGGACGCCCCCGCAGAGTGGGCCGACTACCCCGCGCAGATCGAGTTCTTCTGGACCGCGCCGCAGGGCGAGGAGATCGTCGACGCGGTCAAGGCCGCGGACCCGGAGGGCGGCTACGACTCCGAGGTTCCGCAGTCCAGCATCTGGTCGACCCTCGCGTTCACGTTCCTGCCGATCCTGCTGCTGGTCGCGCTGTTCTGGTTCCTGATGTCGAGCATGCAGGGCGGCGGCAGCCGGCTCATGCAGTTCGGCAAGTCCAAGGCGTCGCTGGTCACGCCGGACACCCCCACCGTCAAGTTCGATGACGTCGCGGGCGTCGAGGAGGCCGTGGACGAGCTCCGCGAGATCGAGGAGTTCCTCGAGAACCCGGAGAAGTTCCAGGCCGTGGGCGCCAAGATCCCCAAGGGCGTGCTGCTGTACGGCCCGCCCGGAACCGGAAAGACACTGCTGGCCCGCGCCGTCGCGGGCGAGGCCGGCGTGCCGTTCTTCCACATCTCCGGATCCGACTTCGTCGAGATGTTCGTCGGCGTCGGCGCAAGCCGTGTGCGCGACCTGTTCGAGCAGGCCAAGAAGAACGCCCCGGCGATCATCTTCGTCGACGAGATCGACGCCGTGGGCCGTCACCGCGGCGCCGGCATGGGCGGCGGCCACGACGAGCGCGAGCAGACCCTCAACCAGATGCTGGTCGAGATGGACGGCTTCGACGCCAACACCAACGTCATCATGATCGCGGCGACCAACCGCCCCGACATCCTCGACCCCGCGTTGCTGCGCCCCGGCCGGTTCGACCGCCAGGTGGGCGTGGACGCGCCAGACCTCAAGGGCCGCCAGAAGGTGCTCGAGGTCCACGCCAAGGGCAAACCCATCGCTCCCGATGTGGACCTCACCCTCATGGCCCGCCGGACCCCGGGCTTCACGGGTGCCGACCTTGCGAACGTCCTCAACGAGGCCGCCCTGCTCACCGCACGAAGGGACCTCAAACTCATCGGCCCCTCCGAGCTCGACGAGGCCGTGGACCGCGTGATCGCCGGCCCGCAGAAGCGCACCCGCATCATGAACGACCACGACAAGGCCGTCACGGCCTATCACGAGGGCGGCCACGCCCTCGTGGCGGCCGCGATGAACCACACGGACCCGGTCACCAAGGTGACGATCCTGCCCCGCGGCCGCGCCCTCGGCTACACGATGGTGATGCCGCAGGAGGACCGCTACTCGAAGACCCGCAACCAACTGCTCGACAACCTCGCCTACGCGATGGGCGGCCGGGTCGCCGAGGAGCTGGTGTTCGGAGACCCCTCGACGGGCGCGAGCAACGACATCCAGCAGGCCACCGAGATCGCCAAGCAGATGGTGACCGAGTACGGCATGTCGCCAGAGGTGGGCTCCGTGCGCCTGGCCGGCAGCTCCGGCGAGGTGTTCCTGGGCCGCGACATGGGCCACGGGCGCGACTACTCGGAGACGCTCGCCGCGAAGGTCGACTCCGAGGTCCGCCAACTCATGGACAACGCGATGGAGGAGGCCACCAAGGCACTCCAGGCCAACCGCGCCGTGCTCGATCAGCTCGCGACGGAGCTCCTCGAGAAGGAGACCCTCAACGAGATCGAGCTCGCGGAAATCTTCACCAAGGTCAAGCAGGTCGCCCGGCGCAAGCACTGGGTGAGCGGCGACTGGGCGCCCAAGACCGCGCCCCGCAAGAAGCCGGTCACCGCGCCGCCGCCGCCCAAGGAGGAGCCCAAGGATTCACTCCCCACCGAGTCGCCGGACGGACCGGCGGACGGTGCAAGCGACCTGGCCACCGCGTCTCCTCACGACCCTGCCACTGACGACCAGAAGTAGCGTGACGTAGATGAGCAAGCAGCCTGGTAGCAGCAGCAACAGCCATCCGGCCGATGCGCGGGCCGGCCAGTCCTCCCCGCCCGCCTTGCGTGCGGCGGAGGCGCCGCGCGTGGACGAGGAGCCGGAGCGCGCATCGGACGCCGGAGCGGTCGACCACAAGCGCGCCGAGGCGGCCGTGCGCGAACTGCTGATCGCCATCGGCGAGGACCCGGACCGCGACGGTCTCAAGGACACTCCCGGCAGGGTCGCGCGCGCGTACGAGGAGTTCTTCGCCGGCCTCACCCAGAACCCCGAGGACGTGCTGAGCGCGGTCTTCGAGCTGGGCCATGAGGAGATGATCCTGGTCAAGGACATCGAGCTGTACTCCATGTGCGAGCACCACCTGGTCCCGTTCCACGGTGTGGCCCACGTGGCCTACATACCGGGCGAGGACGGCCGCATCACCGGGTTGAGCAAGTTGGCTCGCTTGGTAGAGATGTACGCGCGCCGCCCGCAGGTCCAGGAGCGCCTCACCACCCAGGTGGCGGATTCCCTCGTCGAGCACCTGGGCGCACGCGGCGTCATCGTCGTCGTCGAGGCCGAGCACCTGTGCATGTCCATGCGCGGCATCCGCAAGCCCGGCTCGCGCACCGTGACCAGCGCGGTCCGCGGCGTGATGCGGGACGCCGCCACGCGCGCCGAGGCGATGAGCCTCATCGTCGGAAAGTAGCCCGCCGTGACGCTGGTCATGGGGATTCTCAACGTCACCCCGGACAGCTTCAGCGACGGTGGTCGCTGGCATGCGGCCGATGCGGCCGTCGCCAAGGGCCTCGAGCTCGCCCGGGAGGGGGCGGACATCGTCGACGTGGGCGGGGAGAGCACGCGACCCGGCGCGGAGCGCGTCGAGCCGGGCGAGGAGGTCTCCCGCGTGCTGCCGGTCATCGAAGCGCTCGCGGGCGAGGGCCTCACGGTGTCGATCGACACCATGCGGGCGCGGACGGCGCGCGCCGCGGTGGACGCGGGAGCCCGGATCGTCAACGACGTCTCGGGCGGACTCGCCGACGCGGACATGGCGCGGATCGTCGCCGAGCTCGAATGCGATTACGTGGCCATGCACTGGCGCGCGCACAGCACCCGAATGGATGCACAGGCCCACTACGGCGACGTGGTGAGCGAGGTGCGGGACGAGCTCGCGGCGCGCGTGGACGCGCTGGTCGCGGCCGGGATCGAGCCAGCGCGGATCGTGCTCGACCCGGGCCTGGGATTTTCGAAGGTGGGGACAAGCAACTGGGAGTTGCTCGCGCACCTGGAGCAGCTCCGCGCCGTCGCCCCGAGCGGCCGGATCTTGGTGGGCGCGTCGCGCAAGCGGTTCCTGGGAGCGACCATCACGCGCGACGACCGCGAAGGCGACGGGCAGGCAAAACCGGCCCCCGCACGGATACGCGACCACGCCACCACCGCCGTCACGACGATGTGCGCCCAGCAGGGCGTCTGGGCGGTGCGTGTGCACGATGCATCGGCCGCTCGCGACGCGGTCCAGGTCGTGTCCGCTTGGCAGAACGCCCGCGAGGGGCAACGATGAGGCTATGACCACAGCAACGAGGCCCTACGTCAAAGACGGCATCGAGTTCGACCAGATCGCAGTGCGCGGCATCCGCGTCGCCGGCTTTCACGGTGTGTTCACGAACGAGCGCGAGGACGGTCAACTCTTCTTCGCGGACGTGGTCGCGCACGTGAACACGCGGTCGGCTGCGGCGACCGACGATGTGTCGCGCACCGTCAACTACTCGGACATCGCGGACCGCACCGCCGAGATCCTGGCGGGCTCTCCCTTCAAGCTCATCGAGGCCGTCGCCGAGCACGTCGCGCGCGACCTGCTCGGAATCGAGGGCATCGGCTGCGTGGACGTGACAATCCACAAGCCGCAGGCGCCCCTGCACGTCGAGTTCAAGGACGTCACGGTGTCGATCCGCCGGGACCGCCGCGACGGGTCGCTGACGGCGGACAAGCGCATCGGCTCCTCCGCAGGACTGTCCGACGACCCGCTCGACCCCGCCTCTGGACCCGCGAAGGACCGGATGGACGAGCGTCCCCCGCAGCCCGTGGGCGCCGTGATCGCGCTGGGTGGCAACATCGGCGACGTCGAGCCCGTCTTCCGCGACACGCTCGCGGCACTGCACCGCATCACCGGCATCGAGATGCGCGCCGCCTCGCCCCTGTTCCGGTCCGCACCCGAGGGCGGCGTCGATCAGCCCGACTACCTCAACGCCGTCGCGCGCATCCACACCATGCTGTCCCCGCGCGAGCTGCTCGCGGCGTGCCACGGCATCGAGATGCTGCACGGCCGCGACCGCAGCGTGCCGCGCGCCTCGCGCACGCTCGATCTCGACATCATCAGCTACGACGGCGTGACCGGCGAGACCGCCGACCTCACCCTCCCGCACCCCCGCGCGCACCAGCGGGCGTTCGTGCTCGTGCCGTGGTCCTACATGGAGCCCGATGCTGTGCTCGAGCCGCACGGCCGGGTGATGGACCTCGCGCGACAGATGAGCGCGGAGGGGCTCACCATGGCCGCGCCCGAGTGGCCGCACGTGCCCGCGCCCGATGCGCTTGAGACGGCCCCTCCCGTGCAGACCGCGGAGGCGGGTCCCGAACACCAGGCCGACTGGTCGGAGCCGGCCCTGGAGCCGGCGCTGGACCCGGCGCAGCCCGAGCAGCAGTACGGGCAGCCGGAGCAGCCCGACCAGCTGAGCCAGTCGGGCCAGCCTGACCAGCCCGAGCAGCCCCGCTGGGAGACCGACCCCGGTCCGTCCGGTCCGCAGTAGTCGCAGGCCTTGTCCTACCTGACGTGGCAGCGCCTCACCCTCGTGGGGCTGTGTTCCGTGGCACTCGCGTGGCTCGTGACCGTGGTGATGGAGGGCGGCGGGGCGACCCCCGAACCCGTGCCGTGGACCGTGTTCGTGGTGTGCGTGGCCGCCGGAGCCTTCGCGCTCTGGATGGGGTGGCAGGTGCGCCGCTACCTCAAGGGCGACAAGCCGGACCTGGACGGGATGCGCGCGGCACGCACCGCCGTGCTCGCGCAGGCATGCGCGTATGCGGGTGCGATCCTCGTGGGGGCGTTCCTCGGCTACGCGCTCGGCCTCGCCGATGAGTGGTCGCACACGCCCCGCCGCGAGGTGATCCTCTCGGCTCTGCTGGGCGCCCTCGCGGGCGCCGTGCTGCTTGCCTCGGGAGCCATCGCGGAGCACTGGTGCCGGCATGGCGGCGACGACGAGGACCGCAGCGAACCGTCCGCCGCCTGAACCCGCATCGGTCCGCACCGGCGCGAGGCGGCCCGGCGCGCGGCGAATCCTCCACGGCTGGCAGACTGGGCCCATGACCTGGTTCGAGCCCGACGACACCTCGTGGCAGTACGTGTCACGCAAGCTGATTCCCGCACGTCTGATCACGATGGCAATCGTGCTCGGCCTGCCGACGATCGCGCTGGTCGTGCTCGGTGCCCTGACCAGCACCTGGGTGTGGATCGGCGCGGGCGTCCTGTTGGTCGCCATGCTGTGGAGCGCCTGGGTGATCGTCCGTCAGGTGACCGCGCACGCGTGGGCTGAGCGGGAGGACGACCTCGTGGTGAAGCGCGGCCGCCTGTTCCGCTCCGTCACCGTGGTTCCCTACGGGCGCATGCAGTACGTCGAGGTCGAGTCCGGTCCGCTGGCGCGCGCCTTCGGCATCGCCCGCGTGCAGCTCCACACCGCGTCTCCCGGCACCGACGCCAACATCGCGGGCGTGCCGGAGAAGGAGGCCGCGCGCCTGCGCGACCGGCTGTCCTCGCGCGGCGAAGCGCAGCTGGCGGGACTGTGACCCACGAGCCCGAGCACGCCGGCGGAGCTGGGTCCGCGCCCAAGAGCGGTCAGCGCGTGGTCTACCGCGCCCCGCGCGAGTGGAGCCGCGTGCACCCCATCTCGCCGCTGCTCGGCGGCTGGGCGGTGCTCGGAGTGGTCGGCTCGATCATGCTCTACAACTACGCGCCCACCTGGGCCGGCCCCGACGAGGGCATGGTCGAGCTCGCGGACACCCTGACCAGTTCGCTCGGCTGGTTCGCGCTCGGCGCCATCGTCATCCTCGCTGTCACGCTCGGATTCGGCTATCTCCAGTGGCGCGTCAATCAGTACCGGCTCGGCGAGGAGGCCGTCCACCAGCGCAAGGGGATCCTGTTCCGCCAGCAGCGCCAGGCCCGGCTCGACCGCCTCCAGGCCGTCGACGTGGTGCAGCCGCTGCTGGCGCGCTTCTTTGGCTTCGCGGCGCTGCGCATCGAGGTGGCGGGCGGCGAGAACTCCGGCGTGGTCCTCGAGTACCTCCGGCTAGGCGACGCGGAGGCGATGCGCAACGAGCTGCTCGCGCTCGCGGCGGGCGTCAAGCGCGCCAAGGCCGCGGGCGAGGAGGCCACGGTGGACGCCGTCGCGAGCTCCGGCAGTGCGGCCGATGCTGGGGCGGCTCAGGCGGACAAGGCGTCACTTCGCGACCTCGCGGGGATGCCGGAGGGGGACGTCGAGACCGAGGCTGCGCCCGAGCGAGAGATCTACGCCGTGCCGCTGGCCCGGCTCGCGCTGTCGATCGTGCTGTCGGGGCCCTTCATCTTCCTCGTGTCGCTCCCGATCATCATCGGGCTCGCGGTGCTGCTGCTCCCGCTCGACCTGGACGACGTACTCGCCGCGACGGTGGGCGCCGGCCTGTTCACCGTGCTTCCTGCGGTCCTGGGGCTGGCGGGATTCTTCTGGTCGCGGTTCAACTCCGGGTTCGGCTTTAAGGCTGCGCTGTCGCCCGACGGCATCCGGCTGCGGCACGGGGCCCTCGAGACCCGCCGCCAGACCGTCCCGCCCGGCCGCGTGCAGGCCGTGCGGTTCCAGCAGACCCTGCTGTGGCGGCGCAAAGACTGGTGGCGCGTCACCATCAATGTGGCCGGCTACCAGGACGATCAGGAGAACGTCTCGACCTTGCTGCCCGTCGGCAACCGGCAGGACGCGCTCACCGCGCTGTGGCTCGTGCTCCCGGACCTGGGCGATCCCGATCCCGCCGGCACCGTCTCGGCCGCGCTGTCCGGCACCGGCAACGAGAACGGCTTCACGGCAAGCTCCAAGCGCGCGCGCCTGTTCGACCCGATCCAGTGGCGCCAGCGGGGCGTGCGCGCCACGGACCGCGCGCTGCTGATCCGGCGCGGCCGGCTGTCGCGCGAGATGTTCGTCGTGCCCCACGAGCGCACCCAGTCGCTGCAGCTGCAGCAGGGTCCGTGGGAGAAGCGGCGCGGTCTCGCCTCCTTCGTGGTCCACTCCACAAACGGTCCCGTGAGACCGGTCGCGGAGCACCTCGACGTCGAAGATGCCGTCGCGCTGCTCGAGTCGCAGTCCAAGCGCGCGGCCGAGGGCAGGCGCCGCCAGAGTCCCGAACAGTGGATGTCGGCGGTGGGGATCGGTGAATAGGCCCGGTCGCCTCGCCATCGGCGTGCTCGGCGCCGGCCGCGTGGGGGCGGTGCTGGGTGCCGCGCTCAGGCGTGCCGGCCACGAGATTGTGGGTGCCACGGGCGTGTCCGAGGAGTCACGCGACCGCATCGACGCGCTGCTGCCCGGCGTGCCCGTCCTAGAGCCAGACGTCCTCGTGCGGCAGGCCGACCTGGTGCTGCTGACCGTCCCGGACGATTCCATCGCAGCGGTCACGGCCGGACTGGCCTCCCTGGGTGCGTGGCGTCCCGGGCAGATCGTGGTGCACACCTCCGGCCGGTTCGGCACCGAGGCCCTCGCCGATGCGGCCGCCGCCGGAGCCCTGCCGCTCGCGATCCACCCCGCGATGACCTTCACGGGCACGTCGCTGGACCTGGACCGGCTGACGGACGCGGTGTTCGCGGTGTCCGCCCCCGCGCCAGTGCTGCCCATCGCCCAGGCCCTCGTGGTGGAGATGGGCGGCGAGCCGATGACGATCGAGGACTCGGCACGCCCCGCGTATCACGCCGCCCTGGTGCACGGGGCGAACCACGTCGTGACCGCGTTGACGCAGGCGGGCGCTCAACTCGCGCGGATCGGCGTCGAGGAGCCCGGCCGGCTGCTGGGGCCGCTCGTGCACGCCTCCGTCGAGGGCGCGCTTGCCGAAGCCCCCGGTGCCGTCGCCTCGCTGACCGGACCCGTCGTGCGCGGGGACGCGGGCACCGTGGCCGCGCACCTGTCGGCGCTCGCGGGCCAGACAGAAATGCTGCACGCGTACCGAGCCATGGCCCGCGCGACTGCCGATCTCGCACTGTCCGGCGGGCGCATCGGCCCCGCGGCGTATGCCGACATCATCGCGACGCTAGGAGCGGACACGTGAGACTCGCGTCCACCGCCGCGGAGCTGCCCGAGCGTCCGCGCGACGGCGCCCGCGCCATCGTGATGACCATGGGCGCGCTGCACGAGGGCCACCTGACCCTGGTTCGCCGCGCTCGCGAGCTCGGAGCCCAAGTCATCGTGACGATCTTCGTCAACCCACTGCAGTTCAATGACCCCGCCGACCTGGAGCGCTATCCCCGCACGCTCGAGGCCGACTGCGCGCTGCTCGAGGCCGAGGGTGTGGACGCCGTCTTCGCCCCGTCGGTGGAGGAGATGTACCCCGGCGGCGACCCCGTCGTGACCGTCAGCGCCGGCGCGATCGGCGAGGTGTTCGAGGGCGCGCACCGCCCGGGCCACTTCGACGGCGTGCTCACCGTCGTGCTGAAGCTCATGCACCTCACCTCCCCGGACGTCGCGCTGTTCGGCGCCAAGGACGCGCAGCAGGTGATTGCGGTGCGCGCCATGGTGCGCGACCTGGCGGTGCCGGTGCGCGTGGAGGCCGTCCCGACGGTCCGCGACCCCGACGGCCTGGCGCTCAGCTCGCGCAACGTCCACCTCTCACGGGCCGACCGCGAGGCGGCGTTGGCCCTGCCCCGAGCCCTCGCCGCCGCGGCCGCCGCCGCCCGGAATGGCGACCCCGCCGCCGACGTTGTCCGCACCGGGACGAACGTGCTGACGGAGGCCACCCGCGCATCGGCCAAATTTGCCGTGGACTACTTCGCGGCCCTGGACCCGAGGACCGCGCAGCAGGTGCCCGACGACCACCGTGGCGAAGCGGTGATCGCGGTCGCGGCCACAGTGGGCGGGACGCGGCTCATCGACAACATGACCGTCCTCATCGACCCGGAAGGATCGCCATGACCTCTCTGCAGCGCCACATGATGATCTCCAAGATCCACCGCGCGACCGTCACGCAGGCGGACCTGCACTACGTCGGCTCCATCACCATCGACGCCACCCTCATGGAGCGTGCGGACCTGCTCCCCGGTCAGCAGGTGGACGTGGTGGACGTGACCAACGGCGCGCGGCTCACGACCTATGCCATCCCCGGGGCGCCGGACACGGGGCAGATCTGCATCAACGGCGCCGCCGCGCACCTCGTGAACCCCGGCGACACCATCATCGTCATCGCGTACGGCACGCTCGCCGACGACGAGGCGCGGACCTTCGAGCCGCACGTGGTGTTCGTCGACGGCGACAACCGGATCGTGTCCGAGTGCGACGACCCGGGCCGGGTGCCCGACGGCTACGGGCTCGAGCGGTCCGGGGTTCCGGTCCACGAGTTCCACGAGCGCGGCTGGGACGCCTTCCGCTCCTGAGCCGTCCGACCCCGCGCCCGTGCCCCGTACCGTCCCAAACATGCTGGGCGGCGGCGCGCGGGCATGCCGTGCAGCCGGCGGGTCGTGAGCGGCGAGTCGGCTCCGGAGATGTTCGGGAGGGCTCGGGCAGGGGCGGGTCTGGCGGTGCCGATGCGCCGGTAGGTTGACCACATGACCTCGTTCGTTCGCCGGCTCGCCGCCCCGCGACCAGGCTGGACCATCAACGCCGACGTGATCGTGGTCGGCTCCGGCATCGCCGGACTCACCGCCGCCCTCGAGCTGCGGACCAAGGTGGACCGCGTGCTCGTGGTCACCAAGGGCGAGCTCAGCTCGGGATCGACCGTGTGGGCGCAGGGCGGCATCGCCGCGGCACTGCACCCCGAGGACACCCCCGACGAGCACCTGCAGGACACCCTCGTCGCCGGAGCCGGGCTGTGCTCCGAGCCAGCCGTGCGGGCGCTCGTCACCGAGGGCCCGGGCCGCGTGCGCGAGCTCGTGGGCAGGGGAGCGAACTTCGACACCGGACCCGACGGCGGCATCACCCTCACGCGTGAGGGCGGGCACATGCGCGACCGGATCGCGCACGCTGGCGGCGATGCGACCGGCGCGGAGATCTCCCGCGCCCTCATCGCCCAGCTCGCGGCCGTCCAGAACGATCCGGGCATCGAGGTCATCGAGCACGCGATGGTCGTGGACCTGCTGACCGCGGCGCCCGACGGGGACGGCAGGCCGGGCCCGGTGTGCGGCGTGACGCTGCACATCATCGGCGAGGGCTCCCGCGACGGCGTGGGCGCCGCGCTTGCCAAGTCCGTGATCCTTGCGACCGGCGGCATCGGGCAGGTGTTCCGCTCGTCGACCAACCCGGCCTCCGCGACCGGTGACGGCCTCGCGGCGGCGCTCCGTGCCGGCGCCGCGATCGCGGACCTCGAGTTCGTGCAGTTCCACCCGACCGTGCTGTGGCAGGGCTCCGCAGCGCGGGGCCAGCAGCCGCTGATCTCCGAGGCAGTGCGTGGGGAGGGCGCATACCTACTCAACGCGACCGGCGAGAGGTTCATGGTCGACCTGCATCCCATGGCCGAGCTCGCTCCGCGCGACGTCGTGAGCCAAGGAATCGTCGCGATGATGGACGAGGAGGGCTCGGAGAACGTCTTCCTCGACTGCCGCCACCTGGGCAAGACCTTCGTCAAGGAGCGCTTCCCGACGATCTGGGAGCGGCTCGAGGAGCGCGGCATCGACATGGGCCGCGACCTCATCCCCGTCGCGCCGGCCCAGCACTACCACTCGGGCGGCATCCTCACGGATCTGCGCGGACGGTCCACACAGGCCGGCCTCTACGCCATAGGCGAGGCCGCGTGCACCGGCGTGCACGGCGCCAACCGGTTGGCCTCCAACTCGCTGCTCGAGGGCCTGGTCTTCGCAGCGCGGGCGGCGGCCGATGCGGCAGGCGCGGTGGCGGACGGCGTGGTCTCCCAACGGGAGCCGGTCGAGCGCCCGGGCCCGCCGGCACTCGTGCCCGCGACAGCGCGCCCGCAGATTCAGTCCGCGGCTCACCGCGGCGCGGGCCCCGTGCGGACGGCCGCAGGCCTGCAGCGCGCGATCGACAGGTTGGCCGGGCTGCGCGCGAAGTTCCGCGCCGACGCGCTCCGCACCGCCGTACCCCAGACCGCGGAGTGGGAGACGAGCAACATCCTGGCGGTCGCCTCGGTGCTGGCAGCCGTCGCCCTCGAGCGTGAAGAGACGAGGGGTGGTCACCTGCGCGAGGACTTTCCCGAGACGGACGACGAGCGGTGGCGGGTACGGCTGGCGGCGACGCTCGGGCCCGACGGCGATCTCTCGCTGCTGCGCGCCCCGCTCGACCTGGGCTGACGCCCGGCGACGCGGGCTCACCCCCGACGGCCTGGGCCCGCTGCCACTCACGCTCGCAGCCGCGCGGATTTACTCACAGTGGAGCGCACTCGCACCTGCGCATACTCGCACCTCCGGACACTCAGTCCCGCGAATACTCACACGCGGTGGCGCGCAGGCCGGGGTAGCGGCGCGCCACCGCGCGGAGTCCTCAGCGCCTCATCAGTCGATGTACGCTCCTCGCGGGACGAGGCTATCGCGTGAGTGTGACATTTGTCACTACTTGCGCGTCGTCGGGTGTCCGGCGCCGCGCGCCCTGGTCATAGGGTGGTGGTCGTGATGATGCCAGAAGACCTGCCCCAGGACCGTCGACTGCGCGCCTCGTGGCTCGCCTCATCGGTGGGGGAGGCTCTCGACGAGGACCTCGGGCCCGGACCTGGCCGCGACGTCACCACGCAATCGACCATATCGATCGGCACCGTGGTCACCGGGCACATCGTGATGCGCGAGCCCGGCGTCGTGGCGGGACTGCCCGTGATCACCGAGACCCTCGGACAGGTCGCCGAACGGCTCGGCCTACCCACTCCGCACGTGCGCCTGCGCGCCACTGACGGCGACCGGCTAGAGGCGGGTGCCGCGGTCGCCGAGGTCTCCGGCGCCGGTCAGGTGGTGCTGATCGCCGAACGCACCATGCTGAACTTTCTGTCCCGCGCATCGGGCATCGCCACCCATACCTGCCGATGGGCCGATGCCCTCGAGGGCACCGGTGCACGTGTCCTGGACACGCGCAAGACCACTCCCGGGCTCCGCGAGCTCGAGAAGTACGCGGTGCGCGTGGGCGGCGGCACCAACAAGAGGTTCGGCCTGTACGACTGCGCGATGGTCAAGGACAACCACATCGTCGCCGCAGGTTCTGTGGCCGCCGCGATCCACGCGATCCGGACCGCCTTCCCGGACGTGCCCATTCAGGTCGAGGTCGAGGACGAGGCGCAGGCCCGTGAGGCCATCGGTGCCGGAGCGCGGTTCCTGATGCTCGACAACATGGGGCCCGCTGCGATGACCGCCCTCGTGAAGGCCGTCCGTGACATGGAGCCGGACGTGGGCCCGGTCCGGCTCGAGGCCACCGGCGGCCTCGCGCTGAACCGCGCCCGTGAAGTCGCGCAGACGGGTGTTGACTTCCTGTCCGTGGGAGCGCTGACGCACTCGAGCCCCATCCTGGACCTCGCTCTCGACCTGAACTGAGCCGCACGCGCGCGGACCCGGCCCGCGCATCGGCCGCACGCATCTCCCATACGACGCGCCCGGGTAGCCTAGGGGGCGTGACTGACGCGCCTGACACCAGCCCCGACGACGTTCCCGAGCAGATGCGGGTGCGGCGTGCCAAGCGCGACCGCATCATCGCCGCTGGCGGTCAGGCGTACCCCGTGTCCGTGCCGCGCACTCACGAGATCGCGGACGTCAAGCGCGAGTACGACTCTCTCGAGACCGGCGAGGAGACCCAGGACGTGGTGGGCGTCGCCGGTCGCGTGGTCTTTGTGCGCAACACCGGCAAGCTGTGCTTCGCGGCCATCCAGGACGGCACGGGGGAGCGCCTGCAGATCATGCTGAGCCTTGCCGAGGTGGGCGAGGAGTCGCTCGCGGCGTTCAAGGCCGACGTGGACCTGGGCGACCACCTGTTCGCGCACGGCCGCGTGATCAAGTCGCGGCGCGGCGAGGTCTCGGTGTTCGCCGACGAATGGCAGATCGCAGCCAAGGCGCTGCGCCCCTTGCCGGTGCTTCACAAGGACCTTGCCGAGGACACGCGCGTGCGCCAGCGTTACGTCGATCTGATTGCGCGACCGGTGGCGCGAGACATGGTCAGGAACCGCGCCTCGGTGATGCGGAGTCTGCGCGAATCGCTGCATTCGCGTGGCTTCATCGAGATTGAGACGCCCATGCTTCAGACCCAGCATGGTGGAGCTGCGGCCCGACCGTTCATGACGCACATGAACGCCTTCGACATCGACCTGTTCCTGCGCATCGCTCCCGAGCTCTTTCTCAAGCGCGCTGTCGTGGGCGGAATCGAGAAGGTCTTCGAGATCAATCGCAACTTCCGAAACGAAGGCGCGGACTCGTCGCATTCCCCCGAATTCTCGATGCTTGAGGCATACGAGGCTTATGGCGACTACGACACGATGGCGACCCTCACGCGGGAATTGGTGCAGGGGGCGGCGAGCGACGTCTTCGGCACCCAGATCGTCACGCTGGCCGACGGCGAGGAGTACGACCTGTCGGGTGAATGGGATCAACTGACCATGTACGGGTCGCTGTCCGCAGCGCTCGGCGAGGAGGTCACCCCGGCCACGACCGTCGAGCAGCTGCAGCGCTGGTGCGACGCCGCCGAGGTGTCCGTCGATCCCAAGCGCGCCAACCACGGCAAGCTGGTCGAGGAGCTTTGGGAGCACCACGTGGGCGACGGGCTCACCGCCCCCACGTTCGTGCGCGACTTTCCTGTGGAGACCAGCCCGCTCACCAGGGATCACCGTGTGCACGAGGGCATCGTGGAGAAGTGGGACCTCTACATCCGCGGCTTCGAGCTCGCGACCGCGTACTCGGAGCTCGTGGACCCCGTCGTGCAGCGCGCACGGTTCGAGCAGCAGGCCGTCATGGCCGCTCAAGGCGACGACGAGGCCATGCGCCTGGACGAAGACTTCCTCACCGCAATGGAGCACGCGATGCCGCCGGCCGGGGGCATGGGCATGGGCATGGATCGCCTGCTGATGGCGCTCACCGGGCTCGGCATTCGCGAGACCATCACGTTCCCGCTCGTGAAGCCCACGGAGGACTGACGCGTGAGTTGGGGCCCCATTCTCGCCGGAATCATTCCGAGCATTGGCGTGGGCCTGCTGTTCTGGCTCGCCATGCGTGCGGTCCTGCGCGCCGACCGCAATGAGCGGACCGCGCTTGCCCAGTCGGACGATGCGGAACGCAGCGGCACCGGCGAAACTGGCACTGCGGAGAACCCCAACAGGGAATAGATCGCCCTGCTCGAACCGTTTTGTCTGATGAATTCCGCAAACAATGTGAGCATTCTCACGTCCGCGAATGTTCTTCAATTTGACGCCAAAGGATTGTGCGTGTAAATCTTGGCTTACCGCTTGAGAAAGGGTGGAAGATGGCACAGAAGGTACAGGTCGTCCTCGTCGATGATGTCGACGGCGGCGAGGCGAGCGAGACGGTGAGTTTCTCGATCGAGAATGTCTCGTACGAGATTGATCTTTCCGAAGAGCACGCCGCGCAGATGCGCAAGGACTTCGAGAAGTGGACCACGCGGGCTCGGCGGGTGACCAGCAAGCGCGGCGGGTCCTCGCGTGCGCGCCGGTCGGACTCGTCCAAGGTGCGGGCGTGGGCCAAGGCACAGGGCTACGAAGTGTCGGAGCGCGGACGCATCTCGTCCGAGATCCGAGAGGCCTATTCCAAGGCCAACTAGTCGTCAAGAGCATGCTTGTGCGGCCCCGCCCTTCTCGGGCGGGGCCGCGCTTGCGTTCAAGGAGCGATCATGAACAACGTCATTCCAGAGGTGTCCGCGCAGGGCGCGGTGTGGTGGGGCACCTACCCCGAGGCCGGGCTGGGCACGCCCACCGGGGTGGGCGAAGGCCTGTGGCGGCAGACGGCGGACGATGCGCGGCTCGCGCTCGAGCTGCCCGCGCCCTCCTTCCTGGTCTCCCACCCCGAGCGCCCGTTGCTGTACGCGGTGAGCGAGACGGACTCCTCCGAGGTCCACGCGATCGACGTGAGCGACCCTGAGCACCCACGCGTGGCGGCGACCGTCCGCACCGAGGGCGCCTCTGGCTGCCACTTGCTCCTCAGCGCAGACTCCCGCGTGCTGTACGTCAGCCACTACATGAGTGGCGACCTCGCCGTGGTGCTGTTGGGCGAGGACGGTCTGCCCACGCTCGACGAGCCCGCCCAGATGTTCGGCCACGAGGGATCGGGGCCGCGCGAAGACCGCCAGGAGGCGTCGCACGCGCACTTCGCCGGATTCGGCCCCGGCGGCCACCACGTGCTGGTGGCGGACCTCGGCACCGACGAGCTGCGCCGCTACGCGATCAAGGACGGCGGGCTGCTCGAGGATCACGGCATCGCCGCGACCCTTCCGCCCGGCTCCGGCCCCCGCCACTTCGTGGTCCGCGGCGAGTGGATCTACGTGGTGTGCGAGCTGGACCACCGGCTGCGCGCGCTGCGCTGGGACGCCGCGTCCGGCACCGCGGAGGTCGTGTTCGACATTGCGAGCACCACCGCACCGCAACGCACCGGCGACGACGTCAACGACTCGCACGTGGTGCTCGCCGATGACGACACTCTCCTGGTGGGCGTGCGCGGGCCCGACGTGATCTCCGTCATCGACCTGTCCCCCGAGGGCGAGCCGCGCTACCGCGGCTGCTTCGACGCGGGTCACTGGCCCCGCCACTTCGCCGTGGTGGGCGACCGGCTCCACGTGGGCGCCGAGCGCGGGCACGAGGTGCGCACGTTCGCCCTCGCCGACGCGCTCGCGCTCGAGCCGGAGCCCGAGGTGGGCCACATCGCCGAACTGCCATACGTGACAGCGCCCCTGCCGAGCCCCGCCTGCGTGGTTGCCGACCCGAACTAGGCAAATCACGCCTTCGTTTCTGGCTGCTCGCGATCCTGTGGGCAAGTGGTGTACACAGTTCGCGCTCAGGGTGCGCGCTGTAGGAAGGTTCTGTACTCACCCCGACAGGAAGGGACCGTAGGCCCACAGCCCCGCCCGCGCATCGGCGCTACGCTGTTTTCATGACCTACACACTGATCCTGCTCCGCCACGGTGAGAGCGAATGGAACGCAAAGAACCTGTTCACCGGCTGGGTCGACGTGCCCCTCAACGAGAAGGGCTGGGGCGAGGCCGTCCGCGGCGGCGAGCTGCTGAAGGCCGAGGGTGTGCTGCCCGACGTGGTGCACACCTCGCTGCTGCGCCGCGCGATCATGACCGCCAACCTCGCGCTCGACTCCGCGGACCGCCACTGGATCCCCGTGAAGCGCGACTGGCGCCTCAACGAGCGTCACTACGGCGACCTGCAGGGCAAGAACAAGGCCGAGACCCTCGAGCAGTTCGGCGAGGAGAAGTTCATGACCTGGCGCCGCTCTTACGACGTGCCGCCGCCGGAGATCTCCGCCGACAACCAGTACTCGCAGGAGGGGGACGTGCGCTACACGGGCGAGCCCATCCCCAAGACCGAGTGCCTCAAGGACGTGCTCGAGCGCGCTCTGCCCTACTGGGATGCGGCGATCGTGCCGGACCTCAAGGATGGCAAGACGGTCATGGTCGCGGCGCACGGCAACTCGCTGCGCGCGATCATCAAGTACCTGGACGACGTCAGCGACGACGAGATCGTGGGCGTGAACGTGCCCACCGGCATCCCGCTGCTGTACGAGCTCGACGAGGACACCCTCAAGCCCATCAAGGCCGGCGGCACCTATCTGGACGCGGACGCCGCCGCCGCGGCCATCCAGGCGGTCGCGAACCAGGGCAAGAAGTAAAGACGGTCGGTCACCCTCTCATAGCGTGGCCGAACACGACGGGCCCCCTGCCAGCACTGGCAGGGGGCCCGTCGTGTTCATTCGGCCGATGTGCGGGCCGGGTTGCGCTAGATGCGGCCGCGGTCTCCGGTGACATCCCCGGTGACCAAGTACACGATGCGGCGCGAGACGCTCACTGCGTGGTCCCCGAACCGCTCGAAGTAGCGCGCGAGCAGAGCGATGTCGAGCGTCTCCTGGGCGCTGCCGGAGTAGTCGTCGGCGAGCATCGTCTTGTACGCCCGCGCATGGAGCTCGTCCAGGGCATCGTCGTCGGAGACGATTCCTGCCGCGAGGTTGAGGTCGCGCGTCTCGAGCAGCTCGATGACCTCGGTGGCGACCTTCTTGGCGGCCTCGGCCATGCCGGCGAAGATCTCCTCGTGTCCCACGGGGATCGCGGACCCGGGATAGGCGCGGCGGGCAGCCTCGGCGATGTGCTGAGCGAGGTCGCCCATGCGCTCGAGTGCGGCGGAGATCCGCAGCGACGCGACGATGCTGCGCAGGTCGAGTCCCACGGGCTGCTGCTGAGCGATCAGGAGCACGCAGCGCTCGTCGACCGTCTCCTCGAGGCCGTCGAGCTTGGCGTCGTCCGCGATCACCTGCTGAGCGAGCTCGACGTTCTGGGTGAGCAGCGCCTCGGAGGCGCGAGAGATCGCCGACTCCACGTGCGTGGCCATGGTGGTCAGATCGTCGGCAAGTTCCGACATCTCTGCGGTGAAGAGGGTGCGCATGCTTCTCCTAGCGGTGTGACGTTGTCCCTAGTGTGTCATCACGCCTGCGCGGGGCGGAAGTCATGCGCCCGAGCAGGGGTGAACTTTCGGTGTCGTTCCTGAACATTGGGTGAACCCAGGGGCGTGTGGTTACTGTGACCCCATGACCCCCGAGATGTGGCTGGTCGCCGCTGTCGCGCTCGCTGTTGGAGCAGGATTCGGAGCACTCGCACACCGCCGCACCGTGACTAGCGGCGCCGTCTCCAGCACTCTCGTGCCTCACCGCACGCGGCAGATCGTCTCCGTGCTCCAGTCCGGTGCCGCCGTGGTGCGCCGGGACCGCCGCAGCGCGTTCTCCAACACGGTCGCGGCCGCCCTGGGCATCGCCCGCCCCGACGGCGCGCTCCACCCGAAGGTGGCCGACCTTGCCGAGCGGGCCTGGGCGACCGGCACTCCCGTCGAGGACGAGGTGGAGATCAAGCGCGGCGTGCTGGGCGCGTCCAGCATCGTGCACGTGCGGGTGACGCGAATCAACGACGAGCTCGCGCTCGCGGTCGCCAACGACAACACCGAGCAGCGTGCGGCGGAGCAGACACGCCGGGAGTTCGCGGTCAACGTGTCGCACGAGCTCAAGACGCCGGTGGGGGCGCTGTCGCTGCTCGCCGAGACGATCGAGGACAACGCCGACGACACCGAGATGGTGCGCTCGTTCGCCAAGAAGATCCGCAAGGAGACGCGCCGGTTGACCAAGCTGATCCAGGAGATCGTCGAGATCTCCCGGCTGCAGGGCGGCGAGTCCGTGATCGACTACGAGGCGGTGGACCTCGCGGACGTGATCGACGAGGTGCTGGACGGCGTCAACCTGAGCGCGGAGCACAAACGGATCGCCCTCGTGGCCGACGTGGCCGCCCGACCCACCGTGATGGGCGACCGCGATCTGCTCGCGATGGCGCTGCGCAACCTCGTCGACAACGCCGTCAACTACTCTGACGCGGGCTCCAAGGTCACCGTCGCGCTGGCCATCGACGGGGAGGCCGCGCGGGTCTCCGTCATCGACCAGGGCATCGGCATCGCGGCCGAGGACCAGGAGCGCATCTTCGAGCGGTTCTACCGCACCGATCCGGCCCGCTCGCGGGAGACTGGGGGCACCGGTCTCGGTCTGTCCATCGTCAAGCACGTGGCTCTGCAGCATTCGGGCACCGTTGAATTGTGGTCGCAGCCTTCTGTGGGCTCGACCTTCACCCTCCGCCTCGCTGTTCACCAGCAGATGGCCGATGCGGGGGACGACTTACAGGAGGACGCATGAGTGAGGCACGGGTTTTGGTCGTGGAGGACGAGGAGTCCTACCGGGACTCCCTCAAGTATCTGCTCGCGCGTGAAGGATTCGACGTGCTGTTGGCGGACACCGGCCCGAAGGGGCTCGAGACCTACCTGCGCGACGGTGCGGACGTGATCCTGCTCGACCTGATGTTGCCGGGCATGTCGGGTTCGGACGTGTTCCGCAATATTCGCGAGCGTTCGGACGTGCCCATCATCATGGTCACCGCGAAGGACGACCAGGTCGACCGGATCATCGGGCTCGAACTGGGCGCGGACGACTACGTCACCAAGCCGTACTCCGGGCGCGAGCTCGTCGCGCGCATCCGCGCCGTGCTGCGGCGCCAGAACGCGGGAATGGGCGGCATGGGTGATGAGCCCGAGCGGCTGTCGGTGGCGGGCCTCACCCTCGACCCCGAGCGTCTCACCGTGACCCGGGACGGTCAGCCTCAGTCGCTGCCGCCCAAGGAGTTCGCGCTGCTGCACTTGCTCGCGCAGAATGCGGGTCGGGTGCTGCCGCGCCAGGTGATCATCGATCGCGTGTGGGGAGCCGACTACTTCGGCGACACCAAGACACTCGACGTTCACATCAAGCGGCTTCGTGGACGCATCGAACAGGATCCGTCGGAACCGGTCCTCATTCAGACCGTGCGAGGCGTGGGCTACACCTTCGAGGCATAACATTTTGGTCACGGCACGCTCAGCGTGCGCGCCCGTTCACGGAACGTTCACCCAGCGTTCAGTCGGGCCACGGGAAGCCGTTACCTTGCGTGCCTACGTTGGAGACCGTCCGGCACCAAGCCGGGTCCACCAAGCAAGTGAGGAAACTCGACTGTGAAGATTGCCACTCGTACCGGCGCCGTGATTTCGGCAGCCGCGCTGACGTTTGCGCTGGCGGCGTGCTCGCCGTCCAACGAAGAGACCGACACCACCGAGTCCGCAGCTGGCGGCGGCACGACCACCGAGCCCAGCGAGTCTGCAGACCTCTCCGGCAACCTGGTTGGCGCCGGCGCCTCGTCGCAGGAGTCCGCCATGGAGGCCTGGCGCGCCGGGTTCCAGGGCATGAACCCTGACGTCACCATCAGTTACGACCCCGTCGGCTCCGGCGGTGGCCGTACCCAGTTCACCGACGGCGCGACCTCGTTCGCCGGTTCGGACGCCCTGATGGACGAAGAGGAGTACGCGGGCGCTGTTGAGGCCTGCGACGGCGACATGGGTGCGATTCACCTGCCGCTGTACATCTCGCCCATCGCCGTCGTGTTCAACCTCGAGGGCATCGACTCGCTGAACATGGATGCGAACACCATCTCCGCCATCTTCTCGGGCGAGATCAGCTCGTGGGACGACCCGATGATCGCGGACCAGAACCCTGACGTCGAGCTCCCCTCGGACACGATCACCATCGTGCACCGCGCGGACGAGTCCGGCACCACCGAGAACTTCCAGGACTACCTGGTGAAGGCCTCGGACAACTGGGTTGCGGACGAGACGTCCGGTGACTGGCAGGGTGCTTCCGGCGAGTCCGGCCCCGGCACCTCGGCGGTCGTTCAGATCGTTCAGGACAACTCGGGAACGATCGGCTATGTCGACGCTTCACGCGCCGGCGAGCTCGGCACCGTGGCGCTCAAGGTGGGCGAGGAGTACGTTCCCTTCTCCGCCGAGGCCGCAGCCGCGGTCGTCGACGCCTCGCCGCTCTCGACCGGTGCCAACGGCGAGAACGACCTGGCCTACGAGCTGGACCGCACCACCACCGCATCGGGCGCCTACCCGCTCGTGCTGGTGTCCTACACCATCGTGTGCCAGCAGTACGACGACGAGAACGAGCGCGCGCTCGTGACCGAGTTCGTCAAGTACATCGCTGGCGACGGCCAGGAGCAGGCTGCCTCGGCCGCCGGCTCTTCGCCCATCTCGGATAACCTGTCGACCCGTGTCACGGAGATCCTCGACGGCATCGCCGCGGGCTAACCTCATCAAGTAGACCGGTGGTGGGTTCGTCCGCAAGGATGAGCCCACCACCGTCTTGCCCGCCGAACTCTGGAGACTGCGCGTGACGACCACCCAGGAGCCGCCCGCCACCGACGCGGAGGTCCAGGAGTACACGACTCATCCCGGCGCCCTCGCGAACCGAGCTTTCGGTGGGCTGTCCGCCATTGCCGCCAGTCTGATTCTGGTGACGCTCGCCGCGGTCGCGAGCTTCCTGCTGCTCGAGGCATGGCCCGCGATGACCTCGTCGGCTGCGGATCTGTCCGACCAGGTCCACTGGATCGGCACGGAGTCCGGCGAGACCCTGATCGCCATCATCGGCTATCTGGTCTACGGGACCATCCTGATCTCCGCGATCGCGCTGCTGATCGCGACGCCGCTGTCGTTCGGGATCGCCCTCTTCATCTCGCACTACGCGCCCCGCAAGCTCGCTCAGGGCCTGGGCTATCTCATCGACCTGCTTGCCGCCATCCCGTCAGTGGTTTACGGGCTCTGGGGCGCGCTGGTCGTGATCCCCGTCCTGCAGCCCTTCTACCAGTTCCTGTCGGAGTACCTCGGCTGGATCCCCATCTTCGCAGCCGCTGACGACGGCACCGTTTCTGGCACCGGGCGCGTGGCGATGTCCGCAGGGATCGTCCTCGCGATCATGATCATCCCGATCATCACGGCGGTGACGCGAGAGGTGTTCCTCCAGACGCCCGTCCTGCACGAGGAGGCCGCCCTGGCGATGGGCGCCACTCGGTGGGAGATGGTGAAGATGGCCGTCATTCCGTTCGGCAAGCCCGGGATGATCGGCGCGACCATGCTGGGCCTCGGGCGAGCGCTCGGCGAGACCATGGCCGTCTACATGATCCTGTCGCCCGGACTGTCGTTCTCGCCCAACATCCTGCAGGCCGCTGAACATAACACGATCGCGTCGTACATCGCGCTGCAATTCCCAGAGGCGAACGCCGCCGGAGTCTCGGCGCTCATCACAATGGGACTCGCACTGTTCGTGATCACCCTGCTCGTGAACATGCTGGCACGCTGGGTCGTGTCTCGCCGATCCGAATTCTCGGGGGCCAACTGATGGCTGTGACCACTCCCACTGACGCCTCCCCCTTGGGGCCGCTCAGCAGTAAGCGCAAGTTCACCGACAAGGGTATGACCGTCGTGGTCTACGCGGCGTTCGCGGTGGCGCTCATCCCGTTGATCTGGCTGTCCTACACGGTGATTGACCGCGGCGTGAGCCGCTTCATGGTCGACGCCAACGGCGACGCGAACCTGAACTTCAACTTTCTCAGCGAGACCTCGCGCAACATCTTTGGCGGCATGCCGGAGGGCGGCATCCTGCACGCGATCTGGGGCACTGTTCTCATGACGCTCGCGGCCACCGTCATCTCAGTGCCGATTGGTCTGCTGACGTCGATCTACCTCGTCGAGTACGGCACCGGCAAGCTCAAGAAGGCGGTCACGTTCTTCGTGGACGTGATGACGGGGATCCCGTCAATCGTCGCCGGTCTGTTCGCCTATGCGGTGTTCGCGATCCTGGTCGGGCCGGGCACCAAACTCGGGATCGTGGGGGCCGTGGCGCTGTCGGTGCTGATGATCCCAGTAGTGGTGCGATCCTCCGAGGAGATGCTCCGCCTGGTTCCCAACGAGTTGCGCGAGGCCGCGTACGCGCTAGGCGTGCCCAAGTGGCTCACCATCATCAAGGTGGTGCTGCGGACGGCGATCGCGGGCATCTCGACGGGTGTCACCCTCGCGATCGCGCGAGTGATCGGCGAGACGGCGCCGCTGCTGATCGCGGTGGGTGTCGCCGACTCGCTGAACATGAATCTGTTCGAGGGCCGCATGATGAGCCTTCCGGTGTACATCGTCGCCGAGTGGCGCAAGGGTGAGCAGCCGTGCAACAACGAGGCCATCGCGTGCGTCTCAAATATCACCGAGCTGAACGCGTGGGCCGCTGCCCTCGTGCTGATCGTCATCGTCATGGCGCTCAACCTCATCGCTCGTCTGATCGCCAAGTACTTCTCCCCCAAGACCGGCCGCTGAGCCGAGAAGAACCGGAGTCAACCTGTGTCCAAGCGCATCGACATCAACAACATGGATGTCTACTACAGCAAGTTCCTGGCTGTGGAGGACGTGTCCCTGTCGATCGAGCCCAACTCGGTCACCGCACTCATCGGGCCCTCCGGGTGCGGCAAGTCGACGTTCCTCCGCACCCTCAACCGGATGCACGAGGTTATCCCCGGCGCCCGCGTCGAGGGCGAGGTGCTGATGGACGGCGTCGACCTGTACGGCGAGGACGTTGACCCAGTGACCGTCCGCCGCCACGTCGGCATGGTGTTCCAGCGTCCCAACCCGTTCCCGACGATGTCGATCTCGGAGAACGTGCTCGCGGGGATGAAGCTCAACAACAAGCGCATGAACAAGTCCGAGACCGAGGAGGTCGTCGAGACCTCCCTGCGCGGCGCGAACCTGTGGGAAGAGGTCAAGGACCGCCTCGACAAGCCCGGCTCGTCGCTCTCAGGCGGGCAGCAGCAGCGCCTGTGCATCGCGCGGGCGATCGCGATCAAGCCCGACGTGATGCTGATGGACGAGCCCTGCTCGGCCCTCGACCCCATCTCGACGCTCGCCATCGAGGACCTCATCGCGGAGCTCAAGAACGATTACACGATTGTGATCGTCACTCACAACATGCAGCAGGCGGCGCGCGTGTCCGACCGGACGGGATTCTTCAACATCGCGGGGACCGGCAAGCCGGGCAAGCTCATCGAGATGAACGACACCCCGACCATGTTCTCCACGCCGTCGGAGAAGGCCACCGAGGACTACATCTCGGGCCGCTTCGGCTGAGCCGCGCCCCCAAACCGGCGACCGCATCGGCCACCGTGCCGTCTCGAACATCCCAGCAACAGACGCGCCGATGCGCGGGCTGGGCAAGCAGGATGCGCGGCGAGTCGCCGCGCCAGATGTTCGGGACGGGCCGGGGAGGGCTCAGTCGAGCGCTTCCACGATGGGCTGGTACTCGGAGAGGGTGCCGTCCATGACGGGCGCCTGGACGGTGTAGAACGCGTTGGCACCAGTGGCGAAGCCCACCTCGGTGAGCAAGCCCGGCATCACGGGCGACGTGCCGGGAACCTCGACGCCGTCGAGGGGAGTGAGCTCGACGGAGGAACGCGCGGGTACCGGCACCGTGGTCGAGGTCTCGGCGTCGAACGAGATCTCGAACTCCATTTCCTCGTCCGTGTCGTTGTACACGCGGCCGATCAGTGCGCCAGGCTCGCCCTCGCCGGTGGACACCACGATGAGGTTGAATGCCTCGAAATCGTCGGCGATCAGCTGGACACCATCGGACGCAGAGTAGTTCTGCTGAGTGGTGATGGGGTTCACGTAGCTGCAGCCGGCGAGCACCAATGCGGCGACGGCGGCGGTGCCGGCGGAGACGATGGACTTCACGGCGATTCCTTTCGTGGCGGGGCTGTCCCAAGGATACTGGTGCGCGGCCGCGGGCACAGCCGGCGCGTCGGTGCTGGACAACACGCAGAGCGCCTGTTAAGGCGGCGTGTCGCGGTGGTAGAATAGGTCTTCCGCGAAGAAGGGGCACACCTCCATCATGAATTTCGTCGTCGGCGAGACCGTCGTCTACCCGCACCACGGTGCGGCGAAGATCCAGGACATCAAGAAGCGCACCGTCAAGGGCGAGGAGAAGATCTACCTCAAGCTCAAGGTCGCGCAGGGAGACCTCACGATCGAGGTTCCCGCAGAGAACGTGGACCTCGTAGGGGTCCGCGACGTCGTCGACCAGGCCGGCCTCGAGAAGGTCTTCGGGGTGCTGCGCGAGCCGTACATCGAGGAGCCCACCAACTGGTCGCGCCGCTACAAGGCTAATGTGGAGAAGCTCGCCTCCGGCGATGTGATCCGTGTGGCCGAGGTCGTGCGCGACCTGTCGCGCCGCGACACCGACAAGGGCCTGTCCGCCGGTGAGAAGCGCATGCTTCACAAGGCGCGCCAGATCCTCGTCTCAGAGCTGGCACTGGCCGAGAAGTGCACGGAGGACACCGCCGAGGAGCGCTTGGACAAGGTTCTCGCCTCGTGACCATCGCGGCCGTCATCACGGCCGCGGGTTCGGGCACCAGGCTCGGGGCCAGGTCGTCTGACGGCACCGCGTCTAGAGTTTCGGTGCCCAAAGCCTTGGTGCCCATCGAGGGCAAGGCTTTGGTGGCGTGGGCAGCTCTCCGTTTGACTGAGGTCGTTGACTCAGTGGTGGTGACCGCGCCTGCGGCTCACCTCGACGCGATGCGCGCCGCCCTGGCTGATGCCGGGGTGAGCGCGCGCGTCGTCGTGGGGGGCGACACCCGCCAGGCCTCGGTTGCCGCCGGCCTGGCCGCCCTCGATCTCGACGCTCAAGACATCGTGCTCATCCACGACGCCGCGCGGGCCTTCCAAGAGCCCGCTGTCGCACTCGCGACCATCGAGGCGGTGCGGGACGGAGCCGACGGCGCGATCCCGGTGCTGCCGGTGGTCGACACCCTCATCCGCGCCCCGGGGCCCGACGGGCTGATCGGCGACGTCGTGGACCGCGACGAGCTGCGCATCGTCCAGACTCCCCAGACGTTCCGCGCCCACGTCGCCATCGACGCGCACACAGGAGCCGGCGGTGCCGCCGCCCGCCCGGCCACCGACGACGCCACCTTGGCGCGCGCCCGCGGCCACCGCATCGTCGCCGTGGACGGGCACGAGTGGGGCTTCAAGGTCACGCGACCCGGCGACCTCCCGCTCGCCCGCCACATCGCCCGCTCCCTGGCCGGAGGCGGCGCATGATCCCCAGGACCGGCATCGGCGTCGACGTGCACGCCTTCGGCGAACCCGGCGCCGGCATCCTCGCGCTCGCGGGCCTGACGTGGCCGGGGGAGACCCCGCTGTCGGGTCACTCGGACGGCGACGTCGCGGCGCACGCGGCATGCGACGCCCTGCTCAGCGCGGCGGCTCTGGGCGACCTGGGCTCGAACTTCGGCACGGACCGCCCCGAGTGGGCGGGAGCGACGGGCGCCGCGCTGCTGACCGAGACCGCGTCCCGCGTGCGTCAGGCGGGCTTCGAGATCGGGAACGTCGCGGTGCAGGTGCTCGGCAACCGCCCCAAGCTCTCGCCCCGCCGGGCCGAGGCGGAGGCCGCGCTGAGCGCTGCAGCCGGGGCGCCCGTGACGGTGACCGCGACCACCACGGACGGGCTCGGGCTGACCGGGCGCGGCGAGGGCGTGGCGGCTATCGCCACGGCGCTCGTGTTCGCACGTCAGCCCCGGTAGCCTGGCACGCGTGACTCTCCGCCTGTTCGACACCGCCACCCGCACCGAGCGCGACCTCGAGCCGCTCGAGCCCGGCCGCGTCGGCATCTATCTGTGCGGGCCCACGGTTCAGGGCAGCCCCCACGTGGGTCACCTGCGCAGCGCCGTCGCGTTCGACGTGCTGCAGCGTTGGCTCGAGCGCACTGGCCACGAGGTCACCATGGTGCGCAACGTCACCGACATCGACGACAAGACCCTCGCGAAGGCGGCCGATGCGGGGGAGGCTTGGTGGGCATGGGCGCTGCGCTTTGAGCGCGAGTTCCAGGCCGCGTACTCCGCGGTCGGAGTGAAGGCACCGGCGGCCGAGCCGCGGGCGACGGGACACATCCCCGAGATCATCGCGCTTGTCCAGGCACTGGTCGGCAACGGCCACGCGTACGAGCTCGACGGGTCCGTGTACTTCGACGTCCGTTCCTTCCCCGAGTACGGCGCCCTCACGCATCAGGCGCTCGAGGACCTCACCCCGGCGCCCGATGCGACCGCTGGGGACAAGCGCGATCCGCGCGACTTCGCGCTGTGGAAGGCACACAAGGCGGGTGAGCCCGACACCGCCGGGTGGGACTCACCGTGGGGCCGCGGACGGCCCGGCTGGCACATCGAGTGCTCGGCGATGGCCAAGCGCTACCTGGGGACCGAGTTCGACATTCACGGTGGCGGGCTGGACCTGCGATTCCCTCATCACGAGAACGAGCAGGCGCAGTCGCGCGCCGCGGGCGACCCGTTCGCGCGCCTGTGGATGCACTCCGCATGGGTGACGCAGTCGGGCGCCAAGATGTCCAAGTCGCTCGGCAACGGGCTGCTGGTCACCGAGGTACTGGAACGCCACCCGGCGCCCGCGCTGCGGCTCGCGCTCGCGCAGGTGCACTACCGATCGATGCTCGAGTACTCGGAGCAGACCATGGACGATGCGGCGGCGACGTGGACGCGCCTCGCGGGGTTCGTGCTGCGGGCCTCGGAGAAAGTCGGGGTGGTCACCGCGGAGCAGGTCGCAGCGGCCGAGCTGCCGGAGCCCTTCGTGTTCGCGATGAATGACGACCTGGGCGTGCCGCGCGCCCTCGCGCACGTCCACGAGACCGTGCGCGCCGGCAACGCCGCGCTGACTGCGGGCGACGACTCGGCCCTCGCCTCGGCGCTGCTGTCGGTGAGGGCGATGCTCGACGTGCTCGGTCTCGACCCCGGCTCGGCCGAGTGGGCCGGCGTGGGTGCCGGCTCCTCCGCAGCGATGGCCGCTCTCGACTCGATGGTGCGCGCCGACATCGAAGCGCGCGCGCAGGCACGCGCCGCTAAGGACTGGGCCACCGCAGACGCGATCCGGGACCGCCTAGCGGCCGCCGGAATCGTGGTCGAGGACGGCGCAGAGGGTGTGCGCTGGTCCCTCTCCACCGAGGACTGAGCCTTCCACCCCTAGCCGGCCCCGGCATCGGCCACTGGCTCGCCACTTCTGCACACCGCCGTGACTGATGGGGTGCACGGGCGCGGTGTGCGTCAACTCTGGCTTCGGCTCCCTCGCCCGTCGCACGTGTGTGAAGAAGTGACGGCGGCAAGGCCCCGATGCGCGTGCCATGAGGCCACCGCTTAGCGGCGGTGGTTCCGATTCTTGCTTTGCTGACGGGCACGCTCACAAGTGGAATCTCCCGATCATGTGACGATTCGATGCAAAAGATCGGGTCTCCAGGTTGGCAAACCCCTTTGTTTTGTCTAGCATCAAACTCAGCGGCGAGAATGGGAACGCTCACATATGCGGGAGTCCCCATCGGTTCGCGTGGCTGTGGCAGCGATGCAGCCCCGCACGACGAGCAGGCTGAACGCAGGCACGGCGAGTCGCTGACAGTTCGACTGACGCACGATCAACGGAGATCAGATGTCCTTGAAGTACACCCAACCCCTGCGCCGTGCAGGTGCTGCCGCGTCGCTCATGGCCATGGCGATCACCGCCGTCGCCGCCATCCCGGCCCAGGCCGCGGAAGATGCTCCGCAAATCATCGTCAACGGCGGTTTCGAGGACGGCACTGCGGAGTGGGGCAGCGACAACGGCGCCTCCACGATCACCGCGGTGTCGGACCCCGTGCACGCAGGTGCGCGCGCGGTGCACGTCACCGACCGCACCGCCACCGGCTCCGGTGTCTCGCAGGACGTGTCCGGCAAGCTCCAGCAGGGGCGCGACTACGAGGTCTCCGCGTGGGTGCGCTACGACGAGGGCCCCGCGACCAAACAGTTCAACGCCACGGTGCGTTACGGCGGGAACTCGTGGACCAACTTCGCGACCGAGACCCTCACGCGCGGTGAGTGGGGAGAGATCACGGGCACGCTCTCGGTGCCGGCCGACGGCAACGTCGGTGACGCGCTCATCTTCCTCGAGACGCCGTACGTCG
Source organism: Demequina ureilytica (assembly GCF_048553575.1). NCBI lineage: Bacteria > Bacillati > Actinomycetota > Actinomycetes > Micrococcales > Demequinaceae > Demequina > Demequina ureilytica. Next base: position 161,359 of record NZ_JBLZIE010000001.1, on the reverse strand, counting down.
CGAGCCCCGACCCCGTCAACGACCTCATGGACTACTACGCGGACGACGTCTCGCTCATCGGCCAGCCCTTCACGCCGCCGCCGCCGCCCGCCGGCGACGCGATCCGCGGACTCACCTCGACCGTTCGGGATGACGGCACGTTCGCCAACTCGATCTTGAAGGCCGACGTACCCGACGTCAGCACCATCATGGTGCCCAAGGAGGACACCGGCGCCGAGCACGATGCGTACTACATGGTCTCGACCACCATGCACCTGAACCCCGGCGCCCCGATCATGAAGTCGATCGACCTCGTCAACTGGGAGATCGTCAACTACACGTACGACATCCTCTCGACGGGCGACTCGGACTCGCTGCGCGGCGGCACCAGCGCGTACGGCGAGGGCCAGTGGGCCACATCGCTCCGCTACCACGAGGGCAAGTACTACGTGTTCTTCAACACCAACAACAACGGTCACGCTTACCTGTTCATCACGGAGGACATCGAGAGCGGCGAGTGGGAGCGCATCGAGTACGACCGCACCTTCCACGACCCCTCGCTGTTCTGGGACCCGAACGACAACGACAAGCCGTACGTGCTGCACGGCTACAACGGCCTCACGATCACCGAGCTCACCGAGGACCTCACGCAGGCTGCACCCGGCGGCGTGAACGGCCAGCTCATCCACGCCTCGATGTATGAAGGTGGCCTCGGCAGCGGGTACGAGGGCGCTCACGCGTACTTCCGCGACGGCCAGTACTACGTGGTGATGATCAGTTGGATCAACAACCGCCGTCAGACGCAGCTGTTCCGGAGCGACGACCTGCTGGGTCCCGTCGGCGGTGGCGACCCCTACGACTACCAGGTCGTTCTCGACTCCAACGGCATTGCGCAGGGTGGCCTCATCGACGTCCGTCATGACGGCGGCGAGGTCGACAGCTACGCGATGCTGTTCCGCGACAACTACCCTCTGGGGCGCATTCCCACGCTGGTGCCGGTCGAGTGGCCCGCGGCGGGATCAGGTGAGTGGCCGCAGTTCGGCGACGAGAACGGCGACGTCGACCTGCCCGGCAACCTCGAGATCCCCGTCGAGCTGACCGCCGACGAGCAGCACCGCGAGAACCTCCGTCAGATCGTCACCTCCGACGACTTCGCCAACGACGCCGCTCCGCGCGCATTCAACGACGAGGTGCACGAGGGATACGAGGAGGAGTGGACGAACAACGGCTCGGAGCTCGCTCTCGAGTGGCAGTGGAACCACGCGCCCCACAACGAGCACTGGTCGCTGACCGACCGCGAGGGATGGCTGCGGATCGAGAACTTCGACGTGGTCACGGGCGTCGCGCAGTTCAACAAGAACCCGATCGAGGCGAACCGCCTCACGTACTTCGAAGAGACGCGCAACACGCTGTCTCAGCGCACGTTCGGTCCCAAGTCGTCTGCGGAGACCCGCGTCGACATCTCCGGCCTGAACGACGGCGACGTGGCCGGCCTCGCGACCTACACCCGCGAGTACGGATACGTCGCGGTACAGGACAACGGTGACACCCGCACGGTGGGTGTGGTTCACCGCACCCGCACCGGCGGTGCCTACGAGGACGACGTCACCGCTGTCGAGGACTTCGAGCCGGGCACCACCGCCGACTTGCCGGCCGGCACGACGGACGTCTTTCTGAAGGCTGACATCGACTACACGGGCCCGGGCCGCATGGCGTTCTACTACAGCCTCGACAACGAGACCTGGACCCTGTTGGGCGAGGACTACTCGATGCCGAACGACTCATACCAGGGCCACTTCATGGGCTACCGGTTCGGGCTGTTCACCTACGCCAAGGAGACCACCGGCGGCCACGCCGACTTCGACTACTACTACCTGTCGGACACCCTCACTGCCGATTCCGAGACGCTCGACACGACGCGTGCCGATGCGCTCCTGGGCCTGGTCGACGGCATGGACTCGTCGGGCTACTCGTCGGAGAGCTGGGCAGCGGTCGACTCCGCAGCAACGTGGCTGAGCGCTGCTGTCGCCGACTCCAGTACTCAGAACCAGATCGATGCCCCCGAGTACGAGCTCGAGGTGGCGATCGCGGAGCTCGAGGCAGCCGAGCCGGCCACGGTGGAGTCGATCGAGGTCACGCAGTTGCCGACCACCACCGACTACATGGTGGGTGACGATCTGGATCTCGATGGTCTGGAGGTCACGGCGACGTGGACCGACAGTGCCACGTCGGTACTGACCGCGGATGAGTTCACGGTGACGGGCTTCGATTCGTCTACCGCCGGTGACGTGACTCTGACGGTGACGTATGGCGCGGACGAGTCGGTCACGACGATGTTCGATGTCTCGGTCTCCGACGCGGTGGAGACGCCCGAGTTCGCGGACGTCGACGAGGCGCTGGAGCACTACGAGTCGATCATGTGGCTCGCGGGTCGGGGCATCACCGAGGGTTGGGAGACCGAGTCGGGCACGGAATTCCGTCCGTTCAGGTCGATCACGCGTGATGCCATGGCGGCGTTCCTGTACCGCTACGCCGGTTCGCCGGACGTCACGTTGCCGTCGGAGTCTCCGTTCGTGGATATCACCACGGACAACACGGAGTTCTACGAGGAGATCGTGTGGCTCGAGTCCACGGGCATCACCGAGGGGTGGGAGACGGACGAGGGGACTGAGTTCCGTCCCTTTGAGCCCATCACCCGTGACGCGATGGCGGCGTTCTTGTACCGCATGGCGGGCGAGCCCACGGTTGACACCTCCGCCGGTTCGCCGTTCGAGGACATCAGACCTAAGAACACCGAGTTCTACGAGGAGATCCTCTGGCTCGAGTCCACGGGCATCTCCGAGGGGTGGGAGACGTCCACGGGCGTCGAGTTCCGGCCGTTCGGCGAGACCACCCGCGACGCGATGGCCGCATTCCTGAGCCGCTACGACAACTGGGCGGACTGAGACCTCACGACCACAGATTCACCTCACTGCACCATGAACACTCAAGGAGGAGTCACATCATGACCGTTAGAACACCAAAGAGGGCCGTGATCGCGGCCGTGGGACTGGGGGCGGTCATGTTTGCCGCCCTCGTTCCCGCGGCTAGCGCCGCGGACCTGGAGCTCGTCCCCGATGGCGGGTTCGAATCCGGCAGCCTGGAAGGCTGGTCCGCTCAGAACGGCGGCGCGTTGCAGATCAGCGACGACGCCCGGACCGGAGCCCAGTCGATGGAGGTGAACAACCGCACGGGAACTCAGTCGGGACCGTACCTCGACATGTCCGCCGTTGCTGAGGCCGGAGTCGAGTACAGCGTCTCGCTGTGGCTCAAGTGGGAGTCCGCAGAGGCCACCGTCACGGAGAAGACCTTCAACCTGACCACCTGGGCAGGCGGCTTCGCCTTCGACGACCGCTTTTCGGTCACGGCGACTGAAGGCGAGTGGACCGAGCTCGCGGGCTCGTTCACGCTCACCGAGGACCAGGTCACCGAGAGCACCTCGATCTTCATCGAGACTCCGTTCGTCGGCGAACCCGGCCCCAACGATCTCATGGGATACGTGGTTGACGACGTGTCCGTGCTCGCTCCCATCGACGAGGGTGACAACATCATCGTCAACGGAGGCTTCGAGGCCGGCATCGACCCCTGGTATGGCGATGGAAACGGCGTCTCCACGGTCACGCTGACCGGTCCGGAAGATGCACGCACGGGCGAAGCTGCGGTTCTCGTCAGCGAGCGTCAGGGCACCTTCGCGGGTGCCACTCAGGACCTGAGCGGACTGCTCGAGCAGGGACGTTCCTACTACCTGTCCGCATGGGTGCGCTACGAGGGCGAGGCCACTCCGGCCACCAAGCGCTTCAACGGAACCGCGCGGTTTGGCGGCACGAGCAACAGCTACTTCGACTTCGCCTCCACCAACCGGAGCGGCAACGGAGTGGCTGCCAAGGGCGAATGGACAGAGATCACGGGAACCCTCAACGTGGCCGATGACGCGAACGTCGACGACGTGATCCTGTTCTTCGAGACCCCCTACGTCGCTGACGGAGACCCCGACGCAGACCTGATGGACTTCTACGTCGACGACGTCGTCATGACGCTGCTCCCCGTGGTCGAGCCTCCGTCGGCGGACGACCTCACGATTCCGATCGTCGGCAAGCAGGTGGGCAACCACAACCCGCTGATGTCCCACCGGTTCGGCGCCGACGGCAACGCGTTCGTCTACGACGGTCGCGTGTACATGTACATGACGAACGACACGCAGGAGTGGGACCCGTCCTTGGACTCGGACACCAACACCTACGCGCGTATCAACGAGATCGTGGTGATCTCTTCTGACGACATGGTCAACTGGGTTGACCACGGCGCCATCAGCGTGGCGGGTCCCGACGGTGCGGCCACGTGGGCCTCCAACTCGTGGGCTCCCGCGTTCGCGACCAAGGAGGTCAACGGAGAGCAGAAGTTCTTCCTGTACTTCTCCAACAACGGCTCGAGCGTAGGCGTGCTGGAGGCACCGACCCCCACCGGTCCATTCACCGACCCGATCGGCGAGCCCATCGCCGACCGCAACACCCCCGGAGTTCCCACCGAGTACTCGGGCTGGTACTTCGACCCGGGCGTCTACGTCGCGGACGACGGCCAGGCCTACCTCTACTACGGCGGCGGAGACCCCAACCCGTCCTCCGCGGTCGAGGACCCGGTCAACAACCCCATGACCACGTACGTGGTGAAGCTGGCCGACGACATGATCTCTCTCGAGGGAGAGGCTCAGGTCATTGACGCCCCGAACATCTTCGAGGCGAGCCACGTCTTCGAGCGCGACGGCAAGTACTACTACTCGTACTCGACCGACTTCACAAGCCAGGGCCGCGACCCGGGAGCTCCTCCGACGGGTGCCATCGCGTACCTGATGGCGGACGACCCGATGGGACCGTGGACCCCTGCGGAGTTCGCCGGAACGGCGTTCGTCAACCAGGCGAACTTCTTCGGCAACGGCACCGGTGGCAACAACCACCAGTCGTTCTTCGAGCTGGGCGGTGAGTACTACTTCACCTACCACGCCCCGACCATCAATGCGCGGATGAACACCGAGGTCGGGACCAACATCTCCGGCTACCGCAGTCCGCACATGCAGAAGGTCGAGTTCAACGAGGACGGCACCATCGTCCCGATTCAGGGCGACTACGCGGGCGTGGACCAGATCAAGAACCTGGACCCCTTCCGCGTGATCGAGGCCGAGACCATCGGCTGGCAGTCCGGCGTGCTGACCGAGCTGGTCGAGCGTGGCTCTGCCGAGTTCGGCCCCTTGGAGTCCAACTCGGTGCTGACGGCACTGAACAACGGCGACTGGACTGCGCTGTCCTCGGTCGACTTCGGCACGAACAACGAGGTCGAGTTCAGCGCAATGGCGACCCCGCTGGTCGACGGCGTCCAGATTGAGGTCCGTGCAGGAGCCGCCGATGGCGCTCTCCTGGGCACCCTCGACCTCGACGGCACCGTCGGAGAGCTCGGCGAGTACACGACCACGCTCTCGGGCGTGGCCGGCGTCCACGACGTGTTCTTCGTCTACACCGGCGCTGCCGATGTCGCTCTCGCTCAGGTCGATACCTGGGAGTTCGCGGCGAGCGGCGAGCCGGCGACGGTGGAGTCGATCGAGGTGGCGCAGTTGCCGACCAAGACGGACTACATGGTGGGTGACGCTCTGGATCTTGATGGTCTGGAGGTCACGGCGACGTGGACCGACAGTGCCACGTCGGTGCTGACGGCGGATGAGTTCACGGTGACTGGTTTCGATTCGTCGGCTGCCGGTGACGTGACTCTGACGGTGACGTATGACGCGGACACGTCGATCACGACGTCGTTCGATGTCACGGTGACCGATTCGACGGAGCCACCCGAGTTCGTCGATGTCGATGACTCCCTGGAGCACTACGAGTCGATCATGTGGCTCACGGGTCGGGGCATCACCGAGGGTTGGGAGACCGAGTCGGGCACGGAATTCCGTCCGTTCAGGTCAATCACGCGTGATGCGATGGCGGCGTTCCTGTACCGCTATGCCGGTTCGCCGGACGTGACGCTGCCTGACGAGTCTCCGTTCGTGGATATCACCATGGATAACACGGAGTTCTATAAGGAGATCGTGTGGCTGGAGCAGCAGGACATCACCGAGGGCTGGGTGATGGCGGACGGCACGGAGTTCCGTCCGTTCGAGCCGATCACTCGTGACGCGATGGCGGCATTCCTGTACCGCATGGCGGGCGAGCCCCCGGTTGACACCTCTGGTGGTTCTCCGTTCGAGGACATCACGTCCCTGAACACGGAGTTCTACGAGGAGATTCTGTGGCTGGAGTCCACGGGCATCACTGAGGGTTGGGAGACGTCCACGGGCGTCGAGTTCCGTCCCTTCGGTGAGACCACCCGTGACGCGATGGCCGCGTTCCTCAACCGCTACGACAACCTGGCCGACTAGGCCCGGACAGCGAGTCGGGCCCCGGTCCTCCTCCCCCCAGGAGGGCCGGGGCCCGCTTGCTTGGCGGAGCACCCGCGTGGGTGCCCGCTGCTGCACAGCCCCACCTGAATTGCCACCACAGTTTTCTGCGCGACGAAGCGCCCCCCTCCCGGGTGACGCCTTGCCGCCGCTACCGGGAGGAAACCCATGCGCATCCCCACCCTTGTGCGAAGTACCGCTGTGCTGGCCGCGTCGGCCGCGCTGCTGAGCGCCGGCATGGCGCCAGCCGCGTCGGATGAAGCCGAACTCGAGCTTCCGCCGCTGTCGGACACCGTCAACATCCCCTTCGGCTTCGCGATCGACAACCGAGAGACCACCGGCGCGGCCGCAGAGCTCATGCAAACTCACGCGACGCAGTTCACGCCCGAGAACCACATGAAGCCCTACGCCTGGTACTCCGGGCCGGATCAGTTCTCGCCGTCGCCCATCATCGACACGCTGATGAGCTTCGCATCCGACAGCGACCTCGACATCCACGGGCATACCCTCGTGTGGCACTCGCAGTCCCCGGACTGGTTCTTCGACGGCGCGGACGGCGAGCCGTTGCCCGCGGACGATGAGGGGCGCGAGATCCTGCGCCAGCGCATGGAGACCCACATCTTCGACGTCGCGGAGTACCTCGCTGACGAGCACGGACTGTTCGGGGCCGGGAACCCCATCATCTCGTTCGACGTGGTCAACGAGGTCGTCAGCGACAGGGGCGACACGCCCGGGGGCCTGCGCGAGTCTGAATGGTTCCGGATCCTCGGCGAGGACTTCATCGACCTCGCGTTCCAGTACGCGGACGAGGCCTTCAACGAGACCTACGCCGCTCCCGGATCGGACCGGCCGGTCGCTCTGTACATCAACGACTACTCCACCGAGTGGCCCGACAAACGAGCGCGGTACCACGCGCTCATCAAGCGGCTCCTCGACCGCGACGTGCCCGTCGACGTGGTCGGCCACCAGTTCCACGTTCACTCCTCCGTATCGGTGCAGCAGCTGGACGACACTCTCACCGACTTCGAGGATCTCGACGTGGAGCAGGCCGTCACCGAGTTCGACCGCCCCACGGGGACGCCCGTGACAGACGAACGGCTCCAGGACCAAGCCGACTTCTACCGTGATGCCTTCCAGGTCTTCGCCGACACCCCCTCGGTGCGGGCGATCACGGTGTGGGGACTGACGGACGATCGCAGTTGGCTCGCCGACGATGGTGCGCCGCTGCTCTTCGACGCGCAGTTTCAGCCCAAACCTGCCGCCTTCGCCGTCGCCACGGTGGAGCGGATCTCGGATGAGCCCGCAGAGGTGGAGTCGATTGCGGTCACCCAGATGCCGACCACGATCGAGTACACGGTCGGTGACGAACTGGATCTGGCGGGCCTGGAGGTCACGTCGACGTGGACCGACTCGGCCACGGAGGTGCTGACCAGCGATGAGTTCACGGTGACCGGCTTCGACTCGTCGGTTGCCGGTGACGTGACGCTGATGGTGACCCTCGATTCTGACGCGTCCATCACGACGTCCTTCGACGTGACGGTCTCGGCTGCCCCGGTGGAGATCGAGTTCACCGACGTCACAACCGAGTCGTCGGAGTTCTACGACGAGATCGTGTGGCTCGCGAGCCGGGGCATCACCGAGGGTTGGGAGACCGAGGCGGGGACGGAGTTCCGCCCGTTCAGTGCGATCACTCGGGACGCGATGGCCGCGTTCCTGTACCGCTACGCCGGTGAGCCCACGGTGGACACCTCTGGCGAGTCTCCATTCATCGACATCACTCGGGCCAACACGGAGTTCTACGAAGAGATCGTGTGGCTCTCCGAGCAGGGCATCACCGAAGGCTGGGAGACATCGGAGGGTACGGAATTCCGTCCGTTCGAGCCCATCACTCGTGACGCCATGGCGGCGTTCCTCTATCGCATGGAGGGGAAGCCGGCCGTGGACACCTCTGGTCGTTCTCCGTTCGTGGACATCACGCCTAACAACACGGAGTTCTACCCGGAGATCACGTGGCTGGAGTCCACGGGTATCACCGAGGGATGGGTGGTGAACGGCGAAGCCGAATACCGTCCGTTCCACTCCACCACGCGTGACGCGATGGCCGCCTTCCTCTACCGTTTCGACCAGCTGCCCAAGTAGCCCGTGCCAAGGCCGATGCGCGGGCTTGCTTGGCCCGCGCATCGGCCCGATGCGCGGGCCGGGCCTGTGCGCGACTACCCTTGAGCGTATGGCTGGTAACTCACAACGTCGCGGCGCGACCCGAAACGCAGGATCGAAGAAGGGCGCCTCCGTCGGCACGGGCGGCAAGGGCCGCAGAGCCCTCGAGGGCAAGGGCCCCACTCCCAAGGCGGTGGAGCGCCCGTATCACAAGGCCTACAAGCTGAAGAAGAAGGCCGAAGCCGACGTCGCCAAGCGCCCTCAGCGCTCGGGCAGGGTCACGCCCCGAGACAAGACCTCGAGCTCTCACGAGCTGGTGATCGGCCGCAACAGCGTGCTCGAGGCGCTGCGCAGCCGGCTCCCCGCGGTCGCGCTGTCGGTCTTCAACCGGATCGACGCCGACGACCGGATCACGGAGATCGTGTCTCTCGCCGTCGAGGCCGGGATCGAGGTCCGCGAGGTCACCAAGGCGAACCTCGAAGCGCTGTCGGGTGGGAGCCCCCACCAGGGCGTCGCACTCGAGGTGCCGCCCTACGTCTACGCGGCGCCTGAGGACCTGCTGGAGATCGAGGGGCAGGCGCGGATCATCGCGCTCGACAGCATTCAGGACCCGCGCAACCTCGGCGCGATCATGCGCTCGGCAGCGGCGTTCGGCGCGACCGGAGTGGTCGTTCCCGAGCGCCGGGCCGCGGGTGTCACCGTCGCGGCCTGGAAGGTCTCCGCGGGCGCCGCCGCCCGCCTGCCCGTGGCTCGCGCCACGAACCTCACGCGCACCCTCGAGGCCTACAAGGCCGCGGGGCTCTTCGTCATCGGCCTGGATGGCGGGGGAGACGTCGACATCGCGGACTCCCACCTGCTCGATGGCCCCTTGGTGATCGTGGTCGGCTCCGAGGGCTCGGGGCTGTCACGACTCGTGCGCGAGGCTTGCGACCAGATCGCATCGATCCCCATTGAGAGTGACACCGAGAGCCTCAACGCCTCGGTCGCCGCGTCGATCGCGCTCTACGAGGCGCGCAAGGCCCTGGGCTGACGCCACGCCCTTCGCGGGCGGCGAGGCGACGCGCGCTCAGTCGGCGCTTGGGACCGAGGGCGCCGAGTGCTCGGTGGGCGCCGTTGGTGCCGTGGGCGCGGTCGCTGTGCGCAGCGACCGCCGCTCGACCATAGGGGGTTCCGCGTCCTCAGGCTCGGGCACGCCGCCCCACGCGTGGGTGTTGTCGTTGGCGTAAGGATCGGGCAGCTCGAACGTGTCGCCGTGCTCCTCGGTGAGCGCCGGCAGCTCTGCCGTCATCTCCGCGATCGAGCGGCCCAGGACGGCCTTCTCATCCGCCTTCTTGGGCAGCACGTGCTTGACGTACGATGCGGTCGCCACCGGCATCGGCACGTCGTGACCTGCGGCCTCAGCCAGGTACCAGCGGTGCTCGAGCACCTCGTGGAACACCTGCGCGGGCTCGAGCTTGCCCCGCAGGCCCCGCGGCACGGCGCGCACCGTCGGCTCGAACATGGTCGTCAGCCAGTCGTGCGCGGCATTCGCCTCGTCCATCGCGCTGTCGCCCTTCCAGGCGCGGTACTCGTCCAGGTCGTTCAGCAGCCGGCGCGCCTGGTTCTCCTGGACGTCCAGACCCGTGAGGCGCATCAGCCGCCGCTGATGGAAGCCGGCGTCGACCACCTTGGGGCGAATTGCGATCGCGGTGCCGTCCTCCGTCTGCTCCATGTCGATCTCGCCCAGGTCGAAACCCAGCTCGTTGAGCTGGCGCACCCGCTCCGCCACGCGCATCCGCACATTGGAGGTCGCCGTCGACACCTCGGTAAGTGCCGACCACAGCTCCCGGTACCGGCGCTCGAGGCGCTCGCCGATCTCGAGCGGGTCCACGCTCTCGTCGAGATCCTCGGACCCCTGCAGGTCCAGCAGCTCGCCGGTGATGTTGGTGGTCGCGATCTCGAGGTCGTACGCGCGCTGGCCGTCGGTGAGCCGGGTCTGCAGGTCGCCTGTCTCGGCGTCCACAAGGTAGGCGGAGAACTCCGACGCGTCGCGGCGGAACAGCGCGTTCGACAGTGACACGTCGCCCCAGTAGAAGCCCAGCAGGTGCAGCCGCACGAGCAGCACTGACAGCGCGCCGACGAGCCGCTTGAGCGTCCGGGGGCGCATCGCGGAGGCGAACAGCGCGCGGTAGGGCAGCGAGTAGGCGAGGTGCTCGGTCACCAGCGCCGCAGAGAGGTCCTCGCCGGAGGGCGTGCGCCTGCCCGTCACCACGGCGATGGGGTGCACGGTGGGGGCGTCGAGCCGCTGGAGCTCGCGCAGAATCGTGAACTCCTTATGCGCGATCTCGGGGTTGGTCTCCTTGATGGCGAGGACGTTGTCGCCATGGCGGACGAACCTCACGACGTGGCGCGACAGTCCGCGCGGCAGGGCCGCGATGTGCTCTTCGGGCCATGCGCTGAGCGGGATCTCCCACGGGAGCTCGATCAGGGCGGCGTCGGCGGCTCCGGTGATGTGCAACGGCATGCGGCAAGACTAACGGGCACCGGTGCGGACAACAGCGAAGGGGCGGCCCCGTTCGGGACCGCCCCTTCGCTTGATGCTGTCGCCGAGACTAGCGGCGGGTCGGCTCGATCTTCACTTCCTTGGAGATGCGCTCCCCGGTGGCCGCGGAGAAGATGTGCTGCTCACCCTCGCGAATCTTCACCCACACGGTGTCGCCCTTGCCGGGAACGTCGCGGGGGTCGATGCGCAGGATCATCTGCGCGTCGCCGGCCTGGAAGTGGATGTCCTTTGCGTCGGGGGCGTCGGTGGGAACCTCGCCGTACACGAAGGCGTCGGAGCCGAGCTCCTCGACCACGTCGACCTGGACCGGGATGGCGCCTTCGGTGTTGGGCGCCACGCGGTCGAGCGACTCGGGACGGAAGCCCAGCACCACGTGGTTCTTGTCCTCATCCTTGAGGTGCGACAGCGCCTCACGCTGGAGGGCAACCTGGCCGCGACCGACCTGTGCCTTGTCACCCTCGACACGGAAGGTACCGATGTTCATGGCGGGGGAACCGATGAATCCGGCGACGAACACGTTGGCCGGAGCGTCGTACATGTCGCGTGGGGTGCCGACCTGCTGGAGAACGCCGTCCTTGAGGACCGCGATGCGGTCACCCATGGTGAGCGCCTCGACCTGGTCGTGCGTCACGTAGACCGTGGTGGTGCCCAGGCGGCGCTGGAGGGCGGCGATTTGGGTGCGGGTCTGCACACGCAGCTTGGCGTCGAGGTTCGACAGCGGCTCGTCCATGAGGAACACCTGCGGCTGGCGGACGATGGCGCGACCCATGGCGACGCGCTGACGCTGACCACCGGACAGTGCCTTGGGCTTGCGGTCCAGGTACTCGGTGAGGTCCAGGATCTTCGCGGCGGCCTCGACGCGCTGACGGATCTCCGACTTGTCGATCTTGGCGATCTTGAGCGCGAAGCCCATGTTGTCGGCGACCGTCATGTGCGGGTAGAGCGCGTAGGACTGGAACACCATTGCGATGTCGCGGTCCTTAGGCTGAACGTGAGTGACCTCGCGGTCGCCCACCCAGATGCTGCCGGCGTCGATGTCCTCGAGACCTGCGAGCATGCGCAGGGAGGTGGACTTTCCGCAACCGGAGGGGCCGACGAGGACGAGGAATTCGCCGTCCGCGATGTCGAGGTCCAGCTGGTCGACGGCGGGCCGTTCGGTGCCGGGATAGATTCTCGACGCCTTGTCATAGGTAACAGTGGCCATGGTGATGGTCCCTTCACTGGCAGGTACGTGCCAGACGATCCGTGGTGAAGAGTGCCGATGTGGTGTCCACAGTGACACTGCCCCCGGCAACGATGCTGAGGGTGACCTCATCTTGCCATAGGGCGAACCGCCACGTCACCCCGGGAACGGTACGTTTGGATCATGGCCGGGGTGAAACGCGACACGGGCGAGGAGATCGGCGGATACACCGTCGTCGAGACGCTCGGGCAGGGCGGATCCGGGGCGGTCTATCGAGTCCGCGACGGGGGCGGCGAGACGTACGCCCTCAAACTCGTGGACGCCCAGCATGACGAGGTGGCGGCGCGTCGCCTGGAGCGCGAGGTGCAGGCGTTGCAGTCGCTGCGCCACCCCGCAGTGCCCCGGATTCTCGACGCCGAGCTTGATGGTGCCGAGACGTTCGTGGTGTTCGAGTACATCCCCGGGGTCAGCATCTGGCAGCACGTCCAGGATCATGGCCCGTTGTCGGGGCCGGCCCTCGCGGACTTCGCGGACCGCACCGCATCTGCGCTCGAGGCCGTCCATGAGGCGGGAGTCGTGCACCGCGATGTCACACCGTCGAACATCATGGTGGGCCCGGAGGGACCCGTGCTCATCGACTTCGGCCTCTCGCACCTCGAGCACGACGAGCGCCTCACTCGCGACGGGCTGGTCTCGGGCACCGCAGGCTACGTGGCCCCCGAGGTGATCGACGGAGCCGAGCCGGGGCCCATCGCCGACCGTTGGTCGTGGGCCGCGACCGTGGCGTATGCGCTCACGGGATCCGCACCTTTCGGTTCGGGCACGGGAGCCATCTCACGCACCCTCGCGGCGCAGGTGGAGCTTCCCGATGCGCCCGGTGCCGAGGCGCTCCGGGCGGCACTGGGCCGCGACATCGGCGCGCGACCGAGCCCGCGTGAGGTCGTCGCTGCGTTGCGGGGCGCGACGATCGCCCTGCCGGCGTCGGGCGAGCAGATGGCCGCCACCGAGGTTGCGCCGGGCCTCGCCGCGACATCCGTGATGCCCGCCAATGGAGCGTGGAACGAGGCAGGCTCGGACCCTACTGCCGGACTGACGGTCACGGCCGCGAGCCCCGTGAGCAGCGACGAGCTGCGCCGGCGCGACGCCGCCGATCCGTGGGACACCGCGGACGACGGCGAGGCGGGCGACGTCGACTACGCGGACGACGGCGAGGGTGACTACGAGGACGACGGCGAGGACGGCGCTGCACACGAGCGCGACCCTTGGGCCGCCGATGACGCATCGCTGCCGAGCGCACCGCGCCATCCCCTGATGACGCTCGCGTGGATGCTCGCACTGGCCGCATCGGCCGCACTCGCGCCGTTCATCGCCGCCGCGGCTCTCGTGCTGGCGGCCGTCCTGGCGAGGACGGCGCAGCGGCGCGCGGTCGGGTTGCAGCTCGCGCGCAGGCGGCATGGTCAGCGCCGGGGAGACGCCGCCATCCACGCGCTCGGCCTGCCCTGGCACTTGTTGCGGTCGCTGGGCGAGACCCTCCCGGCGGCAGTCTTGGCCGTCGCAGCGGGCGGGGGGGTGGCCGCGCTGTGCTGGTGGCTGGTGGACGAAGGGCGCTTCGCGGGCGGTGGCCTGGAGGATTGGGGGCACGCGGGAGCCCTGGCCGCTGGTGGCCTCGTCGCCGCAGCCACCCTGTGGTGGGGACCGTGGATGGAGGCGACCCGTGAAGGCGGCCGGCGGGTCGCGTCGGCGCTCGCTCCCACACGTGGGGTGGCGGTCGCCTGGACGCTCGTAGGCCTCGCCGCGCTGGGCGTCGTGGTGCTCGCGGTGTACCTGAACGCGTCCCCGCAATGGTGGCCCGCACCCCAGCTCCTGGGGTAGCAGTCCGGCCGGGAACCGCGTGCTCGTGCGGTACGTTGGCGAGGCGATGCGACCGTGCTCGGACGAGGCTGCGGCGCGCCTACCAGCGGAGGGGTTCGATGGCACTCAGAGAACGGTTTGGCACAGTCCAGCCGTGGCTCAGTCTGCTGGTCCGGCTGTCGATGGCCGTGATCCTGATCGCCGCCGCGATTCCCAAGATGCAGGACATCCCGAAGTCCATCATCGCCGTGCGCGCCTACCGGCTGCTGCCGGAAGAGGTGGTGCCGTTCGTGGGCACCATGCTGCCGTTCCTCGAGCTGGCGCTCGCGGCGCTCCTGCTGCTGGGCGCGTTCACCCGGCTCGCGTCGATCCTGTGGCTCGCGATGATGGCGGCGTTCACGTTCGGAGTGATCTGGGCGTGGGCCACTGGCCTGACCATCGACTGCGGCTGCTTCGGCGGCGGCGGCGAGGTCGATGCGAGCGAGACCAACTACCCGGCGCACCTGATGGAACGGCTGGGCTTCATCGCCCTCGGCACGTTCCTCGCAATCTGGCCGCGAAGCCGCTTCTCCGTGGATCAGTCGCTCGCGCCCGCACCCGAACCTGAACCCGAGACCCGATCCGCGCACTACAGTGCTGACCACACCTGAGACGAGAGAGTAGACCGATGGCCAAAAGCAAGGCGAACGACTCGAACGACAAGGCCTCTGCCGCCCGCAGACAAGCGCAGCAGCAGGTCAAGGCGCAGGAGCGCCGGACCGCGCTGTACATCACCATCGGCGCTGCGCTGGTGGTGCTGATCTTTGGCGGCATCGTGTACTTCATCGTCCAGCAGTCCTCCGTCCCGTCGCTCGACTCCGACGACGCCGTCGCGCCGATGGGGGCCGACGAGACGGGCGGCATCCTCATCGGCATGGACGGCGCGGCTGGTGGCGAGGCGCCCGAGGACGCCCCCCGCGTGGACATCTACGAGGACTTCATGTGCCCCGTGTGCGGCCAGTTCGAGGAGATCAACAAGGAGGACATCGACGCGATGCGCGAGGCGGGAGACATCGAGCTCTACGTGCACCCGATCTCGATCCTCGACCACACCTCGCAGGGCACCAACTTCTCAACCCGGTCGGCCAACGCCGCGGCGACTGTCGCGGATGCAGCTCCCGAGCAGATCGTGCCGTTCATGAGCGCGATGTACGAGAACCAGCCCGCGGAGGGCACCGGTGGCCTGACCGACGAGCAGATCGAGCAGATCGCGATCGATGCTGGCGTGCCAGAGGACGTCGCCGCGACCCTCGATGACGGCATCTTCAATAAGTGGGTCGTCGCCGCGACGGACCAGTCGTCGCAGGACGGCGTGCCCGGTACCCCCGCGGTGATGGTCAACCGCGAGATGCTCGACCAGCGCGACGTCCCGTACTTCCAGCCGGGAGCGCTGAGGGCGCACATCGAAGGCCTCTAGGCCACGCTCGTCACCAAGGTCCCGTCGGCACCGCCGACGGGGCCTTGGTGCGTCCGGCTCAGTGCGGTGCACGGGTATCCTGCTGGGACGGCGCACTCACGCGCTGCACCGCTGGCATGGCGCAATTGGTAGCGCACCTGTCTTGTAAACAGGGGGTTGCGGGTTCGAGTCCCGCTGCCAGCTCTCTTTCGACCCGACGCTCGAGAAACTCCTCGCGTCCTTTCGCCGCCATTATCCGCGGTCATTCCCCCACGCCCATGTGAAAATCGTCACATCTCTGTCGCTTGGCGAGAAAATCCTCAGTAGTTTTCCCACCAATGCCGATATATGGCAGGTATCACACTCTGCGAGTCGCAGCGCGTCGAGCTTTCGGGCGTGCGGATCGTGGAGTCTTGGTGAGTAAAACCGGACAAGAGCGCAGGCAGTACTGCAAGGCACGACGCTCGTCGAGAGGGTGCGGAAACTCTCGAGACGGGCGAGAACATCTCTGCGAGTTGCGGGCCGGGAACCTTGTGAGATCGATCACAACGAAACTTTCACGCAATTCGAAGATGACTCAAGACGCTGGGGGGAACCCCGGGGGAATCCACCCCCGGGGTGACCAGCAACATTCACAGAGGGGTTTTGGATATGGCAGACAAAAGGTACAAAAAGCGTAAATTCGCAGCGCTGGCACTGGCGCTGGTCGGCGTGGCCGGGCTGTCGGTCGCATCAGCGGCGACGCTCACCGTCGAGGCATCGAACGAGGTGGCCATCGGCTCCGGCGAGTTCACGTCATGTGACACGGCAGTCGACGTCGACTACACGTACGACGAGGACACCTTCCTGATCAAGAACGTCAACGTCACTGACATCGCGGAGCTCTGCAACGGCAAGGACGTCCGTGTCGTGCTGATGGATTCTGCAGACGCGGAGCTCGCCGACATCTCGGGCACCGTGGCGAGCGGAGCGTTCAGCGAAGACCTGTCCGCTCTGGACACCCCGATCACCATCCCGATCGGGACGAACCTGGGCGACGTCACCGTCATCATCGGCTAGCAGACAGATACCGCGGACAGGCGCTGATGGCAGCCATGCTCGACGCCAATACCGGCTCGCTCACCGCGAGCCGGTATTGGCGCGTGCTGAGGCAGGCCTTCGCGTGGGCGCTGTTGGCGGTCGCGGTGTACTTCCTGTGGCCGGCCGCCCTGGGTGGAGGCACCTCTCTCGTCATCGTGTCGGGAGACTCGATGGAGCCCACCTATCACTCGGGTGACATGGTGATCGCACGCTCGGGCGCACCGGCCGTGGGCGACGTCATCGTGTACGCGCCTGAGGGACTGGGCGGGGCTCAGGTGGTGCACCGCATCATCGGCGGCGATGCCGAGTCCGGCTGGGAGCTCCGGGGCGACAACAACGACTTCATCGATCCCTTCTATCCGGCTGAGGCCGAGGTCCGCGGGGTGGTCCAGGTCCACATCCCGAACGCCGGCGCCGTGACCATGAGAATCTTGAACCCGCTGGTGTGGTGCGGAGTGATCCTGGCTGCGCTGGTCGTGGCGCTGTGGCCGTCCGAGGGCAAGGACGAGGAGCAGGGTGACGACGAGCCCGAGCCCGAGTCCGATCCCGAGGACGAGGACGAGTCGGATGGCTCGGCCCCTGACAGCGAGGACAGCGTGGCGCCCGCAGGCGCTGTCGCCCTGGCGAGAGTTGCAGCGAAGCCCGCGTCACGGCGCAGGCATCAGCGCGTCGCGCTCGCCGCGTTGGCAGGCGGCCTCAGTCTTCTCGCGGTCGCGTGTGCCACGCCTGCGAGCGCCGCGCAGCTGACATTGTTAGTGGGCCACGAGCTCGCTGTGCTGCCCCTACAGGCGTGTGCCCCGGGACAGGCCGGAGGCGCTCCGGTGATCGACAGCACCGGGACTGACGGGACCTCGGCGGGAGTCTTCTCCGAGGTGAGTCTCAGCGGGGTTCCTGCTGCCTGTCACGGGCGGCCTCTCGAAGTGTTCGTGCACGATTCGTCCGGAACGGTGATCTCCTCGGGAAGCGAGACGGCCTCGGCCAGCCCGATTATCGCGATGAGCGGCTATGCGGCGACCTCCGTGGCGACCGTGGTCGTGCGCATTGGTGGGTGGATCTTCCCCACCACCTGGACGGCGCCGCTGCCACCGGTCCCCACGGAGCCGTACTCGTGCGTGGGTGCGACATCGGCGCCGCAGGGCACGGGCGAGGCGTGCACGGTGACACCCAAGCGCGGGAACACATGGGGCAGTCCCGGCTCGCGCCTGGGCCACCAGACCTTCTCGGTGGACACCAGCGCGCCGAACGCCATCGTCACCATCGACCTCAGCAAGTCGCCCTTCCCCGGGTGGACGGTCGCGGCAGTGATGACGAACGGGGATTGGATCAAGGTGCCCGGCTACTCGTGCTCGGAGCTTCCCCTCGTGCGGGTGTACGCCAACCCCGCTAACGGCGGCAAGAAACAGGGGGCCTACTTCTGGTACCAAGAGAGCGCGGCGGGCATCGGCAGCCAGAATGTCATCTGCCCTGGCCCCTAGGGCGTTCCCCAGCGGATCGGCGAGGCTCCCTGCTCCGTGAGCAGTGCGTTCACCCGCGAGAACGGTTTGGAGCCGAAGAACCCGCGGGACGCGCTGAGTGGACTCGGGTGTGGGCTCGCCACCTGCGGGACATCCCCGAGGAGCGGCGCGAGGTTCTGCGCGTCGCGACCCCACAGCACCGCGACGAGGGGTCCCGCACGCGACGTGAGCACCCGAATCGCGTGCTCCGTGATTGCTTCCCAGCCCTTCCCCCCGTGCGAGCCGGGCGAGCCCGGGGAGACGGTGAGCACGCGGTTGAGCAGGAGCACCCCCTGCTCGGCCCAGTGGGTCAGGTCGCCATCGGGCAGGGTCTCTCCCGTGTCGTCGCGCAGCTCGCGGGCGATGTTGACGAGCGAGCGCGGCATGGGATGGCCGGGAGGTACGGAGAAGCTCAGGCCCACGGGGTTGCCCGGCGTCGGGTAGGGGTCCTGGCCGACGATGAGCACGCGCACGTCGGCCAACGGCGCGTGAAAGGCACGCAGCACCGCGTGCGAGTCCGGCAGGTAGCCGCGGCCGGCCGCCATCTCTTCCCGCAGGAACGCACCGATGCGCGCAAGGTCCGGCGCCATCGGCGCCAAGGCATCCGCCCAGTCGGGCGCCACCTGGGTTCGCCATGCCTCCGACATGTGCGACACACTATCCTTGCGCCATCGCGCCCCCGACACTGCGAACCACGTCTGGCGCGGCACGGCCGCGAGCGGTCAGGAGACCGCCGACGGGCCTGAATGACATCTCTGTAGTTCGCCGGTAGTGTGGGGCTACCAATCGAGACAAGGAGGGTGCTCATGAGCGAGGCCGCACAAGTCGAGCACGCACCCGCCGTCGACCAGCTGTCCGAGCGCGACGCCGGTGTGCTGCGGTTCGAGCGCAAGTGGTGGAAGTTCGCGGGCGCCAAGGAGGACGCCATCCGCGAGCAGTTCGGCATGACGAGCACGCAGTACTACCAGGTGCTTGGCGCGCTCATCGACACCCAGGCCGCGCTCGCCTTCGACCCCATGCTGGTCAAGCGACTGCGCCGCATGCGGTCCGCCCGTCAGCGAGGACGTGCCACGCGCTCGTTCGACGCGGCGTCCCTTCGCTAGAGTGACCCGCGTGTCCGAGCACTACGAGCCAGACGAATTCGACGAGATCGCCGCCCAGGGCGGCCCAGTCGGCGTGCACCGCGCGCCGCGCACGTGGTGGAGCCGCGTGCTCCCGCCGCTGCTGGCCTTCGTCATCGCTGGCGCCGTGGCGTTCGCCATCGCCACCCTGCTGTGGAACCGCGACGTGGTCGGGGGAGCCGAGCCCACGGCCGAGCCGACCGTCACGATCACGCCCTCGGGCGAACCGTCGGTGACGGCGAGCCCCGTGCCCTCCGCGACCACGCAGGAGCCCGTCGCGTCCCCCACGCCTACGCCAACTCCGACCGAGACGGAAGAACCCGAGCCCGTGATCCTCTACGACTCCCAGGTGCACGTGCGCAATGGCGCTCGCATCCAGGGGCTCGCAGGTGAGCAGCAAGAGGCGCTCGCGGACGCCGGCTACACGAACCTCGAGGCGAACAACATCGACCCGTCGCTGATCCCGGACGGCACCAACGTGGTGACCTATGACGGCGAGCGCCTCGCCGACACTGCCCAGGACATCGCCGACATCCTGGGGATCGAGGCCGTCGACGGGGGCGGGACTCCCGGCGGTGCCGAGATCGAAGTCCTGCTCGCGTCCGATCCCGAGTCCTGACCCCGGCGCCCCCGCGCGGGGACGCGCAGGCTCTGCCCGCGCATCGGCGCGACCTGGGTGCCGCCCGCGCGTGCCCAGGGCGAAAAGTGGTCGACACGGTTTGCACTCGGAGGGGGAGAGTGCCAGAATCGGCGTTAGCACTCTCAATGCGAGAGTGCTAAAAACACCGGCTTCCGGGTCGAGGTGCAGGTTCGTGGCGTGAAGGGAACGCCCCGGGCCGCATCGTCCGTCGCGGGCGATTCGGAGCCACCACCCATCGAAAGAGGACTACACACCCATGGCAAAGATTATTGCCTTCGATGAGGACGCCCGCCGCGGCATGGAGCGGGGCATGAATGCCCTCGCCGATGCTGTGAAGGTCACCCTCGGCCCCAAGGGCCGCAACGTCGTGCTCGAGAAGAAGTGGGGCGCACCCACTATCACCAACGATGGCGTATCAATCGCCAAGGAGATCGAGCTGGAGGAGCCGTTCGAGAAGATCGGCGCCGAGCTCGTCAAGGAAGTTGCCAAGAAGACGGATGACGTCGCTGGCGACGGCACCACTACGGCCACCGTGCTTGCTCAGGCGCTCGTGCGCGAGGGCCTGCGCAACGTCTCCGCCGGTGCCAACCCGATCGCCCTCAAGAAGGGCATCGAAAAGGCCGTCGCGGCCGTCACCGAAGAGCTCCTCGCCTCCGCTGTGGAGATCGAGACCAAGGAGCAGATCGCTGCCACCGCTGGCATCTCCGCCGGTGACCCCGACATTGGCAACCTCATCGCCGAGGCGATGGACAAGGTTGGCAAGGAAGGCGTCATCACCGTCGAGGAGGCCTACCAGTTCGGACTCGAGCTGGAGCTGACCGAGGGCATGCGCTTCGACAAGGGCTACCTGAACCCGTACTTCGTCACCGACGGAGAGCGCCAGGAAGCCGTGCTGGAGGACTCCTACGTCCTGCTCGTCGAGTCGAAGATTTCGTCGCTTAAGGACCTGCTGCCCATCCTCGAGAAGACGATGCAGGCGGGCAAGCCGCTCACCATCGTCGCCGAGGACGTGGACGGCGAGGCCCTCGCGGCGCTCGTGGTCAACAAGCTGCGCGGCAACCTCAAGGTCGTCGCCGTCAAGGCCCCCGGCTTTGGCGACCGCCGCAAGGCGATGCTGCAGGACATGGCCGTCCTCACCGGCGGTCAGGTCATCTCCGAGTCGGTCGGCCTGTCGCTCGAGAGCGCCGGACTCGACATGCTCGGTACCGCGCGCAAGGTCGTCGTCACGAAGGACGACACGACCATGGTCGACGGCGGCGGCGCCGAGGACCAGGTCGAGGGTCGGGTCAACCAGATCCGCGCCGAGATCGAGAACTCGGACTCGGACTACGACCGCGAGAAGCTCCAGGAGCGCCTCGCCAAGCTCGCCGGCGGCGTTGCCGTCATCAAGGCGGGCGCGGCCACCGAGGTCGAGCTCAAGGAGCGCAAGCACCGCATCGAGGACGCCGTGCGCAACGCCAAGGCAGCCGTCGAAGAGGGCATCGTCGCCGGTGGTGGCGTCGCTCTCATCCAGGCGGGCACCAAGGCACTGGCCGGTCTGTCGCTCGAGGGTGACGAGGCCACTGGCGCTCGCATCGTCGAGCTGGCGATCACCGCGCCGCTGCGTCAGATCGCCGTCAACGCCGGTATGGAAGGTGGCGTTGTCGTCGAGAAGGTCAAGGGACTCCCGAATGGTCACGGCCTCAACGCCGCGACCGGCGTGTACGAGGACCTGCTGGCCGCTGGCGTCAACGACCCGGTCAAGGTCACCCGCTCCGCGCTGCAGAACGCCGCGTCGATCGCTGGACTGTTCCTGACGACCGAAGTGGTCGTCGCGGACAAGCCCGAGCCCGAGCAGGCCATGCCTGCCGGCGGCGGCGACATGGGCGGCATGGGCTTCTAAGCCCCTCCGCACACGCAGTCGACGAGGGCCCCCGAGAGCGATCTCGGGGGCCTTCGTGCGTCTGGTGCCAGTTCAAGCGGCCGATGCGCGGGCAGGGCGAGCGGGCCGCTTCGGTTCAGTGCGTCGTCAGCGCGGGGGGATCGGGTCAGCCGCGGCCGTGGCGCTCGGCGGCAGTCACGCGCAGGCCTGAGCCGCGCAGGCGCCTCACCAGCTCGCGGGTGCCGACAAGCACGGCACCCAGGCGTACGAGCTCGGGGTACATCTCTTCAGGCACGTCGACGTGGTCGCGGTCGAAGGCGCGCTCCGGGATTCCCGCCCGCGCGGCGAAGGCCAGGAGCTCCTCGACCGACGTGTCCGAGACGAGGTGTCCCCACACCTTGCCGTGGCGCGGCCATAGCGGTGGGTCCAGGTAGACGGTCACCGGGCGAGCGTACGCCCAGCGCGGGCGTTAGCGGGGCGCGAACAGCCGCGCAGCCGTGTCCTCGGCCTGTTGGTACTGCTCGGCGGCCTGGGACAGCGCCACCGTCAGCGCGTCGAGTGCGCTCTCCACCTGCACCTGCGCGCCGCGCCACTGCTCGAGCACTCCCATGAAGGCGGTCGCGGCTCCACCCTGCCACGAGCTTTCGAGCGCCGTCAGGTGCCCCATCATCGAGGCCACCTCCGCGCGGATCGTCTCGGCGGTGCCCGCGGCGCGGGCCGATGCGGTCGCCACCTCCGCGGCGTCGACGTGATAGCGGGTCATGAGGCCTCCTAGGGTCGTGGTGCGGCGGTCGTCGCACCGTGATTCGACGCTAGGCAGGCCTCGGCCGACTGGCCAGGCGGTGGCCAGCAGGCTGTGGATAGCGGGCGGACCTCGCCTCCCGTTACTTCGCGGGCCCCGGCGCGGAGAGCTCGCGCTGGATCCGGGCGAGCTCGGCGTTCAGGTTCTCCCGCGCCTGCCGCTCCCAGCCTCGCCCGAGCGGGCTGGTGTACAACGGGCTGCGGGCGAGCAGGCGACCCACGATCGCACGCCGCGCCTCGAGGTAGTCGTGCGCGGGGATGTGGGCGTACTCCTCGCGAACCTTGGTCAGATACGTCCGGTAGCGCTGAGGATCGGAGGCGAGGATCGCGAGATCCGCGTCCGAGAGCACCGCGCTATCGCCGCCGTCGGCGGGGGCAGTGTGGCGCGCCAGCCCAGCGACCAGAGCCGCCACCGCCTCGACGGTGGGTTCCGGGACACCCAGAGCGGTCAGCTCGTCGCGTGCCACCTCAGCGCTCGCGGCCTCATCCTCGCCGCCCCGCTTGGCGTAGGCGGCGGTCTCGGCGGCGTTGAACACGGCCCCGTGGTACCACGCCGCAAGCCGGACGGCATTGGCATTGTGAGTCTCCTGCTGAAGCTCATCCACGTGCTGGAGCAGATCCACGAGGTGCGCCACACCGTGATAGCTGCGTTCGGGCTCGCTCCATCGGGCCAGCAGGCGGCGTGCCGCCTCCTTGATCTCCTCGGGAGCAGCGGTGGCGCCAACGGCCTCCGCGGCGCGCGCGAAGGACGATACGAGCCAGGACGGGAAATCAGACGTAGACATGTGCACCTCAGCTGCCATCGACGTGCGTGAACGTCTCAGTCTGGCCCTGTGCGCCCCCTGCCGCAACGAGCAGCCGTGGCGCGTCCGCGCCGAGCCGCCCGCGCATCGGCCGTCGAGCGTCCCATGGGTAGACTGGGAAGGCGCCGAATACGCGGCGCCTGAGCAATACGCGAGGTTGATGTGCCCACCGGCAAAGTGAAGTGGTTCGACACCGACAAGGGGTTCGGCTTCATCGCGAGCGATGACGGCGCTGAGGTCTTCCTCCACGCCTCCGCTCTGCCTGCCGGAGTGACCGCGCCCCGGCCGGGCTCCCGCGTGGACTACTCGGTCGCCGACGGCAAGCGCGGTCCGTCCGCGATGACGGTCACGATCCTCGAAACTGCGCCTACGGTGTCGCAGGGCATGCGCAAGAGTCCTGATGACATGACCGCGATCGTGGAGGACCTCATCAAGATGCTCGATGGTGTCTCCACCTCGCTGCGCAAGGGCCGCTACCCCGATCAGGCCAAGGGACAGAAGGTCGCAGCCGTGCTGCGCGCCGTCGCCGACCAGCTGGAGGCTTGAGCCGACCAATGGATGCAGTACTCGAGAAGGCCACCGACCTCGCCTACGAAGCCGCAGTCGAGGCCGCTGAAGACCGCGACGCGGTCGGCCCGCACCTGTCGGTCACCAAGGACGCTGAGAGGCTCCTGACCCACCTGTTCGCCTGCACGCTGCCGGGATACCGCGGGTGGGTGTGGGCGGTCACCGTCGCTCGCCCGCCGCGTGGACGCGAGGCGACCGTATGCGAGGCGCATCTGGTGCCCGCCGACGATGCGCTGCTGGCTCCGCCCTGGATCCCGTGGGCCGATCGCGTGCGTCCCGGCGACCTCGAGCCATCGATGGTGCTTCCGCTCATCGCCGAGGACCAGCGGCTCATGCCCGGCTTGGAGCAGACCGGTGAGGACGAGGACATCCTCGAGATCTGGGAGCTCGGACTGGGCCGCGAGCGGGTGCTCGCCCCTGAGGGCCGTGACAGCGCTGCCGAGCGTTGGTACCGCGGCTCGCATGGCCCCACGGCCGCATCTGCCATCGCCTCCGCGGCGCCCTGCTCGACGTGCGCGTTCTTCGTGCCGCTGACGGGCTCGCTGCGGCTCGCATTCGGAGCGTGCACCAACGAGTGGTCGCCCTCAGACGGCCGAGTGGTGGCTGTTGACCACGGCTGCGGTGCGCACTCGCAGACGGACGCCGAGAACCAGAGTTCGCGGTGGCCCGCGCCGGATCCCGTGATCGACACTGACGCCGCGGATGCCGTGACCCTGGACGAACCGGCCGATTCCGGCGAGGCGGATTCCGACGGAGGTGCGGAGCCGGACGAGCAGGCTTCTCAGGCAGTTACTGCAGATCAGGCCTCAGCAGCTGATGGAGCAGCGGCCGGCGAAGCTGTGGCTGTCGATACGCCAGCTGCGGGGAGCGCCGCCCCCGCCGGCGAGGCCGTTCCGGCCGAGGAAGAGGCGCCTGAGAGCGCAGCCGAGCCGACGGAGGAAGCCGCGAGTGTGCGGACCTCAGAGACGGCAGAGACCGCGGCGACCGAGCAGGGCAGCTGAGGCGGGCCGTGCGTGACGAGCGGCGGCGAGCCGCTCAGCGGTAGTTGGCGGTGGTGTACACCGCGTTGCCGTTCGACGTGGAGGCCGTGCCTGCACCCATCGTGGAGTAGCCGGGGTTCATGACGTTGCGGCAGTGACCGCCCGAGTACATCCACCCGGCGTGCGCCTTGTTGACGGCGGCGGACACCGACATGCCGCCCGATGAACCGCTGACGGCGACGTTCTCGCCGCCGGGCCGGTTCGGATTGTGCGCCAGCGCCGAGCCGTTGCCCGCGTCGTCGCGAGAAGCCATGGACTGCGACCAGCTGGTCGCCGCTGAAGCGAGGCTGCCGGACCACGACAATGAGCCGACGCCGATGCGCGCGCGCTCCTTGTTCGCTGCCGTCAGCAATCCCTTGACCGAGCCCCCTGCGGAATAGGGGGAGGACGGTGCGGAGCAGTACGCGTCGGGTGACTGCTGTGCGGCCGGCTGCGGCGCGGCCGCCGATGCTGAGCCGGACGATGCGGACCCGCTCGAGGAGGAACCGGACGGCACGGACCCCGCGGTCGAACCGCCGGAGGAGCCGCCGTTGGCGACTGGAGCGCTGGCCTGCAGCGGCTCGGGCTCCGGTGCGAAGGAGATGTCGATCTGAGGGATCCCGGCAGTGGCATCGCCCGTGACCTCGGGGGCGACGACCGCGGCGAGCACGTCGGAGCGGGTCTCGACCAGCGCCACTTCCTGCGCTGTCTCATCGACGGGCAGCGACGCCGGCTGGGTCACGGTGTCGGGAGCGATCTGAGCTGCGGCGGCCCCGCCCGCGGCGGCGACCAGCAGCGGCACTGCGGCGAGCAGGAGGGTTCTCAACGGTCGACGGCGTCGTTCGCCGGTCCCGAGGACCTCCTGCTGTGCGCTCATGTCTGCAATCTCTCCACTATCCAGTCGATGCTCGCCGTGAGCGCCGAGACGTCATCCGGGTCCACCGCCGGGAACATCCCGACGCGGATCTGGTTGCGCCCGAGCTTGCGGTACGGATCGATATCCACCACTCCCTGGGACCGGAGGATCGTCCGCAGCACGGACGAGTCCACCGAGGGAGACAGGTCGACCGTAGCCACCACGGAGGAGCGAGCAGAAGGCTTTGTGACGAAGGTCTCAGCGAAGTCGGAGGCGTCGGCCCACTGATAAATGCGGCGTGCAGATTCCGCGGTGCGGGAGAGCGCGAAATCCATGCCGCCGTTGCCGTTGAGCCAGCGCAGCTGCTCGGCGAGCATGACGAGAGTGGCGACGGCGGGAGTGTTCAGCGTCTGATTGGCGCGCGAGTTCTCGAGCGCGGTAGCAAGGTCCAGCGTCGCGGGAATCCAGCGGCCGGAAGCGGCGATTCGCTCGATCCGCTCGATGGCGGCGGGGGACACGAGCGCGAGCCACAGCCCGCCGTCCGATCCGAAGCTCTTCTGGGGCGCGAAGTAATAGACGTCGGCCTGCGTCGGATCCAGCGCCAGCCCGCCGGCGGCGGACGTGCCGTCGATCACCGTCAGCGCGCCCTCCGTGCCCTGTGGGCGTAGCGCGGGCGCCATGGCTCCGGTGGACGTCTCGTTGTGCGGCCATGCGTACACATCGATCCCGTCGGCGGGCTCGGGCAGTGCGATGTCGCCTGCCGGGGCCTCCCGCACCTGCGAGTCGTCGAGGAACGGGGCCGCAGCGGTGGCCTTCGCGAACTTGGCACCGAACTCACCGAAGGCGCAGTGCTGCGCGCGCTGCTCGACCAGGGAG
This sequence comes from Demequina ureilytica, assembly GCF_048553575.1. NCBI lineage: Bacteria > Bacillati > Actinomycetota > Actinomycetes > Micrococcales > Demequinaceae > Demequina > Demequina ureilytica. Next base: position 134,632 of record NZ_JBLZIE010000001.1, on the reverse strand, counting down.
AACGTCGCGGCGTCCCAGAACGAGGTGGACCCGCCGTTGCCGAGGATCACCTCGTAGCCGTCGGGCAGCGCATACAGCTCGGAGAGCCCATCGCGCACCGCGCCCACGACGTTCTTAACGGGAGCCTGACGGTGGGACGTGCCGAGCACGTGAGGCTGAGCGTCGACGACGGCCTGGATCTGAGCGTCGCGCACGCGCGAGGGTCCTGACCCGAACCTCCCGTCGCGGGGCAGCAGTTCGGACGGAATGACGAGTTCTGGCGGCATGACATCAGGGTAGTGGTGGGCATGGCTGGCACACTGTTCCCCATGCACCTCATCACTCCTGCGCTGCGCGATTACGCGTGGGGCACCAGGGACGACATCGTGGGCCTGCTCGACATCGAGCCGACAGGCGGTCCCGTCGCCGAGGCGTGGTGGGGAGCCCACGAGTCCGGCCCCGCGCATGCGCACACGCCGAATGGCATCGAACGGCTCGATTCGGTGATCGCCGGCGAGCCCGCATCGTGCCTGGGTGATGACTGCGCGCGCAGGTGGGGCGTCCGACTGCCCTTCCTGCTCAAGCTGCTTGCAATCGACAAGCCACTGTCCATCCAGGTGCATCCCACAAGCGAGCAGGCACGGGCGGGCTTCGAGGAGGAACGGCGGGAAGGCTCCGTGGGTCCCTACGAGTTCCAGGACCCCTTCCACAAGCCGGAGATGGTGTTCGCACTCACCTCGCTGCGGGTGCTGGCGGGCGTGCGGCCTGTCGACGACCTGCGCTCCGATCTCCAGCTGCTCGGCACCCCCGACGCCGCCCGCCTCGCGGAGGCAGTGCAGGACGACATCGCCGAGTACATCTCTCTGGCGCTGTGTGGAGGCGCGGGCGAGGACACCCTCGCGGCGCTCGCAGAGCGCGGCCGCTCGGCTCCCGAGGGCTCTCCACTGCGAGTGAGCGCCGATGCGCTGGCACAGTTTCCCGGGGACGCGGGAGCGATGGTGGCGCTCGCCCTGAACGTCGTGGACCTCGCGGCCGGCGAGTCGTTATTCATCGGCGCGGGCGTGCTGCACAGCTACCAGCGCGGGCTCGGCATCGAGGTGATGGCGAACTCCGACAACGTCGTGCGCGGCGGCCTCACCCCCAAGCGCGTGGACGTCCCGCTGCTGCTGAGGCTCGCGAGCACCACCCCCGGCCCGGCATCGCGGCCCCGTGCCGACGTCGAGGGTGCGGCCGTGACCCTCGTTCCCGAGGTCGACGAGTTCGCGCTGACGGTGGTCACCGATGGCACCGCTACCGTTCCCGCCGGTCCCCGCGTGGTGCTCGTCGTCCAGGGGGAGGCGGAGGTCGAGTGCGATGACGGCACGATGACATTGCGCCGTGGACAGGCCGTCTTCGGGCGCTACAGCGAGGGGCCGATGCGGGTGCGAGCCCGCGGCGCGACGGTCGTCGCGCACCTTCCCGGGTAGCCACCCGGCGCATCTGCACCGCTATCCTGATCAGCATGTCTGAACGCTTATCCGTCATCGGAACCGGCTATCTCGGCGCCACCCATGCTGCAGGCATGGCAGAGCTGGGCCACGAGGTGATCGGCCTCGACATCGACGCCGAGAAGATCGAGCGGCTCAGCCGCGGCGAGGTGCCCTTCTACGAGCCCGGCCTGCCGGAGCTGCTGCGCAAGCACGTCGACTCGGGGCGGCTCCGCTTCACGACGGACGTGCGCGAGGTGGCGGAGTTCGCCGACGTGCACTTCATCGGCGTCGGCACCCCCCAGCTCAAGGGCGGCTACGGCGCCGACATGTCGTATGTGGACGCCGCGATCGAGTCGCTCGCGCCGTTGCTGACTCGGCCCGCGATCATTCTGGGCAAGTCGACCGTTCCGGTCGGCACCGCCGCCCGGCTCGCGGAGCGCGTGCGCGAGCTGGCCCCCGTCGGCGACGAGGCGCAGTTGGGCTGGAACCCGGAGTTCCTGCGCGAGGGTTTCGCGGTGGAGGACACCCTCCGTCCGGACCGCCTGGTCCTCGGCGTCGATCCGGCGAACCCTGGCCGCATCGAGGAGGTCGCACGCCGTGTCTACGCTCAGGCGCTGGCGCGTGAGACCCCCATCGTCGTGACTGACCTGGCGACGGCAGAGCTCGTGAAGGTCTCCGCGAACGCCTTTCTCGCAACCAAGATCTCCTTCATCAACGCCGTGGCCGAGGTGTGCGAGGCGACCGGCGCGGATGTGAAGGACCTCGCCGATGCGATCGGCTACGACGAGCGCATCGGCCGCAAGTTCCTGGGCGCCGGGCTCGGCTTCGGCGGAGGCTGCCTGCCGAAGGACATTCGCGCCTTCATGGCACGCGCGGGCGAGCTGGGCGTCGACGAGGCCCTGACGTTCCTGCGCGAGGTCGACAACGTGAATCGGCGCCGCCGCCAGCACGTGGTCCAGATGGCGGAACGCGAGCTGGGCGGAAAACTGGCGGATGCGAAGATCGCGGTGCTCGGTGCCGCGTTCAAGCCGGACAGCGACGACGTTCGGGACTCGCCCGCCCTCGACGTGGCCGGTCAGCTCCACCTGGCGGGCGCGCACGTGCGAGTGCACGACCCGGAGGGCATGGCCAACGCCGCCAAGGTGTGGCCCACGCTCGACTTCGCCGATTCGCCGGAGGACGCGGTTCGCGATGCCGACCTGATCATCGTCGCCACGGAGTGGAAGCAGTTCCGTGCGCTCGACCCGAACGTCGTCGGGGAGCTCGTGGCGCACAAGCGCATCATCGACGGTCGTAACTGCCTGCCGGCGGAGGAGTGGATCGCGGCAGGCTGGGACTACCGGGGGCTGGGTCGGCACTCGGCATGAGCGACCTCATCGACACCACGGAGATGTATCTGCGGACCATCTACGAGCTGATCGAGGACGACGTCACGCCCATGCGTGCGCGCATCGCGGAGCAGTTGGGACACTCAGGCCCGACGGTGTCCCAGACCATCGCACGGATGGAGCGCGACGGCCTGGTCATCGTCTCCTCCGACCGGCGGCTCGAGCTCACCGAGGCCGGCCTGCACGCCGCCGTGAGGGTGATGCGCAAGCACCGCCTCGCCGAACGTCTGCTCATCGACGTGATCGGCCTCGACCTGGCCCACGTCCACGAAGAAGCGTGCCGGTGGGAGCACGTCATGAGCGACCGGGTCGAGCGGCGGCTGCTCGAGCTGCTCGACAACCCCCGCTTCTCGCCGTACGGCAACCCCATCCCGGCACTGGCCGAGTTGGGACTGCTGGACGACCCGGATGCCCCGGAATCGGTCTCGATCTCGCTCGAGTCGGCGGCAATTTCTGGGGTGACCAGCGTCACAATCACGCGCATCGGAGAGAACCCGCAGGCGTCCGAGGGTTTCCTCGAGGAGGCCATCCGCGCTGGACTCGTACCAGGGGCGACGGTCGAGGTGAGCCTCGAGGACGATGCGGTGGTGGTGACCTCCGCGACGGGGTCCGTCGTGGTGTCCCGGGACGCCGCCCGACACCTCTTCGGGCAATCTCGACTTGGCGAATCATCACGAATTGGTAACATGGTCGACTAGTACATGAAAAAGCAGGACCTCGCAGGCCCCGGAGATGGCATTGGAAGCTAGGAATAGTTCCACTCGCAGGGCCAGGGAACATCAACGCGCCTCAGGTGCGGAAGGAACGTGATTTTGACGAACGGATACATGCGCGCCAGGACGCGTGCGGTGGCTGCCACCGCCGGAGCTGCCCTCGTGGTGGTTCCCCTGACGGGCGCCGCTGCTGCGGCCCTCGTCGCCCAGGACCTGACGGTCGACTCCGTCACCCCGAGCACCCTCGCGATCGAGACGCAGGCCGACGCCGCGTCCACGGATCTGGCCGCTGTTGCCGGCGAGGTCAAGGCCTCCGACGAGGCCGAGTTCGAGGTCTCCACGCCCGACATCGACGTGTCGGCACACCCCGAGCCCGAGCCCGAGCCTGAGCCTGAGCCCGTCGCGGCAGCGCCGCAGTCGACCAGTTCTTCCGGGTCGTCCTCATCCTCGTCGTCGGCTCCTGCGCGTCCGGTCGCCCAGTCCAAGAACGTCACGGCTGCGATCTCTGGCTCGGCGGTCATCGCCGAGGCCGCAAAGCACGTCGGCACGCCCTACGTTTCCGGCGGTGCGGCACCGGGCGGGTTCGACTGCTCCGGCTTCACTTCATACGTGTACGGCCAGTTGGGCATCTCACTGCCTCGCACCTCCGGTGCTTACTACAACGTCGGCACCCGCGTGTCGTCGCCCCAGCCGGGCGACATCATCGTGACGCCTGGCCACCTCGGCATCTACGCCGGCCCAAACCTGCAGATCGACGCGCCGAGGCCCGGCAAGACGATCCAGTTCCGTGGCATCTGGCAGAACAACCCCACGTACGTGCGCGTCACGGGCTAGTCCCGCCGCTCACCTCAAGAGCCGTCGCCGCCTTCGGGCAGCGGCGGCTCTTGGCGTCTGCGGGACCTTTCGTACGGAACATCGGTCATATCGGACACCGGGTCGCAGCGGTCAGTCCTGCCGCATAGGGTGGACACATGCGCACCTCATTCGTACCGCGGCTCGGCCGCGAGATCTCGCTCATCGGACAGGGCTGCTGGCAGCTGGGGGCCGACTGGTCCCACGTCGCTGACGACACCGCGCAGGACATCCTGCGCGCGGCGGCCGATGCCGGCGTCACCTTCTTCGACACCGCGGACGTCTACGGCGACGGCCGGTCGGAGCGCGCGCTTCGCGACTTCGTCGCGGACCGCGGCGGCGAGGGCATCACCATCGCCACCAAGATGGGCCGTCGCGCGGACCCGCACGAGGCGTCGCAGTACACGCTCGACAACTTCCGGCGCTGGACCGACCGCTCCCGCGAGAACCTGGGCGTCGACACGCTCGAGCTGGTCCAGCTCCACTGCCCGCCGTCCGAGGTGTTTGCGAACCCGCAGACATACGACGACCTGCGCACCTTGAAGCAGGAGGGACGCATCGAGAACTATGGCGTGTCCGTCGAGACGTGCGACGAGGCGCTCGACGCGCTGCGCGACCCCGATCTCGCCACCGTGCAGATCATCCTCAACGTGTTCCGCCGCAAGCCGCTCGAGCATGTGCTCGGCGTGGCTCGCGAGAACGGCGTGGGCATCATCGCGCGCGTACCGCTGGCGTCCGGCCTGTTGACCGGCAAGTACGACAAGCACACGACTTTCGGCGAGCAGGACCACCGGAACTTCAACCGCGACGGTTCCGCCTTCGACGTCGGCGAGACGTTCGCGGGTGTGCCCTACGAGGTCGGTGTCGAGGCCGCGCAGGAGGTGGCCAAGCTGACGCCAGAGGGCTGGACCACGGCCCAGTTCGCGCTGGCATGGATCGGCGCCGTCGGTGCCTCGACCATCATCCCGGGGGCCTCGAAGCCCGAGCAGGCAAGGTCGAACGCCGCAGCGGCGGACATGCCCGAGTTCGACGAGGAGACCCTCGCCGCGCTGGCCCACCTCTACAACGAGCGCATCCGCGAGCACGTTCACGCCAAGTGGTGAGATTCCGCTGAGCGGTCCGGTGCCGGTACCCTCGTAGGTGCCCCGCGCGCCTGTAGCTCAGGGGATAGAGCACCGCTCTCCTAAAGCGGGTGTCGGCAGTTCGAATCTGCCCAGGCGCACTTGTGAAGTACCTGGTAAGTGATTGGTTGGATGGGCACCTTTGCCCTTCAAGCCGCGCTCGGGCTCTCCGACATCCACATTTCATCCACGAGAGCCTCGCTTCTCTTCGTGTTCATGCTCGTTGCGACATCCTCCAGATCCGAATCGAAGAGGTCCGAATAGATGTCGAGGGTCGTTGAAGGCTTCTCGTGGCCGAGCATCCGTTGGACCGCTAGGACGTTCGCGCCGCCGCTGATTGCCAAGGATGCTGCGGTGTGACGCAGACCGTGTGGAGTGAGTCCGTCGAGCCCGGCCTCCTTGACGGCAGGATTGAATGCATCACGGCGGAAGTTGCCCTTCCTCATGGGTGTGCCTGCAGCCGAGGGGAAGACTAAGTCCTCCGGACCGAGTCCTTCGATCCTCGCCTGCAGAATCGGCACCAGGAACTTCGCAAGAACGATGGGCCGCCGCTCATAGTCCTTCGGGTCTTTCCAATGCATCGTCCCGCTATCGAGTTCTACGACCACCTCTTCGACCATGAGCCGGGGTCGAGAGCGCGCTAGGTCTAGGTACTTGACCTTGAGGCCTGCCAACTCGCTGAATCGCAGGCCGGTGTACGCGAGAAGTTGGATCGCGTCATGCCCTCCCGTGTGGGCGCGGGCGAGGCGCTCAACCTCTGCGACGTCAAGGTAGCGGCGGCGGCTTGACCTCGGGCGGGGGAGTCGAACGTCGTCGGCTGGGTTCGACGAGAGTCTTCGTGAGCGGACGGCCTGCTCGAGCACGCCTCTGAAGACGCCTACGACCTTGTGGATCGTGCGAGGTGCTAGCGGCGCGCGGCTGCCCGGACGTACAGAGACGCAGAGGTCGTTTACCCAGGCCTGAGCGGCTTCGTGCGTGACGTGCCGTATTTGGTACCGGCCCCACTTCGGAAGCACGTGGACACGCAAGATGGATGCTTGGCGCTCCCGCGTGGTGGCTTCCCAGGACGGATCACCCATCCATAGTGCTGCGAGTTCCTCAAATGTCATGCGCCCACGTGAGGGATCGACGTAATCGCCCCGTGTCATCTGGGCGTCAATTTCACGCTTGAACGCATCGGCGTCACGTTTGTATTCGAAGGTCTTCCCAGACTCCTTGCCGTCTGGAGCGCGCCACCGAACTTGGAACTTGCCGTTGTTTGCCTTGCGTACCGTCGCCGCCACTGTTCCTACTCCCCAGTTTCTTGGTTGAGTAGATTCCCAGTGCCGGGAGGGCGCTCGACTGTGCCCCCGATTGCATTCGCCCAAGGCGATTGCTGCGTGTCGCCTGTGAGGAAGGCTATGAAGCGCGGCACAAGGCTCTCGTCGATCCGGAGGCTCGTGGACCAAGTACGCACCGCCTGCTCGATGCTGTCGCGGGAACTTTTTCTGGCCCTGTCTAGTAGTTGTTTTTCGCTTCTCAGTACCTCGCCTCGTTCATGGGTGAGGCGCTCGACTCGGTCGGAGTAGTGCTGTAGCGCGACCACTATGTGTGTCGGCTCCGAGGAACTCGGCGCGGTGATCATCGTCTCAAAGTCGAGGCCGAAGACCTCACAGAAGGCGAGCACCTCATCTACGTTGACGCGCCGCGGAGGGTTGTCTTTCTCGAGGCGGTTCAGCGAACTAATGGCGACTTTGCAGCCAGCGGCGTCCATCTTTCGAGCGAGTGTTTGGTACGTCCAGCCCTCTTTCTCGCGTTCGTACTTCACGCGGGCTGCGATGTTCAATTCCGCTGTTCGGGGACGCTTGTTGCTGCGCGGTGTCATGGCTACCTCTCGTCTAGGGGTCCGGGTGCGTCTAAACGGGAAAACTGATTCTCGTATAGGGTTGACCTGCTGCTCTGTGGACCGTTACATTCAGACTACAGCCAAAAGGGATCAACATTTCCCGGATAGAGGAGTGGTCATGGAAGCAGAGTTCTTGACGACCGAGGAGGTCGCGGAATGGTGCAGGACGAGCCCGAGCACGGTCCACTACTGGAAGCACATGGGTCGTGGGCCTCGGTCTGCGCGTGTGGGCAAGCGCGTGCTCTATCGCAGGACAGACGTAGAGGCGTGGATCACGGACCTCTACGCTACCGAGGCGTTCTTTGCTGCCTCGAGTGAAGGCCGACGGTAACTGACTGTGCGCAAGGAACGGCGTGGTCGCAACGACGTGGTGTCGGTCCGTGCGGTGAGCCTCCACTCGCCTCGTTCCGCTCTAAGAAGAGGGGCGTTTCGCAGGTCTGAGGATGACGCGAAAAGTGGTCGCCGCACGTCGGCTCGCGCGCAGGGGCAGGTCCGGGAGTGCAGGAGAGGCAACAGAGTAGGCGTCACGCGCCAAGACCCTGCGCCGACATGTTCCCGGCGATTTGCTGCCGGACGAGGACCCAACGGAGGTCGAATCGCCGATCAACGCGCGCCCGCCGTTGCCGTCTTCGACGTCTGCATCGTGCTCTGCGAGCCTCGGGTTCCAATCGCCCCGCGCGGCAGGCAAAGCACTCAGCCCGGTCGACGTCGGCCATCATCCAGACGGAGGAAGACATGACAGCGGCAGATCAGGGCGCGGCTCGCAAGCCGCAGCAGAGCAAGACCTTCAAGCCCACCACGCAGCGCAGCATCCGGGTGGGGCGGGTGAAGGAGGACCCAATTTCGCCCCAAGACGTAAGGACAGTCACCGAACACCTCACGCTCGAGGAAATCTTTGACCCGACAGACGGCTGGAGGATCCTCCCGAGCGAGGAGACCCCAGAACTCGAGGGGGTCTACAAGATACTTCGCGACAACGAGGACGGCACCGTGACGGGAGTGTGGGCCAGGCCATACGACTGGGACCGAGCAGTCAAGGGCGACAGTAGCGAGCCCTGGGTAAGGATCCCGAATACAGAGCAACTCGAAAAGTTCGGTGTCGTTCCTCCGTCCGGGGTTGATCCCGACACCAAAATGAACTTCTACGAGGCGCTGGCCATCTTCCGCTACAACGGCGACACCGGACTCGCCGACGCACACGTGCGGTTTGCGCTCTCCGGCATGAGTAAGCCCAAGGGCACCGGCGAGAGTTTCCACGCCCCTACCACTGGCACCATCGGACGGAAGTTCACGTCAATGTGCGGGCACGAAATCATGTTCGCGCGGAACGGAGAGGGCGGGACCTGGTACCGATGGAAGAACAAGGGCTGGGTCACCGCGTCCGCCGACGAGATTGCCACCCAGGTTGCGGCACCGTTCGTCGGCATGCTGGTGGCGAGCAAGGACTTCTCGGCCCAAGCGCGCTCTATCGATACGGTGGCGACCTACCGCGCCTGCGTCAGTCACGCACGAGGGCACGAGGACGTGTCCGTCAACGCAGAGGGTTTGGACGCCAACCCGCACCACCTCGGCACGCCAGAAGGCACCGTGGACCTCAAAACCGGCAAGATACTCCCGCCAATGCCTACGCACCGAGTGACGCGATCTACCCGCGTGGAACCAGTACGAGGCGACGCCACCGAGTGGACCGAGTTCATGTCCTGGGCAATGAGCGGGGACCAGGACCGCGTCGACTGGCTGCAGGAAGCACTCGGTATGTCGTTGGTCGGCGAGGTGATGGACGAGGCCTTCTTCGTCTGCATCGGCGAGGGGGCGAACGGCAAGACGGTGATGTTCGAAGTTGTGCGCGAGTTACTTGGGACCACCGGCTCCGGAGGCTACGCGCAGAACGCTCCCCAAGGGTTCCTCACGTCCGGCATGGAACGTCACCAGACGGAGATCGCACGCCTGGACGGAGCGCGGTTCCTGACCCTGTCTGAGACCAAGGACGGGGCCCGGTTCAACGAGGACAAGGCGAAGAACCTGTCGAGCACCAACCAGTTGTCCGGGAACCTCATGAGGGAGAACATTCGCGACTTCAGCCCCACGCACACCATGTGGATCAGCACCAACCACATGCCGCAGGTTGAGTCCGGAGGCGCTGGCTTCTACCGCCGCATCAAGGTTGTGGAGTTTCTGGAGACAGTCCCCGAGCGAGAGCAGGACAAGAGCCTGGCGCGAAACTTCGTCAACGGTGAGGGTGGCGAGATCCTCAACTGGCTCATCGAAGGTGCTCGCCGCTACCTGGCCCGCGGCCGCCTACCCGAGTGCGCGGCCATAGAAGAGGCCGGCGAGCGCTTCCGCCGAAGCCAGGAGGGGCACACGATCGAGGAGTTCGTCGAGCAGTACTGCATCCTCGGCCGTGACGAGTTCGAGAGTGTGTCGAGCCTCTACGAGGCGTACCTCGAGGTCAGCGAGACGGCCGACGCCAAGCCGCTAGGCCGCAATAAGTTCTCGGCCGCAGTGGCAGAGGTTCAGGGAGTTAACAAGGTCCGTCGCAAGAGTGGCTACGTCTTCAAGGGTGTGGCGCTGGACCCCGATGCACTGACGTGAGCAAAGTGCACTTTCCGGCTAGCGAAAGTGCACCAGGAGAGGGAGACGCACCCCCGGAGGGCCGGCCACAGGCTGGTACACCCTCCGGGGGTGTACTTTTTTGCCCTCAGGTGTACCCTCCAAAACCCTAACTACACCGCCATAAACCCTGGTAAACCTCCGACTAGTGTACTTTGTGTATGTTCTGACTCCCTATCGACAAAAAAACCTCACACCTCTAGCAGCAGCACACCGGGTGGTTGTGGTGCATATAAGTGCACTAACTACACCTGCCTGTCTGTGGCGGTCAGGGCGAGTGGTTGACGGACAGGTGCTTGGCAGAGAAGTAATCCCTATCGAGCGCCCCCAGGGCGTAGTCCAGGTCCCCGTCCATGCCTAGGCCGAACACTCGCGTCACGTGCCCCGTGTCTGGATGCACCCACCTCCCGGCCACCGGAAAGTGGTAATGCCCGTGCAGCAGCAAGTCAGGCTGCACTCCCGACCCCGCCTTGGTGAACACCTCGCGGCACGCCTGCGCATACTCGAGGTCGGCCGCACCCCACTGGTTGGCCGAGCCAACTAGCCGCGACGCAATCTCGGGCACGCCCACCGGTGCGTCGTGAGCCACCATCACGTCCGCGTGGCTGGCCGTAACTGACTTTGCGACGTCATCCTCGGTTACTGCCTCTTGCGTTTACCAGACCTTGTCCGGTCCGTGCTTTTCGCGCCAAGCGCGGTCCATGCTGCCAGCGCCACTGAGCCGCACGAAGGTGCGGCCACCCACGTCAGTGCGCAGGCGCTTATGCGCGAGGGGTTACTGGGACCCGGAACTGTGGCTGGCGGCCTTCCCGCGCCGCTGTGCGCCAGACGCAGTCCCAGCCCACATGCTTGCCGGGGATAGCCAGCATCGTGATTTGGCATGACAGGAGTTACCTGTTCGTTCGGTCCCACGGGTGGACTCCGCGCATGCTCGCACTTACACCGAACGTGCCGAACTGGATTGTGACTGCGCTGTCTCGCGACAGGCGGCTTTCAGCCCTAGGTGCCTGCGGCCTCCGACAGCGCGCCGTACTGCCCAGCCCCCCTATCAGTCCGGGCTGCCGTTCGACGCGGAGGATGAGGTTCAGTAACCTTCCCCGTCGTGTTCTTTGAGTGTTGGGCCCGCTGAGTAGACGCCGTCTGCATAGTCCGCGATGACCGCTAGGTCGTCGTACTGCTGATCGAGTAGCGCGGCGAGGTCAGGGAAGTCGGCATACTCCTGTGTGTCGGGTAGTTGTCCTGCGTAGCGGAACGCGGTGCCAGTCGTGTCTGCCTCATGCAGCATCACAATGAACCGCGCGACCTCTCTTGGGAATGGCTCCGGTAGTGCGAGAGCAGAGTAGTGAGTACTGGCCGCATTCAGCAGTTTGTGTAAATTGTGGCCCAATTCGTCCTTGAACCGCTTTTTCGAGATGGCCTGTCTAAGTTCGAACGTGTCGCCTTCGACATAAGCGACGCGGATGTGCACGAGAAGGCGGATGAGGTTTTTCAGTTCGAGTTCGAACGCTTGCCGGTAGAGGGCGAGGAACGGCAGGAGGATGAGGTCGTCCTCATTGTTCCCCGCGAAGGACTTGGCGAGCCGTTGCGCGGCGAAGCGGTACGAGAGCGCGTAGTCCCGATCCGTCTGATAGGGGTATCTGACGACGAGGCGGCGATATACCTTGTTTGGCACCGATTCAAGCAGGCGGATGGATTTCGACGGTGGATGGTGCATGGCTCATCGTGGCACCATTTGGCTTCACGAAGCCAGCGATCTTTCACAGTGCGGGCTCGACGGCGCACGCCACGCCGTAGATCGATGGCCCTCCGTGATGGGCACGGCGATCAAGAGTTCGCGGCCAGGACCTCAACGACCTCTGGGCTCTCCGGCGACAGTTCCCGCCAGTCCAATTGAGCCAGTGCTTTGAGTGCCCGGCTGCGCTCGGGGACGCCGAACTTGGCCGCAATCATGAACCGTATTGCTTCGCGTGCAGTCTGCCGCACGTAGCCTTCTGGGTCGTGGGCAGCCAGGTGCCGCATCACTTCCGCTGGCGTCACCCTGCCTATTGCCAGTTGCTCACGGACTGAAGGAGAAGGATCCCTTGCCAGGTTCCAGAACACCCGCAACGGCACGGTGCGGTTCACGCAGACGACGCCCCGGATTCGTTCATCTTCATCGCGCGCTAACTCTTCGATGAGTTCCAGGGGTGAGTTAGGTGCTGCAGCCGCCTGCACCCTCAACTCCCGTCGCATATGAGCCAATCGCACCATCACATCCGGAGGGGCGGCGCGATTGGTAACCAACCAGCGAGTCACCTCGTCGTCTTGATCGTCAACCAGAGCGCGCAAGATTTGGGCAGGTGTGGACGGGTTGTGTGCGACACGTTTACGTACTTGCATGTCTGGGTCAGTGGCGAGCGCGTGGAGCGATTGGGCTGGTGCTAACGGATTGGATGCCACCCCGCGCCTGACCAGTACCGACTTGGCCTTCGCTGCTCGGGTCAACACGAGCGAAGACGCGTGCGGATGCGCGGCCGCGTACTGACGCACCGAAGCCACGTCGGCTGACAACATCGAGTCAATCTGACTCCTGGGGGTCGTGCGGTTCTGCGCTACGGCACGCCGAACTACCTCCGAAGGATCCTCTGCCAACGCCGCGAGGACCCGTTGGCTTACCCACGGGCTGCCCGCCGCCGCCGCACGCGTCGGGGGATCATCAGAGGACGCTAGGTTCTCAACGATCTCTATTGGAGCGCCACGATTTCGTGCCGCAGCAGCCCTGGCCTTCGCGTCTTTGCTATGTAATGCCGCCTTGATCGCCGAGACGTCCTCGGTGCGTTGCAGCCACCACGGCGATCCCACTGGGGCCGGTAGGTCCTGCGAGCGGGAGCCGGGAGTAGTGGCACCATGAGTGTCGATCTGCTCGGTGAGCCAGAAGTTGCGTGCCTTCAGCGTCAACTCGCTGTCTAGATGCCACGGCTCGGGAAGCAGGGGTAGGCGGACTTGCTGACCCGGCGCGTAGTCGCAGAACACCTCGATGTCGGTGTCGTTCGGAAGCACGCAGGCATCGAACCCCTGTGCCTCCAGTTCCTCCAAGACAGATGCGGCGTCAACCGGACTGCTTCCGACGCGTTCGAACAGCAACGAGCGCCCGGGACGCAGGTACGTGACGTCCACAACAGCGAGGGACCCCTCCCACGGCACGCACCGCACCACGTCACCGCGCCGCAAGAACACTATGTCCGGCGTCTCGACCAGCATGTAGAGACCGTGGCTGTCGGGCACTGCGACCGCGCGCACGCTAGTTTCGTCGTGTCCTTGGCACGCCTCGGGCTCCAAGAGCACCTGTACCGCGAACTCACGCATCATAAGGGTGACGTTACCGCTTGCATTTTCGCCATCGTCTGACTCGCTGGTGGGCCAGGGCGCGGTATGACTCGGTAACGCCCCTGGCTAGCGGATCCTCAGGCGATCAGCGCTGAAGTCTTGCCGCAGCATGTCGGGGAACTCGAACGCGACCACACTCTGCTTGGTGAGCCCTGCCCGACCGTTGATCCGGTGCGCCACCATACGCTGTCGACGCATCGAGCCCGCGGCCGCCGCCTCGGAGACCACCCAGCGGTCATCGCGCGAATCGGCGAGAGCAAAGGCTTGTTCCTGGTGTCAGACGCTGTTCGTAGTCTCGCGGTGGAGGTTCATCATGGGTGTGAGAGTCGTCGTTGGTCCCGGTCCCCTCGATGCTGGCTGGGGCGGTGCTGATGTGACTGTTCCGTCCTTACCGTCCGAGGTGGAGTGGCAACTGTCGCCGACGACGGCGATGTTGCTTGAAAAGGCCGGGCGGGCAATCGGCTGGCTCGAGCATGCGCACCGGTCCAATATGCCGTCCGAGGCCGGGATGTGGAACACGTTGCTCAATGAGGCACACGCATCTGCGACGCTCGCGTACGGCCCGGTGCGGAGGGATCGTGCGCGTGCAAAACTTGCCGAGGGCCGTGACTGGGTTAGCGACATGCATGATGCACCAACGGCGGCCGCCGGGATGCTGCAGGTGCTGACGGGACTGACCCCGCAACAACCACAGTGGCACCCAGATCCGATCGTCGCCGGGATGATGCGCCTGACCGAGTCGCAGCCGTCGGCTCTGAAACGTGGCGGCAGTGCTCTCCCCTCGTTCACCGAGGGTTTCGCTCAAGATGTCAGCGATTTGCTGTCGAACCACAACGCACCAGCGCTGGTCAAAGCCGCGCTGGCGATGCTGACGGCTGCAGCCGTGGACCCTGACGATCCACACACAGGCATGCTCGCCCGCCATCTTTTCCTACAGGTGCTGATGGAAGCCGACGGCTGCGCATACCAGTGGGTACCGCCAGTGTCCTGGGGGCTGCTGGCCAGTCCCGGCGATTGGGAGCGTGTGGCATCAGTGTTCGCTGTCGATGGCGCACCTTCGCGTGTGGCCGTCGACGACGCACTGGCGACAGTGTTCCGTGCCGTCGCACACGGCGCGATGACAATGGGCTACTTCGTCGAAGGAGCGGGCGGAGATGCCCGACAGATCGCGGCCGCGCTGAAGCCTGAGTCGCGTTTAGTGACTCGCAGCCAACGCAAGGTCATTGACGTGCTGGTCGGGTTGCACTCCGTCACCTACGCCCAGTTGCAGTCGCTCACGGAAGTGGGGCCGCGGACGCTATCCCGAGTGCTGGCGGAACTTGAAGCAACGGGACACGTGGACGTCAAAGCCCATCGCAGCGACCGTGCTCTCGACGTGGTCCGTGCTCGTCGCCTGCTGTGGAAGCCGGTACTGGAAGCCATTCGCCATTATCCGTTGCCCGGGGAGCCCTGGCCCGACGCCGCGTAGACGCGCGCTGCGAGGGTCATGAACCGGGTCCCATCGCCCCGCTCGCGAAGGTCCCTGAGCGCCACGGAGTAGAACCGTGACAGGTCCGTGGCACGAGGAACGAGCGGGCTGCCGACCACCACGTCCCTAGCCATGTGAGACAGGTACCACCGAGGCCGGGACAATCCTGCGGCCACAATGATCGCGGACGACCAGGACCGTGCGAGCACATCATCCACGCCGGCCGCGATCGCGCGCGCAGCGAACGTCGCCGCCCGCTCATACACACAAGGCACAGAGCCGTCTGGGCCGAAGTGGCCTGCCAGGTTGGGAAACCCCCCGGTGGTCAGATGTGCTTGTGCGAGGGCCGCGGCTGCGTCGTGGCAGACGTATATGTGGCGCATGCGCCGGGCAAGTACCTGCTCGGCCAGCGGCTTATCGGACGCGAAAGACTCGTCGACATTGCGCCAGCGTGCCGCCGCCTTTGGTTCGCAACCGAACGTGATCGCTGTGGCATCGAGTGCGAGATCGGCTTTGAGGGAAGTCGTTGTCTGGGTCAGTGCGCCTTCCCAGCGGTAGTCGCGCTCGCCCAAGTCCCATGCAGACTCGAACTCGAACCCGGTCGCGAGTGGGACGGTGTTGAGTCCGCTGATACCGACCGTGCGTCGGAAGGCGTGCTGGTCGTAGCGCACCCTCGGGGCGACCGCGGGGAGGTGACGTGCCGGGTGCAGCGGATGCGCGACGTCGGACAGGCGCACAGGGACCGGAGCAAACGCCACCTGTGGCATGACATCAACTGCGCCGTGTGCCGTTATCGTCATCGTCATCGTGCGCCTCCCTGTCAGAGGTCTCGGTGCAGCCGCAACGCGAGCCGCACAGTCGGATCGTTGGCATCGAACGTCGGGAACGCTCCAGTCGGACCAGAGGGGCCGAACGCACGGTCGAGCATCGTCACTGCTCCGGTGTTGTCGGGAGAGAGCCCGACTTGCAGGTGGCACCAATGCGCCCAAGCCTCGTCCCGACTGTGTTCGCCACCGTTGAAGATGAAGCGCGCCGGCCCACGACCATAGATCGCGGGACCGTCATCTCGGGTGATGACACCTCGTTCCCAATGCTCGAAACGTTGATCCCAGCACACCGCGGGCAGACCGCCTCCCCGATGTATCTCCCCCTTGTGGACGTACGCCCAATCATCGCCCCGGACTACCGCAGGCTTGTGATCCCGTGTGATGCGCCCGTGCTGGGCCCAGATCTCCCAGGTGGAGGACTCCAGTGCAGGCAGGTTCGGGTCCTCGCGGTGGAGGCGACCGGCTCGGTCCAGCCACCGGCGGTGCGGCCATGGCATGGCATCCCGATCCCATTCAGGTAGATCCAGGTCGCCGCGATCATCCTCGAAGCGCGCCTCCAGAGGAGTAGCCGAATCGGGAAGTCCCGCTTCCCACGCGCACCGCTCACACGTGGCCCGCTCGTCGTCATCCAAGTGCAACCCACGCGCGGCGCACCCGAACATCACTAACTCAGGAGCAGCGGCAACGTGCTCGATCTCAGCGGCCGATGCCGGAAGAGCGCCGCACGCCCACGTCTGCGTCAACGCCGTCATCGCCGACCGCCACGAACTCGCCGGCCAGGAGCGACACCGTGGCGATCGCAGGGGCGTGGGCTACGCGCGGAGGAAGGGCTGCTCGCGACTCGGCCGTAGGCTCTCGGTATACGGGATATGGACGCCGGGAACGCTGCGAGTTGTGTCGGGCACCTCCCGCACATCTCGTTTGTGGTGCCAATATCGTGGATGGCCCGTCGGTGGAGGTCAGGGTTCCGCCGAGCATGGGCGCTCCGGCGACCTCTCTTCCTCCTCATAGCCGCACAGTACCTACGACGTGTGACACGCGAATGGTGGCTGCTTTTCCACAGTTTCGGAGCCTGTCGGACGAGGAAAGGCCGTGCACGCCCGCTAGCCTGTTCACACGAACGGGTCTGCGTCTAGAGTTCCGTTGAGCACCGATGGCGGGAGTGAGTCGATGGTGAGCGAGTACAGACGGACCTGCAACGCGTGCGGCAAAGTGTGGCACACCCTCGTGGGCAAGGAAGAAGAACTCCGTCGCCGACTCGGCGCGAATGCGTCTCAGATGGTTGCAGGGTGTGGAAGTCCCAATACGTCGTCGCAGGGCATGGCTACGAGCAGGCTCATCAACGCCGACCTTGAGAGTTTGCGCACGTGCCCTGAGTGCGGGTCGTCGAACTACAGCGAAGAGACGGTCACATATGAGGACCCGACCGCTCGGTAGGTTCGGAAGTTGGGTAATCCTGGTGCTCTGGCAAGGACTACTCGGTCCCCGCTGGAACAGTCGGCGCAACGTGGTCTGCCGGTACTTTCCGACGTGCTCACAGTACGGTCGTTTAGCGATGGAGAGACACGGTCTCATCGGGGGAGCCCGCCGCACCATCCGTCGGGTGAAACGTTGCGTTCCTGCGAACACGGATACGTGCGTGGACTTCCCGTGAATCCGAGAACCGAAGCGGGTCCATAGGGCGCGTGAAAGACCAACTGTCTAGACCGCCGGGTGCGAATTCATCAGGTATCTACGAGGTCGACGTGGGATGCTCGTGCCGTGACAAGGTCCGTGTGGCACTACAGTTCCGCGCGCAACGCGCTGTCGATCGTTCGAAGCGGCGAGTTGTGGGCACACAGGTCTTCTCAGATGACGGACGACTCGCTTGAGATCGTTTACGCGCTCCGGCAGATCCGCCGCTTCGCACTCGACGAAGAGCCCGGTCTCCTCAGTGCCACTACCCGAGACCTCATTGCGAACGCCCTGGAAGTTCCTAACCCGAGCGAGCAGCAACGCAGCGTCTTCGTGCTGTCCGCCTGCGCGGACGGCGCATCCGACTATCTGTGGGACAAGTACGCGGGCCCAACGGGTGTTGCAATCGAGATCGCCACTACGCCAAGGGTGTTGTTACGCCGTGCGCTAGCAGAGCCCGAGCCGCTTACAGGCTGGTACCCAGTCGCTTACACGGATGACCACCAACGAACGCTGGTTCGCGACCTTGCCGACACCCTCGAGCGGAACATCAACTACGGCGAGCGTTATCCGACGCACCCGGTCTGGTCTCGATATGTGGGGCTGTCGGGACGGGACGTCGCAAGTCTGATTAGCCCGCTCGTTTCCACGATGAAGCACCCCGATTTCCTCTCCGAACGCGAGTACCGATACGTCGATCGACCTGGAATCGGAGACGCGATTGAGACCAACGCAGCGACTGGTCGCGACTTCACGCGAATCAAGCCGACCGACAGAGGTTTGCCGATCCTGAAGGTCGCGCTCGGTCGCGACTGCGGTGAGCGTCACTATGCGGAGATGCGTAGTTTGCTAAGGCGAAAGGACCAGTCGGCCTCGATAGCCAGACAGACTCGCTGAATCGCCCCCGACCAGTTGTTCATGCCGAGTGTGTTGTGAGCCCTTCATGCATATTGGCGCAGGCCCTGTCAGGTGTGTCGAAACGAACGTCGTTTGGTGCCGCTTGCTCTCGAGTCTGGAGCGCAGATCTCCACCGGGCGGGGACGCAATCCTCCGGGCACCAAGCAGTGTCCTACACGGTTGGTCCTCCACCATCGCGACGAACACTGGCAACGATTCCGCGGCTGGCACCACAGATGGCGGGCGTGGTGCGACTGGACGAATGGCGAGACCGGCGACCAGCAGAGCCCTTCCTGAGAATTGCCGGTCGTGTCTGCCACACCGGCTCCGCCAGTTTGGAGGTCGTGCACTAGCGGCCGCTGTGTGATCGCCGGATCCTCGTAAAGGCCCCGTGCGAGTTGCCGCAACTCATAACGAAGGTCGGTTCGCTCATGGGTACCCATTGCGGGCAGACACGCACGAGTTGCAGCAACTGTGCCCGGACTCTCGTTGGCGGACTCCCGTCGATACACAAGACTGCTCGCGAAGGTCCAGTGCGAGTTGCCCCAACTCTCGACGAAGGTCGGTTTTCACCTAGTTGGCCTTTGCAGCCGCGCACGCACGAGTTGCCCCAACTCTGGCCTCATCTGAGCAGTGCCAGTGCTGGGCCGCCGAGCGCGGGCTATGAACCCGACTGCGTCTTCTCGGGACGGCGTTCTGAACGCTCCGGGTGCACGCTCTGGGCATAGTCCCAGGGTCTAGCGGTGCTTGCAGCAAGCCGCAACGAAGGTCGGTTTTTCACTGGTCGCCCGTTGCAGCGATTTACGCACGAGTTGCCCCAACTCTGGCCCTTTCAGCGGCTACGCCCCCTCCACTCCCTTTGCCCTCACTGTGCCCGCCACGTGCCCACTCACCGTCAGTGAGACGGAGGGCGGGGTCGAGCCTCGCTTGCACATGGATCGAGCGATCCAGCGGGCACCAACCCAGGGGCTGTGCCTCCTCGCATGTGACGCCGTCCTCGCCGTGAATGCCTTGGCCCTGCTGCCGTCGCCTCGACGTCGAGCACGGGGCGGCACCGCTCGACAGTCGTTACTACCGCGAGTTCACGCATCCGGAGCACTTGGTGCCCCAAGACGGAAGGAACACTCCTATGGCTGCATCAGGAGACTTCAACCACGTCACGTTTGGTGTCGCCCACGAGGGCGTGGCTGACTCGTACGTTGTGACCGTCCTCGACGGAGCCCCCGTGCCTGCCCGCGCGTGCGCCGTCATTGGCCGCCTGTTGGCCGTCGAGTTGCTGCGCGACGCGGTGGAGCCACGGGTACTGCGGCAAGTGCTCGGGCCCATTTCGACCCACGGACCTCGGGTGCCTCAGGCCGGCTCTGCTCAAATTCGGCTCGACCGGCAGGCCGATCTCAGGGTCGGTGACGTGCGGCACCGTGGCCCTGGGGTGCTGTCTTGGCTGGCGTGCGGTAGAGGGCATCTGCGTTGCGCGATCGGGGCGGTTCTATGCTTTCGGCATGTTCTGCTTGTCGTGTGGGTCGGCTCTTGATCGGTACCGCTTCTGCTCGACGTGCGCGGCGTTCGCTGACATCACTGAGGATTCTTCCGGTGAGACGAGTTCTGACACTCAGGAAGATGCAGAGGGTTGAGGTGCGGATCGGCGTCGCTGTCAGTACGCGGTTCGTAGGGTGCTAGATCGAGCGGGACTGCCAAGAGTTTTGGTGGCTCGGTAGGTCATGTCGCTCATGCGCCGCTCGGACTTTCGGACCCCTCGGTCGCCGGGGCCCGGTGTGGCTCTCTTGGCTGCTGGCGGTGGTGGGCGCGCGGCAGACGACGGGACTGAGGGCGTGATGGTGAGCGAAGGGCGACGGAGGCGGCTGCGGAAAAGACGGCCGAGGCAGGAGGGCGGGAGCGGCGGATGGGTGTTGCGCGGCATGTCGCTCGAAGGGTTGGCAGACGAGTTCACGGCTTGCATCTTCGATTGGTCAAGGGAGCAACGGCCGGCAGAGTCAGGTGCGAGACGCTGGCTCTGGGGCGATCTCATGGCAGTCGACCTTGCCGATGTTGAATTTCCGCCTTTGCACCAACCGCGGTGTTCGAGGCCAGGCTCATCGGTCTGCGGCCGGATACCAGAGAGCCTCGTGTCTTGGCGGTGCCCTACCTTGGTGCGAGCAGTGATGGGTCCGCTACTCCATTCTCTTTAGAGGCTTTGGCGTCTGCTGCTTGCGAGTGTGAGCCAGTTCGCCACCTCTTCAATCGTCTCGGAAGGTCGAGGCGCAGTCCCGTAGACGACGATCTCGCGGTAGCGCGCGTGAGCAAGTGCAAGCGGAAGTAAAGGGTGCTCACGGAGCCGGACAACGTACGCGCCGGACGTCAGAAGGTCTCTCGTTTTCCGCTGGTCAACGGCCCTTCTCTCGTCGGATGAGTGCCAGTACGCACCGTCGTACTCGATGATGAGCAGCGCACCGTCCGGCAAGTCGACAGCGATATCCACATCCCAGAACTTGCGCGCCTCGAACTCTGGAGACTGCAGTCGCCTCCCGGACGCCGCAACACCAAAGCGGCGCTTCGCTGCGGCACCGTGGTCGAGTTCCACTTGCGACTTTCCCGACTGCTGGCACTCCGGGCAGCCCGCCCCGTTGACGCGGGCTCCTGGTGCCATTGGCCAGACGTGGTTGGGATCGGCCGCACATTCCCAGGTAGGTGTGAAGTCGAGGTCTCCAGTCGGCCTGACGTGCCAGGCACTCAGTGGGTTCGAGGCCGACCACTGTTTTGCGAGATCTGGGTGGTGATATGCGAGGGAGTCGAGGACGGAGTCGCAGCGCGGGCATCGGCGGCGTGAGCCTTTGTCGCGGTCTGCAGGACTGGCACACCACTCGTGACCACATGCACGGCAAAGCCACCACACCTGGCGCTTGGAACGAGGCCCCACGTCGCCGACTTCGCGTGAACTGTTGCGCGTGGGGTGCCATTGAGACGCGATCTCCGACCGCAGCCAGACCTCATGCTCGTCGGGGGCCGCAGCCGCACCGAGAGAAGCATCAACCGCTACTTCCTCGTCGGGCGTTTCCAGGACCGAGCCCAGGTGAGGAATGGGCAGCCCTTGCCGACGGCAGAACGGGCAGCCACGGTCGAGATAGGTGAGTGGAGTGACCCGCGGATGATGGCCGTTTGTGCAGGTGAATCTCCGCACCATGTGGTCGAGCACTGGGACGCGGTTGGGGTCGAGGTCGTCATCCCAGGCGTCGGCAAGGAGCGGTATGTCTGCCACAGCGAAGTGCGAGAGCCGCTCGCGTCGTTCCTGTCGCTCTGCGCGAGCACGCTCGTTGCATGCCGGGCATCCGTGGCCCGAGGTCATGTCCAGGACTTTGGCCTGGAAGCGGTGGTGGCACTCCGGGCAGGCCCACCACGCAATGAGGTGCGCTTTTTCGGTACGCGAGTTCCAGTCATTCGGATCGTTGCGCTCGTGATCCCACCATGATGCGGACGGATGACTAGAGTCACGCAACAGGGACTTTTTGCCGCGCTCGACGGGCGACTGCCGTCGCGCGTTAACGCGGCATCGGCAGCCGAATGCGATGTCACCGAGGCGTTGCGCGGAAAGGGCCCGACACTGCTTGCAACGGACGTGGTGCGGGTCGTTAGGCAGCGACGGCTCGGTCAACGGTCCGAGATAGTCAAACCCATGGGCCGAGGCCGTGCTCTCGGCTTCGGCGCGTGCGACGGGTACGACCGGTTCTGGCGCGTAGCCCCGGAGGTTCTCGCGATTCCTCGCGGCCCACTCGCGCCAGTGGCACGCTCGGCACACGCCGGACGTGTTCAGGTCCAGCCCCGAGGAGGCACCTGGAGCCTTTTCGAGCGCGTAATCGATGCGGTAATGCGCCTCGCAGCCGCACGAGACGCAGCGCGTGAGGGCGTGCTGTCCGCGCTTCGTTGGGATCTCGAGCAGGGTCACGCCAGCATCGAGATAGACCGCTGCCGTGTGCGGCTCGCACCACGCTGGGCGAGAGCGTGCTCGAAAGATCGCCGGCGACTCGCAACCGGGGTGGCTGCACGGCTGGTTTCGGTTCGTAGTCATGGTGACCGGATCTGGAACTTTGGAGTCGCTTGAGTGACTGACTGCTTGAGGGCAGGTCCCTCAAGGGGCCCCTGGTAGCGACTCGCACACGACACCATCTCCGTCGGCATCGAGACGCCCGACATCGCCGTAGTGCCGGTAGTAGCGGTCGTGCCACTCCTGGGCGTCGGACCAGCGCGAGAAGTCGCCGCAGTTCTTGGTGTCGCCCGGGTTCGGTGGCACCGCTCCGCCGCCCCCTCCGGTGCCGACTCCTACACCGACAGTGTCATCGAACCGGTACATGAACGCCGCCATCGCGTCACGGGTGATTGAGGAGAACGGACGGAACGTTCCGTCGGACCATCCGGTGGAGACGCCTTCGTCTGCAAGCCAGGTGATCTCCTTGTAGAAGCCGCCAGACGTGCGAATGTCTTCGAACGGAGACCGAGCGGGAGCGCGGTATGACGGCTCGCCCGCCAGCCGGTACATGAACGCCGCCATCGCATCACGAGTGACCGGACGGAATGGCTTGTACTCGCCGTCGGAGTAGCCCGTCGTCACCCCAGTCGAAGCGAGCCAGGTGATCTCCTTGTAGAAACCTGAACCGGGCTTGACGTCCTTGAAGGGAGACTTCGCGGGAGGGTTGAATGATGGCTCGCCGGCCAGGCGGTACATGAACGCCGCCATCGCGTCACGGGTGACCGGGGAGAACGGGCGGAAGGTGCCGTCGCTGTACCCGGTGGAGATGCCTTCCTCGGCAAGCCAGGTGATCTCAGCGCGGAACTGCGAGTCGTCGTTGATGTCGGTGAACGAGTAACCGCCCCCGGAACCAGACACCATCTTCGTTGGAAGGGTTACGGCCTTGGAACCGCATGAGCCGGAGAGGTACGTCGACAGCGCGGACTTCTCTGAGGCGTCCACGGACAGGCCCCACCGGTACTTCACCAGCACCCACTCAGTCGCGTACGTGCAGTGGTAGGCGTTGGCCGGTGGCATCCACTCGGCAGGGTCGCGGTCAGATTTCGACCGGTTCGACGACGCGCTCACCGCGATCAGCGAGTAGTCCACACCAAGGTCGTTGGCGAACTGCTCGCGCTGGGTGGATGTCCAAGTGTGTGCGCCGGACCTCCACGCTTCTGCCAGAGGCACCATGTGATCGACGTCGAACGAAGATGGGTCTGTCGTGGTCGTTCCATCGAACTTCGATGACCATGCACCTCCCGACAGGTAGCAGCCACTGCTGCTGACCGACGGCTTAGTCGTCGCTTCGTCGATCAGTACCTCGTATCGGGTGTTGCAGCCATCACTGTCGGCGTCGATCCAGTGGCGAAAGTTCGCCCGGTCGTACGTCGTCGTCTGCGTCTCAGAACGCACCGTCAGTTCCGCGAGCACGGCTGCTGCGGTCGAGGACGCTGCGGCCGCTGGTTGAGCCACCGTGATCGTGAGCGAGAAGGTCAGGGCCAATAGGGCCATGACCGCTAGCGGACGGGTCGTGCGCATGGATTGCTCCCTCAGCATTGGCATTGATCCGGAGGCTACACCTGGCTACGGCGGTGCGCCGTGTGCAAGATGCTAGGCAGCGTCTGCCGCAAGGGCATCTTCGTGCGCGGCCACCAGCGTGATGACGGTCGAGATCGTCTCCGCGGGTAGAGACCGCCACCGGCCCCGTCGGGCTCGAAGAAACTCACCGTCCCGCTCTAGCCAGCCGACGATGCGGCTATCCATTGCGTTGATAATCGCGGTCGCTCCGGCGCGCTCGGCGGCATAGAAGCGAAGTTGCGGAGCCATCACTCACACATCGTCGCCCGTTGCTCTGACTCCGGAGCAGCGAGGCGCTGGGCGTGCCAAAGATTCGTGTCGACCCTGGCCGCTACTCTCGAGAGAAGCGCCGACACGTTCAGCGCCAACGCTGGTGCCGCAACGAGGGGACGCATAGTGAGCAGGATCACGCAGCAGGAACTCGAGACACGGCCGAAGGCCTGCGCGGTCCAGACGACGCGGCCCAACATAAGACCTACGCTGCGGCGAGGCTCCTCCGGAAGCGAGCCACCATCGCTCCAACGCCCCCGACGCTTCGGCGGCACGCACGAGCATATGCCTGAGAACTTATAGGAGCGGATTGACGTGAATAACTTGGGAGGTCTTGCCCCGTACCCTTACCAGCAGTTGGCTTGTGCCCTTGCAACCCGCAAGTTTGGGGTCGGTGTCAAAGCGTTTGGTCGCGGTCCAGACGGCGGGCGAGACTTCACCTTTCACGGCCCGATGAACTGGCACGGCGACGGACAGCCTGAACAGGTCTGGAACGGATACACCGTGTTTCAGGTCAAGTTCAGAGAAGAGCACGACACCCGTAGAGAATCCGACACTGAGTGGTTTATACGGCGCGTCAAGGCCGAACTGAACGACTGGCTCTCGCCTGATAGCAAGCGCGACCCCATGCCTGACAACTTAGTCTTCGTGACGAATGTCCATCTCTCCTCGCCCCAAGGAGGAGGGTCTGATCAGGCTCAACAGATCCTCACCGAATTGTTGAACGAGCGCAAGACTGCGAGCAACGAACTTGTATCCAAACGGGCCAAGAAAGTCGTGCGCTGGGCGGTCTGGGACGGACGCGCTATCGACAATCTCGTCAGCGCATACCCCGATGTAAGGAGGGGGTTCCGCTCTCTGTGGACGACCGAGGACTTCCTCGAGATTCTAAGTCGAGACAGGGCAGTCAGGACGACGGAAGAGATACAAGGTGCTCTCGCAGAGGACGCCCGGAAGCGTCTATTGGCTGAGAGGTACATCCGGCTGGAGCAGTCTGGAATTAAGTCTGACGGAAAGGTCCTTCTCACGGACGGGGCGATCGACCTTCCGCTCTCATCGTCCACTGACAGCGCCAAGACAGCGCTGCGGGAGATCATGAGGATGTCTGATGCGTGCCACAACACCGATGCTCCGAACACGACGCCTCGTCATCACATCGTCCTAGTCGCCGGGCCTGGCAACGGCAAATCTACGATTGCCCAGTTGCTCGCACAGATTTACCGTGTCGCCTTCCTTTCTCCACGCGATTCATCAGGTTCTACCTATCGTGATGCCGCGGCCGCCGTTGACGCAGCACTCGAGCGTCTCGGGCTCACCCGCCCGCAGAATCGCCGTTGGCCTTTCCGCATCGATCTCGCCAAGTACGTCGACAGGGCGGGGCAGCCAGATGGCGAAACCGGAATCTACCGCTGGATTGCTTCGGAGATGAGCGCCGGAGATGGAAGCGCTGAGGTCAAGGCCCGCGAGATCAAGCAGTGGCTTGCTGACTGGCCCTCGCTCCTCATCCTCGATGGGCTCGACGAGGTGACCGAAGTCGCCTATCGGAGAAAACTCATCGCAGAGATTGAGACTCTGATCGCTGAAGCCGAACAGGACGGAGCGGACCTTCAAGTCGTACTGACGACACGCCCAACAGGAGGTGAGGACCAGGAGATTCCGGAAGGCAAGTTCCTCACTTTCGGATTGGGGAGGCTAGCGCCTGATGCCGCTCTTGCCTTTGGCAAGCAACTTGTGACCCTGAGGAACGTCGGTGACCCAGACCAAGTTGTTCGGGTAGAGAGTCGTCTCGAGTCAGCATTCTCTAACTCGTCTCTCGCGCCGTTCATTGGAACGCCGCTCCAGGTGTCGATTGTCTCGTTCTTGGTTCAGACCGCCGGCGACCTGCCTTCGGGGCGTTTGGCGGTGTTCGACGGCTACTACGAGGCAGTCCTCCGAAGGGAGATCGACAAGCCGATACCCCTCTCCAAAGTCTTGCAAAAGCACGCTACTCATATCGAGACGCTCCATCGCCAGGTTGGGTTTGTGCTTCAGTGTCGTAGCGAGCGCGCGGCCGGTGCTGCGGCGACAATGCCCATAGACGAGTTCAGACGGCTAGTCGGGGACACGCTCACGAACGCAGGGTTTCCACCAGACTCTCCGGACGTTGACCAGATTCTTGAGGCTGCAACTTCGCGGCTCGTGCTACTCGCTCCGCGCGAGGGAACCCCGGGAATCGGATTCGATGTGCGACCGATCCAGGAGATGTTCGCCGCAAAGTGGATCACGAGCAAGGAGCCGGATCTCATGTGGAGTGCCCTGCCGGTGGTCGCTGCCAGCCCTCAGCATTGGAAGGACACCTGGCTATTTGCTGTAAGCGACGTCTTCGGGCGTGGAGAGGCATCGATAGAGCGGCTCACCAATTTGGTACTCACCCTCGACGATGAGCCGCCGTACCGATTGGCAAGCATTGTGCCTCTCAGCCCGATGCTCGCGGCAAGCATTGTTGACGACGGAATCGCGGATGCCTGGCCAAAGTTTCTGGAGCGGCTGTGCAACAGGGCAGCCGTCATGATTTGGGGCAACGCACCGTGTGATCCCCTCCTCTTGGCCCGCGCGTTGTTGCGCGCGGCATCGATCACGCCGGAACTGCGCAGGACGGTATCCCGCCTCCTTGACGAAGGTGACGCGGGAAGCGAACGTGCGCGCGAAGTGACTGGTCGAGTCAGGTCGCTGGTGGGACAAGTCGTAACAGAACTTGGGGTGGACGCCAGACTCCACGGCTTGTCCACCGGCTCAGCGCGTTCGAGTACGGGAGTGGCCCTTGAGTCGTCGAAGGGCGAAGTGAGGGAGACTATGCGGCGTCGACTCGACCTCATCGAGCACGACCGGGCACTATCAGCAGACGAGTGTGCGGCACTGAAACAAGTTGTCCGGCTCCTCCACACTCCTCGTGAGCCAACTGCTGTTGAACAGGCGGCGCTCGACACGGTCGCATGCAATGGGAACTCACTCCAGGCGCTCCAGAGCGCGCTGTCTGGTGATGTGTCGCCCGAAGTGGCTCGACGCGTGCGGGATCTAATTGTCGTCAGAATTGAACGCGAACCCATTGGAGACAGGGTGGGTCAGATTCTTGGTTGACGCGACAGGTTGACGCGCGTTGTCCGGGAGCGCGCATATAGAAGCAGCGTGCACGCCATCCGTGTAGCCGTCTCGGTGCTGGGCGGTGCGGCGTGGATACTCTCCGAACGCAAGCCCTAGAGACTCACCGGAGGGACCTTTCCTTGTACGCACAAGAGCACACCACAATCCGCATCACACCAGCCCAGCAGGAACTGCTGTCACGCCTGGCCGAAAGGCTCCGCGACCGTGAGTTCCTCAGCGAGTTGCTCACCACCCATGACCCCGACGATTCTGGGCCGGCATCGATACTCGACATCGCCAAGGCACTAAGTGGTGCTGCCGACGGGAAGTCCGTCACTTTCCAGCCCCCGTCCAAGTACGTCGCCGTCGCCGACATTCGCGCCGGATTTGGTATCACCCAGGAAACGATGCGCCGGTGGTGCGCACGCCTCGGGATCACCATGTATCGAGCCAACATTGGCGTCGAGTCGTACCTGGCGCGGGACGACTACGACAAGTTGCGCCAGTGGCGCTTCGCACGAGAGCACCCGAACCTTCCGTGAGACCGCCGGAGAGGCTCTACTGCTCGCGCGAGGCAGGCAAGACGTTAACCGCTGCGGGGCATCCCTTCTAGCCTGGTCGCTCTGGGGCGTTCGCGTTCCACGGGGTGGCGTTCCGGCGCGGAGCGCCGGCCAGGCGGGCGATCAGCCACGTGAGACCGCACACACTGAGCAGGGCAAGAGGAATGACAACTGTTGCGAGCAGTGGGATACCCTTCCTGCGTATGTTGAAGACCAAATGTGAGCCCGCGTTGCGGGTTGCCGCGACGGCGCTGTTGGCTTTAGGTCTGGCGGGCTGTTCCGGAGACCCAGCGGAACTCGCGCCGGACCTACCTCCGGTCGTCACAATGAGTTCCCCCGCGCCAAGCGAGAGCGCGCCTGCGGAACCGACCGAACCTTCACCGCACCCCAGCGAGTCCTCCACCGCAACGCAGAGCCCGGCCGACGGGACACTTGAAGCATGTGCCCTCACATCGGAGCAACTTGAAGCAGTAGTGGAAATCGAGATTGGTGAGTCATCCGAGGATCCCGCCTACGGCTACCCAGGCGACAAGTTGTGCTACTACGACGCAGGCGGCTGGCCTTGGTACACCTATTTCTTGCCTGCCGGTAGCGACCATGCCTTCTCGCAGCGGGTAGGGGTCGAGAGCCGGCACCCCGATGCACAGCCCTTGGCGCTCGACGGCACCCGCGACGGGCTGCTGTACGACGAGGGGCAGCAGGCAGTTTTCGAAGTTGGAGATCTCTTCGTGAAGATTGAGGTCCCACACTCGGACGGTGTCGGTCACGCAGAATCGGTCGCCGCAGCGATCGCGACGTCACTCTCTACCACCCAGTAGTTGCGTCCGAGTGCTTGCGGCGGAAGCCACGCGGCGCACTGCAGGACCGCCAACGTGCCGCTGGAAGTTAGCCGCAGCCAGACCGCCCGAATCAACGGGGACGACTCAACAGCGCCGCCCAAGCGGCAGGCCGACATTAACCCCTGCGCTCGTGGGGCCCGGGCAGACACAAACACGGACTCATTGCTGTTCATCCCGGTCGGGCATTCGAGCACTCAGAGTGTCGAGACCCACGTCTTCGGCTCCGCTCGACATGCGGAGCAACAGGTCTTGACCACAATCAAAC
Source organism: Demequina ureilytica (assembly GCF_048553575.1). Lineage (NCBI taxonomy): Bacteria > Bacillati > Actinomycetota > Actinomycetes > Micrococcales > Demequinaceae > Demequina > Demequina ureilytica. The sequence goes on along the minus strand of NZ_JBLZIE010000001.1, from coordinate 105,751 downwards.
CCGACCGGCTCCCCAATAGCGGCCTCGTCCTCGTTGAAAGAGATGCTCCAGCAAGCGACCGCGCCGAAAGAGGAACTGCCGCCGCCGTGGTTACTCTTCGCGAACCCATGCGAGATGACCTGCAACTGATCCGCCCCTTGCCCGTCGGAGATCGGAACGAGGTACGAACCCCTTGAGAGGATCGGCATATCGTGGACCTCCACTTCGCGGAAGTCTCCGTCAAAGCAGTCGACGGTGAACACGTCCCTCAAGCCCAAGTCGTACTCGCCTTCCGCCACGCTTTCGAGACACCAGAGCGACTCGGCGTAGCCATGCGCGGCATCATTGAGTCCGCGGTCTTCAGCATCCGCGCGCGCGTTCTGACCGCAGCCCGAGGTCATCAGCAAACCGAATGCGGCCGCGACTGCGAGTACTTTCCGCACGAGGGAATCTCTGGAGCGGCCTGATCGCGAACCAATCCCGTCACCATCAGCCATGATCATTCAGCACCTGCGCCAACGTGTCTGAGTAGAGGTCGGTTCTGTGATCCGCGGCATGGAGCACTGCCCACATGAGCCACGGCCTATGCCGAAGAAATGCCCAGCAACACCGGCGATCATATTGCTCACCGTATCGGAGATAGTTCTGTCTTTGCCGAACACTCCGTCGCTATCGACCTACGCCTCGCGCTCTCGGTCTGGCTCTAGCCAGGTATCGGGTTCATAGCGAGATGGCATGTACTGGCAAGTTGAGAGGAGATCCCGTGCGTCTGACTCTTCCAGGTCAAAAACTGAGATGAAACTCGGAAGGTGCCACGCCTCGTTCACCTTGATGAGTCGCATGAGTCTAGGGCTTACCGCGCCACTCGCACGCCAATGCGCGGCCTCACTCCTATGTTCTGCGTATACGCGCTGTCGCAGTTTCGCAGACGCGAGCGACTCGCCACGTTTGAGGGCTTCCCATGCCGCTCCGGATAGAACCACGTCGAGGAGCCAGAAGTCTGGAGCGCCACCGCCTCCGCGGCCAAAGTCGTCCATGTAGAGGGTGTCGTCACCTACGAGCCCTTGGACTTGTCCCAGTGTCACGTCTTCATCGATGAGGCACCAGGCGTGGGCGTGGGGATTGTCAGAGCGGATGCCGTCTTCGATCAGCAGCAGACTGAAGGTCGAATCGTTGGCAGCGAAAGAAGCGCGCAATAGACCAGAGAAGGTCGCGGTAGAGGGACCAGCAATGTGCTGGCGCTCGAAGACTCCCGGCTCGCGCGCGAATGCGACCGAAACCTCGGTGGTGTTGTCACGTCGTGTGCACATCCCAAAACTCCTTGCTCGACCGACGAGCGCGATGGCCATGTGGGGGAGACTCCCGGGCGGACGACTACAGCGCGCATAGAAGCGCGCGAGTCTTTCGGATAGGCAAGAGCGTATCGGTTTCCCCAAGGGGGCAACTTGCGCGTGCCCCCACTGCTAGCGTCACAGCGATACGCCGATTCCGATCACGTCAGAAGGCTTATTCGCCATGGTAGGTCCGAGCAGAACCCAACTAGAAGCGCGCGTGCTCCGCGTCGTCGAGAATGTTCGTCAGGGCGCTCAGGCAGAAGACGACGCCTGTGAACTGAAGCGTGATTGGCCCTCCTTGAAGAAAGTCAGACAACTCGCAGGCGCGGCGAACAGGTCCAACGGGGCTGAACTCATTTACGTGATCGGGATCGATGAGACCGATGGGTCTTTGCACCAGACGTCAGGGTTGGATGCTGCCGACTGGTGGGCCGGGATGCAGGCGAAGTTCGACCAGGTAGCGCCTGAACTCGTTCAGCATGTCGTCGTGAACGTTGATGAGGAACACGTCGTTGTGGCGCTTCAGTTCACGACGGATCGAGCCCCGTACGTTGTCAAGACGGACGGCGGAAGTCCCGAGTTCGAGGTGCCAATACGCGAGGGGTCTCGAACCAGGAGCGCCCACAGGCACGAGGTCATCCGAATGCTCCAGAACGTGGCTCAGGTGCCACAAATGACCTTCGCATCTGCACAAGGCACGATGGTGTGGCAACCTGCGATGGACCAGAGCCAGGCCGCGTGGGACTCATGGCCTGAGCATTGCAATGCCGAGTTCACCTTCGAGATCTTCTTCCAGAGCCACTACGACAGCATTGCATTCCTGCCGTGGCACCTGGCGACCGCCAGATTGGATGCAGCGAATGTCAGTTTGCCGCTCACCCTCGCGCCGCGCCCGTCGAACAAGCCCAGGGCGATGGAGCCTCAAGGCATCCACCTACGCCATGACGGCATCGCAGTAGCGGGTTCCGGCGTTGCAGGTTTGGTCGCCAACGGCGGACAGATCGACCCCGCATACAGGAACATCTTCGAGAAAGTTGAGAGCCTACGCATCACGGTCGAGTTCGTAGCGAGCGTACATGGACCCAAGGTCTCCGTGTCGGCACACCTGGCCCGCAGCCAGAGCGCTGTCAAGGCCTCGTTTGGTGGGCAGGGCCTAGGCCGCTTCGTGCTGAACTAGTAGTACGCGCGGCCTGACTTGATGTGACGACATCGTTTGGAGAGCGCTGGCGCGTGCCTGGGCCTCGCACTCGGATTTCGCAAGTGGCCGGGACTGAGTGACATGCTGGAGGCCGTACAGGTGCGTTCGCCAGACAGGGTGCACAGGCTGGTTGCTCCGCAAGTCGACGTCGTGCACTTGCGCCCCCTTGGTGACTGGCCAAGTGACTGGCGCGGACTGAGGGCGGACGCGCGAATCGAACCCGAAGGCAAGATAGGTCGGACCTGTAAGGCTGGGCGCTTCGGCATTGTCGAGGGCGATCGCCGACAGAATGGCTACCCGCGCTAACTGTATGAAGCGTGCCACGCGCGCCAAGTTCGGCGGTTAAGTTCGAAGTCCGGCTCGACCCTTGTTGGCTACAAGTGCAACCACGAGGCGGCCTAGTTCAGATACATGGACGAACACTCCCACTCGACAGCCTTCTCGAGGTTGAGCGCGTACTTCGGCGGGCGCGGTGCACCTTCGGTCTCATCACCTATGCGTGCTTGACGCCCTTGCGACATAACTGAGAGTCCACCTCCGAGGATGGCTGCGCTAACGGCACGCGTGTCGTCGAAGCGGTAGGCAGTAAGCACATTCGGACGGAAGCGCATCTTTCTGGCGCGGCTCCAGTTTGCGTTCGAACGGACTGGTAGATGACCTTTCGCGGGACGGGTCGTTTCGCGGTGCCAGGTGTAGAACTCGCCAGTCTCATCGAAAGTCGCCTCCCCGCCAAGGACAACGAAACCTATCCCGGTATCCGCGGCGCATACGTCGACAGCCGCTCGATCGTTGAGCGGGGCCGCCGGCCGTCCAGGTGTGCGCTTGCCGGACGGGATCCAAAGCGAGGCATCCGTGTGCGTCTTGAGGTCCCACACGTAGCGGTACGCGTAGTCGAAGGTGGTGCTTCCGTGCGTCTGTGAAGGGCCATCCGTGGGGCGCGGACCGAGAGCATCATGCAGCGCTCGCAAGCCGCGGTATTCGAAGTACCACCCCGGCCACTCGGTTTGACGCCACTGGCGGTAGCCGTCGTCCCGCATTTGCACGACCGCTGTTCGCGCGTCCCATGTGTCGCCAGCGAACTCGCCGTGCAGGATTCCTAGGAGTTGCTGTGCCTCAACGTCCGGCGCGTCGGTGCGGTGACCGTAGCGGTCTCGGCAGAGGCGCTCAGCGCCTCCCAGCACAACGTTGAGCCCTTCGAGCGTGATCGTGTACCCGGTCGACCCGCAGGTGTCTGTCCATACGACGCCGAGCGCGTCGGCAACGGCTTGCCCGAGGTCGACTTTGGACAACGTTCGATCCACGTGTAAGTCTGCGCCGACGACGAGGTTCGTGAGCACCGACTTGCGTTCCTTGCCTCCTGGCCCGAGTTCCTCTGGTCCGGATCGAGTTAGGGAGGAGATGCGGTTCACGGCCTCCAGTTTTGACCGGGCAGGAGTAAACCATTCCCACAGGGGCCCGGTGAATTGTTGCGGCAGCACACTTGAGCGGGGAAGCGGGTGGCTTCGAAAGTAGTCGTCGGCTGCTTCGAGTAGGGCGTTCAAGCCAGCCAGCGTCACTTGATCTGATTGCGTGGCGGCCCGGCGGGGCCAGGCAATGCCTAGGGCGTCAGCCAACAGCGCGCCGAGCGTGCCATTGGTGAGATGCACCGGCACGTCGACCTCGAGAGCGTGCGCGAGGGAACGTAAAGCCCGCTTGGGCCCACGCGTCTTCACGACCACTCCGCCGGCGAGGCCGTTCATGCGCACTTCGGCCTCCGAGACGGAGAGCGCTGGAGCAAAGTCAGACATGCCACGTAGCGTGTCACCTCAATGCAGGCAGCAAGTTCCTGGCACGCCCGCCACAGCCGGAATAGCGCTGCGAAAGGGAGCTAAAGTTACCTCATGGTCACACCCAGTCCGTCCCCGTCCACGGGGTTCTCGTACGCCGACCTGTTCGCGGGTGTCGGCGGCTTCGCAGCAGTGCTGCGCGCAATGGGCGGCTCGCACGCATACGCAGTTGAGATCGATAGAGCAGCCGCAGGCGTCTACGCACGCAACTGGGACCACGACCCCTTGGGGGACATCACGGAAGACGCCAACGACGAAGTGATGACCATCCCATCCCACGACGTGCTGGTCGGTGGTTTTCCGTGTCAGCCTTTCTCCAAGTCTGGCGCACAGCGCGGAATGGACGAGGTGAGGGGAACGCTGTTCTTCCACATTGAGAAGGCGATTCGGGCCCACAAGCCGACGCTGATCGTGCTCGAGAACGTGAGGAATATTGCTGGACCTCGTCACCGACACGAGTGGGAAGTCATCATCAACCACTTGCGCGACGTCGGCTACCAGGTTTCGTCGGTACCAGCAGTGTTCTCACCGCACAAGATCGCACCCGAGCACGGAGGCGCACCCCAAGTGCGTGAGCGGGTCTTCATCACTGCGACCCTCGTGCCCGAGGGCATGGTGATGGACCCGGAGCCGGAACCCGTCGTCCTCCCGCCCGAGGTCCAAATGGACCGCGAGTGGGATCTCTTTGCGGACCTTCCGATCGATGACACCGCCCACGTCCCGGGCACTGAACTCAGCGAGGACGAGACACGCTGGATCAACCATTGGGAGGCCATGGTTCAAGTCATGCGCCAGTGGCGTCAGAGTCAAACTAGGACAACCGGTGAGGCACTTCGTCGGCTTCCCGGGTTCCCGATCTGGGCTGATGCATGGGTTTCCGAGAGGCAGCGTGAAGCGCTGCTGGACGGTGCACCGAAGTGGAAGGCAGACTTCCTGCGTAAGAACTTTGACCTCTATGACGCGTTACGAGACATTGATCCGAAGTGGATGAGCACGTGGCTGACGGAAGTGCGGAGGTTCCCGGAGTCGCGACGCAAACTCGAGTGGCAGGCTCAGGATTCAGAGTCGCTGTGGGATTGCGTCATCTCGTTCAGGCCGAGCGGCCTAAGAGCGAAGCGCCCTACCCACTTGCCTGCGCTGGTGGCAATCACCCAGACCCCGGTACTTGGACCGTTGCGGCGCAAACTCTCTGCGCGAGAGGCCGCACGACTACAGGGCCTGCCGGACACGTTCGACTTTGGCGATCAGCGCGATGCTCTCACCTTCAAGCAAATGGGTAACGGCGTGAACACCGGAGTGGTGTGGAACGTGATCAAGGCCCACGTCTCACGAGACCGGCATCTGCTTGAAGGGTCTGCTCAAGGAAGGGCATTGCTCAGCGCAGTCTCGGAGGCTCCAAGCAATCCCCGGGTCGCCCTCGCCAGAGCGGCAGTCAGCGAGTTCACCGTGAGCGCACCTGCCTGACCCCCCGCATGCCCGATCGGGTCCGCGCTAGATCTGGCTTTGGCCACTGACGAGGCCAGTCACTGCCACGAGAGGCGCACCTTCTGGTCGAAGGTATTGAAGTTGAAGTGTGACGAGTTCAGAGCGTCTTGAACCGCGGCGAACACGTCCTTATCCGACAGTTTGCTGATGCCGCCGACCGAAAGGCTGGTGCCCACAGAAGTGGATGCGGTCCAACCGGCAAGGCTCTGTACCCCATCCTGGAACGGGTCGGGCCATCCCGACAGCGTAGAAGCGAGTTCGACGTGCGTGGCGATAGACGTCGTATCGTCGGCCGCAAGATTCCAGTCAGCCTTCCAAACGGATGCAACGTCGCCGTACTCCCAACGCAAGCGACGGTCGACTTCCTCTCGCTGATTTGGGCGCTGCTCGGTCGCAACGCGGAAGATTGCCTCTGACATGCTCGCCGGACCCGCAGCCGCCGCGAGGCCGTTCCACCACAGTTCAGCGTTCCAGGCGTACAAACGAATCGTGCCCAACCCACCATCGGCATTCGCGACTAGCCATGGCAGGATCTGGCGATCGTAGAAGCGCGGTGCGTGTCCTCCGATCTCGAGTGCCGCAAGGAGTAGTTGCGCCGTGCCCAGGGGGTACTTGTACTGAATCCCATGGGCTGACTCGTAACCTTGCATCGCCCCAATGCCTGCTGCCGCGGACAGGTTCAGCGAGCCGAGTTGCTCAACGCTCGTCTCGACGGACATATCGAACAGCCGCAACGAGTCCTTGTACGACCCCTTGCCCGGCTTTGGACGCCAGAGCAACGGATGGTTCGAAACACCGGGGCACTTGCGATTGAAGAGGTCGACGCAGTAGGTCGAGCCCGAAGTGAGGAGTGAGTCCAGCCTCCCATGAGAGGGGTGGATCAGTAGTCGCCCGCCCTTCGATAGCAATGCACCGATCTTCCAGCCAGTCACTGCACTCAACATCTGCGACGCCAGGAGGCCATCCATATCCGCGTTCGCAACAATGGAGTGTGGCTTGCCGCTGTCGATCATCTGGCGTAGCACTGAGACGGGAGAGTCGGCCCTTCCAAGGTCAAAGACCGACTCCATGGTGGCCATGACCAGTCTGCGGCGCGCTGGCAAGGTCGCCTGTCGCAGTTGCCACGCGTTCTCGGTGCCCATGCTCGCTAGTCAACCCCATTTGGTGCTGTTAGTGCCAAGCAGTGCGTGGTTGCCCCTAGGCACCGGCTGGACTGCGGTCCACCCCGCACGGCTGTAAATCTTCCCCGGTTTGGAGGCGCTTCTTGTCGCTTCTGGAAGTGAACTCGACTTTGAACTAATCGAGAACGGCCCTCACGGCTCAACCGTCCCGGCCGACCGCTGCTTGAACAGACGCCCGGCCCTTTCGCGGGATTGACCTGCGAGTATGACCGGAGACAACTTCAGTTGTTCTCCGAACGCATCGCCATCCTCGCGACCGACGCGACGAACCTACGTGCGCCACATCAAGTGTCCAGGAAGTCCCATTCGCTACCTCGTAACCAGCGAACCGCGGAGAGTTTGCGCACCCCTGGAAGAGTTACGCGTTCGCCACTTCGGGGGTGCGACAGTTCCGCGCGCGCACGGCGGCTGCACGGACCGCCCAGGCTTCAGTGCGAGCACCGGCTCAATTGAGGCGGTCGGCCCGATTACTTTCGACGGCATAGAGCGTTTTGAACGGGCAGTCTCAACCATCACGAGCGCCACGGCCACATAGGCACGCCACTTGACGCTAGCCGATGTGGAAGTCTTTCTCTCGGCTCTCGCTGTCTTCGACCCATCGCACGCGGATGATGTCGGGATCGCTGCCGCCCCCGTGATGGATCGCGTTGATCCGGCGGGTCTGGCCTGCGTGAATTACGGTTGGGGACTTGTCGTCGAGCAGCATCATGCCCGGATTCTCGCCCACCACCTCGAAAGTGACATCGGTCGCGTCTTCCGTCCCCGCATTGGTGATGTCGACCCAACGTCGGGTTGTGTATTGGGGCTTGCCGGACTTGCTCGTGCCCTTCAACTCACGCTCTTGACGAGGCTGGGCTGAGAGTTCGACCCGGGCCCGACTCGGCACGGAGGTAAGTACCCCCAACCCGAGGCTTGAAATGTCGAACTCGACTGCTTTCCACACCTCGAACGCCAGTTGTTCAGGTGTGCTGAATTCGCCGAACAGACCTCGACTCTTCATCTCCTCCTGAAAGTCACGCAGACCGTCGAGTTGGGACGTGTCGACGTCGTGGGGAAGGGGCGAGGTCGAGAAGTAGAGGTGGACGGGCTTGCCAGAGTCGACGGCGCGCTGGATTTCCTCCACAGTGCCTGAGACGGCCTCGGGAGTCGGTGATCCAAGTCGACTACCGAAGAGCGCAAATACGATGTCACTGTCGTCGACGCCTTGCGCGTTGATGAGCGACTGTGGGTGCTCGCCGAGCACCGGTACCGAAGAGGTTTCCCATCTCCACGGCAGCAGCACGACCTGCTTGGTCTGGGTGTTCGCGGAATTCCAGTCGTTAAGTGCCTTCTCGACTGCGTCCCGAGCCTCGAGTACGTCCGATGGTGACGCAATCATTACGCGCAACACGTTGGCGGGGAAGCCCATGACAGCCAGTCTAGGGTCAGGCATTGACACCTACACCGATGGATTTCGGGATTGGGGGCTGTTGAGCGTCAAGTTGACGACTTAGCGCGACTCATACGCCCGTGGACTAATAGGGTGCGCCGTGATGGCGGGCCTATTGGCAACGTATCGTTCAGGTGTTCGGTCAACGAGGCATTAAGGCCAACGGTCGAATGACGTGATGCTGTCGCAGCCTGCAATGGACCAGTGGGCGATGCCGCTGATGATGCCGCCGTCGGCGTCTCATCCACACTCCATCCACGGGACGTCCGCAGACAACCGCGAATGCCCAAGTCCTTTCAATAGGTTGGCGCGGGGGATACTAGAATGACCGTGGCCAGTAGGGACGACCCGGCAACAGCACAAAACTTGTGGCCCGCTCTCCTAAAGCGGGTGTCGGCAGTTCGAATCTGCCCAGGCGCACCAGATATGTGAGGCTGCTCACAGCGGCTCGTGCCGAACCGCTTGAGTGCGTAAGGTTCATACTTCACGAAAAGGCAAACCCGTCGCGAGGTGGGGACGCAAAGCCACGGGACCCACGGGGTCAGCCGGGCCACCGAATAAGGGAACGCCCATGATTGCTTGTCGCTTTGCCCACACCAGTACCCCCGGCATGAGGGGGGCGGTGAATCGATGAGCGAGCCGATGCCCGAGGTGGTTCACGAGAAGTTCCGCATATGGCTGCGTCCCGACGGCGTTTTGGAGATCACCTGGGCTGCCAACGTGGCCTCGGGGCTCGAGGATGCGCGAGCGGCGATCGACGCGATGGCCGCACTCACGGGCGGGCGAGCCGCGCCTCTGATGGTGCACGTCGCGGACGCCGGGCCCCAGGATCGTGCTGCCCGGATGGAGTTCATTCGTCAGCAGGGCGTGGTGTCCGCCCTCGCCTTGATCATCGGCAATCCGCTCAGTCGCATGATGGCGACCTTCTTCATCAATGTCAGCAAGCCGGATCTGCCCACCCAGACGTTCGAGGACCCAGACGTTGCCCTCGCGTGGCTCAAGGGGCATCTGAACTGATGAGGGCGTCGATGCCACCGGAGACCGGCGGCCTCGCGGACATTGAACGTCGGCTCGAGGAAGTCGTGGGCGTCATCCAGGACATCGCGGCACTGAAGTTCGACGCGCGCGCCGCCGTCGGGCCCGCAGGCGACATCATCGACGCGGTGGCAGCCGGCGTGAACGCGCTCGGTGAGGAGATCGAGGCGTCCTACGCCGAGCTCGAGCGCCGCGTCGTTGACCGCACGGCCGAGCTCGCGATCGCCACCCAGGAGCTGAGCCGCCGCGCGTTGCAGGATGATCTCACGGGACTGGCAAATCGCGCGGCGTTCTGGGACCGGCTGTCCCAGCGCCTGCACGCCGCGGACAGACGCGTGACGGGCTTCGCGATCCTCTTCCTCGACCTCGACGACTTCAAGACCGTGAATGACATGTTCGGCCACGCGGCCGGTGATCAGCTGCTGATCGACGCGGCTCGACGCATCAGCGGCGAGCTCCGAGCAGGAGACACTGCCGCGCGTGTGGGCGGAGACGAGTTCGTCGTTCTCCTGGATGAGGTCGCCTCTGGCGAGGCCGCTCTGGCGGTGGCCCGCCGGATCGGCGACAGGCTCCGACTTTCCTATGGCTTTGGCGAGCACAGGTACTCCACCACGAGCAGCATCGGCGTGGCTGTGAGCTTTGACGGGCTGGTCACTCCCGATGCGATCGTCGCGGCGGCTGACGCCGCCATGTACGACGCGAAGCGGAGCGGGCGGGGAGCCTGCGTCCTTCACAGCGGCAACGGCTAGGAACGTGCGTCGCGCTACCGGCGCGCCGACCCCACACCGAAGTGGTGTCTCTGTGCGACGGCCACACCTGCGACGGAGGCGTTCCCACGCTCCCCCGGGCGGTCACGAACCAGCCGCTCCACCTGGAGCAGTACGATAGTTCTCGAATCAGGTGTCCACATACGGGTGTCGACAGGTCGAATCTGCACAGACGCACGGATATGTTGGGGACCGATGCTCCAGCCGCAGCATGACGGACACAGGAGCCGTAGCAGCGTGAGTGGGGCTCGTGACCAGCGGTCGTTCACACAGGGTGGACGGCCCGGCGCACGGCGAGTGACCGGATATGCCCTGGGCGAGTGCCCGTGGGGCTCCCGCAGCCGTCGTGGGCGCGAAACCGGGCACGCGGTCGAGGCGCACATGCGTCGAGCCGTGTCGAGGGTGCTCTCGGAGGATATGTGGCAAGAGCAGGCCAGCGTCGGTCCGGTCGGGCGCGCGCGGATTCGGGATCTCAGCGACGGCGCGCGCCGCGCGCCCAGGACCAAGGGCTGATCCCCGTGCTGGCGGGCATCGCCCGCGAGGTGGACGGCGCGGTCAAGCGCCCGCCCGCGCGGTCACCGGCCCGCACCAAATTTCAGGTGGTCGCGCTGCTTGTCCAGGAGGAGCGGGCCCGAGTGATGGCCGATGCCTCGTTGAGTTCTGCAAAGCGGTCGCAAGAGTTGCGGCGGCTCGATGGCGTGGCTACCCAACTCGCCAGAATTGCAGCCCGGGACACCTCGCTCCTTCAGCTGCTGGCCGAGGACGCGCAGCTGTCCCCATCGGCACGCGAGTACAAGGCGACGGTGATGCGCGCCGCGGGCCTCGAGCCGCCGGAGGAGCCTGAGCCCGTCGAGCCTGAGCCCGTCGTCGAGAAGAAAGTCGTCCCGCAATCGGTGATCTCACGCCAGATGGCGAATCCCTTCCTCGCCCCGGAGTTCGAGAGTACGAGCGACCGGCGCACTCCCCGGTCCCATCGACTGGCCGGATGGGAGCTGCTCGAGCCCCTGTTCCGGGCCTTCGAGAAGGGCTCTAACGGGACCCCTGCCTGTATGCCCCTGCCCGAGCCGGGCCCCTTGCCAGTTCTCCATGGTGACGCCCTGATGCCGCACCAGGCCCAAGTGGTCGCGGCCGCGGCGCGCGGGCATCGGACCTTCCTGCTCGCCGACGAGCCTGGTCTGGGCAAGACCGCGCAGGCACTGCTCGCCGCGCAGGCGGCCGATGCCTATCCCTTGCTGGTGGTGGTGCCCAACGTCGTCAAGACGAACTGGGCGCACGAGGTGGACTTGTGGACGCCGCAGCGCCGCGCAACGGTCGTGCATGGCGATGGGGAGCGCGTCGACGGTTTTGCAGACGTTGTGATCGTGAACTACGAGCTGTTGGATCGGCACATGGGCTGGCTCGGAGACCTGGGCTTCCGCGGCATGGTCGTCGACGAGGCGCACTTCATCAAGAACAAGGGCTCCAGGCGCTCGCAGCACGTGCTGGCGATCGCTAAGGACATCCGCGCACGCGCCCCCCGCCCCTTGATGATGGCGCTCACCGGCACGCCGCTCATCAACGACATCGAGGACTTCCGGGCGATCTGGCAGTTCCTCGGCTGGATCGACGACGACAAGCCGCTGCGCAGCCTGATGGCGGCTCTCGAGGAGACCGGGCTCACCCCAGCCGACCGGGGCTTCGATGTCGCCGCGCGGTCCGCGGTCATCAACATGGGAATCGTGCGCCGTCGCAAGGTCGACGTCGTCGCGGATCTTCCCGCGCGCCGCGTGGCGGACCTGCCGGTCGAGCTCGACGGGGCAGCGGGCCGCTCGATCCGCGCTGCGGAGGCCGCGCTTGCGCGCCGACTGGTCGCTCGCTACCAGGCCGCGATGGCTGCGCGCACGGACGACGAACCCACAGAAGGCATCGATCTCGACCTCGCGCGCCGGGTGGCGGCGGGAGAGCTCAAGGACTCGGGCCAGAAGGTCGGGGGCGAGAACGTGTTCACGATGGTCCGGAGGATCGGCCAGGCCAAGGCAGGGCCGGCCGCAGACTACGCCGCGCAACTAGCTCGCAACGTCGGCAAGGTGGTGTTCTTCGCCAAGCACGTCGACGTGCTGGATCAGGCGGAGCAGACCTTCGCGGATCGAGGCATTCGCTATGCCTCAATCCGCGGCGACCAGACGACGGCAGTGCGGGAGAAGCAAGTCGCAGCGTTCACCCACGACCCGGACGTGTCCATCGCGGTGTGCTCCCTGATCACGGCCGGCGTGGGGCTGAACCTCCAGGTCGCCTCCAATCTTGTGCTGTCCGAGTTGTCCTGGACTGACGCCGAGCAGACCCAGGCCATCGACCGGATCCACCGCATCGGCCAGTCCGAGCCGGTGACGGCGTGGCGGATCATCGCTGCGCAGACCATCGACTCGACGATCGCCCGACTGATCGATAGCAAGGCGGGACTGGCTGCTCGTGCGCTGGACGGGGCGGCTGAGGAGGACGCGTCCACGTCGACGGATGTGCAGGTGGACGCCCTGGTCGAGCTGCTGACGAATGCGCTCGTCACCGAAGGTGTGATCGCGGACACCACGGCCGCCGAACTCGGTCGATGACTGGCGCCTTATCCCGCATTGAACTGGGACGACCGCGCCTGGCTTGACGCCGGGTGCCCTTGAGGTCCACAATCCCGGTGACGGTGCGCGCCGGCTGTGCAAGCGGGCGCGCACTGTTCGTGTTTCCGGCCCCGTACGTCATCCCCCAGACCGGCGGCGGCGTGGTGGCGAGGCATCCCCGGGCCCGCCGTATACCGTAGGGGAGTGGTGGATTACATCGGGCGCGCGCTCGTGGCTGACGCCCTCCGAGAGTGGCGCGAACAGCTTCAGGACCGGGCGACCGTGTCCCCTCTCAGGGACCTTGCGGCGACGCAGGCGAGCCTGGTCGACATCCGCGCCGGCCACCCCTCGGGCCTCGCCCAGCTCTTCGCCAACCGGCCCACCGCGATCTCCTCTCTGCTGCGCGATCCGCAGGTGCGCGAAGCGGGTCTGCACCGTGGCCGGCTGATCCTTGACGAGGCGGAGCGCGTGCGGGCGGCCACCGGCGCGTGGACGGCAGCGCTCGTGGTTGGCACGGTGTCCTGGACCGAACGCGGCGAACGCGTGGAGATGCCGCTGCTCATGCGCCCCGTGGGACTAGAGCGGCACCGCACCGATGACGTGCAGATCACCTTGCGCGATGACGTCCTCGTCAACCCCGTCTTCACGACATTGGTCCGCGAGCGTGCGGGCGAGTCCGGCCGCGACTCCGCGCTGCCCGTGATCGCCGGTGGACGCGAGTTCGACCCGCGCCCGCTGTGGGAGCACGTGCGGGGGCTGAAGGACCTGTTCGGCGACGATCTCGAGGTCGTGGACCGGCTGCTGCTGGGCGCCTTCGACGATCCCGAGCAGCGGCTGCTCGACGACCTCGACGACTGCGACCCCGTCATCGCCGGGTCCACGGTGCTGGCGGCGGCTGCCGGCGATCACGACGCGCAGGCGCAGCTCGGTGAGCCGCTGCCCGCCTTCCCCCGCGGAGATCGCGACCCCTTCGCCGAGCGCGGGATCGGCGACCTCGACGATGTCCAGTTCGCGGCCCTCGACTTGATCGCCACCGGTCGCGATGTGTTCCTGCAGGCTCCTCCCGGGTCCGACGTGGTGGGCACTGCGGCCGCGATCGCCGCCGATGGCGCGGCATCGGGGAAGACCGTGGCGGTCGTGGGCGGCCAGGAGCGCGCGCTGCGCGCGATCGGTGTTCGGGTGCGTGCCCTCGGTGCGCAGGACCTGGTCATCGACGGCACCGTCCCCGCTTGGAATGCCGATGCGCGGGCGCGACTTCTCGAGTCGATCACCATGGGCACGCCTCAGGTTGATGACGACGGCCTGCGCGCGGCGGGGGAGACCTTGCTGCGCGCGCGGGGAGACTTGCACCGCCGCTTCGACGCACTGCACCGCTCTCACCGGCCTTGGGGAGTAAGCGTCTTCGAGGCCGTGCAGGCCATCGTGCGTCTCACCACCTCCGACCTCACTCCCGGCACTGCGCTGAGACTCAGCAAGGACGCCGGCGCCGTGGTCGCCGATCACGGCTTCGCCTCCGTCTCCGCCGCGTTGGTGGCCGCGCTGCGACCCGACGATGGTGCGCCTGCTGCCGCTCCCGCCGAAGACCCCGCCCCCGCGTCTCAAGCCGAGTCGTGGTGGGCCGGCCACGCGGATCCCGAGGACGGCGCTGGCCTCGACGAGGCGCTCGCGACGCTGTTGGGCCGGGCGATTCCCAAGATGCGGGCCGAGGCCGCCATCGCCGCTCATGAGACGGGCGTCGACGAGGCCGCCTCGATGGCGACGTGGTTCGACCAGGTGCGCATGTTCGAGGCGCTGCGCGAACTGCTCGAGATCTTCTCTCCGGCGGTGTTCCACCGGTCGCTGCACGACTTGGTCGCGGCGACGGCTCCCCACGACTCGTCGCGGCACGTGGACTTGCCGCGCCGCGAACGCCGCGCGCTGATGCGCCGCGCCGTGGAGCTGCTCCGGCCCGGCCGCGGCAAGGACACGCTCCACGAGGACTTGGTGCGCGCACACGATCTCGCGCTACGTTGGCGTGCGCACTGCTCGGCAGGTGGATGGCCCACCGTGCCCGACGACTACGACGTGTTCGCCGAGCGGGTCGCGGATGCGTCCGCCATGTGGGGCACGCTCGCCCCGACCGTCAGGCTGGTGGTGGGCGAGGAGGACCTCGCCGCAGCGCCGTGGGACGAGATGGTCGGCGAGCTCGACCGCCTCGCGCAGGGGCTGCCCGGCACCATCGACCCGGACGCCGGCGATCCGTTGGAGATCGACCTCGACGCGGTCGGTCTCGGACCGCTGATCGAGGACCTGCGCGAGAGAGACGCGTCCGATGCGCAAGTGCGCCGGGACCTCGAGTTCGCGTGGTGGGCCGCGGCCTTCGACGCGATCGTGCGCACGGACCCGACGCTGACCGACTATGGGGCGCTGGGAGCTGCGGTGGAGCACTTCCGCACCTCCGATCAGGCGTTCTCGAAGGCGCGAGTGGGACCGTTGATGCGCGCCGCTGCGGAGCGCCGCCGCTCTGCCATCGCCCGCCATCCCGAGCTGGCGCGCGACCTCTTTGCCGCGCTGGTCGAGGGGGCAGACGCGTCCATCAAGGAGCTGTGGAGGGACTTCGGCCCGCTGTCGACTGCGTTGCGCCCGGTCGTCGTGGCGAAGGCCGAGCAGGTGTCGCGTCTCGCCCCACCCGCGCGGGCCTTCGACATCGCGGTGGTGGTGGCCTCGGAGTCTCTCGCGCTCGCTGAGCTGGTCCCCACACTGGCACGGGCCAAGCAGGTGGTGGTGGTGGGAGACGCCCACGCCGCAACCAGGTCCGCCGTCGCAGCGCTCGCTGAGTTGCTGCCGCATGTCACCCTGCACGCCCTGCCGCAAGGCCGCGACGTGCGCGTGACCGCGGCGCTCTCGCGCGCCGCCTACGGGCGCAGCATCGAGGCGCTCCCTGCGCCAGGCGACGAGAGCCGCTTCGAGGTGCGCACGGTGGACGGCGTCGGATCTCCAGTTGCCAGGGCCGATGCCGTCGAGTCCACGCGTGCTGAGGTTGCGGCCGTCGTGGAGCACGTGGCGCGCGCCTTCGATTCGTTGCCCCGACGGGACGTGGTCATCGTCGCCGGCAACGCGCTCCACGCGGCTCGCCTCGCCGAGGGTCTCAAGGAGCGCAGCACTCGCCTTGCCGCCGCGGTTCCCGTCGAGGTGATGGGAGACGCGGCCGGCCACTCCGTCGACGAGGTGGTCCTTTCGTTGGGGTATGCCCGCGACTCGCGAGGCACGGTGCCGGACCGGCTGGGCGCCTTGGCTGAGCCCTGGGGCCGCCACGCCCTCGTCCAGGCGCTCGTTGCCTCCCGCGCCTACGTCACCGTCTTCTGCGCGATCGCCGCAGACCGGCTCCCGACCGCAGGGGACGACGGCGACGGCATCGAGGATCTGCGCGAGCTGCTGCAGGCCGGGACGGAGCAGCCGATCGCCCCCGAGCGACCCGAGCCCGCCCCAAGCGACTGGCTGCTCTCTGACGTCGCCAACCGCCTGCGATTCGAAGGGTTCGGCGTGCACGTGCGCTACGGCAACGGTCCTGATGCGGTGCCGATGGCGGTGGGCGGTCGGCATGACCGCGGATACCGCGTCGCCGTCGTCACCGACGAGGCCGCGCCCGCGGGATCCGCGTCGCTGCGCGACCGGGTGCGGTGGCAGCGGACGTCGCTCGAGGCGCTGGGCTGGACCGTGGTGCCACTGTGGACCCTCGACGTGTTCATGGATCCCGACGCGGCTGCGGAGCAGGTGCGGTCGGCGCTCGAGACCGGTGGACCGGAGCACGTCCAAGAGGCGCTCGAGATCGACATGGTGCCCGCCCAGCAGCCCGCGGAGGGCATCTTCGACCAGAGCGAGATCGCCGAGCCCGATGTCACGACGGCCTCCCTGCGCATTGCGCCCGAGAGCGCGCCGGCCGAGCCGACCCAGACGGCCGATGCGGGGGCTGGGCAGTCCGGTCCCGTCGAGGTGGCGGGGACCTTCGATTTTGACGAGGACGGTCAGCGACCGGATGACGTCGACGAGCCGACGGGCGAGGTCGCCGTCGAACCCGAGGAAGGTGACGGTAACGGTGACCCGAAGCCCGACGTGGGCGACAGCGACACGGGCGAGCCCGGCGCCGCCGATTCTCGCGAAACCGAAACCGAAACCGAAGTTGACGAGACCCCCGCTTCGCCCGCCGCGCCGCGCCTAGGCTTCGGCGTACCCAAGCTGGCGAGCGCATCGGCCGTCCACAGTGGCTCCGATGGTGCGGCCGAGCCCAACGGTGCGGGCAAGCGCAAGGACGCGGAGCGGCCGCGGACGTCGAAGGACCGCAGCAGGGGAACCGATCGTCCGCTGATCCCCACCCGCGCGTCCGAGGACACCGATGAGGGATGGGGCGAGGGGTACGGCAACGCCCGCGAGGACGAGATCAAGCGGGAGCGGCCGCCTCACTGGTGAGGCTCGCTGCCGCGAGGCGTCAGGAGCCCGAGGAGGACTCTTTGGCAGTTGGCCGGGAGTCGTTGCGGTAGAAACCCGGACCCTTGAAGGTCACGCCGACCGTGCCGAACACGCGGCGCAGCGCGCCGGAGCACTCGGGGCACGCCTCGAGCGAATCGTCGTGGATCGACTGGACCGCGTCGAACCTGTGGCCGCACGCGCGGCACGCGTAGACGTAAGTGGGCATGCGCGCATTCTACGCGGGAACAGAGGTGGTTCCTTGCGGCGTGATCACTCGGTGGACGGGGACGTCATGCGGCTCGCAGGGAAGCAGCAGCTCGTCGTGCCCCCGGAACTCGGCCGCGAAGGTGAACGCGATGATCGGCACCTCGTCGCGGACCTGGCACAGCGCGCGGTCGTACCAGCCGCCACCCTGACCCAGTCGGGTTCCCTGCGCATCGACGGCGAGCGCCGGCACCACGATCGCCTCGGCCTCGCGGATGGCCTCCGACGGCAAGAACTCGCCGGAGGGCTCCGGCGGGCGCCCGGGAGCGCGTTCGACGAGGTCTTCGGCGCCCTGGTAGAGCGACCAGCCCCGCTGGAGCCCGTCGCCGAGCCGCGGGATCAGCACCTTCACGCCGCGCTCGTGCAGCGCGGAGATCAGCGGCAGCGTGCCGGGCTCGTGCGGACGGGAGGCATAGACCGACACGCACTGCGCCCCGGCAATCGCGGGGTCGTCGAGAGCGAGATCGCGCAGTGCCTGCGCGAGTTCCGCATTCCTGCGTTCGGATCGGTGGAGGCGTGCCTTGCGGATGGAGGTGCGCAGTTGCGCCTTCACATCCTCAGGGGAGGGCGCGCGGGTGGCGTGCGACTGCGGCGTCATGATCACCAGTGTCTCAAACAAACATGAACCCGCTGTGTCGGCGCTCTCACAGGGGGCAGTGACGAGCGTTGGTTGCGGGCCCTGCGTGCGGCACGAGACAATGCGTGCGTGACAGTCCGGAGCCTTGATGGCCATCGCACCGCCGTGGCGGAGGCCCTCGCCCCGGGTCCGGTGCTCGACGTGCTGCTGGGCGACACCGCGGGCGCGACGCTCGCCGAGGACCTCATCGCCTCCCAGGCCATGCCGGCGGTGCCCATCGCCGCACGCGACGGCTACGCCGTGGCGAGCGCAGACGTTGCCGCCGCGCACCCTGGCGCCCCGGTGCGGCTTCCCGTCTCCCACGACGTGAGCTTCGACTCGCGCTCGCCCCGTCGTCACGTGCCGCGTGCCGCCGCACGCATCCCTTCCGGTGCCCCGGTGCCCATGGGGGCCGATGCGGTGGTGGCCCTCGCGGACACGGACCAGGGCGTCGCACGCGTGGGCATCGCGCACTCGGTGCACCCGGGTGACGGGGTGCGCCCCGCGGGCTTCGACGCCACGGCCGGCGACGTGATCGTGCGCGCTGGCACCCGCATCGGCCCCCGGCAGATTGCCGTGGCGGCCGCACTCGGGCGCTCGCGGCTGCACGTGCGGCCCGTCCCCCGAGTGGTGATCATGGCCGTGGGAGACGAGCTCGTCGAGCCCGGCGCCGTGCGTCCAGGCGGCGGCGTTCCCGAGTCCACCACCCATATGCTCGCGTCACTGGTCCTGGAGACCGGTGCCAAGGCCTACCGTGTGGGCGCCGTGTCAGACGATCCGCTGCGGCTGCGTTCGACCCTCGAGGATCAGCTCGTGCGGGCCGACGTCATGATCACCACCGGCGGGCTGTCCGACGGGGTGCACGACACCGTCGCGGACGTGCTGGCACGCATGGGCGGCTTCGAGGCCGTGGACCTGCAGCTGCGTCCCGTGGGCCGCCATGGGCTGGGCACCATCTCCGCCGGCTCTCGCGACATCCCCGTGATCGCACTGCCCGGAGCTCCCGCGGGAGCCGCGCTCGCCTTCGAGGCGTACGTGCGCCAGGCGCTGCGCGCGCTGTGCGGGCATCCCGACGTCGAGCGACCGGTGTTCCGTGCCCGGGTGCGCAAGACGTGGGTCGTCCCGCCCGGCCTCGTGACCGCGATGCCCGTGGTGGTCGACCACCAGGACCACGACCTGCCGGCCGTCACCCCTGTAGGGGCGGATGCGCTCGCGCTCACCGACCTTGCGCGGGCCGATGCGCTGGTGTGGTCGGGGCCGCAGGAGAGCGTGGTGCACCCGGGCGACATCGTCGAGTGCACCGCCTGGGGCGGATAGCCGATGCGCCCGCCGGTCGTCACCTCGGGGGACGTCACGCTGCGCACCCTCACACGGCGCGACGAGCACGCATGGAATCGCCTCCGGAGGGACAACCGGGCCTGGCTGCAGCAGTGGGAGGCGACCGCTCCTCCGGGGAGCACGGAGCCGACCGCGACCTTTCGCACTCTCGTGCGCCGCGAGAGGCGGCAATGGCGCGACGAGTCCGCCTACCCCTTCGTGATCGAGTTCCAGGGCGAGATCGTGGGGCGAGTCTCGGTGTCCAGCATCCGCTGGGGCGCCGAGCGGGGGGCGTCGATCGGCTACTGGATCGCCGAGTCCCATGCCGGGCGGGGCATCACGCCGCGCGCGGTCGCGATGGCCACCGAGTTCTCGTTCGAGCGCGGGCTGCACCGCATCGAGATCGCGGTACGTCCCGAGAACGTCGCGAGCCTGCGGGTGGTCGAGAAACTGGGGCTGCGCGAGGAGGGGCTGCGTCAGTCGTATCTCCACATCGATCGCGACTGGAGAGACCACCGGGTGTACGCGATGACTCAAGAAGAGGCGCGCATCGGCCGATATTGGTTGGAGGCTCGTTGACACGCCGCGCGCCATCCGGGGCTTGGTGCCCCCCGCGCCGTACGGTCGTGCCATGGTTGCAGGACTCCTCGCGATAGTCGCGCTCGGCATCATCGTCGCGTACGTTCTGCCGCAGCGCATCAAAGAGCGCGGCGAGTATGCGCTCGTCCGCGTCGACGACCGCTACTCCTCCGACATGCGGGTCGTGAAGTCGACCGCGGAGCGCATTCAGCGGGCCGTCGCACGGCCGTCCAGCGACTCCGGCGAGGTGCCGCTGCTGCGCACCGGCGGGGAGCGGGCCGCTCGCATTGAGTCGGAGCGCGCCGAGTCCATGTCCCGTCCCGCCACTCCTCTCGACCGCGCCGCCGTTCACGCCCAGCGAGAGCGCGACGCCCTGCGTCGCGACCGTGCCGCCGTGCTGGCCGAGCGCACCGCTCAGGCCCGGCGACGCGCCACCGTCGCGACGGTCGCGATGATCATCGCGGTGGGGACGTGGGGCGCCGTCGGCTTCACCACGCTCTCTCCATACGTGGGCGCATTCGCGACCGCGGCCTTCGCCGGAATCGTCGTCACCGGTGCCCGCGTGGCAGCCGCCCAGCGCCGCGCCGACGAGACCGCCCGCGCCATCGCCCGCGAGGTCGAGGCCGCCGCGACCGCCACGCAGGCGCTCCGCACCGTCACCCGCGAGCGCGCGGCTGGCCACGAGGCCCAGCCGTCGGAGCTCGCCACCCAGGCGATTCGCGTGCTCACTACCGAGGACCTCGCTCCGCTGGCCGCACCCGCCCCGGTGCCGGCACCCGAGCTTCCCGCCGAGCGCGGCGAGGGTGAACGGACTTCGCAGCCCGCGCCGTGGAGCCCGGCGGAGATGCCCGCACCGGCGTACACCCTCAAGTCCTCAGTGCGCCCCCGTGAAGCGCGCCCCATCTCCGACGAGGACTACGACGCCGCGAAGCAGCGCGCGGAGCGCTGGGGCAGCCTGCGTGCGGACGATGCTCCCGGTGAGTCCACGAACGGGCAGCACGTGAGCGAGGAGCAGTCCACGACCACGGCGGCGCTCGACCAGATCCTCGCCCGCCGGCGGCGCGCCAGCGCTTAAAAGCGGCACAGGCGCGCCAGCGCTTAAGAACAGGCGCAACCGCCAGCGCCTGACGCCGTCCCGACGCTCGGGTCGAGTGTGGACGGCCGGCGGGCCCTCAGCGCACCTGTGTCGCGACCTTCTCGAACAACAGGTCGAAGACCACGGTCCTGTCGAACTGCATGGCGTACGCGCGGGCACGGTCCTGGTGCGCCGTCCGCGCCGCCGCGTCCATCCCCAGGACGGCGTTGTCGATCGCGGCGGCGATGGCCGCGGGGTCGTTCACCGGAACGGTGAAGGCGGTGTCGCCCACCGCCTCCGGGATGCCCCCGGTATCGGTGGTGATCACGGGGCCGCCCCCGGCGAGCATCTGCTCCACCAGGGCGATGCCGAAGGTCTCGGTGAACTCGGGGCGCGGCTTGGACGGCAGCGCGTAGACGGCGCACGCGGCCATCAGGTGCGGCTTCTCCTCGTCGCCCACATCGTCCAGGAAGACAATCCGCTCGGCGGCGGGCGAGCTCGCCGCGTGACGGTGCAGTTCCTCGGCGTCAGGGCCGCGGCCTGCGATCACAAGCCGCAGCGAGTGCCCGGCCATCGAGGCGGCAAAGCCGTCGATGAGGTCGTCGACCCCCTTGGCGGCTCCCAAGCGCGACAGGTACAGCACGTAGCCCTCGCGCTCGAGGCCGCGCGAGTCCAGCACGCGGTCGGTCTCGGCGCCGTCGAGGTCGAGGTAGGAGGCCGTGTCGATCGCGGGGTAGGAGATGCCGATGCGCTCGCGGCACTGTGATGCGAACGCCGTTCCGTGACGCACGTCGATCTCGGTGGCGGCCTCGACGATGACATGCTTGGTGTACTCGGAGACCGCCACGCACACGTCCTGGCTGAGGTAGCTCGACAGCACGTGGGCCGCGGCGCCGAACCGGTCCTCCTCGACGCACGCGCGCACCACGTCGGTGACATCGGAGCCCACCGCCTCGGCGATGGTCGTGACCCGCACAGGGAGGCCGGTCGAGCGCGCAGTCCGGATCGCATCGGCCACCGCGATGGTGTGGGGCGAAAGATACAGCGACATGCACACGGTGGGCACGCCGTCGGTGAAGAGCTCGACGAGGCGGCCCGTCAGACCGGCAAGGTAGCGGCCGTCGGGGATCTTGTAGCCGCCCACGGGCTCGGGGCGCTCGACGATGATGCCGGGGCTGTACGGCATGACGGTGTCGAGGGGCTTGAGCGGCAGTCCGGTCTCCTCGAGGCGTTCGAGGGGCCAGGTGACGATCCGCACCTCATCGAAGCCGCGGTGGAGGGCGGCCTCGGCGAGGTTGCGCGCCTCCCCCGAATGTCCGCAGATCACCGGGTCCGCGCGCACCACGATCACGAGTCGGCGGGACGGGATGGCGTTCATGGTGCCTCCTCGAGTGGCGGCTCGCCGCCGGTGATGTGGTCCACGGTCTGGACGCCCTCGTCGTCGGTCGCGGAAGCGGTGGGTGGCACGGGTGCGGCCGCGGGCCTGAAGGACGGGGGCCGCCCCTGCCGTCCCCAATCGCTGGGCTCGGGGCCGAGCGAGATGTGCAGACGGCCGCCCTCGTGAAGCGCGTTGCCGCTGATCCACGACGTGGTGAGGGGTGCGCCGTTGAAGCTCACGGACTGCACGTAGAGCACGGGGCCGCCGGCCGTGGGCTCCTCGAAGCCTGAGGTGTCGATGGTGAGGGTGCCGCGGGCCATGGGCATCGAGGCGTAACGCAGCGACGGCGGATGGACCAGGAAGATGTTCTGCCCGGCCACGGGGAACAGCCCCAGGCTCGCCCATACGTACCAGCTCGACAGCCCGCCCGAATCATCGTTTCCGGGGAGCCCGCCGCGGCCGGTGCCGAACTGCTGGTTGACCACGGCGTGCACCACCTCGGCGGTGCGGTCGGGGCGTCCCGCGTAGTAGTACGCCCATGGTGCGTCCATGTCGGGCTCGTTGTTCAGGCCCTCGAAGCGGCCCAGGGCGTATCCCTCCGCCATCTCCTTCGGACCCGGCGCGAGGCCCGGCTGAACCACCGCATCGGCCCCGTAGCCAAAGAACTGGTCGAGCATCGAGACGAAGGCCTCGTCGCCGCCCGCCAGGGCGATGCGCCCCTCCATGTCATGCTGGATCCGGAACGAGTAGTTGTGCCGCGTGCCCTCATAGAACGTGGAGTCTTTGAGCAGCCCCGTGCCTTCGTCGTACGCATTGACCCAGCGGGTCGCCAGCTCCTCGTACTCGGCGGCGAGGTCGTGATCCTCGACGAGCGAGGCGACGTGCTGGGTGCACCAGTAGCCGAAGGCGAGGTCCAGGGTGTGGCTGATGGGGTGGGCATAGCCCTGTTGTAGAAAGTCCTCGCCGTAGATGCGCCGCAGGTCCGTCTGCATGTGGACCAGCGCCCAGTCCCAGTCCATCCCCGGCAGGCCCAGCTGGCAGATGTCGGACAGCAGGGTGTGGGCCAGCGCGCTGCCCTGACGACCGAACCTGTCGGACCCACGCGCCATGCGATAGCCGATAGGCAGGTTGCCCTCTTGCTCGCACACGGTGAGCAGGGCGTTCGCGAGCTCGACGGCCCGCTCGGGGGCAAGGGCGGTGAGCAGCGGCAGTTGGGTGCGATAGATGTCCCACATAGTCGAGACGTCGAACACCCACGGGCCCCTCGACGGCCAGAACGGGCTCTCGTCGGCGGCAAAGCACGGCTTGATGAGCGAGTGATACAGCGCCGTGGCGAACACCGTGCGGCGATCCTCATTGGACGTCTCGATGCGGATCGCGTCCAGGTGCTCATGCCAGGCTGCGCGGGTGCGCTCGTGACGGGTGTCGAAGGCGGGGGAGCGGTCGTCGCAGTCGCGATGCAGGTTCTTGCGCGCCTGGTCGACCCCTCGTAGCGAGAAGCCGATGCGCACCTCGACGGTCTGGCCCGCGATCGCCGGCCCGGCCCACATGAGTCCGAACGGCCGCAGCGTGGTGGGGCGGATGTGGTCGAGGTCCAGGCGCGTGCCGCCGGGCATGAGCCGCCGGTCGTACCAGAGCATCTGGCGCCACGACTCGGCGTCGCACTCGATGTGGACCGCGAGGGGAGCGCCCTCGACAACGATCTCTCCCTGCGCGACGCCGGGCTGGACCGACTCGAGGTGCGCGCGCAGCGGCACCGTCGCGCCGTAGGGGATGGCCAGGCCGCCCATGGACATGTCGACGACCACGCGGGCGTCGTGGTGGTCGGGGAACGTGTAGCGGTGGACCGCGCTCTTGGGACCGACCGTGATCTCGGCGCGCACGCCAGTGTCCAGCGTGGCGGCGTAGTAGCCCGGCGTGGCGTCCTCGTCGCTGATGCCCCAGTCGCGGCCCAGCACGTCGAGCGGCTCGAGCATGGGGGTGACGCGGAAGTAGTTGTAGTACTTGCGGATCGCGCCCGTGCCCGACTGCTGGAAATGCGTGAAGCCGGACGCGCGCTGAGAGCCTGCGACCGCATCGGCCGCCTGGGGAAGGGTGGGCGGCAGTCCCTCCGTGGAGAGGTCGAAGCTGCCGTAGCCCGTCGGGTAGCCGCCGGAGTACGCGCATGCCGAGACCATGCCGAGCGGGAACGTCGCGCCGGGGTGCGTGTTGCCCACCTGCGGCTTGGGCCACCACCACGTGGCCGCGAGCCCCGACTGTTCGGGGAGGTCCGTCCGGCCGACGCCGATGAACGGGTCCACATTGTCGATCACGGGCACCTCCTTGTGTGCGGCTGCGGGCGTGTGGCGGGGATCCCGGTGCCTCTCCTGTGACGGTAGGCCGTGCGGGTTCCGGGTGCATTGCGGCAATGTGACGATTGCTTTACGCGGTGCGACGGGCAGGCGTCGTCGCGGGCGGGGATGAGCGCCGCCGCGACAGGTGATAATCTGTCTGAGCCTTGGGGCTGTGGCGCAGTTGGTAGCGCGTCTCGTTCGCAATGAGAAGGTCAGGGGTTCGATTCCCCTCAGCTCCACCAAGCGCAGCCCCCGGTTCCCACGCGGAGCCGGGGTTTTGTGTTTCCGGGGTCGGGCCGCGTCAGTTCGCTAGGCGCCGAGCGCGGCGTCGATGAGGGCGCGAGCCTCTTTGTCTGGCAGTCCGAGGTGTCTGACGGTCTCCACGTAGGCGGTGGCCGCCTGCTGCGCGGCCTGCGTGGTCACGTCGCCGTGGGGTGAGACGACCGTGCCGTTGCGGCCTCGGGTCTCGACCACGCCGTCGGCCTCGAGCTCCTTGTATGCCCGAGCGACGGTGTTGGCGGCGACGCCGAGTTCCTGGGCGAGGCGCCGCACGGGTGGCAGCTTGGCCCCTGGCGCGAGGGTTCCTGCTTGAACGGCTTCGCGCACCTGCGTGCGGATCTGCTCGTACGGGGGCGTGGCCGATTCCGTGTCAAGGGTGACAAGCATGGAACGAGGCTACTGTGCCTCGACCAGCGTTACCCGGGCAGGTGCCTGTGGATGGAGCGGGTTAGTTGGCCGTTTCGTGTCCCGAGGGTGCGATGTCCTTGGCCTATCCACAGATATCTGCCAGGGGTTTTGTCGTGTCAGGGGGTCCTGCTTGACTGGTGTCATGAGCTCGAACGGGCAGTCTTCCTCGCAGTCGGCCGATGCGCCGGCGGGTTTGGTTGACGCCCTCGCCCAGGTGCGGGCAGCGTTGGGAGAGGCTCGGACTCTGATGGCGGGTGACGCCGCGCGGGGGCTGTCGGAGCGGGCGGTGTTGGATGTCCAGTCGGGTGCCGCGGACGTGAAGAAGGACGCCGATCTGTTGCTGGCGGCGGCGTGTGCAGAGATCGCGCGACGGTCCGCTGTCGAGCTGGGGTCGACGGGGTTGGCCCGCAAACAGGGGTTCTCCGAGCCGACCAAGCAGATTGCGTCGGTCACGGGCGGGTCCAGGCGTGAGGCCGAGCGGTTGGTGCGTGCCGGGCGGGCGATCGCCGACGCGGAAGAGCAGTCGCGGCGCGAGCAAGAAGCACACGATGCCGGCGTGGCAGCGCCCGAGCCTGAAGAACCCACCTACCCGGTCGTGGCCGTCGCGCTTGGCGAGGGGCGGATCAGTGTCGAGCATGCGGCTCAGATCACGCGCATGCTGGACTCCGTGTCGAATGCCGCCACCAAAGAACAGGTCTCGTTGACGGAGCGCACCCTCGTTGAGAGGGCGCCAGGCCTCAGTGCGGAACAGTTTGCGCCGGTCGTGATGCGGTGGCGCGACGGGTTGATCGAAAAGGACGCCAAGGAGCGGCAGCGCAGGCTCGCGAAGGAACGGTATCTGGTCTTCAAGGATCAAACCGACGGGTCGGTCAAGATCATGGGGATGCTGGATCCCGTGACGGCTGCGCCGATCCGCACCGCCATCGAGGCAATCGTGAAGGATGCTTTCCGGCGTCGCCGTGATGGGGACCCGTTGGCGGACGACACCCGGATGCCCGGGCAGATCCGTGCCGACGCGTTAGCGACGTTTGCCCGACACATGCTCGGCTGCGACCAGGCACCCATCGCGCACGCGACCACCAAAGTGGTTGTGCGGATGACCTTGGACCAGTTGCTGGGGTTGGACCCCGACGGCGCAGCTACGGTGGACGGTGCGGGCAGCGCGATCCCCGTCGGCGAACTCCGACGGGCCGCCGTTGACGCCGGGTATCTACCCATTGTGCTCGGCGGCAAGGACGAGAAGCTCAACGTCGGCCGCGACCAACGGCTCTTCAACCTCGCCCAATGCATCGCCCTGCTCGAAAGGGACGGCGGGTGCGCGATGTGTGGTGCGCCACCGAGCCATTGCGAGGCCCACCACATCGAGTGGTGGGACCGCGACCACGGCAGAACCGACCTATCAAACGGCGTCATGCTCTGCGTCGCCTGTCACCACGCGATCCACCGTGACAAGTGGGGAATTGAAGCCACCAACGAACACGTGTGGTTCACGCCCCCGGCTTCGATCGATCCGGCGCGCAAGCCGCGGCTTGGCGGCAGGGCGCGATTCGGCATCACCGATAAAGAGAAACGCCGACTCGACATCGCTGGCACGACGGGGCCACCACTGAAGGCCCCTCCGCACGAGACCCCACCACCGCACGTCGACCCACCCGAGCCAGAGCCAGAACTGCTGCTGTTGTAGCGAAACCGCCACCGGGACCACGAGGACGAAGGTTTCGTGCGCTGGAAGAAGGTGGCAACGGAACCGTGTGTGCGGCGACACCTTCAGGTGAGACGATGCGGGTATGAGACGTGACGTGACTTCCGCCCTGAGCCTGGCCGCCTCGGGGCCCGCACGACTGGTGCTGTCCGTGGCGGTGGCCGACAAGGAACGCGCAGAGGAAGCCTTGGTGGTGACCCAGGACGGGCGCGAGCTCGAGGTCAACGAACTACGCGATGCCCGCGGGACGCGCCTCCACACCTGTGACGTCAAGAAGGGCTCCGTCGACGTGAGCTACCGCGCGACCGTTCGAGGCCAGTCGGAGCCCGCGCCAGTCACCGACATGGACCTCATCGAGTACCTGCGACCCAGCCGCTACTGCGAGTCCGACACCCTGACCCCCACGGCCGTCGCCGAGGCGGGCGGGCGCTCCGGCCTCGACCTGGTCTCACACATAGGGAGCTGGGTGGGGACCGAGCTCGCATACATCTCTGGCTCGTCCCGGCCCACAGACGGCGCCGCCGAGACCTACATGACCCGCCGCGGCGTGTGCCGCGACTTCGCCCACCTGGTGGTCGCAATGCTGCGCGCCATGGACGTGCCCGCCCGGCTGGTATCCGTCTACGCTCCAGGGTTGTCGCCCATGGACTTCCACGCGGTCGCCGAGGCACTCGTGGACGGCGAATGGTGGGCCGTGGACGCCACGACACTCGCCCCGCGGCAGAGCATGGTGCGCATCGCCACCGGCCGGGACGCCGCCGACACCGCCTTCCTCACGACGATCGGCGAGCCGCTCAATCTCGAGTCCATGGAGGTCACCGCGACCGTCGATTCGCTCCCAAGCGACGACGTCCGCGAGTTCGTGCGCCTGAGCTAGGGGCCCGGCGCACGAACCCGCAGACGCAGGCTCGTGGTGGTTGCTAGCGCGTGAGGATGGGCGCCATCGCGAGCGAGAACAGGTCCTTCGGGTCCTGCGGCTCCGCCACGATGTCGATCTCCTCGACCCAGTGGGTGCCCGAGACGCTGTCGCGCAGGAACCGCAAGGCGGAGAAGTCCTCCATCGCGAAGCCCACGGAGTCGAACACCGTGATGTCCGCATCGGCTGTACGGCCCGCGGCCGCCCCCGCAAGCACGTCCCAGAGAGCCGTGACGGGGTGATTGGCCTCGAGTTGCTGGATCTCTCCCTCGATGCGGGTCTGCGGCTCGAACTCGACCGCGATCACGCCGGCCGCGTGCAGGATGTCCACGTCGAGTTCGGTCTTGCCGGGGCAGTCGCCACCGATGGCGTTGATGTGAGTCCCCGGCGCGATCATGGATGCCTCGAGCACGTGGGCGTTCGACTTGTCCGCCGTGCAGGTGGTGACGATGTCCGCCCCCTCCACCGCATCGGCCGCCGAGCTCGCGCGATAGACGTCAAAGCCCAGCGAGCGCGCGTTGCGCTCGAACTTGGCGATGGCCTCGGGGTCCGTGTCGAAGACGCGCACCGTATTGATGCCCAGCGCCACGCGGATCGCGATCGCCTGGAACTCCGACTGACTGCCCGCCCCGATCAAGGCGTGGACGCGGGAGTCCTTGCGGGCCAAGGCGCGCGCCGCGACCGCGGACGTGGCGGCGGTGCGGAGCGCAGTGAGCACCGTCATCTCGGACACGAGCAGCGGATAGCCGGTCGCGACGTCGGCGAGCATGCCGAACGCGGTGACGGTCTGAAGGCCGCGCGACGGGTTCGAGGGGTGGCCGTTCACGTACTTGAAGGCGTACAGCGAGCCGTCCGAAGTGGGCATCAGCTCGATCACGCCCACCGGGGAGTGAGACGCAACCCGGGGGATCTTGTCGAACCGCCGCCAGTGGAGCAGATCTTGCTCCACGGCCTCCGTCAGCCCGGCGATGATCCGCTCGGGACCTACCTCCGAAACCCATGCTCGCATCTGCGGAACCCCTACGAACTGCACCATGTCGCGCCCTCCCGTTGCGTCTGTGGCTTCGACCCCTTCGTTCGACTGCCTGGTGCATCCAGTCTGTCAATGAGATCGTGTGAAAGTGTTGACGTAGGCGCTGTTGACAAGCGTATTCTGAGGGTTACGCGCACGAATCCGGCGAAACAGGGAGTACACGTGGCCGTCGACGAACTCGACAAGAAGATCCTCGCGCTGTTGAGAGAGGATGCCAGGGCCAGTTACGCGGAGATGGGCGACCGGGTGGGCCTGTCGCCCTCGGCCGTCAAGCGGCGCATGGACCGGTTGGTGGCGGACGGCGTCATCCAGGGCTTCACTGTACTGGTCGATCCCGAGATCGACGGCCGCTCCACCGAGGCCTACGTGGAGCTGTTCTGCCGGGGCACGGTCGCGCCTCACGAACTGCGGCGCGTGCTCAGCGGTATCGCGGACGTCGACGAGGCCTTCACGGTGACCGGCAGTGCCGATGCCATCGTGCGGATCCGGGCACAAAGCCCGCCTCTGCTGGAGGTCGCCCTCGAGAAGGTGCGTCTCGCGCCCCAGGTCGACTCGACCCGGTCGGCGATCGTGCTCTCGCGGCTGTTCGGGCCGCGCGGGATGGAGTGACGTGCCCGCTCCCGGACGGACGCCCGACGGCTGGGAACGATTCTCGCGCCCCAGGGGTTGACCCTGTGCGCCCAGGCCGCAGGATACGGTGGCAGGCGCATCCCTTACCCCCATTCGAGGAGAACCTCCGCGTGAAGAAGCATCTGCCCATCGCCGCCCTCGCAGCGTCCGCGCTCGTCCTAGCGGGGTGCGCCTCCGGGACGGAGGAGGAGCCAAGCGAGTCCCCCAGCCCCACCGGCGCTCCCGCGGCCACCGAGTTCGGCGCAGCCGCAGACGTTGAGGCGCTCGAGGCGATCACGTGGGAAGAGGACGGCGACGGCGTCCCCACCCTCTCGGGTGATCTCCCCGCCACCGTCTCCGGCCCCGCCACCCGGATCGTCGAGGACGGCGAGGGCGAGGCCGTCGAGGCCGGCCAGCTCGTCAGCGTCGACTACAACATCACCTCCGGCACGGACGGCTCAGAGCTGTATTCGACCTACACGGCGGACGCCCCCGAGTCGATTCTGGTCTCCGAGACGTCCCTCGACCCCGCGCTCTTCACGGCGCTGTCGAACGCCTCCGTGGGCTCCGACATCATCTTCGCGACGCTTGACCAGAGCAACCCCGAGAACCCGACCGCCGCGATCTTCATGGCGATGACGATCACCGAGATCGTCGAGCCGCGCGAGCGCGCGGAGGGCACGGAGGTAGACCCCGCCGAGGGCCTTCCGACCGTCACGCTGGACGACTCGGGCGTCCCGTCCGTCGAGATCGGCGACGCCGAGATGCCCGACGAGCTCGTCGCACAGACCCTCATCGAGGGTGACGGCGAGCCCGTTGAGCTGGGCGACTCCCTGATCGCGCACTACACCGGCTGGGTGTGGGACGGCGAGCAGTTCGACTCGTCCTGGGACCGCGGCGAGCCCGCAGTGTTCAACCTGACCGAGGGTCAGCTCATCGACGGCTGGACGCAGGGCCTCGCGGGTCAGACCATCGGCAGCCAGGTGCTGCTGGTGATTCCGCCGGAGTTCGGCTATGGCGACCAGGAGCAGGAGGCCATCCCGGCCGGCTCGACCCTGGTGTTCGTGGTCGACATCCTCGGCGTCTCCTAGCGACAGCCGCGCACACGCACAGACGCCGGCGAACCGTCCCCTCGGGGACGGATCGCCGGCGTTTTGCGTACCCGGTGGAGCAGGGCCTGCGGGGAACTTGCCCGGCGGGACTCACGCGGGTAGCTCATCGCCCGGCGAGTCGTCCTAGACCCAGCTGCCCAGCCACATGTGCACTTGCCAGTACTCGAACGGGATGGGCGTGCCCATCCACAGCGGCGCGAAGTAGGCAGCCATCAGCAGCACAGCCACGATGAAGGCGGCGACCACGATGGAGCCGCGCCGGGACCACTCGCCGACGAGTTGATGTTCGGCGACCGGCTGCTCGGTGACGGGCTGTGCAGAGCCCAATTGTTCGGAGGCCGGCTGCCCGGAACCGTGCATCTCGGAGCCACGGTCCGATGAGCGGGGCGCGAAGGGCCACCCCACAGCTGCGGGCCGCGCGATTCGCGATAGTCCCCACACGAGCAGCAGCACCATGAAGGGCGCGATCGCCACCGTGTAGAACGTGAAGATGGTTCGGTGCGAGTACGGCAGCCAGGGCAGCCATCCGGCGAGCACCCCCACTGCAAGGGAGGCGGCCAGCAGGTCCCGGTGGCGCACCACGCGCCACAGGGCGTACAGCAGCACCAGCACACCAGCCCACCAGATGAGCGGATGGCCCAGCGAGTGGATGGCGCTCACGCACCGTTCGGCGCCGCACGCCGCCTCCGGGGCGTCGTCGAAGTGGAAGGCCGTCGGGCGCCACTGGATGAGCCACAACAGCGGGTTCGACTCGTAGTTGTGCGGCTCGTCCAGCGTGCGGTGGAAGTCCCACATCTGCTGGTGGTACTGCACGAGCGAGCGCAAGGAGTCCGGCAGCCATGTCACGCCTTCGCCCGGGTTCTCTTCAGCCCAGCGCCGGCCGTACGACTGCTCGGAGCGGAACCACGGCAGCCACGACGCGAGGTAGACCGCGGGCAGCACGACCACGGTGACGAGGAACGCCGGGATCGCGCGCGCGAAGGCCCCGGTGAACCAGCGCTCGACACCAGCCGCCCGGCGGTCAGCCAGGTCCCACACCACGGACAGCAACAGGAACGCCGCCATGAACCACAGGCCCGACCACTTGACGCTCACCGACAGCGACAGGGCGATGATCGCAGCGAGTCGCCACCAGCGCACGCCGGTCCGTGGACCCATGCCGGGCAGCACGTCCCCGGGCGACAGGCCCGATCGAGCCCGGATCGCATCGGCCGCTGCCAAGAGCGCAGACCGCGTGCGGGAACGGTCGACGACCAGGAGCGCGAACCCCGCGACGACGAAGAAGGTCAGGTAGATGTCCAACAGCGCGGAGCGCGACAGCACCACGTGCACACCGTCGACCGCCAAGAGCACGCCCGCCACCGCGCCGAACACGGTCGAACGGAGCAGGTGCCGCGCGAGCAGTGCCACGATGACCACGGTCACCGTGCCTAGCAGCGCGCCCATGAACCGCCACCCGAACGGGGTGGGGCCGAACAGCTGTATCCCGAGCCCGATCAGCATCTTGCCCACGAGCGGGTGCACCACGTAGTCGCCGTCGGTGGACAGCTCCGAGTAGTCGCCGGCGGCGAAGTCCTGGTTGTCGCCACCCCAGTCGCCCTCGAAGCCAAGGGTCACCAAGGAGTATGCGCCGCGCGCGTAGAACACCTCGTCGAACACGAGCGCGGTGGGGTAGCCCAGACCGGCGAACCGCATCATCGCGGCGAGCAGGCCGACCCCGACGGCCATGAGCGCGACGCGCCAGCGCCACAGGGTCTCGACAATCACAGGCGTCAGCCTAGTTGTGCATGGGAGCACAGAGGTGAAGCGGCTGTGCGTGGGAGAGCGAGTGTGGGCACGACAGCGAGGCGGTCACATGGGGCGAGCGCAGAGCTGACGCGCGCGCTGTGGGATTCTG
Source organism: Demequina ureilytica (assembly GCF_048553575.1). Taxonomy (NCBI): domain Bacteria; kingdom Bacillati; phylum Actinomycetota; class Actinomycetes; order Micrococcales; family Demequinaceae; genus Demequina; species Demequina ureilytica. Next base: position 72,965 of record NZ_JBLZIE010000001.1, on the reverse strand, counting down.
GAGCCATGACCGGACGCATCGTGCTCGCGGCGACCCCCATCGGCAATTCCGATGACGCGTCGTCCCGCCTTCGCGACGCGATCGCGACCGCAGACCTCATCGCGGCCGAGGACACGCGGCGGCTGCGGGACCTTGCCCGTCGCCTGGGCGTGGACCTCACCGCCGAGGTCATGGCTGTCCACGACCACAACGAGGCCGAACGTGCGGTGGCCCTCATCGATCGCGCTCGTGATGGCGCGCAGGTGTTGGTGGTGTCCGATGCGGGCATGCCGACGGTCTCCGACCCGGGCTTCCGGGTGGTGGAGGCGGCGGCCGCGGCCGGCGTGGACGTCACCGTGCTGCCCGGGCCGAGCGCCGTGCTGACGGCGCTCGCGCTGTCCGGTCTGCCTACCGACCGGTTCTGCTTCGAGGGTTTCCTTCCGCGCAAGGCCGGGGAGCGCTCGCGGGCGCTCGCGGGCCTCGCAACCGAGCCACGCACCATGGTGTTCTTCGAGGCACCGCACCGGCTCGAGGAGTCGCTCGCCGCGATGGCTGAGCAGTGGGGCCCCGAGCGGCCCGCCGCGGTGTCGCGCGAGCTCACCAAGACATACGAGGAGACGCGCCGCGGTCCGCTCGCGGAGCTGGTCGCGTGGGCGCACGCCGAGTCGCCCCGCGGCGAGATCGTCATCACGGTGGCCGGACGGCCCGCGCTTGCGGCTTCGCTCGACGAGCTTGTGGCCGAGGCCCTGGCGAGGGTCGAGGCGGGAGAGCGCGCCAAGGACGCGGTGTCGGATCTGGCCACCACAGGGGGCGTGCCGCGTCGCGAGCTGTACGCCGCCGTCCTCGAGGCACGCGCGGGAGCCGCCCGTGGTTCGTGACCGTACGCGGCGCATGCGCCGCCGTCCCCTGCGGGCCACGCCGCCATCCTCCCGGCGGGCGCGCACGGCCGCGCTCGCGACCCTGGCCGTCATCGCGGGGGCGGTCGCCGGCCTCGGGGCCGCGCAAGGAGACATGGCCGATGCGGTCGCGAGCACGCTCGGCATCCGCCAGTCCGCGGCGGAGGGCTTGGCGAGCAGCGGCGAGGACCGCGTCGCAGGCGACGCCGTGAGCCCGCCCGTGGCGATCGGCCCCATCACGGCGCCCGGAGAGCTGCAGGCCGAGGCGCTGGACGTGCCTGACCCGAAGGTGTCCGTGGCCGCGGGGATCGACATGGACCTGCACTCTCTTGACGATCCGGCATCCCCCTGGGTCGTGGTGAACAAGGCGCGGCCGCTCGACCCCGAGGCGTGGGAGCCGCCCGATCTCGACTCGACGGGCGGTGCCGCCATGGTCCCGGAGGCGTCCGCGGCGCTCGCGCGCATGCGTGCCGCGGCGGCCGATGCAGGGGTCCGGATCTCCGTGGGCTCGGGGTATCGCGCTTACGGCTTCCAGCAGTCGATCTACTCCGATTACGTCTCGCGGTGGGGACGGGAGCGGGCCGACCGGTTCTCGGCGCGCCCCGGCCACTCGGAGCACCAGACCGGCTGGGCGGTCGACGTGTTTGGAAGCCTCGGCTGCCGCCTCAAGGAGTGCTTCGCGGACGAGCCCTCCGGGCGGTGGGTCGCCGAGCGCGGCCACGAGTTCGGCTTCGTGGTGAGGTACCCGCCGGGCACCGAGGACATCACCGGCTACAAGCACGAGCCGTGGCACCTCAGGTATGTGGGAGTCGAACTCGCGACCGAGATGCGCGAGCGCGGCGTCGTGACCATGGAGGAGTTCTTCTCGCTCGACCCCGCGCCCGACTACCGCTAGCGGACTGGCCCCGAGCCCCCGCATCGGGCGTTCTGAGCGGTCACTAGGATGGTCGCCATGTCTCACATCCTCTCCGCAGTCGCATGGCCGTACGCCAACGGTCCGCGCCACATCGGCCACGTGGCCGGCTTTGGCGTTCCCTCCGACGTGTTCAGCCGGTACATGCGCATGGCGGGCGAGGACGTGCTGATGGTGTCTGGCACCGACGAGCACGGCACGCCCATCCTGGTTCAGGCGGAGGGTGAAGGCGTGAGCGCGTTGGAGCTCGCGGACCGGTACAACCGCGTGATCGTCGAGGACCTGGTGTCGCTGGGGCTGAGCTACGACCTGTTCACCCGCACCACCACGGGCAACCACTACAAGGTCGCGCAGGCGATGTTCAAGGCCGTGCACTCGAACGGCTACATGATCGAGCAGACCACGCGCGGCGCGATCTCGCCGTCGACGGGCCGCACCCTGCCCGACCGCTACATCGAGGGCACGTGTCCCATCTGCGGCTACGACGGCGCCCGCGGCGACCAGTGCGACAGCTGCGGGAACCAGCTCGACCCGGTCGACCTCAAGAACCCCGTGAGCCGCATCAACGGCGAGACCCCCAAGTTCGTCGAGACCGAGCACTTCTTCCTCGACCTGCCGGCTGTCTCCGAGCAGCTGTCAGAGTGGCTGGGCGGCCGCGCCGGCTGGCGTCCCAACGTGCTCAACTTCTCGAAGAACCTCCTCGCCGACGTGCGACCGCGAGCGATGACGCGCGACATCGACTGGGGAATCCCGGTGCCGCTCGAGGGCTGGGAGGGCAACCCGAACAAGCGCCTCTACGTGTGGTTCGACGCCGTGATCGGCTACCTCAGCGCCTCCGTCGAATGGGCGAGGCGCGAGGGTGACCCCGACGCCTGGCGCCAGTGGTGGAACGACCCCGAGGCGCTGTCCTATTACTTCATGGGCAAGGACAACATCACCTTCCACTCGCAGATCTGGCCCGGCGAGCTGCTCGCCGCCAACGGCCGCGGGTCGAAGGGCGGGTCGCTCTCCGAGTTCGGCGACCTGCAGCTGCCCACCGAGGTGGTGTCGAGTGAGTTCCTCACCATGGAGTCCAACAAGTTCTCCTCGTCGCGCGGCCACGTCATCTATGTGCGCGACATGCTGTCCCGCTACCAGCCCGATGCGCTGCGCTACTTCATCGCGATCGCCGGCCCCGAGACCTCCGATGCTGACTTCACGTGGGCCGAGTTCAAGCGCCGCACCAACGACGAGCTGGTGGCCGGGTGGGGCAACCTCGTCAATCGCACGGCCTCGCTGCTCAACAAGAACGTCGGCTCGATCCCCGCGCTCGACGACCTGCAGGAGATCGACCGCGCCGCGCTCGCGGCCTCCGAGGCGGCCTTCGCGCCCATCGGCGAACTCGTGCGCGGCCACCGCCAGCGCCAGGCAGTCTCCGAGGCCATGCGCGTGGTCGGCGACGCCAACAAGTACATCGCGGACACCGCGCCGTGGAAGCTCAAGACGGAGGACCCCGAGCGCATGAAGACTGTGCTCGGCGTCGCCGCGCAGCTGGTGTCGGACGCCAACACCATGCTCGCGCCGTTCCTGCCGCACTCCGCGCAGAAGGTCCACGAGGCGCTGGGCGGCGACGGTGTGTTCGCGCCCATGCCGCAGATCAACGAGGTCCAGGACCTCGACCTTCCGGACCGCCACTACCCGGTGATCCAGGGCGACTACTCGTCGCAGCACGGCACCTGGGGCCGGCGACCTCTCCAGGCGGGAACGCCAATCCCCGCCCCCTCGCCGATCTTCACCAAGCTGGATGACGACATCGTCGAGACAGAGCTGGAGCGCATGCGCTCCGGCGACGCGTGACCCGCGCGGGAGCGTGGCCCGCGCCGCCCGAGCCGCTGCCCGCGCCGATCGTCGACAACCACTGCCACCTGGACTTCCCGGCCGGCGACGAGCCTCGCTCCGTCGAGGACCGCCTTGCGGAGGCGGAGGCCGCCGGCGTGACGCGTGTGGTCCAGATCGGGTGCGACCTCGAGTCGGCCAGGTGGACGGCCGATGCGGTCGAGAGGTTTCCTCAGATGCTCGGCGGGGTGGCGCTGCACCCGAACGATGCGGCGGTGCTCGCCGCCGAGGGCATGTACGACGAGGCGTTCGCCGAGATCGCCTCGCTCGCGCGCGGCGAGCGGATCAGGGTCGTCGGCGAGACCGGGCTGGACTACTTCCGCACCGGCCCCGACGGCCGCGACGCCCAGCTGCGCGCCTTCCGCGACCACATCGCGCTCGCGAAGGAGCTGAACAAGCCGCTGCAGATTCACGACCGCGACGCCCACGGCGACGTCATTGACGTGCTGCTGAGCGACGGTGCTCCCGCCGTCACCGTCTTCCACTGCTTCTCCGGCGACGCGGGGATGGCGCGTCTATGCGCGGAGCGCGGTTGGTACCTGAGCTTCGCGGGGACCGTGACGTTCAAGAACGCCGGGGCGCTTCAGGCGGCCGCGGCCGTGACGCCGCTGGAGCTGACGCTCGTCGAGACCGATGCGCCTTTCCTCACCCCCCACCCTCATCGGGGCGCGCCCAACTCGCCGGCGCTTGCCGCGCACACCGTCCGCGCGATCGCGCGGCTCCACGACCGGCCGGTGGAGGACGTCTGCGCTGCGGTGTGGGACACGTCGCACACGCTCTATGGTCCCTGGTAAGTTCCATTATTGGGGTTCTTGTCCGTGCCAGTCTGAGAGGACTGGGTTGGCGTCTGAGCCCCACCATGTGAGATAACAGTCTGGTAACGCACGCCATGCGCGCGCCCGAAAGGACCTTTTTCTGTGAGCTATCGACGCACGACGCCCGCCACGGGCGGACGCCGCGACCGCCGCGAGCGCACCTCCGTTCGCATGCGCCGCATCAGCACCGCCGCCGCCACCATCGCGATCGGCGCGTTCGCCGCCGGGTCGTTCGCCTCCGTCGGCGTCAACGCCTGGGCCGCTGACGAGACCCGCGAGATCGCCCTGAACCTCCCCACCGAGTCCGTCGCCCCGGTCTCCGCAGCAGCCGCCGACCTCGAGGTCGTGGTCCGCACCGAAGAGGAGACCCTCAAGCACGGCAAGGTCGAGGAAGAGGACCCCAACGAACTCGAGGGCACCTCTAATGTCGTCACCGAGGGCCAGGACGGCAAGCAGCTCGTCAGCTACACGGTGACCCTCAAGGATGGCGTCGAGGTCGAGCGCGACGAGGACATGCGAGTGCTTGTCGACGAGCCCGTCGACGAGGTCATCGCGGTGGGCTCGATGGAAGAGCCGCCGGAGCCGTCAGTGGCCTCCGTGCCGTCCACCTCGAACGCCGGATCCAACCGGGCGCTCGGGCGCGAGCTCGCCGCACAGCGCGGCTGGACGGGCGAGCAGTGGAACTGCCTCAACGCGCTGTTCACCAAGGAATCCAACTGGAACCACACTGCCGCGAACCCCTCGTCGGGCGCGTACGGCATCCCGCAGTCGCTGCCGGGCTCCAAGATGGGTTCCGTCGGCTCCGACTGGCGCACCAATCCCGCGACCCAGATCACCTGGGGCCTGAACTACATCAGCGGCCGTTACGGCACCCCCTGTGGCGCCTGGGGTCATTCCCAGGCCCGCAACTGGTACTAGGCCGTGGCGGACCTGCTCGGCCCGTCTGACATCCGCACCCTCGCCGAGTCTCTCGGCACTGCCCCCGCGAAGAAGTGGGGCCAGAACTTCGTCGTCGACTCAGGCACGGTGCGCCGCATCGCGCGCATCGCCGCCGTCGGCCCCGGCGATCACGTGATCGAGGTCGGCCCCGGACTCGGGTCGCTGACCCTTGCCCTGCTCGAGACCGGCGCGGAAGTCACAGCGGTGGAGATCGACCCGATTCTCGCCCAGGCGCTGCCGCGCACTGTCTCAGCCCGCGCATCGGCCGAGGCCTCGCGACTGACGGTGCTCCCCATCGACGCGCTCACTCTCACCGAGCTGCCCGCACCCCCCACGGCCCTGGTGGCGAACCTTCCCTACAACGTGTCCGTGCCGGTGATCCTGCACCTGCTCGAGCACTTCCCGTCCATCGAGCGGGTGCTCGTGATGGTGCAGTCCGAGGTCGCCGACAGGCTTGCCGCACCGCCCGGGTCCCGGACATACGGGATCCCGTCGGCGAAGGCCGCGTGGTACGGCGCCAGCCGCCGTGCCGGCGGCGTGGGCCGCGCCGTGTTCTGGCCCGTTCCCCGGGTGGACAGTGCGCTCGTGCTCATCGAGCGCCGCGAGCCACCGGAGACGACGGCCACGCGCCGCGAGGTGTTCGCCGTGATCGACGCGGCGTTCGCCCAGCGTCGCAAGGGATTGCGGGGCGCGCTCGCCGGCATCGCCGGTTCCGCCGCCGCATCGGAAAACGCCCTGCGGTCCGTGGGCATCGAGCCCCTCACGCGCGGGGAGCAGCTGGATGTGGTGGCGTTCGCGCGCATCGCCGAGGCCTTGGCCGCCGCCACGCCCCCCACCTCTGACAGGGTGGACGCATGACCCGTTCCGTCACCGTGCGCGCGCCAGGCAAGGTCAACCTGCAGCTGTCGGTGGGCCCACCGCGCGAGGACGGGTACCACCCCCTCGCCACCGTCTTCCAGGCGGTCGAGCTGTACGAGACGGTCACGGCGACACCGCGCGAGGACGAGTCGATCTCCGTCACGGTGGCCGCCGCGCCCGGCTCGCATGTGGACGTCTCCTCAGTGCCGCTCGACGCCACTAACATCGCGGTGCGCGCGGCCGCCGCCTTGCGACGAGAGTTCGGGCTGAGCGAAGGCGTGGACATCGAGATCGTCAAGGGCGTGCCGGTCGCTGGAGGCATGGCGGGCGGCTCCGCCGACGCCGCGGCCGCGCTGCTCGCCTGTGCCGAGGCCTGGGACACGGGGGCCTCGCGCACGCAGCTCGACGAGATCGCCGCTGAGCTCGGGTCGGACGTGCCGTTCATCCTCCATGGGCACACCGCCGTGGGGCTCGGCCGGGGCGACCGGATCACGCCCGCGATGTCCCGCGGCCGATTTCACTGGGTGCTTGCGACCCAGCGACACGGCCTGTCCACCTCGGATGTCTACGGGGAGTTCGACCGGATGGTCGCGGACGGGGAGCGCGAGGCAGTGGAGCCTGAGATCAGCGACCCGATCATGGTGGCGCTCGTCGCGGGGGACGCGCAGGCGCTCGGCGATGCGCTGGTCAACGACCTGCAGCCTGCGGCGCTGTCGCTCGCCCCGCACCTGCAGTCCGTGATGGACGCGGCGCTGGAGGCCGACGCGCTGGGTGTGATGGTGTCGGGCTCGGGTCCCACGGTGGCGGCGCTCGCGCGCTCGCGTCAGCACGCCCTCGCGATCGCGGCACACCTCACCGTCTCGGACACGGCCGATGCGGTGGTCACCGCGTCCGGCCCCGCACCCGGCGCGGTTCTCGTCACTTAGCCCTGCCTACGCCCCCGCGCCCCAGCGGGACATGAGCGCAGGATCCGGGCCGAATCTTGGCGCTCATGTCCCTCCAGGGCGCAGTCGCGGCCTAGTCGCGTGGCCGCGCGGCGAGCGCGTCGCGGATCTCGGTGAGCAACTGGATCTCGGTGGGGCTCACAGCCTCGTCGGGTGCGGCCTCGTCCTTGGGGCGCCGCGCGGCGAGCTTGTTGAGCGGCATCACGATCGCGAAGTAGATCGCGGCCGCGACGGCAAGGAAGTTGAACAGGGCGTCCAGCACGAGCCCGATGCTGAAGACTGCGCCGTTGATCTCGAAGGTCGCGACGCTCGCGAGGTCGGGCTCGCCGAAGATCGCTGCCACCAGCGGCGTGACAAGCCCCTCGACGACGGCGCTGATGACGAGCGCGAACGCGCCGCCGATGACCACGGCGACAGCGAGGTCGACCACGTTGCCGCGCGCGATGAAGGCCTTGAATCCGTTGATCATTGCTGGTGCTCCTGCCGGAAGGTGACGTGACCAGCCAAGGCTAGGCCCGCATCGGCCGCGCGGCCAGAACTCACCGCGCTACTCGGCCGAAGGCTCGCTTCCGGAGTCCTGCATGTGCACGCTCTCGAAGTTGTTGAGCCCGTTCCAGGCGAGGTTCACGAGGTGAGCGGCAACCTCGTCCTTGGACGGCTCGCGGACCTCGGCCCAGTGCTGACCGGTGAGGGCGACCATGCCCACGAGCATCTGCGAATAGATGGGCGCGCTCGACGGGTTGAGCCCGCGCTTGGCGAACTGGTGAGCCAGCAGGTGCTCGACCTGGGCTGCGACGTCGCCGATGAGCGAGGAGAACGTGCCGGTGCCCTGGGCGACGGGGGAGTCGCGCACCAGCATCCGGAACCCGTCCGGTGAGGACTCGATGTAGTCCAGCAGCGCCATCGCGGCCCGCTCGACGAGCTGACGGGGGTGGCCGCGCTCGTCCAGCGCACCCGTCAAGGAGCCGAGCAGCGACTGGACCTCGCGGTCGACGATGACGGCGTAGACGCCCTCCTTGCCGCCAAAATGCTCGTAGACCACCGGCTTGGAGACATCCGCGCGGGCGGCGATCTCCTCCACCGAGGTGCCCTCGAAGCCGCGCTCCGCGAACAATGTGCGCGCGACGACGAGCAGCTGCTCACGGCGCTCGTGCGCCGTCATGCGGGCGCGGGGGACCTTGCGAAGCTCGTCTGTCACGTCCCCAGTGTGCCGCGAATCCTGGCAGACTGGGCCACTCGGGGGCGCGAGCCCCCTGTTCCGCCCTGGTGTAATGGCAGCACTCAGGCCTTTGGAGCCTTGGAGTACAGGTTCGAATCCTGTGGGCGGAGCCCTCGTCGGAGCGTTCCTCACACACCTGTGCTGCACGTGACAGGTGCGCCGCTCGGGATTGCCACACCTGTGCCACGGGCCCCATGTTTCCCAACTGTGTGAGGAACGCTGCGGCGCGTGGGGAGCCGAGACGCGTGGGTCGCATCCCCCGCCCGCCGGTAGAGTGGTGCCCGCAGCAGTTGAACGCCCCGAGAGGGGCAGCAGAAGGGAGCCCGGTGAGCCGCACGCGACCCGCCGCCGTGATCATCCTCGCCGCCGGCGCAGGCACCCGCATGAAGTCGGCCACCCCCAAGGTGCTCCACTCGATCGCCGGGCGCTCGCTGGTGGGCCACGCACTCACCGCCGCCGCAGCCCTCGAGCCCCGCCGCGTCGCCGTCGTGGTCCGCCACGACCGCGAGCGCGTCGCGGCCCACATCCATGACATCGCCCCGCACGCGCTGCTTGCGGATCAGGACGAGATTCCCGGCACCGGCCGCGCCGTCTACTGCGGCCTGTCGACGCTCGACGCCACCGCCGTCGCGGCGCGCGTCGCCAGCGGTGAGGTCGGTGACTCCGCGGTGCTCGACACTCAGCTCGACGGCGCTGTCGTCGTCACGAGTGGTGACGTGCCGCTGGTCGACGGCGAGCTGCTCGGAGCGCTGGTGGACGCCCACCAGGCTTCCGGTGCGGCCGTCACCCTGCTCACCGCGCAGGTCGGCGACCCCACCGGCTACGGCCGGATCGTGCGCGACGCCGGGACCGACGAGGTCGTCGAGATCGTCGAGCACAAGGACGCGACCGACGAGCAGCGCGCGATCACCGAGATCAATGCCGGCATCTACGTCTTCGAGGCCGCCGTGCTCCGTGAGGCGCTCGCTCGCCTGGGTCAGGACAACTCGCAGGGCGAGATGTACCTGACGGACGTGGTCGCGATCGCCCGCAGCGCCGGTGGACACGTCGTTCCGTTCGTCGCGCCCGATGCCGCAGCGACCGAGGGCGTCAACGACCGCGTCCAGCTCGCGGCTGCCGGCCGGGCGCTCAACGACCGGATCCTGCACCGCTGGATGCGCGAGGGCGTCAGCATCGTCGACCCCACGACCACGTGGATCGACGCCGAGGTCACGCTCGCGGCGGACGCGACCATCCTGCCCGGCACTCAGCTTCACGGCCGGACGGAGGTCGCCTCCGGCGCGACCGTCGGCCCCGACTGCACGCTGACCGACGTGCTCGTGGGGCCCGGCGCGACGGTGCTGCGCACGCACGCGCAGCTTGCCGAGATCGGGCCCGGCGCCACCGTGGGCCCGTTCGCGCACCTGCGCCCTGGCACCGTCATCGGCGAGGGCGGCAAGGTCGGCGAGTTCGTGGGCGTGAAGAACTCGGTGATCGGCCCGCACGCAAAGGTGCCCCACCTCAGTTACGTGGGTGATGCCGAGATCGGTGAGGGCTCGAACGTGGGAGCCGGCACGATCTTCGTGAACTACGACGGCGTCAACAAGCACCGCACGACGGTGGGCGCGCATGTGCGGATCGGCTCCGACAACACCTTGATCGCACCGCTGACGATCGGCGACGGCGCCTACACCGGCGCCGGCACCACGGTTCGGCACGATGTGCCGCCGGGCGCGCTGGCCATCAACTCCTCGCCTCAGCAGACCGTCGAAGGCTGGGTCGAGCGGCGCCGCGCCGGCAGCACCTCGGCCGAGGCGGCCCATCGGGCCACCCACGCAGATGACGCGCCCGACGGGCTATCGTCGACTTCACCGGCCGCCACGGCCGACGACTCCAAGGGAGACGCATGAGCGCAGAGATCTCGCACGCGAGCGGCCGACGGATGGTGCTGGCGGGGGGCCGCGCGCACCCGGCGCTCGCTGAGGCGGTCGCGGCGGACCTCGACATCGAGCTCCTCCCCACCACCGCCTACACGTTCGCCAACGGCGAGCTCTACGTCCGGTTCGGCGAGAGCGTGCGAGGGGCCGATGCGTTCGTCGTCCAGTCTCACGCCGCACCGATCAACGAGGCGATCATGGAGCAGCTGATCATGGTCGACGCGCTCAAGCGGGCATCCGCCAAGCAGATCACCGTCGTGATCCCCTGCTACGGGTACGCGCGCCAGGACAAGAAGCACAAGGGGCGCGAGCCGATCTCGGCGCGGCTGATGGCGGATCTGTTCAAGACCGCCGGCGCGGACCGCATCATGTCCATCGACCTGCACACCGCGCAGATCCAGGGGTTCTTCGACGGCCCCGTCGACCACCTGTGGGCCATGCCGCTCCTCGCGCAGTACGTGCGCACCCGGGTGTCGCCCGACAACCTCACCATCGTGTCCCCCGATGCGGGGCGTGTGCGCCTGGCCGACCAATGGTCGGACTACCTGGGAGCGCCCCTCGCGATCATCCACAAGCGCCGCGATCCGTCGGTGCCCAATCAGGTCAAGGTTCACGAGCTCGTGGGCCAGGTCGAGGGGCGCACGTGTGTGCTCGTCGACGACATGATCGACACCGGCGGCACGATCGTCCAGGCCGCGGAGGCGCTGTTCGAGAACGGCGCCAAGGACGTGATCGTGGCATCGACCCACGGGCTGCTGTCGGGTCCGGCGATGGAGCGGCTGCGCGACTCCAAGATCTGCGAGGTGGTCGTGACGGACACCCTGCCGATCTCGGAGGACAAGAAGTTCGACAAGCTCACGGTGCTGTCGATCGCCCCGCTGATCGCTCGCGCGGTGCGCGAGGTGTTCGACGACGGCTCGGTGACGAGCCTGTTCCAGGGCAACGTCTGAGAGCATCCCGCTTCGACCAGCATCCCGTTCCACCAACGAGGCCGCGCAGCCGACAGGCCGCGCGGCCTCTTTGCGTCTGACCTGGGCCCAAGGTCACCGGTGGCAGGGAATCGACGCTCGTAGTCTGCGAGAGGTCCCCCTCGGGCACGCAACAGGAGCATGAATGTCACCCACGTCAGGCTCAACGAAGAATCGACGCACCCAGGCGGGAAGGTCTCGAGGCGCGTCGCTGGCTCGGAAGCTCCGTGCACCGCTCCTCGCGGCTGCCGCGATTCCGGTCCTCGCTGCCTGCAGCGGCACCCAGATCGACGGTGGCGAGGCGAGCCTTGCGCTTCCGGAGCTGTCGGCCTCGACGACCGTCGGCGGTCCGTCCGGGACGGCGCTGCTGCTGGGTGGGCTCGTGGTCGCAGTCCTCGGCCTCGCCTTCGGGGTGACGGTGCTACGACAGATTCGTCGTCTACCGGTGCACGAGTCGATGCGCGAGGTGTCGGAACTGATCTACGTGACCTCCAAGGCGTATCTGATTCAGCAGGGCAAGTTCCTCGCGATCCTGTGGACCGCGATCGGCGGCGTGATCGTCCTGTACTACGGCGTGCTCGTGGGCTTCTCGTGGGGCAGGGTGGCGACGGTGATCGCGTTCAGCGTGATCGGGATTGCCGGATCGTATTCGGTGGCGTGGTTCGGCATCCGCGTCAACACGTACGCCAATTCGCGGACGTCGCATGCGGCTCTGGAAGGCAGGCCACTTCCTCTTCATCGGATCCCGCTCAAGGCCGGCATGAGCATCGGCATGGTGCTGATCAGCCTCGAGCTGCTCATCATGATCGTGATCCTGGTGTTCCTGCCGCGCGACATCGCCGGTGCTTGCTTCATCGGCTTCGCCATCGGCGAATCGCTGGGCGCAGCGGCGCTGCGCATCGCGGGCGGCATCTTCACCAAGATCGCGGACATCGGCTCCGACCTCATGAAGATCGCGTTCAAGATCAAGGAGGACGATGCCCGCAATCCCGGAGTCATCGCCGATTGCGTGGGCGACAACGCGGGCGACTCGGTAGGGCCGTCCGCGGATGGGTTCGAGACGTACGGCGTCACGGGCGTGGCGCTCGTGACGTTCATCCTCCTCGCCGTGCATGATCCGGCGACCCAGGCTTCGCTGCTGGTGTGGATCTTCGTCGTGCGAGCGGTGATGCTTGTCGCATCGGCCCTGTCCTATGTGGTCAACGACCGGTGGACGAGCTGGCGCTACGCACGCGCCGCACGCCTCAACTTCGAGCACCCGCTCACCACCCTGGTGTGGCTCACCTCTGCCGTATCGATCGCCGCGACATACCTGACGACGTACCTCGTCATCGGGGACATGTCCGATGGGCTGTGGTGGAAGCTATCCACCATCGTCTCGTGCGGAACGTTGGCCGGAGCGTTGATTCCCGAGCTGGTGAAGGTCTTCACCTCCACCTCCAGCAGGCACGTGCAGGAGGTGGTCAAGAGCTCCCGCGAGGGCGGGGCATCGCTCAACATCCTGTCGGGACTGGTCGCAGGCAACTTCGCCGCGTATTGGATCGGCATGGCGACGGTGGCGCTGATGGGTGCCGCGTACCTGATCTCCGGCATGGGCCTCGCCGACGTCATGCTCGCGCCGGCGGTGTTCGCCTTCGGGCTTGTCGCCTTCGGCTTCTTGGGCATGGGACCGGTCACGATCGCCGTCGACTCGTACGGACCCGTCACGGACAATGCGCAGAGCGTGTACGAGCTGTCGGTCATCGAGGACATCGAGGGGATCGACGCCGAGCTCGAGCGCGACTTCGGCTTCAGCCCGCAGTGGGATGGCGCCAAGCGCATGCTGGAAGAGAATGACGGCGCGGGCAATACCTTCAAGGCCACCGCCAAGCCGGTGCTGATCGGCACGGCCGTCGTGGGTGCCACCACCATGATCTTCTCGATCATCATCTCGCTGACCGAGGGTCTCACCACAGGAATCGAGAACCTTTCCCTGATTCACCCTCCGTTCCTGCTGGGGCTGATTGCGGGCGGCGCGACCATCTACTGGTTCACGGGTGCGTCGATCCAGGCTGTCACCACCGGCTCATACCGTGCCGTCGAGTACATCCGCCGCACCATCCGCCTGGACGGAGTCACCAAGGCATCCATCGAGGACTCCAAGCGCGTGGTGGAGATCTGCACCCAGTACGCGCAGCAGGGGATGGTCAACATCTTCCTGGCCATCTTCTTCGTGACCCTGGCCTTCGCGTTCGTCGAGCCGTTCTTCTTCATCGGCTACCTCATCTCGATCGCGCTGTTCGGTCTCTACCAGGCGAACTTCATGGCCAACGCGGGCGGCGCATGGGACAACGCGAAGAAGATCGTGGAGGTCGATCTGCACGCCAAGAACACTCCGCTGCACGAGGCGACCGTGGTCGGCGACACCGTCGGCGACCCCTACAAGGACACGTCGTCGGTGGCGCTCAACCCCGTGATCAAGTTCACCACGCTGTTCGGTCTGCTGGCCGTCGAGCTCGCGGTGGGGCTCACCGAGCAGGGCAACGGCACGCTGGTGCTGTGGCTCTCGGCGCTGTTCCTCGCCGTCTCGGTGTTCTTCGTCCACCGCTCCTTCTACGGGATGCGGATCCACGCGTCGCTCTCGGGCGACGATGATCTCGACACCTCCACGGATCCTGCGCCGGATGCTGGCCCCGCCAGCGTCGATCGCGAGGCCGCGGAGAAGGGTGCCGAAGGGCGCATCGGCGCGCCGAACTGATGACCGCCGTCGCGATCCGCTGCTCGGGCATCACGGTCGAGGACGGGCGGGTCGCGGGCCACGATGCGGGATCGACCTTGGTGCGCCGGCTCCAGCGTCTCTACCCCGGCGCGGCGCTGATCGGATCGCGAGCGCAACGCGCAGACGGCTTTGTGGTGGTGCCGCTCGAGCTTGTCGAGCCCGAGCGGACCGTGGTCATCAACATGGACGTGGTGGACTCTCCGTCGGTGTGGCGCACACTCGCCTCGGGTGGCGCCGAGCCGCGGCTCATGAACTTCGTATGGTGGAATACCTCGCAGTTCACTCATCCGGTGGACCGCGCCTCCTTGGCGCTCTCGTGTGCGCTGATGCCCACATTCGCCAACTCGCAACGCACCGCGACGGAGATTCGCGAGATCGTGGGGGCCCTCACGGTGCCGCAGGTGGGTGCTGGACTGCGGCTCGACTGGTCCAACCTGGGGATCCGTCTCGCTCACGTGCAGGGGCGCGAGGATCCGGCGGTGCCCGTGGTGCTCTATCCGGCGATTCGGTTGTCTGACCGCAAGAAGCCGCAGTTGTTCCTGGATGTGGTCGAGAAGGTGCGACGACGCACGCCGATCACCGTCGAGATGCGCCTGGAGGAGTCCCACTTGATCTCCGCGCAGGCGATTCGCATGTCGCGCCGCGACTGGGTATGGGTAGGGCCGCTCACGGCGACCCGCGAGGACTACTACTACCGGCTCGCCCGCACGACCGCCTTCCTAGCGACCGCGCACGAGGAGTCGTACGGGCTGGAGTACGTCGAGGCGATGGTGGCCGGGGTGGTCGGGGTGTTTCCCGACCGCGAGTGGTCGCGCGCGCTGCTTCCCGATCGCTACCCGCTGCTCTACCGGGATGCTTCGCAGGCGGAGGAGATGTTGATGAGCGCGGTGACCGACACCGCGCGCTGCCGTAGCGAGCTCAATGCTGTCGCGGGAGGGGACTTCGTGGGCTGGCTGCGCGACCATCACGACGACACGCTGTTCGAGGCGCGCTTTGCAGGCGCGGTCAGCCGCTGGTTCCCTGACGACGCCCCTGGAGCAAAGACACGTCACATGCGGGCGTAGCGCGCCCTCGCGAACGAGTACAGCCCGTACGCCGCGAAGCCGATGCCCACGAGCGCCACGATCCACTGGCCGCCCGGCACTCCGAGCAGGCTGTCGATCGCACCGTCGAGGCCCTGGGCCTCCTCGGCGTCGGAGTTGATCGCGGCGAGGAGGAACAGCACGCCGACCACTGCGAGGGCCACACCCTTGGCGACGTAGCCCACAGTGCCGGTGGCGGTCACGGCTGTCGACACCTCCGACCCGGACTGCGGTCGCAGGTCTTCACGGAACTTCTGAGTCCAACCCTTGTACACGTGGTAGCCCGCGCCAGCCAGGATCGCGAGGCCGAGGGCACCCACCAGGAAGCGTCCACCCGGAGCCTCCAGGAGGGCCTGCACGACGCCCTGCGCCTGCGAGTCGCCGCTCGAGCCGGCAGAGCCCATCGCGATCGACCCGGCCGTGAATGCCAATGCTGCGTAGAGCACTGCCTTGCCGGCGGACTTGAGCCGGTCGGACTTGTCGGATCCTCGGAAGGCGTCCGCCGCCTGCCAAGCGGCCAGAGCCACGAAAGCGACCGTGACTCCCCACAGCGCGATCCCTCCGAAGGTGGACTCGGAGATCGACGACAGGGCGGACGACTGATCCGCCTCTTGGTCTTCGCCCGACAACGGAATCTGAACGATGATCACGCCCAGTACCAGATGTACCAGCCCCGAGACCGCGTATCCGGCCCGGGCCGCCTTCTCCCAGGCGTCGCCGGTGTCCCCGCTGCGCGCGGTCGATGCGTGTGAGGTAGTCATGCTCTTCGAACGTCCGAGGTGCCGTGCGCCATTCCCCGCGTGCCGTGCTCGCCCCCGCCCCCGCATCGGCCACGCGGGGGCGACGCACACGTGACACACACGTGAGGCACACGTGCCGCGCCCGTGCCGCACGGGCGCAGACGGCGAGGCGAGCGCTCAGGTATGATGGTCCAGTTCCTCGGCGAGGGAGGCCTCCGGGCTCTCCGTGATCGACGCGGCAGATGCTTCTCAAGAGCCTGCCTTGCCCAGGCCCGCACAACCTAAGCATCTGACCGATCCCGAGGAGAACCCCCATGGCTGACAAGCTCACGCTCGCAGCAGAGCACCGCACCGAGTTCGGCAAGGGCTACGCGCGTCGTATCCGCGCCAACGACAAGATCCCTGCCGTGCTCTACGGCCACGGCACCGCGCCCGACCACATCGTGCTGCCGGGCCACGAGACGATGATGGCGCTGAAGAACCCCAACGCGCTGCTCACCATCGACATCGAAGGCAAGAAGACCCTCGCGGTCGCCAAGGATGTCCAGCGCCACCCGATCAAGCCCTACATCGTTCACGTCGACCTGCTCATCGTGAAGAAGGGCGAGAAGATCACGGTCGACGTGCCCGTTCACCTCGAGGGCGAGTCCGCACCCGGCACCATCCACGTGCTCGAGATCAACTCGCTCGAGGTCCTCGCCGAGGCGACGCACCTTCCCGAGTACGTCACCGTGTCGATCGAGGGCATGGAGGAGGGCGACAAGCTGCTGGCCGGCGACATCAAGCTCCCGCAGGGCTCGGAGCTCGAGGGCGACCCCGAGCAGCTGATCGTGCACATCTCCGTGCCGCGCACCGCCGCCGAGGAGGAGGCCGCGGCCCCCGAGGGCGACGTGGTTCCTGGCACCGAGGAGGGCGACGGCCCGTCGGAGTCCCCCGCGGACGACGAGAACTGAGCCCTGTGAACAACTAGGCTTCACTCATGCGCAGCGCCCGTCACCCGTGGTGGCGGGCGCTTCGCGTTGGCGGACGGCAACCAGGGGAGACTATGACCGCGCTCGTGATCGGGCTGGGCAACCCCGGCGAAGAGTACGCGGGCACGCGACACAACGTCGGCCAGATGGTCGTCGACGAACTCGCGCGCCGCGCCTCGACCACGCTGTCGGTCCACAAGAAGACCCGCACCCACTCGGCGACGGCTCGGCTGGCGGGGGACATGGTGGTGCTCGGCGTCCCCATGTCGTACATGAACGTGAGCGGCGGCCCCGTGTCCTCGCTCGCGAAGTACCACTCGGTCGAACCCACGTCCGTCATCGTTATCCATGACGATCTCGACATCCCCTACGGCTCGGTCCGCCTCAAGCGCGGGGGCGGCGCCGGCGGCCACAACGGCCTCAAGGACGTCGCCAAGGCGCTCGGCACCCCGGACTATCTGCGGGTGCGGGTGGGCGTGGATCGCCCGCCGGGACGCATGGACCCCGCCGCCTATGTGCTGAAGCCCTTCTCGGCCAGCGAGCGCAAAGAGCTCCCGCTGGTCATCAGCGATGCGGCCGATGCGGTCGAGGCGGTCCTGTCCGATGGCTTGGAGGCCGCGCAGCAGCGCTTTCACACCAAGCGCTGACCCTCCGGTCGCGCGAACTGGGCGCGTCGGTCAGCGAGCAGCTGGGTGGACCTCCCAGTCGCTGACGGTGAGCCGACGGCCCGTCGGTGCTCCGTCGGCAGCCGCGGCGGCCCGCGCGCGCAGCTCGTCGACAGTGTCGGACCCGGCCCGCAGATAGCAGCCCGAGAGACTGTCCAGCTGCCCGTCGGCGATCGCGGTGACCAGCTCGACCACGGCCTCGGGCGGAGTCCAGTCAGTACGGTCCGCGTGGGCGGCCATGTCCTCCGTCATGTCGGTCGCCACCACACCGGGCGCGACCTCGAAGGCACGCAGCCCACGCGAGTAGCCGGCCTCGTGCAGCCCGCCGCCGACGCGGAACAGGGCTGTCTTGGCGGCGTTGTAGCCGAACGTGACGCCCATGTCCCGGGTGCCTGAACCGGAGCTGAGGTCCACCACCCGGCCCCCGCCGCGCGAGAGCATGCCCGGGACAGCGGCCCGGGCGAGCAGGAACGCGCCGTAGACGTTGACCTCCAGCACCCGCCGGACCTCGTCCCTATCGGCCTCCCACAGCGGCACCTCGGCGTCGTTCAGGCCCGCGTTGTTGACGAGCAAGTCGATCGCGCCGAGTGCGTTCTCGGCGGCGGACACCGCCCTGTCGACAGCGTGCCTGTCGGTGACGTCCGCGGTCAGGGCGACGGCCTTGCCTCCACGCGAGGAGATCTCGCGGGCGACGTCGCCCAGGCGGTCGGCGTCCCTGGCGAGGAGGGCGACCTCCAGCCCGGCATCGGCCAGGCCGACGGCGAGATGTCGCCCGATTCCCCGTGAGGCGCCCGTGACGAGGGCGGTGCGGGCTGGACCGAGGTGTGCTTTGACGGTACCCATCCCACGATGGTAGGCCCGGCAGCGACGCACTCGCCGGCCGGTGCTAGTTTCGAAGTATGGCGCTCCGCTTTGGCGAGTGCGTGCTCGACAGGGGCCTCATGGAATTGCGCCGCGCCGGTCGAGCCGTGCCGATCGAGCCGCGGGCGATGCAGGTGCTCCTGCACCTCGTCGACGCCCGCGATCGGGTGGTGCCCAAGGAGGAGCTGCTGGACGCAGTCTGGGGTAGTCGCTTTGTCACCGAATCGGCTCTCAGCAGTCAGATCCGCGCGATACGTCGGGCGACCGGTGACTCCGGTGATGCCCAGCGGGTGATTCGCACCGTCCATGGACGCGGCTATCGGTTCGTCGCAGCGGTACGCGAGCAGCAGTCCGAGGACACGCCACGCGCGAGGCCGGCCGAGACCGTCGTCGACACGGACCGCGACCGCCCCGTGATCGCCGTCCTGCCCTTCGCCGACGTGTCGTCCACCGCGGAGCACGCCCATGTGGCCCGCGGCTTCACTCAGGACGTCATCGCCACGTTGTCCAAGCATCGGTGGCTGCGAGTGCTGACCGGGGCGGCGACGGCGGGCATGTCCGGCGCCCCGGACGCCATGGCCCGCATGAGGGACGAGCTCGGTGCCCGCTACGCCGTCGAAGGGAGCGTTCGCCTGGACGGTGATCGCCTGCGCGTGTCGGCGAGCCTCACCGACACCACCGCGCGGATCTGTCTGTGGGCGGACACGTTCGACCGCACCTTCGGAGATCTCTTCAGCGTGCTCGACGAGGTGACCGACATCGTAGTGGCCACGGTCGAACCCCAGGTGGGATTGGCCG
This sequence comes from Demequina ureilytica, assembly GCF_048553575.1. Taxonomy (NCBI): domain Bacteria; kingdom Bacillati; phylum Actinomycetota; class Actinomycetes; order Micrococcales; family Demequinaceae; genus Demequina; species Demequina ureilytica. The sequence goes on along the minus strand of NZ_JBLZIE010000001.1, from coordinate 53,768 downwards.
AGCGTCACCGCAGCAGCAGCCGACCGCGCACCGACCTTCGCACGTGGGATCTGTTCCACCAGGGGACGTACCAGTTCTTCCAGTTCACACGGGAAGGCAACCGCGAGGCTCAGACACTCTTGAACCGTTGCCGCGACATCGAGCCCGAGTTCGCCGACGCGCACGCGTGGTGGGCCTACTCCGTGGTGCTGGGGATGGTCTATTGGGACACCGATCCCACCGTGGATCTCCTGGATGCCGCCCGTGACGCAACCATGACCGCGCTGCGCGCCGACGATCAGAACGCGGTCTTCCACGCCCTGCACGGCCGAGTCCAGCTCGCGCGCCGCGACTACGCATCCGCCCTAGCGGCCAACCAACGGGCGGTCAGTCTGAACCCGGCCTACGCGACGGCGTACTGCGGTGTGGGCGACTCTCTGTGCTACGAGGGCAACTATGCCGATGCGGTCACGCAGTTCGAGCATGCGGTCGCGCTCGGCTCGCACGATCCGCAACTATGGGCCTTCCTCACGTATGGCGCGCTGCCCCTGCTCTTCGCCGGCCGCTACGACAAGGCCATCGACTGGACGGTGCGCGCCGCCGCGATTCCCAACTGCCAGTACTGGACTACCGCGCATCGGGTGGTCGCTCTCGCCCAGTCCGGCCAGGCTCACCGGGCGAGTGCGGAGGTGCCGGCGCTGCTGGAGCAGTGCCCGGAGTTCTCGATCGACTACGCGGAGCACAAGCTGTTCTATCTCAAGCGCCAGGACCAGCGCGCGCTCTATCTCCAGGGCCTCCGCTCGGCGGGAGTGCCGCAGGGGCGGTAGGTCAGGCCGGGTCGGTTCACTGCTGCGGCTTCACAGCAAGCACGGACACGGACTTGACTCCATAGGTCCGGGAGGCGCCCCTGGCCTGATCGGAGAGGAAACCGTAGTCGTTGACCCGTGTGTGCTGCACTTCCAGCCCGGATCGTTCGATCATCCTCAGGTAGTCGTCCTGCTGAGCTGCTCCACCGACGCACGAGGCCCACAGGTCGGCGTTGCGCACGATGGTGTCGGTCAAAGGCTGTTCCGTGACGATGTCCGCGATCGCGAGCCTGCCGCCCGGCCGCAGCAGCCGGGCGGCCTCGGCAATGACCGCCTGCTTGTCCACGATCAGGTTGATGACGCCATTGGAGATCACGCAGTCAGCCGTGTTGTCACCGAAAGGGGCGCGTTCGATCCGTCCCGCGGTGAAGTCCAGTTGTGTGGCGCCGACCTCCGTTGCCAGCCGGCTCGCCTTGGCGAGCTGGGCATCGGTGTACTCCAGCCCACGCACTCGACCGGTCGGGCCGACGAGGTGGGCCGCCGCGAAACTGTCGGTGCCCGATCCGCTGCCGAAGTCCACGACCCGTTCGCCGCCGCGCAGGTCCGCGAGGTCGAGGAACCAGCCGACGCCGGCGAACGACGCCAACGCCTCCTGCGGGATCGCGTCGAGCAGGTCCTCCGGGTAGCCGAGCCGTTCAGCCACCGCGCGACCGGTCTCGAAGTGAAAGGTGCCGTCCGGATGCTCCGCGACGTCGGTGTACATCCGCTGCACCTTGCCGTCGAGCTCGCGGACATCGATGGGTGTGTCGTTCAAAGTGCTCATGATCGCCTCTCTTTGTGTCTTCTCCGACGCCCAGGCGGCGGTGGCGAAGCCTCCCCCGCCTGGACGTCGGCATGGCCTCAGGTGCGGGTGACGCTGACCTCGACCGGGTGACGCAGCATGTCCAGGACCGGGGAGGTGCGCTGCACGTGTGCGCAGAGCTCGTCGAGGACGTCGTCCGGCGCGTCGCTGTCGATGCGATACGTCACCTCGATGTGCTGATACCCGGGCCGGATGTCCGGCGACAGCCCGAGGAATCCATGCAGGTCGAGCCGTCCCTCGAGGTCGAACTCCAGCGAACGGACGTCGATGCCCTGGGCGGCCGCGTTGTACGTCACGCCTACGGCGAGACACGAGGCCAGCGCGTGCAGGACTGCCTCGACAGCGTTCGGAGCCTGGTTGCTGCCCAGCAGCACTGGTGGTTCATCGCCGTGGAGGACGAAGGGCTCCGCACGCGAGGTGTCCTCGGCGCCCGCGCCCCAGAAGCCGTGCATCTCTGTGCGGGAACGGCCGCCACCGAGCCACACATTGTGGGCGCGGAAGCGGAAGTTCGCCAAGTCGGGGTCGGTCCCAATCGCGTCGACGGTGTGGGTCAGCTGGCTGACGTCCACCCCGTTGCGCGTCTCGACGTTCTCGGTCGTGGTCATGATGCTCCTCCTTGTCTCGTTCTTGGCTCGGCACTTGCCGTGCACTTTCGAGCATGCGTGCTGTGCGGGCGGTAGCTCTTGGAGGAAGGGTGGAGAAAGTCTCGGGGAAACGTGGAGACAGGCTGTGCCGCTGGGTCGCTAGGCGGCGTCGAGGCAGACGTCCCTGAGCTGTGAATGGACAGACCCCCGGGCACCGTCACTACTATCGATAGTGCCGGTGGCAGGCCCGCCATCATGCCCGCGCCCGACCACGACTGTGGACCGCATGAGGGAGAACTCGTGACCACGATGAATAACGCCTGGGCCATCCCGCACAGGGACGACCGCCGCTTCTCGGCGGCGCTGTTCGACCTGGACGGGGTGTTGACCCCCACTGCCGAGGTCCACATGAAGGCGTGGAACCGAATGTTCACCGACTACTTCGCTAAGCACGGGATCACCCCGCAGTACACGGACGAGGACTACTTCGCGTACGTCGACGGCAAGCCCCGCTACGACGGGGTGCGTGCGTGCCTCGCATCCCGCGGGGTGGTGCTGCCCGAGGGCAGTCCCGACGACCCGGCCGGCACCGAGACCGTTTGCGGAGTCGGCAACACCAAGAACGACGCGTTCGAGGCGATTCTGCACGAGGAAGGCGTGGAGGCGTATCCCGGCTCAATCGCGCTGATCGACCACCTCGAGAAGCTCGGCGTCGCCATGGCCGTGGTGTCCAGTTCACGCAACGCTCCCGCGGTGTTGGAGGCCGCGGGTCTCGCGCACCGCTTCGAGGTCGTGGTGGACGGCAACGTCGTCGCCGCCGAGGGCATCGACGGCAAGCCGGCGCCCGACATGTTCTCCCTCGCCGCGCAGCGGCTCGGCGTGGCCGACCAGGACTCCGTGGTGGTCGAGGACGCGCTCTCGGGCGTTCAGGCCGGTGCCGCGGGCGACTTCGGGCTCGTGGTGGGAGTGGATCGAGGGGCGGGCGTCGATGCGCTCGTCGACAACGGTGCCGAGATGGTCGTGACGGGCCTTGAGGAGTTGATCGGACAGTGAAGGCCGCCCAGCGCAAGGTCGGAGACACCGGCGCGCCCGACTACATGGACCGCCTGCGATTCCCCGTGGACCCGTGGCGCCTGGTGGAGACGGAGTTCTCCCGCAAGGACATTGGGGTGACCGAGACGCTGTTCGCCGTGGGCAACGGCTACCTGGGGCTGCGCGGGAACGTCGAGGACGGCCACGATGCTCACGCGCACGGGACGTTCATCAACGGCTTCCACGAGACCTGGAAGATCCTGCATGCCGAGGAGGCCTACGGCTTCGCGCGCACCGGGCAGACCATCGTCAACGTGCCCGACCCCAAGATCATCCGCCTCTACGTGAACGACGAGCCGCTGCTGCTGTCCGTCGCGGACCTGGTCAGCTACTCCCGGGTGCTCGACATGCGGGACGGGGTGCTCTCCCGCGATCTGCTGTGGCGCACGCCATCCGGCAATCGCGTGCGGGTGCGGTCCAAGCGCATGGTGTCGTTCGCGCAGCGCCACCTCGCGCTGATGACCTTCGAGGTCACCTTGCTCGACGAGGAGGCGCCCATCGCCATCTCCTCGCAGCTGCTCAACCGGCAGGCGGGTCTGGACGAGTACCGCGCCAACCCGTCACCCGACGTCATCGCCGATCCGCGCAAGGCCGAGAAGCTCGAGGCGCGGGTGCTCGAGCCGCGCCTGCAGCATGCCGAGGGCGACCGAGTGGTGCTCGGCTACCAGGCGGCGAGCTCCGGCATGACGCTGGCAGCCGCGATGGAGCATTGGGTCGACTTCGAGGACGACTATGACCGCGTCACCGAGGTCGAGCAGGACTACGCGAAGCACGTGTTTCGGGCGCGGGCCAAGCCGGGCCAGACCTTCTCCCTGACCAAGGTGGTGAGCTATCACACGTCGCGCGTGGTGCCGGCGCGCGAGCTCGCCGACCGCTGCAACCGCACGTTGGACCGTGTCCGGTCAGAAGGCATCGGGACCCAGTTCGAGGATCAGCGCGAGTGGCTCACGGACTTCTGGAAGCGCTCCGATGTCGAGATCGAGGGCAACGACGGCATTCAGCAGGCGGTGCGTTGGAACCTGTTCCAGTTGGCCCAGGCCGCGGCGCGTGGAGACGGGCACGGCATCGCCGCCAAGGGGGTCACGGGCTCCGGCTATGGCGGGCACTACTTCTGGGACTCCGAGATCTATGTGCTGCCGTTCTTCACGTACACGTCCCCTGTGATCGCGCGCAACGCGCTGAGGTATCGATACCGGATGCTCGGAGCCGCCGAGCGCCGCGCGGGTGAGCTTGCGCAGAACGGCGCGCTGTTCCCATGGCGCACGATCAACGGCGAGGAGGCCTCGGCGTACTACGCGGCCGGCACGGCGCAGTATCACATCGACGCCGACATCGCCTATGCGATCGACAAGTACGTGCGCGCGACCGGGGACGACGACTTCCTGGCGCGGGAGGGCATCGACATCCTGGTGCAGACGGCTCGCATGTGGGCTGATCTGGGCTTCTGGCGGCGCGTGGCTGGCGACGGCGAGTCGTTCCGGATTCACGGCGTGACGGGGCCCGACGAGTACACCACCGTGGTGAACGACAACCTCTACACGAACGTCATGGCGCGGTTCAATCTCCGCTGCGCAGCCGGGAGCGTGCGCAAGCTGCAGGACCGGTGGCCCGAGCAATACTCGCGCCTGGTCTCGCGCCTCGGGGTGACCGAGCACGAGGTCCAGGAATGGGAGCGTGCCGCGGACGGCATGGCGATCCTGTGGGACGAGCAGTTGGGGATCCATCCTCAGGACGCGCTGTTCAACGAACGCGAGGTGTGGGACCTGGCGAACACTCCGGCGGACAAGCGGCCGCTGCTGCTGCACTTCCACCCGTTGGTGATCTATCGCTTCCAGGTGCTCAAGCAGGCCGACGTGGTGCTCGCCCTGTTCCTGCAGGGAGACGACTTCACGGCCGAGCAGAAGAAGGCCGACTTCGACTACTACGACCCGATCACCACCGGCGACTCGACCTTGTCGGGGGTGGTCCAGTCCATCATCGCCGCCGAGGTCGGGTACGAGGATCTGGCGCTACGCTACTTCTGGGACAGCCTCTATGTCGACCTCGGTGATCTGCACTCGAACGCCTCCGAAGGCGCGCACGTGGCATCGGCTGGCGGCGTGTGGTCGGCGCTCGTCTACGGGTTCGGCGGGTTCCGCGACCAGAGCGACGTCCTCAAGTTCGACCCGCGGCTTCCCGACGGCTGGGACTGCCTGACGTTCCGCCTGACCCAGCACGGCACGCGCGTACGCGTCAGCATCGCGCCCGAGGACGTGACCTTCACCATCGAGGAGGGCCCCGGGCTGTCGGTGGAGGTGCGCGGCGAGCGGTTCTCCCTGACCCAGCTGCAGCCGCTCACGGTGCCGCTCGACGGGCAGGGTCCGCGCCTCCCGGGTGCACCCGACGCGACGGCATTCCACGGCACCGTGCGCGCAGACGGCACCGTGATCCGCCCCTCGCTGCCCGCGAACGTGAACGACGACGTGCCGCCCACGCACGAGATCAACCTCGACGAGATCGCGGAGCGCATCCAGGACTAGGGCGGCCGATGCGGTCGCTGGCACCGCCATGCGCTCGGCTGTGTGCGTAGTGCGCGGCGCTAGGCTGGGGCGTGACCGCAGCGCACGGTGCGGGCCAACGACAGCGAAGGGCGGCCTCGCAGGTGAGCACTCTCGAGCAGCAGTTCCGGCACATGGCCACCGGAGCCATGTACGACGACGTCACGCCCGAGCTGGTCGAGGCCCGCACGCGAGCGGTGCTCGCCACCAACGAGTACAACGCCTCCTACGGGCGGCCCCAGGCGGAGCGCGAGGCGCTGCTGAGGCCGCTGCTCGGCTCCGTGGGGGAAGGCGCGAACTTCGAGCCGACCTTCCGGTGCGAGTTCGGCGTCAACATCCGTCTGGGGGAACGGTTCTTCGGCAACTTCGACTGCGTGATGCTGGACTGCGCGCCCATCACCATCGGTGACGACGTGCTGTTCGGACCGAAGGTGGGGCTGTACACCGCCAATCACGCCTTCGACGCGGGCGAGCGGGCGGCGGGGGCGTGCTGGGCCGAGCCCATCACCATCGGCAACTCGGTGTGGATCGGCGGCGGAGTGACCGTCGTAGGCGGAGTGACCATCGGCGACGGGGCGATCGTGGCGGCGGGTGCAGTGGTCACCAAGGACGTCCCCCCGTACACCGTGGTGGCAGGGGTGCCGGCGCGCGTGATCCGTGAGATCACCGAGGACGACCGTACGGGCTACGTGAAGGCGCACTGACCGCGTCATCCCACCGCCTGTCGGAAGGTTCTGTAGACGGTTCGCATCTGTGAGGCGTCCCGTAGGAACGTAGGATGGCCCAGCCGGAGATTCCGGTCGCTTCGCATGCCCTGGAGGCTCCCGTGACTCGCCCACTGACCCGTCTGCTGAGCGACCTCGACCTGCCCGTGATCGAGGCCGGTCACCTGGTCGCGCCCACAGCGGCGGCGCCGGCACTGGTGGCGCGCGCGGTGGCCGATGCGGATGCTCCGGTCGTGGTCGTCACCGCCACCTCGGGAGATGCGGACACGTTCGCGGCCGCTCTCGGCTCCTTCCTCGACCCCGCCACCGTGACCACTCTCCCTGCGTGGGAGACGCTCCCGCACGAACGCCTGAGCCCGCGCTCCGACACCGTGGCGCGCCGGCTCGCGACGCTGCGGCGCCTGGTCCACCCCGAGATCGTTCAGCGCGAGGCCGGGCTGCCTCCTGCCGCCGTCGTGGTTGCCCCGCTGCGCGCGCTGCTCCAACCCGTGATTCCTGACCTCGCTGACCTGACGCCGGTGTCCCTGCGCGTGGGAGACGATATCGACCTCACCGCGCTGACCGACGCGCTCGCGGGCGCCGCCTACACACGCGTCGACATGGTCGAGCGCCGCGGCGAGTTCGCCGTGCGCGGCGGCATCGTCGACGTGTTCGCCCCGACCGACCCGCACCCGGTGCGCATCGAGTTCTTCGGCGACGAGGTGGACTCCATGCGGTCGTTCTCCGTCGCGGACCAGCGTTCCCTTGCCGACGTCGGAGGGCTGTGGGCGCCCCCGTGCCGTGAGCTGCTGCTCACCGACGACGTGCGCCGCCGTGCCGCGTCCCTGGTCGACGAGATCCCCGCCGCCGCCGAGATGCTGGGGCGCATCGCATCGGGCGTGGCCGTCGAGGGCATGGAGAGCCTGATCCCCGTGCTGGTCGACAGGCTGGTCCCCATCACCGAGTCCTTCCCGCGTGCAACCCGCGTGGTCGCCGTAGAGCCCGAGCGGCTCGCCCGCCGCGCCGAGGACCTGACCCGCACCGCCGACGAGTTCCGTGCCGCCGCATGGGTGAGCGCGACCGCCGGCGCCGAGGCGCCGATCGAGCCCGCGGCCGCCACGTTCCTGTCGCTCGACGAGATTCGCGACGCCTCCGAGGCCAGGGGCTTGAACTGGGCGACCATCGGACCCTTCGGCGCGGCCGATGCGGTCGTCGCCTCGGTGACGGACGTCGAGGACTACCGGGGTCGGCTCGAGAGGGCGCTGGTCTCCGTGCGTTCGCGTGTGGCTGAGGGCTGGCAGGTAGTGATCACGGCCGCGGGCACCGGTTCCGCGCATCGGCTCTCCGAGCAGTGCGCCGAGCTGGACATCGCCGCGCGCGTGATGGACGAGTACGAGCCCGCCCCGGACGTCGTGGCGATCGTGCCCCACATCACGGGCACGGGCTTCCAGTCCGCCGGGTCGAAGATGCTCGTGCTGAACGAGTCGGACCTCACGGGCCGCTCGGCGGCTGCGGCCGGCCCCAAGGTCAAGGTCCCGAGCCGGCGGCGCAACGTTGTCGACCCCCTCCAGTTGCGCACGGGCGACTTCGTGGTGCACGAGAGCCACGGCGTGGGCCGGTTCGTCGAGCTCACCAAGCGCACGGTGCGTGGCGTCGAGCGCGAGTACCTGGTGATCGAGTACGCGCCGTCCAAGCGCGGCGGCGCGGCCGACCGGCTGTCGGTGCCCACGGACCAGTTGGACCTCGTCACCAAGTACGTCGGGGGAGAGGCGCCCTCGGTCAACAAGATGGGCGGCTCCGACTGGGCGAAGACCAAGGGCCGTGCGCGCAAGGCCGTCAAGGAGATCGCCGGCGAGCTGATCCGGCTGTACTCGGCGCGCATGGCGTCGCAGGGCCGCCAGTTCGGCCCCGACACCCCGTGGCAGCGCGAGCTCGAGGAGGCCTTCGCGTACGTCGAGACCCCCGATCAGCTCAGCAGCATCGACGAGGTCAAGGCGGACATGGAGAAGTCCGTGCCCATGGACCGGCTGGTGTGCGGCGACGTCGGCTTCGGCAAGACCGAGATTGCGCTGCGCGCGGCCTTCAAGGCGATCCAGGACGGCGCCCAGGTGGCGGTGCTGTGCCCCACGACGCTGCTGGTCAAGCAGCACGTCGACACGTTCACCGAGAGGTTCGCGCAGTTCCCGGTGAAGGTCGCGTCGCTGTCACGATTCCAGACCGACAAGGAGGCCAAGGAGGTCATCCAGGGCCTCTCGGACGGCACCGTCGATCTGGTGATCGGGACCCACCGCCTCATCACCGGCCAGGTTCGCTTCAAGGACCTCGGGCTCATCATCATCGACGAGGAGCAGCGGTTCGGGGTCGAGCACAAGGAGACGCTCAAGGCGATGCGCACCGACGTGGACGTGCTGTCGATGTCGGCGACCCCCATCCCGCGGACGCTCGAGATGGCGGTGACCGGGATCAGGGAGATGTCGACGCTCGCGACCCCTCCCGAGGAGCGCCACCCGATCCTCACCTACGTCGGGCCGTACGAGAACCCGCAGGTCGCGGCCGCGATCCGGCGCGAGCTCATGCGGGACGGTCAGGCATTCTTCATCCACAACTCGGTCAAGACCATCACCTCCGCGGCGCGCAGGCTCTCCGAGCTGGTGCCGGAGGCCCGCATCGCGGTCGCGCACGGCCAGATGAGCGAGAAGCAGCTCGAGCAGGTGATCGTCGACTACTACGACCGCAAGTACGACGTCCTGGTGTGCACGACGATCGTGGAGACCGGCCTCGACATCCCGAACGCCAACACCCTGATCGTCGAGCGGGCGGACACGTTCGGGCTGTCACAGCTGCACCAGCTGCGCGGCCGCGTGGGCCGAGCCCGCGAGCGCGCCTACGCGTACTTCCTGTACCCGATGGATCGCACGCTGACCGAGACCGCCCACGACCGCCTGCAGACCATCGCGGCCAACACGGACCTGGGCTCGGGCATGGCCGTCGCGATGAAGGACCTCGAGATCCGTGGCGCCGGCAACCTGCTGGGCGGCGAGCAGTCCGGCCACATCGAGGGCGTGGGCTTCGATCTGTACATCCGCCTGGTGGGGGAGGCGGTCGCGGACTTCCGCGGCGAGGGCGAGCCCGAGCGCGCGCCGATGACGCTGGACCTGCCCATCGACGCGCACCTGCCCACCGAGTACATCGAGCACGAGCGGCTGCGCCTGGAGGCGTACCGCAAGATCGCCGATGCGGCCGACGAGTCCGCGCTCGCGGCCATCGAGGAGGAGCTGCGCGACCGCTACGGCAACCTGCCGGAGCCCGTCGAGAACCTGTTCGCCGTCGCGCGGCTGCGCATCGAGGTGCGTGAGGCCGGCATCACGGACGTGGTCGCGCAGGGCAAGTACATCCGGTTCAGCCCGGTGGAGCTGCCGGACTCTGCGGCCATGCGCATCGCCCGCATCTACCCGGGAACGCTCATCAAGCCGACGGTCCGCCAGGTGCTGGTGCCCGCGCCGCTCACGTCCCGCCTGGGCGGGACGCCCATCGAAGGGCCCGCGGTGCTCGACTGGGTCCGCGAGGTGATTCGGGTGACCAGCCCTGCGCCCGTAGGATGAGCCCCATGAAGATGAGCGTTCGTCATCGTGCCCTCAGCGGCCTCCTCGCAGGGGCCGCGCTGCTGCTCGCTGGGTGCGCGGTACCCGGCCAGCCTGCTGCGCCTGGAGCCGCCGCCGTGGTGGAGGGCGAGACCCTCTCGAACGAGCGGGTGTCGACCCTGCAGGCCGCCTGGGAGGACGAGGCTGCCGCGCCGGCCGGACGTCGCAACGTCATCACGCTGGAGATGATGCGTGAGCCGCTGCTCGCCGCGACCGACGAGATCGGCTTTGACTACCACCGGACTCAGGCGGAACAGCAGGCGCAGCTCGTGCTCACCACGCAGGGCATTCAGTCCGAACCCAGCGATGCGCTGGTCGATGCGATCGAGAGCGCGTTCCTCATGGCGGCCTTCACCCTGCTGCCGGAGGACATGAGTGCGCTGCAGGCGGTCGCGGAGCAGGTCGAGGCGGACGCCGTCACGAACTCCCGCTCCGGAGACTTCAGCGCCGAGGCGTTCATGCAGTCGGCGCAGCAGGCCGTGGAGATCGCGACGGCGGAGGCGAACGGCGGCTCTCCCGTGTGGATCACGAGCTACAACGTCGTCAACGGCCTCACCGCAACCGACTCGCCCTGGCTCGCCACCGAGTGATGGACAACACTGAGTGACGGCTAGCACCGAAGGCGAGGGGCTCGCCCGGCTCGTCGCGGTGATGGACCGCCTGCGCTCACCCGGCGGGTGCCCGTGGGACGCCGAGCAGACCCACGTATCGCTCGCGCCGTACGCGCTCGAGGAGGTGCACGAGCTGCTCGAGGCGATCGAGACCGGCAGCCGCGCGGACCTTCGCGAGGAGCTCGGCGACGTGCTGCTGCAGGTCGTGTTCCACGCGCGGGTTGCGAGCGAGCACCCCGAGGATCCCTTCGGCATCGATGACGTGGCCGCAGCCGTCGCGGAAAAGCTCACCGAGCGTCACCCCCACGTCTTCGCTGACGCCGATGCGACCACGGCCGAGCAGGTCAGCGCCAGCTGGGAGCGCATCAAGAAGGAGACCAAGGGCCGCGAGTCAGTCATGGACGGCATCCCCGCCGCGCAGCCGGCCCTCGCGCGCGCCCAGAAGGTCATCTCCCGCGCGTCCCGCGCAAAGCTGGACGTCCGGGACCCGGCCGGCGTTGGCATCGGCCCCCAGCTGCTTGCGCTCGTGGCGCGCGCGCAGGCCGAGGGCGTCGACGCCGAGGCTGCGCTGCGCCAGGCGACCCGGGATTACGAAGCGGCCGCGCGTGAGGCCGAGACCGCATCGGCCGTCGCCACCGAACATTCATCCGACTAGGACCAACGTCGGTGCGCAAGCCAAATCGCGCGCCGATAGACTCCAAAGAGAAACCCCCAGCAAACTGAAGGAGCATCATGGCCAGCATTGAGGCTATTGGCGCCCGCGAGATTCTTGACTCGCGCGGCAACCCCACCGTGGAGGTCGAGGTCGCGCTCGAGGACGGCACGTTCTCGCGCGCCGCGGTTCCCTCCGGCGCCTCCACCGGCGCATTCGAGGCAGTCGAGCGCCGCGACGGCGACAAGAACCGCTACCTGGGCAAGGGCGTCGAGCAGGCCGTGGACGCGGTCATCGACGAGATCGCCCCCGAGATCGTCGGCCTGGACGCCACCGAGCAGCGCATCGTGGACCAGACCATGCTCGAGCTGGACGGCACCGACAACAAGGGCAAGCTCGGCGCGAACGCGATCCTGGGCGTCTCGCTCGCCGTCGCCAAGGCTGCGGCAGACAGCGCCGACCTCGCACTGTTCCGCTACATCGGCGGCCCCAACGCGCACCTGCTGCCCGTCCCCATGATGAACATCCTGAACGGCGGCTCGCACGCCGATTCGAACGTCGACATCCAGGAGTTCATGATCGCTCCCGTCGGTGCCTCGACCTTCCGTGAGGCCTACCGCTACGGCGCCGAGGTCTACCACGCCCTCAAGTCGGTCCTCAAGGAGCGCGGCCTGGCCACGGGCCTGGGAGACGAGGGCGGCTTCGCGCCGAACCTCGCGTCGAACCGCGAGGCGCTCGACCTGATCCTGGTCGCGATCGAGAAGGCCGGCCTCAAGCCGGGCGACGACGTCGCGCTTGCGCTCGACGTTGCGGCCACCGAGTTCTACGAGGACGGTCACTACAACTGGGAGGGCGGCGAGAAGTCGCCCGAGGAGATGGCTGACTTCTACGAGCAGCTCGTCGCCGACTACCCACTGGTGTCGATCGAGGACCCGCTGGACGAGGACGACTGGTCGGGCTGGGCCGGCCTCACCGCCCGCATCGGCGACAAGGTCCAGATCGTGGGAGACGACCTGTTCGTCACCAACCCCACGCGCCTCAAGCGCGGCATCGACGAGAACTCCGCGAACGCGCTGCTCGTCAAGCTGAACCAGATCGGCACCCTGACCGAGACCATCGACGCCGTGTCCATGGCCACGCGTGCGGGCTTCACCTCGATGGTGTCGCACCGTTCGGGCGAGACCGAGGACGTGTCGATCGCGGACCTCTCCGTCGCGCTCAACACCGGCCAGATCAAGACCGGCGCGCCCGCCCGCGGCGAGCGCATCGCGAAGTACAACCAGCTGCTGCGCATCGAAGAGGAGCTGGACGACGCCGCCGCGTACGCCGGCACGTCGGCGTTCCCGCGCCGCTACTCGGCGTAACGCTTCACGGCTGACGAGGCCG
>NZ_JBLZIE010000001.1:0-40800 GCF_048553575.1 Demequina ureilytica | reverse complement strand
GGGTCGCTCAGGCGACCCGCGGCCTCGTTGCTGTCTGGGCGCCGCTGCTGTGCGGGAGCGGCTGCCGGGACACCTGTCGTCGTCGGGACACGTTGTTGAGGGAGGCCGCGCGCGCTTCACGTCACCCGCGTCGATCCGGGCGCGCCTCGCGTGTGCGTGCCACACATTGCCCGCACCGCTGAGACAATCGCAGGCGTGAGCGCCCCCACCCGTCCCGGCGCGCCGCGGCCCGCCCCTCGGGCCCCGCGGCGCACTGCTGACGCGCGCGCTCCGCGGCGTCAGGGTCCCACGACGACGGCTTGGCGGACCCAGACCAGGCCCGGCGGACCGTCCGGCCCGGGTCGCTCCGTGCCCACTCCCGCTCCCGCGCTCAACCCGGCGCGGCCCCGCGGCTCCTGGACCGCCATGCTCACGTGGCGAGCCGCAGTGATCCTGCTGGTGGTCGCGCTCGCTATCGCGGTGGTGGCGCCGTCGGTGCGCGCCTACGTGGACCAGCAGTCCACGCTCGCCGAACTGCGCGAGGATGCCACCGTGGCTCAGGCCGAGGTCGACGACCTGAATGCCGAGCTCGCGCGCTGGGACGATCGCGCCTTCATTGTGGCCCAGGCGCGCGAGCGGCTCGCCTACGTGTTCCCAGGCGAGACCCCGTTCCGGGTGGTCGATGCGGAAACCGTCGACGGTCCCGCTGCGGGCTCGCCTGCGGCGGAGCGGCAGCCCGAGGTCGCGGCCGGCGCGCCCTGGTACGACAGGCTGTGGGACTCCGTCCTGGTAGCGGGCGGCGATGCCCCTGTCAAAGATGTTGAGCAGACGGAGCGCCCGGACGGCGCAACTGGCAGCGGCGAGGGCGAGGAAGAGGTCGGGGAGAGCGAGCCGCTCACCGACGTAGACTTCGGAGGGTGAGCGACACCCCTGCCACCGAGGCCGATCTGACCGTGTTGGCCTCCCAGCTGGGGCGTGAGCCGCGCGGGGTCGTCGCGATTGCCGCGCGCTGCGTGTGCGGCAACCCGACCGTGGTCCACACCGCCCCTCGGCTGCCCGACGGCACTCCGTTCCCCACCCAGTACTACCTCACCCATCCCGAGGCTGTCGCGGCCGTGTCGACGCTCGAGGCGCGCGGCACGATGCGCGACATGAACGAGCGGCTCGCGGAGGAGCCCGACCTCGCCCAGCACTACCGGCGGGCGCACGAGTCGTACCTCGCGGAGCGAGCCGAGTTGGGCGAGGTGCCCGAGATCGACGGCATCTCCGCAGGCGGCATGCCCGATCGTGTCAAGTGCCTACATGTGCTCGTGGGCCATGCACTGGCGGCGGGACCGGGCGTGAACCCCCTCGGCGACGAGGCCCTGGAGATGATCAGCGGCCACTGGCGTCCCGATCGGTGCACGTGCCCCGCGATGGAGACCGACCCGGACTCCGCTGTGTCCGCTGACCCCGACGCCTATGCCCAGGAGGCCTGATGCCCCGCGTTGCCGCCATCGACTGTGGGACCAACTCGATCCGCCTGCTGATCGCCGATGTCGACCTTGAGTCGAGCACCCTCACCGACGTGGTGCGCCGCATGCTCGTCGTGCGCCTCGGCCAGGGCGTGGACCGCACGGGGGAGTTCGCGCCGGAGGCGCTCGAGCGCACCCTCGCCGCAACTGCGGAGTATGCCGAGCAGTGTCGCGAGCACGGCGTCGAGTCGATCCGCTTCGTTGCCACGTCCGCCACCCGTGACGCGCGCAATCGTGACGCATTCATCGAGGGGGTGCGCGAGCGGCTGGGCGTTGCGCCCGAGGTGATCACAGGGAGCGAGGAGGCGCAGCTGTCTTTCCGCGGCGCCCTGAGCGCCCTTGATGCCTCGCGGCCGGGACCATACCTGGTGGTCGACTTGGGCGGCGGCTCGACCGAGCTGGTGCTCGGTGATCTCGCTCCCGAAGCCGTCCATTCGATGGACGTGGGCTGCGTCCGGATGACCGAGCGCCACCTGCACGACGACCCGCCGACCGCGCCGCAGATCGAGGCAGCGCAGGCGGACGTCCGGGCCGCTCTCGACGCCGCACTGGCCGAGGTTCCCCTCGGCGGCACCCGCACCCTCGTGGGTCTCGCCGGCAGCATCACCACCGTGACCGCACATGCGCTCGACCTCGACGAGTACTCGCGCGACGCGATCAACGCCGCCGAGCTGTCGATCGACGCGGCGGCGAGGTCGTGCGAGGCGCTGCTCGCCGCGAGCCACGAGGAGCGCGCCGCGATGCCCTTCATGCACCCGGGGCGTGTGGACGTTATCGGTGCCGGGGCGCTCGTGTGGCGCGAGGTCATGCTGCGGGTGAGGGACGAGGTCGCCGCTCAAGGCGGCACCCTCGACACCGCGGTCACCAGTGAGTACGACATCCTGGACGGAATCGCCTTCTCGGCCGCCGAGGTTCTCTGAGCCGTCGGTTGGCCTGAGCCGTCACGAGACCCGAGCCGCGCGTCTCGAGTCAACCCGGCCCGCGCATCGGGCGCCCTTCTTGTCGCCCCAGTCCCGTGTGAAGCCGACGGGCCGGATCAGTTGAGCCCGGCGGTGAGCGCCGAGCACGCCCCCCGCAGGCGCGACCGAGTTCATCCGGCCCGTCGAACGCCCGCCGGCCGTCTACCCGAGGCATGCCCCTCTTAGCAGGGGACCTCCGGCGATAGTTTTACCTAGACGAAACACAAGTGCGGTCTCGTACGAAACCTTCGTTGCCTAGCGTGGCAACGGCATCGCCCTCGGGGGCCCTAGGGGCCACTGCGGTGCCTCCCCTGATCACCATTCGAGGAAGAGGACCGCCGTGATGGCATCCATTTCTACCCGCTGGCGCGCGCTCGCCACGGGTGCCCTGGCAGCAACACTGCTGCTGCCCCCACTATCCGCCTCGGCTTCGGAACCCGCTGCCGCAGGCGCTCTCGTTACCGACCCTGTCGCCGCTGCTCTTGACGCCGGCAGCATTCCGGACCCGCTGGACCGCGGGCCCTACGCCCCCAGCACCATCCAGGAGACCAAGCTCGGGCTGGTGGACCTGCAGGAGCCGAACTCGTCGGGCGACGCGCCCACCGAGGGCACCTCCCAAGAGGCAGTGAGCCTCGAGATTCGCGGAGCGCTGTACGCGCCCGCCGACCGCACGGAGCCCTCGCCGGTCCTGCTGTTGGTGCACGGCAATCACGGCTCTTGCGACCAGGGACAGGACCGATCGACAGCCACCTGCGAGGTGTACAAGCGCAACGAGGCTGGCTACGCGTACCTGGGTGAGAATCTCGCCAGCTGGGGCTACACCGTGTTCTCGGTGACGCAGGATCAGCTGATGATGCGCCAGGACGGCTCCAGCGGCAAGGGCATGCACCAGCGCCGGATGCTCATCGCCGCGACCCTCGACGCGCTGAGCGCCGCCAACGAGCCCGGCGGGCTCGCCGACGACGAGCACACCACCATCGGCGACGCGGTCGCAGGCAAGCTCGACATGACCCGCATCGGCCTCATGGGTCACTCGCGTGGCGGCGACGCCGTCTCGAGCTTCATCGACTACAACCGCATCCGCACGGACGGACCGCGCTATCCCATTCGCGGCGTGATCTCCCTCGCACCGGTGGACTACGAGCGCAAGGCTCCGTACGGCGTGCCGTACATGACGATCCTGCCGTTCTGCGACGGCGACGTGTCGAACCTTCAGGGCGCGCGCATGTTCGAGCGCAGCCAGTACATCAATGGCGACAACCCGTTCCCCTCCATCCAGGTGTCCCACCAGGGCGCCATCCACAACTGGTACAACACTGTGTGGTTTGCGGACGGCATGGACGGAACGAACTCCAACGATGCCGCGTGCGGCGACAGCCGCCCCGTGAGCGACCAGAACGTGCGCGACAACAACCTGCGCCTGAGCGGTGCAGCGAGCTACGACCCGGCGTCATACGTGATCGACAACAGCGACACCTTCAACCCCGAGGTCAACACCAAGATCTCCGGCGACCCCGACCTCATGGGTGCGCAGGAGAAGCTCGGACTCGCGACCATGTCGGCGTTCTTCCGTCGCTACGTGGGCGGTGAGGGCGCATTCGAGCCCTACATGACCGGCGAGCTCTCGGACACGGAATCGCACCTGCAGATCCCCGCGTCAGCGTGCCCCGACATCACCGAGGGCGACACCGCCATCGCGTGTGAGGACCGCGTGCAGACCTCGTACTTCGCCCCCTCGGGCGAGCGAGTCGACATCATCCGGCCCGAGGTGGAGAACCCACTGGCACTCAACGCGCAAGGCGGGGCCCTGAGCGGCACCGGATTCGCCAACCCGTATCCCGACAACGGCGGTGTCGACCCGCGGCCGACGCCGGAGACGGGTTACGACTGGTGCAACCCCGAGCCCGATCAGTTCGCGCCCGGTGTGCTCGGCATCTCCGGCAACCCGGACGCGGAGAAGGCGTGCCCGCTCCCGAACCCCGACGCTGTCGGAGGACAGAACGGCATGCGCGAGAACTCGCCGGTGAACCTCTCCTACGGTCGCCAGTTGGCGCTCGCGTGGGAGGAAGGCACGCCGGCTTCTCTCACGGCGCAGATTCCCGCTGCATCGAAGGACGTCAGCGGACTCAAGGCGCTGACGCTTGCGGCAGACGTCAACTTCTTCGACTCACGCAACCCCGGCTACGTGGTGCGTGAAGCGGATGACCCTGCGTACAACCCCGAGGCCGAGGTGCTGTTCGACCCCGCCGCTTCCACGCAGGACTTCGAGATTGTGCTGACCGACACCGACGGCCACGAGGCGACGGTGAAGGCGGGGGACCCGCGTTGGGGCAACGCCCTGCACATGTCGACTGGTGACAAGACGCGGCACACGCACATCGTGCTCGAGCAGATCCGGGTGCCCCTCACGGAGTTCTCGGGCCAGGGCATCGACGTCTCGTCTTTGGCCAGCCTGGAGTTGCGCTTCGGAACCGAGGGCATGCCCGCCTCGGGATCGATCCAACTTGCGGATGTGAGGTTCCAGGAGGCTGCCTCCGCTGAGCCGCTCATCCTCTCCGACGGTATGACCCCGAACGCGGGTGCCGGCTACGGCGCCCCCGCGACCGGACCCGACCCGGCGGTGTTCCTCGCCGCATCGGACAACACCCCCGGTGAACTGAGCCTGCCCGACACCGTCGCCGACCCGGCTGCGAATGTCACGTGGACCGTCGACGACGACCGCTTGGAGTGCCCGAATGCTCAGTTCACGGGTATCCAGGAGGCCGTGGACTACGCCTCTCCGTGGGACACGATCGTGGTCTGCGAGGGTACATACGAGGAAAGCTCGACCCCGGTCGTCAGCCCTCGCATGCCACTCGCGGAGGGTGCGATGAACGGCCTCACGATCCGCAAGCCGCTGAAGATCAAGGGCGCGGGCGCCGACAAGGTGACGATCATGCCTGACCAGAGCATGACGACGTTGGCCGGCACCGCACCGTATCTACGCGACGGCGGGGGCAACGTCATCACCGTCTCGCGCCAGTCGCTCGGTTCGACCGACACCAATGAGCTCTTCCTTGACCTCTCTGGGGTCACGGTGACCTCTGGGTCGGTGTACGCGGAGGCTGGCATCGCCTTCCTCAACACCGCAGGACGGGTGTCGGACAGCATTGTCGGTCCGCTCAAGGTGGGCGCGAACGAGGACGAGCGCACGGCGAACCCGCACGGGTGGGGAATCGTGAAGACGAACTACCTGCAGGGCGCGGGGTCCGGCACGGTCGAGACCGAGCTCACGGTGGCCGACAGTGTGGTCACCGGCTACCAGTCGGGCGGCATCCTGTTCGACGGCGGTCGCGGTCCAGACGGCGACCCCGGCAATGACGCGGATGCCGGCATCCGTCAGCACGGTTACGTGAGCGACACCGTGGTCACCGGATCGGGCTCAGATGAGTTCGGACAGGTGGGCGTGGAGTTCCGTCACGGCGTGGACGGCTTCGTGAAGGAGAGCCGGGTGACCGGCAACTCGACCGAGCAGGTTCTGCTCGTCGAGGCTCCTGACGTCACCGTCTCCGAGCCAACGGCGAACGCGCCGGAGGGCGTGGGCACCGTCGTCGACGAGGCTCCCTCGGGCGCGATTATCGACCCGGGCGCCGACCTCACGGTCGGCCCGGGCACCGAGATCGAGCCGCTAGTGCGAGCGAAGGACGACTTCGCGGTCCTGTCGGTCGAGCTGCTGGCCGATGGCGAATCGGTGGCAACCACGAGCACGTCTCCGTACGCGTTCACATGGACGCCGTCCGAGGACCAGGCCGGCACTGACGTGGTCCTGACGGCTGTCATCACGGACTCGGCGGGACAGACGGTGACCACCAGCGAGTACGTCGTCACGGTCACCGGTGAGGACGAGCCCGCGCCATCGTTCGTGGATGTGGACGACTCGCTGGAGCACTACGAGTCGATCATGTGGCTGTCCACTCAGGGCATCACGAAGGGGTGGGAGACGGAGTCGGGTATTGAGTTCCGTCCGTTCAAGTCGATCACTCGTGATGCGATGGCGGCGTTCCTCTACCGCTATGCCGGGTCTCCGGATGTCACCCTTCCTGAGGAGTCTCCGTTCGTGGACATCACCACGGGCAACACGGAGTTCTACACGGAGATCATGTGGTTGGAGTCCACGGGCATCACCGAGGGCTGGGAAACCGCGGACGGCATGGAGTTCCGTCCGTTCGAGCCCATCACTCGTGATGCGATGGCGGCGTTCCTCTACCGCATGGCGGACGAGCCCGTGTGGGAAGACCCGACCGAGTCTCCGTTCGAGGACATCACGTCCACGAACACGGACTTCTACACGGAGATCACATGGCTGGAGTCCACGGGCATCACCGAGGGTTGGGAGACGTCCACGGGCGCCGAGTTCCGGCCCTTCGGCGAGACCACCCGTGACGCCATGGCCACGTTCCTCTACCGCTATGACCGGCTCGACAAGTAAGGGCTGAGCACAATCGAGGGCCCCGACACCGTGAACACGGTGCCGGGGCCCTCGTCGCGTCCTTGCCGCCGCCGATGGGCCGGATCAGCTGAGCCCGGCGGTGAGCGCCGAGCACGCCTCCCGCAAGCGCGACCGAGTTCATCCGGCCCGTCGGACGTCCGCCGGGGTAGGGGGAGCAGAGCACAGGGGTCAGCGGTCGGACACGTGTTGACCGGGGGCTGCACCGATGAGGCGATCCCCTGATTCGCCAACTCGGGCGCCGTCGCGGGATGATCGACCCCACGCCCCCGTAGCCCAACCGGCAGAGGCAACCGGCTTAAACCCGGTCCAGTACGGGTTCGAATCCCGTCGGGGGCACCCAGATTCGTCCATTCGGACGACGCCAAAGCGTGCGCGCTCGCAGTTATGATGAACCGGACCTAATCGAGGAGGACCCTGTGGCCAGCCCCGCCTTCAGCACCAACAGCGCTTTCAAGCCCGGCGCGACGTACGACCAGAACGGCAAGGCCGTCTCGGCCGCCGATCTGGACCACCAGTTCGGCCAGCCCGTAGCGGGCCCGGGCGACACCGGCCGCATGAGCTACGAGGGCGTGATCTCGAAGACCGCCGGCATGGTGGTGCTCGCGGGACTGCTCGCGATTCCCGGCTACATGTTCCCCAGCCTGCTGCTCACGATCGCCGCAGGCGTCATCGGCTTCGTGCTGAGCCTGGTGCTGATCTTCAAGAAGGTCACGCCCCCCGCGCTCGCGATCGCCTACGCGGCCGTCGAGGGCTACTTCCTGGGTGGCATCACCACGTACATCGAGACAGCGTTCGAGGCGCCCGGCGCGGGTCTTCAGGCCCTGATCGCCACGGCGTGCACGTTCGCGGTGTGCCTGTGGCTCTACCACTCGGGCCGCGTGCGCTACACGCCCAAGATGCAGAAGTTCCTGCTCATCGGCGGCATCTCGTACATCGCCTTCTCGCTGGTCAATGTCGGGATGATGATCTTCGGCGGCACCGACTCTGCATGGGGCCTGCGTACCGAGATCGAGATCTTCGGCATCCCGCTCGGCGTCCTGATCGGCGCCTTCGCGATAATCCTCGCGTGCGTCTCGCTCATCGGTGACTTCGACTTCATCGAGAACGGCGTGAAGAACGGCCTGCCCGCGCACTTCGACTGGAAGGCCGCCTTCGGGATCGTCCTGACGCTGGTGTGGCTGTACATCGAGTTCCTGCGCATCATCGCGATCCTGCAGGGTCGCGAGTAACGCACACCTGACACGGCCGATGCGGTGACCGCCGCATCGGCCGTTGCCACGCCGGCACCGCCGGCAAGTATGAAGCGCATGGAGGCGCCATGGCCCTGTTCGACCTCCCTCGGGACCAACTCGAGACCTACCGGCCCGAGATCCGGGAGCCCGCGGACTTCGACGAGTTCTGGCGTGAGACCCTCGCCGACGCCCGCGGCCGCGAGATGAGCGTCTCCCTCGCGCCTGGGCCCATCGCCATGGGCGCGATCGAGATCCAGGACGTCACGTATCCGGGATTCGGCGGCCACCCCCATCAAGGCGTGGTACGCCCGTCCCGCGGGAGTTGACCGCCCGCTGCCCTGCGTGGTGGAGGTCAATGGCTACGGCGGGGGCCGCGGGCTCGCGATCGAGCGCACCGTGTGGGCCGCCGCCGGCTACGCGCACCTCTACATCGACACCCGAGGCCAAGGCGCCGGGTGGGGCAGCGGCGGCGACACTCCGGACCCCGTGGGTTCGACGCCCGCGACGCCCGGGTTCATGACGCGCGGCATCACCGACCCCGCGGACTACTACTACCGCCGCGTGTTCACGGACGCGGCGCGTGCGTGCGACGCGGCGCGCAGCTTGCCCGGGGTGGACGCCGATCGCGTGATCTTCGCAGGCGCATCCCAGGGTGGCGGCATCGCGCTCGCGGTTGCGGGCCTGGTGCCCGATCTGGCTGGCGTGATGGCCGATGTGCCGTTCCTGTGCCACTTCGAGCGGTCCCTGGACCTCTCGAGCGAGTTCCCCTACGCCGAGGTCGTGCAGTACCTGGCCGTCTTCCGTGGGGAGCGCGAGCGCACGCTCGACACCCTGTCGTACTTCGACGGGGTCAACCACGCCAAGCGTGCGCAGGCGCCCACGCTCATGTCCGTCGCGCTGATGGACTTCGTGTGTCCGCCATCGACCGGCTACGCGGCGTTCAACTGGTATGGCGGCCACGCGGCTCCGGACGTCCGCAAGGAGATGGCCGTGTATCCGTACAACGGCCACGAGGGCGGCCAGGCGCACCAGACCACGCGTCAACTCGAGTTCGTGCAGTCGCTTGTCGGCTGAACTGACGTGAACTGAGCCGGGCACAAGCCAAGCGGCCGATGCGCGGGTCACCCGCGCATCGGCCGCTCGCTTAGTTCGGGCCTTCTTAGGCGGGGGAGTACCCCACCTGGCAGAAGCCGTGGTTGCAGTAGCCGCCCGGGTTCTTATACAGGTAGCCCTGGTGGTAGTCCTCGGCGTAGTAGAACGTGCCGTCGCCCGCGTCGCGGTCGCGCACGATCTGAGTGGTGGCCTCGCCGTAGCCCTTGTCCCGCAACAGCGCGTCGTACCGGTCGCGCGAGGCCTCGGCGGCTGCGAGCTGTGCGTCCGTGGTGGCGAAGATGGCGCTGCGGTACTGCGTGCCCACGTCGTTTCCCTGGCGGTTGAGCGTGGTCGGGTCGTGGTTCTCCCAGAACGCCGCGAAGAGCTCATCGAGAGTGACGGCAGACGGGTCGTAGACCACCTGGACAGCCTCGGCATGGCCGGTGCGCGCGGTGCACGTCTCGTCGTACGTGGGGTTCGGTGTCCAGCCGCCCATATAGCCGGCGGCCGTCGAGTACACGCCCGGGATCTGCCAGAACACCCGCTCCGTGCCCCAGAAGCAGCCCATCGCGACGTAGATGACCTCGTGGCCCTCGGGCCACGGGCCCTTCAGTGGCGTGCCGAGCACCACGTGACGGTCCGTCACCTCTATCGGCTGGTCACGGCCGGGCAGTGCCTCGTCCTTGGAAATCATGCTGGTCTTTGAACTTCCGAACATCGGTGACTCCTCTCCGAGCAGTGAACGCTGGCCGACACCCGCATGTTCCGCCTCGCGGCGAGGTGCAGGTTAGGCTCGCGTCATGCCCGAGAACTCCACTGAGAAGCGGCCCAAGTCGAGCGTGCTCTACACGAGCGAGGCTTCGGTGCTGGACAAGGTGCCCCTGACGCTGCGCGTGGCCGCGGCATGGTCCTGGCGCGCGATCGTGGTCGGCATCATCGTGGTCGCGGGCGTGTGGACATTCACGAGCCTGACGGCGCTGTTCGTGCCGCTCGTGATCGCGCTGATCATCGCCGCTCCACTCGAGCGACTCGTGACGCTGCTGGAACGCATCAAGTTCCCGCGTGCGCTCGGCTCCCTTGTCGCAATCCTCGTCCTGATCTCGGTGGCGGCTGGGTTGGGCACACTCGCCTCGACCGCCTTCATGTCCGAGTACGACGATCTCCGTGAAGCGGCCGTCGAGGGATTTGACACCTTCATTGATTGGCTGGTGACGGGGCCCCTCAGCGTGGACCAAGCCCAAGTGGACGAGCTGGTGGGCACCCTCCAGACGTTCTTCGAGGACAACGCACAGGGACTCGCCTCGGGCGCACTGTCCGTGGGATCCGCAATCGGCACCATCTTCGCCGGCATCGTCATCGCCCTGGTGGCCCTGTTCTTCTTCATGCGCGATGGTCGCCAGATCTGGCACTGGACCGCTGGGCTCGTTCCCGATGCGGCCGTCGAGCGCGTGGAGAAGGCCGGGCTGCACTCGTGGATCACCTTGCGCCGCTACACGCAGACCACCGTCTTCGTGGCCTTTGCCGATGCCGTCGGCATCGGCCTTGGGGCTTGGATCCTGGGTGTACCGCTCGCGCTGCCCATCGCGATCCTGGTGTTCCTGTTCTCGTTCATCCCGCTCATCGGTGCCACGCTGTCCGGCATCATCGCCGCGTTGGTCGCGCTTGTCGACGGCGGCTGGACCACGTCGCTGCTGATGCTGGGCGTGGTGCTGCTGGTGCAGCAGATCGAGGGCAACGTGCTGTACCCGTGGCTGTTCGGCAAGGCGGCGTCGATCCACCCGCTCGCGGTGCTGCTGACCATCTCTGCCGGAACCTTGACGCTCGGCCTCATCGGCGCGGTGATCGCCGTGCCCGTGGTCGCCACGATCTACGCATTCAACCGTGGGCTGCACCGCAAGCCCGACGAGGATGACGATGACGATCGTCCTCCCATCACGTCCCAGATCCCGGTGCTTGCGGAGCGCTCCAAGGAGGCCATCCAGCGTGCCCGCGGAGCGATGGCGCACACCGGTGAGGCCCGGGCCAGGCCCCAAGGCGCGTCGGAAGCGGGGGCGTCGGGGCACTCCGCAGCGGGATCCGAACCCGAGCCGCACAGCGAGCAGATCCCCACCCGAGGGCCCGACTCTCCCGACCGCTGAGCGAGAACGTGCCCACTGACGCCCCTCGTCGCGAACTGCCGCTGTACCAGGCCATCCGGTGCGACTATCACGCCGCAGGGCTGTGCGGCTCGTGCACCATCCTCGAGACCCCTTATGAGCAGCAGCTCGGAGACAAGCAGCAGCATGTCGCCGCTCTGCTCGGGCCTCTCGCCGCGAAGCTCGAGTGGTTGCCCGCGGTGTCCAGCCAGCAGTCGGGATTCCGCACGAAGGCGAAGATGGTGGTGGCGGGGACCGTCGAGTCGCCGACCATCGGCATCCTCGATGCGCGCGGTGAGGGCCAGGACCTGCGGGGCTGCCCGCTGTATCCGGCCGCTCTCGGGGCGGCCTTCCCCGTCCTGGCCGAGTTCGTGACCCACGCCCGCCTCGAGCCGTACTCGGTGCCCCACCGGCGCGGAGAGCTCAAGCATGTGCTGGTGACGCTGGCACCCAACGGTGATCTGCTGGTGCGATGGGTGCTGCGCTCCACGGAGTCGCTGTCCCGGATCCGCAAGCATCTGCCGTGGCTCCTCGAGCGGCTGCCGAGCCTGACGGTCGCGTCGGTCAACGTTCAGCCCGAGCACAAGGCGGTGCTCGAAGGGGACGCCGAGATCGTGCTGACCGAGCGCGAGACGCTGACGATGACCGTGAACGGCATCGATCTCCACCTGCGCGCTCAGAGCTTCTTCCAGACCAACACGGGGGTCGCGGCGGCCCTGTACCGCCAGGTCGCCCAGTGGATCGAAGATGCGCGCCCGGACAGCCTGTGGGACCTGTACTGCGGCGTGGGCGGGTTCGCACTCCACTGCGTGGGGTCGGACGGTGCCGGTGGCTACCGCGCGGTGACGGGCGTCGAGACGAGCGCGCAGGCGGTGGCGAGCGCTCAGCGCAGCCGCGACGATCTGCTGGCCGCCGGCGACGCGGCCATGGCGAGCGTCGAGTTCGTTACGGCCGATGCGGTGGCGTGGGCCACGCGCCAGGCAGAGGCTCCGGCGGCCATGGTGGTGAACCCGCCCAGGCGCGGGCTGGGTGAGGAGCTGTCGCGGTGGATCGACGCCAGCGGCGTCCGGACCCTCGTGTACTCCAGCTGCAACCCGACCACGCTCGCGCGCGATCTCGCGTGGATGCCGTCGATGACCGCTCGCGAGGCGAGGCTGCTGGACATGTTCCCGCACACCCGCCACGGCGAGGTGGCGGTGCTGCTCGAGCGTCGCTGACCCTCACCCCCACACCCCTGTCCGGCACTCATTGTCGTCTACGAGACGTGAGGCACCCCTATCCGGCACTCACCGTCCTTGAGGACGCTAAGGCGGGGAGAGGGGCGGCGTGGATCAGGGAGAGAAGGGCTCCACGGCGATGACCTTCACGGTGATGTTGCTGCCGTTCGGAGCTTCGTAGCTGGTCTCCTCGCCGGGCTTGAGTCCCATCAGCGACTCGCCAAGCGGCGACTGTGCGCTGAAGACCTGGATGTCGGTGCCCCCCGCGACCTCACGTGAGCCCACCAGGAACTTCATCTCGGAGCCGCCAACCTCTGCGGTCACGACGGTGCCGGAGGAGACCTCAGCGGTGCCGGAGGCCTCGCCCACGGTCGCGGTCTCGAGGATGCGCCGCAGCTGATCGATGCGCGCCTCCTGCTTAGCCTGCTCCTCGCGAGCGGCGTGGTAGCCGCCGTTCTCCTTCAGGTCGCCTTCCTGGCGACGCTCGTCGATCTCCTTGGCGATCGATGAACGGCCCTCGGTCACGAGGTGGTTGTACTCGGCCTGGAGGCGGTCGAACGCCTCCTGGGTCAGCCAGGTTCCAGTCGTCTCAGTCACGGGTGCCTCCTTGTGGACAGAATAGGACACCGTACCAAGGCCCCACGAACAAGTGAAATGCCCCGTATCCCGCGGATCGTCCGGGCGAGGCTACCGGGGTGTGCAGCCGCGCAGCAGGGCGGTGTTCGCCTCTTCGACGGTGGGGATCGTGAGGGTGAAGCGTTGCTCGTCGCCATCGGCGGGGTCCACGTCGACCTCGGCCACCCCTACCTCGGCATACTGCACGTTCATGGCGTGCGCGTAGCAGGTGACTGGCTCGTCCGCGTAGAGGTACACGTCGAAGGTGACCTCGGTCTCGGTGGCGGAGTTGACGGAGAACCCGACGTCCTGCCAGCGGACGGGCTGGTCCGCGGAGTCGAGGGCGAACCAGGCCACCAAAGCTGTCAGGACGGCGAGGCCGGCCACCACCAGCGCCCACCGGCCGCGCGACAGGCGTGGACGCGCGCCGCCGGCGTCGCGCTCGTCGGCGGCGCGGGCATCGGCGGAGGGATTGCTCATCATGAGGCAGGATAGTTCACAGACGAAAGGGAGTGGACGTGGCTGACTTCACAGGCGGGCCCGGGCTGCTCGCATTCATCGCGACCTTCGCGATGGTGGGCGCCGCGATTCTGTTGTTCCGATCGCTCGGCAAGCACCTTCGGAAGGTGCGCACCCATCCGCCGGCCGATGCTGGGGCCGGCTCGGTCTCCGCGTCGCCTGGCGGCGGGGCGGCCAGCGCGGGAAGCCCGAGCGAGGACGAGCCGCACGACACCGCGCAGAACGACACCGCGCAAAACGACATTGCGCTGAACGAGATCCCGCCACGTGACCAGGACGACGGGGACGCTCGAGCCTGACGCGCATCGGGCGCCTGTCGCGCCCGTCCGTCTCGCTGCTCCGTCTCGCCTGCGAGGCTAGCGCTCGACGGCGAAGATGACGATGGCGATCGCGATGTAGTGCGCCGTGAATCCGGCGATCGTGAGCGCGTGGAAGATCTCGTGGAAGCCGAAGTAGCGTGTGGATCCTCGGGGCCATTTGGTACCGTAGACGACGGCGCCCACGGTGTAACACAGGCCTCCCGCGATGATCAGGCTCACGACGGACGTACCGCCTGCGGAATAGAACGGGCCGATGAATCCCACGGCCACCCAGCCCATGGCCAGATACAGGGGCACGTACGCCCAGCGCGGCGCATTCAGCCAGAACACCCTCAGCAGCGTGCCCACGATCGCGCCCACCCACACCAGCGTCAGCACCACCGTACGGGTGGTGCCGTCGAGCAGCATGACCGTGAGGGGCGTGTAGGTGCCCGCGATGATGAGGAAGATGTTCGCGTGGTCCATGCGTCTGAGCACCGCGAGTGGCCGCGGCGCCCAGTTGCCGCGGTGGTACACCGCGGACGTGCCGAACAGCATCACTGCGGTGAGCGTGAAGATCGCGGTCGAGACGCGGCCGGGGAGTGTGGGGGCGAACACCACGAGCGCCATGCCGGCGATGAGGGCGAGGGGTGCGGCACCGAGGTGGAGCCAGCCCCTCAGGAGCGGCTTGCCGGGTGTGGGAAGGTTCTCAACCATGAACCTACGTTACCGTAGGTTAAGGTCGCTCACCGCTGACCGGGTATACCGTAGAGCCATTCGGTGTTCGCCACTGTGAGGAGACGGATGGGCCTGCGCAGCCTGCTCTACGGGCCGTACGAGCGGCAGCTGTCACGCACCCTCCGCGAGAAGGGCAACCCGCCCTGCCATATCGGTGTGATCCTCGACGGCAACCGGCGCTGGGCGCGGCAGTCGGGCGCCCCGGCCGCTCAAGGTCACCAGCGGGGAGCTGACAAGATCTCCGAGGTGCTCGGCTGGTCCGAGGAGGCCGGCGTGCAGGTGGTCACGCTGTGGATGCTCTCCACCGACAACTTGGAACGCGAGTCGGACGAGCTCAATGATCTGATCGAGATCATCTGTGCCACCGTCGAGCGGCTGGCGGACGACGGACGGTGGCGCCTCCAGCACGTGGGGTCCACCGACATGCTCCCGCCCGACGCGGCCGCGCGGCTGGCGGCCGCGGTCGCGCGCACGGAGACCGCCACCGGTCTGCACGTCAACGTCGCGGTCGGGTACGGCGGCAGACACGAGATCGCCGACGCCGTCCGGTCGATCCTGCGCGGCGGGGTCGACGCCGGGCACTCGCTCGAGGAGGTCGCCGAGTCCTTCTCCGTCGAGCACATCGCCGAGCACCTGTACACCAAGGGCCAGCCGGATCCCGATCTGGTGATTCGCACGTCGGGGGAGCAGCGGCTGTCCGGGTTCCTGATGTGGCAGTCCGCCCACTCGGAGTTCTACTTCTGCGACGCGTACTGGCCCGACTTCCGTCACGTCGACTTCCTCCGCGCGCTGCGCGCCTTCTCGCAGCGCGAGCGGCGCCACGGGCGCTGACCTCTCGTTCGCCATGCACCGGCGCTGAACCCCTGCCTGACGACGGCCGATGCGCGCGCTTGTCACGCACGTATCCCGGGGCGTACGTGACGACGGGCCCACGGGGCCCAGGTGACGAACATGTGACGCGCGGCGTGTCGCTCTCCGCCCCGCGCGGGCGGGCGTAGCGTCACTTTCGTGGGAACAGCACAACGCCGGCCCGACCCGGTACCGGCCTGACCTGAACGCCAAGGGGCGTTCGGTGCCCTGCGGCCTGACACGCGGGGAGCACTTGTGACCATCACTCAGCCCGACACCACACCGTCCATCAACGCCGCGATGGCAACCGAGCTCCGCACGTTCGTGCTGGACACGTCGGTGCTGCTGTCCGATCCGCGCGCGCTCAAGCGATTCGCGGAGCACGCGGTGGTGCTGCCGGTGGTGGTGATCACCGAGCTCGAGGCGAAGCGTCACCATCCTGAACTGGGCTACTTTGCGCGCTCCGCGCTGCGCATGCTCGACGACCTGCGTATCAAGCACGGCCACCTCGACCAGCCGGTCCCCTCCAATGAGTGGGGCGGCACGGTCCGGGTCGAGCTCAACCACAGCGACCAGAACGTGCTGCCGAGCGGCTTTCGGCTCGGAGACAACGACACGCGGATCCTGGCGGTAGCGGCGAACCTGAAGGCCGAGGGGTTGGCCGTCACGGTGGTCTCGAAGGACCTGCCCATGCGCGTGAAGGCATCCGCGTTGGGCATCGAGGCCGAGGAGTACAAGGCCGAGCTGGCCGTCGACTCCGGCTGGACGGGCATGCGCGAGATCCAGCTCAGCGATGAGCAGATGTCACAGCTGTACGACACCGAGTCGCTGGCGGCCCCCGCCGAGGAGCACTGCGGCGAGGACGTCACGAGCCTGCCCGTGCACACGGGGCTCACGATCCACTCGGCACGTGGCGGGGCACTCGGTCGCGTGACCAGCGACGGCGCCATCAAGCTGGTGCGCGGCGACCAGGAGGTGTTCGGCCTGCACGGCCGCAGCGCCGAGCAACGCATCGCGATCGACCTGCTGCTCGACGAGACCGTGGGCATCGTGTCGATGGGCGGCCGCGCCGGCACCGGCAAGAGCGCGCTCGCGCTGTGCGCGGGCCTCGAGGCCGTGATGGAGCGCCGTCAGCACAAGAAGATCATGGTGTTCCGGCCGCTGTACGCCGTGGGCGGCCAGGACCTGGGCTACCTGCCGGGTTCGGAGGCGGAGAAGATGAACCCGTGGGCGCAGGCGGTCTTCGACACGCTGGGCGCCATCGTCAGCTCCGAGGTGGTCGAGGAGGTGATGGCGCGCGGCATGCTCGAGGTGCTGCCGCTCACGCACATCCGCGGCCGCAGCCTGCACGACGCCTTCGTGATCGTCGACGAGGCGCAGTCGCTCGAGCGCAACGTGCTGCTGACGATGCTGAGCCGCATCGGCCAGGACTCCCGGGTGGTTCTCACCCACGACGTCGCCCAGCGCGACAACCTGCGGGTGGGGCGGCACGACGGCGTGGCCGCGGTTATCGAGGCTCTCAAGGGCCACGACCTGTTCGCCCACGTCACGTTGGAGCGTTCGGAGCGGTCCGCGGTCGCAGCTCTGGTCACCGACATGCTGGAAAGGCTCGACCTCTAGCGCTGAGAAGCCAAGCGGCCGATGCGTGGGTGACCCTCGCATCGGCCGCTTGGCTGTGTGCGGGGCTGGCTACAGCCCGAGTTCCTGGAGGTAAGGCTCGAGCTCGAGCCAGTTGATCTCATCGGGACGGTTCTCGTCCCAGATCTCCATGTACTTGTCCTGCTGCTCAGGAGTCAGCGCGTTCCACTTGCGCATGATCTCCTCCTGGTCGGCGTGCCAGTAGCCGACGATGCGGTACAGCTTGTGGTGGCGCGTCCACTCGCGGCGGATGAAGGCGCGAGCCTTGCGCGAGTGCGCGGATTCGCACGCGAGCCACACGTACGTGTCGCCCTCGGGGACGGGCAGGCGCTCCATGCAGGACAGCAGCGCGGACGGCCCGCGGCCGTTGCCCGATACCTTCCACTCGACCTCCACGGTCGCGGGGGAGGGCAGCGCGATGGCGTCGTCGAGGCTGATGAGCTCCACCACGACGTCGAAGTGCTCCTCGGGGCTGGCCTCCTCGAGGATTCGCGCGATGGCGGGCAGCCCGGTGGCGTCCGCCATGAGGAGTCGGCGCGTCGAGCCCTCGGGAGGTCCGTAGTACCCGTGCGCGGTGCTGATCGCGACGGTGTCGCCGATGGTCGCCTCGCGCGCCCACGTGGCGCCCCGGCCGTGGCCGTGAGTGACGATGTCGAGCTCGACGCTCGGCGTCTGGGGGTTCCAGCGCCGGATCGTGTAGTGCCGAGCGATGTCGTGGTCGTCCTCCCAGCCGGGCGCCGGGGCCTCGTCCGGAATATGGACGTGCACGAACTCGTCGGGCTGGCCGGTGGACTCCCAGGTGCGAAGGGCGTCGCCGGTGAGGGTCACGCGGCGCAGGTTGGGGCTGATCTGTTCTGCGGCGGCCACGTGGACCACGTATGAGTCGCTCATGTGCGTCTCCTCAGTCGAGGGGGAGGGGCCGATGCGGGAGGCGCCGGGTACGGCCCCGGCGCCTCCCCGGCGGGGTCAGCCCGCGTTGGTAGAGGTGGGAACCTCGGTCGCGGGGTCGCCGTCGAGCGCCGCCTCGAGCAGCGGCACGAAGCCCTCGAGCGTGTAGTGCACGGACGACGGTGAGTTCGCGAAGAACGCGCCCTCGAGCACGGGGTCGCCGAGCCAGATGTTTCCACCGGTCTCGGTCGAGGTGAGGGAGTCGAACAGCGGCAGGGCCTCGAGCTCATCCTTGGCCTCGGGGGTGGTGGCCACCTGCCACACGACCGAATCCAGGTCACTCAGCACGTCGAGCTGCTCCGCGCTGATCTGCAGCCATGCCTCGTCGGTGTTGTCGATCGCCGAGACGTCCAGGCCCAGGTTCGCGAGGAACTGGTTGCGAGTGTCATTGACGGCATAGACGAAGGCTTGGCCCTCGTAGTAGCCGCCCACCTGAGAGGTCATGCCCTCCCACTCGGGGTGTGCGTCGCGGACCTCGGCATACGCCGCGTCGATCTCGGTGATGATCTCCTCGGCCTTGTCGGTGGTGCCCGTCGCCTGCGCGAGCAGGGTGAGCTCGTCAGCGAGCGACACGCCCCACTCGGCGGTCTCGTTGCCCTCCGAATCGGTGGCCGGACGCGTCACGACGGGCGCGATGCCCGACAGGAGGTCGAACTCCTCCTGCGTCATGGTGTGGTTCGGGTACGTCGCGACGATGAGGTCGGGCTCGTACGCCGCGATGGCCTCAGCGTCGTAGGTCGAGGTGCCCGGCTCGAAGGTCTCTGGCTCGGCGCCAGCGGCGATCCGATCCTCCTGGGCCCACGGGCCGGTGCCCAGGTCGTAGCCCTGCCAGCTCACGGGCACCGCCACCGGGGCGACGCCGAGCGCGTACAAGTACTCGTGCTCGTGAGAGCCGAGCGTCACGACGCGCTCGGGTGCGTCGTCGATGACGACGTCGCCCATCACGGTGTCGAGCGTGACCGGGAATGCCTCGGTCGAGGTCTCCTCGGTGGTGGGGGCGGCTGAGCCGGTGGGCTCCTCAGTCGGCTCCTGGTCGTCGGTGCCGGAGGAGCAGGCGGCGAGGAGGAGGGCCGCGGCGGCCGTGACTCCTGCGGCGCCTGCGCGGCGCTTGGAGAAGGTGAACATGCTGTTCCTTTCGTAGGGAAGGGGGTCAGAGACGTGCGTGGGTCGGTGAAGAGGGGCCTGGCGAGGTGGTGGTCATCGGACGCCGCTGGGTCATCGAACACCGCTGGGTCATCGAACACCTCCGGGGCCGTGAGCAGGCACCACCATGGGCGTGCCCGTGACCGGGTCAGTGAGGACCCGGGCCTCGAGGGAGAAGACGCGTCGGATCAGGTCCTCCGTGAACACCTCGGCCGGTGCGCCCGCGGCCGCGATCTCGCCGTCGTGCATCGCCACCACGTGGTGGGCGTAGCGCGCGGCCTGGTGGAGGTCGTGAACCACCATCACGATGGTGCGTTGTTGGCGGCTGTTGAGCCGGTGCAGGAGGTCCATCACGTCGTACTGGTGGGCGATGTCGAGATACGTCGTGGGCTCGTCCAACAGCATGAGCGGCGTGTCCTGGGCCAGCGCCATCGCGATCCACGCACGCTGGCGCTGGCCACCGGAAAGCTCGTCCACGATCGAGTCCTGGATCTCGGTGAGCGCCGTCGAGTGCAGGGCCGAGAGCACGGCGGTCTCGTCGGTGTCGCTCCACGGCCGCAGGATCTTCTGGTGTGGCGTGCGGCCGCGCGCGACGAGCTCCTTGACGGTGATGCCGGCGGGCGCGATCGGAGACTGCGGCAGCAGCCCCACGCGGCGCGCCACCTCCTTCGTGTGGGTGCGATGGATGTCCTCGCCGTCGAGCAGGACCGTGCCCGAGCGGGGGGAGAGCAGGCGAACCAGCGACCGCAGCAGCGTGGACTTGCCGCACCCGTTCGGCCCGACGATGGCGGTGATCTGCCCGTCGGGGATGGCCACGTCGACGCCGCGCACCACGACGTGATCGCCGTAGCCGAGCACCACGTCCCGTGCCTCGAGCCTGCTCATGACTGTCCTCCTCGGGATGCGCGCCACACGAGCCACAGCAGGTACGGCGCGCCGACGGCGGCGGTGAAGATGCCCACTGGGAATTGGAGGTCGGGAGGCATCAGCTGAGATGCCTGGTCGGCGGCCAGCAGCAGCACGGCGCCCATGAGTGCGGACGGGACGAGGGCGACGCCGGCCGAGCGGGTGGTGCGGATGGCGAGAGCGGGCGCGACTAGCGCGATGAACCCGATGGGGCCCGCGACTGCGGTGGCTCCCGCTGCGAGCAGCACGGAGCACACCGCAAGCACGGAGCGCGAGCGCCCGACAGAGATGCCCAGCGCTCGCGCGGTGTCATCACCCATCTCCATGGTGCGCAGCGCTCGTGCGTGCCACAGCAGGACCGGGACCAGCACCGCCAGCGCCACCGCTGCAAACGAGACATGGGTCCATGTGCGTCCGGTGGTGGAGCCCACGAGCCACCCAAGTGCGTTGCCCGCGTCGTGGACGTCCATGCGGGTCAGCAGGTACTGCGTGGTGGCCTGAGCGACGAACCCGAGGCCGATGCCCGCGAGGATCAGTCGCAGCGGCACGATCACGCGGCGCCACGCGAGGATCAGGATCAGCGCGGACGTCACCAGCGCCCCCGCGGCTGCGCCCGCTGCGGTGATCCACAAGGACGTTGCGCTGACGAGCCACAGGGTGAGCACCGCGCCGGTGCCCGCCCCCACCGTGATGCCGATGAAGTCGGGGGACGCCAGGGGGTTGCGGGTGAGGGACTGCAGGATCGCTCCGGACAGCCCGAGCATGGCACCGATGAGGATCGCGGTGAGGGCGCGAGGCGCGCGCACCTGGCCCACGATGAAGTCTCCAGGAGGGCCGACCGAGAAGCCTGCCGCGGCACGGATCGCGTCCCAGACGGTCACGTCTGCCTTGCCGACGACGAGCGCAAACACGAACAGCGCCGCCAGCACGGCAGCGAGCAGCAGGCCCACGGCGAAGGTGCGGCGGTGGGTGGTGATGCCGAGCGGGCCGAGCGTCAGGGTCCTCACAGTTCCACCACCTTCATGCGGCGTGCCATGAGGGCGAAGATGATCCCGCCGATGAGCGCAGTGGTGATGCCGACCCCGATCTCGGAGGGAGGTGCGATGATCCGGCCGACCACGTCACACACGAGCACGAGCGCAGCGCCGCCCAGAGCGCTGACGATCAGCAGCCACGGCAGCGAGGCGCCGACCAGGGCACGCGCCAGGTGAGGCACGGCGAGGCCGACGAAGACGATCGGACCGGCGGCGGCGGTGGCCGCAGCGGCGAGCAGGGTGACGACGACGATGGTGAGCGCACGGATGCCGCCGATGCTGATGCCGAGCGCGCGGGCGGCGTCCTCCCCGAGCGCCACGGCCTGGAGCTGACGGGAGGCGAGCAGCGCCACGGCGATGGCGATCACGACAACCGGGATCAGAGCCGTGACGTCCTCCGACTGACGTCCCGTGAGCGACCCCGCGACCCACAATCGGTACTGCTCGAGCGTGGCCTCGTCGACGAGCAGCACGGCGTAGGTGATGGAGGTGATGAGCGCGGTGAGCGCCACCCCGGCGAGAGCAAGCCGCACCGGGGCGCCGGCCGCGGCTCCGCGAGCGCCGATCGCGTACACCACCACCGCCGCGATCCCCGCGCCGAGGAACGCGATGGGAACCTGCGCGGCGAAGCCGCCGCCCACGCCGAGAGTGAGGGCGATCACGACCGCGAGAGACGCGCCGGCGTTGATGCCGAGCAGCCCCGGATCCGCGAACGGGTTGCGTGTCAGCGACTGCATCAGCGCGCCCGCGACGCCAAGGGCGGCCCCGGCGAGCACTCCGATGAGCGTGCGCGATGCGCGCAGCTCCCGCACGATGAGCTGCTCGGGGTTCTCGGGGTCCAGATCGGTGAGCGCCACCCAGACAGTGCCGAGATCGATGGCGCGCGACCCGACGGCGAGCGACAGGGCGACGGTGACCAGCAATACCGCTGAGGCGGCGATCGCGATCAGGGCGCGCTGGCGCATGGGTCTCCTTGTGGGGGGCGGCGCGCACGTCCCGGTGCGCGAGTGAGGCTCGCCTAACCTAACCGAAGTCGCGCGATTAATACAACGCGCGGGTGTGGTAAATACGCCTCGGAAGCGAGGGGCGGCGCAGTCGCGAGGGGCGCCGGTACGGGATGACGACGATCAGCGATCGCCGACGAGACCGCGCCGGTGGCTATTCGGCGGGACTCGGGGAGGCCGCGGATCCGGGGCGCGTGTGGTCCGCGTCCATCTCCGGGGCCGGGCACGCATCGTCCTGGATGTCCACGTCGATGCCGTACAGCGCGCGGATCGCGGCGAGATACCGGTCGGACTCGCCCGCCTGCGCGTGCTCGCGGGCGCGGACGGTGGGGACGTGCAGGAGCGTCTTGGCGAACCGGCGCAGCGCCTGTTCGGTGGCGTCCGCCTGTGCGATGGTCTGCTCGGAGGCTCCCGCAGGGGGCTGCACCCGCGCGAGCTCTCTCTCCAAGAGTCCGAAGACGTGCTCGCGGAGCGCGACGACGGCGGGGTCGATGGACCGTGCGTGCTCGCCGTCGCCGAACCGAGCGACGGCGTGAGCGACGATCGAGCGCGCAGCGTCGATGGCTCCGACCGACTCCTCAGGTGCGTGGGCACCCACGGACTCGAGGTTGACGACGGTCACGCCGCGCATCTGCGCGACCCCGGGGGCGACGTCGCGGTGAAGCGCGAGGTCGACGATCGTCAGCGGGCCGTCATTCATGGCGCGTGCGGCGGTGACCATGGCGGGCGTCAGCACGATCGATTCGCCGCCCGAGCACGCGAGCACGAGGTCGACCTCGCTGAGCGCGCGGCGCATGCCGTCTCGGTCGAGGGCGGTGAGCCCATGGCGTGAGGCAAAGTCCTCGGCGCGGCCCGAAGGCGAGAACACGCCGTCGATCAACACGCCGCGGCTCAACAGCGAGCCCACACCCGTCTCGGCGAGGGCGCCCGTGCCGATCACGAGAGCGCGCGCACCCGGCCAGGTCACGGTCT
This sequence comes from Demequina ureilytica, assembly GCF_048553575.1. Classification (NCBI taxonomy): domain Bacteria; kingdom Bacillati; phylum Actinomycetota; class Actinomycetes; order Micrococcales; family Demequinaceae; genus Demequina; species Demequina ureilytica. The sequence continues at coordinate 17,518 of NZ_JBLZIE010000001.1, read as the reverse complement.
CGGACGCGAGGTCGAAGGCGACGGACACCACCGAGCGGCCTGACGTGCCGAGACCGGTGGAGGAGGAGACCACGCGCGACGTGCGCAGCGCGGACTGGAAGAGCCGGTCGAGCAGGGGAGTGAGGTGGGCACCCGCCTGCGCGTCGATGTGGGCGCGGCGCACCTGCCCCGAGATCTCGCGCTCGCCGACCACCATGGAGTCGAGGCCGGTCGCCACCGACAACAGGTGCTGAACGGCGTCGTCTCCCTCGTAGGTGGCGAGAGCAGCCTCGATCGCGTCCCGCTCGAGCGCCGTGGACTTCTCGAGCTGGTCGATGATCGCCGCGCGGCCCGCCGCAGGATCGTCCGTCTCGAGGTACACCTCGAAGCGGTTGCACGTGGGCAGGACCACGGCACCGCGCACGGGGGACCCGCTCGCCGCAACAGCTGACCCGAGCACGTCGGATCCGACGCTCAACTGCTCCAGCAGAGTGAGGTCGCGGTTGCGGTGGCTGGCCACGAGAGACATGAGAACCACCTCTCCATTCTGACACGGCGCGGGAACAAGGCAGAATCGGGGCATGACGTCATCCGCGCTGCCCGCTGACCACCCGCTCGTCGATGGAAGGACGGCCGACTCCGCGCTCGTGGCCGCGCTGCGGGGAAGCCGGCCCGCGCATCGGCCCGTGTGGTTCATGCGCCAGGCCGGACGCTCCCTTCCCGAGTACCTCGAGGCGCGCGCAGGCACCGGCATGCTCGAGTCCTGTCTGACTCCCGCGCTCGCGTCGGAGATCACCCTTCAGCCGGTGCGGCGCTACGGCGTGGACGCCGCCATCCTGTTCTCGGACATCGTGGTGCCGATGCGCATCGCCGGCGTGGACGTCGACATCCAGTCGGGCGTCGGGCCGGTGTTCGGACGCCCCGTGCGGACCATGGCGGACGTCGAGGCGCTGCCTTCGCTCGGGATCGCAGGGGACCGCGGGTCCTTCGACCAGGGCCTCGACGCCATTCGCTCCGCCGTCGCCATCACCGTGGACGAGCTGGAGCACGTGCCGCTGATCGGATTCGCGGGCGCCCCCTTCACACTCGCGGCCTACATGGTCGACGGGCGGCCTTCGCGAGACCACATGGGCGCCCGCGAGCTCATGCACTCCGCGCCCGAGGTGTGGGACGCGCTCGTGTCCTGGACCTCGCGTGCGGCAGGACTGTTCCTCCGCGCCCAGGTGCTGGCCGGCGCCTCGGCGGTGCAGCTGTTCGACTCGTGGGCCGGCTCTCTTAGTGAGGCCGACTACGTGGAGCACTGCGCTGCAGGATCGCGAACCGCCCTGATGGCCGTGGCCGACCTGGCCGTACCGCGCATCCACTTCGCGGCGAACGCGGGACACCTGCTTGAGGCGATGGGTGCGGCCGGGGCGACCGCGCTCGGCGTCGACTACCGCACCCCGCTCGACGCGGCGTCGCGTATGACGGGCGGGCGCTTCGCGCTGCAGGGCAACATCGACCCCGCGATGCTCGCGGCCCCGGTTGATGCGCTCACCCGGCACGTCAAGGATGTGCTGGCGCGCGGGACGGAGGCACCGGGCCACGTCGTCAACCTCGGTCACGGGATGCCGCCGCACGCGGACCCGGACGTCGTCAAGCGAATCGTCGACTTGGTGCACGAGCGTGGCTGATCCGCAGCGATGGATTGTCGTCGGTGCCGGCATTGCGGGCCTGCTGGCGGCACGCCGGCTTGCGGTCGCGGGCCACGATGTGACGCTGATGGAGGCCGACGACCGCGTGGGCGGTCGCATCTCGACGGTGACGGTCGACGGCCTCGTACTCGACGCGGGCGCGGAGTCGTTCGCTACGCGCGGTGGTCATGTGGCTGCCCTCGCGTCCGAGCTAGGACTTGCCGACCGCATCGTCCACCCCGAGCGCCGCCCGGCGTGGGTGGTCACGCCTGACGATGCCTATCCGCTGCCGCGTGCGGGCTGGCTGGGGGTGCCCACCTCGGTGTTGGCACGCGACCTGCATCGCGCGATCGGATGGCGGGGAATCGTCCGGCTGCTCGGCGACCGGCTCACGCCGGTGCGCGGCGTGGACGACTCGACGAGCCTCGGAGAGCTGGCGCGTGACCGGCTAGGTGCGCGGGCCGCCGACCGCCTGGTCGCGCCGGTGGTTCAGGGAATCTACTCGCGACCTGTGGATGACATCGCGCTCGGGGACGTCGCCCCCGGCCTCGGCGTGGAGGTGGCCCGCAAGGGGGGCCTCGTGCGGGCGGCGGCCGCGAGGCGCGCCGCTTCTCCCGCCGGCGCCGCAGTGCAGGGCCTCGCTGGCGGCATGGCAACGCTCGTCGATGCGCTCGCGGCCGACGCCCGCGCCCGCGGCGTCGACATCGCCCTCGAGACGCCGGTGGGGGCACTGGAGAAGGCCGGGGACGGCTGGAAGGTGTGGACCGAGGGCCAGGCGCACCCGGTCGATGGCGTGGTGCTCGCGGTGCCGCGCCCCGTGGTCTCCGCACTGGTGCCGCACGTGGCCTGGGCGGAGGACCGCCAGGTGGCCATCGTGACATTGGTGCTGGACGCGCCTGAGCTTGATGCCGCGCCGCGCGGCACGGGCGTGCTCGCAGTGGGCAACGTCTCCGGCGCGAAGGCGCTGACGCACTCGACCGCCAAGTGGCGCTGGCTCGCCGAGCGCACGGGCGGTCGGCACGTTGTCCGGCTGTCCTACGGCATCGACAACGCCCGCGATGCGAGCGAGCACGCGCTCGCGGACGCCTCCGCGTTGTTGGGCGTCTCGCTGGGGGACAGCCAGCTGCGCGACATCGAGCGCGTGCAGTGGGCGGACTCGGCGCCCGCAGCGGTCGAGGATCGAGAGCCGATGCCGGGCCTGCACCTGGTGGGTTCCGCCGCCGGCCTCAGCGGCATCGCGGCGATCGTCGCGGCCGATGCGGCCTCGGGCCTGGGGAAGGCCAGCTACCGGTAGCAGGGCGCGGCACCGACGGATTTCCTTTCCGCCCTCTCGAGGACGAGAATGAGTCCATGGCTGATCAACCGCACGGATTCACCCTGTTTTCTGTTCTGGATGGGCTGCTCGACGCCCCCGACGAGGAGCTTCCGGAGGTCGTCGAGCATTTCGATGCCGCCGTCGAGGAGCTCGCGGATCACGACGTCACGCTCCGGGGCATCTACGACGTCTCCGGGCTGCGTGCCGACGGGACCGTGATGCTGTGGCTGCACGGCCCCGACCTCGCGGACCTGCAGCTCGCGCTGCGCGAGCTGCGCGCGACCGAGCTGCTCGCAGACACCAAGCTGACCTGGTCCGCCGCAGGCGTGCACCGTGCGGCGGAGTTCAACAAGGCGCACGTGCCCGGATTCCTGCGAGGAGAGCGTCCCCGCGACTGGCTGACGGTCTACCCGTTTGTGCGCTCGTACGAGTGGTACCTGCTGAGCGACGAGGAGCGCGGCACGATGCTCCGCGAGCACGGCATCAAGGGATCCGCCTTCAAGGGAGTGGTCGCGAACACGGTGGCTGCCTTTGCGCTGGGCGACTACGAGTGGCTGCTGCCCATGGAGTCCGACGAGGTCACTGACCTCGTGGACATGATGCGCGAGTTGCGATACACCGAGGCCCGTCGCCACGTGCGTGAAGAGGTGCCGTTCTATACCGGTCGCCGCGTCGAGACGGCCGAGGCCGTCGAGGTGCTGGCGTCATGACTGAGACAGCGCCCACCCTCGCCGCCTCCACCCGTACGCGGCCGGCCACCACGTACGACTGCATCTTGCTTGCCGGGTTCGGTGGGCCGGAGGGGCAGGACGATGTGATTCCGTTCCTGCGCAACGTCACCGCCGGTCGCGGAGTCCCGGACGAGCGCCTCGAAGAGGTCTCGCACCACTACCGCCACTTCGGTGGAGTCAGCCCGATCAATCAGCAGAACCGCGACCTCAAGGCCGCGCTCGAAGGAGAGATCGCGAGCCGTGGACTGGGGCTACCCGTGTACTGGGGCAATCGGTTCTGGGCGCCCTACTTCGCCGACGCTCTGCGCGAGCTGCACGCTGACGGTCACCGCAAGGTGCTGGTGCTGGTGACGACCGCGTTCTCCTCCTACTCGGGATGCCGCGCGTACCGCGAGGACCTCGCCACGGCGCTCGACGAGGCTGGGCTGACCGGCGAGCTGGAGCTCGACAAGGTGCGGCAGTACTTCGACCACCCCGGCTTCGTCGAGCCCAACGTTGACGCCGTGCGCGGCGGGCTCCGCGAGCTCGCGGCCGCGGGCAAAGGCGAGGCGCCGCACGTGATGTTCGCGACCCACTCGATCCCCTCGTCCGCGGCGGACGCCTCTGGCCCCCGCGAGACGCTTCCCGACGGCACCCCGGTGCCGGCCGGGGGCGGTGAGGAGTGGCACGCCGGCGGCGGCTGGTACGCCGCACAGCAGCGCGCCGTCTCCGCGCTCATCATGGAGCGCGTGGCCGACGAGTTCCCCGACGTGCCGTGGAGCCTGGTCTACCAGTCGCGCTCCGGCGACCCGTCTGTGCCATGGCTAGAGCCCGACATCAACCTCGCGATCGAGGCGCTGCCCGAGTCCGTCACTGGGCTCGTCGTCTCGCCGGTGGGCTTCGTCTCCGATCACATGGAGGTGGCCTGGGACCTCGACAACGAGGCGCTCGAGACCGCGGAGGGCCGCGGGCTGCCGATGGTCCGTGTCCCCACCGTAGGGGTCGACCCGGCCTTCGTGTCCGGCCTCATCGACTTGGTGGAGGAGCGCCACATGACGAGCGAGGGCGACGTGCCGCGCGCGCGCCCTGCGCTTACCGACATCGGGCCGTGGCAGGACGTGTGCCCCACGGACTGCTGCCTGGGACGGACGGCTAAGCCGACCATCGCATCGGCCGGCTGAACGCCCCTCTGCCCGACAGTCGGAACCAATCGACGGCCAAGACACCGCGCTCTCGCGCCCGCCACTTCTGCACACACATGTGACGCATGGGGCCAGCGAGGAGCGTGTGCCTGCGCTCCAGGCACTCGCCCCTCTCCTGTCACCGCCGTGTGCAGAAGTGGTGAAGCGACGACTCAGGCCGGTGCGGGCGCCGGCTCCAGCGTCCGCAGTCCATCGCGCCACGTGAGGTAGCCGCCGTCGAGATTGACGGCGTCGTAGCCCAGTTGACGCAGCAGCCGCGTGGCCGTGTGCCCGCGCTGACCCACCTGGCAGTGGACCACGACGCGGCGGTCGCGAGGCAGTTCCTGGTGGCGCGCGCGTAGCTCGTCGACGGGGATGTTGACCGGCTCGCCCCACGGCGGGACCACGGTGCCGCGCGAGTGCTCTCCGGCGGACCGCACGTCCACCACCAGAGGGGCGTCCTCCGATGCGGCCAGCTCGTGCCACTGGATCGACGGCGACTCGCCCATCGCGGCATTCTCGGCGACGTACCCGAGCATGTTGACGGGGTCCTTCGCGGACCCATATGCGGGAGCGTAGGCGAGCTCGAGGTCCGCCAGCTCTGAGGCGGTGATGCCGCCCACGATCGCCGTGGCGATTACATCGATGCGCTTGTCCACACCACCCTCGCCGACGCCCTGGGCGCCCAGGATCTGGTCCGTCTCCGGGTCTACGAGCAGCTTGAGCGCCATGGCCGATGCGCCCGGGTAGTACGCGGCATGGTCCATCGGGTGCGTGTGGATGGCTCGGTAGGCACGGCCTTCGCCGCGCAGGCGGCGCTCGGTGCGCCCGGTGACCGCGGCGGTGAGGCCGAACACGCCCACGACGGCGGTGCCGATGCTGGGGCGGCCGCGGCCGGCGTGGCCGGTGATCACGTCCGCGACGCGCCGACCGTGTCGGTTGGCGAGGTTGGCCAGCGGAATCAGCGCGGGGCCGTCGGCGAACGCGTCTCGCTTGGCGGCGGCGTCGCCCACGGCGTAGATGCCTGGCACCGAGGTGCGCATCTCGTCATCCACGAGGATCGCTCCGCGCGGGCCCAACTCGGCTCCTGCGGCGCGCGCGAGGCTCGAGTCCGGGAGCACGCCGATGGACGCCACCACCATGTCGGCGGGCAGCGTCTCCTCGCCGTCGGGACCGACCACGACCGCCGAATCTGGGCTGATCTCAGTCACCTGCGCCCTTGTCAGCACGCGCACGCCGTGGCTTTCGAGCCGGTCCTGCACTCGCACGGCAATCTCGGCGTCGAGGGCGCTGAGGACCTGAGGTGCGAGCTCGACCACGGTCACGTCGAGGCCGCGGTGACGGAGGTTCTCCGCGACCTCGAGCCCCACGAAGCCGCCGCCGATGACCACGGCCGTGCGCGCATCGGCCGTCTGCTCCGCCATGCGGTCCACGTCTGCGACATCGCGAAGCACGAGCGTGCGCTCGGCGCCCGGGATGTCAGGAACGATGGGGCGAGCGCCCGGGGACAGGACCAGGTGGTCGTAGGTCTCGAGGTAGGTGTCCCCGGTGACGGTGCGGACGGTGACGGTGCGCGACTCGGCGTCTACGTCGACGACTCGGCTGCGGGTGCGCACATCGAGGTTGAAGCGCGCATGGAGCGAAGTGGGTGTCTGGAGGAGCAGCGACTCACGCTCCGGGATGACACCGCCCACGTAGTACGGCAGACCGCAGTTCGCGAACGAGACGTGCTCGCCGGCCTCGAGTACGACGATCTCCGCGTTCTCGTCGAGGCGGCGCAGGCGGGTGGCGGCGGACATTCCGGCGGCGACCGCGCCGACTATGACGACCTTCATTGATGACCTCCAAGTTCGGGATGTGTTGCGATCACAATACCCCCCGGGGTATAGTTTTGTCATCTGGACGCGGCATGGGGTCGCGTCCGTCTTGAACGAAGGGAAGTTCCATGTGCTCACCGATCACCTGCCGCGAGTGCGGCAAGACCACCTGGACCGGCTGCGGACAGCACGTCGACTCAGTGAAGGCTCAAGTGCCCGCCAGCCAGTGGTGCGACGGGCACGAGGCTCCTGCGGGACGTAGCATCTTCCCGTGGCTGCGTCGCTAGACCCGGCCCCGGCGAACGGAGCGATCATGGCAGAACCCGAGACAGCACGCGCGGCCGTCAATCGACTCAAGCGCGCGCGTGGACAACTCGATGCAGTGATTCGCATGGTCGAGGAGGGGCAGAGCTGCGAGTCGACCGTGACCCAGCTCGCTGCCGTGTCGAAGGCTCTCGACCGCGCGGGCTTCATCCTGATCTCCTCCGGGCTCCGCGAGTGCCTGGACACCGACGAGGGCGAGGCCCGGGAGGACAGTCTGCGGCGACTCGAGAAGGTCTTCCTGTCGCTCGCGTGAGTGCCGAGCATTTTCGCAACGCCGGTATTGTGAAAAGCGAGATCTCGGACTAGCGTGACTTCCACGTTCAGTCCCACGATCGCGGAGCTCCCCATGCCGACTTCAGTGATAACGCTCGCTCACGTTGCGGCGCTCGCCGCAGCCGTGCCCCGGATCACGGTCTCTCTCGACACTCGGGGCGGGTCCACCGTCATCGTGGGCGACTTCCCCGAGGCGTCGATGTGCACCCACGCGTTCCGGCAGGTGGTGACCGAGTGGCCCGCCGATGCAGCGCATGAGCCATGTGTGGAGGCGATCCACTTCGACGGCGCGGAAGAGCGCGGGCCCGTGCTCGCGACCGGGGTCGAGCGGTGGTTCGTGAGCGAGCTCGACGCGCAGGCCGCCGTCGCCGCGTTGCGCGACGCAAGGCCGGACGGGCCGCGTATCGACACGCGCGTGCGGTTCGACCCGGTGCTGGCGTTGTCGGTGGTGAGGATGGCGTCGGATCGACTGTCGGCGGCCGAACTCGATGCGGCCGCGACGCTCGCCTACGCCGCCTGCCTGGCTGAGCACCTCATGGGAGTCAGCGCCCGCGTCACAGGCTGAGCCGCTGTCTGCTCAACGACCCCTGGGCTTCAGCTGTCGGCCGCCTCCTTGAACGCGCGCCGGGGCTCGTGGAGGCGGCCCATCGACACGAGGTCGCGCCGGAAGAACAGCGCGGCTGTCCAGTCCGCCACCACCCGTGCCTTGCGGTTGAAGCTCGGGATCTGCGCCATGTGATAGGTCCGGTGCATGAACCAAGCGGGCCAGCCACGGAGCTTGATTCCCATCACCTGCGCGACACCCTTGTACAAGCCCAACGAGGCCACCGTGCCCAGATTCTTGTGCCGGTACTCCTTGAGTTCACGTCCTTCGATGTGCTTGGCGAGGTTGGCTCCGAGCAGCCGTGCCTGACGCACGGCGTGCTGAGCGGATGGGGCGCACCACGCGCCCTCGCCCTGAGTCAGATCCGGCACCTGGGCGCAGTCGCCCGCAGCCCATGCGCCCGGCACGACGTCGCCGTCCTCGGTGGCGACCTGGAGTGTCGGAAGCACGTTGACGTGCCCCTTCGGGCCTGTCGGTAGGTCGGAGGCACCGATGGTCGGATTGGGCTTGACCCCGGCGGTCCACACTAGGGTGTCCGCCTCGAACCTGTCGCCGTTGGACAGCTCGATCATGCCGTCCACCGCAGACTCCAGTTTGGTCTCGAGATGCACCACCATGCCGCGCCTGCGCAACTCCTTGAGCGTGTAGGCGGCCATCTCGGGACCGACCTCGGGGAGTATGGCGGGCGCCATCTCGACCATGATGAACCGGAGATCCTCGGCCGACAGCTCGGGGTAATAGCGGAGCGCGGCACGGGCCATGTCCTCGGTCTCCGCGAATGCCTCGATCCCAGCGAAGCCGCCCCCGACGAACACGAACGTCAACAGCCGCGCCCGGGTCTTGGGATCTTCTGTGGAGGCTGCGCGCGCGATGCGGCCCAGGACGATGTTGCGGAGGTTGATCGCCTCCTCCACCCACTTGAAGCCGATGCCCTTCTCGGCCAGACCCGGAATCGGCAGCGTGCGCGGTACGGACCCCAGCGCGACGACCACCTCGTCGTACTCCAGGTCGAGGGTGTCGCCGAAGTCGGTGGCGACGCGGGCGCGGCGCTCATTGTGAGCGATCTCGGTGACCTTGCCCTGCACGACCCGCGCACCCTTGAGCTCGCGGCGCAGCGGCACCACGACGTGCCGCGCTTCAATCGAGCCTGCCGCCGCCTCGGGCAGGAACGGCTGGTACGTCATGTAGGGGCGACGATCCACGACCGTGATGTCCACCTGGTCCTTCGCCTTGCGCATGAGGCTGAGGGCGGTGTACAGGCCGACGTAGCCGCCGCCCAGGATGAGAATGCGTGTAGTCATGAGTTCCTCAGTGAGAGGGTCACGCCGGGCGCACCCAAGCGTGCGTACGTATATAAGGACAACGAGGTCTGCGGTGACATTCCCGGCCATCGTTCGATTCGTTCGATGGGGAGTGCGATCTCGTCAAATTGCATGTTATCGTTCACAAGCGAGGGTCTATCGGCCCGCCTTGTTGGCATCTCACGATGGAGTGATGGATACATGAAGACCACCTTGCCCACTCGATCCGCACCGCGGATCGTCTCTTCGGCCCTCGTTGCGAGCCTCGCGTTCGCGGCGGTCGGAGTTGCCGGGAGCGCCGCCTCGGCCTCGCTCCTGGACCCCCTGAGCGACGACGTCGCACTGCACTACGATTTCAGCGCGATCGACGGCACCACGATCGCTGACAAGAGCGGCAATGCGTTCGACGGCACCGTGAACGGCGCGGGCGCTACCATCGTCGACGACGCGATCGAGCTGACCAACGACACTTTCGTTGAGATTCCGGGAGCGGTCTTCGAGGGCAACGACACTCTCACCATCTCCGCGTGGCTCCGCAACGACATGCCCGCGGGCGGCAACTACGCCGCGCTGTACTTCGGGACCGCGGATGCGCCCCCGTCTCAGTACTGGCTTCTCAACCCCGCCAACCCTGACGGCGACATCAAGTCGGTCTTCACCGACGGCCTGACCACCAACAACCAGCCGTGGACCACCGAGGCCGATAACACCGGTCCGGCCTCCGTTGAGGGCTTCGCGCTCTACACAACGGTGATCACCCCTACGTCGATGACCAACTACTTGGACGGCGAGCTCACCGGCTCGACGCCTCTGACGCACACTGTGACGGAGTTCGGCACGGGCCTCCTCTCCTACATCGGCCTGACCCCCTACGCCGACGCCTACGATCCGGACAGCGGATTCAACGATCCTGTCTGGGAAGGCGCGGTGAGGGACCTCAAGGTCTACACCGCCGCGATGACCGACCAGCAGGCCGCCGCTCAGTACTACGAGGAGCTCGGAGACCCTGCGGCTTCGCAGACCGCCGTCGACGAGGACGCCGCGGCGCTCGCCGTGGCCTCACCTGTCGAGACCGACGTGGTTCTTCCGACCGCAGGCGACAACGGCTCCGAGATCACGTGGACGAGCTCGCATCCCGCGCTCATCGCCCCCAATGGCACGGTGACCCAGCCCTCTGCCGACACGGTGGTGACCCTGACCGCCGACCTGGCGCTTGGCGACGCGACTGCTCAAGAGACCTTCGACGTGACGGTCACCGGCGACGGTTCGGCCCCGTTGGTCGCACGCTACGACTTCACCGACGCGATCGACGACAACACCATTGATGACCTCAGTGGCAACGACTTCGATGCGACCGTGGCAGGCACCGGCGCAACCGTCGACACCGCCGCGGGTGTGCTGACGCTGCCCGGTGGTGCGAGCGGCTCCGGTGCGGGATACGTGAGCATTCCTGCCGATGTGTTCGAGAACCGCGACACGCTGACGATCTCGACGTGGCTGCGCAACCGCACCGGTTCGGGCAACTACGCCGCGATGTTCTTCGGCAAGGCTGCGAGCACCCCCCTGCAGTACTGGCTGCTGAACCCCAAGAACCCCGACGGCCGCTTCAAGACGGTGATGACGGACGGCAACCCCACAGCGAGCCCATGGAGCACCGAAGCTGGCATCACCACCGGCAACTCGTCCACCGCTCCTGAGCGGGTTCAGGGGCCGATCAGCCCCGTGAACGAGTGGATGCAGGCCACCACCGTGATCACACCCACATCGCTCTCCGGCTACCTCAACGGCGAACTGATCGGCACGGTCGACGTGACTCGCACCGTCTCGGACTTCGGCACCGATCTGGTCGCCTACCTGGGACGTTCTTCATACCCGGACATCTTCTTCAACGGCGACTTCCGGAGTGTCTCTGTCTACGAAGGCGCTTTGACGGATGAAGACATCGCCGAGGACTACTGGATGACCGCCGGCGACGAGGTCGTCGACGCTGCGCTAGTGGCCGGTGCGGACGCCATCGATCTCGACGGCACATCAGTCAAGACCGACGTGACGCTGCCGCTTGAGGGCGACAGCGGCTCGCAGGTGACCTGGGCGTCCTCGGACGAGGGCGTGATCGGCACCGACGGAACCGTCGTGCGGCCCGCCATCGACAACGCGACCGTGACGTTGACGGCGACATTCGAACTCGCGGGCCGCACCTACGTGCGCGACTACGAGGTCACGGTCATCGCTGACACCCCCGAAGCTGACCTGGCCTACGAGGCATCGGTGTTCGACCTGGGCGTCTCGGTCCTGTGGGATGACATCACTCTGGCCGACGCACTCGGCGAGAGCATCTCGATCGCCTGGGCGTCCTCGGACGAGAACGCTGTCTCGACAGACGGCGTGGTTACCCGCGGCGCTGCCGAGCAGGACGTCACGCTGACGGCCACGTTCTCCAATGCAGAGACGTCCGTCGAGCGCCAGTTTGACGTCACCGTCCTTGCGGAGGTCGACGGCTACCTCGGCAGCTACATTCGCTCGCCTCGTAACAACGACGACACTGCGAGCGTTCACCTGGCACTGTCTGAGGACGGCTCGACTTTCAAAGCGCTGAATGACAACAAGGGTGTGCTGTTCCCGTCCGCTGCCGATGTCCGTTCGGATGTCAACCGCGAGATCACGTCGCCCACCGTGTTCCACAACCCCGATGGCGGCTACAAGCTCCTCGCCACGATCCCCGGCACCACCGCCAATGACGCATACGTGTACGACACTGATGATCTGTCGACGTACGAGAACCAGACCCGCGTGACGTTCGCGCCGGGCACCGCCGGGGTTACCCGGGTGGAGGTCGAGTACGACAACGGCATCGGTGCTTACCGTCTGCTGTATACGGCGGGCGACATCGACTACGAGGTGACCACGGAGGACTTCTCGTCCTTCACCGCGCCTCTCGAGTCGGCCACCGCCCCGAGCTTCACGTCGGGCACGTTCCCTGCCGATGCGCTCGACACGGACTCGATCGGCATCACCGCCGCCGAGTACGACAAGATCGCCGTGGACCTGCTGCTGGACCGGGTGCGCTCGACCAGCGTGGACCCCTTCGCTCCGGTGACTGTGACGGCCGGCGATGACTCGGCGCTGCCGGGCTCGGGCATGGTGAATTACACCTCGGGCGAGCAGGTTGAGATGGGCGTGCAGTGGGACGACGTACCCACGACGCCCGGCACGCACACTGTCAACGGCACCGTGCAGGCGCCGCTGTACACGACCGACATGGACTGGCTCGCCGAGAAGCGCGCCGACCCGGACGTCACGGTTGGCGATGACGGCATGTACTACCTGACGGGCTCGTACCCGATGTTCCGTTCGGGAGACCCCGATGGGTATGACCGTGTGGTGCTGCGCAGTGCCGAGACCCTCGAGGGTCTGAATGCCGCCGCTGCCAATGAGGCGACGATCTGGCACGAGGAGGACCACGCGGGCTTCAACGCGTACGTGTGGGCCCCCGAGCTCGCCAAGATCGGCGACGACTGGTACATCCTCTTCACCACCTCGCGCAACACGAGCGTGTGGGACAAGCAGCCTGCGCTGCTGAAGTACACCGGCGGTGAGTTCGCCGGCGACGGACCGCTGTTGGCAGAGAACTGGGAGACCGTGGGCTACATCGAGCCCACCGCCACCGATTCGACCGCCTTCAGTGGCAACTTCGCGCTCGACATGACCCACTTCGAGCACAACGGCACGGACTACATGGTGTGGGCCGACAAGTTCGCACTGTCGACCATGCGCATGGCGTCGGTGGACACCGACAACCCGCTGCAGCTCACGAGCGACTCGATCCTGATCACGGAACCCGAGCACGCATGGGAGATCGAGAGCGAGTCCGGCACGCCGGTCAACGAGGGCGCCGCAGTCCTCAAGCACGACGGGAAGATCTTCATCTCCTTCTCGTCGTCGGCAGTGAACGCCTCCTACAACATCTCGTTCCTGTGGGCGGATGAGGACGCGGACCTGCTGGACCCGGCATCGTGGCACAAGGCCCAGTACCCGTACTTCGGTACCGGGGATGTGGCAGGCATGTACGGCATGGGCCACAACTCGTTCACCGTGGACGAGTTCGGCAACCCGGTCATCGTCTACCACGCCCGCTCGACGGCAGATACTGATCTGCCGGCAGGTTCGGCGACCGATGGTGGACTGTTCGACCCCCGCCGCAACGCGCACGCCAAGCTGGTGCACTTCAACTCCAATGGCATGCCGATCCTCGACATGTCGCAGGAGGAGGAGCTCGACCCCGCAATCGCGGACGCCCAGATCGAGGTCACGGTTGAGGGAGTTGCGGCTCCGGAGCTGGAGTCGATTGCGGTGACGCAGTTGCCGTCCAAGTCGGAGTATGTGGTGGGTGACGATCTGGATCTTGATGGTTTGGAGGTCACGGGAACGTGGACTGATTCGACCACTGAGGTGCTCACTTCTGATGAGTTCACGGTGTCGGGCTTTGATTCGTCGGTGGCTGCCACGGTGATGGTGTCGGTGACGTCGACGGATGATGCGTCGATCACGACGTCGTTCACTGTGACGGTGTCCGAGCCGGCTCCGGTGGAGTTCGCCGATGTCGATGAGTCGCTGGAGCATTACGACTCGATCATGTGGTTGGCGGATCGGGGTATCACGCAGGGCTGGGTTGTCGATGGTGAAACCCAGTTCCGTCCGTTCAACAAGATCACGCGTGATGCGATGGCGACGTTCCTGTACCGCTACGCCGGTTCGCCTGATGTGACGTTGCCGGCTCAGTCTCCGTTCGTGGATGTGGACGGCTCCTCTGAGCACTATGAGGCGATCGTGTGGCTGGCTCAGGAGGGTATCTCCGAGGGTTGGGACACCAACGCAGGTCAGGAGTTCCGTCCGTTCGAACCGATCACTCGTGATGCGATGGCGGCGTTCTTGTATCGCATGGCTGGCGAGCCGGCCTGGGTGGACCCGGTGAATTCTCCGTTCGTGGACATCACGTCCACCAACACGGAGTTCTACACGGAGATCACGTGGCTTGAGGACACCGGCATCACGACCGGGTGGCAGACGGACGAAGGAACGAAGTACCTTCCCTACCGTTCGACCACCCGTGACGCGATGGCGGCGTTCCTGAACCGCTACGACAACCTGCAGGGCTAGTACCACAGTTCGATAGCGATGGGGGCGTGCGCTTGCGCGTCAGGCGCACGCCCCCCGTCGCAGCACTACCTACTCGCACTACCAAGCACGGCGCACCACCGATGGCACACAAAGACGTGAGGAACACGATGGACAACGTATCGACCAGTTTCTGGAGGCGATGGGGCACCGTCGCAGCATCGGTGGGGTTGGCTGGATCGCTTGCGGTCGCAGCTGTGGTCCCTGCTCAGGCGGCTCCGCTTGCGGAACTCGATGCGGACGTGGTGCTGCACTACGGCTTTGCTGATGCGATTGATGACAACACGATCGACGACCTCAGCCGCAACGATTTCCACGGCACCGTGGTCGGCACCGGTGCGACGGTCGACACCACTGCGGGAGTGCTAACGCTGCCCGGTGGCGCCAGCGGTTCTGGTGCGGGTCACGTGTCGATACCCGCGGATGTGTTCGAGGGCCGCGACACGTTGACGATCTCGACCTGGCTGCGCAACCGCACCGCGTCGGGTAACTATGCGGCCATGTTCTTTGGCAAGGCTGCGAGCACCCCACTGCAGTATTGGTTGTTGAACCCTAAGAACCCCGAGGGCCGCATGAAGTCGGTCATCACCAACGGCAACCCCACCAGCAGCCCTTGGAGCACCGAGGCGGGAGTCTCGTCAACGACGACCGCGACCCGCGTTCAGGGACCGGTGACCCCCGCGAACGAGTGGATGCAGATGACTACTGTCATCACCCCCACCACGGTGACGGGTTACTACAACGGGGAGCTCGTGGGCGAGGTCCCGGTGACCCGTACGATCTCGGACTTCGGTACGGACCTGGTGGCTTACCTGGGTCGCTCGTCATACTCTGACCCGTTCTTCAACGGCGACTTCCGTGAGCTCACGGTTTATGAGACCGCGATGACTGCGCAGCAGGTCGAGGACTCCTACTGGACCGACGATGTCATCGACTCGACCCTCGTGGACGATGCCGAGGCCATCGCGCTGGACGGCACTTCAGTCACCAACGATGTGACTCTGCCGCTCGAGGGTGACAGCGGCTCGCAGATCACGTGGGCCTCGTCCGACGAGACCGTGATCTCCACCGACGGCACCGTGACCCAGCCGTCAGAGTCCGACGTCATGGTCACCCTGACGGCCACGTTCGAGCTCCGCGGTCGCACTCACACCGCCGACTATGACATCACCGTCCTGTCCATCTCCGAGGCGCAGGCTGTCGCCAACGCGGCCGCAGATGCGCTCACCATCGTCGAGCCGGAGGACGTGCGCGGCAACATCCACCTTGCCGACGAGAGCGACGGCGTGCCGGTGACATGGGCGACCTCGGACGCGGCAATCGTTGCCGCCGACGGCGTGGTCACCCGCCCCGCCACCGACACGACGGTCACTGTTACTGCGACGGTCACCAACGGAGAAGCGACCGCCCAGCGCTCATTCGACCTGACGGTGAAGGCCGCGATCGAGCTCGCACCGCTCGAGGGCTACGCGATGTCCTATTTCACGAGCAACTCGATTGAGGGAGAGAAGATCTACTTCGCGGCCTCCGACGGCAACGATGTGCTGTCGTGGGACGAGCTCAATGGTGGCGATCCACTCTTCGAGTCGGAACTGAGCACCATGGGTCTGCGCGACCCGTTCATCATCCGCTCTCCTGAGGGTGACACCTTCTACATGATCGCCACGGACCTCTCGGTGGGCCGCAACGGAGATTGGGACTACCACCAGCGCCAGGGTTCGAAGTACCTGGAGGTTTGGGAGTCCCACGACCTCGTGAACTGGTCGGAGCAGCGTCACGTCAAGGTCGCTCCGGACACCGCAGGCAACGCGTGGGCTCCTGAGGCCTACTACGACGATTCGCTCGGCGCGTATGTGGTGTTCTGGGCGTCCAAGCTCTATGCGGAGGACGATCCGGACCACACCGGCAGCACGTCGAACGTGATGTTGTACGCCACCACCCGCGACTTCGTGAACTTCTCCGAGGCTCAGGTATGGCAGGACGGCGGCTACTCGCGCATCGACTCCACCGTTCTCGAGGAGGACGGCGTCTATCACCGCTTCACCAAGATCGAGAGCCAGCCCTCCGGCGGTGCCGCGTGCATGAACAAGGACATCTCGCAGGATTCCTCGACGGTGCTGACGGCACCCCTTGACCAGTGGACGCCAGTGGTCGACTGCATCGGCGACCAGGCGGGCACGGGGAACCTTGAGGGTCCTTCGATCTTCAAGTCGAACCCCGGCGACGTCAACGGCGACTACTACTACCTCTTCGTCGACGAGTATGGCGGCCGTGGGTACATCCCCATGCGTAGCGCTGACATCGCCGACCCGGACTGGCAGGTGGCCGCAGCGACAGATCTTCCGGCCAGCCCGCGACACGGCACGGTCATCCCCGTCACCGCCTCGGAGCTCGCCTCGCTGCGCGAGCTCATTGAGGAGGAGGAGACCGCGCCTCCGGTCACGACGGACCCGGATGGCCAGGTATTGCGGTACGACTTCGAGGCGAACGACGGCACTGTGCTGACCGACGTCACCGGTAACGGATACGACGGTGCGATCGTGGGTGGCACCGAAGTGGCGGACGGTGCGCTGATGTTTGATGGCTCGGACGACTACGTCCACCTGCCGGACAACATCATGGCCGGCGTCGAGGACATCACAGTCGAGGCCGAGGTGCTTCTGGACGCTTCCCTATCGGATCAGCACTTCATCTATGGCCTGGGCAACACCGACAGCTCTGGTGACGGAAACGGCTACCTCTTCTCTGAGGGCAGCCCCTACCGCACCACGCTGTCGCTCAGCAACTGGAGCGGGGAGCAGAACACGTCCCAGGGCGCGCCCTTGCCACGCGACACCTGGGTGCACCTCACCTACACCCTGTCCGGAACGACGGCCACGCTCTACCTCGATGGAGTCCAGGTCGGCGCGGGAACGGTGACCGTCGACCCCGCGGATATCGGCAATGGCTTCACGACCGCCAACTACCTGGGGAGGTCTCTCTACGAGGTGGACGGCCTGTTCAGCGGAGGCTTCCGCGAGTTCGCCATGTACAACCGAGCTCTCACGGCGCAGGAGGTCGCGGACAACGCCGGCATCGTCGATTCGATCGAGTCCATTGCGGTGACGCAGTTGCCGTCCAAGTCGGAGTATGTGGTGGGTGACGATCTGGATCTGGATGGTTTGGA